>NZ_MACH01000101.1 GCF_001884065.1 Bacillus proteolyticus
TTCGATCAGGAATTGTTCATGCCTCCTTTCGGAAGCTGGACAACCGCGCAATTGGCCGAAGACTACCGGGCCGTACGGCAATCAACGATCACATTGCTGCGCGGGCTACCGGCGGAGGCGTGGACCCGCAAGGGCACAGCCAACAACCTAAGCATTACGGCGCGCGCCCTCGCGTACGGCATCGCAGGACACGAACTTCATCACATGGGGGTTATCCGAAACCGGTACTTGAGTTAATCGTCGGCTGAGGCCTTTGGAATGGAACTAACACCTCTCATACAACCTTAGATACCGTTCTTATTGGGGTCCCGCCCCAGAACCATCAACTTAAGGATTTAGACTATTTTTGAAATTAAAAGCACGTTACTATTCTCTTATGTTAATGAGAAAGGGTGACGTGCTTTTTATGAATATGCACCAAAAACAAGAGTTATCTTTATTTGCCGAAGAGTTATATCGATTTTTTTCATTTGGGGGTATTTATTTTTCTTAGCTTGATGTTGATGGGGCACTACTCTATAATGGTCAAATTAAAATTTAAAACAGTTATAGAGACTCCATTCCTCGGAAATATTTTAACTATTAAGTTGTAAAAAGATATGATGCGAGGAAGGTTTTTATAAATCAAAAAAACTTGATGAATTAGTTGCATAAAGAACTAAACAGCATATATACTATAAACATCAAAAAAAATTGATGAAAGGAGAGTGAACTACAATGGCACAAGATTTTCAGTTATATGAGAAAAAATTTAAAGCGTTGGCGGATCAAAAGCGTTTAGAGATTATGTATGAACTTTGTCAGCGAGGCCAGACTTGTGTATGTGATTTAACAGAGATTTTTGAGATGACACAATCTAAGTTATCCTATCACTTGAAGATTTTATTAGAGGCCGGTTTAATTGTAAAAGAAACAAAAGGTACGTGGAGTTATTATGATTTAAATGACGCGGAAGTGAATAATTTATTATCAGAAGAATTGTGCTGTATCTTTAGAAAAACAGGAAAAGGTAGTTGTTGTTAAAATTTTGAGCTATTAATCAAAAAAAATTGATTAATGATATATAAAGAGGAGGAATAAGGTATGAGATATGTTCACGTCGGTATAAACGTTACGAATTTAGAGAAGTCTATTGAATTTTATGAAAAGGTATTCGGTGTATCACCAGTTAAGGTGAAAACGGATTATGCAAAATTTTTATTAGAAAACCCAGGTCTTAATTTCACGTTGAACGTGCGAGATGAAGTGAAGGGAAATCAAGTAAATCATTTTGGTTTCCAAGTGGATACAGCTGAAGAAATTACATTACATAAAGAAAGATTAGAAAAAGAGGGATTCTTTGCGCGTGATGAGATGGATACGACTTGTTGCTATGCGGTGCAAGATAAGTTTTGGGTAACGGATCCTGATGGTAACGAGTGGGAGTTCTTTTATACGAAAGCAGATAGTGATGTTCACAAAATAGAAGAGTCATCTTGTTGTACGACTTCAAATGAGGCAGCTAAAAATTCTTGTTGTTAATAGGAGATGGAAAATAAAATGAAACGTTTATCATTTCTAGACCGATATTTAACACTATGGATTTTTCTAGCGATGGCTGTTGGGATTGGTTTAGGGTTTGTATTCCCTAGTGTAGTAGATGGACTAAATGCATTACAAGTTGGTACGACGTCTATTCCGCTCGCTGTTGGTTTAATTGTAATGATGTATCCACCATTAGCGAAAGTTCGCTATGAGGAAATGGGCCGAGTATTTAAAGATGTAAAAGTGTTAGTGCTATCTTTAGTACAAAACTGGATTATTGGGCCGGTACTTATGTTTGTTTTAGCAATTATTTTTCTTCCTGATAAACCAGAATATATGGTCGGACTCATTATGATTGGGTTAGCCCGCTGCATTGCAATGGTAATTGTTTGGAACGATCTAGCTGATGGTGATAAAGAATATGCAGCAGGTTTAGTTGCTTTTAACTCGGTATTCCAAATGTTATTCTTCTCAGTTTATGCATACGTGTTTGTAACAGTAATCCCGGAATGGTTAGGAATTGAAGGAGCTATCGTTAGTATTACAATGGCAGAAGTGGCGAAATCAGTATTTATCTATTTAGGAATTCCTTTTATAGCAGGTATGTTGACACGTTTTGTACTAGTAAAGCTAAAAGGAAGACAGTGGTATGAAAAGGTCTTTATACCTAAAATCAGCCCACTTACATTAATTGCACTGCTATTTACGATTATTATTATGTTCTCTTTAAAAGGGGAAATGATTGTTAGCGTGCCATTAGATGTAGTAAGAATAGCAATTCCGTTATTCATTTATTTTATTGTGATGTTCTTTGTTTCTTTCTTTATGGGAAGAAAAATTGGTGCAAACTATCCGGTGACTACAACGTTAGCATTTACAGCAGGTAGTAATAACTTTGAGTTAGCGATTGCTGTAGCAGTTGGTGTGTTTGGTATTCATTCCGGTGCGGCATTCGCAGCTGTCATCGGACCGTTAGTTGAAGTGCCTGTAATGATTGCACTTGTAAACGTTGCTTTTTGGTTTAAGCGTAAATATTTTAATGACCAACCAATAAAAAGTTAAAACAAAGGTGGAAAACAACATGGAAAACAAAAAGACAATCTACTTTTTATGCACAGGAAATTCATGCCGAAGCCAAATGGCAGAAGCTTGGGGAAAACAATACTTAGGAGATAAGTGGAATGTATATTCTGCAGGAATCGAAGCACATGGTGTAAATCCAAATGCTATTAAAGCAATGAAAGAAGTAAATATCGACATAACAAATCAAACATCAGATATAATTGATGCAAACATTTTAAATAGTGCTGATTTAGTCGTTACGCTTTGTAGCCATGCAGATGCTGTCTGTCCATCTACTCCGCCGCATGTAAATCGTGTTCACTGGGGATTTGATGACCCAGCAGGAAAAGAGTGGTCTGAATTTCAACGTGTTCGCAATGAAATTGGAGAACGTATAAAGCGATTTTCTGAAACAGGGGAGTAAATAAAGGAAAGAGTCAATCTTCTATCGTATAGGAGATTGGCTTTTTTTATTATATATTTCATTGGTTTAAAACAACTATCAAAATGAATAGAGAATATTCTGTCATATTAATAAAGTTTAGAATAGAGCAGTTTCAGGAAGGCGGTTTAACGTATACATTACTTTTAGAGTGCACCTTACATGGTTTTTTGTTTATAAAATTTTGGTGGTGGGGGGATAGCGAATAGCGTTTACTCTCATTTTTTTGAGAACAGAGTGGAACGCAAAATATAAAATGTAATAAATTGTCCTACTGAGGTTACTCCTGTGGGTTTTTTGTAGTTAGGTGAAAGGGAGTCTAAGGGATGTAGAGAAGGTTGATTTGGAATGAAATTTAATTTCAAACCAACATAAAAATATTGAAATGACTGGAACTTTTAAACGATTTTATTTTAAAATAAACAACTTTTTTTATAACTTAACACAGTATTTCATTTAACTAGATTGAAATAGAATTTTTTTATTCTGAAAGTTTGATATTGTTAGTTTCTTACATACTTTTCCTATTTGTAACGGTATAGTAAAATATAGTAAAAAGAGAGGGGATTAGTATGGCGATAATTGGAATTGATTTAGGGACAACTAATAGTTTAGTAGCAACATGGTCGGAAAATGGTGCAACACTTATTCCTAATGTTTTAGGTGAATTCCTTACACCATCGGTAGTTAGTGTTGATGAGACGGGTGAAATTTTGGTCGGGCGTATTGCGAAGGAGAGACTAATTACTCATCCACAACTAACAGCGGCAACTTTTAAACGTTTTATAGGAACAGAGAAAAAATATGAACTAGGTACATATACTTTTTCATCTGAAGAACTCTCATCTTTTATTATTAAATCTTTGAAACAAGATGCAGAAGCGTATTTAAATGAAGAGGTTACCGGTACTGTAATTAGTGTCCCTGCCTATTTCAATGATACACAGAGAAAATCAACGAAACGTGCAGCGGAAATAGCTGGATTAACCGTAGAACGTCTCATTAGTGAACCAACGGCTGCAGCAATTGCTTATGGATTATACCAAGAAGAGTCAGAAACAAAATTTCTCGTATTTGATTTAGGGGGAGGAACTTTTGACGTTTCCATTTTGGAATTGTTTGAAGGGATAATGGATGTAAAATCTATTGCTGGTGATAATTATCTTGGTGGTGAAGATTTTACAAAAAGTTTAATGAGCTTTTTCCTGGAATCACATCAACTGGATCCAGATTCACTTGATTCTAAAACATTATCATTAATTTATACACAAGCAGAACGTTGTAAGCTTGCTCTGTGTGATGAGTCAGCTGCGACTATGAATGTTGTGATTCATAATCAAACATATGAAACGAGCATAAATAGAGGTGAATTCGAAAAAATTGTAACACCACTACTGTTACGTCTTCGTTATCCAATTGAACGTGCCCTTCGCGATGCTTCGTTAAACCCGAAGGATTTAGATGCTGTAATTTTAATTGGTGGGGCTACAAGAATGCCACTTGTGAAATCTGTTATATCTAAAATGTTTGGGCGTATGCCTTATGCAAACATAAATCCTGATGAAACAGTTGCTTTAGGTGCCGCGATTCAAGTTGCCTTGAAAGAACGAAATAAGGCGTTAGAAGAAGTGATTTTAACCGATGTCTGTCCATATTCTTTAGGAACAAGTGTCGTTCAAGAATTTGGAGATGGTAAGACAGAGTCTGGTTACTTCTTCCCAATTATAGAGAGAAATACACCTATTCCTGTAAGTAAAGTGGAGCGACTATATACAGTAAAGGATAGACAACAATTTATCATTATTGATGTATATCAGGGAGAAAACCGCATGGTAGTAAACAATTTGAAACTAGGTGAACTCAAAATTAAAATTCCTCCCGCTCCCGTTGGAAATGAATCGGTTGATATTCGCTATACATACGATATTAACGGCATTCTCGAAGTTGAGGTAATAAGTACGTCAACTGGAGAAAAGAAAAGAACGATCATTCAGCAAAACGCTGGAAATCTTACAGATGAAGAAATAGAAAAGAGGCTTTTAGAGTTAAGAGATATTAAAATTCATCCGAGAGATAGAGAAGAAAATCGACTTCTTCTTGCAAAGTGTGAACGACTTTACGAAGAATTGCTGGGCGATGAACGTAAAAAGATTTCTATATTACTACAACAATTCGAGAGCGTGCTTACAACACAAAATGATAAAAAGATTAAAGAAGCTTCTAGTATATTAAAAGAACATATTGAAAGTATGGAAAGGTGGGCAAATCGCTAATGAGTATTTGGGATACGTTGGAGATTGAACCTACTGACAATATTTCGGTGATTAAAAAAGCCTATGCAAAACTTTTAAAAATACATCATCCAGAAGAGGATCCAGAAGGATATCAACGATTAAGAGAAGCGTTTGATCAGGCAGTAAAAAGTGCGAAAAATATGAAAGATAAGCCGTCGATTCAAATAGATGAAATTACCGCTCCTGATAGGGAACTTGCAATTTCTCCATGGACTGACAGTGATGCGGAAATTGCTACTACTACAATCGCTGAGCATCCAGTTTATACATTCATGGAAAGTGTTGAAACGCTTTATGATAATTTCTTTGCACGGATAGAGCAGGGAAATTGGGAAGAAATATTGCGTTCAGACGTGATATGGGATGTTCAATATGCAGCAGCACTACAAGATCAGTTAATTGAATTCTTCTTATATCATTATCACTTCCCACATTCGATTTGGGAATTAATCGATCAAGTATTTCGATTCAGTGAACAAAAAGATGATTTAGTAAATGAATACGGAGAAGAAACAATCCAATTTTTATTAGAAAGAATTAGCGGCGAAAAAGAAATGCGTTATGATATTTTGGAAAAAAATGATGATTTAGATTTTGAGTTGTATTTTTATGTACGAGAAGAAATTCAAAGGAAACTGATAGCGAATGAACTAGAAGATGTAAAAGAAGAATTGGATCGTGCGTTTGCAATGTATCAAAGGGACCCCGAATTATTACGTATGCAAGGTATTTATTATTTACGTATAGATAATAAGGAGAAGGCATTACAGGCATTTAGCGATATTGTGTCTATTGATAAAAACGATCCAGATGCATTATTATATCGTGCCCGTATTCAGTATAATCTTGGTCAATTTCACGATGCTATCAAAGATTGTGAACATCTTCTTTCTATCCATCCAGAGCATATGGATGCGATGCTGATGATGACAAAATGTTTAGAAAAAATAGGAGAAATAGAGAAAGCTGAAAAAATAGTGCAAGATGCCCTGAAAATAGATATAACCCGTGTTGAGTTTTTCTCATACGTCAATACATTCTTTGCAAAAGGTGGAAAGAAAGCACCTAAACAAAAGATAACAAAGGCTCATATATTTGGGTGGATATTCTGGTATAGTGGCTTATTTTTAAGTCGTACTTGGGTGTATTTCTTATTCTTTATACTTGCTACTGTAACGCGATTACCTTTCAAGTATATTCTTTTTCTTCCAATCGTTTGGGAATTATGGAAGTTTTATAGATTGAAAATCAAATTTTAAGGAGGAGCTTAGGTGTTCGTTTCAAGAAAGCAAAAGCAGATAGAACAATATTTTCGATGCCTGTCTACAATTTGTATAGATAGTTATTTTCTTGTTCATTATTTTACAAAATATGAATCTACATTTATAAGAGACCGTATACTTGGTAAAAGGTTTTTGAAAAGACAATTAAGGGAATTTGATTGTAACGACTCAGCACAATTAAAAGAAAAGATTGAATGGTTATTAGAAGAAGGGACACGCCAAGAATTTCACACTATACACAATCAATTAACTCCTCTTTCAGAAGCAGGGCGAAAGCTGTCACTTACGAGTCAGTCAAGCAATGAAAAAATCTACATTGTGAATTACTCATTGCATATGTTACCGGATGCTGGGATTGCTGCATTTGATTATGCACAGTGTATTTATTTAAGTCGAATTGGTAATAGATTAGGTTATTTATCTAAAAAAGAAGCAGAACATTATATGATACAAGCGGCAAAACTTGCTCAAAAATCCTATTCAGATTGGAAAGAGTATTTTTTAGCTTATCATATCGGTTGCCATTTTAATAAATCGGACATAAAGTTCACGAATGTGGATAAATATAATTTTACTTACCCACAGAGTATGTTTAGAGTTAGAGATTCTTACCTGAATACAATTGCATGGGAAAATGACCTCCTTACAGATTTGAATGAAGGATAATTTTTGAGGGGGAATCTTACAACTAGACCGGATTATATTAGAATTGTTGATACATAATACTTCACCAAATGAAGAATTAGCAATATAGTCGTTTGAAAATCTAAGTTTAGTTCTATAATAGGTCCCAATTGTGGACCTTAGAAATACTTGATAAAAACGTTCTTTGGAATTATGCGGACTCCATGTATTTGCCTACTCCTTCACATGTGAATCTATTCATTGGAGATTTAACGCTTCAGTAGGTAAAGAGTGGTCTGAATTTCAACGTGTTCGCGATGAAATCGGAGAACGGATTAAACGATTTTCTGAAACAGGTGAGTAAATAAAGGAAAGAGTCAATCTTCTATCGTATAGGGGAATTGGCTCTTTTTTATTATATATTTCATTGTTAAAAACAACTATTAAAACGAATAGAGAATATTCTGTCATAGTGGTAAAGTTAGAATAGAGGAGTTCCAGGAAGGTGGTTTAACATATGATTTCTGAATTAAACAAGAATGATTTTTATAAATGTACCGGTTTAGTAAATGAAAAAGGGCAATTAGAAGTAAAAGCTGTCATTGCAGGAGTGAACCCTGGTCGTATATTTGTAGATAACATCTATTCTCCTAATTCTGGGCTTATATGGTTAGGTAATAACGATGGCTTCTTTTTTATAGGAAGTGCAGAAAATGAAAAGTTTAATAAAGAAATTAATAGTTTTATTAATAATGTAATAGAACCTGAGGCGAGAAAGGTTGAACTAAATTGCTTTGAAGGAATCGGCAATCATTCAAAGTGGAATAAAACAATTGAAAAAATATTTCAGCATCGTAAATTAAAGAGTTGGAATCAAAGAGTGTATACGATTAAAAAAGAAGACTATGAAGATAATTATGAACCTAAAATTGAGTTAGGGTATACAGTATTGAAAATAAGTAAAAGCCTCTATGAAAATCATGAAAATCATGAAAATTCATTGAAGAACATTGAATTTTTAAAATCAAAAATTTTAGAGTTTTGGTCCTCACCAGATGAATTTTTTACTGAGGGAATAGGCTATTGCATTACTTATGACAATATGATCATAAGTGTTTGTTTTTCAGGATTCGTCTTTGAAAATATACATTGTATAGATATTGAAACAATAGAAGGTCATCAGGGAAGAAAATTAGCCCAAAAGATAACTCATAGTTTTGTAAGAGAGTGTTTGGAGAATAACATCATTCCATATTGGGACTGTATGGAATTGAACAAGCCTTCTGTGGCTGTTGTAGAAAATGTAGGGTTTGCAAATGTGTTTAATTATGTAGGGTATTATTTTCCATTTGAGTAACTTAGACGTATTTTACAAACCTATCAACTTAAAAGGTTTTATATGAAAGGAGAATAGGGTGAAACACATAATAAAAGACGTATTAATGAATTATTTTAAAGAAATTCATTCAATAGCAGTGGAGGAAGAATTACATAAGGATAGTTGGAATACCGATCTACACTATAAAATTATGGTGAATGGAAAGCGATATTCAGCAAGATTTATGAATAGCACTCGAACAATCAATCCTGCCTTTGGGACGTTATCAAATGAACAATTGAAAGAGCAGGTACGGTATACGTATTATTTACGCGAGCAGGGGATTCCTTTTATGCAAATTAACAAGAATAGGGCAGGAGAGTCATTTACATTTGTCACCTGGAATGATGAACAATACCGATTTGTATTGTCTAATTGGATTGAAGGAGAACATATTACACATTGTACAGAAAATATTGCAGAAGCCTTTGGAACGGAAGCAAGAAAGATCCATGATATTTCTAGTACATTTCAAAGCTCGATTTTTCAAAAGAAATCTCATTTAGATGGGTATGCCCAGTTTCTTAATATGTTAGAAAGTAAGGCAAGCGCATGTAAGGAATTACGGGAGTATATAGATCTTGCTAAATATCATATAGAATACGCACATACGAGTGACTTAGAGTTTATCGTACAAACAGATTTAAATCCTTTGAATGTTTTATGGGACTCAAGCCAACAGGTAAAAGGATTTGTAGATTTTGAATCTATTAGTTATGTAGACCGCATTGAAGGATTAGCTTTTTTAATAAAGTGGTATTCTCGAACAAAAGGAATACATTCGCATGAGGTGTGTGCGAGAGTTGCTAGTTCATTTTTAGAAGGGTATAAGGCTAATAATATTTTAACTTTAAATGATTATAAAAGACTTTCTTCATTACTATGGCTATCTGGTAGTTTGAATTGGAATTTTGTGAAGAAAACGCTAAGTATAATAAGTGATGAGAGGGAATTAGAAAAACATTTGGAAGCTTATAGAGTGAGGGGGGAAAAAATATCTTCATTGTTAATTTGTAGATAACATTTATTCTCCTAATTTCGGATTCAAAAAAGAAACCATATGAGGTGTTCTAAAAATGAAAATACAAATTGTATTGTTTGATGGCTTCGGAGAGCTTGTCTCTTTCGCACCGTTTGAGGTACTCAAAAGAGCGATAGAAGAAGGGGCTTCATTTACGGTTGAATTCGTTTCAAGTGAACCAAAGCAAGAAGTTACTACTTCGTTTGGAGCTACGGTTAAACTAAATGATTTTTTACGAATGGATAATCGCCCAGATTTGTTAATTGTACCTGGTGGTGGCTGGAATCATAAAGTCGAACATGGCGCACGAAAGCAAGCAGAGATTAGTACCTTGACCGAAATGATTAAAGGGATGCACAAGGAAGGAACAATTGTTGCTGGAGTTTGCACAGGAGGTATGCTACTAGCTGCCTCAGGTATATTGAATGGTCGAAAGGCGACGACGCACTATTTGGCACAGGATGAAATGAGTGAATACGGTGCAGAACTTCTTCGTTACAGAATTGTGGATCAAGGCGATATTATTACTGCAAGGGGAGTTACTTCAGGAATCGATTTAGGTCTTTGGATTACTGAAAAGTTCGCAAGCTCCAAAATTGCAGCTGCTGTTGAATATAGAATGGAATATGAAAGGCGAGGGGTTGTTTGGAAGTAATTTTTTATTCGCTGAATCATATTTTTTGCTGTAGAGCGTATTAGATATTTTAAAAGAGAAAGAGCCAACTTAATACAAGTAGGCTCTTTCTTCTATGTATGAACTTTCTATGGTTAATAATTTGGCTGAATATAACCTAATTTTATCCCGCTATTTGCCGGGCAGTAAGACCCCCACCTCACAATTCAGTGAATGCAAAGAAGTTAGGTGGGAGCCGGGCTGCCCGTAAACGCCCGATTGGTGAGGGCTGAATAAAGTTTCACTTTATTCCCTTTGTGACAGCGTCTAAAGAGGATGAAACAATAGTACAAGAATCACGAATCATATAATTATTAAACTATATTAATTTCATAGGCGTGAAGATGTAGTCTAACCATTAACTTAAATGAATTCGCATCGATATACATGAAGTTAAGCGTTTGGTACTTTCTAACTCTCGTATTCTATAAAAATCATTTGCGAAAAAGGGATTTGGATAATTTTGTTGAATTTATTTATTCTGAAAAAACAATTTTGAATTGGAACTAATTTACATCTAATAATTAGAGGAGATTAAAAATGAATCACTTTTTTGTAGAATTTGGTGAATACCAAGCAAGTGTTTGTGAATGGGGAGATAAAAGTAAACCTCAAATCATTTGTTTTCATGGTTTAGGAAGTACAAAATTAAGTTTTATAGAAATAGCGGAACTTTTAAAGGATAAATATCATATTGTATCATTTGATCTACCTGGACATGGGAAAACACCAAGTTTTAAGAAGGATGAAGATTACGGTGCATTCCATTTAACAAATTGGGTAGTAGCATTACTGGAGCAGATAGGAAAAGAAACATTTCATATATTAGCACATTCATGGGGAGCAAGCGTTGCACTTCACTATGCAGCAGAATGTCCAGAAAAAGTTAATAAAATGATTTTGTTAGATGGTGGTTATCATCATGGTAAAATGAATGCAGATTATTTTGCGAAGCTATATAAAGATTCGAAAGAAGGGGAGTGTCCACCGCGATCATTAGAAGAAGAAATCAATCATTATGAAAAAGATTTTGATGAATATATTTTTGACAATAAAGAAGCATTCATCCAATCAGAAAAAATGGTTTATAGCAGATGGTCACCATTAATAGAACGTGCGGTTTATGATTTAATGCGAGAAGAAGATAGTAAAGTGAAATGGCATGCTACTGGCGATACCGCTCGAAGTGTAATTAAGTTTCAATATACGGTGTATAAAACATTGAAATCTCATGAAATTAAAAGCGATATTTTATTATTGTATTGTGATCTTCCAGATAATTATTTAGAAATAAGAGAATTGCAAATTGCGGAATTTAAGAAGTATATTGATATTACAACTAAGCTTTATAAAGATACAGGACATTTAATGCACTGGCATAGACCAGAAGAGATTACTGAGGATGTTTTAAATTGGTTCATATAAAAAAGGTCCGTTGTTCGAATGTGAGCAACGGGCCTTTTGTTGAAAAACTTAATTCAAGAGTGATAGGGGGACAAGCAAGAGCATTACAGTTCTATCACCAATCCTTTTTTTGATATAATAGATGTACAGCAGAAAATAGATAGAAAGATACTGCTAGTAATTTATACTTAAAATGTAGGGAGATTGAACAGAGTTATGGGGAATGAAAAAGAAATTAGTTCCGCTAAATTAATATGGAAGATGACGAGGCCACATACATTAACGGCGACGTTTTCTCCTGTAATTTTAGGGACAGTGGCATCACTTTATGTTGCCGAAATTGATTGGCTTTTATTTATTGCGATGATGGTTGCATGTTTAGCATTGCAAATAGCAACGAATTTATTTAATGAGTACTATGATTTCAAACGTGGATTAGATACTGCTGATTCTGTTGGAATTGGTGGTGGAATTGTCCGTCATGGATTGAAACCAAAAAATGTGTTAACAGTTGCGCTTTTATTGTATGTAGTAGCAGCATTCATTGGCATTTATATTTGTATGAATAGCAGCTGGTGGTTAGTCGTTATCGGTTTAATTGGGATGGCGGTTGGCTATTTATATACAGGTGGTCCATTACCAATTGCGTACACTCCGTTTGGAGAATTAGTTTCTGGATTGCTAATGGGAACATGTTTCGTAATCATTGCTTTCTTTATTCAAACGAATACTATAACGATTGAAAGTGTATTGATTTCCGTTCCAATTGGAATTTTAGTCGGTGCAATCAACATGTCGAATAACATCCGAGATATCGAAGAAGATATTAAAGGTGGAAGAAAGACATTGGTAATCCTCCTTGGGAGAGAGAAAGCTGTAGTAACACTAGCTGTAGCCTTTTTCATTGCTTATTTATGGATTACCGTAATTGTATTGATGGGTTATATAAGCCCTTGGGCATTAGTTATGTTCCTAGGTTTGAAAAAGCCAATCTCTGCAATTCGAAGTTTCCAAAAAGGGGAAAAGGATCCCGGGTATATGCGCATAGCAATGAAATCAACAGCGATGACAAATACGATTTTTGGCTTCTTATTATCAGCAGGATTATTAATCAGTTATCTGTTTTAAATAAAAACTATTGTTAAGTGACTAAACCTCAAATTCTCGATTTTAATATAGAGAAATCATATGAGGTGAAACCCGAAGCATCATACTTATTTGTTGAAGAGTACCTAATGGCGGGTGCTCTTTTAAATTTGAATAAAATGGACATTTGAATTGAAATATACACTTAAACTAAGTTGATAAATATTTGTAACCCCTTTCGTTGATTTAATTCTAGATGTATATTTGATATGAACATATATAAATTTCATTAGGGGTATAAGTGAAGATGCGAGAAAAAGAACGCTTAAAGCAATGGAGAGCAGATCTACAACAAATTATTTTGGAGAAGTCTAAAGAGAAAAGAAAGAAAATGAAAAATAAAAAATATAGCATTCCTGGCAATACAGCTGACTTCATGAATGGCAAGAATACTTATCGTAAAGAGAATGGGGTATGGAAGCAAAGAAATAAATAATGTGAGAATAAATGAGTTTGATTAAGTGTATAGCAATTATCGTAGGCGCTACCGCGTGATCTGGGTGGCGTCTTGTTTGTTGTTAAGGAAAGATAAGGGGTGAAATAGATTTGAGACTTAAAGATTAGATAATAATATTATTAATTTAAAATGCAGAAAATAGACTAGTAAACAAGCTGTTTTTGTTTTTTAGCATAGAATATGAGGAATCCAAGAGTTAAGAGGAGGTAATCATATTTATGGGATGTAATTGTAATTTCAGACATTGCAGAGATTGTAATAGATTTTGGGATGATTTAATGTTCTGTAGACGCAGACATAGAGATTGTGATGACCGTCGTTGTAGACGTGACCGCGACTGTGATTGTGATGAATGTCGTCGTAAACGTAATCATGATCGTGACTGTGATTGTGATAAGCGTAAGGATTGGTAAAGTCCTTTGAATGAGTGCGTTTCTTCACAGCACTCTTTTTTGTTTATGGGTTTTCTAAATTTATACTTATTAAATGCCTGAAATGGAACGTGAAGTAATTAATGAACGTGTTATTAGTGGTGTAGCTGCTGCGAAGGCAAGAGGAAGAGAAGGCGGTAGAAAGAAGGCTCATACTCCTCAACAAATTCAAGGCATGATGGAAATGCTTGCTTCTGGTAAAACGAAAGTAGAAGTATGTGAGATGTTTGATGTTGCTCGTGCAACCCTGTATGTGTACTGAAACAGGAGTTAGTCGTACTGTTTTGTACGAAATAGCAAAAGAAAAAGGAATAGTTTAATTTACTTTAAAGTAGCAAATCCGCTGCTTTTTTATTTTATCAAATAAATTGTTTTTGAAAAGAAATGAAATAGGGGTTTGCCTTAAACATTTATTATTAATCAAGAATATAAGTATAGAAACAGGTCTAATTTTTGTAATGGTGGAGGGGATTGTTGTGGACATAACTCAAAGTGTGGCAAGAATAGTGGTTAATGGGAAAGACCTTCCGTTCACTTCAGTTCAAACCTCTGCATGGAATCATGGACCTGTAAATGATTTAATCGTTTCGACGAATCAGAGAGTGAATGAGCTTTATCAATTCATGTGGTCACAAGTACCAGTTACGATCTCGGTGTATTTTCTTCAAGGGGCGGACTTAATGAGATTCGCTAGGATTGCTGGAATTAATGAACGTGTAACGGGAGAATATATATATCATTTCATTTGGGGATAAGGAGAATTCAAAGTAGCTTAACAGCTGCTTTTTTATTTTGAATAGAAAAAGGAACCATAATAGGCTCCTTAATTCGATTCAGAAGTTGTGTAGTTTTTCTTGATGATATCTTTTATTTTGATAATTAAGGATATAAGGAATCAAGCACCTAGGATACCGTTTACCTAGTAATATGTATTCCTGGATGTAAATTCATTATAAAAGGAATCGATATTATAATATACTAAGCCTGCTGACTATGGGATGGTCGGGTACAAATGTTAATGTTTTTCCTATTAATTTTTCTTTTATCCGCTTATAACCATTTGTTTTATTGAATAAAGAAAGTAATTTCTCTGAAATCCGTTTATTAGTAGACAGTTTTTTTTCATTCCGCATTGTTGGTACATAGTTCTGTCCGAAAGCACCTCCTAACATTGATAATTCAAGTGTTAACGGAAAAAAGGGAAGTCTAAAAGATACAGAAAATAAGAAACCTTCAAATCAAGAAGGTAGCTGAGTAGTAATATTTTTCTATCCAAATATTACTATTTTTTATTTTTCATGCTATGATTGATATGTTAATGAGTTGAAAGGGTGATTTTATGAAGTTTGGTAAAATAGGATTAGTTGTTGCAGCAAGTTTAAGTCTTTTCGCTTTATCTGCGTGTGGAAAATCTGCAAAAGAAACCGTTGTTTCTTCAACAGAAAACATTTTGAATGCAAAACAAATGGAATCAAGCGGTTCAATTTCTTTTAAATTCGATTCTAATGCGAAAGATATGGAAACAGAAGATAAAGCGGCAATTGATATGTTAAAAAACATATCATTTACAGTTGATTCAAAAACAGATAAAGATGCAAAAAAAGATGAAATAACAATTGGTGCAAATATTAAAACAGATGGAATGAAAATGGATATATCGATTCCAATGTTTATGGATGAAGGGAAAAAGGCTTTATATGTAAAAGCGAATAATGTAAAATCACTATTACAATTAGCTGGCGTTCCTGGTGATAGTTTTTCTACTCTAGAAGGAAAAGTTATCAAAATGGATATGAAAGATTTAGGGGAAGTAGATACAAAAGAATCTGTGGAAATCCAAGAGAAAGTGCAGAAAGCGTTATTAGATGCAATCAAAGCACTTCCTGAAGACAAATTTACAAAAGAAAAAGATGTATATACTGTGAAATTAACAGGTAAAGATTTAAAAACAGTGATTGAAAAGGTATTTGATGAAATGTCTACAATGAAAAACTTCACTGGAACAAAACAAGAAATTGCAGACTTTAAGGAAAAATTAAAAGATGCAAATCTTGATAAATCATCTGTTTCTTTAATTTATACAATGGATGGAACAACGATTAAAAAACAAGATGCAGCAATTCATGTCGAAGCAGAAAATTCTAAAGACGAAAAAGAAACAATTAAATTTGATATGAATATTAATTCTGATATTAAATCTATCGATAAGCCTATCAAATTCACATTCGATACTTCTGAAAAGAACATTGTCCCAATGGATGAGTTGCAAAAAATGATTGGTGAATTTATGAATCAATCTATGAGGTATGATGACATGGATGGCGGGGAAGTAACTCCTGTTCAACCAGCTCCAACAGAACCTGCAGTATAAAAAGGCCCCCTTAGAAGGGCATAGCCACATTGCTATCAAACTAACAAAACAAAATACAAAAAATACGCTATTCTTTCTGTAGAATTATAGGAAAGGGTGGCGTTTTTGTATGTCTATTTCTGTATCTGATGAATTACAATTATTTTCACATCACGCTTCAAAAGAAAAAAGTGAGGAGAAAACTCACTTTAATTTATCTTATTCCTGACTTCTATCACCTGTACGTCATGAATGATTTACTAATACGTTTCATTTATTTTACACTTCACTTTATATACATCATTCATTGCTTTCGGGGATGACGACACAACGTGTACGGTTGTTTTCCAAGATTGGTACGTGCTCAGATCCTAGTATAAGTGTTTACAATCTTAGTATGAGCAAATGTGACCGGTTTAATAAAATAGATAAATTTTTTCGAATAGCCTAACAATCTAGTTGCGTAATAGGGGAAGGGATAAGAGTTAAAGGAAAAAATCGGTAAGGTTCTCCTAAAGGTCGGCTTGGTTTTAAGCTGATCTTTTAAATTTGTCCCTTAAGTCGACGATTATTTATATGGTATTCTGGAGGAAAGGGGATGAGGTTATATGGATGTGACGAAAGAAATTGAAAAGATTTTTGTTGATAGTGAAGAACTTTCATTTATTGAAGCTAAAACTTTGAATTATCAGGAGCAAATGTCTACTGCAGATGGGTTTATTATTAGAACTGACGAAAGAGTTAAAAAGTACTATGATGCTCTTTGGTCACGAGAACAGTTATTAGTAGAGGTTCACTACGGGGATGGTTCACTTAACTACAAGCTTACTAATATTATAGCTGTCAAAGATGGCATGAATGGACAATACGAATATCATTTCTTTGGTGGATAGGGGAGTATCTCTTGAATTAGTTCAGTGAATCTGAAATTGGGACACAATATGAATTTAAAAAGGGTAAAACAAAAAATGAGTTGGAACTGGAATTAGTTCAAGAAAACATTCCATCAGAGTAATAAAGATTAATATCCCCTTCAAAGAACCTATTAAGTGCATCTTACATTTCCATCAACTTAAGGATATAAAACAACTCCAAAAAGTAAAAAAACGTTATTCTTTCTAGATAAGATAAATTTGAAAGAATAACGTTTTTGTTATATCAATCCAAACTTATCTTAGCCAAATGGGTATGTAATCATACTATTTTTGGAATACGAGGATTAATACGACCTAATTTAATAGATTTCTTACACGTAACTTTAAGTTCTTGCATTAAAACCTTTCGAATTATATTTTAAATTTTTTTTTGGAGAAGTTCTTCAATAAGTTTTGTTTTTTCATTCACCTTTGTTGTATATGTGAAATCACCATAACAATATGGATACCTAAAATTTTGTTTATTTCCACCACAAGTGTATATGTCTGGATTCTGATCAACTTTCATCTTAGAAAACTTTTTAGCCGAATCGTCTGAGTGTCGTTTAGCCTCTTGACTGGAAATAAAATCAATATACCCTGGTCCCATATTATAGCTTTGAATAATTGTATCCATGCTAACACCTTTTTCTGTTCCATATTTGTACATTTGAGCAAAGTGCTTTACCCCTTGTTTAATGCTCAAGTTTATCTCTTGAATTTCATTTGGCTTTAATCCAAGTGATTCAGAGGACTGCATGGGGTCGTTGCCCTCACCTCTACTCTCTTGGTACATAATTCCTAACAAAAGTGCTGTTTTCTCTCCTAAATTATATTTTTCTAATTCTTTTTTCATAATGGGCTCATATTGCAATAAACGTTCTTCGGTAGCGAGCGCTTTATTTCTATGAATATTAGTTTTATGATTAAAATATAGTATCCCAATGATTGTTCCTAAACCTAAAATACTAATAAAAAACAATATAATAACTTGTTTTTTACTCTTATTCTTCATATATTACTCCTCCTTGTATAAAAAATTGCATTTTCAATGGTGGTTGGTTATTTATAAAAGATGCAATAATCACCTTTTCTCCTTCTTTTTTAGACTCGAAATCTTTTCTTTTAGATGTAAAGTTTAATATAAAATTTTAAAGATAAGGTAAAGATAAGATAAAAATAAAATAAAGTTCATTTATTAGAGTAATTTAAAAGGATATTGGTATAAAGGGGAGATTAACAGACCATGTCTAGGATTCAAATTATTTATCTCCTACCTTGCTATATAGTAAACTGTCAAAAATGATAACAAAATAGAGTTTTATTATCATTTCTTCAATTCAAAAACAAGCCGAAACATTCACATCCAGATGTAAATGTTTCGGCTTGTTCTTAGGTAGTCAACGAAGTATGTAAGTATATCCATACCAGAATACTACTTTATATAAAATGAACTTGATAAGGTGTATTATGTAACTTTGAAATAAAGTTTGATAAACAAAATTCAAAGCTACAGATATCTCATTTTTAATTAGTTTTTGCTTTTTTTAATTCAACTTGTTTTTCAATTTCCTTATCTGATTCATCACTCATTTCAAACTTATACATATGAATAAAGTATTTCTTTGTGTTTGGATCATATTCGACTCTTACCGTGACATCTTTTTGCGGATCCTCGTTCAAATATCCGTTAAATATTGCTTCATGAACTTTATACGATAAAGGGTTTGCTTTATTATTGGAATTCGTATTCTTATTAAATGTCTGCTTTACGATTGTTAAATTCAAATTAAAATCTTCTTTTAAATATTCCACTGCCTTTAATTCCGCTCTATTACGAATTAATGTATCTTCTTCAGCGCTCAGGGATTCCTTCTTTTCCTTTTCTTCAGCCTTTTGGTTATTTTTTAATATATTCATTGCATTTGCATTTTCTTTTGAATCTAAATCTACTATCCATTTTTTATCTTTGTAGTATGTCTCGATAGTAGATGTACAGCTATATCCACTGATTTGCTTTTCTTTTCCTTTATCACAATTTACTAATTCATATCTAATGTTTAACTTCGGATGAGCAGGGCTTCCTGCACTTTCATTCCAATCTAGCATACTATCTTTAAACATATCTGTAATCTTAATAGGACCATTCTTTTTTTCAACCGCTGCTTTTACTTTTTCTACAATTTGTTGTTTTTCTACTTGTTCTTTAAATATGTAGTTTTTTTCATGATGTCCATAAATTAATAAAGGGGCCTGTAAAGTAATCCATAATACCACCCAAGATAGAGCATAGTAACTTAACATTCGCTTTACAGAGAATATACGGAGCAAGACAAGCGCTAAACCAATATATACCAATGGAATACCGATATAAAGAATTGGAATTGTAAAAATAAATGTAAAAGCTGTCATTAAAAGTATGCCGTAGAGTAAATTATTATATTGGGGAATCCCCATACTATAAGCTCCTAAAATTAAAAGCCAAATATAACTTGTTGAAACGAGGAAAGCAACTGCATAAAATCTCTTACTTTTTTTGTTTTCTTCCATTTTTTCACCATCTTTTCAAGAATAAAACACTATCATGTAGTGTAACATAATAGATCTATAATAAAATATTTATTTTGAAAATAAGACGTTTTGAGAAAATATATTTTATAATGAACCTGTAGTAAAACATGTACATTCCAGATGTATAATAGGGGGAGGTAATACATTTCACTTATCAAACCGTTACATTTGAATAAGTGAAATTAATCATATGAAGCGATGAATCGTGTAGAACATAAACATGAAAACGATTCATATTAGACTTTACAGGAATCTTGATGCACTTCACAATCAAACACAACACAATAATAAAGGAGAGAAGCCATGACTTGTTTTTAAGAGCCAAAGACGTCGTATATATGCGCTAAAATAGAAGCTATTATAGCATCCTAATCCAAAATATAAAAATAAATTTCTGAACGGTGCTTATCCGTTGGGTTCATCAGAAATCGATAGATTCATACAAAAACGCCTTCCTTCCTAATAATACTTCTACAAAAAGAATAGTATTTCAGCCCCTTATTCAATAAAATAAAGCCGATGATACCTTAGTGTAGGGAAAATCGGCTTTTTTCATGGCGAAATTTGCTTAGCGTATGTTTTCAGCGTTTTGTTGGTGGGGCCCCATCGCTATCAAGCTAGTAAGACAAAATCCCCCCTGAAATGACAAAAGACGTTATTCTTTCTGAGAAACCATAGGAAAGGATAATGTCTTTTTTCTTTATAGATAGTGGTTTTATAATGATGTGGCGTTGTCTCCCCGTGTAAACATAAGTATCACACACCTTGTATATTAGCTGCTTATTGAGAATATAATTTCAGTGCACATTATTAGAAATTTATAGTATGTTTTAAAATACTCTCTACAATTGATGTGCATAGTATATGAATTTTTTTCTATTGGAGGGATTTTATAATGGCTGATAATGTGCAACAACTGATTCAAGAGCATAGACAATTTTTCCATCATGATCATACGAGAAGTCTTCAATTCCGACTTAAGCAGTTGAAAAAATTGAAAAATTCTATTCGAAAATATGAAAAACAAGTGCTGAGCGCATTATTTCAAGATTTACACAAAAGTGAGTTTGAATCATATGCTGCCGAAGTTGGTTTCGCATATAACAGTATCAATTTTATAATGAAATACCTAAAACAATGGATGAAACCTCAAAAAGTAAAAACACCTATTCATCTTGCACCTTCCAAAAGTTACATAATAAAAGAGCCATATGGTACAGTGCTAATTGTTGGCCCTTTTAATTATCCATTCCAATCATTAATTGAACCTCTTATCGGGGCAATTGCGGCAGGAAATTGTGTAGTTCTCAAACCTTCAGAAAATGCACCAAATGTTTCAGCTGTAATGAACAAAATAATAAGTGAAACGTTTGATAAGCAATATATTCGTGTTATTGAAGGAGATAGAGAAATAACTTCTTTATTGATTCATGCACCATTTGACCATATTTTTTTTACTGGTAGCATTCAAGTTGGAAAAATTGTCATGGAAGCAGCAGCGAAAAATCTTGTACCAGTAACATTAGAACTGGGGGGGAAAGGACCAACTATTGTCGATGACACTGCTAACCTTGATATAGCGGCCAAACGTATTATCTGGGGAAAGTTCATAAATGCTGGACAATCCTGTATTGCACCTGATTATGTTATTGTGCATAAATCTATCAAGGCAAAACTGATTTCAAAAATGAAAGAAATTATTACTAGCTTTTATGGCTCAGATGTATCAAAAAGCAATGATTATGGTCGAATTATCAATGAGAGACAATTTGATAGGCTTATTTCTATATTAGAACAAGACCAAAATTATATAATATTTGGCGGAAATTCATCTAGAAGTCATTTATATATTGAACCAACACTTCTTGAAGTAAAATCGTGGGATGCTGCAGCTATGAAAGAAGAAATTTTCGGGCCGATTTTACCAATTATGGAGTACAATGCTTTAGATGATGTCATTCATATGATTAACAACCATCCCAAACCGTTAGCTTTGTATGTATTTACTAAAAATAAAAATGTTGAAAAACAAATACTAGGACGAACTTCTTTTGGGGGAGGATGCGTCAATGATACAATGTCACATATGGCTAATCTACACTTGCCTTTTGGCGGAGTAGGAACTGCGGGGTTCGGTGCCTATCATGGTAAACATAGTTTTGATACTTTTACACATCGTAAAAGCATTTTAAAGAAATGCTCAAGTATAGACTTAGGGATTGTATTTCCGCCGTATAGGGACAAAATTAAAATTTTACAAAAGATTTTCAAGTGATTATGGAGGCTACTCCCAAGTAGTCACTCATATTCATGGTAATTGAAAAAACACCGCACAATAAATTTCCAATCGCAAATAAATTCGGTACAGCTTTTACCATCTGATTGAACAAGGTTGTTCCCCCTAAGTTGATCAAACTGTTTCCGTTCTTAAGTAGATGGGCATGTATGGTGATCCCACATCCAACAACTTAAGAAAAGCAAATACCTCAAAACAAAAAACACACTCGTTCTGATTAGGAACGAGTGTGTTTAGGTTATCTGAAAGGTACAAACTTCCATGAGCTAGGTTTTTGTGTTTTTTCACCTAGTACAATCCAACTTTTCTCTGCATTTATATTCTCATAATTTAATGGATAACCATCTGTAAAAATATTATATTCTGTAGGATTATTCGGGTTAATTTGAATTTTAAAGTCAGCCAAACTATCAGATTTCTCAGCAAGGTGAACCCAACTAGAATATTTGGACCAATTTAAATATTGATATTGATCATAATTAGAATGCTTCATGCGAAGGTATACGCTTTCACCGTGGTGTAGCTTTGCATCATTATCTTTGTAAAATACAAATTCCATAGGTGTACCAGATTGTATATCATTCTTTTTATTTGCAAGTAAAACATAATCGTAACGATTTACTACATACCATTCAAACGTTAGACCTTGAAAAGGAGATTCATTTGGTACGATATAATAGTTTTTCCCTGCTTCTATAACATTTCCTGCTATATCATAGATTTGTGCAGTTTCTAAACTTGGAGCTTGCACATTTTTAGTAAACGTTTTAAACCAAAGATTTAGGAAACCTGCTGTATTACGCTGAGATTCTCCTAAGCTTCGCTGCACAGCTGGGGTAACCATTTCTTGCCACAATTGCGCCTTACCGCTATTGTAATACTTAAATGTTTTATCATTAGCGATATTTTGAATTTCAGGTTTAGCTACTCGGGCTGCATAATCAATCCATTCTTCAGGTGTAGATAGAGAGTCGTTATAATTCCCTCCAGTATTAACTGCAAATTGATCTTGAATGGTTGTAACATAATTTTCAAAATAGCTATGATATTTTATAGCTCTCGTATCAATTGCAGTAAAATTTGCTGCATGCATAGGTTGGGTAGCATCTGTAAAGTAGTGCGTGGCTACTCCTAAGTAATAGAAAGCTTTTTCATAGTCTTTATTTCGTAAATGTTCTCCAGATTCATAAAAGTATTTCTTGCCTTGTGTAAGAGCCGTTGGATTTGTTTCTCCTCTATAATTTTCTTTAGTATCAGGATCATAAAAATGAGATTTCCATCCGCCTTTAAAAACACCGCCTATTCCTGTTCCGCCATCGTTAAACTCTGCATTATAATCTGCATCATATAATCCTTTAGAAAATAGATCTTTATATTGCGGATAATTTAAAAAGTCCACAGCCTGCTTATTTGCTTCAACATTAGATTCTGTTTTCATAATTTCAATAGCTTGTTTTGCAATCCATAAATGTGTACTTTTATCAGAATGATACGGAGCTTCTGCAGACCATCCTGCAGCAATAGGATCATTCTCAGTTAAATCAATTTGATCGAGATGAGCATAGCTACTTTGAGGAGATACTCCTAAAATAGTTAAAGTCACTCCAGCTATACATAGTGTTGATGCGAATTTTTTCATTTTTTTATTTCCTTTCTAAATATTAAGATTCTTATGCAAATTTTCATCATATTAACGTAATATCAACAGGTAAATATCTCTAATAAAAGTGCGGTTAGCAAAGGCTAACTGCTTAATATTTCTCTTAAAGGGATACCGCCACATCGATCAACTTAAAAGTTTTAACGAATTTACCGAAAGAATTCTCCTTCCTCAAGCGTGTGAAGGGCGATAGCCCAACGGTAGGTGGGA
>NZ_MACH01000102.1 GCF_001884065.1 Bacillus proteolyticus
CGTCCAATTCCACAACGGTACCTAGCGGCAAAATTTCGCTATAACACGCATCAATCAAACCCATCAAACGTAAAAATTGAGAAAATGGAATGTCTAATTGCGTTTCTAATCGTTCAAAACGAATTGTCTCATTCGGATAATCAAATGTCACTGAGAATTTTGCACCGATTCTTGGCTTGTTTTCAAAGACATCTTCTTGATTTCGAAACGCCTTGTAAACCTCACGAAAAAGGGAAGGCTGATTCCCCAGCAAGTTACCCATTTGTAATAGTTCGTCAGTAATCTCTAAATCTAATGTTTTGTCATTTTGTAAAACAACTTCTAAAAGCTCTCGTTTGTTATATTCGACCATATTATTTGAACCTCACTGTGTTTTGTTGGATTACATTCGCCATTTTAGCATCTTCATCGACAATTTTGTCCGCGACGGCTTTCATTTTGCCTGTGTCAGCAGAAGATACTCCTTTAAATGCTTCTAAAGTTGTTCCGGCTTTCTCTACTAAATTTTGAAAACCCGTCAACCGAGATAGATTATTCTTGGTAATTTTCGGTGAGGGAACTTTCTCTATCCGATTAACTGCGCTCTCTGCATTTGTGACTGCTCCGGTAAATTTCCCCTTATCTATACCTATTTTTCCCATTGGTATTTTCTCCTTTTTTTATAACATAGCACGCAAACCGCTAATACTTGCTGAAATGCTCGCAATAGCGTCACCTATTATAGACTGATCC
>NZ_MACH01000103.1 GCF_001884065.1 Bacillus proteolyticus
CACAATTTCTTCTAATTTTGTATCAAATTTATCACGACGTGTTCCTTTGAACTGACTTTTTGTTAGACTCCTGCCTAAATTGGTAAACTCTTTCTTATAAGAATCAAAATGATGAAGTTCTCCCTGTAAAGATCTCTTTGCGGCTTTTAAGCGCTCTAACTTTTGGGCATTTGCCCTGTGACTAGCCATTTTACTATCATAACTTGCCTTAAATCGATCAACACGTGCATGGATATCCGCTTTTCGTGCAGCTTCTTTGGCTTTATCTTCCTCTTGAGTCATAATGTTTTCCCTCCTCAAAATCTAGTTTCCACACCAAGACTATCTTTTTGTTTTGCATCGGAGTTCATCGAGTAGAAGAAACTATCAGTATAGAAATAATTAACTGCAAGGACTGTTACTAACGCATCTTCAAAGCAACTACTGATTTCTTTAAATAACCATATTTTTCTGGTACAAAACCAACGAAATTTGTGGTTTCCTCATTTAGGGCAAGTGGTAATTGTAGATTATCTAACATCTCTTGTACTTGTTGATTTGTATAAAAATTATGCATAGAGATCGTTTTAGATAACATCGGAATCTTGGTAGAACTTGTGCCCTTCCATTGCTGATTTATCTGTGTAATCTCTTGTTCTAAATTATTCAATCGATCAATATCGCTTTATCCATGAATTGGTTAATAAATTTAAACTTCATGTGGCTCGTCTAGTTTGATTTGCGCTCGTCCAATAATTTCTTGTGGAATCAGAGCATCACGCTCGATCAGATAAATTAAAAGAGGTGTCAGCACAATGAGTTGCACGGACACCTTTTTTAAAAATCTAATTTAAGCCAAAAGAACTTGCATCCTGACGATCACGGTCTGCGACAGTATCTGCATATTTGGTCAACTGCGTATGAATACTTTGTAATAAATTTTCCATTTGTTTCACATTACCTTCAAGCTGTTTGTATTGCTCCAAGTAAG
>NZ_MACH01000104.1 GCF_001884065.1 Bacillus proteolyticus
AGTTTGATAAATTTTCGCCTGAGATTTTAGTTGTTCGGGTGTGACTTTAATAGCTCCTCCCATAAAATCATCTCCTTGGTTTTTAACTATCCTTACGGATAATATAATTTTAAAATTATATTAAATCTTAGACCAAGCGAGCTTCTTTCTTTGCCCCTTATTATATACACACGTGTCTTAAATGACACATCAAAAGAAGAAGCGATAATATAAACATTAACAAATAAATGAAATAGAAAAAGGAAGATCATAATTCAGTAGTTACAACCTCCCCAAAGAATATAACCCTTACGATATAGAGTGTTCCAAATACGGTTCTGGTGCAAAAACTTCAAGGTAATTACAAGTAATTTCAAAATCTTGGACATACTGGATACTATTACTCTAAAAAGGTGTGTGATCGGTATGGAAAAGAAAAATTGTTTCAAATGGAAGCACTATCAGTCTGGTATTATCTTATTAACGTATTCAGCAATTTCTGTTTGCCCAAATTCTCTAGCATATTCATAAGCATTCATATTCTAATATTTTCTCCAGTGTATCTAATTGAAATATCTATTCCTTTTTCAACTAGAAACTCAGCTACTTCTTTATGTCCACCATAAATCGCACCCAATAATGGATTTCTTTTTGCTAAGCTCACATCTAATTCTGCACCAGCCTCAATTAAATACTTTACTATCTCCAAATGCCCCGCTCCTGCTGCCAAATTTAATGCAGAAGCATCAAATGTACCACCTCTAGCATCAATATCTATACCTTTATTAATTAGATACTCAACCATTTCAAGGTGTCCTTTCTTGGCAGCTACATGTAACCATGTTCCAAATGTAGTCATTGTGTTCAAAATTTATTTATCATTACCTATTAATTGTTTTACTTCATTAATATCACCAATTTTAATTGCATTCCTTATTGCTTTATTTAAACTTTTTTCATCCATAACATTACCTCCTGTATCTCTACTATCTTGTACTAGCTATGTCTCCTAAATCTTTAAGAGTTTCAACAATATCATCAAAGTCACCGTCTATTGCTTCAACAACTCTTAACCAACTCACTACTTCCTCCAAAGCATCAAAACTGTGTTGTCCTATTACAGCATTTGGTGCCCAAGTTAAATTTCCCTCCTTTGTTTTTAGTCATGAAAAAAAGCTACTTCCTCCTCATCGTTCAGTTGGAATGAGCCTTTGAAAGCTTAGCAAGCGTGTTTATCAAATTATAAAGGGTTTGATTTGTTGATTGTATGTTCTTGTTGTCATGATATAAGTCCGGTCTATTTTTTCTGTACTTTACAAAGAGGTTATATGTGTTATTGGTTGAGTGATGGGTTCATTCGATAACGTTGTTTAACTTTCATTCAAATAATGGATTATACAATCCGTCACTGCTCTTTTTCTACCTACTAAACCAACGGTACCTAATGTGGGTATTTTACAAATTCGCCCTCTGACAATACAATTCTATTTCTCAGAAAGTTTATTAATAAATTCCGTAAAACTAGAAGCTATTTCCCTAATAAACTTTGCTTCTAATTCCGCTTCATTTTTTATCTGATAGGTATGACAGTGATAAACACTACTTATATCGCTACCATGGATTGACATACATATAATGTTATCAGCTGGATCTTTTCCTATTGGAATAAGTCTAGAAGGCAATTTTTTTCCCTTAATATAATAATTTAAAGAATTTTGTAGATTATTTTCTGTTTCCTCTGATAGTGGAAAAAACATCATAATTGATGACGTAACTACATCATCTTTCGTAGTAAATCTTCTTCTATTAGATTTACCACCATTATCTCTTAATAAGAAACTCTTATAGTCCTCTGGTAGTTCTAATCCATTAAGTCTTTCAAAGATTTCTATATCTTCGGCTTTAATTTGTTTGAAAGTATATTCAAAATTAAGATTCATAATTCATCGACCTCCGACTCATTCGTTTTCACTAAAATGCAACGAATCTATTAAATTTGTAAAAGTACTGCAAATATATTCAATTGCTTGTTCATCACACTCATCGCTATCATAAAAAACTATTGTTGGTGAGTGTTTATCATTTCTAAAATCAAAACATATTTTATTACCGAATGGATCCGTAGCAAAGGGTATTATTCCCTTTGGGATGTATGGTGTGATAATATCATAAGTAACTGTTATGCTAATATATTCATTCGTGTAGCTTAGTAGGCAATCAAAAACTCCTTCTCCTCCATCTTCAAAGAAAAATATATTCGGTACTGGATGACCACCGTTATATTTCATTACACAAATTTTGTAATCTTGAGGAAAAATCACATTAAACTTCTCTTCAACTTTTGAAATTATCTGCTCGGTAATAGGGTCATGTGTATGCTCCCATGTTATTCTTCTCATGAAAACAACTCCCTAACTCGATTTGCTATGTCTCTCTTTATTTTACCATTTCTTCCATTATCCCCTCCAACTTACCAACTATTTATGAAGTTAAAGCATACCAATCAATTAAAAAAGCACTTGTTGCTCGTAGGAAACAAGTACTTTAAGTTTATTAATTTAGTATTTTATAAATATCTGTATTTTTAACAAAGCTACTTTAGATAACAAATTTATACAAAATAAGCAATTATTTTTCCGTTGTCTGGATAATCGCCTTTCCAGCCACAAGGAAAACCACCAGCTTTGTAAATATTGAAAATTTGTTCGTAAAAATTTTCACTTTGACCATTTATCGCGCGATTTATCGCACAATTTCTTAAATCTACCACAACATTCTCAAAAAAATCACTATACGAGTCCGGAATTTGGTTTCTGAGTCCATTAGCAATTTCTTCTGTCACTTCCTCTAAACCATTAGGTTTTTGACTAGGGTCTAGTTTATACAATTTCCCCTTAACTTTCCCCATTTCAATTTGCCTAATATCTGACCATGTGTATTCATCTTCACCAAAAATCTCATAAAAAGCAAATTTTTTCGCCTCAATAAAATCATTAATAATAGCACCATCTTCAGGGACCACTGTCTTTTGAATATCTTGCATAGAATTTGCAAATCGAATAACTTCTTCAACTAATTTAGTATGAATTCCATACTTCATAATTTATTAAACCACCTTTCCCATAAGTCTATTGTTGCTCCTCCACCTACGCACTGCTTCATTACAATTATGCAGTAGGTTAGGACATAATTTTGCATTGAAAAACATTATTACCCTTTAAATTTACCCCAAATCATTGCTCCTTTTTCAAGAATAATATTATCAAATGCCTCTAAAACAGTATCTCCTGCCCAACCTGTTGCTTTAAATATTCTTCCTGATTCCGATATGTATAAATTTAGCCCGAAATCATATAGTGAACCTACAGGAATAACTTTATCATCAATATAATCTTCTAAACCAAAACACGAACTATCTAACACACCTATCACTTTCTTAATGCAAGTAGTATGTTTAGATATGTCCTTAGTAACCCCATCTGGCCAAACCCTTTCAACATTGAATCGTAATTCTCCAAACTCCTCCATAAATTTTTTGGCACTTTCAAAAACCTCAAATCCCCTTTCTTCCAGAAACTTTACATTTTCTGATATATCTATTTTTCTACCCTCATACCATCCCGCTTTTTTTAATTCTTTTATTGTCTTATTTGATATTTCCATTTTCATTCCTCCTAGTAATCAATGTTATAGAAATCAAAAAACGTTCTACTACAATTATCACAAGGTTCAGCAAAACCACCTTGTAGGTTTTCCGTTCTAATCATAAAATTATCATAATGGCCGTTAAACACATTGTTGGAAATGAAGATATCATTCATAGTGATTTTGTCTTTGAAGCGCTCTGTCATTTGGACATAGGAACAGCAATTGTTTCTTTCATGCCGATGATATTTCCAGTTTTATATCTATCAATCGTTAAATCTCATATGATTTCTATGCCAATTTTTTATCTGTTAGCATTCTGAAATTGGAGTTATAATCTAATAACTTTTAACTAGTCATTTCTCAATTGCATAAATGTAAAAGTGACTTTGGAACAATAATCCAAAGTCATTTTTTATTCATATTCTTAAAAACTCTTTTATGAAACTGTCCATATTTATAGCATATGTTAACTACTAAAAAAATAATAAATCCGCCTACTTAAATTTCAACTGATTCATTTAATCTTTTCACTGCATTATTACAATTATGAATTCATTTATATATAGTATTCTCCTAGTTTTTATACCATTTATTAATTTTATTAGTTTATGCATCTAGGTACTACTTAATTTTGCAGTAAAAAACTATTTATAAAATAGAATTTCTCTCTCTTAGATATTAGAATAATATTGCTTTAAATTATTTATGCCCTTAATAAAATTTTTAATAGAATTTTCATCTGCCATTAAATTACTTAAATAAAGTAAAAAATCAAATTCATCTTCATCATCTCCGAAGGTTAAAACGAATGGACTTATATATGGTTTGTATATAATATTACAGACAAGGACTTCCTTTATTTTCATTCTGAAATTACGCTTACCATCATCCAGTATTTCATTTGTGCAATTTATCTCATCTGGCTTAGTTTCATACCTTTTATCATTATATTGGAAATATAATTTACCATCGTCAATATATAGCCCTAATAGCTCACCATCTTCACTAAATCCACCTTCTCCATTTTCTATATCATTTATACTATTTGCATCAACTAGTGAATATCCTTCTGGTGTTATATTAATATATGTGTTCTTTTTAGAATAATTATCTAAAAATATCATAACTAACTCCTCCTAATGAATTAACCCTAATAGTGTATTTATTACATCATCTTTTTTCATGAATTTTTTAATAATACTACTCCAAATTCCGTCGTCATTTATTTATGTGCCTTCTTTAATTAATTTCTTCTTAGTTTTACTAAATAACCATTGTGAATCTGGACCTATTGGATTGTCATATTTTTCTATATCCCTCGCTTCTAGTCCTGCTCTTTCTTCTGCTGTCATGTCTGCTCTAGCTGTAATTTTCTGTTGATTACGTGCATCAACAACATGTTTTGCTATGTCTTCTTTAGAAAATCCTTCCGAAGTCATTCTTTTAATATCAATTTCTAATTGTTTAGATGCTTCAAGATAATCCTTCCTAACATTTTGTACCTTTTCTCGATACATCCCATTTCTCACCAGCACTATTGGAAAAGTTTTGAAGCCAAGCCTCCAGTGGATGATTTTTCGCCCATTCCTCTTGCTTTTTCTTCATTTCTCTTTCAGCTTTAAGTTGCGCTTCTTTTTCCGCTTTCGTGATTTGTGTATCCATTTCATGAATGCCTTTTGCCAACTCATCTAGCGCAAAGAAGGCTTGCAGTTGCGGATCAGTATGAGATAAACTACCCATCTTCCCTGCAATTTGAACTTGTTTGTTTAGGGTATCAAGAGTGTTTTCCGCATTGCTTTTTTCTTTTTTGCTTTCAAATTGCTGTACTTTTTGAATCGTATCCTCTAGTTCTTTGCTGGCTGCAACCAGTTTTTCATCAAACTGGCTTTTCGGCATACTCGATGAAATCAAATCACTTACGCTGTTGTAAATATAAGAGATGCGACTATCTATTTCATATTTCTTGGGTTGGAGATTGGAAAATAACGCTCTTTTCACTTTTCATGCTAAAACAAAAAGCAATCGTTGCCTTTCATAGACAATCAAGTACTTTTTAGTTAGCTATATAAATTAATTCATTATTAATCTTATCTTTAAACCAACGAGCATGATATCATATTCATTAAAAGCTCTTGCAATCGCCTCCTTATTACTCATTTTTTTAGATTCTTTATATTCAGTGTAGACCTTATTTACATACTCTTCCTAACTGTAAACCATTTTATAGGAACCTCTGAAATTCATTTTGAAGTTTTAGGTTGAATTAGTAGATCACCATTATGGATAACTCCAATTGTAATATTTTAATATTTTTCATTTTGTCTTAATTATGACTTCAAACTAAGAATATATTCAATTCTTGATTTTGCATCAAGGCTTGATTCAATAACCTTATAATCTTTACTTTTCATTAACTGTCTACAATTATTTATATCTTGCAATAATTGTTCTATATCTTCTTTATTAGCATCACCTTTAAATTCAATACTATTGATATAAAAATCTAATTTTCCATATATAAAATCTGGTATTTCTTTTAGTTTAAAACACTCAATTGCAACACAAATATAGTATGCAGTTTTTGTAAAATCATTATAGTTTAGCTCTCTCCAATCTTCTTCAAATACTTTTGCTGCAGATTGGAGTGCTGTAAATCCATCATCTTCTGCATATTCTTCAAAACTATATACAACAGAATCTTTGATACTTTCATAATCAACATTATTATTCATAGCACAAACCTCCTTAAATCTATTCCTCTATGGAGTTACTGTATTATTTGTAAAGATATTTAACTTTATATTAGGATGCTTTTCTCTAAATTCCAATATAATATTTGTACAACTTTGACAAGTTATAAAATTATAATGCGCCTACTCATTTCTATCCTTAAACGCAAAAAAGCACTCGTTGCCTTTAGTAGACAATCAAGTGCTTTAAGTTCATCTGTTTTAAGTAACATTAAATTTGTAAGTTTTATAGTAACAGTTCGACAGCCTTTATATGTTGTGACAAATATTATGTTAAAACTTACGAGTTTGTACGAGTTCTTTAGTTTAATATACATTCCATGCATTTATATTGATCGCCTAATAAAATGTCATCTCGCCTAAGCTCGTACTTCGTTTTCTATTCTATCATTGCACATAATACCCTTTGATGGTACAACCATCATGAGGTCTGTACTTTTTAATACCCTATTTTAAATAGCAACATCATGATAACCTACTTCATCTACCTTTTCATTTATAAGACGAATTCCTAAACCATTTTCCTCATCCCATGAACAATCAAACGAGACCCCTACATCACGTCCATCGCGAAGGAAATCATACGGAACAGAAATACCTACTAATGTTATATGTTCTATTAATTGATCAACTGTTTCAATTGATGGATAGTCTTCATTACATGCAACATCATAACCAAGCTCATGCCTTTTTTGTTTATAATAATTTAAAATTGGTTGTAATATGTTATGTTGGAGTTTCTCCCAATTATCCATTATTGAATTGTATGCCACATATTGACCTTCATCAAATTTACCATCATCTTCTCCTCCAATTAATAATGCTATCTCCGTGTCCTTTCCTAAAAACTTTATGGTTCTGTATCCTACCCATGTATACTGATAATCAAGTTCTCCAAAAACTTTATCATTTATTGTCATTTTATAATCTCCTTATTATTTATTTGCAAATCCTCCAGGTTCAAAAGCTCCTGCGTTTATTTCACCAACTCCACCAAGATATCCAAATTTGGCGTTTATTTCTGTTGGCACAAGTTGTATAGTAACTCCATCATTTAACTCATGCCATGTTAATTTATTTTTTACTCGGTATTTTTCTATATCTTTTGCCGTAATTCCACCAGCTTCCATTCCAAATTGGTTTGCCAATTCTGGTGAATTATTAAGCTGACCTGCTAACCTTTCATTTGCTTGCTTAAAATTATAATCTCTAGCAGTATTTCCTCTAGCCCCTTCAAAAACGACATTTGAATTCGTTTCTGCGGGTGTTTGCTTGAATCTTGAATCATATGTACTAGCAAATTTCTCTTGCTTGAAGGCTGGTGGAATATCAGCATCTCTATTACCCGTACCCTTAACACCACCACTCTCCAGATTCGAGGTTCTACCCTGAATACTCGCTTTAGAGATGCCACTGTGCTTCTTTTACTTTTCCCTAGAATTTGCTCCCCCGTATCTACTTACGCTTCCATCTGGTAATATTTCTACACCTTTAATGAAGGGGAATATGTTGTCCACAATTTTTGCTAGTTTAATTTCAATTATATAATATTCACGACTTATTTTATTTCATTTATCAATCCGTATATACAATCTATACTTTATTTGTTTATGGAGTCTTAATATATCTATGAAAAAAGCACTTGTTGCCATAAATGACAATCAAGTGCTTTAAGTTCATCTGTTCTTAAGTAGCATAAATTTGTAAGTTTTATAGTAACGATATGACACCTTTTATATGTCGTGACAACTACTACTTTAAAACTTACGAGCTTGTACGTGTTCTTTAGTTTCATATACATTCCATGTGATTATATTCATCACCCAGTAAAATGTCATATCGCTTAAGCTCGTACTTCTTTTTCTATTTTATCATTGCACGTAATACTCTATGATGGTACAACCATCATGGAGTACTTACTTTTTTAACAGTCTATTCTTTTTTCTGTCTTTTTCTGTAGTCTTACCTCTTTGTCTCTGGTCAACTGAGTATTCCTATCCTGCTCTATTTAACTAAATTGGATTATTTGGATACTCATCTAAATACCTACTAATTAAATCCTTACTTTCACTATCATCTGGTTCTGTTCCTAAGTATTTATACTCCCAAATAACTAACTGGTCACCAAAACTATAATCAGTATCGAACCAATTGGTATAATCATAATGCACCTTCAGCTTTCCATTGCTATCAAGAGATAGTGTAAAAGAGTACCAAAGTTCTTGTTGATTATCTTTAAAAACCTTTCTTAGTTTATCACTTAACTCAAATAAAGTTCTATCCCTCAGTTTATAGTATTCTTTATCAATCTCGTATCCATAAGGAATTTCTAAACTATACTTATAGCTCTGTTCATCCTCGAGTGTATTATAGAAAAAGTAAGTTCCTCCACCTGTTTCTGATATTTGAGCGTAAAAACAAAACTTTCTCCATTCTTCTGGAATCATTTCATTAACTGTTTCAGCAATCTCTCTATATATTTGATTCATTTCTTTTTCCATACTCAATATAATCAACCTCCTAACTGATTTTTAATAGTTTTCTTAATTAGCCTTTTCCCTTCGATCTTATACACTATCTCAAAATAACTTGGTCTTAGTGAATTACCTGTATATACTGGTTCAATTTTTACTGACACTTTTTTAGGAGGCTTTCCACCTAATGCATTAGCCCACTCCTTCTCCATATTATACCATTCTCCACCCGAGCGATTAATTTGTTTATTTTGAGCGACTAAATTATCAATGTCACCGGATCCGTGAAATTGTGTTCCTATCAAGTGACCCCCATCATCATCAGGCAGCCTATCTTCTCGTCCTGCAGCCACTTGCATTCCTGTATTTCGTTTTCCTTTTTGAAGTATTAGTTCTTCTGCCTCAACATCTACTATTCTACCAAGCTCATCTGTTGTATATTTATAACCATCCTCAGTGATATAGCGCACGTTTGGTGCAAGTTCTTTCCTTCCATTTTTCCCTTTAATAATATGCTTACCAAGATCCTCCTCTTTTATTTCCGTTATCTTAGGAGGATTACCCGTACCCTATGTTGTAATCTTAAACTCTTACAACAAAAAACAAACTTATGGTCGTATCCACTTGAAATTATAGTATTTCGTTTCCTAGTTAAATCCTTTCATTCAAACAAAAAACTAGAAGATAATTTCCCTTCTTCTAGTTCAAAAAACATATACAAATTTATTACAAACACGTACTATAAGCACTATTTACAACTTTCACATACATTCTAATATACTAAACATCATCATTTTTATTAACATGCTTTCTTCTACTCTCATGGGTTGCTAAGTCTGCATATCGTGTTGTAATTGGTAATCTGCTATTTTTCTCAACGAAATGTAGGGTTATTTCTATTGAAGTCTCTAAATCTATCCAGTTACCACATGAAATAAAAATAGGTTTTACATCTTTTCTCGTTCTCAATACCGCTCCATATATTTCTCCATCAACTTCAATATAAGTAAAATTCCCCTTTTCATTTTTAGGCATTTGAAAATCCGTATTTTTTATCTTCAGATAACTTTTCGCAACACCTATCGTAGGTTTATTTAAATAAAATGAAGCATGTGTTGCGATTCCCATATTCCTATAATGAAGATAGCCATTTCCATCGAACATATAAAGATCTGGTTGATACTGCAGTTTTTTCACTGCCTCAATTACTAAAGGAAGTTCCCGAAAAGCTAGATAACCTGAAATATATGGCACATCTATTTGCCCCGAATATTCTACTTCTTCTATAATTTGTTTTGTAATATAGTCTATTACGACAATACAACAAACTCCATAATCTTTTTTCCCTTCTGTCCAATATGCAATATCAATTCCAGCCACTAAATGAAGATCAGCTAAATGAAAATTATTTTTTAATGAAATCATAGAAATCCATTTTTCTTGTTCTTTTTTGAACAGCTCTTCTTTTCTCATTTTTCACTCATTTCATTAACACAGATTTGATCAGATTTCATTGTTTATTTCCTCATTTCTTCTACTATTTTTCCTTGTTCATCATATTTTTTAAAACTCACTAATCTACCTAAAACTCTATGTTCCATTAATTTTATAACACCATTTTCATAAAATTCTTTTTGTATACCTTCTAAAGTATTATTGTCTATATGTTTAATTTCTTTAACTTGTCCATTCGGATAAAAATTAACCATTTCTCCATTCTTAATTCCATCCTTAACCATATAGTAATTTGCTAAATTACCATTCTCATAACAATCATAAATGATCCCAGTAAAAATATGCTCATTATTATCTTGATCATATTCTACTATAAAAGAATCGTATTCATCTCCTCCATATCCAAAATCCTCTCCAAACTTCTTGCCATTATTCATAACGTATTCTTCATTTAATATTTTATCTTCCAAATTTAGAAACCTCCGATATCACTTCAAATTCCTTCAATAAATATGAACAATGTGGACAACACTTGAACATAAGTCCACCAGGCTTATTCTTATTAATTCCTGTTCTTATAACATTTACAGTTAAATCTTCTATTCGAGCATTAGGATTCCTCTTTAGCACTTTATTTACAGCTAAAACCTCAGCATGCGAGCCAGCTCCCTTACTTAGTTTACTATAAGAATCAAATACTTCTTTTGGCATGTTATCGAGTCGATTTTGGAGTAAAGGCACTAGCTCTGGAACTGCTCCATCTATTGTATTTATGGCATAGTAATATTCCCCAGTTGTTTTTTCCTCTTTGACGCTTTTCACCTTCACCCGTACCCTTAGTATACTTATAAAATTATACGTGTACCGACTTATTTCTACGCTAAAATGTAAAAAAACACTCGTTGTCATAATTGACAATCAAGTGCTTTAATTTCATCTATTTTTAAGTAGCATTAAATTTGTAAGTTTTGTGGTAATAGTATGACACCTTTTATATGTCGTGACAATTACTAAGTTAAAACTTACGAATTTGTACGAGTTCATTAGTTTTATATACACTCCATGTGTTTATATTCATCGGCCAGTAAAATGTAGCTTATCTGTTTCAAATTTTTCAATTCTTCCAAGGTTATCTGCTTCATAAAAATAGTCGTATTCCCCTGTTTTATACCTAACATTCGGTTTCAACCTATTTTTCCTACCGTTTGTAAACTGTTTTTCTTTGTCCACTAATGTTTTAACTTCACTTACTCCAGCACTACCTTTACCCGTACCCTTAGTAAATTCTTTTAATTCTAAATCCTTCGAACCACTCTTCAAATTCAAGTTTTCAAAAAACGGTGCTGTTTTTTTCTCAAACCACTGATTATTTGCTACAGATGCATCAAAAGCTCCTGCTGGCTGCAGCCTTGAATCCAGATTTTCTCTAACTAGTTTTACGTTTGTATATGGTCATGTCTGTTTTTCTTTCTACATTCAGATACATTATTATTAATCCTCCAACTTCTTTGCATAAAAATAGAACCAACGCTTCTTCCATTAGAAACATTGGTTCTATTCTTAGTTATAATATATATCTATTTCTTCTTTTCATTACACCTTTCATTTAGAGCAAAAGATGATTAAGTGACAAGGTATTTTAAAACTTTTTTTAGTTTCATCAACTCAAAATCACTTTTTAATCTTATCTATCACTCTGCTTCCTTTGCCCCTACTCACTACTTAATTACAATTATGCAGTAAGTTAGGACATAATTTTGCATTGAAAAAGTATTATTACCCTTCAAATTCATCCCAAATCACTGTTCCTTTTCCAAGAATAATATTATCAAATGCCTCCAAAGCATTATCTCCTACCCACCCTGTTGATTTGAATAGTCTTCCTGATTCTGATATGTATAAATTTAGCCCGAAATCATATAATGAACCTACAGGAATAACTTTTTCATCAATATAATCCTCTAAACCAAAACACGAGCTATCTAACACACCTATCACTTCCTTAATCCAAGTGTTATGTTTAGATATTCTCTTAGATCCATCTGACCAAATCTTTTCAACATTGATTCGTAATTCTCCAAACTCCTCCATAAATTTTTTTGCACTTTCAAAAATTTCAAATCCTCTTTCTTCAAGGAACTTTACATTTTCTGATATATCTATTTTTCTCCCCTCGTACCATCCCGCTTTTTTTAATTCTTCTATTGTCTTATTTGATATTTCCATTTTCATTCCTCCTATTTATCATTATCATTATCAATATTATAGAAATCTAAAAACGTTCTACTACAATTAGCACAAGGTTCAGCAAATCCACCTGCTAAGTTTTCTGTTCTAATCATAAAATTATCATATCTTGCGCCTTTCAATATTGCATCTCTTGCGCTCCAAACCTCTGCACAATTATTGAGTAGTTACGTAGAATTTTTGTAGTTTATCATTAAAATCAACTTCTTTAGTTGCTAAAAATTCTACGAAAGCTTAAATGTCACCAACATAGCCTTCAATTGTTTTAGGGCACTTATCATTCTCAATTGGACTTATCTTAGAATCTTCAATTATTTAATAGATTGTTATTACTCCTTTCAATTTTTCGCATAAAAATAGAACCAACGCTTCTTCCATTAGAAACATTGGTTCTATTCTTAGTTATAATATAAATCTATTTTTTCTTTTCATTACATCTTTAATTTAGAGCAAAAGGTGATTAAGTGGCAGAGTATTTTAAAACTATTTTTTAGTTTCATCAACTTTAAATCACTTTTTAATTTTATCTACCATTCTGCCCCCTTTCCCCCTACTCACTGCTTAATTATGCAGTAAGTATTTGAATCTTTCCAGTTTATTTAGAAATATTCAATTCAAAGTATTTATGCATTTGAACTCAATTTTTAGTATATTGTAGTTAGCTTAATTAAACTTTTGCATTGAGATTTCTAACTTTAATATTTTTAATCTAAACTAAAAACTATCCAATTAAACTCCTTGCTTTTTCAAGTTCCCTTAAGATTTCTTCTTTTTCTGACTCCTCAAATCTTGAAATCTTCTCTTCTAAGCCATACTCTATTACTTTAAAAAACTCTTTATATTTTAAACATGATATCTCTTCTGGGTAACCGGGAAATTCCATGCTTAATACAACCTCATCCATCTCACATCTTTCAGAATCACCATCATCATAGGTACCGTAAGTAGCTATCATACAAACATCATCAAAAATAACTTCTTCTTTTGTTAAAATTACATTTATACATTTTACTATTCTTGATTTATTAATAAAAATCCCTCTAATAAAATTCTTATTCCATTCATCATCCATAATCTTTTTCTCGTTCATAAACATTCTCCTAACGATATATCTTAATCAAAACTTGTTACTGGGTGGAAGTTTGTAATTTCTCCATTCCTAAAATACCCCATAAACTCCATTCCGTTTGATGCTTCACCACAAATCAAGTACCCTTCTAAATATCCATTTGTCATTGCTTCCAAGCCCCACTGATACATTTCCTCATTACTATATTTTGAAGGATCATAAACTGTTTGAGGAGATTTTATGATCTTATATTCATCTAAGAACCCTTCTTTTCCATCACCTTTTGGTATTTTGTATTCTATAGTCTGTAATCCTGGAAAATCTTTATCATATACAATATTCTTAGGATCTATCATATTGTTGATATCTTTACCCGTAGACTTTAGTTTGTTATAAAATTCATCAGAATTATGTGTTCCTAAAACTCCCTTTTTACCACTAATTGGTTTATTTTCAGCAATTAGGTGTGTTTTTGCATCAGGTGAAATTGTATGTGTAAGTTCACTCATTGGTTTTCCTAATTTCCAACTAGCTTTACCTGACCCCTCTGCAGGAAGTTTCTCCCCAGATAACCGGTTCGCATTTTGCGCTTGCCCCTCAGTTTCACTCTTAGCAACAGAAAATAACTCTCCAAGTGTTTTTCTTTCTCCTACACTCCCAACACCAGCTGCCGAAGGTTCAGGGGATAAATCCCGGATCTCAATATTTTTAATCTTCTCCACGACATTCTTCATACTATTCGGCAACTTATTCATGAATGCCGCTACTTCTTCCAACTTACCAACTATTTATGAAGTTAAAGCATACCAATCAATTAAAAAAGCACTTGTTGCCTTTAATCGACAATCAAGTGCTTTAAGTTCATCTGTTTTTAAGTAGCATAAATTTGTAAGTTTTCAAGTTATTGTGTGACACCTTTTATATGCCATGACAACTACTACATTAAAACTTACGAGTTTGTACGAGTTCTTTAGTTTAATATACATTCCATGCATTTATATGGATCACCTAATAAAATGTCATCTCGCCTAAGCTCGTACTTCGTTTTCTATTCTATCATTGCACATAATACTCTTTGATAGTACAACCATCATGAGGTCTGTACTTTTTAATACCCTATTTTAAATAGCGACATCTTGATAACCTACTTCATCTACCTTTTCATTTATAAGACGAATTCCTTAACTATTTTCCTCATCCCATGAACAATCAAACGAGACCCCTACATCACGTCCATCGCGAAGGAAATCATACGGAAC
>NZ_MACH01000105.1 GCF_001884065.1 Bacillus proteolyticus
GTAATTCCTTGTAAAAGTTTCGTACGCTCTGTATATGTAATTCCTTTTTTCTTTTCACGAATAGCTCGATCATGTAGGCGTTTTTGTTTTTGCTCCTCCGTACATTTATAAACCACAATACGAGTAGGCAGTTTGTCTTTACTCCCTACATATACATCATGTAATTCATACACTTGGCCAGGTTGTAATTGTTTCATGATGTCTTCCAAATGAATTTGTATATATACCGGTCTCAATTGAGCGGGTTTTGTTTTAAATACCACTGTTTCGAACTCTTTTCTATATATTTTAGTTGGTAACTTAAGACGTGATAAATAATATCCCTGCTTGTCTTGAATAGACTTAAAGTCTTGTAGACGAAAATATCCTAAGTCACGAATATATAGTTCATTCTTTTGTACCATACCTGTTCGAGTCGCACCATACGCTTGAT
>NZ_MACH01000106.1 GCF_001884065.1 Bacillus proteolyticus
GGTTCTGGTGCGAAAATGTTAGTTGGAAACATAGAGTAGCAATTTCCTCTTCATTTCTATCTTATGTGGCTAAGCCAAACAATGTATGAATAAATTCTTTCTGGTTTTGGACAGACTTATCCAGTAAAACAAGTTGCCCTTTTTTCATCATATGCATGGCTTCAACACCACTCAATATAGGGATTGCTGTTTTAAACGACTTGAATCCTAACATAGAACGAACTCGCCTTTTAATAAACCGGTGGTCTTGTTCCACTATATTATTGAGATATTTAACTTGCCTTAGTTGTATGCCTTCAGGCATATGTTTCTCTTCTTTCAACTCTTGAATCGCTACAGGATAGGCAGGGTTCCTATCTACTGTTATCACGCGAGGTTTAGAAACATACGAAAAAGCCAAGGCTTTCTTGAAAAAGCGCTTGGCTGCTTGTTTATCTCTTGATTTACTTAGATAAAAATCAATTGTATACCCTTCTGAATCGACTGCAGGGTATAAGTACATCCATTGACCTTTACTATGATATATGTTTCATCGACCCTCCATGAGTCATTTGTTGATTTAAGATGATGTCGTACTTTCTCTTCTAATTGAGATCCATATTGATGAACCCAGCGCATAATCGTTGTATGAGCAATTGATAATCCTCTTTCCTCCATCATTTCCACCAGGTTACGGAAGCTCAAATTGTACCGTAGGTACCACCTTACTGTTAATAAGATTAGTTCAGGCTGATAATGCTTCCATTTAAACAAATTTTCCTTTTCCATACTGATCACGCACCTTTTTTAGAGTCATACTATCAGTATGTCCAAGATTAGAAGATTACTTGCAAGAGCCTTGGAATTTTTGCACCAGAACCCTTTTTTGTGGAATTATATTATTTACGTTAGTAAAATACGAAATTACATTTCGTTTTAAAAATCAAATTAAAAAGCATCCTTGAAAAGAATGCTTAAAAAACTAGGTTACTTAAAAACTCTTTAATATCATAACCTTTTTTCTCTATTAATACTTAGCTTAATAAAATTGCTTTGTCTTTATTTAACTTTGAGGCTTCAACCATTATATGTTGTGAAATACCTCAAATGCTATATGCCAGGTCCACTATACTTATCTTCTAATAATCATCTCCTCCTTCAAATAATTCTTGGTATATAATCTCAAGAAAAGCTTTTTTATCTACTATATCACTTTCAAAAGGAAATGACATCTGATGAAATATCTTAGTAGTAGTCTCAATGTTTTCGATTCCCATTACTATAACTTCTTTAGCCCTCTTAAAGGCTCCTTCAGAATAATCAGATTCCACACCTGGAACTATTAATCTACGAATAATATATTTTTGGTTCTTCTCATCATTGATATCTAGTGCATAAACACTGTTACTCTCCTCATCAGTCATATAGTTAATATCAATGTACTTTAATATACTACTTAACATATTAATATTTGCTTTTGCCATATCTATCTCCCCCATATTGGAAATGCTGTAATTGGTTGATTATTTCTAAAAAATACTTGACCAGTATATGATTGTCCATAATTTAAAGTGCCTCGCTGATATCCTGAACCTATCATATTTTTATAAGTAATTGGCATCTGAGCTAAATCCAAATCTCCTGTATTTTTCAATATTTGCTGTGCTCGTCCAATCATATTTAATTGGTCTCTATGACTAAAGAACCTTGTAGCTGAAGAAGGTAATTTTAATCTACCATTTGGATAGGTTTCAATAATGTTAGTTGTAGGATTAACTGCATATTGTACCCGGTCTAATTGAGATTGCAATGAAGTTTGAGCACCATGCTTTTCTAAGAAATGTGCACCTGGTATATTACTTTCCATTTCTTGAACCCTGCGATATGCATTTTCTTCAGCCAATTCCTGTAATCTTGCCGAGCGTTCACTTGCTGAGAGATGTGAATACTTCTCCTTCAACATATTAGTTCTAACTATATTTGGATTAGCTTCTCCTACCCCCTCTGCAGGAAGTTTCTCCCCAGATAACCGGTTTGCATTTTGCGCTTGCACCTTAGTTTCACTCTTAGCAACAGAAAATAACTCTCCAAGTGTCTTTCTTTCTCCTCCAATGCCAGCATACGAAGGTTCAAATAAATTCGGGATCTCAATATTTTTAATCTTCTCCACGATACTATTCGGCAACTTATTCATTAATGCCGTTACTTCTTCCGACTTACCACCTATTTTACCTTTTTTTCCTGCTGCTAGAAAGACATTTTTACCCTCTGCGATTTTTCCGGCTGTAGCTGATCCTTTCACTGCGGCGTTTACTTCACCAACGCCGAAAAGACAACTGACAAAATCAAATCCCATGCCACCAAAAGCATAAGGGTCGGTCATGGCTTTTTCTACATAACCTTTCGCTGCGTTGAACATTTCTTTTTGGTCTCTTCTAAAGGTTCTAGCGAGGTTATCCAGCACGGGAATTTTGTCCGTGTATGCGGGATTATTTAGGAAAACACTAAGATAAGGAGCCGCAATTGTGATAGAGCCTACAATCCCATACTCGGCGAGTTTCTTCGTACCGTCCCATGCACCATAAATATCGTCCAGTTTCCATTGATCTGTTTCTAAGCCGCGTATCGAGTTATAACCCCACTCACCAAGCTCTGCGATTAGGAAACCTAATTTCATTGCACCTATCGCAGCCCCACTAATCGCGGAACCTGCCGCCCCTATAAAACCTTCTAACGCCAAGAGATCATCAGAAAGTCCTTTCAGGAAAGGAATGTTCTCCCCTACCCATTTTGTGCCTTTTCTCAATACATCCCATTTCTCACCGGCACTATCGGAAAAGTTTTGAAGCCAAGCCTCCAATGGATGATTTTTCGCCCATTCCTCTTGTTTTTTCTTCATTTCTGTTTCAGCTTGCAGTTGCGCCTCTTTTTCCGCTTTCGTGATTTCTGTATCCATTTCATGAATGCCTTTTGCCAACGCATCTTGCGCAAAGAAAGCTTGCAGTTTCGGATCAGTATAAGATAAACTGCCCATCTTACCTGCAATTTGAACTTGCTTGTTTAGGGCATCGAGAATGTCTTCCGCATTGCTTTTTTCTTTTTTGCTTTCAAATTGTTGTACTTTTTGAATCGTATCCTCTAGTTCTTTGCTGGCTGCAACCAGTTTTTCATCAAACTGGCTTCTCGGCATACTCAATGAAATCAAATCGTTCACGCTGTTGTAAATATTAGAGATGCGACTATCCATTTCATGTTTCTTGGGTTGGAGATTGGAAAGTTTGTTTTGTGTTTGCAGTAATGCATCTTCCAGAATAACCGCATTCTCATCACTTTCTCCCGTTTTTGACTGAAAATCTTTTAAAGTTGTCAACATTTCAGCAATGAGAAATTCATTGGTAACTTTCAACCCAGTCACAACTGCACTTTGGTTATTATTGATGTCGTTGACAATCGCATTTCCTGTTGCACCCTGCATGGCATCGGCCTGGATAATGCCATTCAATGCGTTTTTGGCTTGTTCAAGTTGATTATTGGTTTTACTGGTGTCTTTTTGGAGTTTTGCCAGTATTTCATTGAATTCCTTTAAATCTACTTGAAAGCCCATTTAATCGGCCTCTCTTTCTATTGAAGTATGAACAGCTTCATAGAAAGAGAGCGCTTTATCTAGTGGTAAAAAGGCACTGGATAACTTGCCATTTGCTACTTGCATACTTCGTAAGAAAGTAAAAGCAAATTGGTCTTCCCATTCATTCGTCATCCCAGGTGAAACAACTCGCTTAATCATCATATTGGACACATAAATCGCTGGTGTGTTACTCATTTCACCAAACGGCCACAAGTAACCAAGATAATCTACCACATAATCGTTAAATCCC
>NZ_MACH01000107.1 GCF_001884065.1 Bacillus proteolyticus
TGTCCAATTCCACAACAGTACCCAGCGGCAATATTTCACTATAACACGCATCAATCAAACCCATCAAACGTAAAAATTGAGAAAATGGAATATCTAATTGCGTTTCTAATCGTTCAAAACGAATTGTCTCATTCGAATAATCAAACGTCACTGAGAATTTCGCGCCGATTTTTGGTTTGTTTTCAAAGACATCTTCTTGATTTCGAAACGCCTTGTAAACCTCACGAAAAAGGGAAGGCTGATTCCCCAGCAAGTTACCCATTTGTAATAGTTCTTCAGTAATCTCTAAATCTAATGTTTTGTCATTTTGTAAAACAACTTCTAAAAGTTCTCGTTTGTTATATTCGACCATATTATTTGAACCTCACTGTGTTTTGTTGGATTACATTCGCCATTTTGGCATCTTCATCGACAATTTTGTCCGCGACGGCTTTCATTTTGCCTGTGTCAGCAGAAGATACTCCTTTAAATGCTTCTAAAGTTGTTCCGGCTTTCTCTACTAAATTTTGAAAACCCGTCAACCGAGATAGATTATTCTTGGTAATTTTCGGTGAGGGAACTTTCTCTATCCGATTAACTGCGCTCTCTGCATTTGTGACTGCTCCGGTAAATTTCCCTTTATCTATACCTATTTTCCCCATTGGTATTTTCCCCTTTTTCTATAACATAGCACGCAAACCGCTAATACTTGCTGAAATGCTCGCAATAGCGTCACCTATTATAGACTGATCC
>NZ_MACH01000108.1 GCF_001884065.1 Bacillus proteolyticus
TGTGATTTCTTCTAATTTTTTATCGAATTTATCACGACGTGTTCCTTTGAACTGGCTTGTTGTTAGACTCCTGCCTAAATTGGTAAACTCTTTCTTATAAGAATCAAAATGATGAAGTTCTCCCTGTAAAGATCTCTTTGCGGCTTTTAAGCGCTCTAACTTTTGGGCATTTGCCCTGTGGCTAGCCATTTTACTATCATAACTTGCCTTAAATCGATCAACACTTGCATGGATATCCGCTTTTCGTGCAGCTTCTTTGGCTTTATCTTCTTCTTGAGCCATAATGTTTTCCCTCCTCAAAATCTATTTCCCTATCAAGACCATCTTTCTGTTTGTAACTATTCAGCCATACACACCACTCGCAGATAAAATTGATCTACTCACTAACTAATTTCACCCGTCCTGCATTTCGTCCAACAAAGAAATGAGACTCATCTAATTCCACTGTAGGTTCACTATAACTAGATTTCACATTTATCAATCCTTGATCAGCTAAACGTGTTCCAATCATCCCTGCTGGAATATTTGCTCGTAATCGTTTATTAAATTCATCATAACTGTTCTCAATTTGTTTTTGATTGCCGTGGAAAATGAAATAAACACCTACTTTAGAACCATTTTTTAAGTATTTATTGAATGTTTCATCCGAAATAAATGTTTTATCTCCAAATATTTGCGCATCTGGAATATACACAAACATCGGTTGATTTTCACTTTGTGTCTCTCTTTCTTCAATTTCACTCATTAGATCATTAACAAAAGTACTGTACTCCATATCTGATACAATCACATCGAAGCTTTCTTTGAATCTGCCAAATCGTTCGCTCCCATTAAACACAATTCTTTGTGCTTTCCCTTCAAAATGTTTAAAGTTTTGAACGATTATACGCTCAATATATTCCGTTTGCTGTGGCGTATCGTCTCCAATCACAAAATAACCATGTTTTTCTGGTACAAAACCAACGACATTTGTGGTTTCTTTACTTAGAGCAAGTGGTAGTTGTAGATTATCCAACATCTCTTGTACCTGTGGATTTGTATAAAAATCATGCATAGAGATCGTTTTAGATAACATCGGAATCTTGGTAGGACGTGTGCCCTTCCATTGCTGATTCATCTGTGCAATCTCTTGCTCTAAATTATTCAATCGATCAATATCATTTCTTCCATGATTTGGTAAATAAATTTGAACTTCATGTGGCTCGTCTAGTTTGATTTGCGCTCGTCCAACAATTTCTTGCGAAATCAAAGCATCACGTCCTACAACATCTCGAATTGCACCTTCTTCCACAAGGAATAGCCCAATATGTGATGGAATATTACTCGCCATACTCATTCTGAAGCTGTTCGTACGAAGAACCGTCATAACTACATAGAGTCCCAAACTTGCTCCTTCTCGTAAAAGCTGATTTAACACAGATTCTATAGCTTCCTCTAAAGGACTCTCTTTAATTGAGTCAAAGCCATCAACAATAGTAACAATCCCTGGCAACTGCTTTCCTGATTTCTCTTCATATTGAGACAGACTTGCGACACCATACTCTGTAAATGCGTCTTTTCGACTTTGAATTTCTTTGCGAATTCGTTTGAGGAACTTCATCAGTTTTTCTTCTTCCTCTAACCGAACAATATCCACCACATGCGGTAAATCTTTTATTGGAAGTAAACCATTCGTACCAAAATCAAATAGGTTAAACTGGACCTGTTCAGGATTGTTAGTTCTTGATAAATTCATTACAAGAGTTTGTAATGCAGTGGATTTCCCAAAGCCTGGAGATCCATAGATTGCAAGGTGACTCAACTCTTCTAAATCAAGTAAAAAGTCAATTTGTTCTTGTCTTGATGGAATATCCATCAAACCAAATGGAACTGAAAGATTTCTTTTCGAATCCCCTGAAGTTACTACATTAATCTTTGGACTATCAATTTCTGTTTGTAATGGAGGTAACCAAGGTTTTTCAGGAAGAATTGCATTTGTTTTTTCAGCATGAATCACAATAGCTTCTACAATCGCGTCCAATTGTGTTTGTTTTTCTTCCTTTTTCATGGACACTTCATCATCTTGAGATAAATCTGTAGTTAACAATTCGTGCTGACCCAATTGATTAATTAGCCAAATTCTTTCATCTACTTTTTCTTCATATTGTGCATCTGGATTATAATACGCTCCACTCCACGCAGATTGAAACAGTTCATAAATTTCATTGTTTCCGACCTGTAAATACGCTCGTCCTGGCTGAGTAATCGTTGCTGCATCAGGTGTTTTAATAATTTCATTTGAATCACTTGGATCGGCTACTTTTAATGCTAATTTGAATCGTGAGTTTGACCAAATCTGGTCGTCCACTACTCCACTTGGCTTTTGAGTAGCTAAAATCAAATGAACTCCTAACGAACGACCAATACGTGCAGTTGATACTAGCTCAGCCATAAAGTCTGGTTCATTTGCTTTTAATTCTGCAAATTCATCGCTGATTAAGAAAAGGTGTGGTAATGGTTCTGATGGATATTTTTTCTTTTCTACAGGATCAGTAATTTCTTTTCCCTGTTTGTATAACTTGGTATACCCATTAATATGATTAACACCAAATTCACCAAATTTCCGTTGTCTCTTTTGCAATTCTGCTCGAATACTTTGTAATGCTCTTGCAGAACTTGCACCGTCTAAGTTTGTAATCGATCCTAACAGATGTGGTAAATTCTTAAATAAATTCGCCATACCTCCACCCTTAAAATCAATCGGTAAAAAGCCAACGTCTTCTGGTGCAAAATTTACTGCTAAAGATAAAATATAACTTTGGACAATTTCCGATTTACCAGATCCTGTTGTACCTGCCACGAGTCCATGTGGGCCATGTGCTCGTTCGTGTAAATTCAAATAAACAATGTCATCTTTTCCTCGAACACCCAAAGGAACAGCTAATGATTTTGAAGTGTCTGCTTTTTGCCAACGAGCACCAATATGTAACTCTCCAACATTTTTCACATCATATAATTCTAGAAAGTCAATCGATTCTGGAATCGCATTTTTCTCTACCTCAACATGTTCTAAATTAGCTATGCGTTGTATTGCTTGCTCAATTGGATAACTTTTGGGTAAATGGTTGGGAACAAAAAGTTGATTCACGTACTCATTATTATTGTTAATTAATACCGCGGATTCGTTACTTTGATAATCAATAACTGTGGTTGCTGTCTCTGGCAACATGTTTAACGCGTCTTTCCCCCAAATGACCGTAACACCGTATTGACTCATATCTTCAGCTAAAAATTCATTTAATCCATGCCCAGAGAGCCAGCTCTCGTCTAAAATCGTAAACATATAATGCGGAGCAAAGGTTACTTTCTCATTGCCCGCCTCTTTGACTTGTTGCCGACGTTTTGTTAACAACTGATAGAACGAATTTAAAACCATGTCACGTGTCTGTGAATTATGAATAATTCCTCGTAAATTTAAGCTCCGTATTTGAAAATGTGGCAACCAACGCCATGCATGCCAACTATCTTGATAATCTTCTTCTGGAACTAATGCTACAAATTCTACATCTCTATAAGAATGTAAAACGGAAAGCTGAAATAATATTGTCTGTACAGCTATTCGTAGTACTGTTTTTGTTCCTGCAAGTCCTAACGTTTGATTTAACATCGAGATGGCAATAGGTGCATCTTTTAACGTTTGATGTGGCCAAACAATTTTTTCTTCTGCAAATTTACTTAAAGCATCATCTTCTTCTCTTGAATGATAACTGACTTTATAACTACTTTGAATCTCTCCATGACCCAAACGAATACTTATAAAATCAGCATTTGTCATAGTTTTTTCATAAATTCGTGGACTGTATTCTTTTGTCATCAAAGACAATGAATCCATATCAGGGAAGTTATACGTTAAAGCTTCAAATTGCTTTTGAGAGAGCAACGACAATTCTTTTTCCTTTTGAATAAGATACTTTTCATAGTACTCACTTCGCTTAAGATTCTTTTGTTTCACTTCTTTCTTATTCGTAATATAACTTGAAACAGAGAACCCTGCCGTGAGTAAACTTACTCCCCCCATGCTTAACATCATAATAGGGTTTCCATTACTTAATACGCTCGTTGCACCACTTAAAACAACCATTGCCAATGGCGGAACAATCGTACGCAATAAATCACTTCTCCCATCAGTTTCCTCAGCTCTTGGAGGTTGAATTGCTATCTCTTCTTTAGGCTCTCGTAAATGAATTCTTGGACTACGTCTAAATTCAGGGAAATTTTTTGGGTATTCTGGAATAAATATCTCGTTAATAATCTCCCAAGAATTTAGTGAAAATTCTTGGGTTATCTTACACAACTTAAATTGTTTTTCTCTCAATTCAATAAGCACACCATCAATAACAAGTTGATCCCCTACAGACATAACTTTTTCTAATCGATCTACTTTCTTTCCATTAAAGTAAACTACTACCCCATTTGAAAACAGATTTAACTGGTAAGTTTCATTCTTTTCATTAAATTTGACCAGGGCAAAAGCCTTAGTCGGAATGGTGATTCCTGAGTCCTTTGAAGAAGAAATCACAAAATTTGTTTTCGGCTTGATAGTAGTTAAAACTTCTAATTTTTCATGAGGTAACGCGAGAATTCCGTCCTTCATATCACCTGTCCATGGATCTTGATCCAAGAACAAATGCGTGCCATCAAAAGAAATTTCATGGTTACCAATCTTAAGTGATGGCTTTGACATTGTTAGTTCGTGATGCGAAAATATATGACCAAATGAAAAAATATCATAGAGTACAGACGCTTTATTTACAATTTGATCATCAATTGGTACACCTTCACTAGACAATCTATTGTTTAGATTTCTGATCATCCGTCTTCCCCTCCAATAACTTCATGTACTTTTCCATCTCTTCCTTATATTTCGAAAGTAATTCTTGTTTCTTCGCACCATTCATCTTGTTATCTGCATTTGTTACATCATAAACTTTTGTATAGGCGTGAAGAATATATTGATTATCTCCAATATTTTTAGCAATATTTAAGGCCTTTTCAAAGTCTCCTTTTCCTATATAGATCCAATAAAGTAATGTGTTATCATTTGATTTTTGGGAGATAGTCCCTAATACAGATTCTTTCTGCTCATTAGACAAGCTATCTAGTTGAATCGAGCTCACTGCTAACACATAAAGTGCGCTTTTAGGAAGATTCTCTGGTTTGTCTTCCTTTAAAGTATCTAGAACATCTGAATAACTATTTGAAATAAACTTTGATTCGGCACTTATGATTCGTTTTTGCTGAGGTACAATATTTAATGAATATATCCCTACCCCTATTGAAAGACCTAATGTTGCAAGACCAAGAATAATTGTTCCCCACTTAAAAACAGTGTGATTTCTACTTTTCACCAGTATGCTTGTAGCATTTCTTTTTTCCTTTTGAATCGCAACTGTTTCCATTAGTAACTTGTCTATCTCTTCAAACGAAGAAGATTCTTGAATTTTTTCGGAAAAAGGATCTCGGACTGCACCGGCCCCATCAATTAGATTCTCAAAATCCAGCTTTGGATTTAAAATATAAAGAAGTAATGCCTTGTATTGTTTTAGATATACTTCTTCTGTTGAAAGATAAGGAATAACGGTATTCATTACGCCACGATGACCAATAAACAACTCTTCCCCAAAAATAAAGATATTTTTAGGATGGATAAATGGCGTTACTGGTTGGTTAAGATATTCTTTTAAGAAATTTACTTTTTGTGCTAAAAGAAGGCGATCAAATGCATCTAATTTTTTAACATATTGTTCAAGTGAAAAAGATAATTCATCTTTTTCATAAGTGATAATGACCTGTTCTTCATTCGCCACTTCTATCTTTCCAGTCAAAAAGTGTGGTGCTTTATTTAAAAATAACTGGAATTGCTTTACACCTGACAAAGAATATTGATTAGCTGTTAAGTGCACTTTAATAAAAGTAGATGTAGTTTCCTCTTTAATAACTATCAAACTATTTCTCATTTCCCCCATACTCTAGTGTTCCTCCAAACTCCCTATAATTTCTTTTACGACTAATTGATCACCATCCGCCAATGGATATTTCGCCAATATAACATTTTCATCTAAATGAATTGGCTTATTTTTTACTTCCAATGAAAAATAAGTGGGCAATTCTATATTTACTAAAGATAATGAATCAACCAATAGTTCTTTCAATCTATTAGAAGAAACCTGATTAGGTATTGTTAAATCAAGTATTTGCTCATTAACATGAAGTTCGATATTAATCATTGTTCTTTCTGCCATTGTTTACTCCTTTTTCCGTATAAATAGGTTTGAAAATCTTTTACCTAATAACCATCCTAAAATTAATATTCCAATCACACCCATGCTTAACAGTATCCAGAAGGTCCATCTAGGAATTTCATAATTGGTATCTTCTACAGTTGCTTCATTTTCATTAGAAGCTGTATAGTCTTTAGAAAACAGCTGCTTGGTAATTGTATCCTGTGGTTTCTTTTCTACACTCTCAGCGGTAAGAAATACTTTTTCTTTTATACTTGAAGTACTCTTTCTATTTTCTTTCTCAAGTTCCTTATTTTTTGTGTTTTTGTCTTTTATAAACAAATCTTCTATCCCTGTAACAGAATTATTATTTTTATGATTTTCTTTTTCATAAATCACGTTGTTATGAATCGTTAGTTTTCCATCTTCAGCATAGGCTAGACTGCTAAAACTAGTAAAAAGATTTATCACACAAAAAGAAATTAGAAGAGAAAAAACGAGAAATTTTGGTTTTATCATTTTTTCCAAATTCGTACATCCTTTCTCCTAACAACATAAGCTATTGCTTTTGTTCAGCTTTCTCTGACTTTTTCACACCTGGAAAAGCAATGAAATTCGTACCAATTCCTACAACAATAATAATTACCAATAACAAGTAACTTTCCCATCCAACATGAATACCATTGCTTAGTGCTGTATAACCATTTTCTATGTTTTGAAGCGGTGAAAAACGATAAAGTAAATCGACAATACTACCCGGACGAGTATGCATTCCTAATAATGGTGTTAACATGAGATATAATCCTAAAAGTGAAACACAAACATAGAGTGTTATATTTTTAAACTGACGAGAAAAACCTGTTATTAATAAAGTTCCACCTAAAATATTTAGGAACGTGTAACTAAACCAAGGGATATTAAACACTCTCAAAATACTAAAAGTAGTTATTCCAGCAAAGAATAGTGAGATAATTAGACTGACACCTGTTACCTTCATAACATTAGGAACATTTAGCCATGCCCTTGTAGGTGTAATAAAAACCATATCTTTCGTAATTTCTCTACGTTGAATAGTACGACATAAGGAAATGCCGGTAATGACTGAAAGAACAGCTCCAACAAGTGTCATATAGTAAGGAATAATAGACGTTTGGCGAGTAGCTTCAAAACTTCCTTTTGTAGCAATTGGGGCTGATAGAAAATTGAATACTTTATAATTATCTGCTCCACCTCGTTTGGTATTAGAAAGCACTTTGCTAAACTCTTCTGAGTATTTTTCATTTTTACTTGTATTCTTTTGAATTTGAGTGACTGAAGTATTTAAATTATTCAAAACAGTATCTGCATTTTTTTGAACATTATCTGTATTTTCTTTCAACTCCTGAATTTTTGGAGAAATGTCATGAGCTTTCGCTGCAGATTTTTCTATACTTTCAGCCGAGTTCTTTGAACTCTGAACTAAATCTTCCATTTCTTTTACTAAGCTATCTGTTTCTGAAGAAATTGGTATTGTATCGTTCTCTGCAGGATGTTGATTTTCTGCAGGATGTTGATTTTCTACAGGATGTTGATTTTCTGCACTTTTTACAGATTCTTCTTGGATTTTTTCATTTTCTTTCCATGATTGATACGCTTCATTAATCTGTTGATTGGCTTGCACAAACCAATTATTTAACTTTTCTGCTTCATTCAGAAACTTCTGAGGTTCAGTCATTAGATTTAAAGTTCCGTATAATGTATTTTTTGTTCCATCATGATTTTTATCCGTTGTTGATCCAATTGTTTCTTGTAAATTTTTTATCTGGCCTTCAATATCTGTATAGAGTTGATTTCCTTTATTCTTAAATTCTTCATAAATTTTCTCTGTAATAGCATCTATCTTTTGTTCACCTGTGATATTGTTATACATACGATAAACAGAGTTTGGATTTGCCAACTCTTCGAGAGTCTTCTCTTGATTTTCAATTTTGTTAATCATATCTGCATAGCTATCAATAGATATGGAATCTTCTGGATTTCCAAATAAGGTAACAATTTGCTGTGCAGTGCTATCAAGCATTTGAAATTGTTTCAATAACTCAGGTAAGTCAGATATTAAATTCTTATTTACATCTATATATTCTGCATAGCTGGCATTCACTTGAGTTTGCTCATTAACAATCCATGAATAATCAACAGAGACAAAAGATTTTTTCTTCATTTCTTCATCCAAGGTCCAATCAAAATCCGCCTTAAACGTTAAGCTAAAACTTGAAGGTAACGGCGGAAGATCCTTTTCTTTAGAAGTTGGCCTATTAGGCTCATTTTCTGTTTCCGGTTTCGGCTCTGGTTCCGTTGGCGGATCTACTGGCGGTTTCGGCTTTTCTGGTTCCGTTGGCGGATCTACCGGCGGTTTTGGTTTCTCTGGATCCGTTGGCGGGTC
>NZ_MACH01000109.1 GCF_001884065.1 Bacillus proteolyticus
CTGGTTCTGTGGGGTTCTTTTTCAATGAAATACTGAATTCATGATTAGAAACTTCACTCCACTCAGAAATGTACCCATATGATTTGAGTTTTTGATCCAATTCTGTTTTTAACACCGGTAAAAGATCCGTCAAATTTCTTATTCCTAAACTTCCTTGTTCTGTATGGTCTGTCTTCAAAGAGATTCTATTATCTTTTGTTGGATCAATAGATATAGTGACCTCCCTACTATTTATAGGAATTATAGCGTTATGTTCAGGTTTAGCTTCTAGATAGGAAAAGTTTCCTTCCTTTCCTATTTCTTTTTCAAAATTTTTCGCATAACGCCGAACTATAGTTAGCTCATCTTGGAATTTTTTAGATTGAGAATCAGTTATAATATTCTCAGCAATTAACTTTTGTAAAAGATTTTCTAAAGTGTCTGCTGGAATTTGTGGTAGACTTTCTTCTATCATTTGACGATAACGATTATCTAAATTAACTTTATTTTCTTTTGAATCAGCCATTAGTTTCACAATAGCCTGTTTAATATCCTCCTCAGAAGCTGTATCCGGATTTTTTTCTGCACTTCCATAATAAGTTTGTGCAATCTGTTTTCTTAAATCATTAAGAGTTTCAACTTGCGATTGCAATTGCTTAATTTCATCTTTTAGTTCATCAATTCGAGCAGTTTGTGTTTCTTGAAATAGCTTGGCGTTTAGCAAGAATTCCGTATAAACCCCAGATGAATTCACTTCACCTGCTGCCGGTGTATAAAAGTTTCCTAGTTGTTTAAACATTGATTGGTTCAAACCATCATATTTTGCTTTATATCCCGATAAATCAGATTGCCGTTGGTTTTCTAATTGCGTTTTCTGTAGGTTAAATTGATCCTCAAATTGCTTTTTTTGTAGGTTAAATTGATCCTCAAATTGCTTTAAGGAATCTTTTAACTTTTCATTTGTTTTATCGATATTTTCGTTAACTGATTTTTTGGCTTCTTTTGTCGAGGTACTGCCTGCTTCTAAGCTCTTATTATTATCATCCATTAGAGTTTTTACGGATGATACAAATGCTTGTTGTTCCGAGAGAAAACCTTTATTATCTTCATCAAGAATACTCGAAACATTTGATAAATTATTAAATCCTCCCGACAACTCCTTAAATGGATCTTGAATATTTGTCATCAGATATTTCTTAGCATCAGTTTCTGCTCCAACAATTTTATTAACATTTATTTGGGCTTCTGATAAATTTCCTACAATACTTGAGAAATACATCTGCACAACTCGTTGATTGAAATCTTTCAAAATATCATTTACTTGTGTTTGAACGGCTTGATTGGATATCTCATTTTGCCCTTTACGTACACGATAATTAATGGTCGCCTTTTCTGGTGCTATACTTTGAAGGGACAAAAGACGTTCGGAGAAATCTTGAGGAATAATAATTTCTGCATCAAATTGACCATTCTCAATTCCTGCATTAGCAATATTCCTACTGACCGTCTGCCAACTTTTTTTGGAATCTTGATTAATCAGAGTAACAAAGTCTGCACCTAGTTCATACTTCCTCCCCTCAAAAACAGCCCCTTTATCTTCATTCACTAAAACATATTGAACCTTGGATACTTTTTGATTTGTAGACCGGTACACATTATCATCTTTAAAACCAAAATAAGTGAAAGTCAAAATAAGAAATAATCCACCAAGTATAATGATGAGTAATGGAAAATAACTCTGATATTTTTTTATCAAAATACATTTCTTCCTTTCAGATAAATTAAAAAAGGTGTCAGCACAATGAGTTGCACTGACCCCTTTTTTAAACACTTAATTTAAGCCAAACGAACCTGCATCCTGACGGTCACGGTCTGCGACTGTATCTGCATATTTGGTCAACTGCATATGAATACTTTGTAATAAATTTTCCATTTGTTTCACATTACCTTCAAGCTGTTTGTATTGCTCCAAGTAAGCTCGAAAAGCTTCCCCCTGCCATTCTTGGGCAATCGTTGAATTCATAGAATTCACTTTACGAATAGCGTCTTCAATTTGTGAAGAGGCCGTTTGATATATTTTCGCCTGAGATTTTAGTTGTTCGGGTGTGACCGTAATAGCTCCTGCCATAATATCATCTCCTTGTTTTCTAACTATCCTTACGGATAATATAATATAATTCAAAATTATTTTAAATCTTGGACCAAGCGAGCTTCTTTCTTTGCCTCTCATTATATACACACGTGTCTTATATGACACACAGAAAGAAGGAGCAATATTATAAACATAAAATAATAAATGAAATAGAAAAAGGAAGGTCATAATTTAATAATTACAACCTCCCCAAAAATATAAACCTTATGTAGAAATTTTAATTTCGTACTTCTGTTTTATAAATTCAATTAATTCTTCATTCATCTTGTAATAATTATCGGCACCTATATATTTACAGACCAACTGTGCTTTTTTTAGCATTTCTTCACCTTTTTTATTTCCTCTCAAACATTCCCAAATACCATTAATCATTAATTTTAGGTTTTTTTCAAAAAACATTTCTTCTTCGAGTGAAAATGAATTCATTTTATCCATATATTTCCATATAAGGTTCATCCTATCGTGCTGGATAAAGAAAATAATTGCATTTGTTAACATCCTAAAGCATTCACTTTTTCCATCTCTAAATTCTTTGTAATGATTGATTCCCAAAAGTGCTTTTTCAAGGGTGATTTCTATAAATTCAGGCGTAAATGCAAACATACAGTTGTTGAATAAAACTAGTTCATAGCGAGTCCATGTCTGCATGTTTATTAAATATTGATAAATTTTAGTTTCTCTTGTTTCAAGAGTTTCATTTTTTAATCTAGCAATGAGCAACTGACATAAACTCGAAAGATGTTCATACTTAATTCCATCTCGCCCTTTAACTAGATTACAAAGACTTTCTAGCCTTATTAACTCTTCTACATCTTTCTTCATAAAAGCATTTCTTATTTCACCCATAATCTGACTGATTACATTTACATCCTTTGGGTAATCAAAAGCTTTTAATTCATCAAAGTATACATTAATTCTAGAAAGCATATAAGTTAGATTTGTAACACTAGTATCTGCACGATTATTTACAAATCTGTTGTAAACAGATCTACTAACAAAATCACCACAAACATCTTTAATAGTTAGTCCCTTTTGTTTTCTCGTATAATCAATAAGTTCTCCGATCTCCATAAAACATCTCGCCCTTCCGAATGATTCTTATCCGACTAATATGTGTCGTATTTTGATAAAAATCACTTATTACGCTACACATTCAAAAAAATTGCCTTTCTCTTATTATTATTTTTTAATAAGCAATGAAAGGAGTTGTTACTATGTGGTGGTGGATAATAATCACTTTATAGAATAATTTTGCACCAGAACCTATGTATTTTTCGCTGATGGATGAAACAATAGTGTCATTTACATTTAAGCAAAACAAAAAAATACATAGAAAAGATCATTTTTTAATAAGATACACCAGAATTTCCTCCATCATTTTTTCATGATAAAATGAAATAACCAAATTCCTATATTTTATATCATGCTGGGGTACAGCCGAGATATATGTAAAAACAGGTCATAGACTTACTTTTATTTCCAACGTGATTTGAAACTGGATTTTTTATAAAAAAACAAGTAGATTTTTAGATTCTAGATAAATTTATACTTGTTTTGCTTTACTACATTGCTTATTAAAAATCATTGAAATAATTAACAATTAATAATAATACTCCTATTGCAAATAAAATTAGGTTATTTGACAAAATCACTTCATCTTTCCAATATGCTAAAAATATTAATAAACCATGTCTAACTGGAAAAAACAATCCTAATCCAAATATTGAAAGCAGATATGGAGATGTATTCCTTTCCTTTTCTTTCCTTTTACCTCCTTTTTATCACTATATTAGCACATTTTGTATTAACTTGTTAAATTAATACTTATCAAACTTATTTTTTGATGCCTTTTAGTTGAAACTCCAACATTATAGAAATGGTTCGAATTACAGGCAATAACCCATCCTATAATTATCAATGTTAAAGAAAACAACTTAAGACACGCCCTATATATAATCTAAATCTTTAAGATAAACCCAGGATATTCCCCCTATAACAGCACCAACTATCCCTAGAATCAAACCCCTATATTTTTGCAAAAACATCAAGTTATCCCTTTCGTACAAACAAAATATTCCATATATAAATAATACGGTTCTGGTGCAAAAATAAAATAAAAGAGAATAAAGCGCATATATTCCTAACGGAATCGTATCTTATGCTACCAGTCCAAACAATTGATGGATGAATTTTTTCTGGTTTTGGACAGACTGGTCCCGTAAATCAATCTGTTCTTTTTTAATCATATGCATAGCTTCTACTCCAGAAAGAATGGATGTAGCTGTGTCAAAACATTTGAACCCTAGCATAGAATGGATTCGCTTCTTTATAAAGCGATGATCTTGTTCTACTATGTTATTCAAGTATTTTTGTTGTCTAAGTTGCATACCATCAGGTATGCTTTTCTCTTTTTTCAACTGTTCAATTGCTATAGGATAAGCTGGATTCTTATCGACTGTCATAACACGAGGCTGCGAAACATGAAAAGACCGCAAAGCTTTCTTGAAAAAGCGCTTTGCAGTCTTCTGGTCTCTTGTTTTTCCTAGGCAAAAATCGATTGTGTTTCCTCTCGAATCAACAGCACGATACAGGTACATCCATTGACCTTTTACTTTGATATATGTTTCATCGACTCTCCAAGAGTCATTTGTTTGAGGTGACGTCGGATTCGTTTGTCCAATTCAGGACCATACTGGTGTACCCAAGGCATAATCGTTGTATGAGAAATAGATAAACCCCGTTCTTCTAGTATTTCCACCAAATCACGAAAACTGAGGTTGTACCGTAGGTACCATCTTACCGTTAACAAAATAATATCAGGCTAATAATGCCTCCATTTGAATACATTTTCCTTTTCCATACCAATCACGCACCCTTTCTAAAGTAATAGTAACAGTATGTCCAAGATTTATAGATTCATTGCAGTTGTCCTTAAGTTTTTGCACCAGAACCAGGAGTCTTCTTGGCTAAAATGATAAAATAAATATTACATAATGATCTATTAATCTTTGAAATATTTGTAAGAAATGCTAAAGTTAAATAGGTTAAAAAAATATATAAAGTGAGGCGATATTTTTGAAAAAGTTTAGCTTATTACTAGCGGTATTTGTAATGATTGTTTCATTATTTATCCCTAATCTTGCAAGTGCTAAATCTTTCCCTGATGTCCCATCTAATCATTGGGCATATAAAGAAATTAACTATTTAGCGGAAAAAGGCATTATTAATGGTACTCCGGAGGGATATTTTAATCCTAGTGACAATGTAACTCGTGGACAAATGGCATTAATGTTAGATTTATCGTTAAATTTAGAAAAGCCAGCTAGCTATACTCATATTTTTTCAGATGTAACCAAGGGTATTTATTACTATGATTCTGTACATAAGTTAGCGCATTATAACATTGTACAACGTGAAAAAAACTACTTCCCTGATCGTTCGTTAACTCGTGCAGAAATGGCTGTCGTACTCGTCAAAACATTTAATTTAAAACCTACAGGTACTGACGTAAACTTCCCTGATGTTCCAGCTAGTCATTGGGGTTATCAATATATCAAAACTTTAGCTCAAAATAATATTACTGCTGGATTTCCTGATGGTACATTCGGTCCAGACTTAAAAGTAACTCGTGAGCAATTCGCTGCATTCTTAGCTCGCGTATTAGAACCAAGCTTCCGTCCAACTCTTCCTCAACCTAAAGGCAACTTAGAAGTTCATTATATTGATGTAGGACAGGGTGATGCAACGTTTATAAAGTCTCCAAGTGGAGAAACTATCCTCATTGACGGAGGTAACAACGGCAAAGGTAAGGTAGTCGCAAATTATCTAAAGGGACTAGGATTCCAAACCATTGATTATATGATTGCTACGCACCCTGATGCCGATCATGTAGGCGGCTTAGATGAAGTACTTTATTCCATGAATGTAAAAAATGTTTATGCACCTAAAGTAAGTCATACAACCGATACATTTAAAGACTTTTTAACTGCAGTAGCCGACAAAGGATTAACAATTAAAGAAGCAAAGTCTGGCCTGAATTTACCCATAAACGGGTTAAACTCACAATTCCTAGCTCCTGTTAAAGAATATGGTGACGACTTAAACGAATGGAGCGCTGTATTAAAAATAACGCACGGCAGCAAATCATTCTTATTTACTGGCGATGCTGAAGCGAAAAGCGAAAAAGATATGGTTGCAGCGCATGGGTCAAACTTAAAATCAGATGTATTAAAACCTGGTCACCATGGAAGTAAGACTTCTTCTTCTCAGCCATTTTTAGATGCAGTCAAACCAAACATCGCCGTTATTAGCGCCGGTGCAGGTAACAGATATGGACATCCTACACAAGAAACTTTAGCAAAGTTATCTTTAATGTCTGTTAAGGTGTATAGAACAGATTTAAATGGAACTGTAGTTATTGATAGTGATGGTTCAAATATTTCTGTTAGAACGGAGAGATAATTATGCAAAAAGGAATTATTGACCGTTTTGAAGGAGAATTGGCAGTTATTGAACTGAAAAGCATAACAATTGATGTGCCAAGATCCAAACTCCCATCTTCTGCAAAAGAAGGTGACGTTCTTATTATTGAGGATGATAAGTATACCATCGATAAGAAAGAAACCGACAAAAGAAAGCGTGAAATTCAAAATTTAATAGATAAACTATTTGAATAATAAATTTTTAAATTAAACATATCTATGTGAAAAAGCCGGCTCTTATGAGTGGGCTTTTTCACATACACATAGGATTCACTTTTGTATTTTATATTTACAATGTAAACGAGTTGATAGATACGGGTAAGAAGGTGGGACATTTTTTTCAACTAAAGGTATACCTTATGAACAAAGAGAACTAGCTCCTGGAGCAAATAAAAAGCCGTATAATGTTTATGAATTGATTAAACCTGTAGGACGCTATGGGCGGAACAATTGCGCCATGGTTTGGTGAATCTGGAATGGGGACACAATCTGAGTTTATTGAACTACCCCCACTTTCACTTCGTTTAGAAAAGGGGGATTCCTAAGTAAAGAGTTCTATCGAACTCTAATTTATTAGGCTATCTCCACAGTCCTTGCGGTTAGAAGCCTTATCGCTTCATTCTTTAGATTGATACTTGCGTTAATATCCCTATCATGGTGTGTAAGGCAAGAAGGGCAGTCCCATTTACGTAGGTTTAGATTTTTAACGTCTTTGTTTTGATATCCACAACAAGAACATAATTGGCTTGAAGCAAATGTTTTCGATACGACAATGACTTGTTTGCCGTACCATTACACCAGTTTAATTGAAATGTTAAAATTATTTCTGCATTTCCAAGACAAGGTCGATAATTTAATTTTTGAAGGAGAAAATAATATGGATTACAAATTTGAATTACTTAGTACAGGTAGTTTAGTTATTAGATTACCAAAGAAATTCGATATTTTAGAAGCTTTTTTTAATGTAGAGGTATCTGAATTCGGTGATTGGATAGCAGAAACTGTAGATAAAGTTTTAAACGAAAAAAGTGATTATGAAAAAATAAGTGCGAATATTTTTGGAGCAGATGTTCGAAAAGATAGAACTTCTATATTTAATAAGTATGATGAAGATGAAATCCCTCTTGAAATAGAAACTATTACATTACGAGATCTAATAGATATTTGGTTAAATGAGCACACGAAATTGACAATCGAAAAAAATAACAAGTAAATAATGTTACATACAGCACGAAAAAGACTGCCCGTAATAGGCGACCTTTTCCGTTGAATTAACGCACATTCACATACGTATTACTAGCCGTAATATAGAACACTTGCCAATGACTATTATGCACTTTATATTGATACGAACCATTTACACTTATCTTCGCATCAATTATAAATCCTTATCCTGTATCAACAGAACCAGCAACAACACACTTACCTACAAAGGGACTCCACAGTAATTTCTCCTATTATATATATAAATCATTCTTAGTTAAATTGGTTTGATTTAATAAGGAGCTAAAAACCTCTAAATATTTATTTTATAATTACATAAATAATCCTAATATATTTAAAGTATGATACAATGATACGGTTATTAATAGTAATTAGGGGGAGATACAGCATGAACTATACACATATACCAAAAGAAATAGGAATGATTAAGCCGACTCCATTCGCTTCGATACCGAAGAAATTCATCGGTATTGGTAAGATTGTAAAAAAACAAACAAAAGTGGAGCGCCCTACATTAACCCAAGACGAACAAGAAATTATTGAAAACAAGTTACTATGTTCATTTCTTTCTGAAGAGAAGATATTGATTACTTATTATAGAGATGGTCATTTGCTTACTAGATATGTAACTGTAACTGACATAAATCCGATAAAGAATTTAATAACTTGCACTGATGCATCTTATAACAGAATTTTCCTTAAATTTATGGATATAATTGATTTGAGATAAAGTTTGATTAAAAACCTCTTACAAATCCACATTCTGTGTTACACAAAAAGACTCCATTTTGAAAAAAGATTGATGAAAATAGAGTCTTTCTTTGTGAATGGATGTTCAATTTTCATAAAAAAGTTTGATCAAAGCACATTTAGAATTCTTTAATTGAAAAGATATAGCATCGCATCTTTCTTATAAACATCGTGGCTTTATTTCATATCCATATCTTAAGTCGATAGGCATGTATGGCGCTTCCTTTATTTATTTTTAAATATAAAATTAACAATTTGAGCGCAAATTGAACTTACAAAAAAAGCTGCTTCATCAGCAGCTTTCTCCCTATCTATTATATTTTCTCTAATTCACTACCAAGAAACTTCGCAATCTCTAGCATACCGTATTTTCCAACAACTGCTTCAGCGTCAGCATTGTAGTTTGTGTTTGTATTAATGTCATAAGTGAAAATTTCACCATCGGCATTTCGAATAAACTCAATGCCCGCGATGGCGATATCATTTGCAGCCAAAACAGCCTCATATTTTTGAATAATTGGGTCATCAAAGCCCTCAATAATTTGAAACTTCGGTTTTTCCGGGGCTTTCTCTCCAACAGGACAGAACAAATCTCCAATTTGACAAGCATCAGCTGGGCACAATTCAAAGCCTTTAGACGTATCGACTTGAACTGCATATACAAATTTCCCGCCTACAAACTCACATCGTGTAATGTAAGGCTCAGGAGATTGAATGTATTCTTGAATTAATGTAATACCATCTACTGGCTCTTCAAATGCTGCACTTTCTACGTATTCTTGTAAAGAAGCAACAGACTGAAACAGTTGAACACCTAGTCCTTTTCCAGCACGGTTATGCTTCGTAATGAATAGACGTCCTTCAAATTGCGTTGCCGCTTCTATAATATGCTCCTTACCAACAGCTGCAATTGTCTTAGGTGTCCGGATTCCTTCTGCATTCAGTGCCATATATTGCGCGACTTTACTTACTTCAAGCTGCAATGCTCTGCTTCCGTTGAACACTTTTTGGTTATGCCTCTCTAACCAAGCAAGGACCGCACCCGTAAACTCTGGTGCAAAGCGGTGATTTCTTGTGTGAGAAGAAGCGCTCATACGGTTATAAAATACGCCCTGCGGTGGAACAGACGAAAGATCAACATTCCCTTTGTCCAAATGCCATTCTTCATAAGGAAGATCGAGTTCTTCTAATCTTCTCGTTAGATGTCTTGTCCACTCTGTGTTTTCATGAATAACGTGAATCTTCTTCAAGGGAATACCTTCTTTCTAAAATATGATTATATTAATTATACTATTTTTAGTAGTCTGTAAAATAATAATTTTACAATATTTTAACTTAATACAAGAAAAAATGAAACACCATCCTTACCCTGATTCACTCAGGGATTCTACATACACGGCATGGAATAAATACATTCTTCTTTAAGCCGTTATTACAACCATTTTGCCCCCGCAAGTCTGAAATATCACCTGTTTTTTGATATTTCCGGACCCAATTCATTAACTGTGTTCTACTTCTAAGCTTATATTTTTTCGCTATAGCTGATTGGCTACCCTCACCATTTAAATAACTTTTTACAACTTGTATCTTTAATTTATCCCCTTTTTTAACCATAATAAAATCGCCTCCAAGTAAAAGTGTAACATCCATGTGTATTCATGGTCTTTTTACACTGTCTACCTTAAGGGGATAACATCAAAAGTTTGTTATCCCTATTAAGTAAAAACTTGCTATATAGAATAATTTTTTTATATGATAAAGTGGGCTTATGCTTAAATGAAAAAAGGAGAGTGACCCAGATGACAAACCAAAATGAAACGAACGCTTTACCGCCAAAAACATGTACGATTGAACGTCTCATCACGATTCAGGAGGACATTGAAAAAGTACTTGCAGGACAGAAAACGGCTACTCGCCGCAACGGGAGATATGCGGATGTCGGGGAAGTGATGGAGCTTCAAGGTCACCGGTATGTTGTGGAGAAGGTCTATTCGCAGTCACTTGGCGAATTGACTGATGAGCATGCCCGTCAAGAAGGCTATGCGAATGTGGAGGAATATAAGCAATCTATCCTGTCTCTTCACCCTGGCATGCCGTGGCTGCCAAATATGAGAGTTTGGGTTCATGAGTTCCGTCTCATCGAAGGTTAATGTGATATAAGGATGGACATGTTATATCGACTGCTTCTGTATATACATATTTTTAGTGTAATCTTATCCATCGGCCCGTTTTTTGTATTGCTTCCGCTCATCAAAAAATTGCGGGCTACAGAGGCCCGAACACAGCAGGCTTATCTGGATGTATTCCGATTTTCGGTCAGGCTGGCCAAGCATGCCGGGCATGTGCTGGTTGCATCCGGGGTTCTGCTTGTACTGGCGGGCCCTTGGACTTGGAAGACCCCTTGGATTGTGATGACCCTTATTCTCATGGCGAGTTCAATATTTTTCCTGGCCCGCGCCTTTTCTCCGACCATTCGGAAATTCAGCGAAACGGGCCAAGACAAGAACGCCTTGATTCAATTGTTGCGGCGTTCTGTTTGGATTTACATTGTTCTTTTAATGGCGATGTTATGGTTCATGGTGACAAAGCCTGCACTGTGGCAGGGGTGATAGATCTAGGGCGAATAGCGGCTTGCCGTTTGAATTCGCCAGGCGGCATGGAACAAGGTGTAGGTGTTAAAAAAAGTTTGATCAAAACCTTGTGTGACGTATTGTTTTTTCAGTAAAAAACAAGAGCTAAATTTTGAAAAAAGTCTGATCAAAATTTAGCTCTTTGGCATTTTACCCACATTCATTTTTTTAAAAAAAGTTTGATCATTTTATTTAATATATCTTTTTTTGTCCCGTAGATTAATCTTTTATAAGAAGAAATTATTTACGCCAGATGATTCAATCCATACACTAAGATTCTTAAGAGATTCAACATAAATAAAAATAGTAGCGTGAGCTGATCGTTTGGCTTAAGCTACTATTTTTTATTTGGTTCTTGAAAGATGCTACTATGTGCTTCTGAATCGAGCTGTGGTGCTATGCGTTTAAAAAGTGTACCTTTTGAAGGGTGTAAAAAAGGAACCCGTTATGGATTCCTTTTTGTAATGATATGCATCGTTTCTATTCCTGAAAGAATAGATTTTACTTTTCCATACTAATCACTTCCTTTTTTAGAGTACTAGTATCAGTATGTCCAAGTTTTGGAGTGTTTGCACCAGAACCCTATTCTTCTTCTAAAATAGCGTAATAATACTCATCCCACCATTCATTTCCATGTGGTATACACTTCCTAAAATAGCCTTCTCTTCTCATTCCAATCTTCTCCATCACTCGATATGATGGGGTATTCTGTGGCTGACATGTAGCTATAATTCTATGTAATTTCATTTCCTTAAACCCATATTTCAATGTAGCTTTTGCTGCTTCAGAAGCATATCCTTTATTGAAATATTTAGAATTGAACACCCAACCAATCTCATAAGTATGTTCACCAAAATATTTATGAAAAACAATATGACCAATTAGGATATTGTCATCTATTAATACCACAGGAAAGTTCTTAGCATTTTCACCAATGTTTTCATTCACAAAGTTTCTTGTATCTTCTTCAGTAAAAACCCCTTCGGGTATGTATTTCATAACATTGATATCTGATGTATACTCATGGACAGCTTGCCAATCTTTGAACTCAAATTTTCGTATTAATAATCTTTCTGCTTTTACAAACATTTACTTTTCCCCCTCAAAAAATAGTAACTTTATTTCAAGTCAACATTTAACCGGAAAAACAAAAAGAACTTGTAGGAATCCCTACAAGTTTTTTTGTTTAAGGTGAATATACGGGACAAACAAACTATCTTACAGGTTCATCTTAGAAACTACAGGGGTAATGCTTTGACAAATATATTATATAACAAATATTAACATCCATAGATTTTAATTTCGAAAATTACGTGAATTAAGAAAATAAAATAGTATATCATTTTCTCTTCCTAAAAAATCCATTTGTTCATTTCGTATAAAACCCTTTAAAACAATATCAACATCATAATAATATTCATTCATAGGTATAGATAACTATACTATTCTAATGCGTTCGTATAACAGATGTTTCCATTATATATTTTACGAAAGGTTTGAATTGTATATTTTTTACAAAAAATGAGGTATAATTTTCGTTGAAGAGCAATCTGTAAGTCCAATTAAATTATGTGCTAAATTTACATGGGATATGTAACACATATTCGAAAAGAGATAATGTACTTGTGGACAGTACGAGGAGGATTTTTATGGTCAATAATTATATAAATGAAAAAGATCATCTTTTTTATAAAAAACGTTTTTATAATGTTTTAGCTTCAATTCCTTTAGTAGTTAACGCGCTAATAGTAATATATTTATTAGAATTGGGATTAACTTATTTTGTAACCTTTACTGGCATTGCAGTAATAACTTTATTAATTCAGTTCATTTATTATTATTCAAATTGGAAAAAATCTTTTAAGTAACTTTTCTAATAGTTTTATGAATAAAAAGTCTCTTCAGAGATCTGAAGGGACTTTTTGAGATTTCTAGATACATGGACTACTGATAAGTGGTGTTATTGTAGCTTTGAAATAAAGTTTGATTAAAAAGTAAACGTCAAGTAACTCTAAAATCAACCTTTGTTGTATATTTTTGAGTTACTTGACGTTTACCAATTTAAATGACTTTTATGCGGTGATTTAAAGATAAAAAAGAGACAACTCAAAAACTTGATGCCCCTTGTTCTTTGAGTCGTCTCTTTTAATATCATGAATAACATAGTCTAATTTCATTGCAGAAAGAATCGTATTATGTATTTCTCAATTCACGCATCCCAAACATTTACAAACTAATTTATGTTTGAATTTCTTTCATCATCTCCTAAGTTACGGAAGTTACTATCATTCGCATTATCACAACCGTTACTGCTATCCTAGTACCCCGATGATAAATCTGAATCACTATCTCCAGAATTTTTTCTTTCACTCGTATTCCTATTCACATTCTTGTTTTGCCATACAAACAGCTGATAATACAAGACAATGAAAACAATCATTAACATCCCAAGTAATAAATCCCCCAAAAAGCCCCAAGACACAAAAAATATAGATATGATGCAGTAAATACAAATTGCAATGATGACATATGAAATTTTTGCTATCAAACATAACATTCTTTGAATAAATGTTGGTTTCGATTCTATTTCCTTCATTTTTCTTCTACTATTCTTCCTATTTTCTTCTGGCCATATATCATCAAACAGATGGAAATACAAGATAAAAAAAGGAATGACTGCAACCTCAACTGGAAGTTCACTCCAATAATCCGGAAGTATCACATACTTAACTATAGAAATAATAAACAATACAATGATGGCATATAAGATTTTCGCCGTCAATCGTAACATTCTTTGAATAAGTGTTGGTTTCGAATCCGCTCTCTTTCTCTTCTTTTTAATATTTTTAGCATAATGATTATAACGTTTTCTTTTTTTGCTCATATTTCCCCTCATTTTTCCTTTTCCGCCTCTTGAACTACCTCCACTTTCACTTCGTTTAGAAGAGGGGGATTCCTAAGTAAAGAGTTCTATCGAACTCTAATTTATTAGGCTA
>NZ_MACH01000110.1 GCF_001884065.1 Bacillus proteolyticus
CTCAAAATACCCCATACTCCTTTTAGATGTTCGATCAACTTATAAAATTTCTTTTATTAAATACCAATCTGATATGAAGTTCACATAATCACCGTTCTCAGAAGTAAATTTAAGTTGTTTTTAAATTAGGTATACCTAGTACAAATTCTTGAATTGCGCCCGTTTGTTGAAGATTAATTTTCATTATACTTTTTGTACTGAGTCCAATGCTTTTTTTAATTCGTCTGATTTTTGAGTGCCGATTACCACTTTGTTATATTTCAACTTTAACTCTATACCTTTCTTTCCATTCATGTTATATGCTTTTTCACCCTTAAGGTTAAAACGAATTCCCCATCCCCCAAATCGTTTTAGTGGACTGTAAGTAATGCATTCATAGTGATGTATATTTTTGAAAAGGTACTGCTTATATTGAAGATGAAAAGGAACAAAACGAACATAAAGACCTTTTTCACGGACCTCAATGATCAGTTTCAATACTCCAAGCATTAACACAGGAAAGACAATCCCGAAAAACAACCACAAAACAACTAATACACCATTGGGAGCTGGTTTATCTCCAAACGGGGTATCAAAAATAATTTGTTGAATGAATCCATACCACATCAGTATGGCGATCCCTAATATGAGTATCCATACCCAAATTGGGGATCGCTGAACCTCACGAAAGATAACGTGTTCTTGTTGTTTCATTAATGATTGTCACCTCCTAAATGGTTTATTTTTTCTCACTAATTTTCATATAATCACTCCCATTCGAATCCCTTTTTATCCCATATTAACACGTAAAAATAATAAAAAGCGATATTCTCTATTTTCCCCTTGTTTTTGGGTGTGAGTGCTGGCTAGTCGTGTGGGGGCTAAACCCCACATAGCGTTGATCCATATAGGGGTCACTATATCATTTGGGGAAAATTGTACGCTAAGGACTACAAACCCTTATCATTACAGTATTTTTTAAAGATGAGTACATGTTCAGAAAGATAAAAATTTAAGCTTAGTTGAACATTGATTTGTTTACACACTTTATGAATATGATTATAGCTAGAAAACGATGATATTATTGAGTTTTACCCTCTGTCCATAAACATAAGGTTTTCTGGACAAATGTGTCTAAACGTACAGTAAATGCTTTAAATATGTCCAAATTGTGTCTAAAGGGGTACGGAAACTATTATGGGTTTCGAGGACCACTCTGGAATTAAATATCACGATACAATTTTGATAATTGTATTTGAGAACCTCTAAATCTTTTAAAATCAATAACTTGTAATCTTATCAATGGAATAAACCCTATTGATAATGGTTAGTTAAAAGAATATCCTTTCTATCAATTGAAACTTAATTTATCCTTAAAATTTAGGATATAAAAGTCAAAACTTAAAGATTTCTCTCTTGGTTGTATATTTATTTTCCATGGTGGCCCCTCATCCCTCGAATCGTTTTCAAACCCCTATTTCAAATCTACATTTAAATGTATACATATACTAAGTTTTTGAGATAAATGTTTTTATAAAAAATTCGGTACGTGAAATTATTTAGGGCCCAAAATAGAAGCCCTCATAGACTATAAATCTACGAGAGCTACCTAAGGGTATTTAGACTTTCGACTTGATTCTATTGTAACAAGCTTTCACCAAATAGCAAAAACATAATGATCCAAAACCAAATAATCAAACGAAATGCGCTCTTGAATCCTCCCCAGAGAGAAAATGTTTCCTCTTGCATTATTATCCCCCTTTCCTACTTATCTTTTGGTTCTCCAAACCATTCATACATTGCCTGTCGGCTTATAATCCATTCCTTACGCTTCCCTTCAGGATGCAAAAAATACTTCACTAAATCTTCTTGTAACATGCGTTCTAAATCATTTATTTACTTCTCGTTCATTAGAGAGGGGCTATATTTATTCTTAATTGTCTCACGAGGAATCCCCCAATAAAAAGCTGCTTCAGATGGCGTCATGTATTTATCAATTTCTTTCATGGGCATTCTCCTTTGTTTGCTGTTAAGCAAATGAAGGGTTATTATTTTGCTTGTTTATATTTACTATCTATGACAGCCAAACGGATCAACTTCAGCTTAATATCCTTACTAAGAAAAAGCCATTCAGATGTACCAATTTTTATAACCTTTTCCTCCCCATTCTCTTTTTATATTTCAAGAAAATTAACCCCTTAAATATTTGTATTTTACACTAATTTAACAACTAGGGAATCCCCATCATATTCATGAATGTGTAAATCATAGCGCATTTCTGTTACATCTAGTACCTTGCAAAACCTCTGATAGTAAGCCGGATTAGTTACTTCCATGCCAATTTCTCCATTTCTGAACAGATACTCTAAATCATCAATGATTTCTTTTACTGTATTCTCCAATATTTTCACTCCTTACCTTTATAAAACAACAAACCTTACAAGGTTATTTGTTTGTTTTTCAGATATTTCACAGAAAAATTCTTAATAACATCCTTAACTCACTTTAAACCACTTATTTTCGCTTACAACACACCCTTTGTTATTTAGGTCTTATGTCATTCACTTTTAAATAAACATTGGTTATATCGAAACCTAAGAAGCCTTTTTTTGATGAGAGTATAATTTTTTAAAATTAATTTCTAAAAATAACAAAAGAGCTGAATTTTCATCACAGCTCTTTTGTTATTTGGGTCTGTATGTGTACATGTGGGATATTGAGAACAGCCCAAAAACTTATTTCCTGTTTTATTCGAATTACGAACGATTAAATGATTTTTAAACTTTGCAACAGAACCCTAATACATTTTTTTATTATCCCGCCCAAACATCTTTTGAATAATACAGGTTTTCTTCTAACTGTTGTAGCCACGCACGTGCTTCTGGTTCACTCACATTATAAATATCAGCGTAACTTTTTATAAGCGTATTTTCTACATCAGGCGCCATCTCTCTTCCATCACCACATATATACAAATGCGCACCTTGATTAAGTAAATTAATCACCTTTTCAGCATCTTGTTTTATTAAATGCTGAACGTATATTTTCGGCTGATCCTTCATTCGAGAGAAAGCTGTGTGAAGAGCCACAATTCCTTCTTTCTGTGTTTGTCCAAGTTCTTCTTGATATAGATAATCCTCTTTAGGTGAACGACACCCAAAATAGAGATGCGCTTCACCTAATGATTCACCATTAATTTTCATTGATTTTCGAGCTTGCAGAAAACCTCTAAATGGTGCAATTCCTGTTCCCGGCCCCACCATAATAATCGGGGTTTTAGGATTTTTCGGAAGTTCGAAGCCAGACTGTGAATTTGAAATAAAACATGTAATCGAATCTCCCTCTTTAAGCTGAGCTAAGTAGGTAGAAGCAATTCCTCTGTATTTTCCATTTCCACTCCATGCATTGTCTTCCACAACACCAACGGTAATACTCAATTTCTGGTCATTTACTCTTGGCGAAGAAGAAATTGAATAATATCGTGGACGCAATGCTGGAAGTAATTCTATAAAATTACTAAATTCCATTTCGCATGCTGGGTATCTCTCTAATAATTCAAGCATAGTTAATCGTCTGGATAAAACTTGTTCTTTATATACACGTTTTTCTAATAGTGCTTCGAGCTCTATTTTGTGTGGCGGACAAACAGTTTTTGCTGCCATTGCACGTAATTGATTTCTTGTGACCGGTTCTTGAAGTTCTACAAATTGCAGTAACTCATTAATTGAAACAATGCGATTTAAAGGAAGATGTACTAGCTTTGTATTGTCACCAGTTAAACGGATATAATCAGATCCATTTAGCTGAAAACGGGATAGTACACGATTCACTAATTCTGGATAGTTTCTCGGAATCACCCCTAGATGGTCGCCTTCTTTGTAAGTTACATTATTCGGTAAAGAAATTTCAAGGTGTCTTGTACTTCTTGAGCTACATGGCTGTTGTAATTCTTCATTCTTTACAGTTTTTGTTGTAAAAGTAGGATACATTTTTGCTAAATTTGTTTCCGCTACACTGTCTACAGATTTAATAGAAAGAGTAAAGGCACTTGTCTCACTTCCTTCGATATCAAGCTTGAAGTGATCTGCTACATCATTCCATAGCTGCTCACGCCACTCTTCATAAGCTTCTTCAAAGTCATCACTTGCATCTCCTTCACCACGCCCTGTTAGACGCTCTGCTCCTTTTATTGCAAGTTGTTCATCAATAAAGAAAGGTACCTTTTGATAGGTAGTGGCCCAGCTCTTATCGCCGCAGCCAAATACAGCATAGTGAACACCTTTCACTTCATGCTCAGATGCTTTCTCCAACCACTCTACAAACTTCTTCGCATTATCAGGCGGATTTCCGTTATAAGAAGCAGAGATAATCAATACCACTCCTTTTTTAGGAAGGTTCCCTGCATGAGAATCTAATGAAGCAGCTTGTGCTGCAAATCCTTTACTAAGAGCGATATCTACCAATTCACGTGCTATTCCTTCTGCTGTCCCCATATTGGAACCATGTAGTACGAGTAATGGCGTGTTATGAACATTATCCACTACTTTACGAACATTTTTTTCTGGCTGTTCACGGTAAGGAGCAGGAATACCACCTAGAGGGATTTTTTTTGATACTGCTTTTACAGTAAGCCCTTCTGGTTTTAACGTTAAAGTTTCTTTAATATCTAATTCGTAATTTTCATGATCATAAAAATCAAAATGCTTCAAAATCATTCCCAGTACAAGAGTCGCTTCATGAATTGCAAACTGCTGTCCTATACATGCACGCTGTCCGTTTCCAAAAGGCTTGAATGCGTGCTGTGGAATTGTACTTGGATTTTCGAAACGTTCTGGTCGAAATTCCTCTACATCCTCACCCCAAATTGTTTTATCACGGTGAAGCTGTGGAATAAGTACCTTAATCTCTTCTCCCTGCTTTAACAAATATTCTCCACCAAGCGCAGTGTCTTCTTTTGGATATAGTGAAAAAGCAGGAGCAGTTGGCCATAAACGAAGGGATTCATTTAATACCATAGTAATATATTTCAACTGCTTCACTTGTCTATAAGTAGGAACAGGATCTATCAATACACGAGTTGCTTCTTCTGTTGCTTTATGTAAAATATGCGGATTTTTCACTAAGAAATAAAGTGCGAACGACAATAGACCACTCGTCGTCTCATGGCCTGCAATTAAAAATGTAATCATTTGATAACGAATATTTTCATCATCTAACATTTCTCCTGTTTCCGGGTCTTTTCCGTTTAGCATATGAGCAAGCAAATCATCTCCTTGCTCACCACTTATTTTTCGATCTGCGATTATTTTATCCACTAACCCATTCATGTATTGAATATCTTTTTGAAGTTGAAATTTTTTCTCCTTATATAATGGATCATCTGGATTCACACGCTGTAATTGGCTCATTGACTCATCTAGTGCACGCACCATGCTCATAATAAATGGATGAGGCTGATCACGATAGAAACTGTTAAAGCGATAATTAAAACCACAAAGTCCAATTGTATCAAGTGTCAGACGTGTCATATCCTCTGGTACATCAATGTGCTCATCAGCATTTAAGCGCTCCCATTTTTGAATCAACTGCATAGCGATATCTACCATCATCGCATGGTACCCCTTCATTGCTTGTTGACTAAAAATTGGTAATAAAATGTTATGAGCTTTTTTCCAGTTCTTTTCGTATGACCAACTCGTAAAAAGACCATCTCCAGCAAAGCTTCTTACATTTTTGAGTGCTGGGCCTATGCTTTTATCAAAGCGTGATTCATCACATACCTCTTTAACTAATCGTTGACTAGATACATAACGCGTCACCTGATTTGGTGTTTCAAACTTAAATATTTCTCCCATTTGATCAGCAATTTTCATTAAAGATTGAAGTGGTTTTTCTTTATTTAATAATAATAAATTTCCAAGATCTCCATCTGTTTTTGGTTGCGGTATTTCCTTTATAACCATTTGTAACCCTCTCCCCTTTATGTAAATTAATGAATTGTTGCTGATAGTTATCCATTAACTGTCCTCAACATCTTGAACCCACTTGTCTGTTAATTCTCCCTTTTTGCTTTCAATCAGCTCACAAATTTCCGTAAAAATTCCAAACAAGATTTCATTTTTTCTAACGTCTTCAAACAACTAGGTTTTCATTGTCGTTGGACGTTTTAGCTTTGTATTCATTGTGTATACCTCTTTTTTAGATATGTTTTCGTTAATCAGTCACAAAACCCTAATTATAAGCGTTCATTACTTTAGGTAGTAATATGATTGAATTCAATTATATCTGTTAATTGGTCGAGAATTCGTAAACGTGATAGTATTCGTTTTTGTACTCATGTACTTTCCCTTCTTTTTTGTTTGAAATTTACAAAAACAAACAATTGTTGATTATCCATCAGCTGTTTGTTATTGTTCAATTGTTAGTTATATTATAATATCGAGAACAGAGTATGACCATAATCAAAAAATCTAGTATTGTCGAGTATCAACCAAATCATTTGTATGTGTCTTTTTTTTATGAAATATTGAACATTGGAGGGGAATTTGATGAAAAATAATCCAAAAACGGACAGAAGAGTTAAGCGATCAAAAATAGCCTTAAAAAAATCTCTTTTTTCATTAATGGCAGAAAAAGATTTAAAGTCAATATCCATTACGGAGATCACAGAAAGAGCGGATTGTAATAGAGGAACCTTCTATTCCCATTACGAAAGCAAAGAAAATTTATTAGAAGAAATAGTTCAAGAAAAGATGGAAGACTTGATTAAAGCATTAGTTGACTCCTACCCAAACGACAAGGATATCCTATTTGAAGAAATGTCTTCTGCGGCAATGGCGCTATTCACACACTTTTGGAATAATGTTGATTATTATCAATTAATGCTGAATAAGCATGTGTATTCAGGTTTTCAAGAGTATTTGTGTGAAATAATCAATGAGCATTTTTTAAAAAATTTAAGAGCGGTACGAATAAATCCAAACCATCATATTAATCATGAAATAAATTCTTATTATACAGCCTATTCCATCTTAGGAATGCTGGTTTATTGGTTTAAAAACGACCTGGTTTACACCCCTCAATATATGGCCAATCAATTAATGAATATCCTGACAAATCATCCTTATAAAGTGAATGTCATTGGATCTGAAAAGGATAAGGTAGTGATTAAAAAAATAAACCACCACATCTGAAATTGATGATTGGTGGAAATGATGGGGGAATGAGGGCTATCCCTGGCTCATACAACTATTATGAGATAGATACATCAATAAAATAACTTTATCATTTTAGCCAAGAAGACTCCTTCCTCAAGGAACGCGAAGTGAGTAGGTGGGAGATGAATTGGCTTCGGACAAGGGATGGCAGGAAGCCATCTTAATTGTTCGACATACATAAACTGTTACTTCACTACCTATCGAATGTATGTTTGTTGTATAATAGACACATATCGAAATGGAGGTGAAATGAATGATGATTAATAAAGCATATAAATTTCGTATCTATCCAAATAAAGCACAAGCAACCCTAATCAATAAAACGATTGGCTGTTCTCGTTTTGTATTCAATCATTTCCTATCTCTATGGGATAATGCATACAAAGAAACGGGAAAAGGTTTGACATATGGTTCATGCTCTGCCAAACTTCCTGCCATGAAGAAAGAGTTTGTTTGGCTAAAAGAAGTGGATAGTATTGCGATTCAGTCGTCTGTTCGCAACCTTGCGGATGCTTATACACGCTTTTTCAAAAAACAAAACAATGCCCCGCGTTTCAAATCTAAGAAGAACAACGTACAATCTTATACCACAAAACAAACAAATGAAAACATTGCCGTTGTAGGAAACAAAATAAAATTGCCAAAACTAGGTCTTGTTCGATTTGCCAAAAGTCGTGAAGTAACAGGACGTATTTTAAATGCTACAGTTAGACGGAACCCTTCTGGCAGATACTTTGTGTCATTGTTAGTTGAAACAGAAGTGCAAGAACTTCCGAAAACAAACTCTTACATTGGAATGGATGTGGGACTAAAAGATTTCGCCATTTTGTCAGATGGAACAACCTATAAAAATCCGAAGTTTTTTCGATCATTAGTAGAGAAGTTGGCAAAAGCACAGCGTGTTCTTTCTAGAAGAATGAAAGGATCTTCTCGCTGGAATAAACAACG
>NZ_MACH01000111.1 GCF_001884065.1 Bacillus proteolyticus
AAATATGTTAAAGAATCATAATTTAGCAAAAGCAATTAGTGAAGTATCATGGTCGCAGTTTCGAACTATGTTGGAATACAAAGCAAAATGGTACGGCAAACAAGTCATTGTTGTATCGAAAACATTTGCTTCAAGCCAATTATGTTCTTGTTGTGGATATCAAAACAAAGACGTTAAAAATCTAAACCTACGTAAATGGGACTGCCCTTCTTGCCTTACACACCATGATAGGGATATTAACGCAAGTATCAATCTAAAGAATGAAGCGATAAGGCTTCTAACCGCAAGGACTGTGGAGATAGCCTAATAAATTAGAGTTCGATAGAACTCTTTACTTAGGAATCCCCCTTTTCTAAACGAAGTGAAAGTGGGGGTAGTTCAAAAGGTTGATAATTTGTTTTTCAGATATTTTATGATTCTTTTTGTTTGTGGCAAACTTATGCCTCCAGGATTTGAAGAATATTTTTAATGTCGCTTTTAAATAAAGTCACGGTGTTTATAAAAAAGGAGAAATGTTTTGTCCATTTGGATCTGTTTATCTAAAGGGATGTTTTTATAGTGAAAAGAAGCTCTGAACTGAAAGGCGGATTAAGGAACTGTTGAGCAGCAATAAAGTTACTCCACTAAAGGGCCAGATTGTTCAATAAGAAGAAAAATTTAAGGGTGCATATCTTCAAGAAAGAGAAATAATTCATTTCAATAAGACTATTTTTCAGCTTACCTCACTACTAGGGGCAAATTTGATTTTTTAAAACAGTATAGCTACCATTTCCGGCTTTAATGGCTGAATGGTATTGTAGCTATACTGCTACTGTCTTTTATCACTTGGTAACTGTTTATAGACTTGTAAAATCAATGGTTTCAAATGTTGATTGCGCCAATCAAAAATGGAATCTTCTTTTTTACTTCCCACCATATTTTTTCGAATCAGATCATTAATTTGTTTCTGTTCCTGCTTACGATCTAACAAATTGTTTACGACTTTTCCTTTCATTGCATCCAATGTTTTTGGTTTTCTTTTGCCACGTTCTCTCGTTGGAAATAGTTCAACAGTTGCCACATGAATATGAATGTTATCCGCATTAAAATGAATGGCTGCCGACCAGGTAGAACTATTTTGTAACCCCTCCTTTTTTTGCATTTCCTTCATCGCAAGCCGTGTCACATCCATTAACTTTTTTTCATCCAATGTTTTAGTTTTCTCATCATATATGCCTTGCTCCTCTAGCCAAGGATTAAGAAAAGAAATGACATCTTGCCACATGATACTTCCATTTTCATGAGCGATTTTAAACACTTCCTTTAAGGCTTTTTTCTCACCTTCTGATAAACGATTTGAGTGTTTTGTAAACAGTACGGATGTCTTTTCTGGATTCCCCATATATTCTTGATACGTTTCAAACATTTTCTGATTCAGTTTCACTTCACTTTTTGCTTCTTCTCGATCTACATACTCAATATAGTTCTGAAACGCATCCGAACTTGGTAACACAAATTTTGTTTTTAAAACAACACCCGGTGTGCTGGAAGATTGTACAGGAACCCCATTACTCATTTTCATCACCCTGCATCATCATTTGAATAAACTCATTCATTTTTTTCATTTCGCTATAACAATCACTCATCATATGGATGTTCTTCTGAATGATATTTTCTAATTCCATTTCCTTTTTCGTTTGTTCCGGCAAATAAGCCGCCATTTCAAGTAATCCCTTTTAAAAGTTTTTGTCCTGAAACTCCTTTTTCCTTTGCCATTTCGTCAAATTTTTTGATTGCAACCGGATCTATATCTCTTATTTTTAGATTCACAATTTCCGCTCCTTTCTGCAATTGTGGGTAGAGAACCAAAAATAGTGAGAAGAGCATAAGGGGTTTTTGCCCCCACCGAGGGTGTGGGGCTAGGCGGAGCCTAGCAAAACGATGGGAACAAGAAAACCTTCTAGGTGTAGACTCACTCACGACACAAAATCTTCTGATGTAGACTCACTCACGACTCATTTTTTCGTGATGTGGACTCACTCACGACATGACTTTTTTCAGTTTTTATTAATTTCTAGTGCCTTTTGCTCTAATTTTTTGATCTTATCTCGTGCAATTTTTTGTTCTCCTTTAAACAATTCAATGTTCTTTTCTGATGATTTTATTTTGGATTCTAAAGATGATATTTTCGATTGGGTTTCCGTTTTTTCCGCTTCAGTTTGGTACTTCATTTCATCTTTTAGTTCTTTTACGTTCTCATAAACTGTCTTCGCATTTTCTTCTTCAAGCTTAATTGCTTTTCCATAATTTTCGATCTTTGTTTCAATATCTTTTTTATCTCTTTCTATAAAATCTAACTCATATGTTTTTTATCTTCAGCTAACAATTCATCATTCGCTTTTGTTTTTCTTTGATCGGTAAAAATCGTCTGAACAAGTTTATTAGGACTCTTTGTACTTGTATTTTCTTCTTCGTATTCGTTAACATCTTGTGTGAATTTACGAATATCCATTTGTTCCTTTTCACTGTTTTTATTGTAAATATCTAAAGCTAAAGCTCCCCAATTTGGAGATAATTCTTTGACTTCTATCACGTAATTTCCGTTCTCTTCATACAACACTTTGACAGGTAATTGAACACCTGGCTTTCCTTTTTCTTGTGCCTTAAACGTAAAGCCAGTTTCCTTCTATCCGAAATCGAATTTCTATGAAGTTTTTATGTGGATTGTACTCCCTCTGTTCTACAATCAATTTCCCCATTCCCGACAACTTGATTACTTTGTGTGTTTCCGTATGGAATAGTTTTTCATCGTTCGGCATGTAAATTTTAGATGTCAAGAAAGCGAAAAAACCCAAGAATAGAAAGCTGATAATTGCTAGGTAGATCCACGACTTATTTCTTCTCAAATTAATTCTTTCACTCTTCTTACTGATTGCACCTATCACACCCTCACCTCACCTTTTTTGTTATAAAACTTTCATATTGAGCTCTTCTACACTTGTAACTCGCCATGTTTCCTTTTCCTTTTTTATGATGATTCGCAACACATTGTTGACTTTTTCTTCTCGATTTTGTGTTGAATCAGTCGTGACATTTATAAATTCAGCTAACACATTTACTTCCTTTTGATCGGGTTCATTTTCTTGTAAATAAAACTTCATTTCGATTGGTTTCGTCTTATAGGTATCTCCTAATTCGTATTTATCAGTGGGATAGAAATGTTGTAAAAGTTCTTCACTCATAATAGATTTTGCTTTTTCTTTCCGCTCATTGTAACCCTCTTTTTCTCGATGAAAGGATAATTGAATAAACGTTTCGGCTGTCGATAAATACGCTCTTCTCTGTTGTTCTTGTGCGGAGGGAAGCACCTTATTAAGTCGTCTTTTTAAGTCTTCATTTTGTTTTGTTAGTAATTCATTTGAAAGTTTTAACTGTTTTTCTTTGCCATCACTCATTGATTTTTTGCTCAAATAGATATTAAAAACTATCACACCTACAACTAAAATGACAAACACAATAAACAAAGATTTGCGTTTATCTTTCATTCTTTCAGTCTCCTATTCTTTAGGTTTTTAGAACCTTCTTACATGACCAGAAAAGACTTTTTTCAATACGGATTATTTAGATCTTCAATGGAAACACCTTTATTCGTTTGGCATCCAATGAAAGTATTTTTATCAATTACAATGCCAACGTGTCCGTCATGTTTGTAGGTATCAAAGAAAATAACGTTACTCGGTTTCATATCATTTACCGATACTTTTGTACCGATTTTATTTAATGTTTCAGTACTTACAGCTCCCATCGGACTGGTATACATCCCTACTTGTTCGAACGCCCAGCGCACAAAACTTGAACAATCAAAAAATCCCTCTTGCAATGTCATTTGTGTTACGTCCTCCACCAAATACATACGTAGAACGCCCTATCCATTGGCGACCTACATCGGAAACTTTTGAACCGCTACTTCCTCCACTTCCTGCATTTCCTCCTTCACCAGAAACGACAGAACCCGGCTGATAATATTTTAAAACTACGCCAACGTACAAAATATCGCCGTAGCACACTTGATACGGTACGGCTTCTGGTCTAAGACAATGATACATACCAGTATGTTTTACTTTTTGATACTGTTGTTGCGAAAATTTGATTGCTAATTCTTTCGTATACTTGCCACCATTTGCACCAATAAAGTCAAAAAATCCAGTCCCGAAATTGTAAGCTTGAATAGCTTGCTGTAGTAAGTATGAAAGGTCAAAAATTAATTCTAATGTTTTTATTTATTTTAATTTCTAAAACAAGATTTATAAAATATAGTATTCTATATTTTTTGTCATTTCTTTAGAAAGCTTGGCATATTTTCAATATACAAAGGGAATCTTGTAAACTTCAAATGGTTTCCATAATTTTTACAATTTATTTTTGGATGGTTCTGATACAAAATTAAATTATAAAAACATAGAGTAGAAGTTTTTTCTACATTTCTAGCTTATGAAGCTAAACCAAACACTTTATTCATAAAATGTTTTTGATCTTAGACAGACTTGTTCGAGAAAATAAGTTTTCTTTTTACTCTAATATAGGTTTTATCGACTCCTCATGAGTTGTTTGTTCATTTAAGATGATATTGTATTGTCTCTTCTAATTTAGGCCTATATGGATAAACTCAGCGTATAATTATTGTCTGAGCAATTAATACATCTCTTCCCTTTAGTTCATACTGATAATGTTTCTATTTGAACTAATTTTCCTTTTCATACTGATTACACATCTTTTCTAAAACAATACCATCAGTATCTTCAAGTATTTAAATTTATTTTTTCCTTAGTGAAAGACTATTACCTTTTAGATAATCAAGAGATGCGCATTTTTCGGATAGTACGTTAAAACCTAATATAATATATAGCTTTTATATAAAAAGAATATAAAGATAAAACTATTATACTTATGAAAAAAGGCTTACAAACTCAGTAATAACAGTGTCTGCAAAGTTATAGAACCATAAAAAATCGAAAAAAACACTTATTGGAAATGTATTTATTACGTTTTACGTCGCTCTAAATATACAAAATATCATAAAGTTGAATTACTTAACCTACATATAATCAGTATCATTTTGATACGTAGAAGTGTATATAAGATTAATGGTAGTCTAGCTTAAATTAATAACATGATTTCCACATACGCTATAAAATAACCCACATTTTATTAACATTTAGAAGTAAGTTATAGACATAATTCAGTAAATCAACATTATTAACAAAAAACATTCTGATTTTAAGTAGCTTTATATATAAAACGTTTATATATAAAGCTTTGAGCTATTTTATTGTACACATTTGGACAATATTATTAAGATATCCACTGAATTAATATATATATTTACGATTTTTAGTAGATTAAATGCCAGTAAGAGAACGAATGTTCAGAAAAAAGTAAAGTGAAATTGTGAATTACTGATTATATTTTAGGAATTTTGTATAGAAGTGTATAAAAAAAGAGAGGTATTCTAACTCAAATTTAAGAATCTCTCTCTTTTATGTTTGGATAGTACGAATATAATTTCTAATTTCAGCACGAATAGCCCTCCTTCTTTGATTTTTCAAAAAAGGAGAGCATGTAATCTTACATTGCAGGAAGCAACTGATCTACCGTGCATGGTGTTTCACTATTTTTACGGTAATAAGCTTCTAAGGAATGAAGAAAATCGATTAAATTAAAGTCTTTAGGAACTTCAATTACGCGGATTTTTTCCTTAGGCAATCTATCTATTTTTTCAATGAACAGTTCGCGAATATCACTTGGAATATGATGTTTTTTATGGCCATGAGATTTTAATAATTCACGAATTTTAATTTCTAATGCAACATACGCGTTAACATTTACGCCTTGCTCAAAAGCATATTTCCTAAATAGTGTTTCTTCTTGATACTGCATATAATTACGATGGTATGCTTCTTCAGTCACAGGAACCGCATATGTAGAATGAAGAAGGTCATGCGCTTTACAGAATAACTTCTTAACATTTTGTAATGAATATATAGCAAAGTGAGTACCAAATTTAAATACCGCATCTTCTTGCTTTTCTTTCGGTACATTGTGTGTAATCAGAGAATAAATACCTGTTTTAGCAGCGGTATCTAATACGCGATATTGAGAAGACTGCTTTAATAATTTGCTTAGTGTATAAACAAGATTTTTAGGGAAACCCTCTTGTCTATCAATCATTTCGCGTAATCCACGAATTACTTGTCGGATTTGACGATGACAGGAATGTTTTAAGACATTTACAAATTGGTTTATATCTTTTGTAAATTCTGCAATATTCATTTCAACTAACGATCCTTCAATGAACTTAGCTTTACGTTTATATGTAAGTCTTGGTGTAAATGGATCGCGATACTCTTCTCCTACTTCCTTATTACACAAGAAATCAGGGTGTACAGATAAATACAGTGTTGTATACTGCTTTTTATTCTTTTTCCCTTTTTCTAATTTGCAAATTTTAAACAAAGAAGATCCAGTAGCAGTAGATTTAGTTGTTAATTCAGCCATTACAGAACGTATCTGATGTGGGTATTTCTTATGTAAGAAGCGATACATACCGCCAAAATGAGTCTGTTGTCCTTGTTCATCAAATTTGTATAGTGAACGTTTCAAAGTAGTTTCTCGTTTTTGCTGCATTGCGATATCAATAAATAGCTTTTTAGCAGCAATGGATAAATCGAAGAATTCTTTTGTAAATACAATTGGGCTGATAAACGTGTAAGGATTCGCTTTATTCGTTTCCTTGTTCATAAAATCAGTTAATGTAATTTTATATTTACCACTGTACTCATTCTCAATTTCAATGATGTTGTGCAAGCTAAGCTTTTTCAACGCAACATAGAATTGTGAATGATGAATATGTGAAAATGCTTCTTTATAGTTTTTGTAGTCCTCCCAAAGCATGTGAATGGAAACATGAGAAAGTTCACCATAGGTATTACATTTTTTATGTAGAAATAGAAATACTTCTAGATCTGCATTAGTAATACCATATAGCTTATGCTTTCTACCATTTGCTTTAGTGAAGAGATTTTTCATTTGAAGTGAAAAAGATGGTTTGGCTTTTTCAACAAACCCTTCTTCATCTGCAATTCGTTCCTCGTAAGACATTGAATTTACGATATCTTCTAGATATGTATCTTTAAAGCTATAGTATTTGCCTTCTAAAGCTTCCACTAATTTTTGCCATGCTTTAATTGTTACTAATACTGGAGTTGTTGTTTCACCATTTAAACTACGTTTGTTCTTTATAACGAAAGGTTTAGCCATCTTTTTCACCTCCTCTTATTATGAGTTTCAGTTTTCACCTAAATAGGATATAAAAATTCAACTTTGATTATATCAAATCGAATCTTAGTGAAATGTGTCCCTTTAAGAGGAAAATCAAAAATGTGAAACGCAGCCTCAGCCTTAGAGGCACAAGGGATTCAACGTTTCACAAAAAAAAACTTTTGGCCACCATAAAGCTATAAGGTATTTTGAATATGAAACGTATCTGAAATGAATGAAACAGCACCTAAACCTTGATATAATAGGTTTTCTAGTGCTTCGGGTTAAAAGTTGTTGCCACCATATAGCTATAACGTTTCAAGTTTTGAAATGACTAAATAATGTGTAGAATTCATTCATAAATGTTGTGGTATGGCGTTTTCATGTTAATTTACGTCAAGGGACTATTGCCATCATATAGCTATACACGTTTCATGTTTTTTTTAGATTGTTGCCATCATATAACTATGCCGTTTCATGTTTGAAATCAATGTTTCATTGCGCTTGAAATGTACCTAAACCCTTGTTACATATGGGTTCATAGGTTTTTTTTAAAAAAAGTTGTTGCCATCATATAGCTATATCATTTCATTGGGGTTTTTTAGTTTTTTTAAAGAATGGCTTTATATCAATGTTTAGCACTAATTTAAATAAAAAATATTTTTTTTATATGAACAGATTTTAGTGCGTTAATGTTTCATATTTAAAGAGTTGTTGCCACCATATAGCTATAACGTTTCAAGTTTTCAATAGTACCTGCCACAATGTAGCTATGCCGTTTCATAAAAGTAAAGGTATTCGTGTCGCTATATGGAATAACGTTAATTCTTGTTAAATGAAATTCAACAATCCATTAGCATTTCTTGTTCAGAACATATTGCCACCATAAAGCTAAACCGTTTCAAGTTTTCAATAGAACTTGCCACAATGTAGCTATAGGGTTTCAAAAAAGTAGAGGTATTCGTATCGAAGTATGAAATACCGTTAATTCTTGTTAAATGAAACCCGACAATCCATTGGCAGTTCTTGTTGAGAATATACTTGCCACCATAAAGCTAAACCGTTTCAAGTTTTTAATAGAACTTGCCACAATGTAGCTATGATGTTTCATAAAAGTAAAGGTATTCGTATCGAAGTATGAAATACCGTTAATTCTTGTTAGATAAAACCCGACAATCCATTAGCATTTTTTGTTGAGAATATACTTGCCACCATAAAGCTAAACCGTTTCAAGTTTTTAATAGAACTTGCCACAATGCAGCTATGGTGTTTCATAAAAGTAGAGGTATTTGTATCATTGTATAGAGTGACTTTCAGAATTTTTTAGATGAAACCGACATTTCATCGATGTTTCTTGATCAGAAAGTAATTGTTATCATACAGTCATAATATTTCATTTCATTTGTAAGAAAAGGGACAAATACGTTTCACTTTAAAAGTATGATTTACACTATTTAATGCCAAATGGGTTTCCCGCATGGAGATTGTGGTGTAAAGTAGTAATTTTACAAATAAGTACAGTCTTATATAATACAAGTACAAGAATGTTTACTTGATAGGACGAATACTGTTCGATAAATCATTTCTCGATATAGATTATTCTGATAAGGTTTCAACTTATATGCTATGTTGCCACCATATAGCTATAACGTCTCAAGTTCTATAATTTATATTTCTAATTGGTGGGAATTTAGTAAGGAGGTTTTTAATATGGAGAAAGTATTAGTGTTGTTTAGCGATGCCCTTTTACTTGCTGCTCCAATGTATGAAAAGAACACGCAGCTATGGGAAAAGTGGAATAGATATTATGAGGAAGTACAAGGAAATCATGACAAAGTAGTAACTTCAGCTAATATATCCCCTTCATTTTCAGCACTTGTCTCTTGGTTAGGTCAGAAACAAGAACAAGGGATTTCATTATTGCACATATATGCAAATCTAGATAAATATAAAATTGAGATTCGAAATGTACTCGATAAAATAATAGAGCAAGAATTTGGAGGTACGTCTGAAGAAGTTGAAACGGCTATAATATCTAATACAGACGTTGAAAAGTTAAAAGAGCATTCAATTGATCTACAAGAGGATTACTATCCTGTAAGTAATGATGCGGTATATTATCAACTACGAGATGGTATAGCCAAGAATCACTTTGAAGAAGATGAAGTAGGAGCAGTACCTGTTTTACCATTAGAAACTAAAAATACAAGCGGAGTTGCTCAGCTATCATCACACAAGGATGAAGATTTAAGGCTAGTAAACACCAATGAAGCAGAAAGATGGTCAATACTAGTCGATGGTGTTATTAGTAACATGGATGATCTTACCGCAGACTGTTTAGATACAATTACAATACAGTGGTTGAATCAAGCGAAATCGCCAGATGATTTTATTGATTTCAGCTATGAAAATGTACTAGATATGTGTAATATTCCAAAAGCATCAGCAAATGGTATAGAGTATTATCGTGCAGAAGATAAAATTAAAATTGCACAACGTATAGCTGCTTTGGCGAGTATCTTTATTTATTTAAATGACGATAATGAAGTCGTGGTTTTAAATGATCGTGCAGAAACTGGTGAGCAATTTGAAATGAAACGTGAAATAATTAAAAGACTTTTCGTTTTAGATTCTGTAGTTCTTTGGAGAGATAAAAATACCAATGATTACGTAGGTATTGAATCTTGTAGAATAAAGCCAGGTAGCTTTTTGTCGATGTATTTATACGGATCTAGTAGCACAACAGCGTTATTATCTAAAAAAGCATTGGAGTATAATAGTTATCGACACAAATTCCATAAGCGACTAATTCGCTATTTATCTTGGCAATGGAGAATTCGACAACAGTACAGTAATTTAAAAAGACCATATTCAATTGATGGAGAAAAAGGACTATTGTCTGTTATGGGGATTAATATAGCTAAGGGACGCCCTCACCGTATTCGTGAGCAATTAGAAAATGTGTTAATAGATTTAGAAAAAGAAAAAGTTATTTCACATTGGGAGTACGCCGAGGAAATTGATGAATCAAGAATTGGAGAACGGAACTGGTTTAAGAATTATTACTCAAAATTAGGAATCATCATCTTACCACCAAAAGAATTATTGGATAATATTGGGGGTTCGGTAAAGAAAAAGGTAACTGCTACTTCGGATATACAAGAAAATAATTTAATTACAAATACAGTAACTCATACTACAGTAAGTACTGAGGAGCTAATTAGAGAGAAAATTATGCACCAACATATGCATCAAAATAGAACAATGCGCGAAATAGCAGATGAGTTAGGCTTATCCCCTGCTACACTATCGAGATTCTGTAATAAGAAAATGAAACGGATTTCAAACAGTGTTAATGATAAGTTAACAAAATGGTATGAAAGACAAATGATAATCGAGTCTATGTAAGCGAAAAAAGAGGAAACCACTTTGAAAATGGTTTCCTCTTTTTTATTGAATCTTATTGACAGAAAATTCAAATGAGTTATATAATTTTTGGTATTACCAATATCTTTAACATGTATTACCAAAAAATAAAGGGGACGATGGTTTGAAAGAAAAGGAACGCTCCTCAGATAAAATTGAAAATGAATTAATTAGATCCATATTGGCTGGTGTTTATTCTGTAGGAAGTACTTTACCGCCGGAAAGAGAGCTTGCGAAAGAATTTGGTGTTGGTCGCCCAACTATTCGGGAGGCGCTTCAACGTTTAGAAAGGAGTGGATGGATAACCGGGAGAAAAGGAATGCCATCGATTATTAATGATTATTGGAGCAATGGTAATCTAACGACACTTATAAATATTGTTGAGAATCATCATACCATTACAGATGAATTTATTATGTATTTATTAGAATTTAGAAGTTCGTTGACTCCGACTTATATTCGTAATGCTGTTACGTTTAATCAACCTAAAGTGGTTGCTCTCCTTGCTAATCTTGAGCAACTTGAAGATAGTGCAGAAAGCTATGCAGCATTTGATTGGGATTTGCAAAAAAGGTGTGCTGTGCTTGCTGCCAATCCGATCTTTCTACTCATTTTAAATAGCTTCGATTCCATTTATGTAGATATGGCAAAAAGGTATTTTTCTGTAAAAGATCATCGTGAGTTATCCTTCAACTATTATCACGACTTATTAAAAGCTGCATTAAAGGGAGATGCAATTGAAGCGGAAAGATTGTGTAAGACAACATTGGAGAAAAGCTTGGCTCTCTGGAAAGATAGAAAAAAATAAAGAAAGCTGGAGGCGTGATAAATGAAACTAAAATATTTTAAAGAATATTTTTCCTATCCTGATATTTTGATTATGAGCTGTCTTTTCCTCACTAGCTTTGGATTTATGATTTTACATTTAACCTCTATCAGAATTTGGGGTGCTTTTATTTTGGGAATGATTATGTATTCTTTAGCTGAGTACGCTACTCACAGGTTTATTTTTCATCTAAAGCCACCAAAGAATGCATTTTTATTAAAAATGCTTAAGCGCCTACATTATGACCACCATACAAATCCGAATGAATTACATTTATTATTTTTACCCTTATGGTATAGTGTGCCAAACATTGCAATTTCAGGAGCAATTTTTTATTTTCTTTCATCCAGCTTTGTCATGACAGACGCATTTATTGCAGGTATTATGCTCTTTTTATTATTTTATGAGTGGAAGCATTATATCGCGCATCGCCCCCTTCAACCAATATCACCATGGGGGCGATGGATGAAAAAGGTTCATTTATGGCATCACTTCAAAAATGAAAATTACTGGTATGGTGTCACGAACCCAGCCTATGATTTTCTCATGGGCACCTTTAAAGACCAAAAGGATGTTGCCCAAAGTAAAACTGCTAAAAATCTAGAAAAACGTGTTGACCAGAAAATAGAATTATAAAAAATAATCCATTGTCATCATCCTGGAAATGTCGAATGAATTTTACAGCTTCGACATTTCTCAGGGAGTGACAGGCATTTTTTCCTATTGAGCAGTAAGTATGGTAATAGATTGGATAAGGCTTGTTTGAAAGTTTTCCTTACCGAAAAATGCACCCGCTTTTTTCTCTATTTCTCTTAGCATTGCTTCATTTTTCACGAAGTGTTTCGCCGATGCTATCTACAATCTGTATCGTGTTTGCCCCAGTGATTTCTTTAGCGACTCGTTCCAGGAGAATCTTTGTACCAAAAGAAAATTTCCGCGTAAAGCTATGGCACCTGACAATGTTATTGCGGAGAAACTCGGAATATTCAGGCGTGAAAGCACGACGAATACAGCCCCTCATCATCTCTTTCATCTAGATACCTTTTTAACCAAATGGTGCAACACATCCCTTTCTTTATCATCTTTCCCTTGTACAATGACAGAATTCGTTAAAAAAGAAGAGGTGAGACTAACAGTATGCTTTCTCTAATAAATAAATCTTTCTTTTACTGACTCCCATTCATCACTAATAATACTGTAAAATATATTGTCTTGAATGGTTCCGTCTGCCTTTACTCTATGTTTACGAAAAGTTCCCTCTTTTGTTGCTCCTATTCGTTCAACAGCTTTTTGAGAACGTATACTCTCTACGTTAACTGAAAATTGGATAAAATCCACTTTTAACTCTTCAAACTAAAACTTAATAATCATTGCTAGATTCACAGGTTCCAATGTGCAAAATTAGTCCATTTAACATTTCTTCACTTTCTGATGTATCCTGAGTCACTTTCCACCTTGTCAGCAATCCCCCCTTCCCCTTTCTTGCCAGAATATACAACAGGTCCAATTTCTTGAACAGAACTAATCGTCATTTAATGTATCTATTGCTTTGTTAAGTTGGTAGCTTACAGTAATATGTATAATTCAATTAGTAAATCTATACTTACACAAAAATATAATAAATTTAGTTAAATTTATTAACATTGACTCTATATGTTAATTATAAAGATGGTGTACATATGAGATTAACAAGTGAATGTGTAGAGCCTAATACTTGAGATATTGAACTTGCAATTATGTGAGTTAATAACTGAGAGGAGAATTTATAACATGACATTGACAGATCTCCTTTATCAATGGTTTTAAATAGAAGAAAAATCGTTAATAAATCTAGTTGAATACGAAGGTCTCTTTATTAAACTAAAATGTTCATATCAAACCAAATGATATGAAAAGAGCAATGATTTTTGTATGTTTTATACACACTGTATATATACGCCTTATATATAGGTTTTACATATAAGGTGTATAGAAAAGAAGTATGTTAAATATGTTGATATGAAATTGATATAGCAGCCACAAAACCTTTATTTTAAAGGGTTTATATATACAGTGTATATATAAAGTCTATGCATAGAGCGTATGGATGCTTTGTGAAGTGTTTTAACATGAAATGTTTGTAATTTGATATTTTTTATAAAGGATTATTCAGAAGAATGTCAAATTAAATATTAAATTTATAGTTTTATAGAAGGTGTTGTTAATTACATGAAACCAGAAATTGATATATATTATATACAGCGTGTATGCACGTCGTATATATTCATGTTTATATATCAACATTTCAACTAACTTTAATACTTATACGCTTTATATGTAAGTTCTATATATAATCACTTGATATACGTCTTATATTAATGTAATATATTCGTAGGAATAATTAACCAACGTTTTAAGGGGGAGGCAACTTGAACGAGGTATTGAGCGAAAAGTATAAAGTAATTAAATTTCCTGATGAAGTTGTGAATATGTTTGCAGACATTCTTGAAGAGGACGAAATACTTTATAATGTATTTCATTACATAGGATCTGAGGTAAATAAACAATACCAAGAGACGAAATATATGAGAGGCATCTCAATAAATGAAATAGTAGGCAATGTTGTAATTGATAGGAGAGTTAAGAAATTAAAGGGAAAATCGTACTCATTAGAGGTTGAACGAACCAATATATCAAGAAGATCAGCTGAAGTAAGTGTTAGTACATTATCTTCAATGTCATTAATAACTGAAAAGATTATGCATCCTTATAAATTTTTAATCTCAACAATTAGAGGACAACAGGTGTTAATTGAACTAGGAAGACGTAAACAAACCAATTGATAAGAAAAAGGAGAGATAAAATAATGGCGAAGAACTTTCTGAAAAACGAAGTAGCAGTAAAAATGACAATGGTTGGTTTTGGTCAGGCTGGAACTAGAATGGTAGATAAATTTGCTGAATATAAGCATACGGATGGAACATCTGTGTACAACTGCCTTGCCCTAAATAGTAACGATGGTGATTTAGCCGAATTAAAAAATGTGCCTACAAGTAATCAAGTATCACTCAAATTAGGCGGACTAGGGAAGAATCCAGAACGTGCTGTAAAAGTACTAGAATCAAATGATGAAGCGAAAGAAAAGTTAAAAGAATTCATCACAGAGCGTGTAAGACCAACAGATGAATTGGTATTATTTTTTGCTGGTTTAGGCGGTGGAACAGGTACTTCTACAATCATTAAAGCAATTGAAGAATTCTCGGCTTTTCATAATAAACCTATAATCGCTGAAGAACTTAAAAGTATGGCAATGAAAATTCCTAGAGAGGAATTAATAGCAAATCAACAAAGGTATGCAAAAATTGCATTCAATAATGCAATTGAACGTAAAGATTTTATTAAAATGGGTATTGTTGTAACACTTCCTGTAAGAGCTGATGGGCCTGATGTACTAAGACAGGTAAATAAATTCTCTCAAGAGATTTGGAAGTTAGCAAATGACCCAGCAAAAGGTGTTGCATTCGTTGTTTTCGCAGATAACCAACATTTCTATGATGAATTTAAGGGATTAAACGAAAATGAGAAAAAAGGTATTGCTAATTCTCGAGACTATGCAAATCAGCGCATTGGTGAAATCATCCATGAATTAAATACAGCTTCTAATGGCGCAGGAACATCTGTTATTTTAGATTCACAGGACTTTAAACGTATTTTATTAGAGAAAACTGGTTGTCTAGTTATTAATAAAATTTCTCGCAATATGAATCAAATTGAAAATAGTAAAGAAATAGTAGATATGTTCTCAGAATCGTTGAAAGGAAGCTCTTTCCACCATCCTATAGAATTAGTGAAAAAGAACGATGATGGTGAGTTGGAGGCCTCTAAGGTGCATCATTTTGGAATGCTTGCAATTCTAGACGAACAAAAGAATATTGATGATTCATTTATGGATGATGCAAAAGTAGAAGTTACGAATACATTACCAATCAACGGTACGGTATTTAATGGGTATTTAATTAGTAAAAATGATTTTATGGGCAGTGTGTATACCTTCTATAAAACTGATGCATTACCGTCCCGTTTGTCTAAGGGTTTAGTTGAAGAATTCAATGAATTTAAAGAGAAGCAAAATCAAATTCAGTTTAAAAAATCCCAAATTAGTACAATTGAAATGCAAGATCAAGACGATGATTTCAGTATTAATTTCGGTGATTACATCGATATGGGAACAAGTGATGAGGAACCATCAGCAGATGCTGAGAATGATGAAGAATTAGCTGCATTTATGGATCCAGACAAAATGTTTGGTACATCAAAATAATAAAAAAGAGGCCTGGAAATATCCCGGGCCTCTTTTTTATTCGGATGTCATAATAGATTTCATATACTCTATCATATTTTCGTTTAAATAATTCTCTATAAATAGGTGTTTTTTTGCTAAATCTTCCTCTTTTTTAAACCAACCAACTTTTTTCATGCGCTCTTCCTCAGGTTTTTCATTCCAGAGTTTTTCAGCTTGTCTTCTTAATTCTTTACGAGCTCTATGTTCAATTATTATGTTATCCAGTCTTTCTTGTCTTTGACGTTCTTTCATAGCAATTGGATCTTCAGGCTGGGGTAATGCTTTTAATACATTTTCAAATTTCTCTTGAAATTGTATTTCGATGTTTTGTAAATGTGCTTGAACCTTTTGTTCCACCAATTTTTCGATTGTCTCAGCTGCGTCCTGAAAATCAAATTGAGATAATATTTCGTTAGAGTGGTTTTCAGGAGATACGGGCCTTAGTTCGAATTGATGCGGTAAAAGTTCGATTATGGCATCTAAAGACCACTTTTCATCCCTTTTCTGCTTTATGAAAAGAGCTATATTTAAATCTAATGAATTATAGAGCTTTTCATTTGTATTATTGGTTCTAAGAGTCCCGTGCAATCCCTTCTCTTCTAACGTATTAAACCAATTATAAACAGTATTATGGTGTCTACCTACTAACTTAGAAAACTCTGTTATTCGCCAGGCCTTTTCAAAAGCGTCTTCGTGTAATGAGTTCTCATCATCTACCATGGTTTGTTCTGAGTGATTTTCCTGCTTAATCATAGTATTACCTCCTTAGCAGTATATAATTTCGCTGATAAATGACATTAACATGAAATATGAGATTGATATGTTAAGTGTTTTTCGACGGTACTAATAGGAATCCCTTTCTTATCTGAAATTAACATGAAAGATAAGATTAACATGTTATCCTCAAAGTGTTAACAGAACATTAACAGATCGCTATCTATCCTCACCAAATATCGATGTTTTGTTAACCGGGACTTGAAATGCATCAATGTTATATAGGATTAATGAGGTACCTTTGTCACCCATATCCTTATAAATGGTTGCTATGAGATTGACAGTTTTATTCACATAACATTAATGATAAGTAAATATAACCGATTTGTAAATAAATTATGAGGATATAGCATCAAACTTTCAAAAAAATAGGTATAAATATGATTAAAAGGGTCCATATTATTAATAATTGTAGTATGAGCCTTTTCCATAGATAACACTTGAGAATATATAACAGATACCTGTTTGACTAATAGAGTGCAGTATCTCTTTTTAACTGATTCCAAGACTAGTAAAGTAATTTTAGATAACAACTATTATAGGTTCATATAAGCGTTAAATTCTAATAGTTAGACGAGTTATTGGCTATTAGAAGTTTAAAACACTACAAGGTCCCATTCGCTTTGTTGTTGAATAGCTGTAATGCTTAATTTCTAAGTGTTTGCGATAAAGAAAAAAGTTTTTATAGAAGGATCTATTCAGTCTCTAATTATAAGCAATAAAGACTGATGTGAATCTTGGTTTATTAACGCTTTTATTAATAAGGACATATACCTATCGATGTTTTGTCAATGTCTTGTTATCACAATAATCAAGAATAGTTGATATGAGATTAACAATATTATCGTTCTGAGGATTAACATGTTAATGTTTATTGACAAGTTAACCTCATTAACGGCGAGTATTTTGATCCAATTATGCACAATGTCAATCTCATGTTAATACTTACAGAAAGGATTTCTACATTTAAAATAATGACCCTTTAATTATTCGCCCAAGAATAGATTTGAGGCCTCTAAGCCGTATATTACAAAGTAATCATTATTGCTAAGTATAGTCAACATGAGATTAACATTCTTATTTATTGTTAGCTAACATGTTAATACCTATTGATATGTCAATCTCATTCCTGCTATGTATTTTAATCCAGCTTCACGAAATGTCAATCTCATATCAATAATCTGCGGGAAGAATATCTTTGTAAGAAGTATTAAATCTTTAATTGGATATCTAATAGTGGATTGAGAATCTCTAAGTTACATGTTACAAAAAACTATTTACGCTAAATATATTACTTTATTAAAATATAGGGAAACATTCTTTCTATTTTAATAGGGAATCATTGTATTTATTGATGTTTTTAACCGCTATAAATTATATATTTCAATTCTTGTTCTAATAAACTTATGGTTTATCCATGTAGTATTAGTTTCTTATTATCCTTATTATCAAGGGGAGTTGACATAAAGTTAACATTTTTATTCTTTCGAAGGTTAACATGTTAATGTCTGTTGATATATCAATCTCAGTTTGGGTCTGCATTTTGATACTTTTTGTGAAATGTTAATCTCATGTCGATATCCTTTAAGAAGAATATCTTTGTAAGAAGTACAAATTCTTTAATATTTATGCCGATTGCGCATCTTTTTAGAGTAACAGTATCAGTATGTCCAAGATTTAGAGATTACTTACATGTATTTTGAATTTTTTGCACCTGAACCGTTTATATTTTTTGTAGGAATTTTTGCTTTTTTGTCGAATACACTTAATGCAAGGAGGGACATTACATGATTATTAAAGACTATTTCATCAATCTATCTATTTTTTCTTTATTAGTTAGCGCAGCAATATTTATTCAAGTATTTACAATTCATTCCAGGCGGTATTTCGAAAAATTCTATGGAGGGATTATCGCAATTACTTTGATGTTCTTTTCTTTTCCGTACATGGGATTTTCCTACGATCTTCGAGTTGTTCCTCTTATTCTATCTTTTATTTACTTTGGTCGTACTGCTGGTTGGATTACGTTAAGTTGCATTATTATAATGCGTATCTTTTACATTGGTGGGTATTGGGAACCACCTGTGATCGCTTATTTAGGTATGGGTATCCTATTTACTACTTTTAAAACATATTTTAAAAACCTTCATCCTTTTAAAAGTGCATCTTTATATTTTTCTGTTTTTGCCGGAATAAAGTGGTTAGTTGGTGTATTCTTTAATACTACATTGCTTTACACTGAAGGCTTATTATATATATCTTTAGGACTTTTAATTGGGCTATTTCTTATGGAAGCTTACCAGAAATTGTATTATTTAACACAGGACTTATCTAAAATGAATCGGGAATTAAAAAAATCGAAGCAAGAACTCACAGATACCGTACATGAGCTTCAAGGGGGGATTTTTAAATTTAAAAAAGTGGGTAAGCACTTTATACACACTTTATGTGATGGACAGTTCTATTATCAAAACGGATTCTATTCTGAACAGGTGGTAGGAAAAAGCCTACGCACTATTGATGCTTCTATTGTTCCTCCACATTTAGTTCCACAATTGATGAAGTATTATCTTCAGGCATGGGAAGGGAAAGAAATTATATTTGAATTACCCTGGCCAAATGATAAAACAATTATTCTTATTGCGCTTAGGCCGATTAAACGGAATGGACAAGTTATTGAAGTTGTTGGTTCTACAGTCGATATAACCGAAAGGAAAAAGGTAGAATCAGAATTAAGAGCTACCAAAGAATTACTAGAATCATTTATAAAGCATAATGTAGATGCTATTACCATATCTGATCGAGAAGGGCATATTTTACAAGCCAATAAAGCTTATGAAAATATATTTGGGTGGTCATCACAAGAAATTATAGGTAAGAGATTACCTTGTGTACCAGATTTCTTAATGGATGAATCACTCAGAAACATTCAGAAAATTCTAACAAAGGAATCCGTAGTTACTAGATTAGAAACTGTTAGACAACGTAACGATGGAAGTCTTCTTGATGTCAGTCTGACGGTTTCTCCTATACTAGATGTAAGAGGAAATGTGATAGCTTTATCAGCAATATGTAGAGACATCTCTGAAAGAAAACAAGCAGAAAGAGAACGGCATCGATTACACCAACAATTAAGAGATAGTGAAATGAAGTACCGTGCACTAATCGAACAAGCAACTGACGCAGTATATGTAGTAGAGCTGAATGAGGATCGTGTTCCAAGTCGATTTATTGAGGTAAACCCTGTTGGTTGTAAAAGGTTTGGATATAGTAGAGAAGAACTGCTCTCGTTACCGTTTCCAAATGCTGTACCACAAGATTCACCAATGATTGTAAGGTTGTTAGATAAAATTAGAGAGGGACAAACTTCCTTCATTTTGCAAGATGAATATGCTTTTCCAACAGGAAAAATAATAACAACTGAGTTTAGTGTCCGTGTTTTTAACTTAAATGGTAAAGAAGTTTTCCTAAGTATTTCTCGTGATATCACTGAACGGCTAAAAACAGAAGAATTACTACGAAAATCTGAAAAACTTGCTATCGTAGGACAATTAGCGACTGCAATGGCTCATGAAATCAATAATCCGTTAACAGCAGTGAAAGGGTTTATGCAATTACTAAAATCAACGGAAAATGAGAATAATCAGGGGTATATAAATATAGTATCATCAGAGATTGAGCGTATAGAAAGTATTACAAATGAATTTATGGCGGTAGCCAAACCACAGGTGGTAAAGATACAACCTAATGATATTAGTGTGCTAATGAATCAAGTTTTAATGCTAATGCAACCTCAAGCAATGATGAATAATATACAAATTAGAATCGATTTTACACCTGGTATTCCATTGATTCCATGTGAGGAAAATCAATTAAAACAAGTATTTGTTAATGTTTTAAAAAATGCAATTGAATCCATGTCAACAGGGGGAGAAATATTGATTCAAATTGATAAACTTGATAATGATCAAATAAGCATTCGCTTTATCGATCAAGGATGTGGGATTCCAAAAGAACGTATACCATATCTAGGAGAACCTTTTTACAGTATTAAAGAAGAGGGGATTGGCTTAGGATTAATGGTCTGTTATAAAATTATCGAAACGCATCAGGGAAAAGTATTTATTGATAGTGAAGTAAATAAAGGAACAACAGTTGAAGTTACTCTCCCAATTTGTACATTTCAAAAGTAAGATATTCCCTTATAGTGATCACTATACATCGCTATTAAGCTAAGATTCTAAAGTACCCCCTAAATGAAAATTTTCTTTCTCTATAGTTAGTTATTTTGAGAAGGCAGCTCATTTTTCATTTTAGGGGGAATTTTGTTTTTTTTAGTTGATAGCAATATGGCGGTAACCCTATTAAATTTTAATTATTTTGTTTCACTAGTACAATTAATGATTATTTGTTTCGGAATCTTTACAGTTACCTCTATTGGTATATTCAATACAAGATATGTGGCCATCAGATCGAATTAAAACGGCATCTATATTTTTTAACTTGGAATCTTGTATTTCTTCTACAATTACCTTTGTGTGCGAATCAATATTCATGTTATTATCTTTTCCCTATCAATGATGCCTTTCTTTGTTATACATTGATGAATAAATAATCCCTAAGCTACTTACTCTTTCAGCTAAATCTTGATTTACTTCTGGGTATGTGAGTAAATGCGAGATTATAAGGATAAATTAGTATACGCTTATTTCCTTCCATTTAAAATCATTGCATTTCCTAGTACTTTTTTGTTCAATAAAAGCTTTGGCAACTTTATTTTTTCAGCAAGCTTGTAGCTATTCAATTCAGATACACCATGTTTCTTTAATTCATTTAAGAGGCCTCTTTCATCCTCAAATATTTTTTCATCCATAAACAAATCTAAGAAGATAAATTTACCACCAGGTTTTAGCACTCTTAATGCCTCTTTAATTACTTCAGTTTTATTTTCTTTATCTTGTACTTCATGAAATGTTAGGCAACTTACAATTATATCAAATTCATCATCGGTAAAAGGGAGTTCTGCAGCACTTGCTTTCAGAAAATCAATTCTATCAGAGACTCCTTCTATTTTAGCATTCTGTTGGCATTGAGCTTTCGAATATTCCCAATTCCCACCCCAATAATCAATTCCAGTTAAAAAGGATTCAGGAAAAGTCCTTGCCAGTTTAATAATCAGTGAACCACTACCTGTCCCTATATCTAGTATTTTTCCTTTTCCATCCCAATTTACCTTCGCAACAATTAAATCATGTATCTTTGACTGATAATTCCCTCCAAATGCCGAGAATTGGTAAACAGAATAGGAAAGTATAAACGCTATATAAATAAAAGGCAATGCTAAAATCCCTGATAGGACTCGCAGATATAAATTAATTGGTAATAATATTACCGAAAGAAGAATGAGTGAAAAAAACCAAAAAATAAGTAGTTTGTATATTCGTATCCAAGTTCGATAGTTAGCTTTTGTTTTCAAATTATCAGCCATCCTTAAATAATCTAATTTTTGTTTGTTATAATTATAAAGGAAATTAATAATCCTTTATACATCTTCTTTTGTATGTATCAGTAGAATGAAAATACTGAGTCGAATACTCTATAACAAAAGAGACCTCATAAGGTCTCTTTTACTTGTATTAATTAAAAATGATATGCATTTCCAAAACATCCAACAATAATTCTTTTTTAACCTCGCTGCCGCCATTTCTTCCTGGGCTGATACAATAGTACGTTTAGCATCTTGCAATTGATTCAGGTTCAATAGCACAAGTGAAAATAACGGATATACATGGATTAATTTGTGGTATGCCATGATTGACCTGGGTGTACCAACTGGGCGTATGAGGTATATATATTTAAAGCTGGCATCCAATAGTGCAAATCAAACCGCATATGCAAGCCAAGTTATCAGAAGGAAGCTTGGATCATCTCATCAGTATAGTTTAACGGACACAAAAATTATAAAGATTCGCTATTTCAACTTGTAAAATTACAGCTGTGGATATAACTCCTACTGCAACGCAGTTCATTTCTTTCAAGAGGTCGCGTTGCAATTTTTATAAACTTGCAAAATGAATAACCAAATAACCTGCTTCTTTTATTTTTTGATGGAAGGTTATTTGGTTTTTTATATTGGTATGAGTGAATTAAGGGTTTCTTAAGAATCTATTAAGAAATAAGTGAGTTTTAGGAGCTAGAATAAATTTATCTTACCAGTAAGAAGAGAGTTAATGATTTAAATGGAAGTTCGTAGAGCATGTCAAGAAACTAATAAATAAGTATTTTAGGAGGTTTTTATGAAAAAGAAAATGATTATTGCAATTGGTGCTTTTGCTATATCACTGACAAATTTTGTAGGAAGTACTTTTGCAGACTTGAAAACAGAAGTTTCTGTTACAGCTCCTTATAATACAAATCAAATAGTAGAATGGTTAGAAGCACATGCAAAGCCTTTAATAACAACTAATCCAACTGCACCTCTTAATGATTTGAAACCACTTAAGGATATGGTAGGATCAGCTTCAATCGTAGGTTTAGGTGAAGCTACGCATGGGGCTCATGAGGTTTTTACAATGAAACACCGCATTGTTAATTATTTAGTATCTGAAAAGGGTTTTATCAACTTAGTATTAGAAGAGGGATGGGACAGGGCTTTGGAACTTGATCGATATGTTCTTACTGGTAAAGGAAACCCAAGCCAACATTTAACACCTGAATTTAACACGAAAGAAATATTAAATCTGCTTAATTGGATCAAGGAATATAACGCTAATCCAAAACATAAATCTAAAGTGCGTGTCATTGGGATGGATATACAATCAGTAAACGAAAATGTTTATAACAATATAATAGAATATGTAAAAAGAAACAATTCAGAGCTTGTGCCTAGTTTAGAAGAGAAGATAAAAGGCCTTATTCCTGTAACAAAGGATATGGATACCTTTGGCGGCCTTACGAAAGAAAAGAAAGAAAAGTTTATTTCAGATGCTAAACAAATTAGTGCTTTATTAGAACAAAATAAAAGTAATCTAAATGGAAAATCCAAAGAGTTCGCATGGATAAAACAAAATGCCCGTATTATTGAGCAGTTTACTACAATGTTAGCGTCACCTCCTGATAAACCATCAGATATATTTTTGAAACATGATATTGCAATGTATGAAAATGCGAAGTGGACAGAAGAACATTTAGGAAAAACCATTGTATGGGGACATAATGGACACGTTTCGAAAACAAATATGATTCCTTTTATATACCCTAAAGTAGCTGGGCAGCATTTGGCAGAATATTATGGGAAACGGTATGTATCTATTGGAACATCTGTTTATGAAGGACGATATAATGTATATAATAGTAACCGCGAATTTGGTCCATATGGAAAATTAAAATCAGATGATCCAAACAGTTATAATTACATCTTTGGACAAGTCAAAAATGATCAATTTTTTATTGATTTACGTAAGGCAAACGGAGTGACAAAAACCTGGTTAAACGAACAACATCCAATTTTCCCTGGAATAACTACCGAAGGCCCAGAAATACCAAAAACAGTTGATATATCATTAGGTAAATCGTTTGATATACTTGTTCAAATTCAAAAAGTGAGTCCATCTCAACTACATCAATAAAAGTTCTTCTTGTCTCATATAAGCGTCTGGAGCTATTTTAACTAATTTCTGTTTACATTCATAATCTGAGTGAAAAGTTAATGGCTTTACATTATTTTTAAAATAAATACATTCTACATGCGGGAGTATCGAGCCTGATTTCATATGTGAAAGTAAGTATTTAATCTCTTCTCGAGTTTCAATCAGCATTTTAATATCCATATTCCTAGTCTGACATTGTATTAAAAACATAAAGGTAAATATTCATGGTTTGCATATAGTAACACTCCAATTACTAATAGCTATCGTACAAATCCCCTTACAGATAATGTAAGGGGATTTGTACTGCTTAATGAAATATTATCGTCTTCCGCCCGAACTTCCATAAGTTTTTTCTTCGGGAAGATAGGCTCATTAATTGGCGAAGCAGGCGTAAATATATCAAAAGAATATACAACTTGAGTACCATTGGAAAATCCTACAGCTTCTATAATATATTCTTTGTTCGCGCCATTTTGATTGCTTCTTCGCGATTGTTGACGCCGAGCTTCGAGTAAAGATTCGAGCAGTAATTGCGTATCGTTCCCTCCGATAAAAACAGCTTAGAAGCAATTGTTTTGTAGCGAAGCCCGTCCGACAGATGTCCTAAAATTTCCATCTCGCGTTTCGTAAGTCCATACGGGTAGTTTTCCTTACTTGAGCTGACCTTTTCCAGTTGCTCGCGTTGACGCTTCATTTCTTCGAAGACTCGTGTAGCGACAGATTGATTAATCCAGGTTCCTCCATTATAAATAAGTTTCAAAATCTCTATCATTTCACGTGGATGAATTGACTTTAGCACGTAGCCTTCGGCTCCATGCTCCAATGCAGTTGCTGCCTGCAAGGAATCCTCAAACGTTGTCATGAGCACAATCCTAATATCAGGCCAGCTCTGTTTCATCTCAACTAAAGCCTCAAGTCCGTCCATTCCCGGCATGTGAATATCCATTAGTACGATATCAGGAGGGAACTGCTCACAATATTCTAATGCTTCGCGCCCGTTATTTGCCTTACCAACGATGGTAAAATCAGCATGCTGATCTACAAATTGCTCCAAACTGTCGGTAATAAGTGCCTGATCATCAACGATTAACAGGCGGATTTTATCATGTGTAGGCTCTGTCTGCAACGGAATATTACATATGACAAATGTTCCTTGCTCAGCTTCAGAATAGACTGACAATGTGCCGTGATAGTATTCAAGCCGTTCCTTTATACCATTGAGACCAAATCCAAATTGAATTTCTTTCATTCCGATGCCGTTATCTTCAATCTGTAACCGAAGCTGTTTCCTATCAAAGTGGAGTTGAACGGCTATCGAGCTCGCCTTGCCGTGTCGAACCGCGTTTGTAAGTGACTCTTGAAGACAACGGTATAGGCAAAAGTTTATTTTTTGTATTACTAGGGTTTCATTGCCAATCACACGGAATGTAATCGTTGTACCTGTCGATCTCATAAATTGCTCGGTTAATTCTCTCAATGATTCACTTAACAAATGATGTAATGGATTATGCGAGAGCTGATGAAGATGTTTTCGAATATCATCCAGACTGTTTTGGGCAATACCGACGAGTGAATCAATCCTCTCAAACTGCGAATCTGGCACTGAGGTTCGCAGTGATTCGACACCCACGATGAGGGAGGTAAGAGTATGGCCGATTGTGTCATGCAGCTCATGTGACAGTCGGTTGCGTTCTTCTATTAGCGTAAGTTCCTCAATCCGCTTAATATGTTGCTCCAGTAGCAGCTTCTGCTCTTGTATAATTTGGGCTTGCTTATGGTACTGAATTAAAATATTAAATGCCATCCCAATGAGAAAACCAAGGCTGCAGCTAAAGATAGACTCATATGGGAGCTGATTAGCGATCCAACTGTTTAATGCCGGGAATACGATTCCACAGAGGATACCTGTCCACACATAGTTTTTATGAATGTTTGCTAAACCAATAATCATTACGAGTAAAACGAAAGACCAGAGCATTCCCGGTGCTACATAAGCTAAATAAAGATAAAATAAGCCTGCTGCTGTGACATCGATTGCAAGATACCAATCTTCTTTCTTATATCGGACGATTAATGGAGCAAGGTAAACAACTATAGCAAGAGAAAGTACAATCCAAAATGACGCATTGATTAATGATGGATATATAAAATCAGCACTTATAATTACGAACAGCCAAAATGTTCGAACGGTTACAAATATCCAATCATACCAAAACCATTTTTTTATTACTGAGAACATAGATTATGCACACCTACTTATATTATTTTGAGGTTAATTTACTAAGGATTCAGATTTATCATGTAACATAACTTTAAATACGTCAATAAAAAGAGGAAGGAAAGTCAGAGAATAGCTGTTAAATCTGTCACATGATATAGGTGACAGATTATCATACGATTTATATGACATATTTACGCATGGTGTCATGAAACATTTAGTTGTTTTATCACTATGTTATTTAACAAATTTGAAGTTAAGGTGAGGGAGTGAAGCAACAGAAAATTTTAAAATAATAGGAGAGATGTGCTATGAAGTCATTCATCACTAAAAAAGGAACAACAATTGCTTTAACAGCGACTATACTGACTGGAACGTTAGTATTACCTACTAATGGAAATGTAAACGCAGTGTATAAAAAGACTCACACCCAGCAGACCGTTGATAAAGCGGCTAATACTGATAATACTCCAGGTGTTATTGTTGCCGTGAAAAATGGAGATGTAAATTGGTCATATGCTTCTGGTGAAGCAAACATTGAGAGAAATCATAAGGTGGATGCTGACTCTGCCTTCAGGATCGGAAGTACAACGAAGACGTTTGTCGCGACAGTTATATTACAGCTTGTTGAAGAGAAGAAGCTAAGTCTCGATGATACGGTAGAGAAATGGATGCCGGGACTCTTAAAGGAGAACGGATATGATGGAAACAAAATTACAATCCGACAATTACTAAATCACACGAGCGGAATTCCGGACTTCTTGACTCCAGAGCTTAAGAATAAATTACTTGAAAATCCAAGTGAAAATTATACACCTGAGCAGTTAATTGCTCGCGCTTTGGAATTAGAGCCAGTAAAGGGGTGGGCATACTCGAGCACAAATACAGTTATTGTGGGGCTTATTATCCAGAAGGTTACTGGGGAGACATATGCCGAACAGATTAAGAAACGAATTATAGAGCCACTCGGACTTAAAGATACAGTCCTTCCTGGAAGCTCGATGGATATCCCGAAAAAAAATGCTCGAGGCTACTTGAATACGGGTGATAAATTAGTAGATATTACAGTGCTTAATCCTTCATTTGCTAATGCAGGCGGTGAAATGATCTCGACAGGAGAAGACTTGACGACGTTTTTCCGCGCATTATTAGGTGGAAAGTTGTTGACACCAGAGATGAAAAAGGAAATGATGACTAGTACAGCTGATTCACCATTAGGAAAGTATGGGCTTGGCGTACATGCAACAAAATTGCCGGACGGTACCGAAGTATGGGGGCATGGTGGTGGCATTCCCGGATTTACTAACTTTGCAGGTGGAACGGAAGATGGTCAACATGTCATTTCAATAAACATCAATGTACTAGGAGCTGAAAAACATATCAATAATATTTTAGTGTCAGAATTTACAGGGAAAATTAAGAAGGGACTTACGGATAAAGAAAAGAAAAGGAACCATCGAGAAGAAGTCAAATACGTAATCGATCAGGTAGTAACTAATAAAAAAATTCCAAGTGTCATAGCAGGTGGATTAAAAGACGGCAAGCACTGGTCTTATGCTACAGGGGTAGCGAGTTACGAGGTACCACGCGCAGTGGAACCGAACTTTTCATTTCGTATCGGAAGCATCACGAAGACGTTCACAGCTTCAGTTATACTACAGTTGGCGGAGGAGAAACAATTAAACCTTGATGATTCTGTTGAAAAATGGCTACCGGGGGTCGTAAAGGGTAATGGTTATGACGGTAACAAAATTACGATTCGTCAGTTACTAAATCATACAAGCGGGATAGCATCCTATACAGATTTGGATATGCGAGATATTACCTTGCCTCAAAATCCATATCGTTACTATACAGCTGATGAACTAATCGGATTGGGACTTGCCAAGCAGCCTGTATTTACACCAGGAGAGGGCTGGGACTATTCAAATACCAATACGGTGCTAGCTGGTCAAATTATTCAAAAAGTAACGGGAGATTCATATGCAGAACAAATCAGAAAACGCTTCATCGAACCACTTGGGCTAAAGGAGACATTTGTAATGGAAGCAAATCCTCATATACCAGGGGAGCATGCTACAGGATATAATATGGACAGATCGGGTCATTTGTATGATTTGACAGAAATAAATCAATCATGGGCAAATGCAGCGGGAAATATGGTTTCATCTGTCAAAGATTTAACTACTTTCTTCAGTGCGCTGTTGGGCGGAAAGCTTCTAAATCAAGAGATGATGGACCAAATGCTCACAACAGTAGATTCACCTATTGGTAAAGTCGGACTAGGAATTTATGAAGAAAAGACACCGGATGGGCAATCATATTGGGGGCATGCCGGCGGTACTTTTGGGTTTGAATCGAGAGTTGGTGGCTCTCTTGGAGGGGAGCATATTTTAGTAACTTCCATAAACACAGTAGGTTCAGAAGTTATGGTGGGTCGGGATAAAATTTTCAATAAAGAATTTGGCCGTTAAGTTTAAAGTCGACATCGTGCCCTTTATTTAAGGGGGTGTCGGCTTTTTTTGCTGCGATTTCCATTTTTTGTGTAAGAGAGAAACACTTGCTTTCTGCATTCAGAATAAAATCACATTTAAATAGATAAGAAGTAAGAGTACCATTACGACGGCGTATTTATAATTCGATTAGGTGAGATCCACCAGAAGTACCGCAAGAATTCGTTATTTTTCGGTCCGCTTGTAATAAACTTTGCAATTTTTGATGAAACGAAGACTTTAAGGTAGTTAGATTTGAGATTTTCAAGAACTTCATGAAGATATTAGGTTCTTAAAAGGGATAGTCAAAACTCCTAAGTTGATGTATGTGTGGTAACCATATCAAAAAGAAGAGTTTATGTTTAGACAAAAAATAGCCGGTTCCCTGTACCTTAAGAAACCGGCTTTTTATTTTACTGCTTTTTTATGAGTTATTGTCCCATAATGGTTTTATATTAACGAAATTTATTTTTAGCTTTACCTTGATGCAGATGGAACACCCATCCTAAACGTTTGCCATAATTTATGTTTGTATGAATGCCTACTTCAGAATAATAGGTAGGGCATAATAGCCAAAGGCAAAATCAAGCAAGGCACTTGCTTCTTGACGCAGTAACAGATCTTTCGGACGGAACATAAAGGATCCGTCAGCATTGATGGAAGTATCAGGGTCTAGAATTCCTTGGGAGGCAAGTGCCTGAATCGATTGGACTGCCCAGTCATCTGCGGCATCAAGTAATTTAACTTTAATAGCTCTATCAGGTTGAATCGGTTTCAAGTCTATAATTTGCTTAACGTTTTGAATCATGGTTGCTGCGACCTGTCGGGTAATCGGAGTAGCACGGTTATACTCTGGAATTCCATTCATAATTTTTTCCCTTGCCTCCTTGGATTCGTCTGGAAAACCGTTAAATCCATGAGCAAGTAACAACGTATCCGCAAACTCTCCTTGTGTCATAGTACCCATTGGATCGAATAAATTACCTTCTTTAGCATCCATGATGTTTAAAGCATAAAGATTATCGATATGACTGCTATAGTTACTCATTTGCGGGACATCCGCTAAGGACGGTTTGTTGTTAATTTTTTGTGCATCAGCCATAAAATCTAGGCTTTTAGGAGAGCTGTAGTGAAAATATGTGATTTCTCCAGCTGCATTTTTTTTGAAAGCAACCTTGTAGCCTTCCGAATCTTCAAATAACAACGGATGAATCATTTTGAGAACTTGTTTTCCGGATAATCCCCCTTCCATGACCAAATTTCCATCTTCATAGGTAAAGTGGGTGCGAATTGAAGCGAAACGTGTGTTTTGGTACAAACCCAAATATTTCTGGGATTCTTTCTCCTCTAACGAAAGATATTTAGTTTTTTCCGCTTTCTTAGCAGGGAAATAATGATCCATGAGAGCTTCATACACGTCTATGCTCATGGGTGAATCATTATTGTAAGACATGAAGAATGCTGTTTTTTGTTCAGGCATTAAAATCATCAGTGATTGATGTCCAGGCATACTTCCCCCTTTTATTACAACGTGTTGACCGTTAGCAAATTCATTGAAAGGCGTTTCAAATCCAATTGTCGCAACAGGAACCGTCTTATCATCAAAAACTTGATAGGCATGCATCATATCCATGCTTTTTTCACTTACAATTTCTTTGTCTTTAAACTTTCCTTTCTGTAGTTGCATAATCATGTATTTTGACATGTCTTCCGCAGTAGATAAAATGCCTCCTTCTGGTGCATCCGTTATGTTCCTACTTGTTGGAATCGGATCGCCAGTGGGACCATAATGTGTAGCCATTCTTTTGAGAAGATCAGGAGTTAAGCTCATACTTGTAGATTTCATATCTAATGGTTTGAAAATATTCTTTTCCATATACTTCGTGAAGGGGGTACTAGTAACATTCTCTATTGCAAACCCTGCGAGCGCAAATGCGACGTTGTCATACGTATAAACTTCACCTGGTGTCCGCACCACCGTTGGCATATGTTTAGAGAAGAATTCTTTCATCGGTATACTATTATTAACGTATTCAGGTCCAGTTATCGTTGTGAGATTGGGAGAATCTACCCCGCTGGTATAAGTGAGCATATCAAACAAGGTAAGGGGTTTTCCTGTCTTATTAGGTATTTGTAATCCACCAAGATATTTTTGTACGTCTTGATCTAGTTTAAGCTTTCCTTTATCGACTTGCTGCATCACAGCCAAAGCAGTAAAAGTTTTCGAGACTGAAGCGATTTGAAAGACCGTGTCCTTAGTAACGGGGATTTTTTTTTCTTTATCAGCATATCCATACCCTTTATTGACAACGACCTTTCCATCATGAACGACGACAAAACTAGAACCATTCACATTATACTTCTTCATTTTTTCCTCAAATAACGGATCAGCAAAAGATTCTATTTCTTTTTTATTATTGGGTCCTTTCGTCATTTGGATATCAGTCGTGGATGCTGCTGGTTTTGATTTTTCTACTTCTAATGATAGTTGGGAACATGCAGAAATCATGGTTGAAGAAGAAAGAAGAATTGTAACGATCCCCAGTTTGTTAATTGCTTGTTTCATTTTTGTACGCTCCTTTATTTAATTGGAATTTTTTGTTAGCACAACGAGTTAGTGGCTCGTTAGCGTATGAACAGAGTGTAGCAAGCGGCAAGTCATAGTAGATAGTGATTATCTGTCATATTTATGTATGGAGCGAAAAAGTAGAGGAGGTTACGGCTATAATGATAGTCATGTCATACAAACTATGACACTTTGACACTACCGTATGTGACAGTAAACTACGTAGAATCAAAGGGCGACTAACGTATTAGCGATGAATGAGGAGGAACGATTTTAATGATGAAAGCATCAGCTCAAAAAACTTTGCAAGATTTCTATTTCTTGTTATTTACCTTTGCATCCGGATTGTTTTACTTTTGCTTCTATCTGGTCAGCATTACATTTGCACTTGTAATGACAGTTTTCTTCGTAGGTATTCCTTTGTTGGCGAGGGTGTTGCAAACAACTCACACACTTGTCCAGTATGAACGTATTCAGACGAAAGTTTATACGAATATATCAATAGAGTCATTACCACTAAGGGGAAAAAGAGGAGGAGATAGATGGATTAAAGCGAAAGAAATAATTCTTAATAGTAGCAACTGGAGGGCTATTTTTTGGCTCATGCAAAAATTTTTTGTTGGAATAATGAGTCTTATATGTGCTGTTTTACTGTATGTAACGCCGCTAGTATGTATTGTTACACCCTTACTTTTTCGATACTTTAATATATACTTATTTGGAATTACTATGAATTCATGGACGAAAGTTTTTTTAGTCATGATTGTCGGATGCATTCTCATCTGGGTACGTATATGTATTGGAAACTGTTTAGTTCGAATTATTGGAATGTACACAAGTACTATGTTTAAAGCTATAAGGGAGTGATAATTTGTTTAAGACTTTGAAAATATGGTTCTGGTATGATTGGGCATTACTTTGTATACGTTTTATCATTTGGTTATCATTGATATTAACGACTATCCAACACCATGACCATTTAACAGTAACACTTTGGATCATCATTCTTTGGGAAGTCGTTTCATTTTCAGTACCTTGGATCTGTTTAATGTTCAGTTATCGCTATTATTTATTTACTGAAATAATATTATTTGGCGGAGTGTGTTTCTATTTAACTTTATTATTTCCGTCAGCGTATCTTGCTTTTTTAATGCCAACTTTTATGATTGCGGCAAATAGTGTTCATAAATCTTACCGCTGGTCAGGTCCTATCACAATTATTTTGTTCCCGTTGCTCATTGCGTTATTTTCCAAATTAACAGATTTATGGGGAATTATCCTACAAATTGGTTTAGCCTATGCTATGGGTTCTTTTTTTCGTTTACTGGTTATTAATTACCGTCAAAGTGAAACTATTCGGAACCAGAAACATGTATTGGAACAATACATATCCCAAGTCGAGCGAATAACATTACTTGAGGAACGTGATAGGCTCTCAAAAGACTTACACGATACGATGGGGCATTCCTATACCTCAATTATGATGGGGATGGAAACATTACGTACGGAATTAAAGTCTAAAGAAGGCGAGCAACAGCTCGATTCATTATTACAATTAGCCCGTAACAGCATGGAAGAAGTAAGACTGTATTTGCATCAAATGGATTTATCACAAGAATCGCTTCCCTTAGCTGTCACATTACAACAATTGACAGAGGAATTTAAGAAACATGCAAAAGTAAATGTACGTACTCGAATAATAGGGGAAGAGTGTATGGTCTCCAAGCAATCAAAAATGACACTATATCGAAGCTTGCAGGAATCACTAACAAATGCTGTTCGCCATGGGCATTCTACAGAAATTATTGTGTCACTTCACTTTGAACCACAACAAATAAGATTGGATGTACAGGATAATGGCTGTGGGGTAGAGGAGTGGAAGGATGGCTTTGGATTAACTGCAATGAAGGAGCGTGTGAGTCAGTCACAAGGAAGAGTTGTTGTTTACTCCCAAAAAGGGGAAGGGACGTTAATTTCATGTGTATTACCGAAACAAGTACAACCGTCTAATGAACAAATCCGCCTGTGTATTGTCGATGATCATTCTTTTATTCGAGAAAGTCTTCATACAATTTTGGATGTACAGGAGGATTTACAAGTAGTGGGAATGGCTGAAGATGGAGAACGGGCTGTGGAATTGTGTGAAAGACTAAAACCAGATGTTGTATTAATGGATTTAGAGATGCCCAATCTGGATGGAATTCATGCGACTAAAATGATTAAGGAAAAATGGCCGCACATTCGTGTACTCATTCTGTCTACCTTTCAGGATACAGAAAAGGCAAAGGAAATCATACGAAATGGTGCAGATGGATATTTGTTGAAATCCATAGATTCGCGTGAATTAACTGAATCAATTCGTTTAGTCTATCGGGGAGGCGCGATGATTAACCATGACTTGTTTAATAGAATGTGGGAAGAAAATGAAGAAACAGAATCATTTCAATCAAAATCAGATTGCAAAGAGTTTGGTTTAACGAAACGCGAACTAGAGGTTCTGAAACTATTATCACAAGGCAGCCGTTATAAAACAATAGCTTCGAAGCTATACTTGTCAAACGGAACAGTAAGAAACTACGCCTCTAATCTCTATGAGAAGCTAGGAGTCAAAAATCGAGATGAAGCCGTGCAAAAGGCAAAAGATACAGGATTACTTTTATAATTCACAAAACATAATGATCACAAATAAAAAAGTTCTTTAACTCATTATCAAGACATAAATTTAGAAAAACAAAAGAACATAAGCTGTTTGACATATTATACATGACTAATACGTCAAACAGCCTTTTTATTATGATTTGTTCTTTAACTAAAGCCCGTATGAGTGAAATAATCTAATCTACGCTTTTGAACTTCGATACCACGCTACTGCTTTTCGTTCAATCTCCAATACTAGCTGTTCCTTTCCTTTAATGTTCATGTGGCGGATTCGCATTACTGGTTGTGCCCTTTATCTTATTAATCATAGTTGGAGCTAGCTGCAGCGAATTTAGTTGCTAAAAAGGGCACTCATAAGAGTGTCTTTTTTATACTTCTTAATTTTTGTATATAGTGTAATCGATTGTTCATTTTACTGCTTTTTTGATGTTTTATATACAGATTATATAGCCTTACAAAGCTCTGTAAGTGTTTTGTAATATTTACGAGAGACTTTTTTAACAGTTATGAGAGAGAAATGAAAGATTTGTTATATATGATGAAATTAATCTTACTAGTAGGTGTTCTAACTCACTTAGAAACCAAGGAGGAGAAATAACAATGAAAAAATTGAAGCCAGCACTTAGTGTATTAGGTAGTGTATCGATGGCACTGACTTTAGCATCTCCTGCTTTAGCAGATGTGAAACAACCGAATCCAGGAAGTACAGTTGAAATATTCAAAGAGAATACAAATGCAAAAAAGGAAGATAAGAATTTCACGCTCGGATCTGATGGGGAAATAGGTTCGCTCATTACACAAAACATTGAAATGGCAAACAACGATTGGGACAAAGATGGTATTTCTAACGACTTAGAGATTAATGGATATAAAATTGAATTCAATTCACAAACTGGAAAAAATGAAGCGAAAGCATGGGATCCCCAGAAGGATAAAGGGAAACCAAAATTTATATCGAATCCTATGAATGCAAATACGGATGGTGATCCTTTTACTGATATGTATGAGGTTGAGAATTATAATAATGATTCTGATACTAATTTCAATCCGATAGTTGCCAATATGCCAAATTTACGAATTGGTGTCAAAAGAATTGAAGTAATTCCTATTGCAACCATTACGGATAATAATGGCGGATCTGTTAGCAGAGGATGGGAAAAAAGCGTATCTACACAACATTCATTTAATGTAGGTCTAAGTGGATCAGGTGGTGTAGAAGGCTCAGCAGCCGGTCCTGTTCCTTCCGGAAGTGTTTCAGCAAACGTGGGATACGGATATTCAAAAACAACTACTGAAACGGAGAGTTATACAAATAATTTTGATTGGTCTACCGCAACAACTGTGGATACAGCGAACGCAGCAAAATTACGGGTACATTTGGAATATAAGAATGTAGGCACAGCATCCGCTGAAAATGTTTCGCCTCATTTTAATATTCGTTTAGGAAACAAAATTATTAATACTGTAAAGGCAACACAAGATCGTTATAAGGCAAACTATTTAAGTACAGAAAAAGGTGGACGGAATAAAACAGAAGTAGTAATTGACAGTTTAGAGGGACAAGCAGATGCGAATATTGTCTTATCATTGGATGAATTGAAAGCTGTTGAACAAGGGGAACTTCTTTCGATTGAAGTTTTACCTACAAGTACAATGGATTTATCCATCGAAAAAGGTGAAGAAGTAATGCATTTAGGAGATTCAGGGAGATATGAATCTAGAGTAAATGCAGCTACAGAACAATTAGAAACAGATATAGGAAATATACCAAAGTTTAGGATATATACTCCTAAAGATAAATCCCTTGCTGATAAGCCAGCCTTATCCTATAACGAAGTTTTTCAACATATTAATATAGATACGAATAAAGTAAAGCATATTGTAAACAAGGCTAAAAGTAATAATCAAGTATCAGTGGTTTCAGATAATAATGGAACTGATGCATTGAACGCTTTAAAAGCGGGGCAGGGAGATCGCAGTTATTTACATAAAGACTCTGTATACGGTGCTTTTGCAAAATTACAGCAACCAACATTAGTAGAAAGTAGTTATGATCCTGTTACGCAAAAGATTCGGGCATCAATCTTACCTGGTTTATTTGGGGTGAGCAACGAGATCTCTACTACTTATAGGACAAAATGGAGTGGTCCCTCAAAAACAGTAACACTAGTTAAACGTGAGAATGGATATACATATGAGTCTAGAGAAAATATACACCCTATTAAATCTGAAATTGCAGCGCACAGAGAAGTTACATTTGAAATTAATGACGCACACAATCTAACGCCTACACAAAAGATTGATGCAGAGATTAAAGCTAATAAAGAATTCGAAGATTATGTAGTAGATAATTCAGGTGAATTTGTTACAGAAGGAGTTCCTTATACTGTAGCTTCATATGGAAATACAGCTTATTGGGGAAGTCATTACGCCGGGAATAAATGGGAGTATCTTTGGGCTGAGAAATCTAGCGATGAAAAAGTGAATGTAATTATTGAAAGAGTAGGTCAACCTAAACCTGGAAAACCAATTAAAAAGGATGAAGAGGTATTAATTAAATTCCAAAGTCCTATTTATTCAGATTATGCATATTTAAAACTTCAAGATAGTTATATCCATTTAGATCAAAAACAGAACGCAAGTACTTTTAAATTTAATCATGCATATCCAAAGAACTTCACTGGACACCATAAGCAATGGAACATACTATCTAATGGTAACAAGTTAAAGGTGGGATATTTAATCGATTATATGAAATATGGTAATGGAGAGAATGGAACTGATACTATAGCATGGAATCTATCAAGAGCTCAGTAATAGGTAACAGTTCTGTTGCTAAGTTTGAAAAAAGAACCGGTAATAAACTGAATCCGAAAAGTCAGATACAAAAATTTAGGCTACTAATAGGGAATGAGTTCGATATTGAATCGGACTCATTCCTTTTAATTTATATGATTTAGATACTACTATTTTAATTACTTATCTAGTCATATAAGTAATCAAATGTTAAGATTACTATCTGAATTACATAAATATTATTCTGGATTTTCGTTCGTTTAGAGGCCGAAATCTGGAATTCTGATTTATTGATGCGATCAGTTTTTACATCTTTACCTATAAAGATATATTTATAGGATAATAGAAAAAATAAATTTTTTTGTTATTGGTGAAAAAGAAGTGAGGATAGTAAATGAAAAAAAGAATTTTAATCGTAGAAGATGAAGCAAATATTCGAGAAGTCTGCAAACGGTATTTAGAAAGAGAAGAATATGAAGTATATACCGCTGTAAATGGCAAAGAAGGTTGGGATGTATTTCTTACGCAGCAACCAGATTTAATTATATTAGATTTGATGATGCCGAAAAAAGATGGATGGGAATTATGCGAGGAAATTCGTCAACAATCAAATGTCCCTATTATTATGTTAACTGCTAAGGGAGAGGAAAGGGATCGAATTTTAGGCTTAACAATGGGGGCAGATGATTATTTAACAAAGCCATTTTCTCCTCGTGAATTAGTATTAAGGATCCAAATTATACTTAGAAGAGGAAGCCAGGTACCGATACAAGCAAAAGAATCTCTATTGGAAGTAATAGAATTTCCAGATTTAAAAATATATCCAAAGACAAGATATGTACTTGTTTGTGATAAGGAAGTGGAGTTAACGGTGAAAGAGTTTGAGGTACTTTATCTCATGGCAAAGCATCCAAAACAAGTATTTTCTCGCTCGCAGCTTCTTGAACTAATTTGGGATTTTGGGCATGAAGGGGCATCAAACACAGTTACCGTGCTAGTGAGTCGTTTACGTGAAAAGCTCGAGAAGCATACAATAAAGAATCGCTGGATTCATACGGTTTGGGGTATAGGATATCGCTTTGAGCCAAATGGGGGAAATGAAGCATGAGATTACGTATTCAATTGTTACTCATGAATTTATTAAGTACCAGTATTATGGTAATTGCTATATGGTATAGTGAGACGAAAATGTTACTTGAACCGGAACAAACGCGGCTATTAACAGTAATTGCATTTGTGGCATTTATTATTTCAACGTTTATTTATTGGTTAATGACACGTCCTATCATGAGATCTATACAAAATTTAATAAAATTGACGAAACAATTTAGTGATAGACACTTTGAAACGATGTATATAATTGGGCAAGAACCACGGGAGTTTAAAGAATTAGCAACTGCCTTTCAACAGATGGCAAAAAAATTAGAAGAAGGGTTTACTAAATTAGAGGAACAGGAAAAATCCCGTAAGGAGCTAATTACCAATATCTCACACGACTTACGAACTCCTATGGCTAGCATGCAATTGATGATAGAAGCATTACAAGATAACCTGATTGAAGATCCTGAAATGAGAAAGCAATACTTAGCGACGATATTAAAAGAAATAGAAAGGTTAAGTGGATTAATTAACGACTTATTTGATCTTTCAAAGTTAGAGTTTGAGCAAGTAGATTTTCATCCAAGTTTCACACATTTAGATAAAGTCCTATTAGATGTATTAGAGTCACATTCTGTCTTATTAGGAGACAAACAAATCCATGTGCAATTGGATGTTCCAGATACATTACCTCGACTTTTGATTATGCCTTGTAAAATAGAAAGGGTCATAGGTAATTTATTACATAATGCAATTCGATATTCTCCTGTATCTGGAACAATTGAATTGACTGTAGAGGAAAATAAACAAACTCAGCAGGTCCAATTCACTTTGCGAGATGAAGGGATGGGAATTTCTCCAAATGATCAATTACGCGTATTTGAACGTTTTTTTAGAACAGATAGATCAAGAAGTTCGCAATCTGGAGGATCCGGTCTTGGATTAGCTATAGCAAAATCATTGATTGAAATGCATAAAGGGGAAATTGGTGTGAGGAATCGCGCAGATGGTAAGCAGGGAAGTGAATTTTGGTTTACTCTTCCCATCACATCAGAAAAAAATAAGACGGCTGAAAGACTTTTGTAACATTTACGTTAGAAAAATGAAAGACCTTCTTGTTAACATACTACTACACAGTATGTTACAGGAGGTTTTTTACTTTATGAAAAGAAAATATGTATGGTTTATAGGTTGTTTGATAATTATATTGGGGATTTTATGGTCATTGTTCAGGCCAGAGAAATTATTTATTGATAAGCACGTGAATGAAGCATTGCCACAAACAGAGGTACAATCAACTGAAGCAAAGCAACAAAGTGATCGAGTAATAAGTGAAGGACAGTTTCAAAACGGTGTCCATGAAACAACTGGAACGGCAAAAATTCATCAATTAGCAGATGGAAAACGTGTTTTAAGGCTTTCTAATTTTGCAACATCTAATGGGCCGGATGTGCGAGTCGTATTAGTTCCTACGAATCGTTTGAAAAATAATGAAGACGTGAAAAACTATCAGTATATTGAATTGGGAAAATTAAAGGGAAATAAAGGAGACCAAAACTACGAAATTCCTGAAGGGGTAGATGTAAGTGTATATGGTTCAGTTTCTATTTGGTGTAAGAGATTTAATGAAAATTTTGGTGCTGTTTATTTTAAAAAATAAATATGAACATAATAGTGAGTTTGTGTAACACAAGTATAATTCTATAGAGAAAGAAAGTAATTAATATAGATTAGAAGATTTTTCGTACCAATTCCATTATGTGGAATTGGTGTTTTTATTGCTCAATATTTCCAGTTTGTTACCTTACAACTGTGATTATGGAATTTCTTTTCTAAATGGACCTCCAGAACTGTTTATAAACAGTTCTGGAGGTCCGTTTCAAATTAACTTTCTTATCATAATATGAACTTATTCATCAATATACACTGGGGAGTTGAAGAATATGTTTTTTTAATTAAATCATATACGACGGCCGAATGATCACTATTCACAAGGTGCATTGAAAGATAGGAATGAAAAGCGAGATTTTTTGCTATCAAATTAGTATCAGTGAATTACCTATATGCGGTGCCATTCTGACATTGGCACTTATCCAAAAATGGGGAGAATTAGGGGCTTTACTATTTTGGCTTCCATGGGGAGTAGCATTTGGGCTAGCGACTATCGCTTACTATCAAAGAAGGCGAGGACAGTGTAAATATTGTAGAAGGCTTTAGCATTATTACTTTTTATTAAAAGGAGTTGTTCATTCGCGATGTCAAATACTGAGAAAAAAAGCGAAACCGGAATTCATACTTTTAGATGGTTATCATTTTGGCCCAAATGGATTGGATATACGGCGGTTGTTTGGTCGTTGATGTATTTGATATTAGGTCAGTATTGGACCTTGGAAGGAAAGGGTTTTCCATTTGGAATCGGAGATCCACAATCTGAATACTCAATGCTAGCTGGTCTGAGGCCTGAAACTGGTGCACCTATAATGGTTGGATTTGGATTAATGGGAGTCATTGTAGCTGTCATGATGATTTGTGGCTGGGGCAAGGGACTTTTACGAATAGTATTACTTATGTTTGTGTATATGTTAGTAGCAATTCTATTATTTGCAGTTATTGACTACCGTGTCTTGGCGTCAGCAGCATATGGATTTATTTTTTTGATTGGAGCACCATTTGATTTTCCACATGGAGTGAAATTTTTTGAACAGATGATGTACTGGACGATTGTAAATCAATATATTAGTATGTTAGGCGCATTTCTATGGAGTGCGACTGCTTTAGTCTATCAACGTCAAACGCGAGATGCTTGTCCTTATTGTGGCCGAAATAGTAATCCCTCTAAATGGGAATCACAATCCTCAGCAGCATCTTGGGGGAAATGGTGCACTTGCATTGCCATTATAATTCCTATCTGTTATTCCATAACAAGATGGTGTTGGGCGCTAGGCATTCCACTGGGAACTACCAAAGAATTACTTGATTCCTTTGAACGTGATTCACCCGGAATTTGGTTAATGGGCGCGTCTTTGGCTACCGTAGCGCTCGGAGGGGCGATTCTTACGCTGGGTCTTATTCAGCCTTGGGGAGAAATTTTTCCACGTTGGTTTCCATTTATTGCTGGCAGGCGTGTACCTCTTTCATTAGCGATTATTCCTGCTTCACTGGTTTCCATTATGATTACTTCAGCAGGTTTGATGTACATCCGGGGGTTTATTAATAAAGGGGGTCTAGATCTTAGGGGATGGGCATTGGAAGGTCCAGAGTTATTATGGCCAATTTGGGGAGTGGCTCTGTTTGGTGCTACGATTGCTTACTATTATCGGAGGCGTGGTACGTGTAAATATTGTAAACAGGTTATAAAGTGAAACTTTAATCAGTACGGGAGCGTACTGATTGCGAATAGCAGGATAGATAATGTGTTACAGGAAAACAAAACTCTTTTATAACTTATTTTTGAAGGAGCAGATACTTTTTTCTTTTTATCGACTCGTGAAGAAGTATGAAAATCAGAATTTATAATTTAAAATTCAGCTTAAAGCAATTGCAATAAGCACTTTGAATAGTAACCTTTAGTAAATAAAAAGAGAGAAGAACTCACCAATGTTCTTCTCTCTTTTTATATGTAATTAGGGTTTCCATAACTATAGATATGGATAGAGTAAATTAATGGATGAATAATTTACTCTTAAAATTATAACAGACCCAATAAAGATTTTTATATGTAATATTGCATAAGGAGGGTTAATCTTTAAACTACAATAATTTATGTCAATAAATAATTTATACTGAAATCTAAAAAGCAAGTTAATATTCTTATTAATATAAGAGAACATTAACTTGCCTTTAACTTTAAGAATAACCAAAATGCTTAAGTTGATGGATATGTGGTGCTACTCCATTAGAGAAGATATGTAAGCTATTATTAATTCTAAATTAATTCAAACTAACAGATGCTTCTAGTTAACTCTTAGTTCTTCCATATTATTTTCCCTTTTAGATAAATTTAAGTAGAAGTGCGATATTGTTGTAGTGTAATACGGATTAATCCAAAGGTATGGGATATTTAGTGTAAATATTCCTACCAAAGAACCTAAAATAAACCAGCCGATAAAACTCAACCATGTTATGAATAAATCTAATTTATGTCCTTGCATCATTTCTTTACTTTTTTTAATCGCTTCACTTGCTGTATATTCTGGATTTTCTATTAAAATATAGTACGCCATAGAATAAGAGAAAAATTTTATAATACCTGGAACAATTAATAATAAACTCCACAAAAGGATAAGTATAGTCTGCAAGATACCTAACTTCAAAGATCTAAATAAATTATTTTTCTTAAATCCTTCAAATAAATCACTAATTGTAGTAGATTCTTTTTTTGCTAAACGCAAAGTGAAATTATTATAGCCGTAACCCATAATGCTTTGTGTAGCAATATAAATAATAAATATAATAGTCCACATCATTACTGTAGCAAGTCCTAGAAAAAAGACGGCTGATGAGTCAACTATTGCTTCTCCTGTTACCGAGTACTCTACAAAACTATCGGGATCTATCATTCCAATAATTAAGCTAAACAGCATAAATATTGAACCTCCAATCATAAACATACCAATTGCAGGAATTCCATAATAAAGAAGCGTTACTCCTACTCCTAATCCCCAATGGCCCCTTATTGAAGATAAGGCAGCTTTTTTTAAGTCACTGATCATGTTAGTCCAACCCCTCAATTTTTTAATCACATTAAATGTGAGTTTTTTATGACAAATAGAATGATAACATTTTTTAGAAAAAATAACATTATCTACATCTGTGGAATTTAATTTAAAATATCCGTAAAAGGTAATGAAAAACTACTTAAAAAACGTTACCTTTATATAAAGAAATATTTTAAGTTGATTGATATGTGGCGGTACCTCTTAATGAAAATGATTAAGTCATGCTATTTTTTAAAAAATAGTTAAGAGAAAGGTTACTTACTGTTCAAACAATATTGAACTAAACAATAAGGCATATGTAGTATGTTTTTGTTGTTTAGTTAATAAAATTAAGATCATTTGTAAAAAGTATTAAATTTATAATTACGCATAAAAAAAGAATTCCTTAAGATTCTGGAATTCTTTTTCTTATTTAAAGTTTGCTCACACAAATGATCTGCACATCAATTCATCTTTGATATACAGATCATTTGTATGAAAAGTTATTCCTAATAATAGCGTAATAATGAACTTACATTACTGTTTTTAAAAGTTCTGTTACGAATGATAAAACCCCGCTTACAAATTTCAAAATTGCCATTGCGATTTCCATTTCCATATTAGTTCCTCCTCTACTTATGCGTTAAGATGTGGTGTAGCTTTATGTTTTCATTTTAGTAAACATTTACATTGATATTAATACATTTCTATATGCAATATTGCATCTTAAAACCAACTTTTATACTGTTATAATGAAAGAGAAAAATTCTACAGCATTTTTCGAAATACTAAACAACAATTGAAAACGAAATTTCTCGTAAATAAAAAAGGAAGAGAATTATAAAAATTCTCTTCCTTTTTTATTTTTTCATAGATTTAGTGATATAGGAGATATGTCCGGAATACATTTCAACTACATAATTCTTCCAATCACCCAAATAAAAGGAATCAAAAATCCTACCACATTTAATATTATCCCGATTTTCGCTCCGATATTTTTATCTACTTGATAGGAAAAAATAGCTAGGATAAATCCAATTGGACAAAGAGATACAGGTAAAAGTATAGAGAATCCAAAAAATTCAGTTAAAATAATTTTGTATGCAACATTCACAATGGATAAAACAGGTACTATAATCGATATAATTGTGCCTATTCTATTTTTTTAATCATAATAGCCTCTTTTATGTTTAAATAAAATATATTGCCCCATATGATTATAAAGGAAAAAACACTGTCATTAAGCAGTGTTTTTTCTTTCTTGATAAGAAGCTTATAAATAATAAATTATTGCTGGTAAGATAAATACAAATAATACATAGTTATATATTTTCACAGTGTCATTCATTATTTTCACTACATTACTTAATAATCCAATTGTACAAAGACTGAATATCACCATTGTGGATACTTTAAAATTAATTGAGTATCATTAATATGTAAATGTTATATTTTAAATAATTTATATAAAATTAAAATAATTTCATGTGAATTATTTGCGTATCAAAGGGTGCACCTTTTGAAGTAGGGGTACCGCCACACATCCATCAACTTAAGGATTTAGACTATTTTTGAAGTTAAAAGCACGTTACTATTCTCTTATGTTAATGAGAAAGGGTGACGTGCTTTTTATGAATATGAACCAAAAACAAGAATTATCTTTATTTGCCGAAGAGTTATATCGATATATGTCTCCCGCTACACTTAATCAATTAGCTATAAAAGCAGGCGGGATGAAACGAAAACGTAAGTGCCACGGGCACCATTTCTTATCTTTGTGTGTATGGTTAAATCAACAAGTCGCTACTACCTCTCTTACTCAACTTTGTAGTCAATTAGAAACTTCAACAGGAGTTTTATTAAGTCCGGAGGGACTTAATCGACGATTTAACTCGGCTTCTGTAGCCTTCTTTCGAACTGTATTTACTACACTTCTACAAGCTAAAATTGGAGGAGTATCTAAGATTTCTCATTCTCTTTCTGCTTATTTTGAGCGGATTCGCATCCTTGATTCTACAACCTTCCAAGTTCCAGATCGATTCGCAGCTACTTATCCTGGTGCCGGAGGATGTAGTCATACAGCTGGTGTGAAAATCCAACTAGAGTATGACTTGTTGAGTGGAGAATTTTCTGATGTGGCAATTGAACCCGGAAAACGAAGTGATCAGGCATATAGTGCGACTCGAACAGGCATGGCACAAAAGAATGAACTGTATATTCGTGACTTAGGATATTTTCGTTTACAAGACTTTAAGTCTATTCAAGATAAGCAAGGATATTATTTATCACGTCTTAAGTTACCAACTAAAATATATAGAAAAGAATTCGAAACAGTGGTATTTAAAACAAAACCCGCTCAATTAAGACCGGTATATATACAAATTCATTTGGAAGACATCATGAAACAATTACAACCTGGCCAAGTGTATGAATTACATGATGTATATGTAGGGAGTAAAGACAAACTGCCTATTCGCATTGTGGTTTATAGATGTACCGAGGAGCAAAAACAGAAACGCCTACGCGATCGAGCGATTCGCGAAAAGAAAAAAGGGATTACATATACAGAGCGTACGAAACTTTTACAAGGAATTACGGTATATATGACAAATATTCCTACGGAATGGGTACCAAAAGAGAAAATCTATGATTTATATTCACTACGTTGGCAAATTGAGCTGTTATTTAAAATATGGAAATCTTGGTTTCAAATTCATCGTTGCAAATCTATTAAACAAGAGCGGTTAGAATGTCATCTTTATGGTCAACTCATTAGTATCTTATTATGTTCTTCTACTATGTTTAAAATGAGAGAACTCCTGTTACGTAAGAAACAGAAAGAGCTAAGTGAATATAAAGCGATGTACATAATTAAGGACTATTTTTTACTGTTTCATCAAGCACTACACAAAAACACCCAAGAGCTATCAAAGGTTCTCCTTCGTCTGTTTAACCTCCTACAGCACAACGGACGAA
>NZ_MACH01000112.1 GCF_001884065.1 Bacillus proteolyticus
ATCATAAAGTAGCATAGTAAAAAAATTGAAACCCGTCAGGGTTTATTTGATATGCCCACTTTTATAAAATCTATAAAAGATAATAAAAAACTATATGGAAAGACCGCATTTTGTATAAAAATATACCTTAAGTTGATGGATGTGGGGTACCGCCACATGCCCACCAACCTAGCAGATGAGCTTGCCCCAAAAATGATATAAACGAATTTTATTATTATAGAATACATAAAACAATAAACATATACTTCATATTTATTTTTGTTGTGGACGATAAAAAGCATCTACCAATTGATTATACTCGCTTCTTGAGATTTCTTTATTATACAGTTTAATTAGTAACTCTTTATGCGCTTTCGAAAACGCTATTTTATCAATAAATTTTGGATACATACGATCATTTTCTCCCCGTCTGATAAATTATTCTGTTGCATTTCGTCTATTTCCCCTGAATATTTTTTTTAAAAAACCAACAATGTTTTATGAAATATTACATATCGAAATGATTGGACATTTTGTAAGTGCTTACTATTACGAAAATGACAACAACTCTTCATTTCTCCTATGAAGAGGGTGAAGCAAAAACATAAAACCATTATATTTAAAGTTTAATCTACATGAATCGACATGAAAAGACTTTTTTAGCCGAAATTATAAATAATTTTATGTAATTTTACATATACAAAGAAAGTAAAAAAGTATTTAAAATACCATTATATTATAATGATAGAATTTGAAACTATTTAACTAAAAATGAGTATGGTGAATTTTTAGTAAGAACTGATAAAAACGAACGTAACCGTGTCGATAATGATGCAGGCGAAGCGGTAGGAACTGGTGTCGGTGCTGTCGCTGGAGCTGCTTTGGGTTCTGTTCTTGGTCCACTTGGTACCGTTGCAGGAGCTGTTGTAGGAGGAGCGATGGGTAACAAAGTCGGCGAAGGTGCTGATGAGGCTAATGACAGTGTTGCGAACCGAGAAGATTAGGATTTAACCAAAGTGACACTGAATGAATTGGATTCCCAAAAAGGGAGTCCTTTTTTTATTAAGTTAACAAGGAGATAAGCTGAAAAAGAAAGGACATAACATATTTTATACGACCAATATGTTATGTCTTTTATCTATCTTTTTTTAATTTAGGTCTGGATAAGCTATATTTTCTCTGATTATTATCTACTCTTGCATGGAAATTAAGACATCAATATAATGTCTCCTAAGACTCATACCAATATCTGAACATCCTAAATCCACATTCCCCTGATTTCTTTCAACACTGTTTTAACTTCTTCTTGCAATTCTAAATCAGCTAAAAATTACATATGATGATGATTATAAATACCTATATTTTTATGAAAATGAAAGTTTTTCGGGGGGATGAAAGATGTGGCAAAATGAACAAGGATATTCCGGTGGTTATCCTTATTATCGACGTAATTGTTCCAATTCAGCTTGTTTGAATCCCTATTGTCAGTGTGGAGAAAATTGTAGGTGTGACCATAACCATCAATGTCATGGGGGAGGCAACCTTGTTTATACGCAACAGAAAGTTAATTTAAGTAATTCTATGCGTTCGGTTTGGGAACAACATGTATATTGGACTAGGATGACAATTATTAGCATAGCTTTTGGTTTACCAGATATAGACGTTGTTACCGCTCGTCTACTTCGCAATGCTGTAGATATGGGGGATTTGCTAAAACCTTATTATGGAAATGAAATAGCAACAATGTACAACAACTTAATAAGGGAACATCTGGTGATTGCTACGGAACTTGTCAAAGCTGCAAAAGCCAGCAATCAAGAAACTGCAACGGCTGCTGAGAGAAAGTGGTACGTAAATGGAGCAGAAATTTCCCAATTTCTAAATAGAATAAATCCTTTTATTTCAAGAGAAGGATTCCAAAATATGTTTTTTGAACATCTGGCACTTACTAAAACGGAGGCAGTACTTATGCTCCAAGGTGATTTTAAATCTAGTATTACTGTATTTGACAAAATCGAAGCAGAAGCCTTACAAATGGCGGACACAATAACGATTGCAATTGTAAAGCAGTTCCCGAAAATGTTTTACATTTATATTTAATAGGGCCGAAAGGACCCCAGAAATCCCGAATATTGCCTGAAATACCAAGTGGGAGGGGAAAATAATTGGGACATGAAATGAACCATATGAATACTGTTGGTATATCGTGGCTCTTTGCCGTTGTTATCTTATTTATTTGTGCACTGCTCATTTGTCATATTATTTTTACACTCTGGAAGCAACGAAATCGTTTATACAAATTCAATGAACAATCTAATATAATCGTCCATTCACTTCCGATGTCCTTAGGAATGGTTTCTACAATGACAGTTTGTGTAGTTATTGGAGCCATTATGAGTCACCATCTAAGTACGGCCTATGTTTTAGGACTCCTAATTGGCGTTTTTGTTAGTGGTATTATCAGTTTTCCATTTCAAGATATGATCCCCCTATTAAACGGGATTGTAGCAGGAGCAATGGGAGGATTAATGGGCGTAATGATTGGTATCATAATACCTCAAAACGGATTGTATATCATTGTAATACTATTAATGATATTGTTTATAGCCACTTGGGTTACCATGAATCGAAGAATTCATGGTCAACCTGTAGAGTAGGGATCTGCTCCCTTATTTTTGGATGTGAGGCAAAGGTTGGGGGAAGCAAGGGGCTAACCCTTAAATATGCGTGAATTTATAAAAGATTTTTATTAAAGCATTGTTCTAAAAGAAAAATGAAAGACGACAATAAATAGGTCGTCTTTTTTTCTTCAAAACATCTATAAAAGTTTTATTTTTTCTCCTGATTTTCTACTTTTTCAGTTTTAGAACTGACTCCCTCTTTAAATCCATCTCAAAAGTCACAATTCTGATTTATATAACCTGATATAACGATTACATTGCATATTATGGAAATGTATGTAAAATACTCCGGCATATTAGACATATATAATATATTGAAGGGGTTTATATTAAAACATTTTATGAAATATGTACCAAAAACTTTATAGTAATAATTCGAATGTTACCTCTCTAGTTAGTAGGATATTTTTTCTTAATATATGCATACTAAACATATTATAAAAGGTACATAGAAAGTGAGGGAATCATGGCTAAATTTTTGAAGCGTTTAAAATATAGAGACAATCCTAAGTCATTTTCAATACGAGACAATACTCATTTTCAGAAAAAAAATATTGAGGACTCCCTCTTAGGCGCTGATTTATCGAAAAACATAGCTGATATTCAGAATATATTCCGTCAAGCACCTGATTTAGTAATTCGTCGGTTTCAAATGAAAGTAGATGGATTAGAAGTAGCTTTAGTATATTTGTCTGGATTAACAGATAAAGAATTGATTCAAAATCATGTTCTAAGTCCTTTGATGAATAGTGATTTTGATACCAATAAAGAACTTCCAATTCCATTAGGACAAATTAAAATTATTAATACGTGGAGTCAGATTGAAAATGCTATTTTTGGAGGAGATAGTGTTTTATTAATCCACAGTCGAACAACAGCACATCAATTGGATTCGAAAGGATGGCCACAAAGAAGTGTTGAAGACGCTCATAACGAAATAGCTCTAAAAGGTGCGCATCAAGGGTTCATAGAAACTGCAAGTCAAAATATCGCAATGATTCGAAGATATATTCCCCATCGTGAATTAACAGTAAAAGAAATAATAATTGGTGTACGAAGCAAAACGAGGATTTCTATTTTATATTTGAAAGGTGTAGCTTCTGAAGATGTGCTAAAGGAATTAGAAACACGGATTAAAAATATTACAGTCGACGCTGTTGCTAGTAATGGCGAACTTATAGAATTCATTGAAGATAACCCATACTCACCGTTTCCACAATTTATATTAACTGAAAGACCTGATTTGGCAGTATCTCACATTCTACAGGGCAGATTTGTAACTGTAATGGATCATTCGCCCAATGTGTTAATTACTCCAACAAATTTTATTTCCTTTTTTCAAGGTGTGGATGATTACGGTACAAGGTGGTTAGTTGCTTCGTCTATTCGGATGCTTCGTTTTATCTCCTTTATGATTGCTTTATTTTTGCCTGCGAGTTATGTTGCGTTTATTTCCTTTAATTTTGAAGTTATTCCTGTAGAGCTGTTTTTATCTATTGCAGAATCAAGAACGCGCGTACCCTTTTCTCCAGTTATGGAAGCATTACTTATGGAAATAACATTGGAAACGATGAGAGAAGGGGCTTTACGGATACCTACTCCGATCGGTCAGACAGTTGGAATTGTAGGTGGTATTGTTATTGGACAGGCGGCTGTTCAAGCGGGAATTGTAAGCAACATTATGATTATTGTTGTTGCTGTTACCGCCATCTCTTCCTTTGTTATCCCTAATTATGATATGGGAGCGGCAGTAAGACTTTTACGCTTTCCGATGATGCTTGCAGCTGCCTTATTTGGAATTGTTGGACTTGTTATCGGTTGGATGACTTTAATTGGACATCTAATCAGTCTTGAATCGCTAGGTACTCCTTACGGAACGCCATTAGCACCATTTCGTTTTGCGGATATGAAAGATACTTTCATACGCCTACCTTTATGGGCATTAAGAAAGCGTTCTAAAGGTACCAGAGCCATTCAATCTATTCGACAAGGAAAGAATCAAACTAAAAGGTGAAACTATGAAAAAGTATGCCTATAATGACATTACGCTTATACAGTACATTCTTTTAATTAATGGAATGCAGGTGGGCACTGGCGTTTTATCGCTTCCACGCTTGCTTGCAGAGAAAGCTGGAACGGATGGATGGATAGCTATAATGATTGGCTGGATATTCTCCACAATATCAGGTGTTTTTATAGTGAAAACTGCTGCTAGATATCCCGAGGACACGATTTATGACATTCTTATACGATTATTTGGAAAAATAGTAGGCAAAGCATTCGTTGTTATTTACATGATGTACTTCGCTTTTTATTCTTGTAGCGTTCTTGTGAACGCTATGCTCTATCTTAAAGGATGGCTTCTTCCAAAAACGCCTGACTATGTCGTTATCTTTTTATTTTCGATTCCTACCTTCCTTGTTGCACGTAACGGTCCTCGTATTTTAGGGCGATACTCCGAACTTATTTTTTATATGTTTCTTTGGATTCCGTTATTTTTTTTGATCCCTCTTAAAGGGAACGGAAGTTGGATGCCATTGTTCCCACTTTTAAAAGAAGGGTGGAAACCTGTATTCATGGCTGTACCGACCACTGTTTTTGCTTATTTAGGGTTTGATATTGCCTTCTTTTTATATCCCTTTTTACAAAAAAAACAGTATGCAGTCCATGGAATGGTTATTGCAAACACTTTAACGATGTTATTTTATTTATTTGCTACTATTGTTTGCTTTGCCTATTTTAGCCCTGAGAGCATTACGCAATATAATCAACCGGTACTAAATTTACTGAAAGTAATTGAATTTCGTTTTTTAGAACGTTTTGACATGATTTTATTGGCCCTTTACTTACCCGTTGTATCCACAGCATGGATTCCCGCTATATATTGCGCTGTATTTTGTTCAAGCCAATTAATTAGAAAACAAGATCACAGCTCGCATGTAGTTGTTCTCTTATTGTTCATTATCGGCCTCATATTTTGGACTCATCCTAGTTGGAATGAAGCTGAAACTTGGCAACAGACATTATCGAATGCTGGTTTGGGATTAACCTATATATCACCTATCGTTTTATGGCTGTATTGCTGTCTATACGAGAAGTTTCGCCAGGGGAGGATACATTGACATTGAAAAGAAAAGTACTATGTTTAATTTTGTTATCGGTGTTCATGATGACTGGATGCTTTGATCAAACAAATGTTGAAGATGTTTCTCTTACTCTTATTCTTGGTATCGATTTAGATCGTAATGATAATTTATTAGTGTATATGTCAAGCCCTGTTTTCAATAAAGAAGCAAAAATAAAAGAAGAAACCACTGGTGTAAAATCTGTTACGATTCGAAATTCGAGAGAGAAATTTGATGCTACTGTTATGGCGCTTACCTCAGGAAGTAAAACGCAGGTTATTTTAGTTGGAAAACGGCTACTGAAACAAAAAAACTGGATGAAATACCTCGATCCATTTTATCGAGATCCTAAAAATACAGTTACTGCAAGGGTTGTCGCTGTTGATGGACCTGTTTCGGACGTCATCTTCCATAGCCCAAAAGATAAGCCACGGCTTCCTTTATATTTAACAAAACTAGTTGATACCGCCGCTTTAAGAAACATCACAGTAAAAACAACTCTTCAAGAACTACATGAACAAAAAGCAGATAAAGGGTTAACAGCAAATATTACTGAGATGAAAAAAAAGAATAAAATATGGGTGACAGGTACAGCTTTATTGGATAAAAAGGGAAGGTATAAATTAACACTAAAACCTGATGAAAACAAACTATTACGCATTTTGCAACAAGGAAATACAGGGGATTTTTCATTTACAATGCCAATTAAAATAAAGGCGGACAGCCAAGATAAAGATTGGATAAGTTTTACTGCCTATAGTATTAAAGTAAAGACAAAGACAAGATATGATAATCATTTTATATTTAATGTAGATGTAAAGATGAGTATCGGTATTACAGAACGGCTTTTTTCGTTTAATACAAGAAAGGATGCAGCAAAATTACAAAAGGCGATTGAGACTAAGCTGGAAGCTGATTTCAAGCAATTAATAAAAAAAATACAAACTGCACAAATCGACCCTATTGGTCTTGGAGGATATGCAAGAACTTACACATATCCAGAATGGAAAAAAGTCCAAAATAAATGGAATAATGAATTAGCAAAGGGAGATGTAAACGTTAAGGTAAATGTGAAAGTTGGTGCAATGGGAACGATTAAGTAACATGAGTTCAATTGGAATTCGTACTAAAATTGCAAGTACCTTCTATTTTAGTACGGGAAATGCCTTTAATAGGGGTTCCGCCCCATACCCATCAACTTAAGGGATATTTTTATACAAAATGCGATCTTTTCACGTAGTATTTTATTATCGTTTATAGATGTTATAAAAATAGACATATCAAATAAACCCTGACGGGTTTGAATTTTTTTACTATGCTACCTGATGAGTAGAAGTGGTATACTCATAGACAACACCCAAAATATCAAAGACTGTCTTTTTCTCGTATCGATGAGATTTTCGTCCGTTGTGCTGTAGGAGGTTAAACAGACGGAGGAGAACCTTTGATAGCTCTTGGGTGTCTTTCTCTATAGCTTGGAAAAGAAGAAGAAAATAATCTTTTATGATATAAATCGCTTTATATTCGCTTAATTCTCGTTTCTTCTTGATGAGGAGTAATTGGCGCATTTGAAACATGATAGAAGAACAGAGTAGAATGGCAATCAATTGTCCATACAAATGGCACTCCCATCTTTCTGATTTTATCTTTTTACACTGATGAATTTGAAAGAATGATTTCCACGTTTTAAATAAAATCTCGATTTGCCAACGTAAGGAATACCAGTCATGTACTTGTCCCATCGGGACAATATCTGTAGGAGTATTTGTCATATATACATTGATACCACTGAGTCGTTTACTACGAGGAGAATACTTCATTCCTTTCTTTTTTTCTCTTACAGTTTGATCTTGTAATCGTTTTTGTTGTTGTTCTTTTGTTAGCCGATGAACAATTACGCGAGTTGGTACTTTATCAGTCATTCCTACATAAGCGTCGGATATTTCATATGTTTGTCCTAGTTGAAGAGAGTTCATTAAGACCTCCATATCTATCTGTATATACTCTGTACCTTTCTTGATTCTTCCATCTTGAAAATAATCAGGGGTGGGATTTTTTTGATAAATACGTGTATTAGATTTAATACGAGAGATATAGTAAGCCTTTTTATCTTGTATATGTTGAAGATCTTTCAAGTGAAAATAACCTAAATCTCGGATACATAAATCATTCGCTGCCACAGTTGGGACACACAAAGAACCATAGGTTCGATCATGTTGTTTACCTGGACCTGTATGAATATGTAGGAACTGTCCACTCAAGAGATCATACTCAAGCTGAATTTTCACCCCCGCTGTATGGCTGCACCCTCCTGCACCTGGATAAACAGATGAAAATACATCGGGAAGCTGAAATGCAGTTGAATCTAGAATGCGAATACGTTTGAAAATAGAAGTATATGGTGAAGAGAGCCGCTTAGTTGAAGGTAACTTTTGGTTGAGCAGTTCAGCTAACACTTGTTGTAGAAATTGCACAGCTGTGGCATTAAATCGTTGATTCAGTCCTTCAGGACTGATGAGCACTTCTGTTGATGCCTCTAAACAGCTACATAACTGAGTTAAAGAGGTTTTAGCAACATTTTGACTAATCCATACACATAAAGCGACTAAATCTTGTGCTTGGTACTTACTGGTTCGTTGTACAAAACCAACATCTCTAGCAAGATTTCGTAAGAAATTTGGAGATAAGAAGTTTTGAATTTCTTGAGCAAGTAGTTGTAATTCATCAGATATAGAAATAGACATACAAAAACGCCACCCTCTCGTTTTGAACTTATACCGAAAGAATAGCGTTTTTTTCCACTTTTAAATAGTCTATTAAGAGTTGTTTCTTGAAACGAATATATGACTTATTTGGTAAACGATAGGATATAAGAAAACCAGAAAGATTAACGGTTTATTATGCATATGGCTAAAATTCCATGTTCCTTCTGATAAAAATAAAGTACCTAAAGTTAATACATACATTACAAAACAGCAAATTGATAAGCTTTTCTGTCTGATATGTAAAAACATTTCATCAATAAAATTCTCGCTCGCTTTTTTACCTTTCAAAATTCTCTTCATAAATAATGATTGCAAAATGATTGTTGCTACAAATAACGAGGTTATAGAAATCTGTTGTTTCTCATACCATTCAAAAGCAAGTAAACCCATAATCACAATGTATAAACAAGTAAATAAGATATTAATTCCATTTTTCATTTGTCTCTACTCCTTATCTAGATTTTATAAATAAATAATTGATCAACCGTTACACCAAGGGATTTAGCTAAATTAAAAGCAAGTTCTAATGTAGGATCATATTTGTTATTCTCAATCGCATTAATCGTTTGTCTTGAAACATGACATAATTTAGCTAAATCTTCTTGGGAAAGCTTTTTCTCTTTACGTAAAATACGAATTATGTTCTCCATTTTTATGAACATCACCCCTAATTTTGTCAAAAACTTTTTACATTATTAGTTTATATAATTCCATTATGAATGTCAAAAGTTTTTTACATTTTTAAAAAACAAACGATAGTCCTCCTACATCTTAGATAGAAAGAATACCGTTTTTTTCGTTTTGGAGGTACTCTAAAATATTAGCTTGATAGCGATGTGGTGGTACCCCATCATCATCAAGTTAAAAAACTAATTATCCCCCAAAACGCAAAAAACGAGCTGAATTCAAATAAAAAACTGTATAGAGATAAAAATTTCGTTATGGGGGTACTTTAAAATCTTAGCTTGATGGGTATGATATGGTGCTCCCATGAGGGATTAATGATTATTGAGTCTAAAATACAACACCTCTTTAAAGGTGAATGGATTTCTTGAGGTGAAAATAATAAAGTTACAAGTGAGTTTTGGGAACAGAATATATAAAATTTGGTTACATCCCGGCTAACTAAACCAGTATAATCGCTCATCATTTACCCTTTTTTCTGTTTATAAAAACATTGAAGATGAGAAGTTTAAGTATTATATAGTGAAAAATAAGAAGGATATTTTTCACTGCCTTAAAAAGTTCCTTAAGAAATAAATTCAAACATAAAAATAATTAAATGTATAGAAATCATAAGGCTGCAAGGCGATTCTTTAAGAAAGCTTTGCGGTCTTTTCATGTCTCTAATACCTGGGTCATTATAGTTGATAAAAATCCAGCACTTTTTCCTTTTTTGTAAAAATGCGTTAAAAAAATGAGTTTTGATTTGAAAACGGCTGTCCAAATCGGTTTATTTTGCGTTTTGATGAAGAAGTTAATACAATAGGTCTTATTCATTATAAAACGCATGTAAAGATAGATACAGGCTTTACATGTGTTTTTAGGGAAAATGAAAAGGGTACTCATTATTTATGACTTAAATTCTTTCTCTACGAACTGGCGAATTGCTTCATTTCGATTCTTCAGCCTATTTTCATGCCAATAATTCTCTATTTGTTCCACTTGTTCTTTTGTGAATGTAACTAAATTTTCATGTATGGGGAAAGCTTGTTATAATAGTGGAGAATAACTTGGGCACAATTGATAATGAAATGGGGAAAGACGCTAGATGAAAGCAACCGGAGTGACTAGAAAAGTAGATGATTTAGGGCGTGTGGTAATTCCAAAGGAACTTAGAAATACGCTAGGTATTAAAGAAAAATCACCATTAGAGATCTTTGTAGAAGGTGAAGACATTGTTTTACAGAAATATCAGCCCGGTGGTGTTTGTGCATTAACAGGAGAGGTATCGAATCATAACATATCATTAGCAAACGGTAAGATAACATTAAGTCCAGAAGGTGCAGAACTATTAATGAAAGAAGTAGAACAGTACCTTGTAAAATAAGTGGCTCCTTTCAAGGGACTTTTATTAAAATTAATATAGTAATTTCGTGTATCGTAATATTTATAAAAATATTTACCAAAAATAGAATCAATTTCATTCCTTTTTGTAAAAATTTAGTTAGTTTATATTTTCGTATCGGTTTTAGAAAAATAAAAGCTGGCAGAATTTATCGCATTCTCTGAACGAAAATTACATGAGAAACATATGTGAAAAGGAAAAAATAATAAACAGGCTAGTTAGTCCATTATAAGGGCTAACTGGCCTGTTTATTTACTAAAGTGAACCTTGATAAATGAAATAAATCTCGGCTGCCCCCCCACTAATCACTCTCACCTGAATACACTTTTAAGTGTTCCATTGCTATAGACATGGCATGTTTTTCTGTATCAATTAACGATAACCCCTGCTTAATAGGGGCCCAATACTCATATCCGTAATCCTCAAACCACGCAAAAACTTCTGTAGTGTAAAAACCATCATTTCGTTTGATAACTTGAACTTTGTATCTTTTACTTGTGGAAATAATCTCTTTAATAATTTCTTCCATTGTCTATCTCCCTCTACCTTTTATCCAGAGTGTACCACATCAAGAATATAGATGATGAAAGGTATTTTGATTGCATAAGGTATTCTTATTAAGCTTACATAATAGATCATTATCAGCATCAATATATCTAGAAACAAAAAAATTCTTTGTATGTTGGCTGTTAAATACGGTCTTTTCCAAAACCAATCATGATTTCACCTTCATGGTAAAATTTTACAACAAAATTATTTGGACAAAAAAGATAAGTGTCGCTACCAACCGCCGTTACATCATCAATATTATGTAATACATCGTGTAAATTTGCATAGAGAGCAGGAATAGGTCCAGTACTCCATAAGATATAGACTTTACTTTCAAATGGGATAAGATGAGATATTTGATCGATGGAGTCAATGGTATGTTTAAGGGCAACCTTATTCCAATTAATTCGTCCCCACCATTCAAAAGGGTAAGAGTTATTTAATAATTTGTATATTTCTGATCCTCTTTCAGGAGATAATTCTTTAGTTTCCGTACCTAACACGCAGACGCATTCGTCATATAAAGCACCATAAGTAGGTTTGTGCTTTTTTCTATTTGCTTCAAGAAGTTCTAAGAGTCTTTGAGACCTGTTGTTTTTATTCATCATTTAGCACACCATAAGGTAAATGAAAACACATAATAAAATCTTTATAAATAGATAAAAACTCTTTTATTTCTTGGCTAATATCTTCTAGATTCCCATATATATTATCTTCGGCTAAATTTATTTCCTCATTAAAATTATACAGCTGTTTATCTACATTATCGAACCCTTTACAGCAATTATTATGTATCAAATTAGATATAAAAGGTTTTATTTTCAGTACATTTTCTTCATTTATAATAAATTTCTCCCATAACAGTCCCAGTATAATTTTCACCGGTAATTTTTCATCATATCTTCCCTTTATGTTTTTTAATTTAGATGCAATATCGACCAATTTATCATTACTGGATAAAGAAACGTCTATAATTTCATTCGCAGGACTATCTAGTGTTTCAATAGTATGATCAGCCCAATTAATTACATCATTTTTTGAAAATAAACCAATTTGTAATCCTATTCTAAAAACCTCAGCCATTTCTTTTGTTTTAACCATATATATGACTCCTTAGATTTTTAGATAAGCATACACCACTTGGACATTTTTTATAAGAGCCTAATAAAAAATTATCTTGGATGCAAGAGGATTTTTTTATTGGGAATAGTAAGGATGAGGGGAGGTGCATTACATATGGGAAAAGGTAGAAGTAATAATGCTGGTAAAAAACAACCGAATTTCGATGATTCGTCTAATTTCGCTAAACAAAGCCAACCGACAGAAAAGAAGAAGAAATAAGAAAAGGAGCTCTCTTTATCAAGAGAGCTCCTTTTTAACGCATTATTCGAAAGAAGTTTCCTTCCTCAAGCGCGTGAAGGACGATAGTCTGGCGGTAGGTGGGAGATGAATTTCGGTTTGGCGTAGCCAAATATTTGGTTTTCCTATTTATTTCGGCTCTGATATAATCAGTCTTATAAAAGGTAAAGTTTGGTATAACAATGAAATTAGATAATCATGTAGTGTTCAGGCTGTGTTATCAACGTCATAGCTTATGGGAAATGAAGGCGAAAAGTGAGGTGAACTGATATGACAAAGCAGAATAAGGCGTACAAATTTCGTCTGTATCCAACAGAAGAACAAGCACATCTGATCTGTAAAACTTTCGGGTGTGTACGATTTGTGTATAATAAAATGCTGGCTGAGCGGCAAGAAATATACGAAACATACAAAGAGAACAAGGAAGAACTGAAGAAACAAAAATTCCATACTCCTGCGAAATACAAAGTGGAGTATGAATGGTTGAAAGAAGTCGATTCATTAGCATTGGCCAACGCTCAATTAAACTTGCAAACTGCGTATAAGAATTTTTTTAGTGGTCAAAGTGAGTTTCCTACATTCAAAAGTAGAAAAAGTAGAAAATCTTATACAACGAATCGAGTAAACGAAAATATTATGTTATTTCATGGTTATATCAAATTACCGAAATTGAAAATGGTGAAATTGAAGCAACATAGAGAGATACCACAAAACCATACCATCAAATCGTGCACGATTTCGATGACACCAACTGGTAAGTATTACGTGTCTATTTTGACCGAATATGAAAAAGAAATCGCTCAAAAAGAAGTAGAACGTGTAGTTGGATTAGACTTCGCAATGGCTGAATTGTACGTGAGTAGCGAAGATGAGAAAGCCAATTATCCTCGCTTTTATCGTCAGATGTTAGACAAATTAGCAAAGGCACAACGAGTATTAGCAAGACGTGTGGAAGATTCAGCGCGCTGGAATCAACAACGCATTCGTGTAGCGAAGTTACATGAAAAGGTCGCAAATCAACGAAAAAATTTCCTTCATCATAAGTCTAAAGAATTGGCTACTCATTTTGACGTTGTAGCAATCGAAGACTTACATATGAAAGGAATGTCACAAGCGCTTCGCTTTGGTAAGAGTGTAGCGGATAACGGTTGGAGGATGTTCACGACATTTTTATCATATAAGCTACAAGACCAAGGAAAACAACTTGTAAAAATAGATAAGTGGTTTCCTTCTACAAAGATGTGTAGTCATTGTGGAAACAGAAAAGATATGTCACTATCTGAACGCATGTATGAGTGTTCGTGTGGACTAACAATAAGTCGTGACTATAACGCAGCTATCAATATCAAAAAGGAAGCGATCCGCTTATTAGCGTTGGCATAAATAGTAACAAAATAACCTTTGGAACAAGGGAGTTAGTTCGGCTGTTTTAAGACAAATTCGTTAGCTATCAAAAGTAACGACTAACCGAGAAGCCCCCACTTCAAGTAAGCTCGTAAGAGATACTAAGTGGTGGGTAGTTCACAAATATGCTATATTATCAGCTGCATGTCCTATACGAAAAATCTCCGTAAGCATATATTAATTTAGGTAAAAGCTAGTTTTTTACTTAAAATATGTTTTTAAAAGGGTGATAAAATGCATAATCAAAAAAAACAAGACAGGTGCTTCCAGTGCGAATTTCTCTACATTGGCGATAGCTTCGACGACACTGTGAAGACTTTCGACCCGAAAACAGGGAAGTTCCTTGGCACTTTTGTCGCACCAAATAGTGGAAACTTGCATGGTCCCCGGGGACTTATCTTTAACCATGTGGGCAATCTCCTTGTCACTAACCAGAACGTCGGGCAACCCGAGAATGGCGACGTATTGAAGTTAAATGGGCAAACCGGGGCGTTTCTGGGCGAACTCGTCCGTTCAGCCGAACCAGGCGCTCCATTGGCACCGCGCGGTATCTTACTCTCCAAACATAATGTCCTGTTTGTGGCGGATTTGGGTGACTTCGACTTCAACACGGGCATAGAAGTGCCTGGAGAAGTGCGGATGTACAATGGTTCCACTGGGATGTTTCTAGGCAACGTCGACCACCCCTGCTTCAACCCTTTCCACCCCCGCGGATTGGTCTTCGGTCCTGACGGCATGCTGTATGTCTCCGTCATTGACTTTTTAGATTCGAATAAAGGCTGGGTGCTGCGCTTCAACCTGAAATCAGGGGGATTCGATGTGTTTATTGTGAGTGATAACAAGAACAACCTCCATCGTCCCGAAGGTTTAGTCTTCGGTCCTGACGGCAACCTCTACGTCACTAGTTTTAAAAAACTTGATGACCCTAATGACACCGACAAAATTCTGATCTTCGATGGTGATACGGGCGAGTTTATCGACAAGATTGACCTCTATGCCCCGGGAAAACCACGTGCTTTCGCACAGGCACTCCTTTTTGGACCGGATGGAAAATTGTTTGTCCCTATTACGGGCCCGTTTGACAATGCTACGGGGGCCCCTACAGGCGAATTTACCGGTTCAGTACGGCGTTATAATGTCCATAGCAAGAAGTTCAAGGAGGTGGTCCCTCCTTATAAAAAGGGCGGACCATTGGGAGTGCCGTGGTACCCGACGTTTGGCAATACGAATCCCGCAACACTAGCTTACCGGTGTGACCAGTAAGAGAGCAGCGACCATCATCATCATCCACCTCATGAGGAAAGTAGTAACGAGAGCAGTAGTTAACATTTGAATATATAAGGAAAGACCGCTTCTAGAGCTTAGAACGGTCTTTTTAAACCTTCTAAAAGGTTAGATTCACAATATCCTATGATTTGTTAAACGATATTCCACATTCAGCGAACGGGTGCTTATCTTGAATAAGATTTAAGCAATGATCTTCAACAATCGGGCGCTATTCTTTTATAGAGAAAGCATCTTTTTCTTGTATTTCAAGTGTTCTCATGGTTAAGTAATTTTTTGTATTCTACGATTGTTGAATAACTAGAGTATAAAAGAGACTCTCCTTGAATATAATAGAATCTAGATTAATTGATTTACAGAATAGGAGCGTGAAGAATAATGTTATTATCTGAGGCCAGGGAACAGTATCAATTAGATAAAAAAATTGAGGGATATTCACCTCTGACTTTAAAAACATCTTGTTTTCAATATAATCTCTTATTGCGTTATATTGGTGACATTAACATGAGTGAATTTACTACAGAAAAACTAAAGGGCTACTTAATTGAAGCAGGAGAACACTTAAAGCCATCTAGTTTAGGACATCGAGTTCGATGCATCAAATCACTTTTTAGATGGACACATGATGAAGGCTTTGTTCTTAAAAACCCTGCTGCTAAATTAAAAGAACCAAAGTTAGGCAAAAGAATCCCAAAATTCCTTTCAGAACTAGAGATTGAACATCTTAGGGAAGCATGTCATAACTCAATGGAGAATGCATTATTTGAATTTTTGTATTCTACTGGCTGCTGTATTGGGGAAGTCGTAAAACTGAATCGTGACGATATTAACTTCTCAACGAATTCTGTCATTGTACGTGGGAAAGGTGATAAAGAAAGGGAAGTATACTTTAATACTCGTTGTACCATTTGGTTAAAAAGGTATCTAGATGAAAGAAATGATGAGGAGCCTTGTTTGTTTATTACGGAAAGAAGGCCAAAAAGACGTATGAGTATTGATAACCTAAGATTTATTATCAAACGTATATCGAATCGTGCTGGGATTAAAAAGAGTATTCATCCTCATCAATTACGTCACAGCTATGCTACACATATGATTAACAACGGTGCGCCACTTGAAGTAATACAAAGCTTACTTGGTCATGAGAAGAGTGAAACCACGAGAATATATGCTCAGCTGAGCGGAAAGTTGAGACACGATTTTTATATTAAATATTTTTGAAAGCTACTGAAATTAATCTTTAATAAAAATCGAGGCGTGCATATATAAAGACATATCTATTTGAATAGGGCCATTTTCTGGAATAAAGCGATTGCTCAAATTACAGAATTTTGAAATAATTGTTATTAAGTTAAATGGCAGGATTTTAGAATATGACCGAAACATATTGTATATAAAAAAATTAACACTAGTTTCTTAATTCTTTTTATTGGGAGGAAGAGTCGGATGGAAATAAAATGGATAGGTGTTAGCGTCCTCACCGGATTCTTTCTACTGGAGCTTGGTGCAATGGCTGCGTTCAGTTACTGGGGTTATCATATCAAGACAGGGGCAGCGGTCAAAATTATACTCGCGGTTGCCACGCCACTAGTCATAGCCACTCTATGGGGTATGTTTCTCTCCCCGAAGGCGTCGCTCCCCATCTTCTCCTTCCCCATACGAACTACGCTTAAGCTGGTTGTGTTCATTGTTGCTTCCGCAGCTTTGTACGCAAGTGGGCAAAGCGCGTTCGCAGTTATTTTTCTGACGGTGTCCCTTCTTATCGTGGCAGCAGTCTTCATCTTGAAGCTTCATAAAGTAAATATGTGAAGTGGATTAGTCTAAAACCGAACTTCAATAATCGGGCGCTTTAATTGAGCAAGGATTACAAAAATCATCAAACTTTTTTATAAAAGGATGATTCAATTGAATATAGAAAAAGCGTGTTTTGATCAATCTTTTTTCAAAGCACGCTTTTTCTATTTGCTCTTTTATCAAGGTTTATTAGGTTAATTTAATCAAACTTTATTCAAAAGCTACAACAAAGCATATAAATTTCGTATCTATCCAACGAAGGAACAAAAAATATTAATTGTTAAAACCATTGGGTGCAATCGCTTTGTATTCAATTTCTTATTGAGCGAATGGGGCAGTTTATTTAAAGAAGTAAATCAAATCGTATAGGCTACAAAAAAGAAAGCAAACTAAAATCGTGGGTGCTGATGACGAAAAAACACAACTCCGCTATCTGTATATAGTGTATTTATTATAGTTGGCATCCTTGAAGGAATAACTAAATCAAGCTACAAGGGTGGTGAAAAAATGGCTAAAAATAAGAATAATCAATTGAAGAACAATAAAAATGCTGTACCAAAAGCAGATGTAGAATTTGCGGGAGAAAATGGACTTGAAAAAATCGCATTAAGAGCCCAAAAAAAATCAAAATAAGTAAACAATAGGGGGCAGTAAATCTGTCCCTTTGTTCCTCAAAATTAACATAGTTCTTCAAAAAAATAAGCATCTTTTGTTAGCATAAAACCAATGTATTGCAAAACCTGGAAAGTCCCCTCAGAAGTTCTGAAAGTACTTTCCATTCACATAATTAGTGTTATCGTAAGTCAATGTTATTGTTAGTTTGGATTCGACTTTTGTATAGTTGACGAAATTTGATGAAAGAGATAATTCTCCAAGGTAAGATATATCCCAGTGCTACAGTCATAAATAGTGCTGCTTCTGTTTCTGGACCTAGCCATTTTAAATAATCATGAAGTAAAAAACGGATAATAAGTACGATGAGAAAGGTAATAATAAAGCTCTTGTTTCTTACAGCATAAATATGCTGATCGAATCGGAGTTCATAGTGAGTGGTCCAAATAAGTGGAATTGACAAAAGAAATCCAAAGATAGCTGCACAAATCCATTCCCAGCCAGCGGCATGTGCTTTTGGATTTAAGATGATGTGAATGCAGGGGAGTAACAAAAATAGTATGGGTAAGAGAATGCGGGTTCCATTTCCTTTAATAGGGCGGTACATTGCCAAAGTTCTACGCCATATGACTAACGCAGCAATTATGATCACAATAGAGTAAAACGAAGAAGAATCCATGATTTCACCTCGACACATAGAATATTTCAATTATATGGAAAGTACAGATGGTTGGATAGTGGTATTCATCCTGATTGGGGAAATATAACATTAATTTGTGATATCATATATAGGTATTTGCCAATACATACTATTGCAAGAGGTAAGCAAAGAGGCTTATCCCTTATGTATCAAGGATTACACCTTTTTTTCTTTTGAAAGATTTATAGAAAAAAACATACTTGTTTTATTAAGTATGCAGTCTCAGAATTGTCCTTATTTCCCATATAAAAATCGCATATTTGCTAGTTAGTTTAATACTTTTTGTAATGGAACAGCTGCAATCTAAAATTATGATTTGAGTACATGCAATATATACAATACCCCTGGCATATAGCTAAGAGCGTATAGCGCGCTTATAGCTAAACAACAAGTCCACTGCCAAAGTAGGGCTATTTTTTTCTGCCTTTTGTGGTAATATCGGTGTTGCCGTTTCACGCATTAGTTTATATTTAAGCTGTGCAGTGATAATAAAGCTGTTTAATTGTAAACGTAAAAGAGCGATATCCTAAAAACTACGATAGACGGTATAATAAAAGCAATATATATAGAAATACGTTTGCTTTCGAAAGGGAGTACATATATAAAACAATTCGATTTGGCAAGATTGAGTAATCATACACCGTTATGCCTCCTCTAACGAGAACGTCTGTTCTTATTGTGCGCGAATGTACGTTCTTTTATGAAGTGGTTTTTGTAAAAAAATAAAACTGACTCTAGTTAGCCAGTTTTTACATATCCCAAAAGTCGGTGGATTTAACATTGGGTTTTATTTGCCTAATAACTTTTAGAATCTTTTTCATTACAGTTGGACTAGGTATGTATTCTTTATCATTGCACGCCTTTGAAACTGTAGGACGACTTAATTTCGCGGTCTTTTCTAAATCATTTTGGCTGAGGCCATTCCGATCTAAAAAATCACCTAATTTCGTTCGGTTTTTCCCTCCAAATTTCCAAAACACTTAAATCCCTCCTGAACCTATTTTCAACATTGTGGACATAAATGTAAAAAACTATTCGCATAGACGGCAAAAGTTTTTTACATAATGTACAAGCTGTCCACAATATGATGTATCAAAGCAGCTACCACGGTATTTATTAAGATAGAAGAATACGAGGTTACCAAAGTAAGTTGCGAATGATTACCACAGTATTTATCAAGATTTCTACCAAGGTAAAACTACCACGGTATTAAGTAGATGAAGCTATGTAATATCTACATTCTAAATTCTGTTTATAAAGGGGGTATTTAAATGCGTGCTAGGAAGGAAACAATTCCTTTTCGCGAGTTTATGGATCGGTCATACAAAGATAAAGAAAAGAAAATTCGTAAATACAATTCATTAAGTCCTTTCGCATTCCTTCATATGTCGGATCAGGTATTACATACTTACATTGCATTAGGAGTTATGGGAACGATTTTAATCGGAGCAGTCATGTTAGAAAAATACTTGGTGCGACATGACTATATATCAGCAGCTAAATTTGTAAGCGAAGGTATTTATCACGGCACGCGAATTAGTGGAGTTTGCTTGATTGGATATATATTTGTTCGTATCGTAATCATGTTTTAAGGAGGGAAGGGAGTAATGGGGATTATAAAGGAGTGGCTTCGTACGCAAAGGTTAAGGAATCAGCTTATGGAGGTGTTCGGAAAAGCAGGTCTATATACGGAACATCAAACGCGTGGGGGAAAAGTGCCTATTTATCCAAAGGTACATAATGTTTCTTCTTCAGCAGAAAGCGTTTGGTATGTTTTTACCATACCAAACGGATTAGATCCACAGAAGATTGAAAAGAAGTGGTTTTGTTTTCAGCAAATATTAGGACGGAATATTATGATTGAAGGGGATGTGAAAAAGTTTGTACTACATGTATTCCGTTCAGATGCTGGACTAAAACCATACAATTACTGTTATAAAGAATGGCAGCCATTATTAAAAGAATACCGTCTTCCTGTTGTGGTTGGCCGGGATCAATTCGGAAAAACGATTACGTACGATATGGTTGATTCCAATACACCACACTTATTAATAGCAGGAGAAACGGGAAGCGGGAAAAGTAGTATGGTACGTGTTGTATTATCCACACTTATTCAATATATGTCTCCTGAAAAGTTGCATTTGTACCTTGGTGACTTAAAAAACTCTGAATTTCATTTTTTGCGTAGGGTGAAGCATGTGAAAGAAGTTTGTATGGAAGAAATTGAAATGAAAATAATGCTTCAAAAGGTATGGAAGGAAATCAGAGAACGAAGAAAACTTATGGAAGAATATGAAGTTGATCATATTGATGCGTACAACAAATTAAATCCTGATCATCCAAAAGCATATATTCTACTTGCTATCGATGAAGTGGCTATGCTAAAAGATGAAAAAGAGTGTATGACTACAATTGAAAAGATTTCAGCAGTCGGCCGATCACTTGGGGTGTTTCTTATGCTTAGTATGCAGCGGCCAGATGCGAAAGTGTTAGATGGTAAATTAAAGCTCAATATGACCGTAAGAATCGGCTTTAAATGTGATAGTGCGATTAATAGTAATATCATGGGTACTCCTGGTTCAGAGCATTTAGAGCAATCAGGCCAAATGATTTTAAAACGAAATGGATTAAAGAAAGTGCAAGCTCCTTATTTGGAATTAAGTAAGGCGAAACAAATTGTTGAACCATATCGCATGTCTAAAGAGGAGAAAACACTCCCGAATTCATCGCAAGAAGAAATTCCGTTATTTGGGGTGTTAGATGATGAAGAGTAGAGATAAAGGAATTTTGAATGATTTGAAGCGATTTAGATGCATGTCCCGTGACGATATTATTGACTTGCATTTTCAAGGCTTAAAGAATGCGGTAACTTGTTGTAATACGGTTATGAAACGATTAAGAAGAGACGGCTATGTTGATGCTAACGTATTACAGCACCCATACATATATTTTCCGCAGCCAAGTTCTATCAGAAAGACAAGTCAAAAAATTCCTCATTTCCTTGGTATTGTGGACGTATACAAACAACTCGTTCATTATGAAAATCCTAAACTATTTGAAGTTGAACCAAAGTATGGGAAAGAATATATGGAGCCGGATGCTTTTACAATATGGCGTAGATCGCCATTCTTTATTGAATTTCAAAAGTCAGTGTACAGTAAAAAGATAATGCAAGATAAGATAAACAGATACGAGTTATACTTCCATAGCCAAGAATGGCACAATGAATCCTGGCAACCGAAAGGTTCTAAATTCTTTCCTTCAATCCTTATCATTACTGACAAACATTACGACGTTCAATCTCCTTATTTACGTATATTCCAGGCGAATTCTATAGAAAGTTTTATGAATAATTTAGCGGTGAAATCATAAAGAAAGCCTGCATAGTGCAGAGCTTTTTTCTTTTCAATAATATATTAAGTCATGTGTGATGATGATTGTTAGAATGCAGTAAATGAGCAAAGTAAATTTAAAGTAAGTTATGAACTAGTAATAAAGTATATTAAAAAGATAGGATAAAACTTCTTATAGAATGATATCTCCATAATTAATAACTTGTATGATAACCTCTCGATTATCACTATATCCATTCATATCTACAACTTGTCCCACATATTCGTTTGTACCAATATCTTTTTAAAGTGCTCTAAAAATGCACTTTATCTTTTCTTTATTTTATCTTTATCTTATCTTTAAATTTCTATATTAAACTTTAAACCTAAAAGAAATAAATTTGAGTCTGAAAGGGGTAGAGAAATAGATGATTATTATATATTTTGTAAATAACCAACCGCCATTGAAAAATTGAATTTCTTATACGAGGAGAAATATATGAAGGATATGAGTAAAAAACAAATTATTAAAGTATTCCTTATTAGTATTTTAGGTTTAGGAACAATGCTTGGAATACTATATATTAATCATAAAACTAATGTTCAACAAAATAAAGCGCTCGCTACCGAAAAACGTGTATTGCAATATGAACCTACCTTGAAAAAAGAATTAGAAAAATATAATTTAGGAGGGAAAACAGCAGTTTTATTAGGAATTATGTACCAAGAGAGTAGAGGTGAGGGAAACGACCCTATGCAGTCATCTGAATCACTTGGATTAAAGCCAAATGAAATTCAAGAGACAAGCTTGAGCATTGAACAAGGGGTAAAACACTTTGCTAAAATGTACAAATATGGAAAGGGAAAAGATGTTAGCATGGATGCAATTATTCAAAGCTATAATATGGGACCAGGGTATATTGATTTTATTGCCAGTCAAGAAGTTAAACAACACTCGGAAGATTCGGCTAAAAAGTTTTCTAAGATGAAAGTTGATCAAAATCCAGCGATGTACACTTGTGGTGGAAATAAAAATAATTTTAGGTATCCATATTGTTATGGTGATTTCACATATGCCACAAAGGTGAATGAAAAAACAAAACTTATTGAAGAACTTCTTCGAAATGTACATAACTCTTCTAAATAAGCTGCAGAATGAAGTATATATCAACAATAAAATATTAGAATATAACTTATGTTTTAGGTAATTATATTTATCAATGTGACGGTATCTGTCACTTTACTCATAATTTTGCCAAAGTTGGAAGCATAAACTTGCCGGAAACCGATTATTTTAGAAGATATTCAACTAATTGTCCAAAGAAAATGGAAGCATAACTTTGCCGTGAGTTAATTATTAACCCATAAGCTTGCCGTGTGCTTTATTAATGCAGCTTTGAAATAATGTTTGGTCAAATTGATACTAATAATCTTGATAAACGAGCAAAAAGAAAGAGCATGTTTTGAAAAAAGATTGTTCAAAACACGCTCTTAATTTATCTAATTGAATCATTCTTTTGTAAAAAAGTCTGTTCATTACTTTGATTCTTTTTCCATTAAAGCGCACTATTCTGGAATAAGTTTGATATTCAAGATAAAAATGCTCAGGGGAACCTAGTCTAGTTACCCCTTAAAAATTCCTTTATAGCGGATGCAACTTTTTTAGGCTGTTCTTCGGCAGAAAAATGCCCGCAGTTTTCGATTATCCTTGCTTTGATATTTTGTAAACTGTTTTCTCTAAATCCTTTCATATATGTTTCAATATCTATGTGTTCATCTTCTCCGCGCAGGTAGAGAATCGGAATCAAAACGATTTCATCTTTCGACGCGAGATTATCTTTTTGATCCTGATCAAAATACCTATAAAAATCAAATCCTGCTTTCAGAGCTTCTGGACGGGTGTAAGCATTGGTATATGATTTTCTAAGGGTATCACTCATCTTCTTACCTTTCCCTGCAAGTACATCATAAAAATAGGAAAAATATAGAGATTCATTACCTGCAACAAGTTGTTCAGGTATTTCAGGTATAGAATGAAAAGCAAAATGCCAGATGTAAGGATTGCTTTTCACCATATCCCAAGGATCAACTCCTGGGATGACGACATTCATAATAACCGCGCGTGCAGCCCTATTTGGAAAGCTCTTCAAAAAGGCATAAGTTATTTGTCCACCAACATCGCATCCAACTAAGGTGACATCTGATAAATTCATAGCATCCATAACACCTCGAACATATCTTGCTATATTCCGTTTGCTGTATGACTGTAGCGGGATTTCCGAGTCTCCAATACCAGGCAAGTCGATGGCTACTACATGATAGTCCTCAGATAGGACTGTCATAACGGTTTCAAATTCTAACCAACATGCCGGCCAACCATGAATAAAAAAGATTGTTGGCTTTGACTCTGAACCTGCTTCGACTACGTGGATAGGTATTTCTTTAATAATAACCTTCCTGTGTGTGAAGAATGGTTTTGTACCTTTTTCTGTATTCACCATTTTGTCTCACTCCTTATAAGTATCTTGACCCATTTAATTTGTTTGAAATTACTACAGTATCTATTATACAGACCAACCCTGACAAGGAATGTCAGTTGAACTATATAAAATAATTAAATGTTTCATTAACAATTTGTAATTTTAATTACTCAACAATCTGGCCTGTTTGCTTAATAAGAAAAAAATCCTACATTATCAAAAATCTACATATAAACGGCTTAACTTTGTTTTAAATCCACAATCCAAAGTACGTGAAAATCTTTTATGAGCTCATAAAAGGTGATTTTTGGTACCAAGGTTGAAGAAATCCTTCTTAGCTTTAATTCAGAAACATCAAAATTACCGGAAGCATAAGTTTGCCATAAACAAAAAGAACCATAAGCTTGTCGTTCCGGCAAACTTATGGTTCATATCACAGTATCCTATATGAAAAATCTCGATCTTATTTCTATAGAATGAAATAAGATCGAGACTCTTTTGTTGTTTACTTGATGGATAATGGAATGGTAACCAAAAATTGTACGCCTTGTTTGGTATTATTCATAGAATACGTGATAGAAAGGGATTCGAAAATTTGTTTTACAATATATAATCCTAAGCCACTCCCTCCAGTATTTCGATTTCTTGATTTTTCGATTCGATAAAAGGGTTCGAATAGATGTTGTATATTCTCTTCTTTAATTTCGACACCTGTATTAAGGACTTGCATTTCGATATAGTTTTGCTTAGATTTTTGGCTTAACTTTATATAGACCTTTTCGTTAAGTGGTGAATACATAATCGCATTATGAATGATGTTTTTACAAGCTTTTTCTAAAAGAACACAATCCGTATAAACAAAAATGTCAGAATCGACTTCTTTTATTATTTGAATGTCTTTTTGAGAAGCAAAAAATTCGAGGTCTTTTGTGATTGTACCTATTAACTTTGAAAGATTTACTTCTTCTACTTGTGGTTTAAAGGTATGTTGTTCTAGTTTTGACGTGCTTAAAATTTCGCGAACCAGTTGTTCCATACTTCCAATTATTTGATGATTTTTCTTTAAATATTGGTCACGATTTTGATAAGGGCCAATATTATATATCATCCCTTCTAAGTAACCTTTCATAACAGTAAGAGGAGTTTTTAATTCATGTGCTACAATAGCAAAGAATTCCCTTCGCTTTGCCTCTATTTCTCTTTCTTTTTCAATATCGCTTTTCAATTGATGATTCGCTTTTTGTAAATCAAAAATTGCCTGTTGTAAATTTATGGACATATCATTCAAGCTATTGGACAATTCCCCTAATTCATCCATAGAACGAACCTCAATTTTTTCGGAGAAATCCAAGTTTGCCATCTTTTGTGCACCTTCATTAATATAAATAAGTGGTTTAGTAATAAATCTTGAATAGAGATAAGCACTTCCTAAACCAATAACCAGTACAATGATACTAATATAGGGTAGAAAACGTACCAAGACCTGTGAAGCTTCATCGATCGGTTGAAATGTTGCGAACACCACAAGCGTTAAGTTAACATCTTGGAATTGTATTGGCTTGGTAGCCTCATATGAATTACGAGATTGAGCCAAACCCTTTATTGGTACTGTTGTAACAAAACCTTTTGCTGGAGTACCCCCCTGAACAGTACTCCCCTGAACAGTACCCCCTTGAATAGTACTTTGAAGAAAAGGATAATAAATAACCCTTCCCTCATTATCTTGAAGATATATCACTGCATTATTTTTTTGTGCGTATTCATCAACAAGTGGTGTTGCATTTTGAAGCGTAAGATCTTTAGATTTATCAATTATTTCTTCGATTCCCGTTTGAAGCTGATCTGTTTTGTATTTCTCATAAAATTTAGGGAGAAAGAAGTATAAAGTTACATAAATTAAGGTTGCAAAGGCTAACAAAATGAGGGATGTAGTCATAAAGAGTTTATAGGTAATTCTCTTCATCTTCATGATCTTTACAATCCTATTCATCGATTTTATAACCAATGCCCTTTACTGTTTTAATGTAGGGTATATCTAATTTTTTTCGTATGTTTTTCATATGCGTATCAATCATTCGTGTGTCTCCGGCATACTCATATCCCCAAATTTTTTCTACGATATTTTCTCTTGTGAGTACCTTTTTTTCATTTTGAAGTAGTAGTTGCAAAATTTCGAATTCTTTTGTCGTTAGGGGAACCTCAACTTTATTTACATATACTTTATATGCATCGCCATCGACATGTAGTTCTCTAAATACAAAATGATTATCCGTACTTTGATTATTACTTCTTCTCAGTACTGCTTCGACTCGTCTCATCAAAACATGAAAAGAAAAAGGTTTCGTAATATAATCATCGATTCCAAGATCAAATCCTTTCATTTGATCTTGTTCTTCTTCTAGCGCAGTTAGCATAATAATTGGTATATTTGACTGACTTCGAATCATTTTGGCAACTTCAAATCCATTCAGGTTTGGCATCATCACATCTAGAAGAATTAAATCGAAGGACTGCTTATTAAATTGTTTCATGCCCTCTAATCCATCTGATGCAACTATAACTTTATATTGTTGTGTCATTAAAAATTGTTTGATTAATTCTTGTATTTCTTGATCATCTTCTACCACCAGAATGTGATAGTTCTTCATAATATCACCTCTTGTAGTCATTATAACCTTCCAATCTGGAGTTGATGTGGAGACGTATTAGAAACACGATAAAAACTTCACAAGAAAACTACATGTATTTCAAATCAGCTCCAGATGCATGAGATAGGTTATATACATAACAAGACAGAGGGAGGTAATCAAGATGTCACTGGAAGCAAACATCATTCTTTCTTTATTAGATGTACAACTGTGGATGGCCACTCATTCGAATAATGGTCGCATAAAAGAGAAAAAACAAAAATTGAAATTAGCGCCGTGCTTAAATAAATACACAAGTGTAAATAAAAGAAAACTATATAAGTCTAGTGAACAAAAATAGAGAGGATCAAATTGATTCTTTTTTTTGCATTCAATAACTAGGTACTGAAAATCTTTACTATAACTCTAGATTAACTCCATATAGAATACAGATTAGGTTTGTATGCTATATGTATCAAATAGAAAGGAATGATACATGATGTTGACGACATACACAATCTATCAATTTTTATCCCTTCCTTCTTATTTACACGCAAACCTATTACCATCCATTCTCACGAGAATGCTAGGCTCTAAGTTTATAACAAAAGAGTAAAGAATCTAATTGAGGTTATGATTCCTTCTTGCTGCTTTGTGCCAATACCCGTATAACATGCTATGTACATTGAATAATTGATTTGATGAGAGCCGAATAGGCTCTTTTTTTTAGAGATCAGCTCGAGGTGGGTTTGAATATCGTCATACATGTATTTATGGAAAAATTCAAATATAATGTTACCCCTACGAAAAAACAGTTGATTTATATCTGAACCATGCCTAAAGGTGAAATTTTTTTTTGAAATGGTGATTCCTAAATATCACATTCATACATCGTAATTCAAATGTGAAGATAAAAATATTCAATTGAAATTAAAGGAGAAAGGGATGTTCACAATGGGACATTATGATACAAATCAAACAGAAAACAATAGGAATAAAGCCTATAAAAAAACAGGGTATTTTTTCACAGGAATAATTGGTGCAATGATTGGTGTAATTACCATTGGATTGACCATCCCTTATATAAATGAAATCAAAGGAAATGCAGACCAATCTCCTAAACATAACGAAGTAAATCAGGTTACGCCGACCTCTTACAAACCAGAAGATGTGAGCAACCTTCAAAATATGATTGAATCTGCAAAAGAAGTTGTCGTAGGTGTCATTAACTATAAACAAAATACAGATGCATTTAATACGCAAGATCAATCAGAAGAAGCAGGTTCGGGATCAGGGGTCATATATAAAAAAAACGGTAATAAGGCTTTCATTGTTACAAATAATCATGTGATAGACGGTGCGAATAATGTAGAAGTGAAATTGAATAATGGTAAAAAGGTTCCCGCTAAAGTAGTAGGGACAGATCCATTATTAGATTTAGCGGTATTAGAAATTGACGGGACAGATGTAAAAAGAGTGGCAACACTTGGAGACTCAGAAAAAATTCGTACAGGGGAAACGGTAATAGCCATTGGGAATCCATTGGGGCTAGAAGGTACTGTAACAAAGGGGATTATTAGTAGCAAGGAACGAGAAATACCTGTTAGTACACTTGGAAATCAACAAGTGGATTGGCAAGCACAGGTAATTCAAACAGATGCAGCTATTAATCCTGGGAATAGTGGAGGAGCTTTATTTAATGAACAGGGTGAAGTCATTGGAATTAATTCGAGTAAAATTGCACAACAAGCTGTTGAAGGAATTGGATTTGCAATCCCGATTCATATAGCCAAAACAATCCTAGGGTCTCTTGAAAAAGAGGGAACAGTTAAACGTCCAATGATGGGTGTACAGTTATTAGATGTAGAGAAAATGACAGATTCTGCACGTAATCAATTAAAATTACCAAAAGAGATATCAAATGCTGCCGTGTTGGGGAATATCTCAAATCAATCACCAGCAGAAAAGGGCGGCTTACAACAGTATGATGTTGTGATTGCATTGGATGAACAAAAAATAGAAAATGTCGTTCAATTCCGTAAATATTTATATGAAAAGAAAAAATTGGGAGATACAATTAAAGTAACCGTTTATCGAAATGGTGAAAAACTAACAAAAACCGTGAAATTAATGGAACAAACACGTACCGCTTAACAGCCACCTTTCGGTGGTTTTTTCTATTTTACTAGTTTTATATGTACGATCATTCCATTCGTCCTCACTCCACATTAATGGACTGGCTCTCTACCAATATTCAAAATCGATTGCGTATTCTAATTTGTGTTCCAGTTTTTCTTGCTAAGGTCAATGAATAAGTACACATAAACTCCATATATCTCTAGATAAACTACTGAGTAACTCCATACAAACTCTAGATAGCGTATATAGAATAACAGCTATCAAGGAGGTTAGGAAAAATGAATTTTATAAAACGCGCAATTCTCAGTATGAAAAAAAGAATAGGAACATCATTAATTTTGATGGCAGTCTTCCTGATTGTTACAAATTTAGTGCTGGCAGGATTCACAATCCAAAATGCATCAAAAAAAGCTGCTGATGCAGCAAGAAAAAAACTAGGTGCAGATGTTACTTTAGGTCTTGATTTTGACAAATTAGGTCAACAAGCTAGGGAAACTGGCGAGATGCCTAAGCCGCCGAAGCTCAACACAAAAGAAGCAGACCAATTAGCGAAGTCCAAGCATGTAAAAGACTATAATTATATAACCAATAATTTCGGAATTGCGGATGGGTTTAAATTAGTAGGAGCTTCAGAAGGAGAAGGAAAAGGAAAAGGTAACGTTGCAATGGTGGGAGGATCAGGTTCAGGTTCAGAAATAGATATGAATTCTTCTCTTATGATAGAAGGAGTTCGCAAGACTTTATTACAAGAAAGTTTTAAAAATGGAAAAAGTAAAATCGTTGATGGAAAACCAATTACAGAACAGATGCAAGATCAGAATGTAGCTTTAATGGAAAAACGATTAGCGGAACAAAACAATTTGAAAGTAGGAGATAAAGTTAAAGTTCAATCAGGGGATAAGAAGGAAACTCTTGAAATTGAAATTATCGGTATTTACGAAACGAATGAGCAACCAATGGGTCAAAATCCCCCTCCTATGATGAATCCAGCTAATAAACTATATATGCCTTACTCTACTTTGAAAAAATTAGAAACAGATGAAGGTATGAGTAGTAGTATTCAAGTTGTGTACTTATTGAACGATCCACAAGACATTGATGCATTTAAAAAAGAAGCAAAAAAATCTGAAATTGATTTTAATTATTTTAAGTTAGATGCACAAGATTCATTGTACAAACAAATGATTGGTCCTATCGAAAATATCGCTTCTACGTCTCAAATGATTATCTATATAGTATCTATTGCAGGTGCGATTATCTTAGGATTAATCATTATGTTATCAATTAAAGCACGTCGTAAGGAAATGGGGATTTTATTATCTATTGGAGAGAAAAAATGGAAACTGATGGCGCAGTTCGTAGTAGAAGTAGTATGTATCGCTATTTTAGCGTTTGGATTATCCCTAACAACAGGGGCTAAAGTTTCTAAATTTATAGGGGATAATTTACTTTCGGGTGAAATTGCTACAGCAAGCGAAGAAAAAGACAATTCACAAAATGGTAGTGTAATGATGGTTGGAGCTGGTGGTACTCCACAAAACCAAAACGAAGATCCAATTGATAAAATTGATGTAAGTGTAACGGGAGAAGATGTAGGGAAAATGGGGGGAATTGGACTAGCTATTGCTATATTAGCAACGCTTCTTCCAGCATTATCTATTCTACGCTTAAATCCAAAACAAATTCTTTTAAAAGATGAATAAGGAGGCTCGATATGGAGACGATTTTACAATTTAAAAACTTAGATTATTATTATGAAAGTAACGGGAAAAAAGTAACGATACTAGATAATGTTAATTTTTCTTTTCAAAAAGGGCATTTTTACACGATTTTAGGGCCCTCTGGATCTGGCAAAACCACAACTCTTAGCTTAGGTTGTGGGCTGGACATACCTAAAAACGGTTATGTACTATATAATGGCAAGGATATTCGAAAAATTGGTTTGGATCGATACCGTAATCAAAATGTATCCGTAATTTTCCAATCGTATAATTTGATTACCTATATGACCGCTCTTCAGAATGTACTAACGGCAATGGAAATTACAGGTGTGAAGGTACAAAATAAAAAAGCAAGAGCATTAGAATTATTAGAGAAGGTAGGGCTCACAGAAGTAGAAGCGAAACGAAATGTCTTGCAACTAAGTGGTGGACAACAACAACGTGTAGCAATTGCTCGAGCACTATCTTGCAATGTCGATTTACTTATTGCTGATGAGCCAACAGGAAACCTTGATGGAGAAACAGCAAATGAAATTATTGAGTTGTTTCAGGAGCTCGCTCATCAAGAGGATAAATGTGTAATTGTAGTTACGCATTCACAAGAAGTTGCAAAAAAATCGGATCGAGCAGTTTATTTAAGGAAAAAGAAGTTAGTAGTAAACGAAATTAATAATAGTTAAGAAAAAAGCTAATTTCGTTCTTAATTCACATAATTTTCAAAATTAAAATTTATGGCTGTTAATATTTGTTATATAATATATTTGTCAAAGCATTACCCCAGTAGTTTCTATGATGAATCTGTAAGATAGTTTGTCTCGTATATTCACCTGAAACTAAAAAGAACTTGTAGAGATTCCTACAAGTTCTTTTTGTTTTAACGAATTCCTCGAAAGAATTCTCCTTCTTTAAGCGCGTGAAGGGCGTAGCCAAAAGGCTTTGCTTTTTATTTTGCCTCTGATAAAAACATATTGAAAAAAGACACCTTAATGCGTCTTTTTTTTGATCTTTTTACATATTTTTCTGGAAATAGAGCATGATATTACCAAATTCAATGGAGGTGTGTAAGAAATGCAAATTCGCGAAAATAATAATTCAAACGAGATTTTGGTAGGAGCTGCAGCAAGTGCAATTGAACAAATGAAGTATGAAATTGCTCAGGAGTTTGGTGTTACACTTGGACCGGATTCAACAGCACGAGCGAATGGTTCAGTAGGTGGAGAAATTACCAAACGTTTAGTGCGTATGGCGCAAGAGCAATTATCTGGTCAATATAAAATTCACTAAAGTTAAAGGTATATCCCATTGAAGGGATATACCTTTTTAATTTTTTGAAAGAGGATAATGAAATTTTGATTGTTAGTTAAGCTTTGAAACTGCAAATTTAGCTGTGAAATTCATCTTCTTCATGTACGAAGAATTTGCACCTGCTTGAAATTGTACAGAAATATTACCATCTTTTTGTGCTTTGAATACGCGACCATATGGTGAATTAGCATTGTAGGTGCCAATTATTTGATTATCTGCATCAAAGACCGTATAAGAAATTGGAAACCCAGAATTTTGTACAAAGACTGTAAGTTCTTCTCCTTTATTGAGATTAAATGTTTCCTTTTGAGACACTTCGTAAGAACTCATAGAGTAATATTTTGTAACTTCTTGAATTTCTAAATTTGTAGTTGCTGCACTCGCTTTTGGTGCCTCTGCTCCTGGTAAGTTCATACCTGATAGTACTGCAATTCCTAGTGCCCCTGCTAAAATAACTTTTTTCATAATGCTAGTTCCTCCTTTAATATATTGTGAGATTTGAAAAGGAAGTGAAAATATCACCTCCTGAAACCATTATAGTTACAATGAGAATGATTTTCAATAAATGTCGATATGTAATTTTGCATACATAAGCGATATAAGGTATTCGGTTCTGGTGCAAAAACTATAAGATTTATGTAACTAATCTCTGAAACTTAGACATACTGATACTAGTACTCTAAAAAAAGACGTGATCAGTATGGAAAAGCAAAACCTATTCAAGAGGAAACATTATCAGCCTGAACTAATCTTATTAACAGTAAGGTGGTACCTACAGTACAATTTGAGCTTCCGTAACCTGGTGGAAATGATGGAGGAAAGAGGAGTATCCATTGCTCATACAACGATTATGCGCTGGGTTCATCAATATGGACCTCAATTAGAAAAGAAAGTACGACATCATCTAAAATCAACAAATGATTCATGGAGAGGCGAAGAAACCTATATTAAAGTAAAAGGGCAATGGATGTACTTATATCGTGTGGTTGATTCAGAGGGCAATACAATTGATTTTTATCTAAGTAAATCAAGAGATAAACAAGCCGCCAAGTGTTTTTTCAAGAAAGCCCTGGCTTTTCCATACGTTTCTAAACCTCGCGTGATAACAGTAGATAAGAACCTTGCCTATCCTGTAGCAATTCAAGCGTTGAAAGAAGGCATAAAGCTAAGACAAGTTAGATATCTCAAGAATATAGTGGAACAAGATCATCGTTTTATTAAGAAACGTGTGCGTTCTATGTTAGGGTTCAAGTCTTTTGGCACAGCTATATCCATTCTTGCAGGAGTAAAAGTCATGCATATGATTAAAAAAGAACAGATTGATTTACGGGATCAGTCTGTTCAAAATCAGAAAGAATTCATCCGTCAATTGTTTGGGCTAACACATAAAATACAATTCCGCTCGAAATATATGCGCTATAGTCTCTTTTATTTTATCTTTGCACCAGAACCTATCAAGGGGGATTCATATGGAGAAGTGCTTCACAGTCAATAAGTCAGATTGAAGGGAAAATAAATGGGGGGGATTTTTGCTTCACTTTCATTTGTTAGTTTAATAATGATATGTGGTTATTGCATTTATAACACCTAAATTAAATACCTTTATTATCTGATTTCATGTGATCAAAAAAGAATAGATTGATTTATTGGACCAGTCTATTCAAAATTAGAAAGAATTTATTCATCAATTGTTTGGACGAGTGGCGTAAGTGCAACTCTGTTAGGGGTATATACTTTACTCTCTTTTATTTTTGCAACAGAACCACCACCAAAATTATCTTTTACAGTTGAAGTTTTCCAAATAATAAGTTACATTTTTAAAGTTCAAGCAACTTTATGACAGTACAAAAAGGGGAGAAATATTGTTATTATGCAAAAAATGAAATGGAAGAACTATGTATGTTATTTTGTTATTCTTATGCTTCTTGTAACAGCAGTAACGGTCAAACCAGCTATCTCTAAAGCTGAGGAATCTGATGTTAATATTACATTATTGGGTACTGCAGATATTCATGGTAGATTTATGCCTTGGGATTATGCGCTTGATGGTGCAAATATGAGTGGAGGTTTAACGCAGCTTTATACGGTTATAAAGAAGGTACGTCAAGAAAATCCGAATACCATATTATTAGATGCCGGGGACACAATTCAAGGAAACTCAGTAGAATTATTCAATGATAAGCCACAATCGCCAATGATGGTAGCGATGAATGCAATGGGATATGATGCTTGGGCATTTGGAAATCATGAATTCAACTTTGGATTAGATACATTGAAAAAAGTTAGTGAGCAATATAAGGGAAAGACGTTAGCAGGAAACATTTATAAGAAAAATGGAGAGCGTTTTCTTCCTGCATATACGATTGTTGAAAAAGGTGGAATTATTGGCATGAATACATGACGAATGCTAGAAAAGATTACTTGGACAAAGTCTCAACTGAAATCATCAAAAACCACGATGTTATTGGTATAGAGGATTTGCAAGTATCTAATATGTTAAAGAATCATAAGTTAGCAAAAGCAATTAGTGAGGTATCATGGTCACAGTTTCGAGCCATGTTGGAATATAAGGCAAAATGGTACGGCAAACAAGTCATTGTCGTATCGAAAACATTTGCTTCAAGCCAATTATGTTCTTGTTGTGGAT
>NZ_MACH01000113.1 GCF_001884065.1 Bacillus proteolyticus
GAGAGCGTCGAAGCGTTGGACATCTAGGGGTGGAACACCCCGAAGTAACGCTCAGGGAGACGAAAGGTTACTTTCGTCGTGGAACTGAGAAGCTCCCACTTCAAGCTTTGCTAAGTGGCGAGTAGTTCACGTAGACACTAAACAATAATTTACTTTCTCTACCTCTAGTTATATATAAAATCGCGTCTTATTTAAACATATATTTTTATGCAATTTCGCATATACAAATATAGGGAATCGAATAACCTTCCATTTATTGTATTAATTAATGACCGTTGTCTTTAGATGATTGAAATTATGATGTTTTAAAGAATTCAGACGTAAAATTCATGCAAAAAAGAGCACCGCTATCTGTAGACGGTAAACGTAAAGCAACTCCAAAATATATAATAAAAGTTGACTTTGGTTTGAATCCTGAGATAAGAAACAGACTTAATGGATTATATATGACTATTTTCTTTTTGGGAGGAGCCTTTGGTTCATGGATTGGAAGTTATACTTACTATAAATTTAATAGTGAAGTAACTTTGCTCATACATAGCAAAAAGTGATCAAACTTTATTTTAAGCCTACATTAAAATGACTCAAAAACTCTTAGCGTGGGGTTTTTCCGAAATGCTGGCGATACCCCACAAATGGATCGAGTTTGATATAATAGAAGGAAAAGAACAAATGGAACAGATACGAAAATCTCTGGAAAACATAGAGAAACAAAGCCTAACTAAAAAAGTGAAACCTCTTCGACTGTTTCTAAAGGAAATCGCGATTGGAAATATCCCTCTAAAATGAAATGAAATTGTTACCTGTTAAAATACAAATTAAGTATTACAGCAACTATTTGGAATCTAATTGTAATTCAGCTTTGTCGTTTGTCAGTGTATTATCAGAATTACAATTTCCAGAGTAGATAGCTCTTGCTTCATCACACGAATCAGATTTTTCACATCCTATAAGCATTCCTAATGTTATAAACGATAATAAAATCTTTTTCATTATAATACACGCTCCATACTATTTAGAATGTTATGATGTTCTTAGACTAAGTAAAGTTTATAACATATATTCCCATAACAAAAAACATATGTATTGAATTAAAAAAACTGAGGAAGGTCAATTTTTGACCAATTTATATAATAGACTTCACCATACATGCCCGTCAACTTAAGAAGTGGGTTGTTCCCCAAACCGAAAAAAATGAGTTAAACGCTAGTCGTAAAGAAGTCATTTTTTCGCTATGGGGAAACTTAAAATCTTAGCTTGATAGCAATGTGGTATTCTTTCTATTTTATGGTAGTAAAAAAGGTTCTGGTGCGAAAATGTTAGTTAGAAACATAGAGTAGCAATTCCTTCTTCATTTCTATCTTATGAAGCTAAGCCAAATAATTTATGAATAAATCACTTCTGGTTTTGGGCAGACTTATCCGGTAAAACAAGTTGCCCTTTTTTCATCATATGCATGGCTTCAACACCACTCAATATAGAGATTGCTGTTTTAAACGACTTTAATCCTAACATAGAACGAACTCGCCTTTTAATAAACCGGTGGTCTTCTTCCACTATATTATTGAGATATTTAACTTGCATTAGTTGTATGCCTTCAGGCATATATTTCTCTTCTCTTAACTCTTGAATTGCTACAGGATAGGCAGGGTTCTTATCTACTGTTATCACGCGAGGTTTAGAAACATACGAAAAAGCCAAGGCT
>NZ_MACH01000114.1 GCF_001884065.1 Bacillus proteolyticus
GAGTTCAATGGCTGTTCTCAATATCCTACATGTACACATACAGAGCCAATCAATACGTGAGCTGTGATGAAAATCCAGCTCTTTTTCCTTTTTTGAAAGAATGTATTAAAAAAATGAGGTTTGATGTAAAAACGACTTTTCAAATTTGTTTATTTTGCGTTCTGATGAAGAAGTTAATGCAATTGGTCTAATTCGTTATAAAAACGCATATGAAGGTATATACAGGCTTTACATGTGTTTTTAGGGTTTATAGGAAAAATAGAAAGGGTAGTCATTATTTACGACTTAACCCTTTCTCTACGAGCTGACGAATTGCTTCATTTTGATTCTCAGCTTATTTTCATGCTAATAATTTCCTGTTTGTTCCACTTATGCTTTTGTAAATGTAACTAAATTTTCATGCATGGGGAAAGCTTGTTATAATAGTGGAGAATAACTTGGGTACAATTGATAATGAAATGGGGAAAGATGCTAGATGAAAGCAACCGGAGTGACTAGAAAAGTAGATGATTTAGGGCGTGTGGTAATTCCAAAGGAACTTAGAAATACGCTAGGTATTAAAGAAAAATCACCATTAGAGATCTTTGTAGAAGGTGAAGACATTGTTTTACAGAAGTATCAGCCTGGTGGTGTTTGTGCATTAACAGGAGAAATATCAAATCGGAACATATCATTAGCAAATGGTAAGATAGCATTAAGTCCAGAAGGTGCAGAATTATTAATAAAAGAAATAGAACAATACCTTGTAAAATAAGAGGCTCCTTTCAAGGGGCTTTTTTAGGATTAATATAGTAATTTCATGTATCGTAATATTTGTGAAAATATTTACTAAAAATAGAATCAATTCTATTCCTTTTTGTTGAAATTTAGTTAGTGTATATTTTCGTATCGGTTTTAGAAAAACAAAAGCTAGAAGAATTTATTGAATTCTCTGAACGGAAATTGCATGAGAAACATATGTGAAAAGGAAAAAATAATAAAAAGGCTAGTTAGTCCATTATAAGGGCTAGCTGGCCTTTTTATTTACTAAAGTGAACCTTGATAAATGAAATAAATCTCGGCGGCCCCCACTAATCACTCTCACCTGAATACACTTTTAAGTGTTCCATTGCTATGGATATGGCATGTTTTTCTGTATCAATTAACGATAACCCCTGCTTAATAGGAGCCCAATACTCATATCCGTAATCCTCAAACCACGCAAATACTTCTGTAGTGTAAAAACCATCATTCTGTTTGGATTAACTGCTTAGCAGGTGATTCCGTTAGGACTTCTTGATTCTTTTTATTTATCATTTTTTTGCACCGGAACGGGTAGTTCACTAGAAGAGCTTATTTGCATCTATACCTTGATTTTATGTACAATAAAGATATAGATATTATCTGGAACAGAAAGAGGGAAACGATGTCTAATCCATTAGTAAATTTACGTATTGATTTTGCATTTAAACAGTTATTTGGAACAAATGGGAATGAGGACATTTTAATCGCTTTTTTAAATGCAATGTTAAAAAAATCTTTAGAAGCACCTATTGTTTCCCTACAGTTAGAAGATCCACATTTACATCGAGAACATGAAGAAGATAAATTATCGATTTTAGATATTTCGGCTACATTAGATATAGGAACAAAGGTAAATGTAGAAATACAGCTGAATAACAATCATGATATGATTAAACGCAGTTTGTATTATTGGGGAAGGTTGTACACTTCTCAATTGCAAAAGGGCATGCCATATAGTTCACTTCATAAAACGATTACAATTAACCTGTTAAACTTTGTGATGTTTCCTGAATATGAAGCATTTCATACAACAGGCATCCTTTGGAATCAGGAACAACAAAAGCTATTAAGTGATGATATAGAAGTTCATATAGTAGAGATTCCAAAGTTAATGCAGCAATGGCGCGAAGAGAAAGTCAATCCGTGGGAAGATTCATTTGTTCGTTGGTTATTATTATTACCTGCGAATGAAGATGAACATCTCACACAAACATTGGAGGATATTGCCATGAACCGAGATCCGATTTTACAAAAAGCAATGAATAAATGGGAACGTATGAGTCAAGATTCTTCTTTCCGTCAAGCATATGAAGCAAGAGAAAAGGCCTTAATGGATGAGGCAGCAAAATTTGCTCATGCAGAACAACAAGGAATTAAAAAGGGAATTAAAAAGGGAATTGAACAAGGTGTTGAGCAAGGAAAGATGCAACTCATTCGAGGCATGCATAAAAATGGTGTGTCTGTAGAAGATATTGCAAAGCTTACAGGATTACCAGAAATAGAAATACAACGATTTTTGCAGAGCTAGTTCTTAGAGAAAGCACTTTATCCAATAGAATGCTTTCTCTAACTCTGCCTGAAAAGAAGATGAGGTGTCTCAATCTTCTTTTTCGATTTCTGACAGGAGACTTCTTCCTCAAAAATATAAAGGTGTGAAACACCAATTTTAGGTGGGAGATGAATATCAGTAGGCGTAAGCCTTCTTCAAATAAAAACCTATTTGTCTCTTATCTTTAACTATACTTCTTTTCTAATTTTATTAGGTTTTTCTTCTGATTCGATAAGCCTATTGTAAAACTATTTGCTTTAATTACAATATCTCCCCTGTTACCTGTTGAAGTGACAGTTATCTTAGTCCTAAACAAACCTTTCTTAACTTTCACACTTTCTATATCCTTCATGTCTATACACTTTATATTACCAGTGAATTTACCACTCATTGATATTTCTAATACCATAAGTCTTTTATCGGTAAAACATATGATTAAATGCTCAAGGTCTGCCAATGCTCCAAGACCGTATGTGAAATACTCTGATGCTGATGGTGTTATATAGGAGTAGAAATAATAAAAGTAAGTTTCACCTTCTATTTTTAATTCTTCGAATAAATCGTCTAAGTACTTGTTTGTTAACATCTTAATCCCCCTGTCTTATTTGAGCCTAACAGTTACATTAGAAGTCTTTCATAGGAACACATCTTTTCTGTCACAATTATAAACATATCATCTGTAAACTCGTTCTTCCACAATAAACCAATATTTTAATTTACCTTTTTTATAAACAGTTAATCTTCTTTCAAAACGATTAAACTGTATTTCAAATCCACACCTAAATTTGGTCTGATAATTTTAAAAAATCTTCTTCTGTAGCAATCGGTTCTTTTTGAAATTCACTCATATATTCCAACTCGTTTCGTGATATATTTTGATTATATTTAAATTCAAGTAGATTCCAAATTAAAAAGAAATTGGTAATTACATTAGCCATTATTTGTATTATAGCAGGGGGATATATTGGAATGAAATATGTAGAAAAAAAGAACAAGAGGAACAGTTTTGGAAGGAACAAGAAGCACGAGTAGAAAAGTATATTCATTACAATGTAAAAGATGTGAAGTCTATAACATTTACAGAACATAAGGTAAGCCCAATGGGGATTCCTGGGTTAAAAGGGAATTATATCAAATAATAGGAAGTAACAATGGTAATAAAGGTGTTTTTGAATGGATTGTTGAGTCCAATGGTGATGTGAGCCACAGAAGATTCATTGAAAATGGTGTTATGACGGGTAAGCCAAATCAAGTTCCAAAAAAGTAAGAGGTAAATAATATGAACTTAAAAGATTTAAAAAATAAACATATTAAGTATGACTGGAAGACTATTTTTGTAGGCGTCCAAGAAAATTATTTTAGTAAAGACGTCATTTCTGATTATGCGGTAGAATTGATGGATATGGGTGATGAAAGTGGGTTTGTTAGTGAACTTGCATGGGGAGTATCTAGTGAAGATTTAGATAAGGTGATGTTAGAAATAAAAACTAATTATTTTCCTGAATTAGATGAAGAAAGTACAATGTTAGTAGAGGAGAATGGAAAACTAAGATTTGTTTGTTTATCTGAAATAAAAGAAAGATGTAAAGAAGATAATGAATTATTAAATGAAATTGCAGAGTTTTATGGAGATCATCACTACCCAGAAGATATGGTGAGTTTTGTTAATTATATGCCTCAAGAAGTCCCAACTACGAAAGAAGATATGATAAATAGGTTTGAAAAATTTTTAAAATTAGAGAGAGTGAGATTTAAATACTAATGTATGTAATAAGGGTGGGAATAGGTGAGATAACATTTTACTTACAAGGACCACTATGGATGTCATACTGTAAATATAAAAACAACCTAAAAAACTTGCAAACTTAATAAACTTAGAAAATATATAAATTTAAAGCACTTGATTGTCTATGAAAGGCACCGGGTGCTTTTTTAATTGATCAGTATGTTTTAATTACATAAATAGGTTAGTAATTTGGAAGAAGTAGCTTCCAAATTTAAAAGAATTCATAATGAATGCAAAGTGGGGGAAGTATTTTAAAGACTATCAAATCTGAGGGATAATGAATAATATGGTCACTATTTTAAGAGAGAAATAACCCGAGTTATGTTTATATTTTCGCTTAGCTCATGTTTTACCTCTCTTTGCTTATTTCTGGATGCCAAGAAATAGGCTTCTTTTATAACATTTTGAATGTATACTTTTGTTATATCAATAGAGGATATCAGGTAATTTGGTATGAAGTTAATGATGTAGGGGGAATGAAAGTAAACTAATATTTAAAAGTTTACTTTCAAAAATATAAAAAGAATCCTGGAATTCCGGCATTCTTTTTGATAAATCAATAAGGTATATTATTTAATTATTGAAAAGGAACGTCGTATATAAACCATGTTCCATTTTTTTTATACATATGGAATTGAATGTTGGTACCTATCCATGGGGGCATATTAATAACTGCGGAATCCTTGTAATCTTCGTTTATTATTACAGATGATCTTGCAAATCTAAAAGATGATAGAATTGTTTTATGAAATTCAGATGCTTCTTTTAAAAATTGTTTTTTTTCCTCGGTCATTTTTTCATCATTTTTATAGAAAAGATAAGTTATTTCATAATTTTTTTCTTGTATTGAATGTAAATATAATCTTACTATTGTTTTAGGTTTTTGCTCTTTTAGTGTATAAATATCTTGGGATTTTTGTAATTTATCATATAACTTTTGTTCTGTATAATTTAAATCTGCTAAATAAGGTGAAAGAGGAAATACAAACCAAAGAATAATAATTACTAAAATTAATAAACCTATTTTTTTCTTATTCATTAAAAGCCCCTCATTATATATATTGTCAATATAAGGATATATTAATGTATATAATACGGTTTTGCTAGGTTTTTTATTACAAATAGATTTTCTTTGTTTGCCTTTTAGTATTTATAGTTTTGAATAAGATTAATTATTTTTATGAATGTAAATTTAAAAGTAAAAGTTTACTTTCATAAATGATAACAATAATCTAATTATTAATAGATGAAAAAAATGGTAAAGTAGGTTGAGAGTAATTGGAACAGAAAAAAATAGTAAACCAAATAGAATTAATGGACTACTTTAATATAGCAAAAGATTCATTACTTGCTATGGAAAAAGAGGGATTGCCGTTTAAAAGAATAGGAACTCGTGCGAAAGAGTATGATATAGAGCTAGTAAAAGAATGGCTTCAAATAATGAGAGAAGAAATTCATTCAATGGTAATCGGTCAGGAATATGATAATAAAGAAATTTCTAGGGTATATAAATGTGGGAATATGGGAGGGATGAGACGATCTAAAAAAACAAATACATTAGTTTTGTTCTCTGATCATACAAAAGGTATTTACGATGACCGCTGGGATAAGGATATATTATATTACACAGGGATGGGCCAAGAAGGAGATCAAGTTTTAGAAGGGAATCAAAATAAGACTCTATATGAATCTAGAGAAAATGGAGTAGATGTTTACTTATTTGAAGCATTTGAATCAGGAAAGCACATTTTTATGGGGCGAGTAGAGCTTGTAAATCAACCTTTTCAAGAGATCCAAGAGGATACACAAGGAATGGATAGAAATGTATGGGTTTTTCCAATCCAGTTGTCTAATAAGCATGTAGTTATTTCTGAGAGTGTTATTGAAAATCGTCAAGAGGGGGAAAAGAAAAAAGCAAGAGAGTTAAGTTATAACAAATTAAAGGATCGAGCTACCAAGGTAGTATCTCATGGTAATAATAAACGCTTTACAAAAACTACAACATATCAACGAAATGAGTATGTAGCTGAGCTAGCTAAAAGGCGTGCACAAGGTATATGTGAGTTGTGTGAACAGCATGCTCCTTTCCAAGATAAAAAAGGGAATCCATACTTAGAAGCACATCATGTGAAATGGCTATCAGAGGGTGGAGAAGATTCAATTTATAATACTATTGGAGTATGTGCAAATTGTCATCGAAAGTTACATGTTGTAAATCTACATGAAGATGTTGCAAAATTAGAGAAAAAGCTGGCGCAATATAAGCAAGAAGACGAGATATAGAGAGTATATGTACTAAATAAGATGTGAAAGAAGTGACGATTCATGAAGAAAAAAGTATCGGTTGTTGGAGCGGTCATTTTTAATGAGAAGAATGAAATACTATGTGCATTACGTTCTCCTGCAATGTCATTACCGAACTATTGGGAATTTCCAGGTGGAAAAATTAATGAAGGGGAAATGCCGCAAGATGCATTGATACGTGAGATCAAAGAAGAACTAGGATGTTTAATTACTGTTGGTGAAAAAATAGAAGAAGTGGATCATGAGTATGAGAATATTATGGTTCATCTTGCTACTTATAAGGCATACATAGAGTCCGGTATACCTAAAGCTCTTGAGCATGCCGAGTTGATATGGGTTCATGTTAATAATTTATTGGAGTTAAAGTGGGCCCCGGCGGATCGTCCAACCGTGGGAGTTTTATGTTTGAAGTTTAACAATTAAGGTCTGAAATAAGAAATAATGAGACAGATTTTTATAAGTTATAAACTGTTTTGAAAGTAGTTGTATGACTCCGGTGGCTCAGGTTCATGACCTCCACCCTGTCAAGGGAACTTCCCAGTGGACTGTAGAGATTTGGGGTCAGTAAAACTTATATGTATCAAGGCTCTCAAGTTATTATCCTCATAGAGAACCACTTCAGTTAGAGTTTCTTACGAAAAATATTAAAGGAGTTATATTCATTGGTCAAGTACTTTTTGCTACGACCTCCACAGTTTTAACTTTTGAGTTAACGTTCTCAGGTGAAGCAGTCGTGCCTGTGCCACTCCAGGTGGAAGCGATAGTTGACACCATCAGGTGGTATTAATAGGGAAAACTTGGGAATAAATAGAATAACTATTTATGAAAACTAAGAGGAGGAATATAAAATGTTTAAGTGGTTTACGAAGTGGGTTAACTGGCACGATGATCTAGATCAGGCAGCTATTGAGTTTTATATCGGTGACGATAGAGTCGTTCTCATAGGTGATGATGCAATGAACTTTGTAGCTAACTTTAATAAGAAATACAAAACTCTATATGTTGAAAATAAATTAACTGGAACGAATATACGATTTAGGGTGTCTCATGCGGGTACCTACAAGAGAACAACTTATAAAGTAGCAATTGGGAGGTAGGAAACTATGGAGATAGTAATGAACAAGTGGTTTGCTGGCTCGGTCGCCTTGTTAGTTGTAGCTATAGGGAGTTGCAATCTCTAACCAATTAAAGTAACTGTCAGGTGATACTAAATAGCAAAACCCCCCTCGATGAGGTCACTTTTCAGTACATCAACATAGGAACTATAAAGGGTATAAAAATATAACTATTGAGCTCTACCTGAGAAGGTGATACCGTTAGTGTAGAAGCTATTAGCAGACTAGGGAGAAACACTCTGGATATCCTTACAACTGTCGAGGAGTTAAATAATATGGGTGTTACTTTCGTATCACTAAAGGAAAATATGGATACTTCAACGCCAACTGGGAAAGCTATGTTCTCTATGATGGCAGTAATCAGCCAACTCGAAAGGGACTTAATAGCAGAGCGAACAAAAGAAGGACTAGCAAGCGCAAAGAAACGTGGAGTTAAACTAGGTAGACCTCAACTAGACAATGATAAAATAAGGGTAGCTCTACAGATGTATGGGCTCTGGTGCAAAAAAAGTATAAAAAAGTAGGAACTGATTCTTTTAAGATAAAGTTACGAAATTTCTAAGAAGTAGATTTAATTTTTACTTACTAGGAGAGACTATATTGATTCGATAATTATCCATAAAAGTAAAAACGAGCACTCCTATTCATAGCGATAGGGTGCTCGTTTTCCTATTTATGCGCAGAAATGGAAATTCATCTCCTACCTACTAGATAGCAATAGGTAAGATGACCCTAACGAATTGATGCAAGGGTTAATCTTATCTATTGCCATCTACATTCAAATATAAAGTATTAGAAATGAGGGTTATAGCTAACTGGTATATCCATTCCAGGGAAATCTATAATACGATGAGAATCTAATTTCATGTTTTCACCTACTTTTTATAAATATATCATATTCTTTTACATGCTATGCTTAAAGAAAATAAAGGAGCTTATTCTACTTTATAATTTGGCAGACTAACTACTGATAACGGGAATTATGTGAACAATGCCCTTTTTTATAATAATTAAAAGGTGGAATATGTATTTTTTGATCTATTGCACCTTTTATCAAATGGTACAATATAGTTTATATTCTATAGGGTGGAGTTGAAAGAATGGATGATGTAAATACAAAGGGTAAAATAAAAAAAACGAAAGGAAAAGCATTAATAATTATATTTTCTATGTTAGTAATTATAATTGGGTTCGGATATTGGAAATTTTTTAGTTTGCAAGGTGTTCCAAAAGGCGAATTAATTCAAACAGTGAAATCCCCAGATGGAAAATACCTCATAAAAACATATTTTCATAATGCAGGATCATTAAGTGCAGATGCTGTTAGGGGTGAATTAGTTAATCTTAATACGGATTCAGCGGAAAATATATATTGGAATTATCCAGATGCAGATCCATATATTGAATGGGTAAATAAGGATAGTGTTAGAATTGGAGATCAAACTTTAGACATTTCAAAGAAAGAAACCTATGATTGGCGTGATGATGACAATCACATTAAAGAAATGCCTAAACAATTTATTAAATAAAACAGGGAAAATTAGATTTAGTCAATCTTACTTGTTTAATTATCGATTTTAGATCTATTAGCAACATTAGATAATGGGACGCAAGTAACTATCGAAATTCAGCTTCGAAATACACATGATATGGTGAAGCGATCTTTATATTATTGGAGTAAACTTTATACATCTCAAATGCAAGAAGGGATGCCATATCGTTCACTTCGGAAAACAATTACCATTAACTTATTAGACTTTATTTTGTTTTCTCAGGATGATGCATTTCATACCATCGGACAATTATGGAAAACAAAAATGCAGCAACTATTAAGTGACGACATTGAAATCCATTTTGTAGAGATACCGAAATTTGTAAAACAATGGCGTGAAGAAAAAGTAAACCTGTGGGAAAATACATTTGTTCGTTGGATGTTATTATTACCAGCGCATGAAGATGCACATTTAACTCAAACATTGGAGGAGATTGCAATGAATCAAGATCCAATTTTACAAAAGGCTATAAATAAATGGGAAAATATGAGCCATGATTCTTCTTTCCGAATAGCATATGAAGCTCGAGAGAAGTTACTTCTAGATGAACAAGCTAAGCTAGCGCATGCAGAACAAGAGGGTATGGAAAAAGGTATTGAGCAAGGTAAGATGCAAATGATTCGAGGGATGCATGAAATTGGTGTACCGCTTGAAACTATTGCAAAAGCAAGTAAATTAAGTGTGGAGGATATAGAACGTATTTTGAAATTAAAGTAAATATATATGAACATACAGAACTCATGAATAGAGTACAAATTTGTATTCTATTCATGAGCAAACGGGTTCTGGTGCACAAACACTCGTAAATTATTTTGAAGTTTTTGCACCAGAACCCTTTTTTCTATAGTCTAAAAAAAATCTTTAATGAAACACCACCCTTACCCTGATTCACTTAGGATTTCTACATACACGGCATGGAATAAATATATTCTTCTAAATGATTTGTATAAAAAAGTGCGCCATTGAGATAAGATGGCGTACTTTTTATTTGTAAGGATGAGTCAAAATGTCGCTACGACTTCTTTAATTCGGTTATCAAGCTGTTTAGAGACATCAACGATTTAATAAAGCGGTTTTAATTGCTATTTATGTTATATGAGATTATGACACCGAGAGAAGCGAGTGATCGATGGGGGATTACTCCTGATATTTTACGAATGAAATTGAAGCGTAGTTGTTGCTTTTATTGTGGAATAAAACTACATATAATATTAAACCCAATACATTTGTGTATAGTTTTCCTAAAATACATTTGATAATATAGATAAATGGACATTAAATATATAATATATTAATAGTTAGGGAGATATTAGAAATGAAAAGAACGCCTGAATTTATACTGGGTTTAATTGGTGGTATTTTGGGAGTAATAGTTTCTCTTATTATATTGATGATAGCTATTACTGCTATGGATGGCTATATTGATTATAAAGTTTTGACTTATTACTCTATTTTATTAATTATTCAAATAGGGCTGTTAGTTTTGGCATGTTCAGTAAATAAGGTTAACAATATAGCTTACGGACTTTGTATGATATTGCTCCCATTAGTAACATTGGTTATGTCATTATTCCTTTTATTTATTCCAGTAATTCTTCAAATTATTTCTGGTGGATTTGCGTTTCGATCTTTAAAACAAGAATCTAATTAAAATATTTAGCTATTCCAAAATCATGGTAAATATATAAGGGGAAATTTAAATAATATTTTTGAAGGGTGGTATTGTAATTTGAAACGCACTGTAGAATTTGTAATCGGCTTAATCGGAGGAATCTTAGGACTCTTACTTTCTTTATTTATTGTAATTGGTTGTATTTCCTACACAAGTTCTAATACTAGTTCTGGAGGCATTGAAGAATATATTATCATTACTTCTAGCATCGCCTTAATTATTCAAATAGGCCTATTAGTACTAGCTTGTTGTGTTAATAAAATAAATAATAAAACTTATGGTATTTGCATGATTGTATTAAGTATAATTTCATTGTTTTTAGGTTTATTTATTTTATTCCTTCCAGTGGTTTTACAAATCATTTCAGGTGCATTTGCATTTAGACCTTTAAAACAGGAATCTAATTAAAACAATAACAAGCTGATAATAAATTATGGGATTATGTTTCTTGTCCATATCCTCATGGTAATTTATTAAAAGAATATAATGTATTTTTTAACCATAACCATATTGTTCATTTATTATTTAAGGGTTTTGAAACAGAGGATGAATTAGAATTAAGAGATAAATTATCTAAGCTTTAGTGAAAATGGGGACTGATTCGGAAATCAAACCCAACTCCTTTTGCTACTTCAGTAATATCGGTTCTGGTGCAAAAATAATTTTATAACAATTCCAAACTGAATATTTGATGATTATGAAAATAAATCATTCGAAATCTAGAGAGAAAACGCGTATTTTATTAACAAATATCCATTTAATATTCGGAATTAAGCTCATATTTTTGTGTGTATTTTGATACTATTCGAGGTTTGTACCAGAACCAGCGTTTCTTCTTCAATGTATAATGATACGTTGTCGGTGTATTCCAACTTAATTTATATTGTCAATGAGAACTATTGACAATATAGTTGTAAGGTCTTAATATCAATTTCGATAATGAAAATTATTATCAATTATTAAGGGGGATACATAATGAATTTCATCAAACAAAAATCATTTGTATTATTTGTATTTGTGTTATCATTTTCACTTCTTTTAGGGGCATGTGGGAAATCTGATAACAAAGCTGAATCTAAAACAGAAGAGAAGAAAGAAATGATTACGGTAGAACATGCAATGGGTAAAACTGAAGTTCCTGCTAATCCAAAGCGTATCGTTATTTTAACAAATGAAGGAACAGAAGCTTTACTTAACCTTGGTATAACACCAGTCGGTGCTGCTGAATCACCTACCGGTAACCCATGGTATCCACATACGAAAGATAAACTAAAAGATGTAAAAACTGTCGGTACCGAGCTTCAACCCAATGTAGAAGCAATTGCTTCTTTAAAACCTGACTTAATTATCGGTAACAAACTGCGTCACGAAAAAATATACGAGCAATTAACAGGCATTGCTCCTACTGTTTTCTCAGAAACACTGCGTGGTGAATGGAAAGATAACTTTAAACTTTATGCAAAAACAGTAAATAAAGAAAAAGAAGGTCAAAAGGTATTAGCTGATTACGACAAACGTATCAAAGATTTAAAAGGAAAACTTGGAGATAAAGTAAATCAAGAAATTTCTATGGTTCGATTTATGCCTGGTGATGTTCGTATTTATCACGGAGATACATTCTCTGGTGTTATTTTAAAAGAACTTGGTTTCAAACGTCCTGGTGATCAAAACAAAAATGACTTTGCAGAACGTAATGTATCTAAAGAGCGTATTCCTGCAATGGATGGTGATATCATCTTCTACTTCACATATGATAAAGGTAATGAAAAAAAAGGATCTGAATTAGAGAAAGAATATATCAATGATCCCCTATTCAAGAACTTAAATGCTTCTAAAAACGGGAAAGTATACAAAGTTGATGATATCATTTGGAATACAGCTGGCGGTGTAATGGCTGCAAACTTAATGTTAGATGATATTGAAAAACGATTTATAAAATAATATTTTTCTAAAACAGTTCCTCTTCCAGGAGCTGTTTTTAATTGCTTTCTTGGGTTCTGTTGCAAAGTTTTCTAAGTTAAATTTTTGGTAAAGTGAATAAGGAGAATCACAAATGAAATATTTAAAGGGAAACAATTCAGGAAAGATATTATTTTGGTAGCCGCCCTATACTACTGTCGCTTTTCTTTAAGTTATCGTGATGTCTCTAAACTTTTAAAAGAACGTGGATTCTGTTCATCAACAATTTTTTGCCGTCTTCTATGCAGAATATAGTATGTAATTTTTATGTAACAAAGTAAAAATGGTTGTATTTAGGTGCTTTTGTATGAGCATTTATTTCGTAATTTTATAAACTACACACATAAAAAGGAGAAGAATCTTACTAAGTTTTTTTCCTTTGTTATGTTTTTACAATGATGATGTAAAGCATTTATAATCCTTTTGGCTTATCAGCATAAGAATGGATTCAATTAGGAATCTGTCGTTCTCTTTTTAATATTTCATTATCTTTGCACCAGAATCCTACATATAGAACCAATTGCATATATAACAGGAAGCATAACTTTGCAGAAAATGCAGGTTTATGCTTCTTTTTTTGTGCAATTCGCATTTTGTTTGCAACAGCATTCTTCTATAACTAAGGTCTACCATGCATGAAATGTTATTCTAAAGCGGAAAAGGGGATAAATGACAGAATAGAAATGAAATTAGAAAAATATATCGTATAATGGTAGAATATGGTTTGGTTATTGGGATCTGCGTTTAGCCTATAGAATAATAATCAATATATCTAGTAATAAAGGGGAAATTAGTTTGGAAAGTAGGAGTAATAGAATGAAGAATCATTTTCGAAGGTTAGTAGCTATAAGTATTTGCTTCTTGTTAGTCTTCCTGGGTAGTAATTATTCAAAAGCTGAAACGGCTTCATCTATAGGATTGAATGCTAAAGATGTAGAAGCTTTTACCAATAAAGTAATTCCAGAGAAAATGAAAGCAGAAAATGCACCAGGTGTAGCTATTGTCGTTGTGAAAGATGATCAAATTCTATTTCAAAAAGGGTACGGTTTTTCCAATAAAGAAGATAATATTCCCATCGATCCCAAAAAAACAGTTTTTCGATTAGCGTCAGTATCAAAGGTTTTTACTGCTAGTGCTGTAATGCAGTTAGTTGAACAAGGAAAAATCGATTTAAATAGAGATATTGTAAATTATATGGGAGGATTAAAGTACCAAAATAACATGGGTGAACCTGTTACAATGGAGCACCTACTTACCCATACAACAGGGTTTGATTTCGTGGATCCTAGACCGGAGGATATTCATTATCAAGTTAATGATTATACAAAACTTAAAGATTATGTAGAAGAAAATATGCCCACAGTAGTGAGAAGGCCAGGAGATACGTATACATATGATAATTTTGCTTCTATGCTTCAGGGGTATATTGTTCAAAATTTGACAAACACACCTTTTTATAAATATATGGCTAAGAATATCTTTTACCCTCTAGAAATGCATAATAGTAGTTTTGTTATGACAAATTTTATCAAAGATAAACTTGCAACAGGATACGATGCAAAAGGCAATGCTATCCCATTTTATCAAACAAGACCGACAGAAATGCCGCAAGGGAGCATGTTTTCTACAGGAAGTGACGTAGCCAATTTTATGATTGCTCAATTGAATGATGGTAAATTTAAAAATAACCAAATACTACAAAAAGAAACTGTTCAAGATATGCAAAAAACAAAATTTGCGTTACATCCCAAATATCCTAATATGACATATGGATTTGAATTCTTTTCACCACAAAGTCATAATGGTCAATATGTGTTTGGCAAAGGCGGAAATATACCAGGGTTTTCATCTTTAATGTGGTTAATTCCTGAACATAAAATTGGAGTTTTTGTTATTACGAATAAAGATAGTTCATCACTTCCTATAGAAATATTTGATGAATTTATGAATCATTATTTTCCAGACAAAACAAAGCCAGATTATTTAAAACCTAGCGAAGAAGAGCTTAAAAAATTTGAAGGCGTGTACCGTGATTTGCGGGTGAAAAATCTTATTTCACATTTAAATATAAGTGAAGGAAAGTTATATGTAAGTGATAAAGTATATGGTAAGCAGGAATTCAAACAAATAGATCCATTACTATTTGAGGATGATAAAGGTAATTATATGGCGTTTAAACTACACAAAGATGGTACTGTAAAAGAAATGATACACTGGAACTCTGGTAGTTCAGCAGTGAAATTAAGTGAACCTGAGAGATTCCATGATGTAGAGGAAAATCATCCATATGCTAAATTTATCATTTTAGCCAAGAAGACTCCTTCCTCAAGGAACGCGAAGTGAGTAGGTGGGAGATGAATTGGCTTCGGACAAGGGATGGCAGGAAGCCATCTTAATTGTTCGACATACATAAACTGTTACTTCACTACCTATCGAATGTATGTTTGTTGTATAATAGACACATATCGAAATGGAGGTGAAATGAATGATGATTAATAAAGCATATAAATTTCGTATCTATCCAAATAAAGCACAAGCAACCCTAATCAATAAAACGATTGGCTGTTCTCGTTTTGTATTCAATCATTTCCTATCTCTATGGGATAATGCATACAAAGAAACGGGAAAAGGTTTGACATATGGCTCATGCTCTGCCAAACTTCCTGCCATGAAGAAAGAGTTTGTTTGGCTAAAAGAAGTGGACAGTATTGCGATTCAGTCGTCTGTTCGCAACCTTGCGGATGCTTATACACGCTTTTTCAAAAAACAAAACAGTGCCCCGCGTTTCAAATCTAAGAAGAACAACGTACAATCTTATACCACAAAACAAACAAATGAAAACATTGCCGTTGTAGGGAACAAAATAAAATTGCCAAAACTAGGTCTTATTCGATTTGCTAAAAGTCGTGAAGTAACAGGACGTATTTTAAATGCTACAGTTAGACGGAACCCTTCTGGCAGATACTTTGTGTCATTGTTAGTTGAAACAGAGGTGCAAGAACTTCCGAAAACAAATTCTTACATTGGAATGGATGTGGGACTAAAAGATTTCGCCATTTTGTCAGATGGAACAACCTATGAAAATCCGAAGTTTTTTCGATCATTAGAAGAGAAGTTGGCAAAAGCACAGCGTGTTCTTTCTAGAAGAATGAAAGGATCTTCTCGCTGGAATAAACAACGAGTAAAAGTAGCTAGAATTCATGAATACATGACGAATGCTAGAAAAGATTACTTGGACAAAACCTCGACTGAAATCATCAAAAACCACGATGTTATCGGTATAGAGGATTTGCAAGTATCGAATATGTTAAAGAATCATAAGTTAGCAAAAGCAATTAGTGAGGTATCATGGTCTCAGTTTCGAACTATGTTGGAATATAAGGCAAAATGGTACGGCAAACAAATCATTGTCGTATCGAAAACATTTGCTTCAAGCCAATTATGTTCTTGTTGTGGATATCAAAACAAAGACGTTAAAAATCTAAACCTACGTAAATGGGACTGCCCTTCTTGCCTTACACACCATGATAGGGATATTAACGCAAGTATCAATCTAAAGAATGAAGCGATAAGGCTTCTAACCGCAAGGACTGTGGAGATAGCCTAATAAATTAGAGTTCGATAGAACTCTTTACTTAGGAATCCCCCTCTTCTAAACGAAGTGAAAGTGGGGGTAGTTCAAAGATCCTTTACACCAATACGAGATATTAAAAGCAAATAAGGAGGGGAATTTTGTTCCTGAAGCCTCTCTTACACGTGCAGAATTTGCATATTGGTTATCTCAAATTGCTTACTTTACACCACCTTCAAAAAAAGACCCAGTATTTTCTGACGTGAAAAATCATCCTTATGCATCTCATATTCAAAAGCTATATGAAATTGGTATTTTATACGAAAAAGAAGGGGAACAATTTTATCCAGATCGTGCTATTACTAGACAAGAAGCAGCATGGATTACTTGGCAGTATTTGAAAATGTTAGGTGCACCACCTGTAGACGCTACTTTAAAAGGAGAAACTGATGATTGGGCAAAAGAGTCTGTGAAGAACATTGTAGGTCATCGTTTAGTTGGGCCAGAGGTAATATATAACGAAGATGGATCAGCGGATTATCTATCAAAACAAATAATGAAACGTCAAGAGGCAGCTGCATTGTTATTTTATGTTAGCTAGTTGATTTGTTTTTCAATAATAAATTAATAAAAATACTGGAGGTAACGACTTTTAATAGAATTACATGAAGAAATAAGAGAGGTAATAATAAAAGAAAAAGAGCCTGTAAGGAATGTGTCTCTTTTTCTTTCTTTTAAAATTAAAATGTCTTTCCATGTTCTCCAAGTACATACTGAAGAACATACGATTGTTGCACAATGTTTTGACATGTTTTGTACAGGTTATCCCTAAATTCATTACTTGGAAATAGAGATAAAGCTACTTATTCTAATCATGAAATAGAAATAGAAATTACTAAAGTAAATACTTTTCTATTATCTAATGAGCAGTAAATTCGGAGGGGAAAAGATGAAATGGGGAATAGAAGCGATAAGACATACTGAATGTAGTGGTACTAATAGCGATAAGAATTTAAATTTGGGAGAGGAGTATCAAAGTACTTCATGGACATATTTATCCTTATCGTATCTTCAAGATTTTTTAGAATCATCAGGATTAAGTAGAGATACGATATTGGAACTACTCCCAATTAATTTTAAGGGAATTGTATGGGGTTTTTTGGAGGATGAGGATATTAAGTTTATACGCACGCTTCCGAGCCCAAATAGGTGTTTGGAAATTCTAGAGGAATATAAACTGATGGAAGTAGCTGTTACCTATGAACCAAACATGGAATTTAAATTGCGGTGGTTAAAAGAACGCTGGGAAAAAGGATACTATGTATTTGCGAATTGTTAAGAACTTAACGTAATAAAAGTAAAGAGTGGAGAAAAAAGAGATTAAATTCATATAATAATAGGGGCCGTATTTTCCTTAGGTTTTCAAAAATACTTGGAAACAGAGGATACCCTTGCTTTTGTTAACTGCATCATCTATTGCTGAAGTGACAAGGAACGATATTTGTTTCGTTCAATTTCTTTTCAATAAAAGAGTATTAAAAAGGTTGAGCGGAAAATCGGAATGAAGGAATTTTGGGGAATTAAAGTTATTGTTGTAAACGAACATTCTGTGGAAACAGTTAAGAATATAGCGAATTATTTATTCAAGATGGCTCAGAAATGAGTCATCTTTTTTATTTGTAAAAAATAGGCCCTAAATTCGTAACAATCTTGTGTGTGAAAATAAAAAAAGATCTTTGATAAGTTAGAGTTTATTCAAAGTAACCTTCCTAACCTTGGTTGCTTAGTAGTAGTTCTAGTTCCTATAGGGTTATGTATATGGCTTATAATATCTGTAGTAACAACATTGGTTTAATCTAGTGGCGTTAGTATAACAGGATAAGATGGGACGATATATGCGGTGAAAGTGTGCGCCATGTCATTCATGGTTGGGATTGTCCAAACATTGGACCAAAGCCCTTGGAAAATGCTTT
>NZ_MACH01000115.1 GCF_001884065.1 Bacillus proteolyticus
GTAAAGCGCTTGGCTGCTTGTTTATCTCTTGATTTACTTAGATAAAAATCAATTGTATACCCTTCTGAATCGACTGCACGGTATTAGTACATCCATTGAGCTTTTACTTTGATATATGTTTCATCGACTTTCCATGAGTCATTTGTTGATTTAAGATGATGTCGTACTTTCTCTTCTAATTGAGATCCATATTGATGAACCCAGCGCATAATCGTTGTATGAGCAACAGATAAGCCCCGTTCCGCCATCATTTCCACCAAATCACGAAAGCTCAAGTTGTACCGTAGGTACCATCTTACTGTTTGCAAAATATTATCATGATGATAATGCTTCCACTTGAATAAATTTCGCTTTCCATACTGATCACTCACCTTTTTTAGAGTAATAGTATCAGTATGTCCAAGATTTAGAGATTATTTGCAATTATCTTGAAGTTTTGGCATCAGAGCCTTACATCTTATGTCCCCACTGGTCAAAGTGATAATCTTTACCGTCGATTTTAAACCAACCGTCTGAATAAAGTGAACCATCTTCTCTAGCACAATACCAAAGGTATCCGTATGCAAGAGGCCAAGGTCTATATCCACCACCAACTTGGAACCACCCTGTTTTAGCTGCCCCTTTCTCATCGAAGTAATAATATTTATTATCGATAGTTTGCCATCCTGTTTGTGCTACGCCGTTATTGTCAAAATGGTATATCTTACCATCGATTTTTTCAAATCCTGCGCGATTAACTGATCCATCTTCATGAAAATAATATTTTTTTCCGTCAATGTTTTCATAAGCATTGAACGTGTAATTGCGACCATTTGTGAAATAGTATCTTTTACCGTCTATCATTTTCCAGCCGGTATAGAAAACTCCATCTTCTAAACTATAATATTCTAGTAGGTTCTCACTTTTGTTGAGCCCTGTTTTATAAAGCGAACCGTCATGCTTAAATGATAATATTTTGTTGTCCAACCCAACATTAACAACGCTGTTTATCACTTTTCCATTTAGATCAGTAACTCTTTCAAGTACACCTTTGTCGGAAACGTGAATAATTTTATTTTGATCTTCTAAGCGTATTTCCTTTTTATTTACATTGTAATTTTGGAAGTAATAAATTTTACCATCTACTTCTTTTAGACCTTCTTTAACGATTGCTCCAGAAGCATCGGCATAGGAATCTCCATCCCAGGTTGATCGTTGTAAAACACCATCATCATTAAAGTAGTAGTATTTATTCTCAATCTGTGAATCACTTCCATTTCCAGCAACCATGTAGCCATAAGGCGCTGAGAAATAATAAGTCTTCCCCTTAATTTCTTGCCAGCCTGTCAAAATGACTCCTTCAGCATCTGTAAAGGAATACCCATCACCTCGGTTTATCCAACTGTTCTTTATCACGTTTCCAGAGGAATCTTTTGCAATCCATTTAGTAGAATCTTTTTCATCAGCTACAGCCTGTACTTTATCATACTTCTGTCTCTCATTTTCTTTACCCAGATACCACTCTATTAACCAATTGTTAATTTCATTGTTGCTTTTATCAGAGAAACGAATTTCAGATTTGAAACTCCAATCAGTACCAAATTGAGAAATATATTGATTACCAGCCAAACTTACCCCATTTTTGTTATTCAAACGGAACTGAAATTTACCATCGTTAGAATTTCCTATCTGAACAAGTTCAAACACTTCATCATCGCCAAGCGAATCGGAATATTGAAGTCCGTTTCCTTCTTTTCCTGAAAGATATTTTGAACCTGTTTTTACGATTACTTTATTCGTTCCTTTTTTATAAGGGATAATTTGATAAGGTTTACCATCATTTAGTTTAATGAATGGCAGTTCCATAGATGTCTCTAGGACGTTAGTACGCTCCGCCAATACATCAGATAATCGATCATAAAAATCTGCACGAGCTTTAGGGTCATTATTAACATAGTTGTCAAGGACATCTTTAGATACTGGCTTTGAAGTCAATGTTATCAATTGTTTTTGCTTATCTGATAATTTATTTGCTATCTGATCAAATAGATAATCTGAATTTCTAGCAATCACCGTCCAATCGCCAAAGGAGTCGCCGGAATATTTTTTGTAAAGTGGACCAAGAAATCTTGGGTTTTTACCAGATGCTTTTTCTACAAATGCATGTTGGCCTTGATTTATCACAACTCCGGTCTTTCCTTCGTCTAATTGTGCTTGTGTAATGTAAAGAAGATCGTGTTCTGAGACATTTGCTCCATTAGGGTTTAGATCTATAATTGCACCTGCTTCAGTAATTTTAAGCTGCTGCCCAGATCTTAGTTGATGAATTTCAATTCTTCCATTTGGATAGCGTACTTTAACCGGTTTAAGAAAATTCGAATCACCTTGTGTATGATACATGGAAATATTAAATTCCCCAGATGTAAAATTAGGAGCCTGGTAAGTTTCGTTTTCTGCATATACATCAATGTGAGTGCCTGGGTCTGGATTCTCTGGGGTTATTCCAAGTGCTTCATAAGTGTCTGCTACAGCACCTAATACAGTAATAGTTATATCTAATACCGCACCTACCCCTGCGCTAGCCTTATTTTCTGCAATCGGTGCCATAGAAAAAAGAATTCCTAATGCCGCTGTAGCAGGAATTATCTTCTTTCCAATTCCATTTTTTTTAAATTTCTTTTTCATTCCGTTCTCCTCTCTTGGTGAAATTAATCACTTTTGAATCATCTAAAATTAATGTTCTGAAGTTCATCTTAGCTTAGATACCTTTCGAATTTCTTGCATAAGTGTTACAAAAGTCTTTCATTGATTTTAATTTGTAATAAGGAAAGTATTAAATATTAATGTGAGGAGATCAAAATACATATTCAGAAAATAAGTATTAACAAGTGTTAAAATGGTTACAGCGTGTTGAAAATGGAAGACATGTACATATTGCTTAAATAAAGGAGCAGCAAAATATAATGTTGCTTGAGATGCATTTTTAATTAATTAGGAGAAATTCTTGATTGTTCTTATGAGGATCAATTACATAGAGCAAGTGGTTTACAACTTCTGATTTTAGCTATTATATTATGGAATATATATCACAGCGGTTGATGCTTTGCATGCAAAAGGAGTGGATATTCACGAAGAATATGTACAACATATATCTCCATTTGGATGGGAACATGTTACGTTAACAGGTGATGATGTTTGGAACTTAAACCCAAAAACAAATTTCAATAATTTAACGAATTTACCGAAAGAATTCTCCTTCCTCAAGCGTGTGAAGGGCGATAGCCCAACGGTAGGTGGGGGTTTGGCATACCCAAAAACTTTTGATAAACTAGCTATATGAAGTTCTTTGATAACTTGATATATGAGGTTGCAGGAAGAAGATAGAGTGCGAAAACCAAGCCATTCGGTTCCTGCGTAAAATATCAACCGTACCAAGAGAGCGTCCAAGCGTTGGACATCTAGGGGTGGAACACCCCGAAGTAACGCTCAGGGAGACGAAAGGTTACTTTCGTCGTGGAACTGAGAAGCTCCCACTTCAAGCTTTACTAAGTGGCGAATAGTTCACGACCATTACGAGATAAAAAGTCTATAAAAAATCGGTAAAATAAATAACCAGTTCCTTAACGTACAGGGAACCGGTTAAAATGTGTCCAAACGTACAATTTTCTTTTTTTGATAAGGTGACCTCATGCCCATCAAGTTAATATTTTTGCACCAGAACCATAAAAAGCACCTTCAATATTTGAAGGTGCTTTTTAACGCCTTTCTAAATTTACGACCAAAAGAAAGAACCATACCTGCAAGAACCATCAATACACCCATTGCTGCACTGTTATTTGTACTTGCACCCGTTTTTGGAAGCTCTTTATATGTATCTTCTTTTTTATCAGTAGTACTATTGTTTGAGATATTACTGTTACCAGTATCAGAGGCATTGCTGTTGTTAGTACCAGTACTGCCATTATCAGAACCGTTATCGTTGCCTGAACCATTATTTCTGTTATTAGAACCGTTACCATTGTCCTTATCTTTCACAACTACTTTTTGTATTGTAGTTACCTTATTACCTGCGGAATCTTTGACACTATATATTACTTCATAAGTACCGGCTTTAGATGTATCTACAGTTCCTTCATGCGTTACTTTAGAAGTAAGGTCACCACCTTCTTTATCAGTAGCTGATACTCCTGCCATTGAGGCGAATTGATTACCCTCAATAATTGTTGTTTCAGCAGGTACTTTTAGTACTGGTTTTTCATCTTTAACTTCTTCTCCAGCTTTAACCGTTACTGTTTGTTTCGCAGTTACTTCATGACCTTTAGTGTCTGTAACTGTGTAAGTTAATACGTAAGTACCGGCCTTAGATGTATCTACCTTACCATCAACTGTTACTTTAGAAGTAAGGTCACCGTCTTCTTTATTAGTAGCTGATACTCTTGCCATTGGGTCGAATGAATCTCCTACATTAATTGTTGCCCCAACAGGCACTGTTAATTTAGGTTCCATATCTGGAGTTTCTCCATTTTCCTCTACAATTACAGTCTGTGTAGCCGTTGCATTAACCCCTTGGGAATCGACAACCGAGTACTCCACAATGTAGTTACCTGGTTTAGAAGTATCTACATCGCCTTTATGTTTTACTCTATTTGTTAAATCACCATCTTCTTTATCAACAGCTTTTACGCCTCTCATCGGGTCGAACGTATCACCTACATGTAGTGTAGTTGTAAACGGTACAGTTAACTCCGGCGCTTGTTTTTCCACAGCTTTTTCTTTTTCTTTTTCTTCCACTGTTACCTTAATTTTTGCTGCATCAAAAGCTTTTTGGACTGCTTGAGCTTCAGCCGAGTTCGCGCCATATTTATTTGTTGCAACTCGAAGGCATGCTGATCTCAATTCAAAGAAATCAGAAGTCATGTTTAGTTCATCAGTGTTTGCATAATAAAAAATATCAAACATTTTATCCTCGCCAATACCTTTTACAGTTACACCGTTATGAGTGCCACCTTTTGCAATTAAATATGCAACTTTATTAATAATACTTGAGTTGAAATGAACGCCTCCATCATCCTCTCCATTTAAATTAGTATATTTACTATAATCATCTGGATATGGTACTCCATTTGAATAATTGATTGAAGATGGATTTTTCATATCACGTAAAACTAATCCAGTTTGTTCTCCTATTGTCCAGTTAAAATTCCCATTGTTTATATATTTCTCAATAGCCGTCCCCATAATATCCGATAACGCCTCGTTAATCGCACCAGATTCTCCGGAATATTCAAGATTGGATTCGCTAGATGTAACCGCATGTGTAAATTCATGTCCCGCTACGTCAAATGCCTTCACCATAGGATCTCCATATACGAGCATACTACTATTATTAATATTAGCACTTAATGCATTTTTCCAATTTTTTGGATCGTTCGTATCCTCAGAATCCCAAGCGTGTACAACTGAAACTACTTTTTGTCCCTTATTATCAAAACTATTACGCTTGTATTTATCTTTATAAAAATCAAATACTTTTGTCGCTAAGTAATGGGCACTTACCGCTTTTGGATCATTAAATGTTGTTGAAGTGCTAGTTGCTAGTGTGCCAGGATAATAGCTTTCCTCTTTAGTAATATCCCTGTAATTCACATCATATGTTTCAATTCCTTGCCCCCTTGAATAATCAGCAAGTGCATATTCACCATTACTTTGTTTAGAAATACCAAATGTACGAGATATACCGAAAGCATCGTTTCCTGTTCCAGTTAATGATGCAAGATTACTTTTTCTACTTTCCTCTAAGGCATCAACAAGCTTCTCACTTGCTTTTAAATCTGATTCTTGTACCATATTTTTTAACATTTCACCATTATGAGCATTCACTAAATAAGTTCCAGATACATATTTTGGTGTTACTGCAGCAAATGTAACCTGGTATGCATTACTGGCTTGTCCATTATTTTCATCAACAAAAATAACTTCCTTTACTTCTGGCTCAGAAATAAACTTGATATCATTCCCGTACTTCGTATAAATATATTGTTTCGCTTTTTCTTGTGATAGATTAATAGGAATCTTTAAATCTTCTTGTTTTAAATTTTGCGCACTATCCCCTGAAACACTTTTAATAACACCCTTTTTATCTACGTGTGCAGTCAATTGATACCCATATACTTCTTTGCCTTCATATGTTTGTTGCATACGCACAAGTGTAGTCCCATCATACGAACCGCGTTTTTGAAGAACCTTATAATCTACTCCCATTTCTCCATTCACTTGTTTTGGAGACAAAGCTTGCTCTGTCTTTTCCTTAAGGGCATCTTTTACTACACTCTCTGGTGCCTTTTGTGATGGTTGTGTAAGTTCACCTGTACGGAACGAATCCTCCTGAATTTGAACTTGTAATTGATCTGTTTCCTCTGCATGACCTACTCCATATGGTATTACAGCTGTTAAAGCTAATCCTGTTGTTAATGCAACTGTAGCTGTTCTTTTTTTATTTTTCATGGTATTTACCCCGTATAATTTTCTGAAGTATTAAATCTATAAAATTATACTGTCTATTCCTATTGAAATAAAGAGAAAAATGAAGAAATTATAGTCGATGGACATGGGGTCACCATACAAAAAAAGAAAATTGTACGTTTGAACACATTTTGGACACAAAATAACCGGTACCTTGTACGTTAAGGAACCGGTTATTAATGTTACGAATCTTTTACTAAATTTAGTAATAATGAACTTAATTTATTTACATTGACATACTTGGTAAAAACTTCGCTATTAATACAAGAATTGCCGCAAAGAATACCGCTTTAATAATGAATAGAATAATAATTGGAATCAATGCTTTCACTTTACTTAATCCAGCTGTAATATGTAATCCAAGCCAAATTAAGACTAAATTCCATACATAGAATATTTCAATTGTATTACCAATTCCATATGCAAATGTACCTTTCGTAAATAATAACCCTAAACTCGTATATTGGCTCATTCCACTACCAAAGATTAGACCTAAACTTGAATTAATAAGTCCACCAATAATAAGGACAATATTTGTATAAGCTACAATATTCAATAAGGTTTTATAAGGCGTATCATTACCAAAGAACATCATAAACATTTTATAAATAGCTGCTATGAATAGTGTTCCAACCATCGCACTAGCAAAGCTTGTTCCAATTCCAGAAATAACTTCTGATGTAAGTGAACTTTGTCCAGCCATTTCACCTAATTCTTTTTTCATTTTAAGCATCTCAGGTGAGGTATACATAACATACGCATTTAAACCACCTAGAAGCCCTTGTAACAATGCTACTAAGAGGAACATCCCCCAAACTTTCTCGTTTGTTTTCATTCTTTCAAATTGTACTCCAGGAGATGTAATCATTCCAAATAATGATGGCTTTTTCGCACCTACATCTTGTGTATTAATATTCGCTTTCATTATAACGCCTCCTTCTATTTACATATTCCTTTTAAAGGATGGTAAAAACAATTAACTCAAACAATATGTATGTGTAATAGAGATATTTATCTTTACTACACTAGTAAACTATTCGTAGCGGAGTGCTTCAATTGGATCTAATTTTGCAGCTTTATTCGCTGGAATTAATCCGAAAATAATACCAAGTGTCATTGAGAATAATACGCCTCCGACAACAACTTCCCACGAAACGAGCGGTGGCCATTTTGCGAATGCGGAGACAATATATGCTCCGCCATATCCAAGACCAATTCCAATTAAACCACCTAGAAGCGTTAACATAACGGCTTCAATTAAAAACTGTAATAAAATTTTATTACGCGTTGCTCCAAGCGCTTTACGTATCCCAATTTCGCGCGTACGCTCCGTTACAGATACGAGCATAATGTTCATAACGCCAATACCACCAACGACTAATGAAATACCTGCGATACCACCGATGATCATTGTCATAATATTCGTGACTTTAGAAACGCCCTCTTGGAACTCTTTTAAGTTCACTAATTCATATTTACCTGGAATTTCACTCGGCTTACGACTATTTAATATTTCAACAGCTTTTTTTCCTGCTGATTCTAAATTGTCTACATTTTTAGCTTGAATTGCGATACTTTGAATTTCATCTGTTCCGTATAAAACAGGCCATAAAGTGAGAGGAATCAGTATTTCCTCAGTTTCAAATCCCATAAATTCATTATCTGATTTATAGACACCGATAATTTGCACCGGCTGTCCTTTCATTTCAATAATTTTCCCTATTGGATTTTCATCTTTAAATAACGTCTCTTCTGCCTTCATACTAATCATCACAACGTTATTCCCTTGCGAAATATCTGATTCATTTAATGAACGGCCTTTGACCATTTTCACTTTATTTACTTGAAAATATTCACTATCTAGTCCAATAACATTAATCATTGCTTTTTTATCGTTTATATCAAGTGTTTCCATCGTACTATTCGTCGTAATAACATGGGCAACATCTTTTACCTGTTTCACTTCAAGAATATCTTCTTCCGTTAATTTTGGTACTTCATGCCCACCCATAGCAAACTCATCATTAATATCCGGCTTAAACTGAATTGGCATAAGATTATTACCAGAACCAGCGATTTTCGACTTCAGCATCGCTTCCCCGCCCTGCCCAATCGCAACGACAGTAATAATAGAACCTACACCGATAATAATACCGAGCATCGTCAAAGCTGAACGCAGTTTATGAGCTAAAATAGAAGATAGGGCAATTTTTATACTATCTAGTAAACTCATACCGCACACCTTCTATCTTCAGTAATTTTCCCATCTCGCAGTACAATGCGGCGAGATGAATAAGCTGCTACCTCTTCCTCATGCGTAACCATAACGATTGTCGTTCCTTCTGCATTAAGCTTCGTGAAAATATCCATAACTTGTTCACCAGACTTCGTATCAAGCGCACCCGTCGGCTCATCGGCCATAATGAACGTTGGATTATTCGCAATCGCTCTCGCAATTGCTACACGCTGTTTCTGTCCACCTGATAACTCACTAGGTAAATGATGCACTCTATCTGCTAACCCTACTTTGTCCAGTGCTTCCAAAGCACGCTTACGGCGCTCAGCTTTCTTCACCCCACCATATACGAGCGGAAGTTCAACATTTTCCACCGCTGAAAGACGGGGCAGTAAATTAAAATGCTGGAACACAAAGCCGATATATTCATTACGAATTAAAGCTAGCTTTGACTCATCTGCTGTTAAGATATTCACATCATTCAGCATATATTTTCCTTCTGTTGGGCGATCTAAACAGCCGATAATATTCATAAGCGTTGATTTACCGGAACCAGACGGTCCCATAATTGAAACAAACTCACCACTCTGAATCGTTAAACTAATACCATGTAAAATCGGTACTGCCAATTTTCCTTGATAATACGTTTTAGCAATATTATTTAACGTAATCATTTCTCTTTCACTTCCATTCCGTCATACACGTTGTCGGAAGGATTTTTAACCACCTTTTGCCCCACTGCTGCGCCTTCAACAATCTCTGTCCAGTCTCCATCAGTAGCGCCTTTTTTCACATTTTGTTTATGAAGCTTCCCTTTCTCCTCAATATAAACAAATGCATCATCGCCTTTTTCTACAATGCTCTTACTTGGAACAGCAATCATCGTCTTATTTTCTAAATTTACTTGTAAAGAAACGTGATAACCTGGAGATAAACCATCTTGGCTATCAAGACTCGCCTTATATGTATATTGAGACATATTTTGAGTTCCCTCACCGGTTGCTTGAGCCATCTCTGCACTCGTTGGGAATTCACTTACTTCTGTAATTTTACCTGTCCACTTCTTCTTATTATTTGCTTTCGCAGTTACAGTAAACATTTGGTCTTTTTGAATTTGTGACTTTTGAAGCTCTGTTAAAGTCCCTTGAACTTGGAACGGATCTTTAGAAGCAACTTGTAAGAATGCTTTCCCTTGGCCACCTAAAGCTTGAGATGAACTTTGCGCTGCATCTTTATCTAACTTTTGTACAACACCTGTAAAATTACTATAAATCGTAAGTTCTTTCTGTTTTTTACTTAACTCTTCTTTTTGTAACTTTCCTTTTTCTTTTTCAAGATCAGTTGTTTTTTGTGTCATTTCTAATTCGCTTACTTGCTCTTCCATTGGGTCTGTTACTTCTTTCCCAGCTCCACTATCTTTTGCCTTCTTAATTTCGTTCTTCAATGAATCAATTTTCTTTTTCCCTTGATCATAACGCATATCAGCCATCTTCTGATCAAGCTCAGCTTGTTTCACCTGTAAATTAATTTCTTCATTATCATAAGAGAATAATTTCGTTCCCTTTTCTACCTCTTGTCCTTCTTTCACTGCAATATCTTTCACTTTTCCTTTAGTTGGATCCGCATAGAAGCTTTCAATATTCCCTGGCTTCACCTGACCCGAAATTAACTTCGTATTATTTAGCTTACGCTCTGTCACTTTCTCAAAACTTACAGCATCCGTCTTCGTTGTATCTTTCTTCTTACCTTGCATAACAAAAATATTAACCGCCGCAACGATAACAATTAGTACAATAACCCCGACAATAATCCATTTTTTTTTCTTATTTGGAGTACGAACTGTATTTGGTAACATAATCTTTCCCCTTTCAAAATTAAATATTACTAAACATATAGTAATTAAATAATATAACACGAAAAATACTCATAACCAATATGTAATATTGCATATAATTAGATTAAAAGATTTTTATAAGAATTAATATTTAGTTAAATGAAGAAAGAAATTGTAGGAAAATTTAGTTCTGGTGCAAAAACTCTAAAACTTTTGCAAATAATCTCTTAAACTTGGACATACTGATAGTATTACTATTACTCTAGAAAAAGGTGTGTGATCGATATGGAAAAGGAAAATTTGTTCAAATGGAAGCATTATCGGCCGGAACTATTCTTATTAACAGTAAGGTGGTACCTACGGTACAATTTGAGCTTCCGTAACCTGGTGGAAATGATGGAGGAACGAGGCTTATTCATGGCTCACACAACGATTATGCGATGGGTTCATTAATATGGACCTCAATTAGAAGAGAAAGTACGATATCACCTTAAATCAACAAATGATTCATGGAGAGTCGATGAAACTTATATTAAAGTGAAAGGGCAATGGATGTATTTATATCGTGCTGTTGATTCAGAAGGGAATACCATTGATTTTTATCTAAGTAAATCAAGAGATAAACAAGCAGCCAAGTGCTTTTTCAAGAAAGCCCTGGCTTTTTCGTACATTTCGAAACCTCGTGTGATAACAGTAGATAAAAACCCTGCCTATTCTGTAGCGATTCAAGCGTTGAAAGAAGAGAAACATATGCCCGAAGGCATAAATATAAGGCAAGTTAGATATCTTAATAATATAGTGGAATAAGATCATCGTTTTATTAAAAAACGTGTGCGTTTTATGTTGGGGTTTAAGTCATTTAAAACTGCAACTTCTATATTGAGTGGTGTTGAAGCCATATATATGATAAAAAAGGGACAGATTGATTTACCGAATCAGTCTGTCCAAAATCAAAAAGAGTTCATCTACCAAGTGTTTGGACTTATAGCATAAAATACGATTTCACTAGGAATCTACTATTATCCGCGTTTTTCTTCATATATTTGCACCAGAACCGAAAAAGAATCCCTTATGATGTCTGGGATTCTTTTTCTTGTTTAAAATTTTATCAGACAAATGATCTTCACATCGATTTATTTTAATATAGAGATAATTGTATGATAATTTTTATAAATAATTGCGGAGTAATAAACTTACATAAATGCTTTTAAAAGTTCTTGAACTAATGGAATTGCCCCACCTATGAATTTTAAAACTGCCATTGCGATTTCCATAATCATTTCCTCCTCTTTTGTTGATGCTAAGATGTTATTTATCTTTATGCTTTTATTATAGTAAGCACTTATATTTTTATCGATATGTTTTAATATACAATATTACATATATAAGACAACGAAGTATCACATTTACGTATTAAGAATATGTATTGGAAATTAAGTGTTCCCTCAAACAAAAAAGAACTTGTGGTTCTTCTACAAGTTCTTTTTTGATAGTACTAATGTTAACGGTTAAACAATTTAAACAGGTACTAAGACCAAATCCATTGATCATCATTATTTTGATTTGAAGTTTTCGATTCTTGAATTTTTTCGATGCTGTTTTCTATGTTCCAATTTATAGAACTTCCGCCCCATTGTGCAAATTCCATATTATTTACTTTAACTTTGTCACCGACATTGAGTTTTTGTCCCTGTGTTAAGTAAACTTCTAGAATTTCATCTCCACCGTTGATTTTAGGATATTTAACAAGTACATAATCTATAGGCACATTTACGTATTCATCAATTTTTCCTTTTTTACTAACTTCTCCTATTACATAATCAGGTCGACCATTTTCTTTTAAATGCATTCCTGGTGTTAATGATTTATTTTCAATAGAATTTGCAATCATATATTCAGTAAAATTGCGCATCATTGTACCAGTAACTTTTACTTGATCTCCTATTTTTACATTTGGTATAGAATCAAAATTGATACTGATAGGATCTGTATATTGTTTTGATTCTACAAAAATAACATTATTACTAATCTCAACTACGTGACCTTCAATTGTTGATATATTTGATTCAATAGAAGCTGCACTAGCTTTTGTTACTTCTATGCCTGGTAAATTTGTTCCTGCAAGTGCTGCTACTCCTAATGCACCAGCTAAAACGATTTTTTTTATACCCATTTTATAACATCTCCATTCATGTTTTAATTTTAATATTAACCTTACTGTAACTATTATAGTTACACCGATAACAATTATCAACTATGGATTGTATGCAATCTTACATATTTGAAAAACAGAACATTAAAATTTAGTGTTTTAAGAACGAGTGTAAACAAATATTCAATACTTTTGAGAAAGGTAAAAAGAGTCCTATTAATTTAGGGCTCTTTTTCGTTTTGGGGTAATTCTAAATTCTTAAGTTGATGGGCATAGGGTAGCATCACATCGCTATCAAGATAAGAAAAGCAAATACCCCCAAACGAGAAGATTGACATGTCCAGATGAAAATGTACAATTTTTTGTTTAGGGGGCGTTATAAAGTTTTTAAGTTGATATGAGGTATCACCAAGTGAACTACTCGCCACTTAGCAAATCTTAAAGTGGGAGCTTCTCAGTTCCACGACGAAAGTAACCTTTCGTCTCCCTGAGCGTTACTTCGGGGTGTTCCACCCCTAGATGTCCAACGCTTGGACGCTCTTTTGGTACGGTTGATATTTTACACAGGAACCGAATGGCTTGGTTTTCGCACTCTATTTTCTTCCTGCAACCTCATATATCAAGTTATCAAAGAACTTCATATAGCTAGTTTATCAAAAGTTTTTGGCTATGCCAAACCGAAATTCATCTCCCACCTACCGTTGGGCTATCGCCCTTCACACGCTTGAGGAAGGAGAATTCTTTCGGTAAATTCGTTAAATTTTTACGAGCAGTAATACGCCCTTATAATGATGATATAATAAACCACTCAACTTCATTTTCTTTTTATTGATGGGATTGCGCATTTGAAATTGCATTATATAAAAACTGTGCATACTGTTCACGTGTTACGTTCATATCCGGAGCAAATTTCCCTTCTCCAACTCCTACTGCAATATGGTTCGATTGCACGGCACTAATCGCATCTTTTGCCCATGAATTTGCTGGAACATCGTTGAAATTATGTGGCGCCTTTACATCTAATCTAAATGCTTTCTTAATAACTTGTGCCATTTCTGCACGTGTTAATGTAGCTTTCGGTCTAAAGTCTCCTTGATCATCCCCTTGGAAAAATCCTAGCTTAGTTAAAGCCAATATTTCCTCAGGAAACATTGTTGAATTTCCATCGATATCTCTGTATGGATTTTCATATTTATCTTGTTTTTCTATATGCAAAGTACGGTAAATTAATGCAGCTACTTGTTCACGTGTTACATTATCACCCATACCAAATATCCCATTTCCATAACCTGCAATAATTCCTTTATTCGCTAAATCATGAATTGCATGAAATGCCCAGTGTTCTTGTGGGACATCCTTAAATATAGTTCTATTTACTCCTGCATCGATGTGTAAATCATTTTTTATTACATCCCAAAGTGGATTATCTTGACGTTTTGGTTGCCCCTCTTCATCCCATTTTATTTTTTCTGTTCCTAATTCATAATTCATTCCTGTCCAAGTATCTTCACGGAATGCATAGAATGATTTATGCCATCCTTTCTGATTGAATATAGAAATTAAGTCTTGCATGTATTGAGGTGCTCCAGGAACGGTACGATTAATTCCAAATTCCTCAGCAATGATTCGATTAGATGGTACATGATTTTCCTGAGACCAATTTTGCACAGGCTGTAAGAATGTATTTAATCCATCTTTATCCCACATCATAGGTGTTTCTAAATCTCCTACTTTTACAATTCCAGGATATTGATACTCTTTATTTTGATTTTCACGTTGACTTGTTAATTGATATGGCTCATACATATGAAATGCATACAATGTCTTATTATCTTTAACTGGTTTAAGATATTTAAAAGCCCAAGGTGTGGCATATAGACCTGAATCTAAAATAATAGGTGTTTCTTTATCTACTTCACGAATTGAAGTAACAACTTTTTGATAAAATTCATTTAAATCAGCTGGGGTTCCCTTCACTTTCGAATACCATTTCTCATAATCTTCCGTCCAAAAATCATTATATCTATTTTTCTTAGATGTTTCTGGATGTGGTTCATTGATAATGTTGTAACCAACCACAGCTGGATGATCTTTCAATTCAAACGCAAGGTCCTTCCAAAATTGGCTTGCTTGTTCTTGATATTTCTCTTCTTCCCAAATTCTATCATCATTCTGATTATTGTTAAATTGACGCCAACGATCACCAGGTAATGAAAGCATTGTAAGTACAACTTTAATCCCTTGTGATTGTGCAGCATCTAAATCTGCTTTCAATTTTGCTACATCCTCTTCCACCAATCTTTGATAATTATCTGCATTACCGATAAGAAAATCTTTTCCTGATGTATCTGGTTTGTCTTCAAATAAGAAATCCTTATCTTTTGCCCATTTATCAGGTGCTAAACGAACATATTCAATATGAGCTTCCTTTGCACTTTTGTAGTTCTCAGGTAATGAAGTGCTATTCATAAAATTAGTACCTGTTCTTTTAGAATTCCAAAAATCCATTTTGGAACCTGCACTTTTGTATGTCTCAGCTTTCACATTCATTTCTTGTATCCCTAAGCTCATCATGCCTATTAATGCGACTATCGGTATGATTTTTTTCATAACTTCTCCCTCTTTCCATGTCAGTTTCTTATTATAAAATAAATCACTTATGTTACAGGAAAGTGACAATTTCAAAAAAATTAATTTATCAGCATTGGCAGGTAAAGAGGGAGCAGACACAAAAACAGGCTGTGGAGAAAGTCTTCTTCACAGCCTGAGAACAAGTTATATATCCAAATATGACTTGTTCCTTTCACTATTTAGTTTTTATCGTTTGTTATAGTTGATATAACTAGGGTCATTATAAACCCACTGATTCGTTTCAATTCTTAGCCAACCATTCTTTTCTTCATATACTGTAACTTTTTCATCTTTACTTGCCTTTCTAACAATAGAGTAGTTTGTACCTGCTCCACTCCGAACATTTACCCCAATACCATTTATTTGAGCTGTTCCAATTGTATTTTGAACACTACCGGTTTCAATTACTTGAAGCATGTTTAGAATGAATGATGCTGTTTCACCACGAGTTGTTGTTCCTTTAGGGTCATATTGATTGTCACCCTTACCTTTTACAATACCTAGTCCATACAATCTTTGTACGTCTTCTTTATAGATAATTTTGTCTTTGTCTGAGAATGGTAAGTTTGCAACTGGCCCCCATAGACCTTTATACTGTAAAGCCTTGTTTACAATAATTGCTGATTCTTCTCTTGTAATAGATGTGTTTGGGTCAAAATAACCGTCACCTCTACCTGCAATGATACCTGCACTTGCAGTGCGTTTAATACCATCTCGTAAAGTTGAGTTTGCATCGTTTAGGTCTTTAAATGAAGTATCTCCAGCGGGCAAGTTTAGAGATTTAGAGATTAATTGAGCAAATTCGGCTCTTGTTACCGCTCTATTAGGTGCGAAAACACCGTTTCCTTCCCCTGCCATAATACCCCTTCTATTTAGCTCTCGAATAGCCGGCTCATACCAACCTCCTGTAATGTCGTCTTTTGGTTGATAAAGATTATTATAATATCCTCCAGCACCATTTACGAATGCATCCCATTGTCCATTATTAATCATGTTAGCAGGACAATTTTTACCGCTCCACCTTTGATGTTTTACGATGTTATTTAACGGTACACCAGTTTCTTTCATTAAATAAGCTACAAGTTTCTTAGCGTTATCTACTGCTTTACTGTAGTTACCATCGCTGTTAACCGCGATTTCAATTGCAATAGACTCTCTATTACCCGGGCCATTACCGTCTCCTGCGTGCCACCCGTTTTCGTTTAATGGTAAGTGTTGATAAATCTCTTTATCGTCCACTGTAAAGTGCCATGATGCAGCTCGGTCTGTGTTCCCTACTGCTTGGTTATATAGGTATTGAGCGTGGTTCCTAGCACCTGCTCCTACACTTGTATTATCAGTCTCATGAATTGTAATGTACTTTGGACTCATGTAGTTTTGAG
>NZ_MACH01000116.1 GCF_001884065.1 Bacillus proteolyticus
AGGTAACACGGGTGCTACTGGATCTCAAGGTGCTCAAGGTAACACGGGTGCTACCGGACCTAGAGGTAACACAGGCGCTATCGGTGCCACTGGACCTCAAGGCGCTCAAGGTAACACGGGCGCTACTGGACCTCAAGGTGCTCAAGGTAACACAGGCGCTACCGGACCTAGAGGTGCTCAAGGTAACACGGGTTCTACTGGACCTCAAGGTGCTCGAGGTAACACGGGTGCTACTGGACCTCAAGGTGCTCAAGGTAACACGGGTGCTACTGGACCTCAAGGTGTTCAAGGTAACACGGGTGCTACTGGACCTCAAGGTGCTCAAGGTAACACGGGTTCTACTGGTATAGGAGTTACCGGACCTACTGGACCTTCTGGTGGGCCTCCTGGACCTACCGGACCTCAAGGTGCTCAAGGTAACACGGGTTCTACTGGACCTCAAGGTGCTCGAGGTAACACGGGTTCTACTGGACCTCAAGGTGCTCAAGGTAACACGGGTTCTACTGGACCTCAAGGTGCTCAAGGTAACACGGGTTCTACTGGGCCTCAAGGTACTCAAGGTAACACGGGTGCTACTGGTGCCACTGGACCTCAAGGTGTTCAGGGTAACACAGGTGCTACCGGTGCCACTGGATCTCAAGGTGTTCAAGGACCAACGGGTGCTACTGGTATAGGAGTTACCGGACCTACTGGACCTAACTTCCCAGTAGCGACAATCGTTGTAACAAACAACATCCAACAAACAGTACTCCAATTTAATAACTTTATTTTTAGCACTGCAATTAACGTAAACAACATTATCTTTAACGGCACAAATACAGTTACTGTTATTAACGCTGGTATTTATGTAATTAGCGTATCTATTTCTACAACTGCGCCAGGATGCGCTCCACTTGGAGTAGGAATTTCAATTAACGGAGCAGTTGCTACTGACAACTTCTCTTCAAATCTAATAGGCGACTCACTTTCATTTACTACAATCGAAACATTAGCTGCTGGAACAAACATTTCTGTCCAATCTACTCTTAACGAGATTACGATCCCTGCAACAGGAAACACTAACATCCGTCTTACTATATTTAGAATCGCTTAAATTTCACTATTTATTGTTTAAAGCAAATAAAAAAAGAGCGAGAAACTCGCTCTTTTTTTATTATGTACAATAATTCATTACTACTCTAATTCAATTGAAACATTTTTTTGAGGTACAAATGTAGAAATTGCATGTTTATAAATAAGCTGTTGCTTACCTTCTGTTTCCAGTAGGACTGTAAAATTATCAAATCCTTTAATTAATCCACGAAGCTGGAAACCATTTAATAAGTACAGCGTAACGAACGTATTCTCTTTACGGAGTTGATTTAAAAACTGATCTTGAATATTGATTGATTGCTTCATGTCGAATCCTCCTCTTTTTCTCTACTTAATATTATTCGACTTTAGTTGTAACTTTCCTTCTATGTATCGTAAAATTTCTGACGTTTTTTCACCATCCGTAACATCAAACCATGCGACATCCATTTTATTGCGGAACCATGTTAATTGACGTTTGGCATAACGGCGTGAATTCGTCTTTAATTGTGACACCGCTTCTTCTAAAGAGACACGATTCTCAAAATAACCATATATCTCCTTATACCCAATCGCTTGAATAGATTGACAATCTCGTATCCCTCTATTATACAGCCCTTCTACTTCCTCTAATAAACCTTGTTCCATCATTAAATCCACTCGCAAGTTAATGCGATCGTATAGCATTTCTCGATCCATTGTCAAGCCAATTAATGAAACATCATATAATAACTCGTTTTCTTGTTTTTCAAGTTGATCACTCATTTTTTCGCCCGTCGTGTGGAAAATTTCTAACGCACGAATGACACGTCGCACATTATTTGCATGAATACGCTCCGCGCTTTCTGGATCTACTTCTTGCAATTTTTTATGTACATATTCCACACCACGTTCCAAAGCTAACTTTTCCATTTGTTCTCGGTATGTAGCATCACCAGCATCATCTGTAAACTGATAATCGAATAAAACAGATTGTATATAAAGACCGGTTCCCCCAACTATAATTGGTAATTTACCACGCTTTGTAATTTCTCGAATATGTTTACGAACACGTTCTTGAAATTCCGCAACGGAAAATGATTCTTCCGGATCTTTTATATCGACCATATAATGCGGAATTCCATCCATCTCTTCTTTTGTTACCTTTGCAGTTCCAATATCCATCGTGCGATAGATCTGCATGGAATCACCACTTATAATTTCACCGTTCAACGCTTTTGCAAGATCGATACTTAACTTCGTCTTCCCAACAGCAGTGGGTCCAATTATGACAGCAACTTTTTCACGTTGCACTTCTCCCATATCATTCAACTCTCTTTATGTAATGTACTCCATCTATTGATTATACCCAATCTTACCAATTTTAACGACATGATTGCAAGTTCTTTCATTTCGGTAAATGAAATTATAAATAAAAAAAGAACATAGTTTGTCCAATTCTGCATATACATGATAAAAATCGCTCGGAGAGGATGGGTTGACTATGAGACAATCCACTATCAATTTTTCAACACTAACAAATGACCTCATTTTGGCTACAGCTACAAAAGAACAAAATTGTTCACAAGACGAATTATACTTCGCCTTAAATTGTTTACTACGTTCTTTTCATTCTACTCTTCAAGAAACAACGTTACATTCGGAAAACACACATACAGAGTATATGCAAACTCAATTTTGCAGCGCATATAAAATTATTACAGGTAAAACAATTTATCCATTTCAATAACCATTCTTTGAGGCGATATTGTTATTACAAAATGATAAAAAGCGGTTGCTTACATATTTTCAAGCAACCGCTTTTTATCATTAATAAAGATAAACTATTTTATAACTTTCACTTTAACGGATTTACGACCCCAACTATCCGCATTACTATCTGAACCAACTAAAACATCAATACGGTTTCCTTTAATCGCGCCACCAGTATCTCCAGCAATTGCTTCTCCATACCCTTCTACCCATACTTTTGATCCAAGAGGGATTACTTTCGGATCAACAGCAATAACTTTCATGTTTGGATTCGCTGTTAAATCATGACCCATTGCAGTTAACACTCGACCACCATATGTGCCATTTTCACCTGGATTCGCTGTGTACGCTGTCGCTTCTACCGTTATTTCACGACCACCAGCCGGTGCACTTGTTTCAGTAGATTTCGCCACTGGTTTAGCTGCCGGTTTAGCTGTTTGCTTCGCCTGCGCTACTGGTTTACTTGATTCTTCACTCTTAGCAGGTGCTTTCCTATTAACTGCCGTATCATTTTTAACCGCCGTTTTCACCTTAGTTGGTGCTTCAGTTTGAGCTGGAATTTCTTTTCTTTCAACAACAGGTGCTGTACCTGTTAAAAATGGTACGTGAACATATGCCGCTTTCCCACCATATTCGAATTGTAACCATTCGTTTTGCACTTGATTTGTCGTTTCAATCACGTCATCTTTTTTTAGCGTGCCAAGAATTTCTGAATCCGTATTTGCACCAGTACGAACGTTTAATACGTTTGCTGTTACATAGTAAGTACTTTTCGTGAACTCAGTACTTACAAACGCTTCTTTACCGTCTAATTTAATTTTTGACCATCCGTTTTCTGTATTTATAACATCTAATTTATTTCCACTTAACATTTTACCTACAAGTTTTGATTCTACAGTTGGGTTTTCTCTAACATTTAATACATCCGTTGTTACAATCGTTTCCGCTTTCGCAGAACCTGCAAAAATCCCAAGACCAAAAACTGCTGCTGTTGCTATACCTAATAATTTTTTCATGAATAGCCTCCATTTGCTTTGTTTTCGTATTTTCATTATAGCAACAGATTTTGGGGATTTTTAGAAATCACACAATTACAAAGCATTCGTAATATATGATTAATGAGCTGTAACATAAATTTCCATATTCATAAAGTGCATTTCCAATAGAATCCCCAATAGTTTTCATATATTTTCCACATAGGAGCATGAGAATCTTTTCCAGAAAAAATTACAGTATTACTGTTTTGTTACAAAAAAATCACGTTTCATTACATCTTTTACCAAAATTCATCATTCTCCAACTATTAACCTACTTTTTTGTAATAAAAAAGGAACAACTCCTATTAGCTGTCCCTTTTATCATTTATTTAACTTTCTTTTTCCAAACACCTATCATAACCGCTGAAACAATCGTTCCAATTAATATAGAGAAAATATATAGCAACGGTTTATTTACTAATGCTATAACAAACAACCCACCATGTGGCGCCGGTAATGTAATTTGGAATAACATAGATAACGCACCCGCAATACTTGAACCAACAACACAACTTACAATTACTCGAATCGGATCTGCAGCTGCAAATGGAATTGCACCTTCTGTAATAAACGATGCTCCCATAATATAATTTGTTAAACCAGATTTACGTTCCGCTTCTGTAAACTTCGATTTAAAGAATGTAGTTGCAAATGCAATTGCAAGTGGAGGTACCATACCACCAGCCATAACAGCAGAGTGCACTCCAAAGTTCTGCGCTTCTATTGCAGCAATACCAAATGTAAATGCCGCTTTATTAATTGGACCACCCATATCAATTGCCATCATACCACCTAAAATAAGACCTAGTAATATAGCATTTGTACCGTTCAAACCATTTAACCATCCTGTTAACATTTCATTTAATGCTACTACAGGTGGATTTACTACTTTTTGCATTACAACTCCTGTAATTAACAACCCAAAGACTGGATATAACAAAACAGGTTTAATTCCTTCTAACTGTGCTGGTAATCCTGAAAATAATCTTTTCAATCCTAAAACAACATATCCAGCTAAGAAACCAGCAATTAATCCACCTAAAAATCCAGCATTCGCATGTGCCGCTAAAAATCCTCCGACAACACCAGGCATAAAACCAGGACGATCAGCAATAGAACTCGCAATAAATCCAGCTAGAATTGGTACAAGGAATAAAAACGCCCCTGTTTTCCCTCCACCAATAGACATGAACAATTCAGCTAATGGACCTTCCGCCTTTATACCACCAAACGAAAACGCTAGCGCTATTAAAATTCCACCGCCAACAACAAACGGAAGCATATTACTTACACCGCTCATTAAATGCTTATAAATTCCTAATCCTTTTTCTTTCTCTACACTTTCTGTCTTCCCATTCTCTTCTACACCTTGAAAGATTGGCGCATCTTGTTTTACAGCTCTATTAAGAAGGACTTCAGTTTTTCTAATACCATCAGCTACTGGCACTTGAATGACACGCTTTCCAGCGAAACGGTTCATTTCTACTTGTTTATCTGCAGCGACAATAATTGCTGTTGCACGATTAATATCTTCTTTCGTTAAACCGTTCTTTACACCTGTTGATCCATTCGTTTCAACTTTAATCGCAATCCCTAACTCTGCTGCTTTTGCTTTTAAACTATCCGCAGCCATATATGTGTGAGCGATACCAGTCGGACAAGCTGTAACAGCTAATACGTATGGTTCATTCCCTTCCGGCTTTGCTACTTCAACTTCAACTTCTTCTTTTTCATTCTCTTTTTCATCAAATAAACGGAGAAGTTCATCCTCATCCTTCGCTTCTAACAATCGCTTGCGAAACCCTTCATCCATCAATAACGTAGAGAGACGAGATAACGTTTCTAAATGAGTATTATTTGCCCCTTCACTCGCAGCGATCATAAAAAACAGATGTGCCGGCTGTCCATCAAGCGATTCATAGTTGATACCGCTTACACTTCTACCAAAACAAATCGATGGTTGCTTAACTACCCTCGTCTTCGCATGAGGTATTGCAATACCTTCCCCAATTCCAGTCGTACTTTGGGACTCTCGCTTTAAAATAGCTTCTTTAAATTCAGCCTTATTATTTAAACGATCGGCACCACTTAATTTCTCAACTAATTCATCTATGACAGCTTCTTTATTTGAAGCTGTCAAATTCATAATGACTGTATCCCTTTTTAATAGTTCTGTAATTTTCATATGTTGCTTCCCCCTATCGCTTTGTAACAATTACTTGCGACAATAATTCTTCTACTTTCTCCTTTGTACATAAATCTGCTGAAAATGCTGTTGCACTCCCTGTTGCAACGCCATATTGAAATGCCTTTTCAATATCTTTTGTTTGTTCATATTCCCCTACAAATCCTGCAACAAGAGAATCTCCTGCCCCAACTGAGTTAATAACAATGCCTTTCGGAACAGTCGCCTCATATATACCTTCTGCCGTAAACAATAAAGCTCCATCTCCTGCCATTGATACTATAACGTGCTGTACACCTTGTTCGATTAATTTTCTTCCATACGGTAAAATGTCTTCTACTGTTGAAATCTCCACTCCAAATAACTCACCAAGTTCATGATGATTTGGCTTTATTAAAAACGGCTTATTTTTAATTACATGCTGCAGCGCACTACCACTTGCATCTACTACTACACGAATACCTTTTTCTGCTCCAAACGCTGCGATTGATTCATAAAAGGTATTTGGAATAGAAGCTGGTACACTTCCAGCTAGTACAACACAATCTCCAAATTGCATACTTTCGATTTTTTTCATTAACTGCCCAAATTGCTCATCTGTCACACTAGGACCCTGTCCGTTTAATTCTGTTTCTTCTTGTCCTTTTATTTTCACATTAATTCGAGAATCTCCGTCTACTTGGACGAAGTTTGTTGTTACACCTTCCGTCTGTAATACATCTTTAATAAATTGACCGGTAAATCCACCCGTAAATCCGAGTGCTACATTTCCAACACCTAAGCGATGAAGAACGCGAGAAACATTAATCCCTTTTCCTCCAGGAAACTTCATATCTTTCTCTGCTCGGTTTACTGTTCCTAAACTGAAAAAATTAACTTGTACTACATAATCAATAGATGGGTTTAAAGTAACTGTATAGATCATTGTTTATCAGCCTCAATTACATTTGTTTGTCTTTTATATTTTTCTAAATCAAGTTCTAAATGGTTTGTAATAATGCTTGCCTCTTCAACATTTGCAATTTTCGCAAACGCAACTTCTGAAAATTTACTTTCATCAATTAAGAAATACCCTTCGTTTGCTAATGTTAATGCCATTTGTTTCAAGAGTGCTTCTTCTGGATCTGGTGTTGTATACCCTAACTGTTCATGTACACCATTAGCTCCTAAAAAGCATTTATCAAAGCGGTACTTCTGCATACTTTCCTGTGCCATGGCACCAATTAAAGCTTTCGTCCTACTCTTCATCATTCCGCCTAGTAAATACGCCCGAATGTTATTTTCAACTAAAGCTTCAATATGCATAAGACCATTTGTAACAACAGTAACATCTTTATTTATTAAAAATGGAATCATTTCAAAAGTCGTACTTCCTGCATCTAAATAAATACAATCACCTTGTTCAACCAAGTTTGCCGCAAACCTTGCAATTTGTTGCTTTATATGAATGTTTTTGGATGATTTTTCAACCATCGTTGGCTCTTGCCCTTTTCCAGTTAATATAGAGGCACCGCCATGAACTCTTTTTAATAATCTTTGTTTTTCCAATTGCGCTAAATCACGACGAATTGTCGATTCAGAGCTTTCCGTTCTTTCAACTAATTGCTGCAATTTAACAATTTTCTGTTCCTTTACAAGTTGCAATATCATTTGATGACGTTCAGGAGTTAACATTTTATTCACCTCTCCTTTGATTACAGTATAATGAAAACGATCACAAAAATCAACCACAAACAACCAAAAATAATCATTAACAATCACAAACAGTTATAAACAACAAAAAAGAAACCTATTTGATACAATAATCAAATAGGTTTCTTCTCTCGATTTACTTATAAAGAAGCTTTATAAATTGCAAGAACATCGTCTTTATTTAATTTTTTAAAGTTACCGAATTCACCATAAGCCATCGCTTTATCCGCCATTAAGTCAATTTCATTTTCTCCAATAGCGTAATCAGCTAATGTTACTGGTGCTTCAATTGAAGTCCAAAATTGACGTAACGCCTCAATTCCCTCTAATGCAACCTCTTTATCTGTCTTCCCATCTGTTTCTACATCGAATACACGAATAGCGAACTGTTTAAAACGATTCACATTCTCATCCACAACATGCTTCATCCAGTTCGGGAATAAAATCGCTAGGCCACCTCCATGTGGTATATCATGAATTGCCGAAACTGCATGCTCAATATTATGAGTTGCCCAGTCTCCTTTTACTCCCATTGCTAAAATGCCGTTTAACGCCATAGTACCGCAATATAAAATTGTTTCCCTATGCTCATAATTTTCTAGATCACTTAAAAGCTTAGGAGCTGTTTCAATTACTGTTCTTAAAACAGATTCACAATAACGATCTTGTAGTTCTGTATTTGTTCCATGATGAAAATATTGTTCTAATACGTGTGACATGATATCTACCATACCGTAAATTGTTTGATCTTTCGGTACAGACGCAGTATGAACTGGATCTAAGATTGAAAACTGTGGGAAAGTAACCGGGCTACCCCAGCCATATTTTTCATTCGTTTCCCAGTTTGTAATTACAGATCCTGCATTCATTTCAGATCCTGTTGCTGCAAGAGTAAGTACAGTACCAAACGGTAACGCCTCACTTGCAAATGCTTTTTTCGTTACAATGTCCCATACATCTCCATCGTACTTACTACCAGCGGCAATTGCTTTCGTACAGTCGATTACACTTCCTCCACCCACTGCTAAAATAAAGTCGACTCCATTATCTTTACAAATTTGAATCCCTTTCTTTACAGTTGATACACGAGGATTCGGTTCAACACCTGTCAACTCAAACACTTCCGCATTTATATCCTTTAAAATAGAAACTACATTATCATAAATACCGTTTCTTTTAATACTTCCTCCTCCATATACGAGAAGAACTTTTTTACCGAACTGTGGAATTTCAGTTTTTAACTGCTCTAATTGTCCTTTACCAAAAATAAGTTTTGTTGGATTGCGAAATACAAAATTTTGCATATACCTTTACCATCCCTTCCATATAAAAAGCAACTATACTTTTGTATACCATATTTTTTAAATTTCACAAACAAATTTGCTTAACAAAAAAATCCCAGCCCTCAGGCTGGGATTTTTTATTGATAATAAGGTGAGATCATTAAGTAAACAATAACACCAGATAAGCTTACATATAACCAAATCGGCATCGTCCAACGTACAATTTTACGGTGACGTGTTAATTGATTCGTAAAACCAAATACAAGTGCGAACAAAGCAAGTGGTACGATAATCGCTGCAAGGATAATATGTGTAATTAAAATGAAGAAATACACATATTTAATGAAACCTTCTCCTCCAAAATGCGTTGCTGGTGCCAAGTAATGGTACGATAAATATGACACACAAAATAATAAAGTCGTTGTAAATGCTGCAAGAATAAAACCACGGTGCATTTTTACATTCTTTTTAATAATAGAGAATAAAGCTGCTAATAAAAATACAAACGTAAAACTATTAAAAATTGCATTTAACATTGGTAAGATAGTTACATCAAAATGTAATTCTCCTTCATAGCCAACAGGTCCAAAGAACAAAAATAAAATAATCGCGTTTACAATTACAGAAAGCGTTATCACAATAGGAGCATAGCTTTTCTGATTTGTTGATTGATCCACCAAATTGGTCACTCCTCTTCTTTCAAATATGTATAATTAACCTCACTATTTTAACATATTATTCACGGTGTAAATGTGACAATAGTTTGACACAGTAAGACAAGGCAAAGAAAAAACCCTTCTTAACAATATTTCTTAAGAAGGATTTTATCGCTTTATTATTCAAATAGCAATGCAATTAGTTTTTGTTAAAAAACGTACTGCTATATGCTTGAAAAATTTCAGACACTTGATATCCCATTAATGTAATTGCTGTTAATGAAAAGAAACCAATCATAAGAAATCGAAACCACATGTAAATCTCCTCCTTGTATTTAGCTTAAAAAACGTTCGCTATATTACAAGTTGAGTGGCACTCTTCATCGTCACTTTCCTTTTTCTTTACAATCGCTGTTATAAAACGAATCATAAAGAAGATAACAAAAGGAATTTGTTCATCATTTCTATTGGCATAGTTTAGCAACGGCTCACGTTGCAACTCGAACGGGGATGAGAAGGAATAGAACATACCTTGCTCTTCCACATATACGATTATAATTTTCATACAAAATACTATCCCAAGAAACGAAACAATATCTTGCCATTCTGTCGTATATAACAGGTTATACAGATCTAATACGTACTCTTCCATCATCATCCCCCCTTCCTTTTTTACCATTTTGCTCGCCTTCGTATAAAAAGTCAAGAAAAAAGTTTATATTCACTATGACAATAGTAATTACTCTTTTCTTTACTTAATATATGAATCTTTTCTAGCAATGATTGGATATACCTTTCTTCGAAAACAAGAAATTAGAATTGAACGGGTTCTTTATCCCCACTTTTAGGATTCAAAACCGAACTATTTTTATTTCTATTAAAAATAAAATAAGAAACTATAATAAGAACAGTAACAAGCATCGTTAAAAGTGCTTGTGAACGTAAAGATTCAATTGCAACCATTGCAACTAAAACTGCTATAATAGCGGCAATTGTAACATACGTTACATACGGGAAAAGCCACATTTTCACTTTCAAATTTTGTTGTTCTACTTTCCCCATTTTTTTACGTATCTTGAAATGTGAAACTGCTATAACGAGATAAACGAGTAACGCAATCCCGCCAGATGCATTCACTAAAAATAAAAATACTTTATCTGGAGATATGTAACTAAAAACAACTCCAATGTAAGCAAAGAAAGTTCCAAATAAAACCGCCCGAACTGGAACACCACTACTGTTCAATTTCAAAAATGCCTTTGGCGCATCTCCTCTTTCTGCCATTGAAAAAAGCATTCTTGAGTTCGTATATAAGCCCGAATTTAAACAAGAAAGGACAGCTGTTAAAACGATAAAATTCATAATTTGTGCTGCCGCTGGTATTCCTATATGTTCAAGCACCGCTACAAATGGACTTTTTAGTATGTTTGCTGAATTCCAAGGAAGGAGTGTAACAACTACAGCGATAGATCCAATAAAAAATACGAGAATACGCCAAATTACACTATTTGTTGCTGTTTTTACTGCTTTTACAGGTTCGGCAGATTCACCAGCCGCTACTGCAACAATCTCTGATCCCATAAATGAAAATATAACGACGGTAATTCCAAGCAGCACCGAACTTATACCATTTGGCATAAATCCACCTTGCCCTACTAAATTTGAAGTGCCAGGTGCTTCCGTTCCTGGTACAAATCCTAAAATCACAGCAAGACCAAGGCATAGGAACAAAACAATACTAATTACTTTAATAAATGAAAACCAATATTCAAACTCTCCAAATGATTTCACTGAAAAAACATTCGTCAACGTTAATAAAATTGTTAATAGTAAGCTTAATAACCATAGTGGGATTTGTGGAATCCAGTATTGAATGATACCAGCCCCTGCTGTAGCTTCTATTGCAATAACAATTACCCAGAAGAACCAATATAGCCACCCAATTGTATAACCCGCCCAGGGACCGATTGCTTCTCGTGCATATGTTGCAAACGAACCACTTGTCGGATTAATAGCTGCCATTTCCCCCAGCATTCTCATAACGAAAATAACTAGAAGTCCTGCTAATGCATATGAAACGATAGAACCTGGCCCTGCTGAATGCACAACTGCACCACTTCCGACAAACAAACCAGCTCCTATTACGCCGCCAATTGAGATCATTGTAATGTGGCGTATTTTGAGATCTTTCTTAAGATTTTTATCCAACTCTTGTACATCCCCTTCCAAACTTGATTTTGAAATTTATGTAAGAGTATTATGCGAAAAACCTTGTCCTACACTTCAAAATATATCAAAATATTCTGAACTTTAAAATTGCAATGCAAGCTCCTACAGAAATTATTACATTAGGTTTAATAATTTTCCATACAAAATTGTTGAGAAAATTATAAATCTAGATAACTTTTTGTATAGATTATATTTCGATACTATTTCCACGCAAAAAAGAACAATAGATCCCTTTACAACCTATTGTCCTTTTTATTTATGCAAATTAATTTATCGTATTCACATCTAAAGTCTCAAGAAATTCTTTTCCATCTCTTAAATAACTATTCACAAGACTTAAAAGCAACTTACCACCAACCAACATCGCACGTTCATCAAAATCAAATTGAGGATGATGATGTGGATATGTTGCCCCTATTTCTTCATTACCGGCACCTGTGAAGAAAAATGCTCCTGGAACATGTTCTAAGTAGTATGCAAAATCTTCTCCCCCCATAATCGGTGGTACTTCAATGACCCTTTCTCTTCCAAGATCTCGTTTCGCAATCTCCATAAAATGACTCGTTTCATCTAAATGATTTATTAATATCGGATAGCCGCGTTTATATTGAATATCAACTTCAGCATGAAGAGATTGACAAATCCCCTCAACAACTCTTTTAAATTCCTTCTCCATAAATTCTCTCACTTCAGGATCCATCGTCCGAATTGTCCCTGTAAATATAGCAGTATCCGCAATAATATTATCCGCTTGACCAGCCTGAAACGTACCAACTGTTAATACCGCAGATTGAAGCGGATCTATTTTTCGACTCACTAAAAGTTGCAACTGATTAATTACTTGTGTTGCAACGATAATAGCATCAACAGTATGATGCGGCATACCACCGTGACCGCCTCGCCCTTGAATCTTCACTTCAAAAGTATCAGCTGCCGCCATCATTGCTCCAGCTTTCGCTCCAACAATTCCTAAAGGCATCTGAGAAGATAAATGTGTACCAAAAACAACATCTACTCCTTCTAAACAACCATCCTTAATCATAGCAATTGCTCCGCCAGGCTCTTTCTCTTCTGCATGTTGATGTATAAGAACTATTTTGCCAGAAAGCTGTTCTCTATGGTCACTTAATATTTTTGCAACGCCTAAAAGTGTTGCTGTATGTCCATCATGGCCACAAGCGTGCATTACGCCTGGAATCTTTGATTTATATGAAACTTGCTTTTCATCTTGGATAGGTAGTGCATCAAAATCAGCACGTAGCGCTATCGTCTTCCCAGGTTTTCCACCTTCAATTACGCCAATTACACCTCTTCCCCCAACGTCTGTTGTCACATCAATATGAAAGCTTTTTAAGATTTTAGCTATTTTTTTCGGTGTTTCTATTTCTTGAAACGATAGCTCTGGGTATTGATGAAAATCTCTTCGCCACGAAACCATTTCGTTATATAAACTTTCCAATTCTTTATGCCATGTTTCTATCATAGAAATTCTCCTTTCTTTTTTAACACTTTAAATAAAAGTTACATAATATTCTGTGTTTAATCAATAAAAAAGAGAACTTTCTCTGAAAGTCCTACTACTCTAGAATAGTCTAGTTGCTATTTTGCTTTAACACAAATACTGAAAGTTCAGGTACACTCCAAAATCTAACAGGCATTCGGGTTGTCCCAATACCACGATTTACGTATAAATGTAACGGCTTATTCTTCCCTTCTAATTCATACATACCTTCCACATAGCTCTCAGCTAGTTTTGTAGTAATTAATGGACCTATAAAAGGAATTTGAACTTGTCCTCCGTGACTATGGCCTGACATTTGAAAATCAACTGGGTAACGAGCTACTCTATCTACAACATCCGGCTCATGTACTAATAGCATATTGAAATCTTCTTGTCTCACATGTTTTAAAGTCGAGTCTATTTGCGGCTTTCCTAATAAAAAATCATCCAAACCTGATATTGTAATATACTTTCCGTTTTCCGCTTTAATTTTTTGCACTTCATTTACTAACACAGAGAAACCGGCTTCCTCCATATACTTTTTATAAAATAAACTACCTCCCCCGCCCCTATCATGATTCCCATACACTGCATATTTCCCTAAGGGCGCATGTATTTTTTGTAAAATACCTTTCGCTTCTTCTCTTTCGGCTTTATATGATCCAAACTTATCTATTAAATCCCCTGTAAAAACTACTACATCTGGATGTAACGCATTCATCTTCTCCACCAAATTTTCTAGTTGTTTCAGTGTAAATTCTGGTCCTAAATGCACATCTGAGAATTGCAATATCTTTTTATTATTAAACTCTTTAGGAATTGTCGATGTTTCTATTTCATTCCACGTAACTGTTACTAGTTTTCGTTCTATTTCTGTCGCATAGAAATACAAACTTACTGAAATCATTACTATACTTATGAAACTGATTATAAATATTTTTATGATTGATTTTTTTTGTTCTTTTTTTACATGATGCGTATTCATGTTCTCACCTCTAGAAGTACTTTAAAGCCTTATTGTTACATTAATGTGACAACATGAACAATGTTAGCTATATCTAATTCCATCCCTATTCACTTTGACAATTTTATACAGAAGGCATAACATATTTTTATAATACATAGATTCTTAAAAATGTTCCTTCTATTCATTCTATCATTTTATTAAGGAGAGATTATTCATGTCTGTATTTACACCCGAAGAAATTACGGAACTTGCTGCGAATTCCGGAAGAAAAAAAGCGCATTTATCATTACTCCCTATGCTAATTCTCGGTTTTTTTGGCGGTGCTTTCATAGCATTAGGGTATTTACTCGATATTCATGTTATTGGAACAATGCCAAAGTCTTGGGGATCATTTACTAGTTTTCTAGGCGCTGCTGTATTCCCTATCGGTCTTATACTCGTTATTCTTGCAGGTGGTGAATTAGTAACTGGCAATATGATGACCGTTTCAATGGCGTGGCTCCACAAAAAAATTGACTTATTTCACTTCATTCGAAATTTAGTCATTGTTACGTTTAGCAACTTCATAGGTGCTGTATTCGTTGCTTATTTTTTCGGTCATATCGTTGGATTAACAGAGGGTGCTTTTTTAGCGAAAACAGTTTCTATTGCGCAAGCTAAACTACAAGATACCCCACTGCAAGCCTTCATTTCTGCAATCGGATGTAATTGGCTCGTTTGTTTAGCTGTTTGGCTCAGTATGGGAAGTAAAGAATTTATCGGAAAGATTATCGGCATTTGGTTCCCTGTTATGACTTTTGTTGCGATTGGATTTCAACACGTTGTAGCCAATATGTTTGTCATCCCAGCTGCAATTTTTTCTGGTCATTTAACTTGGATTGAATATTTTCCAAACTTCATTTTTGTTTTCTTCGGAAACTTAGTAGGAGGTATGTTATTTGTAGCGTTACCTTATTTCATATCCTATAATAAGAAACTATCTTCCAATAAAGAGCAAACTGAATTAAAGAAAAAATCTGTATCCGCTTAAATAAAACGACTATACAGATATCCTGAAAAATATTACAAATTTCATTTTTTTTGCGAATATATGTACGTACACTTGTTCTCGAATGTTTTATACGTTATAATAACAACTTAAATAGCATTATTTACATATGAGGTGAAAAACATGAACAAAACAGAATTAATTAAAAACGTAGCACAAAATGCTGAGATTTCTCAAAAAGAAGCTACTGTAGTTGTACAAACTGTAGTAGAATCAATCACTAACACTTTAGCTGCTGGTGAAAAAGTACAACTTATCGGATTCGGTACATTCGAAGTACGCGAAAGAGCTGCTCGTACAGGCCGTAACCCACAAACTGGTGAAGAAATGCAAATCGCAGCTTCTAAAGTACCTGCTTTCAAAGCTGGTAAAGAACTTAAAGAAGCTGTAAAATAATGAAAAAATAGCCTTCTCGTTTACGAGAGGGCTATTTTTTCATTATATAATTAATAAAAATCTGACCATTATGCTGTTTCTTTTGTTCCTTTATGCAAATAAAACCTTTCCTTTCAAAGAAAGGTTTTGCTGTAATACTCGCTTCTGTATATATCTCCCTATGCCCCAAGTTCACTGCTTCTTTTTCTAACTTCTGTAGTATGTATGAAGCTATCCCTTTCCCTTGATAGTCTTTATGCGTAAATAAGCGATCTACATAATAATCATCATTATAATCCCCAAATCCCACTATCACACCGTTATGATCCGCTACATAACTAATATTCTTCTCTAAAGACTGTAACCAACTTTCTCTATCTAGTCGATCTGGTGCCCATGCCTGTAGCTGTAACACGTTATAATCTTTTGCATTAATTGTATGAACTGTTTCATAAAACAACTGTAATACTTGTTCTAAATCCTCTTTATGGAATGTTCTAATGATCGTATCTTTTAACATATATGAACCTCCTTACTAAACTATCATTTAACTTTTCTATCATCTAGTATTCAATATTTCTGCTTTATTATATCTTTTTTCTTTCTATATAAACAAAAAACAATACTTATTTCAAAGTATTGTTTTTTGTTTAAAAGCATATTCAATTACCCTATAGATTTAAATTTCATTATTTTAATTTCACTCTTTGCAATCGCAATGCATTTAATACGACCGATACAGAACTAAATGCCATCGCCGCTCCTGCAACCCAAGGTGCTAAGAAACCGAACGCTGCAATCGGGATTCCTAAGCCGTTATAAGCTAATGCCCAGAATAAATTTTGCTTAATATTTCTTATAGTCATTTTACTCATAAAGATTGCATCAGCAATACTATTTAAATCACCACGGATTAACGTAATATCCGCCGCTTCCATCGCTACATCCGTTCCGGTTCCAATTGCCATACCGATATCCGCCGTAGCAAGTGCAGGAGCATCATTTATTCCATCCCCAACCATTGCTACTTTCTTACCTTGAGCTTGAAGTTTTTTCACTTCTTTTGCTTTTCCTTCTGGTAATACTTCTGTAATTACGTGATCAATACCAACTTGCTTAGCGATTGCCTGAGCAGTTTGTATATTATCTCCTGTAATCATAACAACGTCTAGACCCATTTTCTTAAGTCTTGCAATAGCTGCTTTTGAAGTATCTTTTACAGTATCCGCAACAGCAACAATTCCAGCATATTCCTTATCTATCGCAATAAGCATTGCTGTTTTTCCTTCTCGCTCTAGTTCTTCCATTGATTTAGAAACTTCTTCAATATCAATATTAAACTTCTTCATTAATCGGCGTGTACCAATTAATAATTGTTTTCCTTCGACAACCGATTCAATACCAAATCCCGGAATTGCTTCAAACGTTTCTGAACTTGGGATATCAATTCCCTTTTCTTTAATTCCTGCAACAATCGCTTCTGCAAGTGGATGTTCAGAATTTCTTTCTGCTGCACCGACTAATTTTAATATTTCCTTCTCTTCAAATCCGTCTGCTACAATAATATCTGTTAATACTGGTTTTCCATTTGTTACTGTACCCGTTTTGTCTAAAATAATAGTATCTAATCGATGCGTTGCTTCTAAATGCTCTCCACCTTTAAATAAAATACCATACTCAGCTGACCTTCCTGATCCAGCCATAATAGATGTAGGTGTCGCAAGACCTAAAGCACATGGACAAGCAATCACAAGTACTGCAATCATTTTCTCAAGCGCTCCGCCAAAATCACCAGGTGTAACAAATATCATCCACACCGCAAATGTAATAATAGCAATCACAACTACAACTGGTACGAAAATACCAGAAATTTGATCAGCTACCCTTTGAATAGGCGCTTTCGATCCTTGAGCTTCTTCTACTACTTTAATAATTTGAGCTAATGCAGTATCTCTACCTACCTTAGTAGCCTTAACTTTTAAAAATCCATTTTTATTCATTGTAGAACCGATTACTACATCCCAAATTGTTTTATCAACTGGAATACTTTCACCCGTTAACATCGATTCATCAATCGCTGACTTTCCTTCTACAATCTCACCATCTACTGGTATTTTTTCACCAGGCTTTACATAAACGATATCACCAGCTACTACCTCTTCGATTAAAATTTTCATTTCCGTTCCATCTCGCACAACTGTAGCTGTCTTCGCTTGTAAACCCATCAACTTTTTAATTGCTTCTGATGAACGTCCTTTTGCTTTTGCCTCAAATAATTTACCTAAAATAATTAATGTAATAAGTACTGCGCTCGTTTCAAAATATAAATCTGTCATATGTTCCGAAGAACCAATCGACCTAATGCTTAAATACACACTGTAGAAATACGCTGCAGAGGTTCCAAGTGCTACGAGAACATCCATGTTGGCACTTTTATTGCGTAACGCTTTATAAGCACCAATATAAAACTGGCCTCCAATTATAAACTGTACTGGAGTTGCAAGGGCTAGCTGCACCCAAGGGTTCATAAGCATATCAGGTAAATAGATAAACGATGTAAATGAGAAGTGGCTCACCATTGCCCATAATAATGGGAATGATAAAATAAACGAAATAATAAACTTCTTCTTTTGTCGTTCAATTTCTTGTAATCGATGATCCGTTGATGCATCTTGCTCATCTGATTTCACTTCTAATTGATATCCTAGCTTTGTAATCGCACTCTTCATTTCATTTACATTGACTTCATCAGGATTAAAGTCTACTGTTGCCGATTCTAAAGCGAAATTTACTGTCGCTTTATTCACACCCCCCAGCTTATTTAAACGTTTTTCTACTCTATTCGCACAAGCTGCACATGTCATTCCTGAAACAGTAAACTCAGCTTTATCACTTACAATTCCATATCCTAACGATTCAACTTTTTCTTTAAATTGTTGCGGATTTGTTTTTGTCGGATCGTACATTATTTTTGTTTTTTCCAGTGCAAAGTTTACATTTGCATCATGAACACCTTCTACTTTTTTCAGACCTTTTTCAATTCTATTTGCACATGCCGCACATGTCATTCCTGATATTTGAAGATTGGCCTCTTTTTGTTCATTCATGTCTCTCACCTCTATATACCCTTATGAGGTATAATTATTAGCAAAATAAATCGTACTTCGTTTAAAGTACGATTTATTTCCATATCTAAAAATAATTATTGAACATCGTATCCTTGATCTTCGATTACAGCAACGATATCTTTTAGTGTTACGGCAGACGAGTCGATAGTAACTTCAACAGTTCCTTCTGCTAATTGAACCTTCACTTGTTCAACACCGTTTAGCTCTTTCACACTGCTTTCGATAGAATTTACACAATGGCCACAAGACATACCTTCAACTTTTAATGTTAACTGTTCCATTTAAAACCCTCCTCTTGTTCATTCATTGTTTGTTAATCACAACCCTATCTTACCATACCCCCCTAAGGTAATCAATGGTTTTGTATCATGATTTTTCAATTATTTTCTAAAAATTTATTTTATACACAATTTTTCACATCAATACACCTAAGTTCTATATGCGGATAAACAAAAAAACAAGCCAGTTAAATACTAGCTTGTTTTTACGCTTTTGAAAAACGTTCAAATACTGTCATTAATTCTTCAATTGCTTCGTCACCATTACCATCTTTAATAGCTCCTGAAACACAATGACTTGTATGATTTTTGAGAACACCCATTCCTACTTTTTTCATCGCTGCATTAATCGCTGAAATTTGCACTAAAATATCAACGCAGTACCGATCATTTTCAATCATGTTTTGAATACCACGGACTTGCCCTTCAATTCGCTTTAATCTATTTATAATTTGTTCTTTTTCTTTTTCTGATCTATGTGTTACTGATTCATGCTCTTTATGATCCATATTATCACCTTCTCAAAATTTTTCTTCAACCAATAAAACAATTATTTTTACGAGTATACCAATTATAGCATCAAACATCTATGTATGATACCCCACATGAGTATATTTCCACTTTATGATTATTCTTAACAATTTATTGACTTCTCAGTCCCCATTATCATTATACCCTGTCCTTTTTAAAAAAAATCATTACATCTTCCATCAAAACTCAATAAAGAAAAACTTTAATCAGAGGGAGTTTTGTCCATCCCCCTCTGATTATTTTTCCTAACGAATCGGGCTTTTACGGGCAGTTAATGCGGGATAAAATGAAACATTAATAAGCGGGGATTGTCCATCCCCGCTTATTATTCGCCCACAAATGTAACAGTCTCAATCTTCACATATTTAAATTGAAACTTTTTTCTTCCTATATATAATTATTGTTGATCACATACTTTTGTATCATTCACTACAGAAGTTCCTTCAACGGTTACCGTATGAAAACAATCCTTTACTCGGACAGTAACAACATTGTCTTGTCGATCAATGATATGATATTCATTAAAATTTTTATTCAGAGCACTGCGAATTTGTTCTCCTTCATAAATTGGAATACCATGTGATAAAACCCAAATAAGCCCAGCGATAGCAAGAATAGTTTTCATACGATCTACCTCCTTGAGAATATAGTGAACTTTTAATCCGCATTTTTTTAGCTCTACTAATCATGAATTAAATTAACCAAGCTTTTTTAGAAATAAGTTCATTTCGTCTATATTATGTTTATGCTAATTGTGACTGAATTGTGACAACTTTTTGTCTCTTTAGACGAAAAGTTGAAACAAAACTTTCAAAAAGGACAATTCTACTTACAAAAACAAAAGGCTATGAGGAATTTCCCCATAGCCCTTTCTTTGCATTTTATTAAACAATCATTACATGGACGCTTAATGCATCTAATCCCGAAGTAATTGTCCCAATATGAAGATTATGTATATCGCGTACACCTTCTACACATGACTAATAAATCGTAACCCCTTACTTAAAGAAGTCGGCACAACAGATGCATGATTCTCTCCTTCAGCTTCATAAAACTTATACCTAAACTTCTCATGTTTTAATTGAAGTAGACGTTCTGATAATACATTTGCATCTATAACCATGTGCTCTCGTTCCAATGAGCCAACTGTAAGGAATACTCCCGTTTCAAACTTAGCATTATTTAATTCATTTGTAATGTTCCCTTCTTTTTCAAGCACGGATCGGTTATTCCACCAAATAGATGGACTACTTATAAAATAATTTTGAAAGGCATTTACGTTTGTGAATAGTATATGTAAAGCAAATAGACCACCTAAAGAATGTCCAAATAACGTTTGCTTTCCTTTATCAATCTCAAATTCTTTTTCAATTTGTGGTTTCAATTCTTCTTCAATAAAAGTAAAGAAGTTATGCGCTCCCCCTGTTTTAGGCCACGGTTTACCGTCCGGTTTTAACGGGGCATCTTTTGAAATTACACTAGGCGTAAAATCATAGCATCTTTCTTCTCCTGAAAATGCACCTTCAATCGGATAACCAATACCGACTATAATGGCTGGTGAAACACCTGTTTTTTCTGCTCTAACTGATTGTATTTTAACCGCTTCATGGAATGTTTGAAAAAAGGCATTGCCATCTAAGACGTATATGACAGGATATCCTGACGTTGCTGCTGGTTGCTTCGGCTTTGAAATATGAATTTGATATTCTTTATCTTCTAATTTCGAATACATTTTCCACTGTTCTGTATTAGATGTAATAATCTGCTGTTTTTCAATAGTAGTATTCACCCTATATCCCCCCTTTTTAACTTGTTACATATATTTCTACTTTTTCTTCTTGCGATACAACGCTATCGTAGCCGAAACAAACAGGAGAGCCGTTATACGGATCAATCATGACACGCGCATCAATATGAAATACTTCTTTTAATACTTCATTTGTAATGATTTCTTCCGGACTACCAGTTGTAACAATTTCCCCTTCCTTCATTGCAATAATTTCATCTGAAAACCTCGCTGCATGGTTAATATCATGTAGTACCATTACGACTGTACAATTATGTTCTTTATTTAATTTCTCCACAATTTGTAATACATCTAATTGATGAGACATATCAAGGTATGTAGTTGGCTCATCTAACAGCAATACCTCTGTCTCTTGTGCTAAAGCCATCGCTAACCATACCTTTTGTCGTTGACCACCCGATAAATTTGCAATTTGTCTCGTTCGAAATTCAGAAGTTTTCGTTATATCTAGTGCCCAATCAATCATCTCTTTATCTTTTGAAGTTAACTTATTTACGTTATTTCGATGAGGATAACGTCCATAAGAAATTAATTCTTCTACTTTAAGCTCTCCTGGTGCAATTGGAGTTTGTGGAAGTAAAGCTAACTGCTTTGCAATTTCTTTCGTCGGAATTGTATTTAAATCTTGCCCTTGCAAATACACTTTACCGCTTTTTTGTTTTAAAATCCGTCCCATTGTCTTTAACAAAGTTGATTTTCCGCACCCGTTCGGACCTATAATTGTCGTTACTTTTCCTTCTTGTATTTCCACATTTAAATCGCGAAACACGGTAAGCTTTTCATAACTCGTTTCTAAATTTTTTGCACTTAAAATACTCACTTTTATTCCCCCTCTTACGCTTTCGCCTTATAAAGTAAATATAAGAAATACGGTACACCGACAATAGAAATAACAATTCCAACTGGTAACTCTACAGGTGTGAAAACTGTTTTTGCAATAAAATCTGAGGCAATTACAAGAAACATTCCTATTACTCCGCACGTAGGAATTATATGCTTATGCTGAATACCAACAAGTCTTTTCGCTATATGTGGTGCCATTAGTCCGATGAAACCAATACTTCCTGAAACAGCAACGCATGCGCTCACAAGTCCGATACTACTTAATAGTAAAATAGATTTCTCTCTTTCTACCGAAACACCTAAACTTGTAATGCTCGTTTCTTCCAATTGGAATAAATCTAATAGATAAGCTTTCTTTTGTATAAGAGGAATTAATATGATAAGCCACGGCAACATCGCAACAATATACTTCCAGTTCGCACTATATATACTTCCAGACACCCATACTGCAGCCATCTCGAAATCAGTTGACTTCATTTTGAGTGATAAATACATAGAAAAGGCTCCAAATCCTGATCCAATTGCAATCCCTGTTAATAAAAGTCGCTGCGAGTCTAGCTTACCGTTTTTCCAAGAAAACAGATAAATCATTATCGCTGCACCTAATCCACCTATTAAGCCAAACATCGGCATCATCATTATAGAAACCCAGTCTGTGCTCTTTAATTGCCCTTGAAAGAAACACATAAAAATTACGATTGCTGTTCCTGCACCTGCATTTACTCCTAAAATACCTGGATCCGCCAAGCCATTTCTCGTAATCCCTTGAATTACAGCACCCGCAACGCCGAGACCTAATCCTACTAATCCAGCAATTACTATGCGCGGAAGACGAAATTCAAAAATAACTAAATCATGGTCTGGTACTGGATCTATCCTAAGGAGTGTTTTAAATACATCTATAATCGTAATATCAAACGTACCATTCGTTAAACTAATATAAATAGCACATAGTATTAAAAATATAATAATCCCCATCGTCATTCCAAAACGTTGACTTGAACTTTTAAGCATGTCTTTCTCCTCCTCTTGTACGGATTAAATAAAGGAAGAAAGGAATCCCAATTAAAGATGTTACGACTCCAATTGGCGTTTCAAATGGATAATTTACAAATCTACTTAAAACATCACATAACGCTAAGAAAACGCCACCAATAACACCTGCACATGGCAATATCCACTTATAATCTACCCCAATTAAAAAGCGAGTAATATGCGGAATAATTAAACCTACAAAACCAACTTTCCCCACTAAAGCAACTGCTGTTCCCGTTAAAAAAATAACTGATAAAATAGCCATCGCTTTAACTAGCTTTGTACGCTGCCCTAGATTAATAGAAACTTCTTCTCCTAAAGAAAGAATAGTAATAGATTTTGATATTAACAGCGCTAAAACTATTCCAATTATCCCAAAAGGTATCGTGATTTTAATAATATTCGGGTCCACTTGATCTAATTTTGCATTAAACCAAAAGCTAACATTTTGAGAAATTTGGAAATATGAAGCCATTGCAGCAGATACACTACTTAAAAATGTTCCAATAACTGTTCCGATAATTGCTAACCTAACTGGTGATAAGCCATTTTGAAGGAGCGAACCAAAGCCAAACACGATACCGGCTCCTAGTGCAGAACCAATCATTGAACATAAAACCATACCAATTGATGACATTCCCGGAAGAAAAATCATACAAATTGTAATAACAAAGGCTGCCCCATCCGTCACACCCATAATAGAAGGGGATGCAAGATAGTTTCTTGTCATCCCCTGCATAAGTGATCCTGATATGGCTAGAAATGCTCCGACTAAAAGAGCTGCAACTACCCTTGGTAAACGTGAAGTAATAATAATATTATGATTTACATCACTTGAATCAAAATGAAATAATGCATTCCACACTGTTTCAGCATCAATGTTTTTCGCACCATATAAAACAGAAAGTATAACGATAATTAAAATCAATATGGGTGCTATACATAAAATGGTTACTGGTACTGCATTCGTTTTCTGCATATCATTCAACGCACCTTACTTATTGTATTATTTAGATAAATTTTTCACTGCTTCTTTTAAGAATGCTGTTTTACTCCAAGCTGTACCACCTTGTGCCATTGGATCTACAACGTTTACAAATACTTTCTTTTCTTTCGCAGCATTCATACTTTGCCAAATTGGATTGCTTTCAATTTCTTCTAGCACTTTCGGGTTTTTATTTTCACTTGCCTCATATTGTAAGAAAATATAATCTGGGTTAAGTTCAGCAAGTTTTTCAAATGAAATTTTCTCTTGTGCTTTTACAGCTTTAAGTTGTTCTGGAGCAGTTAGTCCAAGATCTTTATAAATCACAGGGTTAAAGTATACTCCTTCTGGATATAGGAATAATTCGTTTGCTCTTAGTCTTATAACAAGTACTTTTTTATCTTTTAACTTATCTCCTAGTTTTGCTTTTGCTTTTTCAGCGTCCGCATTGTAATCTTTAATAATTTTTTCTGCTTTATCTTTTTTACCAGTTAGTTCTCCCATTAGCTTTAAGTTATCTTCCCAATCTGTTGAAACATGTGATACTGGGAACGTCGGAGCTACTTTCGTAAACTTTTCAGCTGTTTCTGCTGGAAATTTCGTACTAGATGTAATAACATCTGGTTTTAATTGAAGCAATGTTTCAAAGTTCGGTTGCATCTTTTCACCTACAGATTTTGCACCCTCTAATTCTTTTTCAAGATACTTTGGTAATTTACCGCCTACAGTAATTGCACCAACTGGTTTAATTCCAAGTACTGCCGCATCTTCCATTGACTCTAAACTAGCCGTCGCAATTTTATCTACTTTTGCTGGTACTGTATATTCTTTACCTAAATATGTAATTTTTCGCGTTTCATCTTTTTTCGTTTCCGTAGCTTTTGTTTGTTGCTTTTGTTCCCCAGAAGTGTTGTCTGCACTATTACATGCTGCCAAACCTACACTTAAAACTGTTACCATCCCTAATGTAAATAATTTCTTGTTCATATTGATATATCTCCTCTCGAAATCTTTAAATATATTATTCCAACAACTAAACTTAATTATATGAAACATAACCTTCATCTATATTTCACATCATTAACAAATCTATGTAAAATGAAGATTCATCCTCGTTCACTTCCCCTAGTATGAAATTATTTGCCGTTCCCACCAACGATAACTATTATCATTGATAATGATTATCGTTATTAAGTATATATTTAATATTTAATTATTTCAAGAATGATTTGAAAAATTTTAACAAACTGAACAAAAAAAGAAGTATCTCCTTTTCTCAGGAAGATACTTCTTTTTTTAGAAATCCATATGTAATTCAACCGGACAATGGTCGGATCCCATTATTTCACTATTAATTTTCGCATCGGTAATTTTATGTTTTAGCCTTTCAGAAATTACAAAGTAGTCTAAGCGCCACCCGATATTTTTCGCTCTTGCTCCCATACGGTATGACCACCATGAATATGCGCCTTCTTGCTCAGGGTATAAAAAGCGATATGTATCAACAAAGCCTTCCTCTAAAATATTTGTAAACTTCTCTCTTTCTTCATCCGAAAAACCAGGATTTTTCCGATTGCTTTTCGGATTTTTCAAATCGATTTCTTTATGGGCAACATTTAGATCACCACAGAAAATAACTGGTTTCTTTTTATCTAATCGCTTTATATAGGCCCTGAAATCATCTTCCCATTTCATTCTGTAATCTAAACGTTCTAATCCCCGTTTTGAATTTGGTGTATATAGCGTTATCATGTGAAAATCTTCAAATTCTAATGTAATAACGCGTCCTTCTTGATCATGTTCTTCAATCCCTAAACCGTATGTAACAGAAAGCGGTTCTTTTTTCGTGAAAATAGCCGTTCCTGAATAACCTTTTTTCACAGCATAATTCCAATATGTATAATATCCCTCGGGATTTAAATCAATTTGTCCACTTTGTAATTTAATTTCTTGTAGACAAAATATATCTGCATTGGATTCCTCAAGATATTCTAAAAAACCACCCCTCGCGATAACTGCACGCAAACCATTTACATTCCATGAAATTAACTTCACTTATAGTCCTCCTCTTGATGTTCACTTTCAAAGTTCATGCTAACACAAAATAGATAACCTATCATAGTTTCATCTTTGTAATCTTGCTCTTACATTTATGAATACGTACATACGCACATGATTCAGGTTATACTAATTTCAGAGGTGATGATCTTTGCAAAATGAAGAGTTTACGCTAACAAGTGAGCATTGGCAAGCTATTATTCATAATGATTCTTCCTATGATAACAAATTCTTTTATGCTGTGAAATCAACCGGGATTTTTTGCCGGCCATCATGCAAATCAAGAATACCGAATAAAAACAACGTACGAATTTTTCTAAACGCAGAGCAGGCATTGCATGAAAACTTTCGTCCGTGCAAACGTTGTAAACCAAATGGGATTGCTTTGCCTAATGAAGAGTGGGTAAAACAAATTAAAGACTATATTGAAAAGCATTATGACGAAGAGTTAACTCTCGACACACTCGCAGAAATGTGCCACGGTAGCCCATTTCATTTACAACGCACTTTCAAAAGATTGATAGGGAAAAGTCCAATAGAATATTTACAGCAAATCAGGATTGTTAAAGCGGCAGAATACCTTTCACATACAAATCAATCTATCAAGGAAATTAGCACTGCTGTTGGGATAGAAAACCCAGAGTATTTCGCAACTTTATTTAAAAAGAAAACCGAATTTACTCCTACTGAATATCGAAAAAAGAACGGAACAAAAGAGGTATGAAATAATGAAACCATATGAAAGTAAAACTATATATTGGACATTGCTTATTCATAAACATTGGCGTATGCATATTGCAGCTACTTCAAATGGATTATGCTTTATCGGATCGCAAAATGAAACTTTTGAAGAACTAAATACGTGGGCTAGCAAAAAACTGCCACAACATACATTCATCCAAAATCCAGATTATCTGCAAACATATACAAAAGAACTTATCGAGTATTTGGAAACCAAACTAGAAACCTTTACAATTCCTATCGATGTTTACGGAACTGCATTTCAATTATCTGTTTGGAATATGGTACGTGAAATTCCTTATGGAAAGACATATTCTTATTCAGAAATCGCGGAAAGCATTCAAAAACCTACAGCTGTGCGTGCCGTTGCTACTGCTATTGCCGCCAATCCCCTTCTCATTACAATTCCTTGCCATCGTGTTATAGGAAAAGATGGAAAACTGACTGGTTTTAGAGGAGGATTAGAAATGAAGAAAGAATTGCTTACATTAGAAACGTTACAGGTGGAACCTATATGACCGAACTTAGCTATGACTCATTAACTTTAACTGTTCCGAAAGAATTTAGTTTTCAAGAAAACTTGCGCTATCTATCACGTTCTAACAATGAATGTATGTTTCACATTGAAGATGACAAAATCTATAAAGTCATCCCTGTTCAAGATGTAAATCCTTTAATTGAAGTTAGCATGAATACTGATGGCAATATTCAAGTACGTTTTTTAGGAGAATTATATATCTCTGAAAAATGGATATGCGATGCTGTAGCTAACTATGTAAAAGAGTGGTTTGATTTAACTACTGATTTAGCTCCCTTTTATAAATTAGCTATACATGACCCACTCCTTCAAGGTCCTATTCAAGAGTATTATGGGCTTCGCACATTAGGTATTCCAGATTTATTTGAAGCACTTTCCTGGGGAATTATCGGTCAACAAATTAACCTCACATATGCCTATACTCTAAAAAGAAGATTAGTCGAACAATTCGGAAATTATGTAGAATGGCACGATAGAAAACATTGGATATTCCCATCACCTGACACAATTGCAAATCTACATGTAGAAGATCTCAAAAAATTAAAAATGACAACTAGAAAATGTGAATATTTAATCGGTATCGCGGAGCTTATTGCAGAAGGGAAACTATCAAAAGAATCTTTACTACAAACACAGGATATAAAGATTGCCGAAAAACAATTAACTGCTATCTATGGTATAGGACCGTGGACTGCCAACTATGTTTTAATGCGCTGTTTACGATTTCCTTCAGCTTTTCCAATTGATGATGTTGGTTTGCATAATGCAATTAAATTTATAACAGGTTCCGAAAGTAAACCGACTAAAAATGAAATAAAAGATTTTGCAGCAAATTGGATAAACTGGGAGTCTTACGCCACTTTTTATTTGTGGCGAATACTATACTAAACAACCAAGTAGCACATCCGTACTACTTGGTTGTTTTTTTAAGCTTGTTCTTCAAACCTTCTTGCGATTTCTACAATAACTTGAACGGCTTTTTCCATAGTATCTACCGAAACATACTCAAATTTTCCGTGATAGTTTTCACCACCAGTGAAAATATTCGGCGTTGGTAATCCCATATACGATAATTGTGATCCATCTGTTCCACCACGAATTGGATGGATGTTCGGTTCGATATTTAAACTTTTCATCGCTTCATATGCAATATCAACAATTTCTCGCACTGGTTCAATTTTTTCAAGCATGTTATAGTACTGATCATTCATCTCTAAAACAATCGCATCTTCACCGTACTTCTCTTTCATGTTTTTCACAATATCTTTAATGTTATTTTTACGCGCTTCAAAATGATCACGATCAAAATCTCGAATAATATAGTAAGCTTTACTTTGCTCGACATCACCATTTAAAGAAAGCAAATGATAGAATCCTTCATAGCCTTCCGTATATTCTGGTGCATCTTCTACTGGTAAATGCCCATTAAACTCCATAGCAAGTTTAGTTGCGTTACGCATTTTATTTTTCGCTGTTCCAGGATGTGTATTCGTTCCGTTAAATGTTAACTTAGCACCTGCAGCATTAAAACTTTCATACTCTAAACCACCTAATGGACCTCCATCCATCGTGTAAGCAAATGATGCACCAAACGCTTCTACATCAAAATGCGCTGGCCCACGACCAATTTCTTCATCCGGTGTAAATGCTACTCTTATTTTCCCGTGCTTAATTTGCGGATTATGTATTAAATAGTTCATTGCAACCATAATTTCTGTAAGACCAGCTTTATCATCTGCTCCTAGAAGTGTTGTACCATCAGTTGTAATAATGGTATGTCCTTTATATGATGGTAATTCCGGGAACTGCTCTGGTGTTAACACAACATTTAACTCTTCATTTAACGTAATTGCATTACCATCAAAATTTTCATGAATTTGTGGTTTTACGTTTTTCCCTGTAAAATCTGTTGCTGTGTCTAAATGAGCTAAAAACCCTATTACAGGAACATCCTTATCTGTATTAGCAGGCAGTGTTGCCATTACGTAACCATTATCATCCATCGTCACTTCTGATAACCCGATCTCTTTTAACTCTGTCACTAATAACTTACCAAACTCAATTTGACCTGGTGTTGTAGGCACTGTATGACTTTCTTCATTTGATTGTGTATCAATCTTTACATATCTCGTAAATCTTTCAATAAGTTCTTGTTTCAAATTCGTTCACTCCTTTTATAGTTCTCTCTCTATTATAATCCTTAAAACGAAATATTTTAACTTTTTTGACTGTGAAAATATATATCCATTTACATTTTTAATAAATTATAAAAAGACATAATATTTGTACATTGAAATTCAAACATGTAATATACATCATTATATATTGGGAGGTTTTAAAGATGAGGCTAACTCTCTTTCGCTATTTTCTTTTTTTCCTAGGATTAATTTTCTTTGGACTTGGAAATGCTCTTGCAGTCAAAGTTAAATTCCTCGGTTTACACCCTTGGGAAGTTTTAAATATGGCTCTCTACCAACGATTTGGGTGGACAATTGGTACGTGGAGTGTCATATGTGGATTATGTCTCGTTCTTATCTCTTTACTAGTAGATCGAAAATATATAAACGTGGGCACATTTTTAAATGCACTACTTATCGGTCCTATTATGGACTTTTTCTTACAATCAAAAATCCTTCCAAACGCTAGTGATTATTTATGGATAAACTTACTCATTTTATTTTCTGGTATTGCAATTACAGGAATTGGGGGCGGCATGTACGTTGCGGCTGGTATTGGTGCTGGACCCCGCGATGGATTCATGCTTACCATTTCTGACAAAACTGGGTTATCTATTAGCCGTGCTCGAATCATTGTAGAATGCTTTGTACTAGTCATTGGATACATGCTAGGAGGTCCTGTTTTTATCGTAACTTTTCTATACACTTTTATTCAAAGTCCAATATTCCAGCATTCATTTAAGGTATTTCAAAAACTCTTACATACTTTAAATAACAAAAACAAAGAACATATTAGTGAAAATATTTAAAACTCAACTTAATACAAAAGAGTGTGTTTTAAAGGTAATTTTTAAAACACACTCCATATACCCCATTTCATTCTTCTTTCCATACTCTCTCTACATTCATTAATTGCTCTTCTTTAAATTCTAGCTTATATATATCCGGTTTGGATGTATTCATTAAAAATTCAAGTCCATATTGATTATCAAAATAGTTCATCATTAGTGTCATTACAAGCCCATGTGTACCAATTACAATTTTATGTCCTTGAAAATTCATTAATATTTCTTTTAACACTTTCACTACCCTTCTCTGACAATCCGCATATGACTCTCCATCCGTCAGTGCATATTTTGGATTAAAAAACATCTCCTTTACAAGTGGGTACACTTCCTTATCCGATATAATTTTATCTTCATTTGAAAACTTACACTCTTTAAGATTTTCATATACTAATATTTCTTTTTCATGTAGATTTGCTGACTCTTCTATCGTTAACATAGCCCTCTTATACGGACTTGAAATGAAAGTATTAATTCCCTCTGTTTTTAATATCTCAGTTACTCTTTGAGCATCTAAAATTCCCTTCTCAGTTAATCCACGTGTTCTTTCATTTCCTTCTAATTTTGGCGATTCACCATGCCTAACCATATAGATATATGTATTCATAATTCCTCCTTAAAAATATTTATAAGTTAATTACTTTAATCTTTTCCGTATCAAAACTTGAATACAATCAAAATATTAATTTATTCTTTTTTTATGAACTTTGCTGAGCAGTTCGTCTAACCCACTCCGAAACTAAACTCTCAAATAATTCAGGCTGTTCAATTTGCAAATTATGTCCCGCCATATCTAATACCGCTAATGTCGCTCTTGGATAATCTTCAATGATTCCTACAATATCTTGATAACCTACCGATATATCTTGTCTTCCGGCCAATAAAAGAACTGGCTTCTCATATTTTCTACAATGAAAATTCATAGTAAGAGAGTAATTCTTTTGCAACCTTTCAATAAATTCATAATTAGCAACATCTAACCCTGGCTTAATTTCTTCTTTAAATCGCGTATATGTATATTCATTTGCTACCACCGCTAACTCACTAAATTCTTCTCTTTCGGTAGAAGTTAGCGTATTTAAAAACTCCTCATCTCGTACAAATACCTGTTTATCTGGTAATCGTCTTTCTTTTTGCTGTGCTACGACAACAGGACATACTAATAATAATCCATTCACTCTCTCAAACACCTTTGAAAGTATCCCTCTAGCTAAATATCCGCCGAAAGACTCTCCTACCAGTAAAAAATCTTTCTTTTGAATGATTTCTTCAATAAATGTAGTTAACACTTCTAATATATGATCTGAACTATTTATCCAATCTGGAGCGTTCGACTTTCCCATACCAGGTAAATCAATATATATTCGTTGATAACCTTCATATTTCTGAAATACCGATTCCATACATTTCATCATTAACCTATGGTCAGGAGCACAGCCATGTATGATAAGTACTGGCTTTCCTTCTCCAATGATTTCATAATATAATTCTGCATCCCTAATCCGGCATATCATAAAAAAACCTCCCTATTTTTATATTCACCTTTAAAAACAATCCTCTCAAACTCAAAAGAATACACGTTCTCATTTTATATCTTTTCAGAAGTTAATTTCAAATCTTAATTTTCAGATTACAAAAACAAAAAATCTTCCCTATGAGTGTATCTCCTCCAAGGAAGCTTTTTTATATTTTCTTATACTCTATCAAAATTCGAAACTTCTCTAGCCTCATTCTTCTATTTGCATCAATACAATTCTCCAACCATCTGGGTCCTCTATAGTAATCCCCTTTTCTTTCCAATATGGATTTTCCGGTTCTACTTCATCGTATCCCATTGCATGCAGCCTTTTACTCACTTTTTCTATTTCTTTATATTCTCTTATATAAAACACAAGTAAATTATCCTTTGTTGGGGCTGGACATGGGCTTCCATCTATATGTCTTGTAAATTCTAAATGATATTCTTCATCCGGTAGACCAAACATGACTCCATCATAGCCATCATGATCATAAAACTCACCTATACGTTTTAAGCCTAATCCTTCTTCATAAAACGCTATAACCTCTTCAAACTTATCCGTTGGACGTGCTATTCTAAACTTCACCCATTTCATCATGATTTTCCCTCCATCTTAAAAATTAATTACTGTATTACATATTATTGTATATAATTAACACGTTTCTTTAATCCCTCATTAGTATGAGAATAGCTAAATACAAAGGTCTTAATTAATACTCTATAATAGCGAAAAACTCCCCTCATCTAGAGAGAAGTTCCCATCACTTTATATGCAATTTTACATCTCCTCTTGCAAATCACTAAAAAACCTTTAAAATCTAAAGGATGACTAAATATACAAATTCTATCTGCATTCCTTATAATCTAAAAATTATTGAACTCAATACTTTTTCAATTTTAAGAAATATTACATTCTTCATTTTTTCTTATAGGCATGCTTTTTATAAAGAAATCTGATACAATCTTTTAGTAATATTATTATGTATAGATATTACGAATATAGTGCATACTTTAAGAAGGTGATTTTATTGAAATTAAATAAAAATTTACAACTATGTATATTAATTACAACACTAATATGCTATTCAATCTATTTTATGTTTTTCTTTCTGTTCCCTACTCATTTTTCAAATTTCAATGTACGCTTCGCTTCACTCATCGTTGAAGCCATTACATTTGTATCACTAATATACTCTATATATTCTAAAAGAGTTAGTTCAAATCCTTTTTGGATATGTATTACAATTGCAATTGGTAGTTTTTTATTAGGAAAAATAGTATATACGTATCAAGAGAATTTTTTCGAATTTCCAATACATCGTTTTACTGTTTCTGATGTATTTTACATGTTTTTTCTATTCTTCTGCCTTATCGCTTTCTGCTATAAAATCTTAAAAGAGTGCAATAAATGGGAAAAAGCGTTCTTTATTTGTGATATATGTATAGTACTTACTTCCATATTCACATTAGAATGGTATTTATTTAATCAGCCAAATTTAAATATATTTTCCCTTTCACTGGGAGATATTTTTCTTTCCTTTCTTTATCCAATTGCAGACCTATTATTTCTTCTACTAGGTGTTAGTCTCTTTTTCCGTCCAACTGTTTTTAATTCCAAACGGAAAATTTATATTTTTATTTTTGTATTAATAAGCTCTGCAACTTTTAACTATATTTATTTTTACTTACATAACCATTTATCAACTGACACGATAACATTATTACGTCTTTTATATAGAATACCTATATTACTTATCGCAATAGCTGGGGCTATTTCCGAAGATTATAATAGTCATAAAAATTATTTCATTGTAAACCATATACTAGGAAAAAAAGTATTAGTTGTATTTCCATATCTTGCTGTTGCAATACTAATCGGGTTTACATTAAAAGAACAAACAGCACCTTCAACTCTCATTACAGGAAATTGTATTACTTTTATTTTCGTACTCATTCGTCATTCTATTGTACGTACGCAAAACAATTCCCTAACAAAACGTCTACAAGCATTTAATGCTCAACTAGAAGAAAAAGTTACTTTAAGAACCTCTGATTTAGTCCAAAAATCAGAGGCTTTATCTCAAAAACAACAAAAATTGAAATCTTTATATGAGTATCATCCTGATCCTATTTTTACGATTGATTTAAATGGAACATTCTTAAATGTAAATAAAGCAGGAAGCGTATTACTCGGAGCACCAACGAACGAGTTACTCGGTGAAACATGTTTTTCGATTATTTTAGATGAAGATAAACATAAACTAGCATCTGCATTAGAAAAAGTTAAACAACAAGAATCAGCATCCTTACAACTTAGTTCTCAATATAAAGATGGCTTTACTTATTTTTTATACGTTACCATCGTTCCTATTATGATAGATGGACAAATTTCAGGAAGCTATATTATGGTAAAGGATATTACCGCACAAAAAAAACAACAAGAAGAAATAAAATATTTAGCATTCCATGATACGATAACGAAAATTGGGAATCGAGCTTATTTTCATAAAAAATTAAAGAAGGCTATAAAAAGAGCACAAGCAACCAATAGTGAATTTGCATTATTGTATTTAGATTTAGACCGATTCAAAGTTATTAATGATACACTTGGACACTCAACAGGCGATTACATATTAGGAGAAGTAGCAAAACGTTTCCAATCATGTCTTCCATCACATACTCATCTGTCAAGAATCGGTGGCGATGAATTTACAATTTTAATCGAAAACTATACGGACCATGATTCCTTATTCAAGTTATGTAACCAATTATTTGAAAACATGAAAAAACCGTTTCTCATACATGAGCATAAATTAACTTTATCACTGAGTATCGGCATCGCTATTTATCCACATTCTGGAATCGATACCGCTACACTTCTGAAAAACGCTAATGTTGCAATGTATGATGCAAAGGCAAAAGAGCTTAACTCTGTCTCTATTTATGACGATGTAATCGCTAAAAAAATCGAAAGACGATTACGATTAGAAAAAGATTTACCAAACGCAATACAAAATGAAGAATTGTTCCTTTTGTATCAACCTCAAGTTGATAGTGAATCTAATAAAATTATAGGTGCAGAAGCTTTAATTAGGTGGAATCATCCTGAATTAGGTGTTATTTCTCCATACGAGTTTATTCCAATTGCCGAAGAAACACTGCAAATTATTCCAATTGGACAATGGACATTACAGCAAGCCTGTCAGCAAATGAAGCACTGGCATGCATCTGGCTATCCTCATTTAAAAATAGGGGTAAATTTATCTGCTAAAGAATTTGAACAAGAAGACTTTGTAAAATCTATTTCTTCTACTTTAGCAAATACAGGCTTACAAGCAAGTTCCCTTGATCTAGAATTAACAGAACGAATTGCAATGATGGATGAGAGAGAAACATTGATAAAACTGCGTACACTAAAAAGTTTAGGGGTTCACATTTCAATCGACGACTTTGGTACAGGCTATTCTTCATTATCATATTTACCTTTATATCCAATCGATACGTTAAAAATTCCGAGAGAATTTATTACAATGTCTGAAACGTGTGAAGATGGAATGGAAATCATTAAAACGATCATCACATTAGCAAATACATTAGGAATGTCTGTCATTGCTGAAGGTGTAGAAACGAAAGAACACGTAAATTTCCTTCAAAAAAATAAATGTCAGTTTATTCAAGGTTATTATTTCAGTAAGCCTATTCATGCCGATTCATTTTCTATTCTGCTGAAAAAGGGAATTCACACATAATAACTTTACATTATAGTTTCTAATACAAAAAAGGAAAGAAGAGTCAGCCTCATCTTTCCTTTTTTCTATACTTTTTAACTTTTCATTTCCCTCGCATATCATTTATTTAAGCAATTATTAATACATTTATGATAACAGACTTGAATAGGAGGGAATGAAATGTACCAAGATAACCAAAATAATAAACTTTACAAAAACATCCCTCTGTCCCTCTTCTCTATAAAAACAGAACTAAAACAAAAATGTATTAACGCAAATAGCTCCCCTTATACTCTTTCTAAAGAGGAAAAAATATTAATCTCTACAATTAAAGAACGAACTAAATTATTAAATCAAAACAACGTTACAAGAACACGTGCTTACTATCAATTTTACAAAAGATATCCTGAAATACATTGGGCACTGCTTGGACATATGGTATCGCGTAACGGCGGTTGGAACATGACAGATTTAAAAGGTGACTTATATACGAAGTTATTATCTGAGAAAGATCAATTTACTTTCTTTTCTTTTTTAGAGCGAGGAAATTGGCTTATTTTTCAAGATGTGTATCCACAATTTTTATTATATGAGCAAAGTTTAAAAATATCCCGAAACCTCTTTCACCTTCTACCGTCCCTTAATGTTTCAACATTTATGGAAACGATGTGGAACTTTTTTTGGAAAACTGGAAACAAAAAAATATTAGCAATTGCGACGATTATTAATGAACAAAACTACTTAGAAAAAAGAGTGATTCAAAATACACACTTCAAAAAAACAGTACTAAATAGTATTGGTTTCAAACTTTTTGATTTTTTTCAATTTAATCATATCCTTTTTCCCTTCTATGAAGAAAGTTCCAAACAGAAAGCAATATTAATTGGTGATACAATGACACATTTTACTTCCTTACACGAACGACTTTTGCTCGGAAAAAGATTATATGCATTATTATTTCATGATGAACATGCGTTAGCTCGTATACTACAATGGGTTGATACTCATCCACACACTGGCTCACGAAAAGATTATTGGCCACATTTATTTTCAAGTGTAAATGAATCTTTCTCAAGAGAGTTTTATAAACGAAGAATAAAGAAATGCCAATTAAAAAATGATTCCTACCGTATATATAGCCCTGCACTTATGTACGCATGGAAAAATATAAAACATGAAGAAACAGTACATGAAGATTGGTTTAACGACTGGCAAGTCATACATTATTTAACTGATAAGGAGGAAAGCATACATGGACAAATTACAGAAGAATACTGTAAAACACTCGAAAAAATTGAACTCGCAATTCTTGCAAAAAAAAATATTCTCCTTCGAGAAGAAGAATGATTATCTAGCATTGGTAGTTACAATCTTTCTCTCTTCTATTATTGGAACTTGCTTAGATGCTTTCTTTATTCATAAACAAATATATTCCTTTCCAGCTAGGCCCTTTTCCTCCACATTTTCGGTTAATATAGCTTTTACATTGTTCGTACTGCCAATTTTAACAGCTACCTTTATGCACATTTCAAAAAAATTATCTAAAGTCTCTAGAATTCTATTTATTATTTCAATAGGTATTTGCGCTAGTATTTTTGAACAAATCGCGGAAGGTTTAGGTTTATTTGTACATAGTGCAGATTGGAACCATATATATTCTTTATTTGGTTATATGATTTTCTTTTCTTTTATTTGGAAAGTGTATAATTTAATACAAAAATAAAGAGACCATTATAGGTCTCTTCTTAAGCATAATCTTCAGTTATGGCTAATGGTGCAAGAGTTTGAAGACTTTTAGAGCGCAAACGATAGGCAACGACTTTCTTTTTATATTGCTTTATTACATCAACATGTTCCTCATAGCTATATAGAGAAAATCTAATATTTTTATTCCCTTTCTTCGTATCAATGACTATTGGTGTTCCTTCACCGTGCGGCGGAAAATAATGTTTATCCAAAAATAAGGCCTCATTAAATTCGTTAATAACTTGTAGTTTCATTTCTCCCTCTATATTTTTTCCATCTATCGATATAGAGGTATTCTCCTCCTCAAGTTTTTGATGTAATTCAAATCTACTAATAATAGATTCTACAACAGAAGTTGGCATACTAGAAACTAGTACTTTAAGAGAACCAAAAATAAATAATGTAACTATAAACCATGTTGTCACTTTTATCATCTCCATTACATTTTAAAATATAAATTTCGTTCCATACGGTATGAATATACTAATGAGTATTCCTGTTACAATCATCGTTACCGAACCGATAGTCGCTTCTTTCTCGCCTTCCTTCACTAGACGACTCACACCGATAATATGTGAGGCGCAGCCCATTCCAACGCCTTTTCCAATCGTACTTGTTATACGAAAAAACTTAAGTACTGTTGGTCCGATAATAGCACCTGTTATTCCTGCAACAACTACAAAGCTAGAAGTCATAGATGGAATACCACCAATTTGATCCGCTAATGAAATGGCAATTGGCATTGTCGCTAATTGCGGGAGCGTTGTTAGTATAAGTTCCTTATCTATATTTAAAATTCTACCAAGTGCTACATTCATAATCGTTAAAGCTACTATACCTATCAATACGCCAATTAGTATCGATAAAAAGTTTTTTATCAGTATCTTGCGCTCTTTAAATAGAGGTATAGCTAACGCTACAATTGCAGGGCTCAAGAAGCCTGAAAGAATGTCTCCTCCATTTTCCTTATACTCATGATGAGAGATTCCGAAAATAAGGAATAAACAAATCATAATTGTTGTAACTGTTAATACCGGTAACGTAAATGGAAACGTATATTTTTTATACAGCTTTGTCGCGAATAAATATATTACTACAGTAATAATAATAAAGACCATTTGAATAGCGCACCTTGTCGATTTTATTTTTTTGATGTTACTAACAATTGACTTACATACCCTGAAACAATCAATGTTACTATCGTACTTGCAACAACTAAAAGAAATATAATACTCCCCTTACTAAAAAGAAAAGACCCATATTCCATTAACCCAGTTGTCGAAGGAATTAGAAATAATGGTAAAAATATTATTAACTTTTCTGCACCTACCTCAAACCATTTTAACGGTAAAATACGAGTGGAGAGGAGCAAGAACAGCATTAACATCCCAATTAAACTTCCTGGCATCGATAGATGGAATACTCCCTGAATCCACGTTCCAGCTAAGCTAAATACATATAGCACGCCTACTTGAAGTAAAAGCGTCACGTACTTCATTTTTTTCCCTCATTTCAATATCGAGCATCACTATTACGAAATCTCATTTAACGTTTCTGCAAACCTCATAATTCCCAGTTGAATTTGTTCTACGTCTACTCTCCCAAAAGTAAAACGAATATATTCACTTTTAGAACCTAAAACACTTCCCGGAACGAATGCTACACCATTTCGTATCGATTCACCTAACAAATGATATTCATCAAACGTTCCTTGCACTTTGCACCATAAATGTATTCCGCCCTCCGGAACGAAAAATTCAACTCGGTCCCCTAATAATTCTTCAAGCTTTTTAATTAACTCATCTCTTCTTTGTTTCAATTGTCCACGAAGCATTGTAATATGCGCATGAAAATCTTCTGATTCTAAAAATTGATTTGCTACCCACTGTGTAAATACACTATGACCAAAATCAACTTGTTGCTTCGCATCTGCTAAACGTTCTATTACGCGTGTAGGACCAATTACCCAACCAATACGTAATCCTGATGCAACAATTTTTGATAATGAACTTACATAAAGAACATTCCCATTTTGATCCATTGATTTTAATGTGGGATTCACTTCTCCATTAAAAGAAGTTAAGCTATATGGATCATCTTCAACAATCGGTATACCGTATTCAGAAGACAGTTCTAGAATTTTTTTACGTCTCGCTACTGAAAGCACAGTACCAGTTGGATTTTGATAATCTGGATTCAGAAAGACCATACGAATACGATGCTTTTTGTGCAAATCAATTAAATCATCTGGATTCATTCCGTGCTGATCAACAGGTAAATGGAATATTTTTAAACCAGCGGATTTAAACATCGGAAGTGAGAAACAATACGACGGATCCTCAATTGCAATCGCATCACCAGGTTTTAATAAACATTGAACGATAAGATTCAGCGCCTGTTGTGCTCCAGATGTAATAAGTATAGAACTTGAATCTGCTTCAATTTGTTTATATTGCTGAACATGTGCTGCAATTGTTTTTCTCAACATTTCATTTCCAAGTGGATGGTCATAACCAAGGTTTTCCATAAATGTTTTCTCCGACAAAATCGTTCGGAATCTATCACTTGGAATTAATTCCGGTGACAATTCACCACTCGCTAAATTAATTAAGTCATCTTTTTGTGTTTCCGTTCGAATTTGTTGAACAAGTGGTACATTAGGTAAGAACGATCCATCCTCAACGTACCTACCCCAGTTCGGTATTCGTTTATGTGACACACCCCATATATCTGTATTTACCCGTGTTCCGCTTCCTTTTTGCCGTTCTACTACTCCAAGTGATTTTAATTCTTCATATGCAGCTACTATTGTGCTCCGGTTCACTTGTAATTCCTTTGCTAACATACGCTCAGAAGGTAACTTACTATCAGAAGGAAATTCACCTGAAGAAATACCTCTTTCAATATAATCAGCAATTTGTTTATATACAGGTGTCTTATCTGCACGATTTGGTTTCCATTCCATATAGTTGCCTCCTCTCAAAACTAACTATACCTTACTCATTAATAACAGTATTCACTGTAACAATAGTATTAATTAAGCGCATGATATAAAAATGTTTCTACTGTTATATTAAAGCTAGTCGGCTGTTCTAAATAAGGCAAGTGCCCGCTATTTTTAAACTCAATGAAAGTTGTATTTTTTAAATACTTTTCAAACACTCTTACATATTTTTCTGGGACAAAATCATCATTTCTCCCTCTTATAATTAAAGCAGGACATGAAATATTTGAAAGAAACAGTCTTTGATCATAATCAACTAATTCAGCAAATAACCTTTGAATATGCACCGTGTTAATAGACTGTAAAGATTGATAAAATCCTCGAACGATTCCTTCATTACCTTCTACTCCCATCGCCTTCAATAATGTATCCGCCCATGTTTTTCCGTTATCATGTAAGCTAAGTAAATCATATACTTCAAGTCGTTTTTTCTTATCTATTGGTTCCAAATAGGGAAATGCATTTACAACAATTAAGCTAGAAACAAAACTTGGATATTGAATGGAAAAATCGATACCGACTCTAGCCCCTTTTGAAAGGCCGCAAATGACTACTTTTTGTAACTTTAAATAATTGCATAACTCATACAAAACATTTGAGTATTCTTTAAAGCTAATTTCTAGTCCTTCAGATTTCCCATGTCCAGGTAAATCAATTGAAACCACTGTCCAACTTTTCTTAAAATATTGCCTTTGATATAGCCAATTGTTTGAGTTTCCTCCAAGGCCATGTAAAAACAATATAACAGGACCAGATCCTTCTATATTGTAAAAAACCTTTCGATTATTATATTCAAAATACATATTCATCACCTTCAGCTGTCGTATCACTCATTCTTATCTTTGAATGGATATATCCAAAACGGTTCTCTTTCTAACCACTCGACTGTGCCTGAAATACCGTCTTCATACTCTCTTTCCAGCTCATCCACTTTAGTTGTAAATTGTGATGCATGTGCTCGTAATGCTTCCAATTTTTTCGGAACATATTTTTTCACTTCATTTTTAAAATCTGGAGGTCCTATTTCGTCTTCATGATTTTTCGAAAAAGCTACAGCATAAAAGGCTGGTCGTTTACTTTCTGAAATATTAGCTAAGGCCTCTACTACTGCTTCCCCTGTTGCATCGTGATCTGGATGAACTGCATACCCAGGATAGAAAGAAATAACTACAGAAGGATTCAATTCTTCAATACAGTTTTGAATCAAGCTTTTTAATTTTCCAGGCTCTTCAAATTCAAGAGTTTTATCACGATATCCCATCATACGTAAATCTTCAATCCCTAAAATATTTGTAGCTCGCTTTAACTCTTTTTCTCTAATAGTATATAAAGATTCACGAGTTGCAAAAGGTGGATTCCCTATCGCTCTCCCCATTTCACCAAGCGTTAAGCAAACGTAGGTAAGAGGGACTTTCTGCTCCGTATAAGCCAAAATTGTTCCCGCCACACAATACGACTCATCATCTGGATGCGGGAAAACAACTAAAACATGGCGCTCATTTTTCATCAATACATTAACTCCTCCATCATATACACACTCTATAAAATAACGACCGCATACCAAGTAACTCCCACAAGAAGCCCTAAAAGAAGAATGATATAGATAGCAGATAAGTTTTTTACATTCCTCTTTGTAGACTTACCGTAATTCTCTTCTACATTTCGTGCGACTAGTACGGTCCCAAATAGTGATACAACTACAATAATAACAACTAGTGAAATCGCAAAACTCATTGTCTTTCACCTCTCTAAGGCCAGTCTATTTTAAAGCATGAATAAAATACTACCTTTCTTCTCTTATCATAATAGATGTTTGTAAAAAACGGACCAACCACTTTTGTGTTTTTTTGCTCATCCACTTTAAATATAAAAAGCAACTGCTCACTTAGGACCAGTTGCTTTTTTATAAGGCTACTTATATTCATTTTCAATTAAAATTAATTCGATTTAAAAGTTTGGTCCTTTCATAATGAAACATTGATTGAGATAGCTCGAAAATTGTTCCATTTACAAGATAAACTGTATTTTCAATAAGGAGCGCTGGATCATAGTACCAATACGTTTCATATTCATTCGCATGATTTGCTGCTAGTACATTTTCTTTTTAATCATCCACACTATAAGCAGGCAAGTAAACATGCGTAAATGTTAACAGACTTATTCTTCAATAATGAATTGTGAAATTAGCATTTCTAAATTTTCGACTTTCTTTTTCATTTCATTAGATTTCGTCGTTATTTCTTGAATCAATGTGGCTTGTGCTTGAATTGATTGTACCGTTCGATTCGTTTCTTGTGCGACTTGTGTTGCAGTTTCAGAAACTATTGATAAAGAGGCATTCACTTCTTCTGTCCCAGCAGACATTTCTTCTGTGGCAGCAGACACTTCTTGAATTTGGGACGTTATTCTATTAATATCTTGCATAATAGATGAAAATGCGAGTTCTGCCTTATGTACTGCTTCTTTACCACCACTAGCCTGTTGTTGACCTTTTTTCATTACATGAACTGTATCCTGTGTATCTTGATGTATAAAGCGTAATAAATTATTTATATCATTTACAGATGTTTTAGATTTCTCCGCCAGACCTCTTACTTCAGCTGCAACTACTGCAAATCCTTTTCCATTTTCTCCGGCGCGTGCTGCCTCAATTGCTGCATTTAAGGCAAGTAAATTCGTTTGTTCCGCAATATTAGTAATAATATCTAGCGCTTCTTCAATTTGTTGTGTACGCGTAACAAGTCTATCAATGACCTTAGAAGTTTCTTCGACAACTTCATTCACACTATTCATTTGACGAATAGATTGTTTTATAACTTCACTACCAAAATTTGCTTGGTCTATTGTTGCAACAGCAACTTCAGCAACCATCGCTGAAGATTCAGCTACTGTTTGAACTCCAGTTGCAATTTCTTCCATCGAAGTTGAACTTTCTTGAATACTAGTCACTTGTCCCTCTATTTCTTTATTTACTTCAGAAGTAGTTCGAACAACCTCGTTTGATATATGTGCTGCCGTTTTTGTCTCTTGTAGCATATTTTCAGTTGAAATAATTACTTCTTTCGCTGTAACCTTTACCTGACCGATTAATTGTTGCAAGTTATCTAACATACTATTAAAGGATTGTACAATACGGCCTAATTCGTTCTCGGATTTATAAGAAGTTCGAATTGTTAAATCTCCAGCAGATACTCGTTCCATATCTTTTTGTAATAATACAATTGGTTTTTTTATAGCATTTTTTATTATAAAACCAATAAAAATGATTATTATGATTCCAACAAATGAAATAATTACAAATGTTATTATTGTATTTCTCACACTATTAATATTCTCTTTTTGTAATTGTTCAGCCGCGGTATTATTATGTAAAATAAGTTCACGAATAGACTGAATTGTTTTTCCCATATTAGGTTCAATTTCTTTTAAATAATAGCTATACGCTTCTTCATTATTAGTCAGTCCCAAGTCCTGTGCTTTCTCCATTTGCATTCTTAAATCTTTGAATTGACTTTGAAATGCATTATACAAGTTCTTTTCTTTATGAGAACTAATTCTAGCTTCAAATTGTTTTAATAACTCATCACTTTCTTTCCTAGTCTTATCTATTTCTGTTATTAGTTCTTTCATTCTGTTTTCATCTTTCGATATCATAATCTCCATAAAATTCATATTAGCATGGTAAAAATTTGATTCTACAATTCCTATCCATTGAATTGGTAATAGCCTTTCGTCATACATACTAGAAGATGTATTTTCACCTTTTTGAAGCCCTAAAAACCCCAGTGAAGATAACATGATACAAGCCAAACTCGATATAATGACTAACACATTTAATTTCGTTCCAATTTTACTATTTTTAATAAAAAACAACAAATCCACCTAATCTGTATATTATGTTTATATGTTTCATATTACAACAATAATCGACATTTATTTCGTATCAATCTTATAATTGTATTAAGTTATTATATTAACTATATAAACCTATTCAAAGAACTTTGATTCTCATAATATCAAATACTAAAAAGTCTTATGGGAATTCTACAAAACTTTTAATAGAGTTACATTGTTTCTATGAAATTATGGTGAAAATGAAAGTGACTTATTAGTACTTATAACTTCTTGATAGAGAATCGGTAACCACGTCTTCGCTAAATAAGATTTGAAATCATTAACAGACCTCTTCACTTAAAAGGTCTGTTTTTTTATATGTAAGATTTTATTAATCATATGACATAGTGATCATTTAAAACTATTTCTTCTTTCAAATAAAAACATTTGTATTTACTCCACCACTCGGAGAAATTAAAAAAGCATCAAGTTCAAAAACGCCCTCTTTATTAATAAAAGCTATTTCTTAACTTCATAAAAGTGTTATACACTAAGAAAATAAAAAACAAACTATTCGTTAGCAGGTGAAAAAATATGTATGACATTACTATTATCGGCGCTGGCGTAAGCAGTATTTTTACGGCTTATTCATTAGCTCAAAGTAACAAAAATATTTTAATTCTTGATAAAGGTAAACCGCTAGAACATCGGAATTGTCCTTTAGACCAAGGGAAAACGTGTAATTGTAATACATGTGATAAATATTTCGGGCTTGGTGGTTTAGGAAAATCTGAAGGGAAATTTAATTACACAAACGGTTTTGGAGGCGGACTTGAGCAAAAGGTAGGTAAAGAAGGCTTTATACAACTCATGGATGAAGTAGATGAAATTCTATGTCAGTTTGGCGGAAATTCAGTTTCAAAATATTCTACAGAAAATCTAAATCTCACTAAGAGAGCTGAAGCGTGTGGTTTACAAATGCTAACAACTGAAGTAAGGCATCTTGGTACTGCACTTTCAAGTAACATTTTCCAGCTGCTCTATGAATTTTTACTTACGAAAATAAATATCCAATTTCATATAGATGTACAACATATCAGTAAACAAAATGATCATTTTAAAATAGAAACAAATCAAGGAACAGTTCATTCTAAGCAACTAGTATTTGCAACAGGGCGTTCCGGGGCGGATTGGTTAAAAGAAATGTGCACTTCTCTAAATATTTCTCAAGAGCAAACTCGTGTAGATTTAGGTATTAGAGTAGAGATGAAAGAACACCAATTACGTTCTATATTAAAAGATACATTTGAGACGAAACTTTCTTATCAAGGCGAAAACTTCACAGCAACTACTTACTGTATGAATCCAAAAGGACGCATTATTCGAAAGTACGAAGACGGCTTGATTATGCCTGACGGTCAAAATTTCCGAGAGCAAGAAACTGGCACTTCTAATTTAAATTTCACTTTATTTATCCCGCGCTATTTTCTAACTCTCAAAGAAGCAAATGTATACGCAAGTTCAATTATTAAAAGCATTAACCAAGGACGAGATCGGATTGTTATACAGCGCTTAGAGGACTTAATAAAGAAACAACCTACTACGGAAAAAGATATGACACATAATCGTATACAACCTACACTACACGGAGATTATGGAGATTTGCATAAAGAAATTCCTCCATTATATATTGATGGACTCAAAGAATTTTTATTACGCTTAGAACACTTTACCCGAGAACCTATCGATCAAGATACTTTATTATATGGAATTGACGGAAAGTTCTATGCCCCTACAATAAAAACCAATAACCATTTTGAAACAAGTATAAATGGATTATTTTTAGTTGGAGATTGTTCAGGCGTCACTCATTCATTATCTCAAGCAGCTGCAAGCGGTCTGTATGTTGGAAAATATTTATCTGCCCTTTAAACTCTTTAATTAAGATGCCAGTCAAATATTTTAAGTTTCACCAACATTTTACTTATTTAGTAATAACGATAATGAAATTTTTATCTCTCTCTGATGATTAACCCAAAAAAAATCAGTATTTTATGGGATACATGAAATATATACGAAAAACTACATTCTATATAGAATGTAGTTTTCTACTAATTCATATAATCGCTTCGTTACACTCCCCTTTCATTTAAATTCTAACTACCTGAATTTCAAAAGTATCTATTCATCTTCACTTTCATTTGTTCAATATTTTGTAACATCATCATAGTGTTTAATATGTTAGGATGTCTATAAGTCACTATAACTATGACTTTTTTTGCTCCGTTTCTAAACAAGAGTTAGTTTTATGTTACTTCGCTTTAAAATTCCCCATTGTATGTATACGAATACTTCAAATTATTACCTTTAGAAAAATATAATCTAAATGGTTCACCACACTCTAATAGTTATAAAAATATAATATATAACATTAGTTAAATAAACTCTATAAAGAAGGTGTAAAAATGAAGAATAAAATAAATTTACAAATGCAAAATATAAGCTTTGTTATAATAATTGCTTTAGCAGTATGGTTAAAAACATATCTTATTACGCGATTCAGTTTTGATTTAAAAATTGAGTCTTCTACACAAGAACTTATTTTGTTTATTAGCCCTCTCGCTGCATCGTTAGCATTTGTTGGATTAGCATTATTTGCAACCGGTGAAAAGAGAAATTATATAGCGCTATGTATTAATTTCTTATTAACAATCGTACTTGTTGGGAATGTAATGTTCTATGATTTTTATAATGATTTCGTTACATTGCCAGTACTTGGACAAACATCAAACTTTGGCCAATTAGGCGGCAGTATTATAGAAATATTGAACTACAAAATTATACTCGCATTCGTAGACATTATTTTCTTCTTTATTTTATTAAAAAAGAAAGCAATAGTCTTTAAAACAGAACGTGTAACTCATTCTGCACGCTTATTATATTTTCTTTTAACGATTGGTGTATTTTTTGCGAATCTACATCTTGCAGAAAAAGAACGACCTGAATTATTAACGAGATCCTTCGACCGCGTAATGCTTGTGAAAAATTTAGGACTATACACTCATCAAGTATATGATTTAACACTACAAGTAAAAGCAGGATCCCAAAAGGCACTTGCAGATAGTAGTAAATTACAAGAAACTGAAAACTACGTAAAAGCAAACCAAAGTGAACCAAATCCTAATATGTTTGGTGTAGCGAAAGGAAAAAACGTAATTGTCGTTACTCTTGAATCCTTGCAAACCTTTTTAATAGGTGCATCCGTCAATGGTCAAGAAGTTACACCGTTCTTGAATGAATTCATAAATGAAAGCTATTACTTTGATAACTTTTTCCACCAAACTGGGCAAGGAAAAACATCAGATTCTGAATTTCTAATAGATACATCGTTGTATCCATTAAATCGAGGAGCTGTATTCTTCACGCACGGTAACAACGATTATACTGCGACTCCAGAAATTTTACGTCAGCAAGGCTATTTTACTTCTGTATTCCATGCGAATAACGCAACATTTTGGAATCGTAATATCATGTACTCTGCTCTTGGTTATGATCGTTACTATAATGAGCTTGATTACAAAATTACACCCGAAACAAATTTAAATTGGGGATTAAAAGATATCGAATACTTTGATCAATCAGTAGATATATTAAAAACTGTTGATCAACCATTTTATGCTCGTTTCCTTACTTTAACAAATCATTATCCATTTACGTATGATGAAGATACAAAATTCATTGAACCTTACAACTCTGGTAATGGCGTATTTGATCGTTACATCGTAACAGCACGTTACTTAGACGAATCAATTAAAAAATTTATTGAGCGTTTAAAAGCCGAGGGAATGTATGATGATTCTATTATTGTGTTATATGGTGATCATTATGGCATTTCTGAAAAACATAATCGCGCAATGGCACAGTTTTTAGAAAAAGATCAAATAACAGAATTTGATGCTTTAAATTTACAACGCACACCTTTATATATTCATATCCCTGGCCAAACAGAAGGTCAAACTATTTCAAAGCCTACGGGACAAATCGATATGAAACCTACTATTCTAAATTTATTAGGGATTGATACTACTAACGATATCAGTTTTGGCCATGATATGTTTTCAGATGAATATACCGGTTTTGTTGTTTTACGTGATGGTAGCTTTATTACAGACAAGTATGCATACAAAAATCACACTTTCTATGACCGCATAACAGGTGAAATTGTAGATTTACCAAAAAAAGAAGCACAAGCACTCATTAACCGTGCACAAAACGAATTACGAATGTCTGATAAAATTATTGGAGGCGATTTATTACGTTTCTCTGAAAGTAATAAAATGAAAACTGGCGAAGTACAAACTAAAATTAAAGAAACTGAAAAATAATCTATATATATGGAAAGGGAGCACCCCATTACGGTTGCTCCCTTTTTACTCTCTTATAACAGATGATGCAATTTGATATAAAAAAGACCTGACATATTATACGGATGTAAGCAAAAAAACAACTCCAAAATCCACTTTCATTATATAATTTGGAGTTGTTTTACGTTTATTCTATAGTTGTTTCTACAGTTAAATCTGTATAGGCATGTTCCTCACCTATATTTAAGATTACTTCACATTGACGTAATCTCAATTCAAAGAGCGTTATAGAATCATGATAGACTTCAGGATTTGATTTCATTTTATGTAATATCTCTTGTTTTTCTTGTATTTCTAAATGAGTATTTTCTATAGCTTGTTTCAAGGAGATAAATGGATTCCTAAAGAACATATTAATATCTCGCTCTTGCGTGTTTTCAAACAGCTCAAATTGCAAGAAAAATTTATTCATAATAGAAGCCGTTACTTCCGTATAATCTTCATTTTCTACATACTGTTTGTATTTGTTATATAGCATAGCTCTATTCTTTGGAAGAACTCCAAATAATTTACCGGCACTTTTCAGTAAAAATTGTGCTGGCGTAAATCGGCGTAAAATATTTACTTCTTCCATTTGTATTCTAGTCGTCATTCTATCAGTATCTCTGCGCCAGTCATCCAGTACTTTAAAGTCACATTCTAACTGTATTCGATTTTCTCCAAATAAAGAATTAAGTCCTTCACTGAGCTCTTCTAAGTACGATTGACTTTGAAGGAACTCAGTATTAGAAGTTGCAATCCAATTTTGCATAGAACGAGCAAGGTTAGGTAATACAGTTTGTTCTAAATATTTGTGCACTCTTTCGTTCATCGCTGTATTTAGTTCCGTATCAATGTGTCCGAAATCGCTTTCTTCACTAATTAAATCGGAACAACTCTGCAATAGTTTCGGAATATGTTCTGTAAGATCATTAGTAATTTCGTTTTTCATTGTACGATATGATTCTGTAATGAAATGAATTTTTTCCTTCTCAAATGCAGTAAGGTTATTAATGCTACCATTTAGTTTAACTAACATATCCTCATTCCACTTAATAGCATCCACTATATTGTTTTCCTTCTCAACACGCTTATCCAAAAGATATGTAATTGTTTTTCGAATGAAAAACACTAACTTTTCAGTACGTTCTGCATCGATATTTTTATGGTTAAAGTTAAAACGAATAAACTCAGTTAAATCATTTAGTTGTTGACTACTTGTATATAACGAAGAGTAAGGGAAAATTCTCGCATGCGGGAAATATGCGTTTATTCTCGCTTGCGTATCATGTAAAACCCTTTTTATTTCTGCTTCACTGTAAATGTTATCGATTTTATTTAACAAGAAATGAATTTGTAGATTTGGTGTATGTTCTTGAATACCTAATAGAATATCACGTTCTTTATCAGTAAAAGGTGAATCCGCATTCAATACGAACAATAATTCATCTACCGAATTTAAATATTCAAATATCTCATCCCTAGTATCGTTATTCCTATTAAATCCAGGTGTAACTACGAATGTAAGTTTATTTTTACTTAAAAATCTGCATGGTAATTTAAATTCAACACATGCTCTATCTCTATATGTTTGATGGTGCACTGCCATCATATTATGGTAATCATAGAAATTTTCAGTTGTTGTAATGGCTGAATCTGTTATAGCGTTAATTTCTGTATGGGCATCATTTTTTAAAACTACTACATTTGAGATTGAGTTTTCTAATATATTTTCTCCTAATATAGAGTTAATAAATGCAGTTTTTCCGTTTCCTGACGTTCCCGTTACTAAAATACGATTTGTTTTTAAATCTGCAAGCTCGCCAACTAACCATCTAAATCTGTGACCCATTTCTATTTCATGCTTTTGTGCCCACTGTGTAATAGATTCAAAAAGATGTAAACTATACTCTAAGCCATTCACATGATTAATAGAATATGACAGTAGGTCTTCCGCATGCTTTATATTTGCTGAATCTATTTTGGAAGGAAAAATCTCATTCCATGCCAATACAGCTGCTGATGGAAATACAGCATGAGACGGATTGACTACCTTTAACCAATTTGTTAACAGATTTGGAATGATATCGTGTAATTGTCTAAGCATATATTGACCTTGAATTAATTCAAAGTACGTTTCTTCGTAAAGAGAAGAAATTTTGTCCCATATATCGGACGAATGTATTTCGATATGTATGAAAAATTCATTTATTGTATTAAGCCATAATAAGTAATTTTGTTCATTTTTATAACTGTTCCAAAGTGATGAAACCATTTGCGTAAATTGCACTTGATCTACATTATTTAATGTCACTAATACTTCATAAAAATAATCTGGTGAAATATTTTTAGTAAATCCTTTATCGATATATCCTTTTAGCACCTCAAACCACGGATAAGATTCTGTTCGAATTAACTCATTCACAGCAAGCTCTACTGCACTATCAAAATCTTGCTGTTCCTCATAAAAGGAACGGGCAATGATTGTGACATTTGGATAATCAGGGTTTAAAGAAACCGCTTCTTTTATAACAGTGAAAGCTGAATCAAAATTATTCTGCTCGATGTAAAGAGAAAGTAATTGCAGTCCAATTTCGGTCATCAATATTTTATTATCAGTAGTAATGGAAGTATACACATTTTCAGCAACTGATAATCTGTTAAGTTCGAAGTAAGCATCCGCAATATTTTTTTGTGCCCATGGTGCTAATTCATTACTAACTTTCTCCCATTTAAAAATAGCTGCTTCAAAATCTTGATGATGATAATAAAATTCACCCTGTGCAAAACGAATATAAGATCCATCGGAAATTTCATTTTTTTCTTCATTTACATAAGCTTCTCCAAGTACTTGAAGAGGTGGTTGTGTTTCATTCTCCATTAGGAATGTTTCATAGTACATCTTTTTTATTAATTGTTTTTCTAATCTCATCTTTTCCCCCACCATATCTTGAAATTACATTTTTGAGATATGTCAATACTTTTTTGTATGTATGCTTTTTATCTTAACAAAGAATTCCTGTTGGAAAATTTCATTTTCCTTTCATTTTTCAAGTAAGATTGAATTTTTATGAGAAAAGTTGCAGTTTTTTTTCAATTCCCTTTCAGTTGTGAAACAACATTAAATGTTCCTAATAACCTAATAACAATATAATATTCCACATTATATTATCAGGAAAACTCCATATAAGTCATATTATAAAAACAATCTATAACGAATATATATGCATTGTTTACTTTACTGATAAAGTAAAACTTTAATCAGTGTGGGTGTCCATCCCCTACTGATTATTAGCCTATACCAATTGGGTGGCAGTTGATCTCCCACTTAATTTCTTTGCTTCAGCCGAATTACTTTCCTTTAAAATATTTCAGTAGTTATGTAATTAAATTCCTCTAACCTATATAAATAACTAGTCCCAAAAAAATCTATATGCATATCATGTTATAGTAAAGAATTTAGGAAATCCTAAAAAGGAGGCATTTTCATGTTTGAAGATAAATCTAAAATAAATTACCCATATGAATTTACAGAAACTACAACAGTTCCTCTAAAGAACCCCATTGATAAAAAATTCAAGAACGGCACAGATACACATAATTTCCCAATTAAAAAACACTACAAAGAACAGGTGCTCTATACTGAAAAAATTAATAATAATAATAAAAATAAATAATTGTATAGATCCTTGTAACAATGTGCCAAATAAGAATCTATATTAGACCTTGCATAGTTATGTTTTTAGTAATGTATAAATCTTTCTTATACAACTCATGTACTTTTAAAAAGTGCTGATATACAGCGCTTTTTTATACATAGATAAATTTAAGCTAACGTAGCCAAGAAATAAACTACTTACAATCTTAAGTATGATATGCTCAAATTTAAATAAACTGCAAAATTACTCCGCCATATTCTCGTTTAACAATTAATTCTACATATTAAAAGGGAGCAACAGTAAATGTTGCTCCCTTTTGAAACCTAGTTTTATTAACCCTACATAACCCTCTTAAACATCTTCTCCAACTCATAAGTAGAATGATGCACAAGAATCGGTCTTCCGTGCGGGCATGTATACGGGTTTGTTGTTGTGCGAAGTTCTTCAAGTAAAGCAAATATTTGATCGTTCGTTAAATATTGATTTGCTTTAATCGATGCTTTACAGCTCATCATGATGGCAGCTTCTTCACGCAACTTTTTAATATCTACTTTTTTTAGTTTAACAACTTGCTCCATCATTTCATCAATGATTTCTGTTTCTTGTCCTTTCGGGAACCACGTTGGGTGTGAACGGACGATAAAGGATTGATGGCCGAATTGCTCCAAGAATAGACCGACTTTTTTTAGTTCTTCTAGTTGCTCTTCGACACGTAAAAATTCAGTAAGAGATAAATCGATACGGTACGGTACAAGTAGCTCTTGTACTTCTTGCGCTACTCTCCCCACTTTATCACGGAAGTATTCATAATTGATACGTTCTTGCGCTGCATGTTGATCAATCATATATAGCCCATTATCATTTTGAGCGAAAATATATGTTCCGTGCATTTGTCCAATTGGATAAAGCGGTGGTAAGTCATTACCGTTCATTTCAATCTCTTTTATTTCGTGAACTTCTTCTTCCAATTCCTCTAATTCAAAATCGTCACCGTTGCTAGTCCATTCCTTTTCCTCTCGAACCGTTTCTTCTATTACCGGCTTAGAGGATGACTGCCAACTTTGCTCTTCTCTTACTAGTGACTGTGGTGGTTGCCATTCTTGCTTCGGCGATTGCCAAAGTTGTGCCGGCTGTTTCACAGTCGTTAGTTCTTCTTGCTTTTCATCCATACCAGTCGGTAAAACGATGTTAGGCATGGATGATTCTCTCGGTTTTGTATGCTCAAACTTGAACTGTTCTTGCACACTTTCATCTTTTTCTTTTTTCTTTGTTGTTACACCAGCATCTGGAATGAGTTGTATTTTTTTGAATGCAGCTTGCAATGTTTCTTCGATCAGCTTTAGCAACTCTTGTTCTTTACTAAAACGAACTTCTAATTTCGCTGGATGTACGTTAACATCAACAAGCATTGGGTCCATTTCAATCGATAAGAAGCCGATTGGGTATCGTCCGACTGGCAGTAATGTATGGTATCCTTGCTGAACTGCTTTCATTAATACAAAATTTCGAACGTAACGACCATTTACGATCGTTGACATATAATTACGAGACGCTCTCGTTACTTCTGGTAATGTTACATACCCTTTAATTGTGAAGTCTAAAGATTCTGCTTCAATTGGAATTAGCTTCTTCGCAACTTGAATGCTGTAAATCGCTGCAAGCACTTGTCTTACATCACCATTTCCTGATGTATGAAGCAATTTCTTTTCATTATGAAACAGCTTTAACGATACTTCTGGATGTGACATTGCAATACGATATACAATATCTGTAATATTCCCAAGCTCTGTATGAATCGTTTTCATATATTTAAGACGCGCTGGGGTATTAAAGAATAAGTTTTGAACTGTAATATCTGTTCCTTTTCGGCTCGCTGTTTTCTCTTGTTTTATAATGTCTCCACCTTTAATAATAAGGTGTGTACCAGGCGCATCACCTGTGCTTGTAATTAATTCCAATTCACTTACAGAGGCAATACTCGGCAGAGCCTCTCCGCGGAAACCGAGCGTTCTTATACGAAATAGATCATTTTCATCTTTAATTTTGCTCGTTGCGTGGCGTTCAAATGCAACGATACAATCTTCTTCTGCAATGCCATCTCCATTATCAATGATGCGAATTTTCGATAACCCAGCTTCTTCTAAGTGGATTTCAATAGATGTACTATTCGCATCGATGGAATTTTCCACGAGTTCTTTTACAACTGAGGCAGGGCGCTCTACTACTTCCCCTGCCGCAATTAAGTTAGAGAGTTGATCATCGAGTTTGCGAATTTTCCCCATCTACTTACTCATCCTTTCTTTAACTTTTTTTGTAAACGATACAGTTCGTTCATCGCTTCTAAAGGTGTCATATCGAGTAAATCAATTTTTTTAATTTGTGTAAGTACTGCCGTTTCTTTTGCATCTAGAACTAGCTTGTCTTGTTTTTCCAAAGACTTTTCTGCACTAAAGAAAGATAGTTGTGATTCTTCTTCAGTCTCTACTTTCGTTTCTTGTATTTCTACAGGTTCTTCTTTTACAACTACAGGTTCCGGAGCAACTTCTTGCACTTTCACTTCTGTGCGCTTTGGAATAATAATTTCTTCTTGTCCTTCTAGCTGCGCTAACACTTCTTTCGCACGAGCGATTAAGCTATCTGGCAATTCAGCAAGTTGCGCAACGTGAATTCCGTAACTTTTATCGGCCGCTCCATCTTGAATTTTATGAAGGAAAACTACTTTTCCATTCTCTTCAATAGCTGAAACATGTACATTCTTTAGTTGGTCTAAACTTTCTTCTAACACTGTTAATTCATGATAATGTGTAGAGAATAACGTTTTTGCGCCAATTTGGTCATGAATATGTTCAATAATTGCTTGTGCAAGTGCCATACCATCATACGTAGATGTACCGCGTCCAATTTCATCGAATAAAATTAAACTTCTTTCTGATGCATTTGCAATTGCATTTTTCGCTTCTAACATTTCAACCATAAATGTACTTTGACCTGAGATTAAATCATCCGCTGCACCAATTCTCGTAAAGATTTGATCGAAGACAGGTAATACTGCTTCTGTCGCTGGTACAAAGCAACCAATTTGTGACATAACAGTAACAAGTGCTAATTGTCTCATATACGTACTTTTACCAGACATGTTCGGTCCTGTAATTAAAAAGACATCCATCTTCTCCGGCATAATACAATCATTCGGTACATACAATTTCCCGTTCAATACTTTTTCAACGACAGGATGACGACCATCTTTAATAAAGATTTCGCGCTTAGTTGTTAAAACAGGTTTTACAAACTGCTCTTCTTCACTAACTGTCGCAAAGCTTTGCAGTACGTCTAGCTCACTAATTACTTTCGCTAAATGCTGTAATTTCGGAATGAATACTTTGACTTCTTCGCGAAGTGCTGTAAATAAATCGTATTCTAATTGCACAATTTTCTCTTCTGCTTCTAAGATTAATGTTTCTTTTTCTTTTAGTTCATCTGTTATGAAACGCTCTGCATTTGCAAGTGTTTGTTTTCGCTCATAGCGCCCTTCTGGAAGTGCCGCAAGATTTGCCTTCGTCACTTCAATGTAGTAGCCGAAAATACGGTTGTATCCAATTTTTAATGATTTAACCCCTGTAATATCACGCTCTCGTTTTTCAAGCTCAGCGATCCACGTTTTCCCGTTTTTACTAACGTAACGATATTGATCAAGCTTGTCATTATAACCGTCTTTAATAATATCTCCATCTTTAATAGAAAGCGGTGGGTTTTCTTGAATACTTCTTCCTAGCAATTCTGTTAAGCTCTCACATGGATCCGCACCTTGAATTAATCTAGCTGCATAAGCATTATCTAAAAGACTAATCGCTTCTAAAATAGCTGGTACTTGAAGTAAAGAACGTCTTAACTGTAATAAGTCCCGTGCATTTACATTACCAAATGCAACTTTCCCTGCTAAACGCTCTAAATCATATACTTCTTTTAACTTTTCTTTTAAATCTTCACGTAAGAAGTAATCATTTACAAACGTTTCAACCATTTCTAAACGCTCTTCAACTTTTTCTTTCTGAATAAGCGGACGTTCCATCCACTGTTTTAACATACGACCACCCATAGCTGTTTTCGTTTTATCTAATAGCCATAATAATGATCCTGTTTTTTCTTTTGTTCGAAGGGTTTCTGTCAGTTCTAAATTTCGCTTTGAATGCACATCAATTTTCATAAACTGGTTCGTATAATAAATTTCCACTGGTTGCAAGTGATCTAACGAACGTTTTTGTGTTCTTATCACATAGTTAAATAAGCGTCCAATCGCTTTAATTAACTTTGCTTGTGAAACATTTTTCACAAGCTGTTCTAACCCTTCCGGAATAGTTGTTGCATCTTCATACGAAATCGTCATTTTTAATGTTTCAGTTAATTTATTTAATTCATCTTTTGAAAATGTAGAATCTACAACAATTTCTTTTGAACCAGTTGCATACACTTCTAATAAAATATCTTCTACTGAACCCGTTAACAACGTCACTGTATTTTGTCCAGTCGTTAAGTCATTGCAAGCTAGCGCATAAGATCCATCTTCGAAATGTGTTAATGCTGCTAAGAAGTTATTCTCTTTCTCGTCTATTGTACGCCCTTCCATCATCGTTCCTGGCGTAATTAGTTGTACTACTTCACGACGTACTACACCTTTAGCTGTTTTTGGATCTTCCACTTGCTCACAAACAGCTACTTTATATCCTTTTTCAACAAGTTGTTCAATATAATTTTTAGCTGCATGATGCGGTACACCGCACATCGGTATACGATCACTACTACCACCATCTCGGCTCGTTAATGTAATTTCAAGTTCATGAGCTGCTTTAACCGCATCTTCAAAGAACATTTCATAAAAATCACCTAATCGGAAAAATAAAAAGGCATCTTGATAGTCTGCCTTAACCTTTAAGTATTGCTGTATCATAGGGGTATATTGCGTCATGTCTTTCCTCCATAATTCTTACATAATAATCTATATTCATATATGTCACACTTCACGGACACCCATATCTCCTATTTCAGGAGTCTTTCCTCATTATAGCACATTTCATAAGAAATCATGTTCATTCAGCACCACTTATGTAATGTAAAAAGCTAGGAAGAACTTCTCCCTAGCTTTCTATTACTCTTCTTCTGCATCGACGATAAAGTTCGGATCTAATTCTTCAAACTCATCATCATCGATTTGAAAATCCTCGTCTGATTCTACGCAACCTTCAGGATTTACACTTACACAAATTTTCGTTTCTCCAACTACTTCTGTTACAAATTCACGTTCTACCGTCACAACAATTTTATTACCATTTGGTGATACAAGAGCTTCTAAACAATTTGGCGGTTGAATTACACGAGCAATAATTTCTAAATCGTCACCCGAGAAGTTTTTATCACGATACCCAATGCTTACTTCGTCAGTGTAGTTAACACGCTCTGTTACAACTTCGGTCTTTGTGTTTCCATCAAATGAATACCAAGTGTTTACATCATAGAAACCTTCAATTTCCACATGTTTTCCATTCTTTCTCGCTTCGTACGAATGGTTAATTACCCAGCACCCTAAAATACTTGTTGGCTCATTATTCGATTCACATGTATGCGTTGACTTTGTATACTTACGTCCTTTTCCAACCACTGCTTTTGTAATAATCTCTCTAAATTCGGACATTCGTAACCCTCCTCAATCACTATTCACTTAATCATATGCGTGACAATAGCGGAATGTGTCATTCTTTTTTTGAGAAGAATTTACGTTATAACCCATAAAAAAAAGAGATGTCAATAAGACATCTCTTTAACAACCACAATTTCCTTTTTTACTTTCTACTGCTGCACCAGTTTCACCCTTCAACACATCGCCACCAGTTGAAGCTAATACTTCATCTGTTACATTGTTAGAAATCGTACTAGCAACTAGCTGCAGTAAATCATTTACATATGTTTGTGAAGATTTAAACTCCTGCACAACTGGGATACTATCTAAATTATCTTGAAGCGCATCAATTTCAGCTTCTACTTTTTTCAAAGCTTCCCATTTTCCATAATGTTGTAAGTTAACTGCTTGTTTTTGCAAAGCTTTAATTTCATCAATTGCTCGCTTTACATTTTCATTTTTATGAATTTGTGCTTCTGCTCGCTTAAAGAAGTCGACTTCTTCTGTTTCAGAGATCATTTTCGCTAATTCTTTCGCTTGCTCAACAATTTCATCTTTCGTATATACTTTCATCTATTATTTCACCTCAATCGGCTCCTTAACCAATTCCCCGTTAAGTGACCAAGTTTTTGCTTCCGTTACTTTTACTTTCACAAGCTGACCAATTAAAGATTTTGAAGCAACGAAGTTTACAAGTTTATTCGTACGTGTATACCCCGCAAGTACTTCAGGATTATTTTTACTTTCTCCATCAACTAATACTTCTACAACTTGCCCTATATAACGCTTATTCTTATTAACAGCATATTCATTCACTAGTGTATTTAAGCGTTGTAATCGCTCTTTCTTCACTTCCATCGGCACATTATCTTTCATTTTTGCAGCTGGTGTACCCTCGCGCGGGGAATAAATAAATGTAAATGCCGTATCAAATCCTACTTCACGATATAGCGACATCGTTTCTTCAAATTGCTCATCCGTTTCATTTGGGAAACCAACGATAATATCCGTTGTTAGGACTGCATTCGGAATCGTTTCTTTAATTTTTCGTACAAGCTCTAAATAATGCTCACGCGAATATTTACGCGCCATAATTTTAAGCATATCTGTACTACCAGATTGAACTGGTAAGTGGATATGTTCTACGAGGTTACCACCTTTTCCAAGAACATCAATTAAATGATCGTCAAAATCACGTGGATGACTTGTTGTAAAACGAATACGTGCGATATCGATTTTACGAAGTTCATCCATTAAATCGCCAAGACCATATTGTATGTCTTCAAAGTCTTTACCGTATGCGTTTACGTTTTGTCCAAGTAACGTAATTTCTTTATAACCGTTCGCTGCTAAATGGCGAATTTCTTTAATAATATCTTCTGGACGTCTGCTGCGCTCTTTTCCGCGTGTATACGGTACAATACAATATGTACAGAACTTATCACAGCCATACATAATATTTACCCAAGCTTTAATATCACCACGACGTACTTTCGGAAGGTTTTCAATTACGTCCCCTTCTTTTGACCAAACTTCAACCACCGTCTCTTTTGAGAACATTGCGTCCTTTAAGATATACGGTAATCTATGAATATTATGTGTACCAAACACCATATCTACATGCTGATTTTTTTGCATAATTTTATTTACAACAGATTCCTCTTGAGACATACAACCACATACACCAATTAAAAGATCCGGGTTTCTTCGCTTTAATGATTTTAAATGACCAAGTTCACCGAACACTTTATTTTCAGCATTTTCACGGATTGCACAAGTATTCAATAAAATGACATCGGCCTCTTCAGTTGAAAAAGTTGGCTCATATCCAAGTGTTGTAAAAATCCCCGCCATTACTTCAGTATCATGCTCATTCATTTGGCAGCCATATGTACGAATGTAAAACTTTCTTCCTGCGCCAAAATTGCGGAACTCTTCAGGTAAGCCAAAATCTCGTTCAATTTTAACTTCTTCTTTCCCACGCTTTTTTGCCTCTTTCAAGGAAGGTGGTTTGTATACACTTTCAAAGTATTTACTATAATCTTTCTCTTCTTTTTTCGTAGAGGAATTTGCTTGTTGACTTGCTAATCGTTGTTGCTCGTTCATCGGTAATCTCCTTTCACCCTTAACTATACACACTCTGTAGTCCATTTTAATGCGCTTAGACCCATCTCAATGATGTTAGATAGCTTGAGAGATAACTTGCCCTTTGAAACTTGAGTAATCGATCTAATCATCCGTAAGAATGAAGTCTTCCCCACACCAATAGACATTCCCTTTTTAGTATTTCACCTTGTCCTACCCAAAAGCATATTGCTTTATCCCTATACACATTATCATAGTATAGAGCCTTTAGCCAATTTTAACGAAGAAGCATTCTTATCCTATTTTACATTTTACAGTTAATGAACATGCTATTTCTATACAACGATTTATATATTATTTTATCATTCTGAATTTTCCAAGTAAACAAATCTATTCATTATTTTTATTCATTCAAAAAAGGTTGCCAAGTGGCAACCTTTTCTTTTAGCATTACATAAATTCAGCAACAAGCTCATCAAACATTTTCTGATCCATATTCAAATCAGCTTGCACTAAAGGCTTTTCGCTATAGTCTTTTACAAGCTCTTGGTAAGAAGGCTGCTTTGTATTTTGATAAATTAAACCAGTTACTAACCCGTTCTTTTCCATTAATGTTTGCATAGCCATCATGCGGTTAGATGGATCATATCCTTCTACTGTACTTAGTTTCGTTAAATTCTCTTTAAACCAATCATAAGTATTTACTTTATTGTAAGTAACACATGGACTAAATACGTTAATTAATGAAAATCCTTTATGATTAATACCAGCTTCAATAATTTGTGTTAATTCTTTTAAATCACTTGAAAAACTTTGCGCCACAAATGTCGCACCAGCTGTTAAAGCCATTTCCATAACATTTAGTGATGGTTCAATTGAACCTTGTGGTGTACTTTTCGTTTTAAATCCAGCTTCACTACGTGGTGAAGTTTGACCTTTTGTCAATCCGTAAATTTGGTTATCCATTACGATATACGTAATGTCAATGTTACGACGAATAGAATGGATTGTATGTCCCATACCAATCGCAAAACCATCACCGTCACCACCTGATGCGATAACTGTTAAATCACGATTTGCCATCTTCACACCTTGTGCGATTGGAAGAGCACGTCCATGAATACTATGCAAACCATATGAATTAATATAACCTGAAATACGACCTGAACAGCCGATACCAGAAATAACAGCTAGTTCATCTGGATTTAAACCAACGTTAGCTGCCGCACGTTGAATCGCAGCTTGTACTGAGAAGTCTCCGCAACCTGGGCACCAGTTCGGTTTTACACTGTTACGAAAGTCCTTAAATGTTGCCATTTAATACAACCCCTTTTTTGCATTCGTTGTAAATCTCTTTCGGTAAGAATGGGTTTCCGTCATATTTTAAAAGACTAGAAATTTTCTCACCATTACCAAGATTCATTTTCATAATGTTAGCAAGCTGACCAGTTGCATTGTTTTCTACTACCACTACACGCTTCGCTTTTTTCACAAGTGGATCGATTTCAGCTGTTGGGAAAGGATGAATTAAACGTACATGAGCATGGTTTACTTTCATTCCTTCTTGTTCCAAACGCTGCATTGCCTCTTCGATCGCACCACGTGTTGAGTTAAAACCAACTAGCAATACGTCTGCGTCATCATGCTTAACATTTTTATAAACAGGGGTATTAAACTTTAAGTTCTCCATTTTACGGAAACGTTTGTCCATTTGATTTTTACGGTTTATTGCTGATTCAGATGGTTTACCCGTTTCATCATGTTCTACACCTGTAACATGGTGAATACCATTTTTCATACCAGGTAAAACACGTGGTGAAACGCCGTCTTCTGTTACTTCATAACGTTTGAAGTATGCTTTATTTTCACGTTCTGGTAATTCTACTTCTAAGTCAAGCTTACCACGACGAATTTCCACTTTATCTAACGTAAGTGGTTCTACAGTTTGTTTCCCTAAAGAAAGCTGTAAATCTGTTAAGAAAATAACAGGCACTTGATATTCTTCTGCTAAGTTAAACGCTTCTACAATATCATAGAAAGCTTCTTCAACTGTACTTGGCGCCATTACGATTTTTGGAATTTCACCATGCGTTCCGTAAATCATAGCCATTAAGTCAGACTGCTCTTGTTTTGTTGGTAAGCCCGTACTTGGACCACCACGTTGTGTATCAATGATAACTAGCGGTGTTTCAGTAATACCTGCTAAACCTATTGCTTCCATCATTAAAGAAAGACCAGGACCAGCAGATGCAGTTAATGTACGAACACCAGCGTAGTTTGCACCGATTGCCATTGTACAAGCTGCGATTTCATCCTCAGTTTGGATTACTGTCCCGCCGACTTTCGGTAACTTTTTAATTAAGTATTCCATAATTTCAGATGCAGGTGTGATTGGATATGCAGACATAAAGCGAGCACCACCAGCTACTGCACCGAATGCGATTGCGTCGTTTCCAATCATAAACATGCGTTTCTTACCGTCAGCTTTTTCAAGCTGCATCATGTTTACTTTTTCACCAAGCAATTCTTTCATATATTGAGAGCCGCGTTTAATGGCTTCCATATTCTTTTGAACGACTTGCTCTCCTTTACGACCAAAGATTTCTTCAACAACCTCTAAATACGCTGTTTCGTCTAATCCTAATACCGCACTAGATGCCCCAACAGCAACCATGTTTTTCATTAGTGATGTGCCTAACTCTGAAGCAATATCTGTAAACGGTATCACATATAGATTTACATCTGTATTATCAGGTATTGTTGGATTAAATTTCGCATCCGCAACTACAATTCCGCCCGGACGTAGTTCGTGGAAGTTAAAATCAATTGTTTCTTGATCAAAAGCAATTAAAATATCTAAATCATCTGAGATCGCGCGTACTTCTGTTGTACTTACACGAATTTTATTATTTGTATGGCCGCCTTTAATACGTGATGAGAAGTGGCGGTAACCGTATAGGTAATATCCTAATCGGTTTAATGCAATACAGAAGATTTCCCCTGTACTTTCAATTCCTTCACCTTGTTGGCCTCCAACTTTCCATGAAAGTTGACTAATCATCTCCTACACCCCTTTTGGCTGCATTCATTGTAGTGTATTTTTTTACAGTATTAGTTTAGCATTTTTTATACAAATAAACTACAATGGACGCAAATTATGCCTCTTCTGATTTCCCTGAATCTTTAGTATAAAGCTATTTCGTTTACCATTCTAGTATTAGGTCTTAAAAAAATCAATAAATTCAAGTGGGTTTATTTTAATTTTTCTGAATTTTTAAAACACAACCTTTAGAACGTTACACAGTCAACAAAATTTTTATACAAAAATCGATCTACAGTTGATTCACTATACTTTTTACACAGGTGATTAATTATATTTTCATAATCCCTATATGCTTCTACACCTACAACGGTTTCTAAAATCCCATCAAAATCAGAACCGAATCCTATATTTTTTTCTCCACCTAATGAACAAATATGTTCCACATGTCTTAATATATCTGCTATATTCGCTTGTCTTTCATTCGTTAAAAACTGCGGTACGAATGTAATACCAATAATGCTATTTTTCTTTATGAGAGCTCTTATTTGTTCATCGGTTAAATTGCGTGGATGCCCACAAAGTTGATAACAGTTTGAGTGCGATGCAATTGGGTTTTTAGCTATTTCTATACCATCCCAAAAGCTTCTTTCATTTAAATGAGACACATCGGTCCATAAATCTAACATATTAAGTTCTTGTACAACTTGTCTACCAAATGTAGTTAAACCTGCACCACGTGTCTCTAGCGCCCCATCAGCTAATAAATTAGCATAGTTCCATGTTAATCCAAAGGAACGTACACCTAAGCGATAAAACAAACGTAATCTCATCGCTTCTTTTCCAATCGCTTCGCATCCTTCTAATGTTAATAACGCTCCAATCTCGTCCTGTTTTAGCATGTTAATATCGTTTTTTGTCTGAATAAACTTCATTCCTGGTAGCGATAGAATTTCACTATGAAAAATATCTATCATTTGCAGTGCAACTTCAAAGCGCTTTTCATACGCTACTGTTTCTGGTACATATATCGCGAAGCATTGTATACTTCCTTTTCTTTTCTTTAATTGTTCAAATGTAATATGTAATTGTGAATCGTTTTGAAAGTCTTTTTTTCCCTTTGCACTCCATAACTGAAAGAGTACATCGCAATGAGCATCAAAAATTTTCATATTCATTCCTCCACTATAAAAACAACCTGTTTGCATACATGCAAACAGGTTGTTTTAACTTAACGAGGTTCTACAATTAATTTTATCGCTGTACGCTCTTCGCCATCAATCATAATATCTGTAAACGCTGGGATACAAATCAGATCCAAACCACTAGGCGCTACAAATCCTCTTGCAATTGCTACTGCCTTTACCGCTTGGTTCAATGCACCTGCACCAATAGCTTGAATTTCTGCTGTTCCGCGTTCGCGAATAACACCTGCAAGTGCACCAGCTACAGAATTAGGGACCGACGTTGCTTTAACTTTTAATATTTCCATTCCGCGTTTCCTCCTCGTTTTTATAAAAAGTAATAGCAATTATTTCACTTTAACTTATATTCACGAGGAATGGCACGTATTCCTGCTAAATTTCTGTAATTTTTCTAAAAAATTAAAATATAATGACTTCTCTAACTTTTCGTTAAAAATTACTCAAAAAACGGCTGATCATCATTAATTAAAATGCGTTCAATTTTCTTCGCTTTCCCTGTATTTGGATCCACATCGATTAAAACTGCACTTAATTGCGTTCTGCCATTCGTTACTTCAAAACGTACTGGTAAGTTCGTTAAAAACTTCTTCAATACCGCTTCGCGATCCATACCTAAAATACCATCATACGGTCCTGTCATACCAACATCTGTAATATAAGCTGTTCCGCTTGGTAAAATACGATTATCAGCTGTAGGAACGTGTGTATGTGTACCTACTACAGCTGTAGCACGACCATCTACGTACCAACCTAACGCCTGCTTCTCACTTGTTGTTTCAGCATGAAAATCAACAAAGATAATATTCGTACGTTTTTTTGCAATATTGATTAATTCATCCACTTTACGGAATGGACAATCAATTGGAGGAAGGAAAGTACGTCCTTGTAAGTTAATTACCGCAACTTCTGTTCCGTTACAGTTCACAAAGATAAGACCTTTTCCTGGCGTTCCTTCTGGGAAGTTAGCTGGTCTTGCAAGATATTTAGCATCATCAATAAATTCAAATACTTCACGATTATCCCAAGCATGGTTTCCAAGCGTAACTGCCTGTGCCCCGCACTCCAAAAAGTTTCGATATATTTTTTCCGTAATTCCACGTCCACCCGCAGCATTTTCTCCATTAATGATTGTTACTGTAGGTGTATATTTTTTCTTTAATGCCGGTACGTACTGTTGAATCATGTCTCTACCAGGAGATCCTACTACATCCCCAACAAATAATATTCTCATATGTCTTACCCTTTCTATGTACTACATTTTTTATTACCTTACTCTAACAAGCAATTTCCTTATAATATTAAAATTTTACCTATTATAAGTTTCTTTCACTTGCATACTTCTCATAAATAATTTTCTTTATTTTACCCAATTCCAACACAAAAAAATAAAGTGGTGTTTCACCACTTTATTTTGCGTATTCCACTGCACGTGTTTCACGAATAACAGTAACTTTAATATGTCCTGGATAATCCAGTTCATTTTCAATACGTTTTCGAATATCACGAGCTAAACGATGAGCTTCTAAATCATCAATTGTATCCGGTTTTACCAGAATACGAACTTCACGTCCTGCTTGAATTGCGAAAGATTTTTCTACGCCTTCATAAGACTCTGAAATTTCTTCTAACTTTTCAAGACGACGAATGTAGTTCTCAAGTGTTTCACTACGAGCTCCCGGTCTTGCAGCTGATAATGCATCTGCTGCTGCAACTAGAACTGCAATGATAGAAGTTGGTTCTGTGTCACCATGGTGAGATGCGATACTGTTTATTACAACAGGGTGCTCTTTATATTTCGTTGCGAGTTCAACACCAATTTCAACGTGGCTACCTTCTACTTCATGATCAATTGCTTTTCCGATATCATGTAATAGACCAGCACGTCTTGCTAGTTTTTCATCCTCACCAAGCTCCGCTGCCATAAGTCCAGTTAAATATGCAACTTCCATAGAGTGTTTTAAGACGTTTTGTCCATAACTTGTACGGTATTTTAAACGACCTAAAATCTTAATTAAATCTGGATGTAAGCCATGAACACCCACTTCAAACGTTGTTTGCTCTCCGACTTCACGAATATACTCGTCCACTTCACGTCTTGATTTTTCGACCATCTCTTCAATACGCGCTGGGTGAATACGTCCGTCCTGTACTAGTTTATCAAGAGCGATACGAGCTGTTTCACGACGAATCGGATCGAATCCAGATAGAATTACCGCTTCTGGTGTATCATCGATAATAAGGTCAATACCTGTTAACGTTTCTAGCGTACGAATATTACGACCTTCACGTCCGATAATACGTCCCTTCATTTCGTCGTTTGGAAGATTTACAACCGAAACGGTTGTTTCAGCAACATGATCAGCTGCACATCTTTGCATTGCAAGAGATAAAATCTCTTTTGCTTTCTTATCCGCTTCTTCTTTCGCACGAACTTCACTTTCTTTTACCATAACGGCAATTTCATGAGAAACTTCACTTTCTACTTTACCAAGAATAATTGCTTTCGCTTGTTCGCGTGTCAGATTGGAAATGCGCTCTAATTCTGTTTGTTGCTTTTGAACTAACTCTCCCACTTTGCTTTCCAACTCTTCAATCTGTTGTTGTTTCGCTACAAGAGAATCCTCTTTCTTTTCCAACTGTTGCTCGCGCTTATCGAGCGTTTCGTCTTTACGATCAAGGTTCTCTTCTCTTTGCATTAAACGATTTTCTTGTTTTTGTAATTCGCTTCTACGGTCACGAATTTCTAATTCAGCTTCTGTACGAAGTGTATGAATTTCATCCTTTGCTTCTAAAAGCGCTTCTTTCTTAAGTGCTTCTGCCTCACGATTCGCTTCGTCTAGAATACGTTTCGCTTCATTAGTTGCACCATTAATCTTCGCTTCAGCAATAGACTTTCGAACAAAAAAGCCAACAACTGCACCGACTGTTGTTGCAAGCAAAATGGAGATGAGTATCCAAACTGTACTACTCATGATTTCACCTCCCCTTGCTATGAATGAAAAAAGACTGTCGGCATGTACATTGAATAGCAACGTACAGCAAAGACCGTCGTCCCGCTTTTTTAAGGGACTTTCTTCATTTCACAATTAAAATGTCATATTATTATTTCGGCAAGATTTAAGTCTTACTCCGAATATTACTTCTCTTCTTGAGAAGAGTGTATCGTATATAAGAAAAAATATACATTCTCATTGTATCTATCGCAATTTTCATTGTCAAGCGTTGTCTACTTTTACTTTCTTTACCTTCAGCCCTGAATCTTATCTGAATTCGAAAAGTAGGTAGCATATTATCCTGGAAAACCTTAGTAAATTCCATTGTCTTCACGTAAAACATATAAATATTCCTCTTTACACATAGCCTTTTGGATAGAATAAATATTTTATCTCCAGCTATATACAACGCTTTCATAAGACATTAAAAAATAAAAGACACGGGAGCGTGTCTTTTATTTTTTAATCTTGAATAGTTGAACCTTCCGTGTCTTCAACACCAGAGTCTTCACCAATTCCGTGATGTTCACGAACAAAGAAGGCAATTTCTTCTCTTAAATCCGTATTCTCTTTTAAGAATTGCTTCGAATTTTCACGACCTTGTCCTAAGCGTTCTTCATTATAAGAGTACCAAGCACCGCTCTTTTGAACGATATCAAGTTCAGAAGCCATATCTAAGATTTCACCTTCTCTTGAAATACCTTCTCCGTACATAATATCAACTTCAGCAACACGGAATGGTGGTGCTACTTTATTTTTAACTACTTTTACTTTTGTTTTATTACCAACGATGTCATTACCTTGCTTTAATTGCTCAGCACGACGTACTTCAAGACGGACAGTTGAATAGAATTTCAACGCACGACCACCTGGAGTTGTTTCTGGCACTATCTATAGATTTTCCATCTCTATAGTCCGGACTATCTCTTCATCTCTTCACAGAGAGCCTTGCACTTCCAGCAGTAGCCTATCATCTGCCGTACCCTACTCAGTTAACTAAAAGTCCTTTTCGGTAGTCTCTACACCTTCCCCATATAACTATGGAGCTTGGCACGGTATTACCCTAACAAAATGGTGGGCTTCACCGTTAGCAACTATATGAATAGTTACACCCTTAGGCAATAAGGTTCACAAGGTTTTTTAACATGCTATCACTAGCAAGGGAAACCCAGAGTAAACTCCTTAATCTTTTCGATTAAGCAACTTGTAGTTGATTTCCGAACATAACCCCAACTTTTTCACGAATTTGGTTGATAAAGATTGCGATTGTTTTTGATTTATTAATTGCACCTGAAAGTTTACGAAGTGCTTGTGACATTAAACGTGCTTGTAAACCAACGTGAGAGTCACCCATGTCCCCTTCGATCTCAGCTTTCGGTACAAGAGCTGCTACAGAGTCAATTACGATAATATCAACCGCGCCACTTCGTACAAGTGCTTCTGCGATTTCTAGTCCTTGCTCCCCTGTATCAGGCTGCGATAATAGTAATTCATCGATGTTAACACCTAATTTTTGTGCATAAACAGGATCCATCGCATGCTCCGCATCGATAAATGCTGCTTGTCCACCTTGTCGTTGCACTTCCGCGATTGCGTGTAATGAAACTGTTGTTTTACCTGAACTTTCAGGTCCGTAAATTTCAATAATACGGCCACGTGGGTATCCGCCTACCCCTAGTGCCACATCCAGTGCTAAAGAACCGCTTGAAATTGTAGAAATTCTACGCTCCGCTTGTTCTCCTAATTTCATAATTGAACCTTTACCGAATTGCTTCTCTATTTGTTTTAACGCCATATCTAATGCCGCTTGACGATCACTCATTCAAAATTCCTCCTTAACTGAATTGCTAATCTTATTATACCTATTTTCAATTCAATTTGCCAACAAAAATCGAACATTTATTCGATTTTTTATTTTATATCGAATAAAACTAGATTTCCCCACAAAAAAACTAGAAGAAATTTATATCTCTTCTAGTTTTTTGTATAAATGATAAAATCCATATTTTGTAGAGCGTTCTCTAATTTGTTGACGACTTCCACTTAAATTAAGAGAGAAGACTTCAGTCGGTTCATCCTTAATCGCCAATCCAACAAATACTGTTCCTGGTTCTTTATACTCTGAACCGCCAGGTCCTGCCACCCCAGTAAAACTAATTCCGATATCTGCTTTTAATAATCCCTTAACATTTTCAGCAAGATAACGAGCACATTCTTTACTAACCGCACCACCCGTATGTAACACTTCTTCAGGCACATGTAAAACATGCTGCTTCACATCATTATGATAACAAATGACACCGCCTTTAAACACAGACGAAACACCCGCATTTTCTGTTACTTGATTTCCAAAGAGACCGCCTGTTAAACTTTCTGCACATGCTAAAGTTAACCCTTTTTGCTTCAATAACTCTATTGCCTTGTAATGAAGAAAATCTTGGTCATATCCGTAGAAAAATTCTCCTACTCTTTCTAAAATCAAATTTTCCACATGTTGAATTAGTTTCTCCGCCTCATTCGCATCATGATGTTTTGCAGTTAAACGTAATGTCACTTCTCCATCATTTGCGAGTGGTGCAATGGTCGGGTTCGTTTGTCCATCAATTAAATCTTGAACTTTTACCTCTAATTGAGATTCCCCAATACCGAAAAAGCGAAGAACGCGAGAATAAATATTTTCCCCTGTTGTAAAGTTACGTAAAAAAGGCTCTACGTAACTCACGTACATCGGCTTCATTTCTTTTGGTGGCCCTGGTAATAAAATATAAACTTTGCCGTTTTTATTTAACCCCATGCCAGGCGCCATACCGTGATCATTCGCAAATACAGTCGATCCACTTAGAACGAGCGCCTGCTTTTTATTATTTTCCGTAAATTCACGGCCTGTACGCTTAAAATAATCGCTTATGGATGTTAATGCTGTTTCATCATACACAAGCTCTTCACCTAAGCTAGACGCTATTGTTTCTTTCGTCAAATCGTCTTTTGTCGGCCCTAATCCGCCTGTAAAAATAAGCATATCAGCGCGCTCTTCAGCCACTTCAATTGCCTTTTGTAATCGCTTGTTATTATCACCCACAACAGTATGATAGTACACATTTATTCCAATTGAAGCTAACTTTTCAGATAAAAACTGGGCATTTGTATTTGCAATTTGTCCAAGTAACAATTCAGTTCCAACCGCAATAATCTCAGCATTCATCCCAATTCCCCCATAAAACTTCTATTTTGAGTTTACAAAAGCAGCCCTATTTTTCCAGAAATAATCCCATCCTGAAATAACAGTAAAGATTAATGCAATCCATATGAAAATATCAGCAACTGGAATATGGATTAAATTTAAAGGTACATCGTGTAATAAATACGCTGCAATCGCAATAATTTGTGTCCATGTCTTAATTTTCCCTAACTGATTTGCTGCCACTACTTCCCCTGTCCCAGCAAGTACAAGGCGTAAACCTGTTACTGCAAACTCACGGCTTATAATTACAATAACGATCCAAGCAGGTACATATTGCATTTCTACCAATGTGATAAGTGCTGCCGAAACAAGTAATTTATCTGCTAACGGGTCAAGAAATTTCCCTAAATTCGTTACAAGATTATACTTTCTTGCATAATGTCCATCAATCCAATCTGTAGCCGAAGCAATAATAAAGATAAGTGCCCCTACTAAATGTTGAATTGGTAACTCTACATCACCAATTATAAATGAGCCCCACTCAAAGGGTGCTAACATAATTACCATAAAAATCGGAATTAAGAAGATTCTAGATATTGTAATTTTATTTGGTAAATTCACAGCTATTCCTCCATCATATCAAAAACATTTGTTCATTGAAAAAAGTCATCGAAGCGATGACTGTTATTGTGCAGGTTGCCCTATCCCTTGGTTTTTTATCACCAATCTTTGGTGAAGTTCTTTTTCTGGATCCAATGGGAAAGCAACCACTTGACCATTCAGTTTAACTTCAACATTCATTGCATTTCCAATATTAAGTCGCACTTCTTTTACTGTTGATAAATCACGTTTTTCTATTTGGCCACCTTGTACTGTAGTGTTTAGAATTTCGTTCCCAGCATCATCTTTAACATCTACATAACTCGCACCTTTGCCCGATATTTCCAGTTCTAATGTTTTATTATTATGAATTTCCAAAGTAGATACCTTACCAGTTGTTCCAACTACCTTTATCTCTTGCTGTCCAGTTGGTTGTGCTGGTTGTTCCTCTTTCTTTGGTTCTTCTTTCTTTGGCTCTTCTTTTTTTGGTTCTTCCGCTTTCTCTTCATCTTTCTTCGTATCTAGCGGAGAATTTTTCGCTTTTTGAACTTCAATTTTCTCACTTTGAGCATTTGGAACTTGCCTATCATCTTTTCCAGTTAACGATTGAATAACAAACCAGACTACCACTCCAATTGCAATCACTAATAACGCAATCAAAATTTTCGGCATATGATCTGCAATTGGCCATGATGAAGATTTTTGCATTGTTTCTTGTGTTTTCTGTCCAGTTGATACTTGTGGAACATCGTGTTTTTCAGATTGTGGTATCGTACTCTGATATTCTACAAGCAGTTCCTCTCCATTTAATCCAACCGCATCTGCGTATTGTTTAATGAATGCACGCGCATAAAAAGCTCCTGGCAATACATCATAATTGCCTTCTTCAATCGCTACTAAATGGCGTTTTTGAATTTTTGTAATTTCATGCAGCTGATCAATAGACAAGCCTTTCGCTTCTCTTGCTTCTGTCAGCTTTTGTCCTAATTCCGTCACTACTAACACCTCAATATTTCTTTAAAAGTCAAACATAGAGAAATTATTTTGCGTACCTTGCTCAATTTCATCTACTAAATTATATTGAATTTCTTCATCATAATCGTTACGCAATTCGATAATATAATCAAAATCATCCAATGTGTATTCCGACTGAGTCACAAATACATCTGGATGTTCTACAACTTTCGTTGCAGGCAATCTCATGATTTCACGAACAAGCTGCCAATGTCTTTCATTTGCACGCTTTGTTGATACAATTCCATCTAGTATGAAAATATTATCGTCGCTATACTCATCTTCAATCAATTGGCTACGGACAGTTTGCTTAATAAGAGTCGATGATACGAATAGCCATCTCTTATTTGCACAAACACTTGCGGCAACAATGGATTCTGTTTTTCCGACACGAGGCATTCCTCGTATCCCAATTAGCTTATGACCTTCTTTTTTCATTATCTCCGCCATAAAGTCTACAAGTAAGCCTAATTCATCACGTACAAATCGAAATGTCTTCTTATCATCTGCATCTCGTTGTATGTACCTACCATGTCTAACTGCTAGCTTATCTCTAAGCTTTGGCGGACGATATTTCGTTACCGTTATATTATCCATCGTATTTAGAATTGATTCAAGTCTAGAGATTTGCTCTTGATTATCACACATAAGCAGAAGTCCACGTCGTGCATTATCTACACCATTAATTGTGACAATATTGATGCCAAGCATACCGATTAACGAAGAAACGTCACCAAGTAAGCCAGGTCGGTTTTTATGTATTTCATATTCAAAATACCATTCAATCATCCAAGATCACTCCCCCACGCTTACTTTACACCTACGTACTATATTATATGATTTCATCTTAATAGGGAAGCTAAATGTATAATCTATCCCGTGTAATTATTATACAAAAAAAATAGAGAGGAGAATCTCCTCTCTATTTTTACTTATGTTGTACAAACTTCACCATTAAATTTGCGATTGTATGTTGCTCTTGTTCATCAGCAACTTTCCAAAGCTCAGACAATAATTTTTCTTGATCGTTGCGCGCTTCTACTTCATTTGCTAAATAATCACCAACACGAAATGCCATATCTGATACTGCACCACCATCAAGGCCTTTTCCTCCCGCTTGTTCTAAACGTTCTCCTAAAAAGCTCTTCCACTGATCAAAATTATCTAACACTGACATGTTTAAGCACCTCACTATTGAGTAATAGAATCATGCTTAATTTGCACAATTTCTTGTTTTTTATGTAAGTATTTTTAACAATGCCAACCGCCATTGACTCCAATAACCTGCCCCGTAATATAAGAAGCTCCTGGCGAAACAAGGAAAGAGACTGTTTTTGCTACCTCTTCCGGTAGCCCTAGTCTACCTAATGGAATATCTTCAGCAATTTCATTTTTATCATCTGCTGAAAATACATTTAACATTTCTGTTTCGATTGCACCTGGCGCTACCGCATTAACACGTAATCCACTTAAAGAAACTTCTTTCGCTAAAGCTTTCACATATGAATTTTGCGCACCTTTTACCATTGAGTACAGCACCTCACAAGATGCTCCTATTTGCCCCCAAATGGATGAAATAACAATAACATTTCCACTTCTCCGCCCAATCATCGATGGAAGCGCCATCGAAAGAAGTCTATATACACTCTTCACTTGAAGCTCGACCATATAATCTAATTCTTCATTCGAAACATCTGTTACTAATCCAAAAATACTCTTTCCAGCTGCGTATACAATAACATCAATTGGATGTTCGATTTGCGCCCACAATTCCTCTGCTCCATCTCTAGAAGCTAAATTTGCTTGCACAGGAATCACTACATCAAATTCCTTCTGTAACTCCCTTACCTTCTCTTCGCTTTTATTGTAATGAATATAGACTGTATAACCATCCTCCATTAACTGCTTCGAAATAGCAGAGCCAATCCCTCCGCTCCCTCCAGTTACTAATGCATACTTTTTCATAAGTTCCCTCTCTTATCTTTTATGTATAAATAAATAATACCCTCATCTTACCATTTGGCAATAACCAAACGTTAGATGAGGGATATAGATACTGCGTTTTTTATTCAAATATCAATTTACTTTTTTGGCAGCACTTGGCAGACGCTCATTTTCTCTTCAATTAATAATGTTTTTGCTGCTTGTTGTAGGTCTTGAACAGTTAATCCTTCTAACACTGTAAGAGCATCAAATAAACTAGATTCATTAAACGCATATCGTGTAAACTGATTTGCAATATATTCAGGTGAATTCAATGATCGTAAAAATCCACCTATTTTCTTTTTCTTCACCCGTTCCAACGCAGCCTCATCTAACTGATCATAATTCGTTTGTAGTAAAATACCTTTTAATCGATCTGCCAATTCATCAGGTTGCTTCGTATCTCCACCAACCATTGCAAAACCGAAGTTATTTTCTTCTGTATAGTCATACGAGAACGAATCATCAATAAGACCTTCATTATATAAAGATTCATAATGAACTGACCCTTTTCCAAATAAATAATCTAAAAGTAATGTAAGCGCAATTTCTTGTTTTAAAAGAGCTTGCCCTTTTTCTTGTAAATTCGTTGCTTTAATACCAACTAAACATTTTGGAGTTTGAACAGGCATTAAAATAATCTTTTTCTTTTCATTTACTTCTTCTGGTTCCTCTTCAAAAGAACGAACGATTTCCGGTTGATTTTCGTAATCTTTTTTCGCTTGATTTTCACGAACTAAATCCATTGTTTTTTCAGGATCAATCGCTCCAACAACAAACAATAACATATTGCTTGGATGGTAAAAAGTCTCATAACACTCATACAATAGGTCTTTTGTAATTTTACTAATAGACTCGATTGTCCCTGCAATATCAATTTTAATTGGATGTTTCACAAACAAGCTATCGATTAATCCAAAATATAAACGCCAATCTGGATTATCTTGGTACATTTGAATTTCTTGGCCAATAATACCTTTTTCTTTTTCAACCGTTTTTTCTGAGAAATACGGTTCTTGAACAAAATTTAACAACGTATTTAAATTTTGTTCTACATTTGATGTACAAGAAAAGAGATAAGCAGTTCTCGTAAAGGACGTAAAAGCATTCGCTGAAGCACCTTGTTTACTAAACAATTGAAAGGCGTCATGGTCCTCCTTTTCGAACAATTTATGCTCAAGAAAATGAGCAATCCCATCTGGTACACGGGTCATTTCTTCTTTTCCAAGTGGGACAAACGTATTATCAACAGAACCGTACTTCGTCGTAAATGTCGCAAATGTTTTATTGAATCCTTGTTTCGGTAAAATGTATACGTCTAATCCATTCGGAAGTTTTTCATAATATAGTGTCTCTTTTAATTGCTCATACACAATTTTCTCCATTTACTCTCCCTCCGTTCCATGTAAAAAGTAAATTGTATCTAATTCAATATTATTAGCAACTTTCACAATTTCTTCTTTCGTCACGCCTTCTATACCTGTTAGCCACTCTTCAACTGGACGCGTACGCTCTGAAATAACGCCATGATAAAGCATTTCAACAAAACCACGTGGTGTATCAACAGCCTCTAAGATTTGATTTTGAATTACACTTTTCGTTTGTTGAATCTCTTCCTCTGAAAAATCACCGTTTTGCATTGCTTTCATCTGTTCTTTAATAATTTCAACCGCTTTTTCAAAGTTCTTCGCTTCAATTCCAGACATAACGAAGAGCAAACCTTTATGACTTTCAAATCTTGATGCTGCATAGTACGCTAAACTATTTTTTTCACGGACGTTTACGAATAACTTTGAATGAGAAAATCCCCCAAATAATCCGTTAAACAATTGTAGGGCAAAATAATCTTCATCTTTATACGTAATGAATGTGCGATAGCCGATATTTAATTTACTTTGCTTTAGTTCTTGTTTTTCAACAATTTCTTTCTCTTCATTATTTCGTTTATGAAGAAGTACATTTCTTTCTTTCCTAGCGCGAGGTGAAATCGAAAAATACTTATTTACAAGCTCCACAGCATCTTCTGAAATGTCACCAATGATATATAAATCCATTTCATCTTCAGCTAACACTTTTTGATAATATTGATACAAACTTTCATTTGTAATAGAAGCAACACTTTCTTTTTTCCCATTTGCACTTAAACGATATGGTTCTACTTTGCACATTTCTTCAATTAAACGCTCGTTTGCATAACGCATTTTATCATCATAAGTAGCTTCAATTCGTTGCAAGAGTGCTCGTTTCTCACTTTCTACAATAGCAGGTAGAAAACCTTCGCCTTCTGTTGCTGGATGCAAAACAATATTAGATAACATAGAAAGCGCCTTTTCAAATAACGGTGGTGCATCGCGTAAATATGTTTCATTTGCGATGTCTACATAAATAGAGATGATATGGTCTTCTCCTTTTTTACTTACATCTACCGCTAAAGAAGATCCATATAATTCTTCTAAATATTGGCGAAGACGAATTACAGAAGGCAGTTTTTCTGTCGCACTTTGTAATACGTATGGCAATAGGGCACGCTCTGTCACCGTCTCCTCATTTAAAGGTGCTTTAAAACGAAATACAAAGGTATTTGTTTTATATTTATCAGTCGGAATAATATGTACTCGCAAGCCACCTAATTCATGTAGTCGCTGTTCCATTAGTTTCATTAATAGCCCTCCTTTACGTATGTAGGAATATTCCTCTTCAATATACAGTTTTTAGAAATAAAAAATCAACTTTTCTTCCTTATTATGCTTACATTTGAGTCTTTCTAAAAACTTTAATATGTAAGGAACATAGTAAATTTCCGTATTAAATATATTCTATGTAAAAAAGCCCGCACTAATGTGCGAGCTTTTCTTATACTTTCTAAATACTCATCGTTTTCCTTTTTCATAAGGCGTTCCTAATGCTTTCGGAGCTTCAGATCGGCCGACAAAACCAACAAGTGCTAATATTGTGAATACATACGGTAATATCGTTAATAAAACACTTGGAATTTGGTCTAATACAGGAATTGTTCCACCGGTTACACTAAGAGACTGAGCAAAACCAAAGAATAGAGCTGCACCTAGTGCGCCTAGTGGATTCCACTTTCCAAAGATCATAGCAGCTAAAGCTAAGAAACCTTGTCCTGTAATAGTTGCCCCTGAGAAGTTATTAGAAATTGACATTGCAAAAATCGCCCCACCAATTCCAGCAAACACCCCTGATATACAAACGCCGATATAGCGCATTTTATATACGTTAATCCCCATCGTATCCGCTGCCATTGGGTGTTCACCAACAGCACGCAATCGAAGACCGAACGGTGTTTTATAAATAACATACCAAACAACAAATGCTAAAATAATCGCAATATACGACGTTATTGGTACATTTGAAAAGAATATTTTCCCTATAACTGGAATATCCGAAAGACCTGGAATATCAATCTTTTCAATACGGTACTGAATAAAGTCAGTCTGCCCTTTATCAAAGATCTTCTTAATTGCAAATACTGTTAAACCAAGAGATAAGAAGTTAATTGCTACACCACTTACAACTTGATCCGCTCGGAATGTAATAGATGCTACTGCATGAAGCAATGCAAATAACCCACTGCCAATTGCCGCAAATAATAACGCAATCCACGGAGTCATCGTTCCCCAAGTATCACCCATTAATAAGTTTGTAACAACTCCAATAAATGCACCAAATAGCATTAGTCCTTCTAATCCGATATTTACAACACCCGATCGTTCACTAAATACACCACCTAGTGCTGTGAAAATTATAGGTGCTGATGTATATAACGTACCCGTCACAAGAATGGCTAATATATCTAAAAAGCTCATTTATTTCCCCTCCTTGCTCATGCGTGTAAGCGCCCATCTTAACACATAACTACATGCAACAAAGAAGATGATACATGCAATAATTACGTTTATAAGCTCTGATGGCACATCTGCCTCAAAGTTCATTTGAGGGGAAGCACTTTTCAAACCACCAAATAATAAAGCTGAAAGGATAATGCCAAACGGATTATTTCCACCAAGTAACGCTACGGCAATCCCATCAAATCCTACCCCTGTAAACGAAGACATCGCTGTCATGCTTTGGAATGTTCCTAACCCTTCCATCGCTCCACCAATCCCTGCAAATGCACCAGCAATTGTCATGGAAAATACTACATTACGAGAAACTTTCATACCTGCATATTGAGAAGCATGTTGATTAAATCCTACCGACTTTAATTCATAACCTAAAGTTGTTCGATCTAATAAGAACCACATTAAAATAGCGATTAAAATTGCTACAATAATTCCCCAGTGAAGGCGTGAACCGTCAGTAATGGAAGCAAGCCAGTCTGAAGATAATGACGCACTCTCTTTAATGTCGTACGTTTTATCATTACCCTCGTGTAAGAAACGCTTAATAATGTCGTATGTTACATATAATGCGATATAGTTCATCATAATTGTTACAATAACTTCATTAACTTGAAACTTTCCCTTTAAATATCCAGGGATGAAACCCCAAATTCCGCCTACCAATGCTGCGAATAAAATAGATAATGGAATGTGAAGAACAGCTGGTAGTGAGACTGCATAACCGAACCAAACCGCTGCAAGCCAACCAACTAACAATTGACCCTCTACCCCGATATTAAATAAACCTGTACGAAATGCAAACGCCACCGATAAACCAGCAAGAATAAGCGGTATCATTGTACGAAGCGTTTCACCAATCGCACTTGGGCTACCAAACATTCCTGTCCAAAGTGCACTATAACCAACAATTGGGTCATAGCCACTAACTAGCATTACAATTGCTCCTACAAGTAAGCCGAAAATAACGGATAGTACTGGGACTAAAATATTTATCGTTCGTTCTGTTAAAAGTTTTTTAGCCATTTGTACCCACCTGCTCTTTCTTTGTTCCTCCAGCCATTAACAATCCAAGCTGTTGTTCATTCGTTTCTTTCGCATCAACAATTGCTACAATTTTCCCTTCATAAATAACAGCAATTCGATCGCTAACATTTAAGATTTCCTCTAACTCTAGTGATAAAAGTAATACACCTTTTCCTTTATCTCTTTGCTCTATTAATCTCTTATGAATAAATTCAATTGCCCCTACATCTAAGCCACGTGTTGGCTGTGCTGCAATTAATAAATCTGGATCACGGTCTACTTCACGTGCAATAATTGCTTTTTGCTGGTTTCCCCCAGATAGTGCACGAGCTAACGTTTGCTCACTAGGTGTACGTACATCAAACTGTTCAATAAGTGCCTTTGCTTTTTCTGTAATTTTACTGAAATTTAAAATCCCTTTCTTTGAAAACGGATTTTTATAGTACGTTTGCAAAACTATATTATCTCTAACAGAAAAATCAAGAACGAGTCCGTGTTTATGACGATCTTCTGGAATATGACCAATTCCTTCTTCTGTGATTCTTCGAACAGGCCAATTCGTTATTTCTTTCCCTCTAATTGCAATAGAACCTGACTCAACTTTTCGTAAACCAGTAATTGCTTCTATTAATTCACTTTGTCCGTTTCCATCAATCCCTGCAATCCCAACAATTTCCCCCGCACGAACAGTTAAGTCAAGGCCTTTTACAGCAGGTAGTTGACGCGCATCGTGAACAACAAGGTTTGCAATTGAAAGTACCTCTTCTTTTGGCTTCGCGTCTATTTTTTCTGTTTTAAAATTCACTTGACGTCCGACCATTAATTCTGCAAGTTTATTTTCATCCGTATTTGCAACGTCAACCGTTCCAATCCCTTTTCCTTTACGAATAATCGTACAACGATCGCAAACTTCCATAATTTCTTTCAACTTATGTGTAATAAGAATAATAGATTTACCTTCTTGCACAAGCTTTTTCATAATTTGAATTAGCTCATGAATTTCTTGTGGTGTTAACACAGCTGTCGGTTCATCAAATATTAAAATTTCTGCCCCGCGGTAAAGTGTTTTTAAAATTTCAACACGCTGTTGCATACCGACAGAAATATCTTGTATTTTTGCATATGGATCTACAGCTAAACCGTATTGTTCAGACAGTTTTTGAATTTCTTTAGCAGCTTCCTCCACAGCAATTTTCCCTTTTTTCTTCGGTTCGTTTCCGAGAATAATATTCTCTGTAACTGTAAAATTATGAACAAGCATAAAGTGCTGATGGACCATTCCAATACCAAGGTCATTTGCTATATTCGGATTTGTAATTTTTACAGGTTTTCCTTTAATTTTAATTTCGCCTTGTTCTGGCTGGTACAAACCAAATAGTACATTCATCAATGTGGATTTCCCTGCACCATTTTCTCCAAGTAAAGCATGTATTTCTCCCTGCTTTACTTGCAGCGTAATATCATCATTCGCTACAATGCCTGGGAATACTTTCGTAATATTATTCATCTCAATTACGTATTCCATTGTGTTCCTCCTTTTAACAGGGAACATTCCCCTATTACACTATTAACTTATTAAGCAATTCGGAAGTTTTATACATACAAAGGTTAGTTCTATGAACTAACCTTTGCTATTTCTCTATTTATTTTTTTAGAGAAGCTTCATATTCTTTATACTCTTTATCTGTAGCTGGTACTTTAATTGCACCATCTGTAATTTTCTTTTCAAACTCTTCTACTTTTGTTAGAATTTCAGGGTTAACTTTTTTCACGTTGTCAGTTGTTTTTGCAATACCAACGCCGTCATCTTTTAAGCCAAACGCTTCTACTTTACCGCCTTTTAATTTACCGTCTTTCGCTTCTTGTGCTACTTTTTCAACAGCGATATCTACACGTTTTACCATTGAAGTTAATGTTACGTTTTCAGGCATACCTTCTTGGTTTTGGTCACGGTCAACACCGATTACCCAAACGTTTTCACCTTTTTTCTTACGGTTTTTCGCTTCAGTGAACACACCGTTACCTGTACCACCAGCAGCATGATAAATTACATCTACGCCTTGACCATACATTGCTGAAGCAAGAACTGTACCTTTTTCAGGTTTATCAAATGCTTCTGCATATTCAGATACGATTTCAATATTTGGATTTACTGCCTTTGCACCTGCTTTAAATCCATTTTCGAATTTACTAATTAAATCACTCTTCATTCCACCAACAAATCCTACTTTATTCGTTTTTGTTGACATAGCTGCTACTGCACCTACAAGGAATGATCCTTCATGATCTTTAAATGTAATGCTTGTTACGTTTGGTGCATCTACAACAGTATCAACGATTGCGAATTGTTGTTTTGGAGTTTCTTTTGCAACTTCTTTAATTGCACCTTCTAATTTATAACCAATTCCGAAAGTTAAATCATATTTATCTTTTGAGAACTTTTTCAAATTCGGAATATAATCAGCTTCTTTTTCAGACTGTAGATAACGATAATTTGTCTTTTCTTTTAATCCATTCTCTTTACCAAAATTTTGTAATCCTTCCCAAGAAGATTGGTTAAATGACTTATCATCAACGCCCCCAACGTCTGTTACCAAACCAACTTTGAAGTCTTTATTGTCTTTCGTGTCTTTCTTGTCACTGCTCGCCTTATCCGAGTTACCACATGCACCTAACACTGTACTTGCTGCTAACGTTAACGATAATAAAAGACCTGTTTTTTTCTTCATACTAGAAACCCCTCCTGAAATGTTTTGTCTAATGATTCATACGCTGCTGTCCCTTACTTCTTGCTGTCACCTCCCTAAAAAGGAACTTCCCTACATACGTTTTCTTAATACGTGGAAGCTAAACTTATCAGCTCTAAAGTAATTAATAGAATATAAGATTGGCTCATCATTTTGATCATAGTGCATTTGTTTTAAAACTAGCAGTGCCGTTTCAGGTTCACATTCTAAAATCGGTGAAATTTTCGGGTGATAACCAATCGGTTCAATATGAGCAACTGCGTACGTGATACGCTTATGCGTATTATTATGTATAACTGTAAGCAGCGATTCCTCATTGTACCCCGATAAATCTGGTAATATCTCTTTCGCTAGTTTATCAATGCAATATACAACTGGTTCCCCATCCGCTGTACGAACACGCTCAATCATTACCGCACTAAATCCATCTTCACAATTAAACTTCTCTTTTTCTTCTTCTGTTAAAGTTGTTGTAGATGATGATAAAAAGATTGTTCCTGGTGTTTTCCCCACACTAGAAATCATATCTGTAATACTAGAAAGTTGCTCTATTCCAGAAGAAAATAACGGCTTCGCATTTACAAACGTCCCTACACCATGTCTACGAATAACAACATTTTCTTCTTCTAAAATACGTAGTGCTTCCCTTAAAGTTGCCCTACTTACACCAAGCTCTTTCGCTAGATCAAACTCTGAAGGTAACTTTTGCTTTTCTTTATAAGCCCCATCTTTAATTTTTCCTTTGATGTGATCAATCACCCGCAAATATAGGTGACGACTATCGGATTTTACTGACATAAGACTCCCCCGCATTTCAATTATTCGACCTCTGATGTAAGACTTCTTTTCTCTTTTTTCAACTTACAACACAGCATAATTACTAAATACTAAAAATAAGTGTAATTATCGAACAAATATTAATAATTTTTCAAGATGAAATTTTCACTCTTTATTCTATAAAAAAAACTTTGCACCATAAACATTCCTCATATCGAGAAAAAGTTCGGCACAAAGATCCCTTACATCCTTTGTTACACACTTTTCCCCCATAGTCTAGCAATTCATGGTTGCCAGGTAGAAACTTATGGACCTTATCTCCAAGATTATATGAGGCAGTGATTCTTTTCGAAGTAATCTTACCACTTGCTCCCATATGTGTCAACAGAATTCAACATTTTTCTACATTAAATATCGAACGTTTCGAAAATCAAAACAATAAGCATTCGTATTCTAAAGAGTACCTCGTTATGTAAGCCCTTTCTTTTATGTTGACTATAGTATATAACAAAAACAGCATATAAAAAAGCCTAATTGTAAAAACAATTAGGCTTTTTTTCAAGAACTTTTTTCTTGCACATCTTTAATGAGTACTTCTCTCGGTTTACTACCTTCATAAGGACCTACTACACCATTCATTTCCATGGCATCGATTAAACGAGCCGCTCGCGTATATCCTACTCTAAATCTACGTTGTAACATAGACACAGATGCTGTTTGCATTTCTACTACAAGCTGAATCGCTTCATCGTATAATTCATCTTCTACTTCCTGCTTTGTTTCAGGAATATCTTGCGGAATCATATCCTCTTGATATTGCGCTTTTTGTTGCGCAATAACAGATTCTACGACTCTCTCAACTTCATCATCTGATAAAAACGCCCCTTGTACACGAACAGGTTTCGATGCACCAATTGGTATGAACAACATATCTCCACGACCTAGTAGCTTCTCTGCGCCACCACCGTCAAGAATTGTACGCGAATCCGTTTGCGAAGATACAGCAAATGCAATACGCGATGGAATATTCGCTTTAATAACACCCGTGATAACATCAACTGATGGGCGCTGAGTCGCAATAATTAAATGAATACCAGCAGCACGTGCCATTTGTGCTAAACGCATAATTGCATCTTCTACATCCGATGAAGCAACCATCATTAAATCAGCTAACTCGTCCACAATCACTACAATATATGGTAATTCAGGTTGTTTCGCTTCCGATTGACTATTGTGTTCTTTAATATAATCATTATATCCTTCAATGTTACGTGTGCCACTATGAGCAAATAATTCATAACGACGCTCCATTTCACTCACAACTTTCTTCAAAGCCTGTGACGCTTTTTTCGGATCAGTTACAACTGGTGTTAATAAATGCGGAACACCGTTATATACATTTAACTCTACCATTTTCGGATCAATCATCATTAATTTTACTTCATGTGGTTTCGCACGCATTAAAATACTTACAATAATTCCATTAATACATACACTCTTCCCACTACCAGTCGCACCAGCTACTAATAAATGGGGCATTTTATTTAAACGTGCCAATACAGCCTCTCCTGTAATATCACGTCCAAGACCAATTAATAACTTCTCTTCTGGGTGGTTATTCGCCTTTGAATCAAGAACTTCTCTAAGCGTTACCATAGAAACTTCTGAATTCGGAACCTCAATCCCAACAGCTGATTTCCCGGGAATAGGTGCTTCAATACGAATGTCTTTCGCTGCTAAAGCAAGCGCTAAATCATCACTTAAACTAACAATTTTACTTACCTTTACTCCCATATCAGGATACACTTCATACTTCGTAACTGCAGGACCTCTATGTACTTTTGTTACTTTCGCTTTCACACCAAAACTTTGGAATGTACGTTCCAATTTACGAGCATTTTCATAAATTTCCGCATTTTCATTTGTAACTTGCTTATTTTGGGGAAACTTTAATATATCAAGCGAAGGAAGCTTATAATCTTTATTTTCCACATTAGAAAATTGCATAGGAGGTGCTTTCGTTTCGCCTTCTAGCGATTCAACTATTTTTTCTCCTCGTTTCTTTTGAGGTTGTTCTTCTCGCGTAGGCGGAACTGCCTCTTCAATAAACGGAGAAGTGATTAAATCATTTTCTTCTATTTGCTTTTCCGTCTCTTCGCTTACTGGATAATTCTCAGTAAAATTTGAAATAATTGGCGGACCAATTTCTATCTCTTCTACTGGCTCAATAGCTTCTTCTTGTTCAGCAACACGTTCACGCCTCTTGCTTCTTGTTGTTTTTTTCTTTTCAGTTTGCTCAGCGACCCTTTGAGATTTCCAATCTTTATAATCCCCTTGCATTACTTGAAATTGACTTCTAAGAATTCTCCCTACCGGAGCAAGTACTTCTCCAATATGCTTATTTGTTATACAAAGTATTCCAAGAATAACTAAAATAATTCCAATGATATATGCCCCTACTTCGTCAAATAAGAAGTAGCACGTTGCGAACATAAGTGCACCGAACATACCACCACCTAAATGAACACTATCCGGGCCCTTTTTCATTTCAAGGAAGAAGTAATCTTTTGTACTAACAATTACAGAAGTATTTTGCACAGCTCCATCTTTCGTAAGAAGGTTAAATAATGTAATATGACTAAACATTAATATTGCTAGTACAATTAAATAAACACCTATTAGCCGTTTATTTAAAAGGTTTGGCCATCCACGCTTTATTACAAACGCAACAGATAAAGCTATTACACCTAACACACCAATTATGTACCACTCACCAAAGAAGAAGCGAAAAAATAACACAAACGATTTCCCTACAACACCTAGCTGTAAAATCGTAATAATCGAAAGTGCAAAAAGAGTCAACCCGACGATTTCATAATACAAAGTTGGCTTTATCGTACGTCTTGCCTTAGCCTTCGTCCCTCTTTGCTTTTGTTTTGCCATTTCTTCACCTCGTGTTCTAAAAATTAAGTACAACTTCCTAAAAAAGCTCTACTTATATGTCTTTCTCTCTATTTTCTGGTCTTTATATCTTCTATTTTTACACTTCTTGTAAAATGTTAAATAAACAGAAGAAAGCAGCCTACTCATGGCTGCTCAACCGTCTTGTTTTTTATATTATACCATAGCTCCTAAACAAAATCCTTCTTTTTGCTAAAAGGTAATTTTCTGTCCAGGCTCAAACTCTAAGTAGTGAGACGGATTCGTACTTAACACACGTACAATAGAATAACATTGATTATCCTCCTCAGAGACCATTAATTCCACGCCGTTTACATTCACAACTTTTTGACTTTCACATTGTGAATAATCAGCCGGATATACAAGTTGCTCTGGCATAATTGTATATAAAATCATTGTAGCATTGTCCCTTCTGCACTATTATCCTTGCGTTCGTCAATTAATTCGTTTAATTTTCTAAGTGCGCTACCAATACCACCGACATCATCTATAAGACCATACTTCACCGCATCTCCACCTATTACATTAGTCCCAATATCTCGCGTCAAATTCCCTTTTGCAAACATAAGCTCTTTAAAACGATCTTCCGTTACTTTCGAATGCTTTGTCACAAATCGAATGACTCTTTCTTGCATTTTATCCAAATACTCAAATGTTTGCGGCACACCTATAACAAGACCTGTTAAACGAATCGGATGAATTGTCATCGTCGCTGTTTCGGCAATAAATGAATAATCAGTTGAGACCGCAATCGGTACACCAATTGAATGCCCTCCTCCTAAAACAAGAGAGACAGTTGGTTTTGAAAGCGAAGCCACCATTTCAGAAATTGCTAATCCAGCTTCAACGTCACCTCCAACTGTATTTAATATTAAAAGTAAGCCTTCAATTTTCGGATTTTGTTCGATCGCGACAATTTGCGGAATGATGTGCTCATATTTTGTTGTTTTATTTTGTGGTGGCAACTGAATGTGGCCTTCCACCTGTCCAACAATTGTTAAACAATGAATACGCGATTCATTCATTTGCGGGACATTCGTCTGTCCAAGTTGTTGAATTTTCTCCACTATAGAAGCTTCTTTCGGAATTTCTTTCGGCTCAGCTTCTTTTTCTTCATTTATATAACGGTCACGTTCTGTCATATCGCATCCCCTTTCGCTCGTATATAACTATTATTTCTTAAGTTATAAATTTCATGCGATAGGGTTAAAAAAGAAAAAGATCACCTGTAAAGGTGATCTTCTTTATACTTCCATAATAATCGGTAAAATCATTGGCTTTCTCTTCGTTTCTTCGTACAAGAACTGCCCTAATAATTCACGAATATTTTGTTTTAACATAGACCATTCAATTGAATACTCTTTAATAGATTGTTCAACAATCATACGTACAATATCTGTAGATCGTTCGATCAACGCTTCTGATTCACGTACATATACGAAACCGCGTGAAATAATTTCTGGACCAGAGATTATTTTCTTTTCATCTTTACCAAGTGTCACAACAACAACTAAAATTCCATCTTGAGATAACATCTTTCTATCTCGAAGAACAATATTACCAACGTCGCCAACACCTAATCCATCAATTAAAACATTGCCCGCTTGCACTTTACCAACTAAGTTTGCTTCTTCATCGCCAAAAGCAATTACATCGCCTTTTTCTACAATAAAGATATTTTCTCTCGCAATACCTACATCTTCCGCTAAATATGCATGTGCTTTTTGCATACGGAACTCACCATGTACGGGTACAAAATACTTCGGCTTCATTAAATTTAACATTAGTTTTAATTCTTCTTGGCTACCGTGACCTGAAACGTGTACTTTTCTTTCACCATAATAAACAACCTCGGCTCCAGCTCTAAATAACAAGTCAATAATTTTTGATACAGATATTTCATTTCCTGGAATTGGTGAAGCTGCAATAATAACCGTATCACCTTTACGAATTGAAATTTGTTTATGAGCTTGCTTCGCCATTCTAGAAAGGGCTGCCATCGGTTCACCTTGACTACCTGTCGTTAAAATAGCTACCTTTTTCTCTGGGAAATTATCTACTTCTTGTAATGAAATAACCATACCTTCTGGAACATCTAAATAACCAAGACGTCTTGCAATGTCTACTACTTTCACCATACTACGTCCTACTACCGCTACTTTTCTTCCTGTTTCGGCAGCCGCGTCAAATACTTGTTGAATACGATGTACATTCGATGCAAATGAAGCAACGATAATACGACCTTCTGCACCGTAGAACACTTTAGAAATTTCTACACCAACTTCTTTTTCCGAACCTGTGTAGCCTGGACGCTCAGCGTTTGTACTATCAGATAATAAGCAAAGTACGCCTTCATTCCCGATTTGCGCCATTTTCCCAAGATCTGCTCCATTATTTCCAATTGGAGTTTGATCAAATTTAAAGTCCCCTGTATACACTACAGCACCTTTTGATGTATGGAAACAAACACCAACAGAATCCGGAATACTATGTGTCGTTCCAAAGAATGACACCGTTGTAGTATTAAAATCTACTGTTGAATTTGAATCGATTGTTTTTAAGTCTACACGGCCTAACATGCCCGCTTCGCCAAGTTTTTCTTGTATAAGTCCTACTGTTAATTTCGTTGCATATACTGGAATAGATAATTTACGAAGTACATAAACAATTCCACCAATATGATCTTCATGACCGTGAGTAATAAATAAACCTTTTACTCGCTCTTGATTTTCCACTAAGTATGTAATATCAGGAATAACGATATCAATTCCAAACATTTCATCTCCTGGGAACATTAATCCTGCATCTACAATAAAGATTTCAGAATCAATTTCAACACAGTACATGTTTTTCCCGATTTCACCTACTCCACCAAGAGCAAATACTTTAACAGACTCATTCTCTTTTCTCTTCATGTTGTTGCCTGGTTTAAAAATCTTGCAAACACTGATTTCACTAAAATTGTAGAGACACCAGGGGAAACTCTACAACCACCATATATTCACCGTCCAAGACGAATGTCCTTACCGTTATGCGATATCATGTCCTTGTTTATTTTTTAAACCAGGTTTCACCTCTCTTTCATTATATAAATCAAATATCTTATTCGATATGATATGAAAATTTCATTGAATCATAATTTTTCCCAATTTTGCTAAGCATACCCGTACTAAGCTACTTAGCCATATTATACCTGATACAAGAAATAGAACACAAGTTAAATTATGCGAAAGACAAGAGAAGACACTAAAATGAGGTTATAATTTACGAGGGTGAAATTCATATCACCTTTCTTACTTTTCCTACTCCACAAGAGTTTAATGGAAAAATATTCATGCGATTTCTTTGCATGAATATAAGACTATATGCATTAACAATGTTCCATAATATATTAACTACGCAATCAATATATAACTAATTAAATGTTATTTCCTCTTCCCCTACATCCTATTAGCTCTAAGGAATGTTACTACAGTTAGTTAAAAAAATAAAAATGACCTAGTTTCAAACTAGGTCATTTTTTATTAACGAGGAATGGATTGCATTACAGATTGTAACGTTACTCTTTCTTCTTCTGTTAATGGAAGAAGTGGTAAACGTACAGAACCTACATCTAATCCAACCATTTGTAACGCTGTTTTTACTGGAGTTGGGCTTGGCGCCATAAATAATGAATCCGTTACTCTTACAAGTAATTGATGTAATTTTTGCGCCTTCTTAAATTCTCCTGCTTGGAACGCTGCAATCATTTCTTGCATTTCGTTTCCAATAACATGAGATGCTACCGAAACGATACCTTTCGCTCCAACTGCCATAGCCGGTAACGTTAAACCGTCATCACCGCTGTATACTGCAAAGTCGTCCGCTGTTTTTTCAATGATTTCTGTCATTGTTAACACATCGCCGCCTGCATCTTTAATCGCAACAATGTTTTCGATTTCTGATAAACGAACAACTGTATCAACGGAGATTTGTACAATAGATCGCCCTGGAACGTTATATAGCATAACCGGAAGTGGCGTGCTTTCAGCAATCGTTTTAAAGTGCTGATACATTCCTTCTTGACTCGGTTTGTTATAATACGGCGCCACTAGCATAACTGCATCAACACCAACTTCTGTTGCCTTTTTAGTTAAGTCAACAGAGGCATGTGTATTATTGCTACCTGTTCCAGCGATTACGGGCACCCTTTTATCGACAACAGATACGACATGGCGATATAACGCTACTTTTTCTTCTGATGTTAGTGTAGGAGATTCACCTGTCGTTCCTCCTACCACAATTGCTGTTGTACCGTTATCAATTAAATAATTTACCAATTTCGTTGTCTTTGCAAAATCGATATTCCCGTTTATATCAAACGGTGTTACCATCGCAGTTGCAATTGTCCCAAAATCTATCATGGTCTCACTCCTTATTGTTCCAGTTGCTTTTCTTTTGAAAGCTCAAACGCACTATGTAATGCATTTACAGCCTCCACTAAATCGGTTTCTTTTACAAGAACCCAAATTGTCGTATGACTATCTGCTGATTGCAGAATTTGAATACCTTTTTCAGCTAAAGCTGTAACGATTTTCGCAGTAACCCCTGGGTATCCTGCCATTCCAGCTCCTACAATAGATACTTTTGCACAATGCTCTGTCACAATTGGCTCATATCCAAGGTTCTTTAATAATTCAACTGCACGACTTGATACATTATCACTCACCGTATAAGCTACTCCAGTAGGTGAAATGTTAATTAAATCGACACTTATTCCTTCATTCGCCATTTCTTTAAACACATGCTGTTGCAAATCATATGCCGTTTCTTTTGCAAGCACTTTAATTTGCGTCACATTTGATACATGTGCAATACCTGTAACAGGACGTTCTTCGACATCACGGCCTTTTGTAGCACCATCAGATGCTGAAATAAGCGTACCTTCACTATCAGAATACGTAGAACGTACACGAAGAGGTACTTTTGCATGCATCGCAATTTCAACTGCACGTGGATGAACGACTTTTGCACCTTGATAAGCCATGTTACAAATTTCGTTATACGTTACAGTTTGAAGATGGCGTGCATCCTTTACAATACGAGGATCCGCAGTCATAACACCTTCTACATCTGTGAAGATATCAATATATTCAGCATGAAGCGCAACACCTAATGCTGAAGCTGAAGTATCGCTACCTCCGCGTCCAAGTGTTGTCGTATCACCTTTTTTCGTTTGCCCTTGGAATCCTGTAACGACGATTACATCTAAACTTTGTAACTCTTCATGTATACGATCGCAATTCATTTCAATAATCTTCGCATTCGTAAAATCATCATTTGTTACAAAACCAGCTTGTGCACCATTTAATGCCGCTGCTTTAATGCCGTTCTCATTCAACATATTAGAGAAAACAATTGCAGAGATTAACTCTCCACATGATAATAATAAATCTTGCTCACGATTAGAAATATTAGATTTCTCTTGATTTACAAGACTTAATAACGTATCCGTTGCATATGGTTCACCTTTACGGCCCATAGCAGATACGACAGTAACTACTTTATAACCAGCAGCTAACGATTTTTTTATATGATGAAGCGCATGCTTACGTCCATTTTCATCACGTACTGATGTGCCACCAAATTTTTGAACAATTATTTTCATATTTTGCACCTTCTCTTAGCCGTTTACACTAATTGTAATTTTACTAAGCGCTCTGCAATTTGAACAGAATTCCATGCAGCGCCTTTTAATAAGTTATCAGATACGACCCAAAGATGGAATCCTTTATCGTTATTTAAATCTTTACGGATTCTTCCAACGAATACTTCGTTTTTACCTACTGCAGTAGCTGGCATTGGATATAACTGCTCTTCTGGATTATCTTGCAGAACAATACCTTCCGCATTTGCAAGTAAGCTCTTTAATTCTTCTACTGTTACGCCTTCTTTTTCTACTTCGATGTAAACAGACTCAGAATGCCCTGATACAACTGGTAAACGTACACATGTTGCCGCTACTTCTAATTCAGGCATATGCATAATTTTTTTCGTTTCATTAATCATTTTCATTTCTTCAAACGTAAATCCATTATCTTGGAACTTATCAATCTGTGGAATCGCATTAAAAGCAATTTGGTAATGTTTTTTATCACCTGATACAGGTAAAACATTCGCCTTAACTTCTTCGCCATTTAAGATTGCTTGTGATTGTTCATGAAGTTCTTCAATCGCTGCCGCACCAGCACCTGATACAGCTTGATATGTGGAAACGATTACTCGTTTTAAACCATATTGCTGACGAACTGGCTCAAGAGCTACTACCATTTGAATTGTAGAACAGTTCGGATTTGCAATAATACCATTATGTTCTTTTAAGTCGTTTTCATTTACTTCAGGTACAACAAGTGGCACGTTTTCTGTCATACGGAATGCACTTGTATTATCAACAACAATCGCACCGCGCTTTGCTGCTTCTGGCGCTAATTGTTTCGATACAGATCCACCAGCACTAAATAGTGCGATATCTACTCCTTCAAAACTTTCAGGAGTTGCCTCTTGAACTGTAAATTCTTCGCCTTTAAATACAAGTTTCTTACCTGCAGATCGTTTAGATGAAAGTAACGTTAATTTCCCGATTGGAAATTCTCGTTTCTCTAAAGTATTTAACATTTGTTCACCAACTGCGCCGGTTGCTCCAACTACAGCGACATGAAAAGTTTTTTGCTTTTCCATCACTATGCCCCTTTCTAGATACCAATCCTTCTATAACTTAGAATTAGAAGGAGTATAGAATACCCCTTCTAATCTTAATAACGTTAATTTTATCATATTCTACAGTAAGAATGATGGTTTCATCAAAAATTGTACATTTTTTTTCGTTTTTTAATTCATATATCTGAATTTTTCTACAACAACTGGTTGCAATTGCTTCCCTTGCAGTGCTTCTAATACTGTATCTTCTAGTAACTCCATGCGAGCTACCATTGAGTTCGGTTTTTTCTCTGGTGCGTCTTGGCCGAATGGGACGAAGTAGATGTTTTTTGTGGCCATTAGACGCATGAGGTTTACCCCATTTAATCCCAAAGCATCATTCGTTGAAACAGCCAATACGACAGGTTTGCCATTTCTTAGCGTCGCTTTTGCTGCCATTAGTACCGGAGAGTCTGTCATTGCATTTGCAAATTTACTCATAGAATTTCCTGTTAGTGGTGCAATCACCATGCAATCTAGTGGGATTTTAGGTCCTAGTGGTTCTGCGCCAACGATTGAATTAATTGCCTTAAAACCTGTTATTTCTTCAATCTTTTTAATCCACTCTTCTCCTTCTCCAAATCTAGTATTTGTTGATTGAACAGTGTAAGAAACAACGGGACGTACTTCTGCTCCCTCAGCAATTAATTTTTCTAAATGAGGCATCACTTCCTCATACGTACAATGTGAACCTGTAAAACCAAATCCTATTCTTTTCCCTTTTAAATTCATTCCCCATTCTCCTTTCTTGCTATTGCACCTTCTGCTAGTAACTGAGAAAGAACGTTCGCTAAAATTTGTCCGGCTGTTTTCGGAGCAACAATACCCGGCAAACCAGGTGCTAACAACGCCTTGACCCCTCTTTTTTCCGCATATCTAAAGTCGGTACCGCCTGGTTTAGAAGCTAAATCAATTACTAACGTATGAGCTGGCATTTTTGAAATAACATTCGCTGTCACAACGAGATGCGGAATTGTGTTAATCACAATATCGATATTACCTACTTCTTTTTCTATGTCTTGCATATGAAAAGGAGAAAACATCATTTCTGTAATACGAGCAATATGTTCCGATCGTCTCGCTCCTACTTTGACATGTGCTCCTAATGATTGAAAGGCTCTCGCTACACTCATACCAGTTCTACCAAACCCTAAAACCATTACATTTGATCCATGGATTGTATAATCAGTATGTTGAATAACCATCATTAGTGTACCTTCTACAGTCGGAATAGAGTTATAAATTGCAACATCATCACGATCAAATAATTTTACAAGTTTTCGATTCGTAGTAGATACAAGATTCTCCAAATAAGGTGTTCCGATACCTGAATATATAGTAAAGTGTTCTGGTGTCTTTTCAATTTGCTCTTGCGTTATAGAAACTTTTTCATTTGAAAAAATAGTATCTACTTCTCCTTTGGCATTCGTCCCTGCAACTGGCAAAATAATGGCATCTAAAGCAGTGAAATTTAAATCTTGTATACTTTCTTTTGCTGCCCCAGTGAAGCCATGATCTAGCTGTTCAAACCCTATTAATGAAAGTTTCGCATCTAGTTCAACTAACTTGCGAATTACTTCTAGCTGCCGTGCATCTCCTCCTATGACAGCGATATGCATCTCAGTCAACATTCCCTAATTCACCTTCTTTTTCTTTCATTTATAAGAAAAATGCCTACTTTTTCTTTTTCCTCCACATCATATGTAATGTACGAGTTTGAGGTGATTGAAAAACAAAAAGCACACATGTTTTATCTGCTCTATATAAAAATAAGAAAAAAGACAACCAAAACGGTCATCTTTCATTCTGACTTTGTATGATTTGTAAAATCGCAAATTATCATATCATGTCCCACTTTCTTAATTTGGTTCCATTCCACCCTCACTTCTTGCTGTTCTCTTTTAAAGCCTCCCCATTTCCCAAGCGGTATAATAAGAGCTTGTATTCGTCCGTCTCGCTCATTAATTTCTACATCTGCGTGACCTAAAACTCCCATTTTTTCCGCTCTTTCTAAATCCACAATCTCTTTACCACTTAATTCACTTAAGCGCATGAAATCTCCCCCTTATCTTTTTATAAAAGCCTCCTATAATAAGTACCTATTCTGCATATATAAAAAAAATAACCGTACCCCATATAAATGAGATACGATTATTCTCGAAAAGGAATGAATCATAAAACCAACTAAAGTTTCATTCCTTTTGGTAGTTTTCCATCCGGACTAATAAGTGCCGCAGAGAATTCATCTGTAAACATATTACGAATTAACTCGTCTACATTTTGTTTTGTTACAGTATTTACACTTTCAATTATTTCATCAAGAGAACGATGTTTACGAAGAAGTAATTCGTTTTTACCGTTACGGCTCATACGACTATTCGTACTTTCTAAACTTAACATTAAGTTTCCTTTTAATTGTTCTTTACTATTAACAAGCTCTTTTTCTGTAATACCTGTATTTTTCAACGTATTTAACGTCTCTTGCATTGTTTCATACAGTGTATCTAATTGTTGGCTACCTGTTCCACCGTAAAGCGTTAACATCCCTGTATCTTCATAAGAAGAGTGATAAGAGAATACTGAGTATGCCAATCCACGTTGCTCACGTACTTCTTGGAATAAACGGCTACTCATACTACCGCCTAAAACATTATTTAATACAATTAAGTTATAAATATCTTCGTGTCCCATTTGCAAGCCTTTATATCCTAAACATAAATGAGCTTGTTCTGTTTCCTTCTTACGTGCTACTTTATTGAAATGGAAAATTGGGCTATGTACTTGTTCACGATTTGTTGTGCCTTCGTAATTACCGAAATATTGCTCTACAATTTGTAAAAATGATTCATCAATATTTCCTGCAATTGATACAACTACATTTTCAGGTGTGTAATGATCTTTTATATATTGACGTAACGTATCACCTGTAAATGTTTCAAGTGTTTCTTCTGTTCCTAAAATAGGATATCCAAGCGGATGCGTTTCATATGTTGCTTTCGTTAACATATCATGCACAATATCATCTGGCGCATCTTCGTACATTTTTATTTCTTCACATACAACATTCTTCTCTTTTTTCAGTTCTTCCTCATCAAATGTTGAATTAAAGAACATGTCTGCTAAAACATCTAACGCGTATTTAGCATGCTCATCTAACACCTTTGCATAGTAACATGTATATTCTTTTGAAGTAAAAGCATTTACTTGTCCGCCAATGCTATCAAATGATTCTGCAATTTCTCGCGCGCTACGTGTTTCTGTCCCTTTAAAGAACATATGCTCTAAAAAGTGCGAAACTCCATTGTTTTTTTCATTTTCATTTCTTGAACCTGCATGGATCCATATACCAATCGCAACCGATCTCACAGTTGGTATATTCTCCATAACAATTCTTACACCATTTTTACACGTATATTTTTTAATCAAAAACTTTCCTCCTACTGCCAGTTTCTCTAAATAAATGCTATTATTTAATGATAACAAGTTTAAGGATGAATGTCATGCAAATGTATTTAATCTACACGTTTTTCATCCAATAATTCTGTTATATTCCCTACTTTATATCCTTGTTCCTTCAATTTTGTAATCATTGTATCTAATGCTTCTGCTGTAGATGAAGTAGGATGCATTAATACGATAGCACCTGGATGTATTTTTCGCATTACTCTCTGCAATAGTACGTCTGGCTCTGGTCGTTTCCAATCGATCGTATCTACTGTCCACATAATCGTCCCCATTTGAAAATCATCTGCTATTTTCACTACTTCATCTCGAAAACTGCCACTTGGCGGAGCAAACCATTTCACTTTTTGATTCGTAGCAGCTTCTATCATTCGATTTGTTTTTTGTAACTGATCTCGTATTTCACCAGACGATAGCGTTTTCATATTAGGGTGTGTGTAAGAGTGATTTCCGACTTCTTGATTTGCATCAACAATCATTTTTGCAAATCGTAAATTTTCTTTGACCCAACGTCCTTCTAAAAAGAAAGTCGCCTTCACATCATGTTTTTTCAATATCTCTAATATACGAGGTAAATACTCATTTCCCCATGCCACATTTATTGTTAATCCCACCATCTTTTTGTTTGGATGTCCCCTATAAATTGGGGCTGGTGATAAATCTTCTAGGTGGACACTTGGTGATACTTCCTTGAATTCAAGATATTCCTGATCAAATTCCTTTCGCTTCTTCATATTATTATAAGATGCTCCAATATCCACTTGTCTTCCATTATATCCAGGTGTTGCCTTCCATATTTTATCAATTATCGCATTTTGAGGCGCAATCTCATATTGTTTTGCATGTTGTTGAATTTCTTCATACAAATTATCCTGTGCAAAAACGGAATAAGAGCCTAAACTGACATATAAAGAAAATATACATATGTATGCCCATATACGAGCTTTCATATAAACCCTCCCATTAACTATATAAAAAACATTTTTCTTCTTATCTTTGTTAATTTGAGCGTTATAATGAAAACTATACCTATACTGACATAAAAATATATGTAAATCATATTTTTACATAACAAAAAAAGCCAGTTTAACTGGCTTTTACTTATTGCTGCTCTTGCTTGTTTTCTTCTTTAGCAGCTTCTTTTTCTTGCTCTTCTTTTAGCAATACTTTTCTAGATAGATTTACGCGACCTTGCTTGTCAATCTCGATAACTTTAACTGTAATTACATCACCGATTTTCACAACGTCTTCTACTTTACCTACACGTTCAAGTGCAAGTTCAGAAATGTGAACTAATCCATCTTTCCCACTGAATAATTCAACGAAAGCACCGAATTTCTCAACACGTTTTACTTTTCCTTCGTAGATTTCATCTACTTGTACTTCGCGAACGATATCTTCGATAATTTTCTTAGCTTTGTCATTCATTTCTTGATTTATTGATGAAATAAATACCGTACCATCTTGCTCGATATCAATTTTAACACCAGTTTCTTCAATAATTTTATTAATTTGTTTACCGCTTGGTCCAATAACGTCACGGATTTTATCTGGGTTAATTGTCATTGTAATAATCTTTGGAGCGTAAGCTGATAATTCAGTACGTGGCTCTGCAATAACAGATAACATATGATTTAGAATGTGCACACGACCAATTTTCGCTTGTTGTAATGCCTCTTCTAAAATTTCACGAGATAGACCATCGATTTTAATGTCCATTTGCAGTGCAGTTACACCTTTTGCTGTACCGGCTACTTTAAAGTCCATATCACCTAAATGATCTTCCATACCTTGAATATCAGATAAAATTGTGTAATGCTCACCAGATTTAACTAGACCCATTGCAATACCTGCAACTGGAGCTTTAAGTGGAACACCAGCATCCATCATCGCTAAAGTACTACCACAAATACTTGCTTGTGAAGTAGAACCGTTTGACTCTAAAACTTCAGATACAAGACGTACTGTATATGGGAAATCTTTTTCAGATGGAATTACAGGCTCAAGAGCACGTTCTCCTAATGCACCGTGACCAATTTCACGACGACCTGGTCCACGCATCGGTCTTGTTTCACCAACACTAAATGATGGGAAATTATAATGATGCATGAAGCGTTTTGACTCTTCTACACCAAGACCATCTAAAATTTGCACATCGCCTAATGCGCCTAATGTACAAATACTTAACGCTTGTGTTTGTCCACGTGTGAATAAACCAGAACCGTGTGTACGCGATAAAATACCAACCTCTGATGCTAAAGGACGAATTTCGTCACCTTTACGACCATCTGGGCGGATTTTTTCAACTGTAATAAGACGACGTACTTCTTCTTTTACAATTTTATATAAAATTTCACTTACTTGTCCTAATGTATCAGCGTCAACTTCCTGAACTTCGTAATGCTCAATTACACGCTTTTTCACTTCATTAATTGCATCTTCACGTGCATGTTTTTCGTGCACTTGAATTGCAGAATGCATATCCTTCTCAGCCATTTCACGTACAGCTTGATTAAGATCAGCATCTACTTCATAAAGTTTCACTGCTGTTTTCTCTTTACCAACAGCTTGTACAATCTCTTCTTGGAATGCAATTAGACGTTTAATTTCGTCATGACCAAACATAATTGCCTCTAACATTGTTTCTTCAGGCACTTGATCTGCTCCTGCTTCAACCATGTTAATTGCATCTTTCGTACCAGCTACAACAAGGTGAATATCACTTTGTTCTTGCTGTTCTACTGTTGGATTAATAACGAACTCGCCATTAATACGACCTACTGTCGCACCTGCGATTGGACCTTCAAATGGAATATCTGAAATAGATAATGCTAATGAAGAACCAAGCATAGCTGCCATCTCAGAAGAACAGTCTTGATCAACACTCATTACGATGCTGACAACTTGTACTTCATTACGGAAACCATCTGCGAAAAGCGGACGGATTGGGCGGTCAATTAAACGACTTGCTAAAATTGCTTTTTCACTTGGACGGCCTTCACGCTTAATAAAACCGCCTGGGATTTTTCCAACTGCATATAAACGCTCTTCATAGTTTACTGTAAGTGGGAAGAAATCTACATTTTTTGGCTCTTTTGATGCAGTTGCTGTAGATAGAACTGCTGTGTCGCCATATCTTACTAATACTGCTCCGTTCGCTTGTTTTGCAAGCTGACTTGTTTCAATTGTTAGCTGACGACCAGCTAAATCTATCGAGAAGACTTGCTTTTCCTGACTCATTTAAGTACCCCTCTCAATTTAAAATATTCAATTCTTCTATGTAAATGGATAGTATATCACAATATTCTTTCCTCTAGTATTGCCGAAAATTTAATAAGCTATAAAGAGTAGAAGATATATTTTTACCTAACAAAAAAGCGGGAATATTCCCGCTTCTCTGACTATCGACGTAAGCCAAGCTTTGTGATTAATTCACGGTAACGTGTGATATCGCTATTACGAAGGTAAGTAAGTAAGTTACGACGTTTACCAACCATCTTTAATAGACCACGACGTGAATGATGATCCTTCTTGTGAGTACGTAAGTGCTCGTTTAGAGTGTTAATTTGCTCCGTTAGGACAGCAATTTGAACCTCTGGAGAACCAGTATCAGTCTCATGAGTTCTAAATTGTGCAATGATTTCATTTTTACGCTCTTGTGTTAAAGCCATCCTATTTCACCTCCTAATAATTAAACCCCCAATTACCTAGCAAGCGTCGGTGAGTCGCAATGCCAAGCAATGGTTGTCATAAAGTACATAACATAGAATACTACTTTTCATTTGAAAAAGCAAGTATATTCTTTGCGCTTGAAAAATATTCTTGGGCGATTTTCTTATCTTTCGCGATTTGTGCAACTAACTCATCAATACCATTAAACTTTTTTTCTTCTCTTATACGTATATGCCACTCCACCGTGACACTTTGATCGTATATATCTTTATTAAATTCAAATAGATGTACTTCAATAGATAATTGGCGCTCATTCTCTTTAAAAGTTGGTTTATATCCAATATTACATACGCCATCGTGCCATTCATCGTGAACTTTCAATCTCACTGCATATACACCTATTGGCGGAAGTAGATATTCATCACTTAAACCTACATTTGCAGTTGGAAAGCCAATTTGGCGTCCACGCTTGTCGCCGTGCACAACTGTTCCTTCTACCGTATAAGCTCTCCCTAAAATAGATGGAATCTGCTCCATTTCTCCATTTCGAATTAACTTTCGTAATGAAGTAGAACTTACTTTTTCTTCTTGATATTCAACTTTTTCGATCACGGTCTGTGTAAACTCCCCTCTTGCATGAAATGGTAAAGTCTCCATCTTCCCTTTTCCTAAACGTCCATATGAATAATCAAAGCCTGCTACTACATGCTTTACGTTTAAATCAATAATATAATCATCTACAAATTGTTGTGGTAATAATCCTGCAAATGATTCATCAAATTTAATAACATATAATATATCGATTCCTAAACTTTCGACTATTTTTTCTTTATCACGCATTGGTGTAATATACTCCACATGCGCTTCCTTTTTTCCTAAAACAACAGATGGATGAGGATAAAATGTCATAACTGCACTTTTATATCCCCGTTCATCCGCTATTTGCTTCGCAGTTCGAATCACACATTGATGTCCTAAATGAATGCCATCAAAAAATCCTAATGCCATTACAGTAGGTGGTAATTCTAATTTATTTTGTTCATGTGGATGAGTTAAATGAATAAGTTTCACGCTTGAATTCACCTTTTTCTGTAATAATCCTTCCGATAATTCATTATAGCTTTAGTTCTTGATTATTCACAAGTACTTTCATTGGCTTTAGCATACCAGGGTGTTTTGGATGATGCTCATAAATCGCCAAGCAACAATCATTTTTATCAAATACTGTAATAAATGGTGCTGTTATTTCTAATTCATTCTTTAAGAACATACCATTTTTTATTTTTTCTGCTTGCTTTTCATCTACAACCATTTTTGGAAACTTACTTAACGCTTCGTCGATTGAAATGAAGATAGACTCTACTGTTCCATTTTGCACGTTTTCTTCAATTTCTTCAAATGATATGCAATCTTCTAGTAAAAATTCACCAGATGCTGTTCTTACAAGATGGGACATGTGTGATGGAAAACCAAGTTTTTCACCAATCATTACCGCTAGCGTTCTTACATATGTTCCTTTACTACACGTTACACGGAAACGGAATGAAATGTTTTCCCCTTCAAAAACTTCACGTTCATCAAGTAATACAAATTCGTGAATTGTAATTGTACGAACTGGACGTTCAACCTCTTGACCTGCTCTAGCATATTCGTATAGTTTTTTCCCGTTTACTTTTACAGCTGAAAACATCGGTGGCATTTGTTCAATTGTTCCTGTTAACTTTGCAAGAACATTTTCTACTTCTTTTCGTGTAATAACACGATCCACATTTTTCGTTTCTACAACTTCACCCGAAGCATCTTCAGTCGTCGTAGAAAATCCTAATGTTACTTCACCTTCATACGTTTTCGTCTCACTTGTTAAAAATTGTGCAATTTTCGTTGCTTTACCAACACAAATCGGTAATACACCCGTTACATCTGGATCTAATGTTCCCGTATGACCAATTCGTTTCTCACGTAAAATCTTTCTTAATTTAAATACACAATCATGTGATGTCATGCCTTTTGGCTTATGTAATAATACTACGCCTTCCATATATGTTCACCTCATCATAATTCTTTCATAATAAATATCCAAAACTTATTTTGCATTGAAAAAATGGATAGACATATGTCTATCCATTATTCTTCACGTTTACCTTCTTTATTAATTTCATGTAAAAGTGTATCAATTCGATGACCATATCCGATAGACTCATCAAATTCAAAGGAAATTTCCGGTGTTTTACGAAGACGAATACGTTGGCCAATTTCTGAACGAATGAAGCCTTTTGCCTTCGCTAAACCTTTTAATGTACTTTCTTTCTGTTCTTCATCACCTAAAACAGAAATATATACTGTAGCAATTTGTAAATCTCCACTCACTTGTACATCTGTTACTGTAACAAATCCGACACGTGGATCTTTAATTTTACGACTGATTATGTCGCCTAATTCTTTTTTCATTTGCTCGCCTACACGGTTTGCACGTAATTTCATAACTCTTCACCTCATTCAGTACCATTCCAATTGTGTTATCGTACGTTCAATTTCAGGAAATGAATCGATGTACTCAAGTACACGATTCATTTCTTTTTCACAGATAACACGATTTGAGGATACGGAAACAATTGCAATTTCTGTACGTTGCCATACATCTTGATGCCCTACTTCTGAAACAGCTACGTTATAACGCTGCTTCACACGAGTTAGCACCCTTTGTAAAATTGCTCGTTTCTCTTTTAAAGAATGCACATCGTAAATCATACACTCGAATGAGAGTGAAGCGATAATCATCGCTTCACTTCTTCCATAATGTACGCTTCAATGATGTCCCCTTCTTTAAGATCATTATATCTCTCAATTGTAATACCACACTCATAGTTTTGTGCAACTTCTTTTACGTCGTCTTTGAAACGTTTTAACGTATCAAGTTGTCCTTCGAAGACTACTACGCCATCACGGATAATACGAACGCCACTATCACGTGTAATTTTACCGTCGATTACGTAACAACCTGCGATTGTTCCAACTTTTGTTACTTTGAACGTTTGACGTACTTCCGCTTGACCGATTACTTTTTCTTCGAATTCTGGATCCAGCATACCTTGCATTGCTGATTCGATTTCTTCGATTACTTTATAGATAATACGGTGTAAACGAACATCAACGTTCTCTAATTCAGCTGTACGCTTCGCATTCACATCAGGGCGTACGTTAAATCCAATTATAATTGCATTAGATGCAGAAGCTAAAATAACATCAGATTCTGTAATCGCACCTACGCCTGTATGGATAATTTTCACTTTTACGCCTTCAACATCAATTTTACGAAGTGATGCTGCCATTGCTTCTACAGAACCTTGTACGTCTGCTTTCACAATTAAGTTAATTTCTTTTACATCGCCCTCTTGGATTTGTTGGAATAAATCTTCAAGGCTTAATTTAGATTTCTCACCACGTTGAGCAAGTAACGCTTCTTGTGCACGTGATTCACCGATTTGACGAGCTTTTTTCTCATCAGCGAATGCCATGAAACGATCTCCCGCTTGTGGTACTTCATTTAAACCTGTAATTTCAACAGGAGTTGATGGACCAGCAACTTTTACACGACGACCAATATCACTTACCATCGCACGAACACGACCGAATGATGTTCCAACAACAATTGGATCTCCAACTCGAAGTGTACCGTTTTGAACAAGTAATGTCGCGATAGTTCCTTTACCTTTATCAAGCTGCGCTTCAATTACAGTACCAGTTGCATAGCGATTTGGATTTGCTTTATATTCTTCTACTTCACTCACAAGAAGAATCATTTCTAGCAAGTTGTCAATTCCCTCGCCTTGAATTGCAGAAATTGGTACGAAAATTGTGTCTCCGCCCCAAGCTTCTGGAACTAATTCATATTCTGTTAATTCTTGCATTACACGATCAGGATTTGCCGCTGGTTTATCCATTTTATTCACTGCAACAATAATTGGTACTCCAGCTGCTTTCGCATGGCTAATTGCTTCAACTGTTTGTGGCATAACACCGTCATCAGCTGCAACAACAAGAATTGTAATATCCGTTACTTGCGCACCACGAGCACGCATCGTTGTAAATGCTGCGTGACCAGGCGTATCTAAGAATGTAATTTTTTTATCATTTACATCAACTTGGTATGCACCGATATGCTGAGTAATTCCACCAGCTTCGCCAGCAGTTACTTTTGAATTACGGATAGAGTCAAGCAATGTTGTTTTACCATGGTCAACGTGTCCCATAATTGTAACAACAGCTGGACGCTCTTTTAAGTTTTCTTCATCATCTTGCTCATCGATGAATGTTTCAAATTCAGTTTCACTTACAACTACTTCTTCTTCTACTTCAATACCGTAATCAGTAGCAATTAACTCAATTGTATCTTTATCTAAATCTTGGTTAATTGTTGCCATAATTCCTATCATGAAGAGCTTTTTAATAATTTCAGATGGCTCTTTGCTTAACTTTTTAGCAAGTTCACCTACTGTAAGGCTTCCAGAGAAAGTAATTTTATCTGGTGTTTCTACTATTTGTGTTTGTTGTCTTCCAGCAAAGTTTTCTTGACGTTTGTCTTCATTTCCTTTGCCTTTTTTCTTCTTCTTATTGCTGTTCTTTTTACTGCGAACAACTTTCTCTTCTACTTCAAACTCATCTGCAACAGAAGGTTTTTCTGCCCCAGTGTTATATTGATTATCTAATTTGTTTACTACTTCGTCTTCTAACATTGTCATATGATTCGAAACCTCGATATTCATCTCTTTTAGTTTTGTCATAAGATCTTTACTTGAGATATTATTTTTTTTTGCATATTCATGTACTCGGATTTTACTCATACCTTCACCCCCGGTAATTTGTATCGAGCATGCTACGTAGCTTTTTCGCAAAGCCTTCATCTAATACAGCTACAACGACTCGCTCGTCTCTCCCAATCGCATGCCCTAATTGTTGTCGGTTTTCGACTTTTCTCATTGGTATGTTGTAGTACGTGGTTTTATCAATGATACGTTTTGTAGTGTTCGCTGACGCATCTTCAGAAAGCAATACAAGCTTTGCTTTGCCACTTCGTACTTCTTTTAAAACGAGTTCTTCACCCGAAATAATTTTTCGAGCGCGGTTTGCTAGTCCTAAAAACGATTTCCAATCGGACACTTACTTCGACTCCTTCTCAACAAGCTCAAGAAGCTCTTCGTACAGAGAACTGTCGATTTTCGCTTTTAGATGATGTTCCAAAATATTTTTCTTTTGGGCTTGAATAATGCATTCTTTATCTTTTGACAAATATGCACCTCGTCCTGATTTTTTTCCTGATAAATCAATAGACACTTCGCCCTCTTTGGAACGAACAATGCGAACGAGCTCTCGTTTTGATTTCATCTCTTGCGTCGCAATACATTTTCGTAACGGAACTTTTCGATTGCTCATGCTCATCACCTCTATTCGATTTCGTCTTCAACTGAATCGAATCCGAATGCGATTACGCTATCTTCTTCTGTTACAATACCAAGTTGTTTCGCATCAGACTCACTTTTAATATCAATTTTCCAGCCTGTTAATTTAGCTGCAAGACGTGCATTTTGTCCACGCTTACCAATTGCTAATGAAAGCTGGTGGTCTGGAACAACAACAGTTGTTGCTTTTTCTTCTTCATCTACAAGTACTTTAACAACTTGTGATGGACTTAAAGCATTTGCAACATATTCAACTGGATCATTTGACCAGCGAACGATGTCAATTTTTTCACCTTTTAGTTCATCTACAATGCGTTGTACACGTTGTCCTTTCGGTCCTACACAAGAACCTACTGGATCAACATCGATATTCTCTGCATACACAGAAATTTTCGAACGATCGCCTGCTTCACGCGCTACAGAGCGAATTTCTACAGTTCCATCATAAATTTCTGGAACTTCCATTTCGAATAAACGTTTTAAAAGACCAGGATGTGTACGTGATACGTAAATTTGTGGTCCTTTCGTTGTTTTTTCTACTTTTGTAATAAATACGCGAATACGATCATGTGGTTTATATTGCTCATTTGGCATTTGCTCACTTACAGGTAATAAAGCTTCTACTTTCCCTAAGCTTACATAGATGAAACGAGCATCTTGGCGCTGTACAATACCAACCATAATGTCTTCTTCACGATCACTAAATTCTGAATAAATAACACCACGTTCCGCCTCACGAACTCGTTGTGTTACAACTTGTTTTGCAGTTTGTGCTGCAATACGACCAAAATCTTTTGGCGTTACTTCAATTTCTAGTACGTCGCCATCTTGGTAGTTTGGATTAATTTGTCTTGCCTCTTCTACAGAGATTTCAAGACGTGGATCAAACACATTATCAACAACGTCTTTACGTGCTAAAACTTGAATTGTTCCCACTTCTGGGTTAAAGCTCACACGAACGTTTTGTGCTTGGTTAAAATTGCGTTTATAAGCAGAGATTAATGCTGCTTCAATCGCATCAATAATAATATCTTTGCTAATACCTTTTTCTGACTCTAAAACGAGCAAAGCATCTAACAACTCAGTGCTCATGTAGATCCCCCTTCTTACTAAAACGTAACAGCAAGTCGCGCATTGGCAACTTTATCCATTGGAATTTGGATTTCTTTTTTACGTGTTTTAATTGTTAATAGTAGTGTAATTGTAGTACCGTCGTAGGAAAGTAGCTTTCCTTCAAACATCTTCTCACCATCAATCGGCTCATATGTTTTAATTGCCACTTGTTTCCCTACCGCTTGCTGGAAGTCTTTCTCTTTCTTTAATGGGCGTTCCGCTCCAGGAGATGATACATCCAAAAAGTAAAGATGAGGAATTGGATCCTCTTTATCTAAAGCTTCGCTTAAACGTTCACTTACCGCACCGCATTCTTCAATGTCGACTCCCTTTTCAGAATCGATGAATACGCGTAAGAACCAGTCTTGTCCTTCTTGCACATACTCTACATCTACAAGTTCAAGATTTAACTCTTCAACGATCGGCTGCGCAAATGCTTCTACAACTTCTGTGACTTTCTTATCCATAAACAGCCTCCTTCCTGCCGCCATGTACCATTTACAAGAAAAGATCCCGTTCATTAAGACGGTCTATCTTATTCTTTCTCGTTAGCTAACAAAAGCCCCTGCCGTTAAGCAGGGAATATCTGTCTTAGTATTACCAAATTTAAGAAGTAAAACTTGTAACAAAATATGTATATACGACAGAAATATCTTTACTATCCCATAAATAAAATGTAGATAGTAACACGAAAGAGTGGGTTTCCCCACTCTCTTTTTCACAAAATATACATGACATGGTTATCTCGGTTTATAGTATACCATAGCAAATATTGATTTGCAAAGACTTTTCCTACCTGTTAGAACAGTGATAATTGGTTTTGATCCGGTAAATCTCCTAGACAACCTTGACTATCTAAATACTCAATAATTGTTTTTGAAACCTTACTGCGCTGCTGTAAGTCTTCTTTTGATAGGAAGTCTCCATTTTTACGTGCTTCTACAATACTTAAAGCTGCGTTTGTACCAAGACCAGGCACTGCATTAAATGGAGGAATTAATGAGTCTCCATCAATAATAAATTCTGTTGCATGCGAGCGGTATAAATCAACCTTTTGGAATGAGTATCCACGTTCACACATTTCAAGTGTCATTTCTAGTACAGTTAATAAACTCTTCTCTTTCGGCGCTGCATCCAATCCTTTTTGAGCGATTTCGTCAATTTTTACGCGTATGGATGCTGAACCTTTCGCCATCGCTTCTACATCAAAATCATCTGCACGAACTGTAAAATATGCCGCATAGAATAAAAGTGCAAAATGCACTTTAAAGTATGCGATACGTACAGCCATAAGTACGTAAGCAGCCGCATGGGCTTTAGGGAACATGTATTTAATCTTCTTACATGAATCAATATACCAACCCGGTACATTATTATTTTTCATGTCCTCTTCCCATTCTTCCGGTACACCTTTACCTTTACGAACTGACTCCATGATTTTGAAGGCTAATGATGGATCTAAACCTTGATAAATTAAATATACCATGATGTCATCACGACAACCGATAACTTCACTCAGTGTACAAGTACCATTATAAATTAACTCGTTTGCATTACCGAGCCATACGTCAGTACCATGTGATAGTCCAGAGATTTGGACTAACTCTGAGAATGTCGTTGGTTTTGTCTCTTCTAACATTTGTCTTACGAATTTCGTACCAAACTCTGGTATACCAAGTGTACCTGTTTTACAGTTGATTTGTTCTTCCGTTACCCCTAACGATTCTGGACCAGAGAAAATTTTCATCACTTCTGGATCATCCGTTGGTATTGTTTTTGGATCAATACCACTTAAATCTTGTAACATACGAATAACGGTCGGGTCATCGTGTCCTAGTATATCAAGTTTTAATAAATTATCATGAATTGAGTGGAAATCAAAGTGTGTTGTTCTCCACTCAGCCCCTATTGAATCCGCCGGAAACTGTATTGGTGAGAAATCAAAGATGTCCATGTAATCTGGCACAACGATAATACCACCTGGATGCTGTCCAGTTGTACGTTTTACACCCGTACATCCTGAAACTAAACGATCAATCTCTGCATTTCGAATCGTTAAATTATGATCATTTGCATAACCTTTTACATATCCATAAGCAGTTTTTTCCGCAACCGTACCAATCGTTCCAGCACGATATACATAATCTTCACCAAACAATACTTTCGTATAGTTATGGGCACGTGGTTGGTATTCCCCAGAAAAGTTCAGATCGATATCGGGCACCTTATCTCCTTTAAATCCAAGGAACGTTTCGAACGGAATATCGTGGCCATCTTTTACATATGACACATTACAGGTTGGACAGTCTTTATCTGGCAAGTCAAAACCAGAACCAACCGAACCGTCATTAAAGAATTCTGATTGCTTACACTTTGGACATACATAATGTGGTGGTAATGGGTTTACTTCTGTAATTTCCATCATCGTTGCAACAAATGATGACCCTACCGACCCACGCGAACCTACTAGATAGCCGTCGACTAACGATTTTTTCACAAGCTTATGCGAAATTAAATAAATAACGGCGAATCCATGTCCAATAATACTTTTCAATTCTTTTTCCAAACGAGCTTCTACAATTTCCGGTAGCTCTTCACCATAAATGCTACGCGCCATTTTATAACTCATATCACGCGTTTCATCATCGGCACCTTCAATCTTCGGTGTGTATAAATCATCTTTTACTGGATGAACATCACCAATTAACGATGCAATCTTTTGTGTATTCGTTACTACAATTTCTTTCGCTGTGTCTTCACCTAAGAATGAAAAACACTCTAACATTTCATCTGTTGTACGGAAATGTACAGGCGGTAATGAATGACGATTTAATGGATTTGCTCCACCCTGCGAACTGACTAAAATTTTACGATACATTGCATCCTCTGGTTCTAAATAATGCACGTTCCCTGTAGCAACAACTGGTTTGTCTAACGTCTCACCTAGCTTTACTAAGTTAGAAATAATTGTTTTTAATTGTCCTTCATCTCTAACAAGTTCACGTTCTACTAAATGACGTAACACCTCTGGAGGCATAACCTCAATATAATCATAAAACTGTGCAATTTCTTCTACTTCTTCAGGTGCTTTTTGCATCATCGCTTCAAACACTTCACCTTTATCACAAGCCGTTCCAACTATAATACCTTCACGATATTTTTTTAATAGTGATCGTGGCACACGTGGTACACGGTAAAAGTAATTAAGATGAGAATATGAAACAAGTTTATATAAGTTCTTCAATCCAACGTCTGATGTAGCAAGTAATGTCATATGACTTGGGCGCCCTCGTTTATATGCATCCCCTTGTCCCATACTATCGTTTAATTGATCGTGATATTCAAATCCCTTTTCAATCACATCTTTTAACATTTTTACAAGTAAATATCCCGTTGCTTCTGTATCATAAATCGCACGGTGATGTTGTGTTAATTCAATATCGAGCTTTTTACACATCGTATTTAATCGATGGTTTTTCATTTCTGGGAATAAGAACCGTGCAAGTTCTAACGTATCAACAACTGGGTTTTTCGTTTTTTCTAGCCCTGCTTTTTTAAAGCCTACGTTAATGAATCCCATATCAAAGCTTGCGTTATGAGCAACAAGAGTATGGTCACCCATCCATTCCTCAAACTTTTTAAATACTTCGTCCACTTCTGGCGCATCAGTTAACATATCATCTGTAATACCTGTTAATTCAATAATTGTCGCAGATAATGGTTGATGCGGATTTGCGAAAGATTCAAAGCGGTCAATAATTTCGCCACCTTTTACCTTTACAGCAGCTAACTCAATAACTGTATCATATACAGCCGATAAACCTGTCGTCTCAACGTCGAAAACAACATACGTTTCCTCTGCAAGTAGACGATGTGCTTCGTTATATGCTATCGGTACACCATCATTAACTAAATTAGCCTCTACACCATATATAACTTTAACCCCAGCCTTTTTACCCGCAGAATATGCCTCTGGGAAAGACTGAGCAACGGCGTGATCTGTAACTGCAATTGCCTCATGCCCCCATTTCCCTGCTTGAGCAACAAGCTTAGAAACAGGAGTAACAGCATCCATTTGGCTCATCGGTGTGTGAAGGTGCAGCTCTACACGTTTTTCGCCTTCTGGCGCTTTATCTTTACGTGAAGGACCTGTTATTTCATTAATATCATTTGCAATCATTACTAAATCTCGAACAAACGTATCATTTTGGACAGAACCACGCGCTTTCACCCACATTCCTTTTTTCAAGGATTGCAGCATCGGAATATCTTCTTTGTCACGTGAGAACATTTTTATCATAATAGAATCTGTATAATCCGTTATTTTTAAAGTTAATAACGTACGTCCACTACGAAGCTCTTTTGTTTCTACATGGAAGACATACCCTTGAACTGTTTTTCTTCTTTCTTCATCTTGAATTTCTCGCATCGGTGTAATCTCTTCATCTGGCTTAATAAGATACCCGAGTGTGATCGGCCCTTCATGCACAACGCTACTTTCTTCAGCTTGCTTCTTCGCCATTTCTTCCATAGCTTGTATTACACGCTCTCGGTCTTCTTGCTGAGTTTGCTCACGAAACTTTTGCATTTCTTCTGTATTTTGCTTTATATGTGTGTCTAGCTGAAAACGTGGGAATCCAAAAGCTTCATATTGATCACCTACTGGTTTCGCAACATTTTTCTTTAAAGCAGTAGATTCAAGATCATTATTCACATTTATTAGCAGCTTCACGCCATTAACCTGCGGAAGTTGCTTCTTTAAGTACGCAAACATAGGTGAAAATGTAATTCGTTCCGTACAAAGCGGCCAATACGCCTTTACTTCTTCTTCTGTAAATTGTTTATTCTCTGTTTCTAATGCAAATGTTGTTCTTGCAATATGAGAAAATGATTGCTTAAGCTTCGTTTCTAGCAATTCATATAATTCTGTCGGCAAAATACGTGGCACTTGTAAATCAAAATGCCAACTTTTATTCGCTTTATCAATAACTAGCCTTTCAATACCACCGCCATGTAAATATTGATTTATAAGGTCTTCTGGTATTTGCAACTGTTGGAGCAAAATTTGAAATCGCTCTTGTTGTTCATTTGTTAATGACATAAGCACTCTCCTTCCATTTGCTATTATAAATTGAAACGTACTACAAAGAAAGATTTCTCCCTTCTTCTTTTACAAAATACGTTTACAAAGAAAGAGAAGGTACCTCGTAACGAGGTACCCCTTCTTATTTTAAAATATTAGCAATATATGTTTGAAGTTCTTCTACTTTCACTTCTTCAGATTCGCCTGTAGCACGTACTTTCACTTCTACAATACCTTCATCTGCTTTTTTACCCACTGTGACACGAACTGGAAGACCGAATAAATCTGCATCTGCAAATTTCACACCTGCACGTTCTGCTCGATCATCTAGTAATACTTCGTATCCTTGTTCTTGTAATGAGCTGTAGATATTTTCACCCATTTCACGTTGTACATCAGATTTCATATTTACTGGAATTACATGCACATGGAATGGTGCGACAGCTTTTGGCCAAACTAAACCGTTCTCGTCATTGAACTGTTCTGCAATGGCTGCCACTGTACGAGATATACCAATGCCGTAACAACCCATAATAAGTGGTTTTGTTTTCCCATTTTCATCTAGGAACGTTGCTTGCATTGCCTCACTATAACGAGTTCCTAATTTGAACACATGACCAACTTCAATTCCGCGTGCGAAAAGAATTGTTCCATTTCCATCTGGAGATTGGTCTCCTTCTTGGATGAAGCGTAAATCTGTATATTGACTTACTTTAAAGTCACGTTCTGGATTTACATTTACATAATGGAATCCTTCTTCATTCGCTCCTGAACATCCGTTTACAATTGATGCTACAGCATGGTCAGCAATAATTTCTACATCGCCTGTCACACCAATCGGTCCTAATGAACCAATTTCACAATTTAATAACTCTTTTACTTCTTCATGGGAAGCAAGTTCAACAACTGAAGCGCCGTATACATTTTTCACTTTTACATCGTTTACTTCATGATCACCACGAACAAGTACAACTACTAATTTCTCATCTACTTTAAATACCATAGACTTAATGCATTTTTCCGCTGCAATATTTAAGAATGCAGATACTTCTTCAATAGCCTTTTGATCTGGTGTTGCTACTTTTTCAAGTGCCTTTTCTTCTTCGTCACTCTTTGTATACGTTGCTACAACAGGAGCCATTTCGATGTTTGCTGCATAATCAGATGTATCAGAGTATGCGATTGTATCTTCCCCAACATCAGATAATACCATAAATTCATGTGTATCTTTTCCGCCCATTGCTCCAGAATCAGCAATAACCGCACGGAAATTCAAACCACAACGAGCAAAAATGTTAGAGTATGCTTTGTATAAGCGATCGTACACTTCATCTAAGCTCTCTTGTGTAGCATGGAAAGAGTATGCATCTTTCATTAGAAACTCTCTTCCACGTAATAAACCGAAACGAGGTCTTTGCTCATCACGGAATTTTGTTTGAATTTGGTATAATGTTAACGGCAATTTTTTATATGATTTCACTTCATCACGCACAAGATCCGTAATTACTTCCTCATGTGTCGCTCCTAATGCAAACTCACGAGAGTTACGATCTTTCATACGCATTAATTCAGATCCATAAGAATACCAACGACCTGACTCTTGCCATAATTCTGCAGCTTGCATAGCCGGCATTAATAATTCTACAGCTCCTGCGCGCTCCATTTCTTCTCGAACGATACGTTCTACTTTGTGTAATACTTTTAAACCAAATGGTAGAAAACTATAAATACCAGAAGCATTTTGACGCATAAAACCTGCGCGAAGTAATAGTTGATGACTCTTAATTTCAGCATCAGCTGGAACTTCACGTAATGTAGGACTGAATACCATACTTTGTTTCATATATTTGCACCTCTTCATTTTACTCTTATACGCAGTAAAACCCCTCACCTCGAATTAGGTGAGGGATTTCATTCTACGAGCTCTATTTCATTATAAGTTTCATTCTATTTTACAAGAAAAACTTACGAATGTCATTCCATGTTACAACTAACATTAATAACATTAATAATGCAAAACCAATAAAGTGAACCATTCCTTCTTTTTGACGGTCAATTGGTTTCCCTCGTAACGCTTCAATTAAGAAGAAGAATAAACGTCCACCGTCTAAAGCTGGAACTGGTAATAAATTAAATAAACCAAGGTTAATACTTAATACTGCTGCTAAATTTAATACACGCGTAAATCCATAATCTACAACTTGATCTGTAAGATTATAAATTCCTACTGGACCTGACAACTCATTAATAGAGAATTGACCAGTTACTAATTTCACAAGCGACTCAAAAATTATTTTTGTCCATTGGTATGTTTGTTCAAAACCTGATTTAATAGAACCCATTACTGTTTTCTCTACTGGAGTGTAAACACCAATTCTACCCACTTCTTCTTTACCATCTTTATCGAGTGTTGGCGTTACTTTCACATTAAGCTGTTCATTATCACGCTTTACGTGTAACGTAATTTCTTTATTCGGGTTTGCACGTACAATGGTAACAACATCTTTCCATGTACTTGTGTTTTTCCCATCAATTGCTTGAATTGTATCATTTTCTTTTAATCCAGCTTGCTCTGCAGCACTATTCTCCATTACTTTTCCGACCATTGGCTTGTCAATAGGAACCCCTTGTACAAATCCAAGAATCACAAAAATAACAAATGCTAAAATGAAGTTCATTGCAGGACCCGCAAAGATTGTTAAAGCGCGTTGCCCCAGTTTTTTTGAGCCAAATTGTCTATTATACGGAGCGATTTGAATTTCTTCTCCCGCAGTAATAATACGAGCCTTTTCATTCACACGGAACGTTTGAAGATCTTCCTCGTACTCTTCATAGCCCGAAATTGTTAGATTATGCTCTAAATCAGCTTGTTCGACTTCAATGACACGAACATTTGGATACTTTTCATACCCATCAAAAACTAATTTCACAACTTCGTCTTTTTCATTTAGTACAAGGCCAACCTTTTTGCCGGGCTTTAACTCAACTGTGTCTGCATCCTCGCCAGCCATTCTTACATAGCCACCAAGGGGCAGTAATCGAATCGTATACACCGTTTCATTCTTTTCAAATGAGAATATTTTCGGACCAAAACCAATTGCAAACTCGCGGCATAAAATACCTGCTCTTTTTGCGAAATATAGATGTCCTAGCTCATGGAAAAATACGAGTGCACCGAAAATTAATATAAAGGCAATCGCTGTATTCAATTCCATAACCACCTTTGCTAAATTTGTTCCATCACAAACCGTCTTGTGGCTGCATCAATTTCCAGAATTTCCTCTAAGCTCGGTCGTGCAATAACATTGTGATGGTGCATTGCTTTTTCAATGAGGTCTTCCACTGTTAAGAAACCAATTCTCTTTTGTAAAAAAGCTTCAACAGCTATCTCATTGGCTGCATTCATTACAGCTGGCATACTTCCACCTGCTTTCCCAGCTTCATACGCAAAACGTAGGCAACGGAAACGTTCTTGATTCATTTTCTCAAAATGCAATGTTCCCATTTCCCATAAATTTAACTGTTTTGTGTCTGAAAGAGGTAATCTGTCAGGATATGTAAGTGCGTATTGAATTGGTACTCGCATATCCGGTGAGCCAAGCTGCGCCATTACACTACGGTCTTCAAATTCAACCATAGAATGGATAATACTTTCTTTATGTAAAACAACATCAATTTGCTCGTAAGGGATACCAAAAAGCCAATGTGCTTCAATTACTTCTAGTCCCTTATTCATCATTGTAGCAGAATCAATTGTAATTTTCGAACCCATTGACCAGTTTGGATGTCGAAGCGCATCTTCTACGGTCACATGATGCAATTCATCCCTCGTTTTATCACGGAAACTTCCACCAGAAGCCGTTATAATGAGTCGAGAAATTCTTTTTTCATTTTCACCATTCAAGCATTGAAAAATAGCTGAATGTTCACTATCTACTGGAAGTAACGAAACGTTATGTTTTCGTGCCGCTTCCATTACAAGATGCCCTGCAGTTACTAACGTTTCTTTGTTTGCAATTCCAATTGTTTTTTTCGCCTCAATTGCACGCAGTGTTGGTAACAACCCTACACTACCTACAACAGCATTTACTACAATCTCCGCATCTGGATGTAATGCTACTTCTAAAAGCCCTTCACTACCATATACAATTTTTGTATTACCAGAAACAGCTTGTAATTTTAAAACATCTTCTTCTCTTTGCACAGAGACGATTTGCGGAGAAAATTCTTGAATTACCTTTACTGCGTAGTCAATGTTTTTCCCTACAGAAAAAGCAACGAGACGGAATTGGTCTGGGTGCGAGCGTAATACATCTAAAGTTTGTGTACCGATTGATCCGCTTGCACCTAATAAACTTATGTTTTTCATGACTCCAACCCCTCGTTCATTTATTAATTATATTGTAATAAAAAATAGAGAATTGGTAAAACAAATAACCAACTATCTGTTCGATCTAATATTCCACCATGTCCAGGTAAAATTGTACCTGAATCCTTTACACCATAATGGCGCTTAAATGCAGATTGCACTAAATCACCAATTTGTCCAAAAATAGAAATGATAATCGTCAGAACGATTAAAATCCCTACATTCGCTTCAACCGGGAAGAACATATTGTACACAAGTGCAACAACAATTCCACAAACGATTCCGCCTAATGAACCTTCAATCGTTTTATTTGGACTAATTTCCGGCCACAATTTTCTCTTTCCTACTGCTTTCCCTACGAAATATGCGCCTGAATCAGTAGCCCATATAACAAATAATGCGCAAAACACATATTTAATTCCTAATATTCTCGTTTCATTTAAATATAAGAATCCCATTGCCACATATGTCGTTGCCATTAGTAAAAAGGAAGCATTATCAAAAGTAAATGTATTCTTAGAAAGGACTGTATATGATAAAAGTAATAAAACAATCACAAATGTGATTTCTAATTTACCTAATCCAATCCACGTAAACAGTTCTGATGCACTACTTGGGATTAAAATAATCCACAATAATATTGCAGCTAAAACTGTTGGTACTGAAATAATCGTAAGCTTATTCATACGAATTAATTCATATAAACCTATAGAAGCAAGTGCATACACTAAAACCGTAAAAGGCACGCCACCGTAAATTACGATGGGAATGAATAGCGCGGCAGCAATCACTCCAGTAATAATTCTCTGTTTCACTACCAAACCCTCTCTTTCTACACGCCTCCGAACCTGCGCCCTCTATGCTGAAAATCTGTAATCGCATTTAGCAAATGTTCTTCGGTAAAATCTGGCCAATACACATCTGTAAACCAAAATTCCGAATAAGCAATTTGCCATAACATGAAATTACTAATACGTAGCTCTCCGCTTGTACGGATTAACAACTCTGGATCAGGTAAAGAATTCGTCATTAAGTAAGAAGAAATCATTTCTTCACTTATTTCTTCAGCACGAATTTTCCCTTCCTCACTATCTTTCATCATATGTTGCACAGCAGAAACGATTTCATCTCGACTTCCATAGTTTAACGCGAAATTAAGAATTAATCCCGTATTCTCTTTCGTATCTTCCATGGCTTTTTCCATCGCTCTGCGCGTATGCGTAGGAAGACGATCTTGTTGCCCTATTACTCGGACTTGTACGTTTTCTTCAATTAATTCTGGCAAAAATGTACCTAGAAATTCCTCTGGAAGCTTCATCAAATAATCAACTTCCTTTTTCGGTCTTTTCCAGTTCTCAGTCGAAAAAGCATAAAGAGTTAATACTTTCACACCAAGCTTACTTGCAAATTTTGTTATTTTTTTCACAACTTGCATGCCTTCATGATGTCCAGCAATGCGAGGCATCGCTCTCCTCTTTGCCCATCTTCCATTACCATCCATAATGATGGCAATATGTTCTGGGATATATCCTTTTTTCACTTCTTCAATGAGATGATCAAACGATGTGACCTTTTTACCTTTAAAAAAAGGAAACTTTTTAAACATCATTCATACCCTCCAACAAGCAGACGTATGCCTAAAAGTGTAAAAAGACCCCCTTAAGAAGAGGGTCATATTTGCGAAGTTATCGCTATTACACTTCCATGATTTCTTTTTCTTTGTTTTTTGCGATTTCGTCAACTTTTGCAATATATTTGTCTGTTTCTTTTTGGATATCTTCAGTATATCCTCTTAAATCATCTTCTGTAATATCTCCAGCTTTTTCAAGCTTCTTAAGATCGTCATTACCATCACGACGTACGTTACGAACAGCTACTTTTGCTTCTTCAGCATATTTTTTCACAACTTTAACAAGATCACGACGACGCTCTTCTGTTAATGCAGGGAATGCAATACGAATTACAGTTCCATCATTAGAAGGATTTAAGCCTAAATCTGCTTTTAAAATTGCTTTTTCGATATCACCGATAGAAGTTTTATCATAAGGCTGAATTACAAGTAAACGTGCTTCTGGAACTGTGATGTTCGCTAATTGCACAACTGGTGTTGGTGCACCGTAGTAATCAACTTGTACCTTATCTAATACAGATGAGCTTGCACGACCAGCGCGAACTGTTGCTAATTCACGAGAATACGCTGCAACTGCTTTTTCCATTTTTTCATTTGAAGACTTCAATACTTGTTGTCCCATATTTATTTCCCCCTTACAACTGTTCCAATATTTTCGCCTAAAACGGCACGTTTAATGTTACCTTTTTCCATAACCGAGAATACAATTAATGGAATATCGTTATCCATACATAAAGAAGAAGCTGTAGAATCCATTACACCTAAACCTTCTTTTAATACATCTAAGTAAGTAAGTGTTTCGTATTTTGTAGCTGTTGGGTCAATAGATGGATCCGCACTATATACGCCATCCACATTATTTTTCGCCATTAAAATAACGTCCGCTTCGATTTCCGCTGCACGTAATGCTGCCGTTGTGTCTGTAGAGAAGTACGGATTACCTGTACCTGCGGCAAAGATCACAACACGTTTTTTCTCTAAGTGACGAATCGCTTTACGACGAATGTAAGGCTCTGCAACCTGACGCATTTCGATTGAAGTTTGGACACGAGTTTGAATACCAATGTTCTCTAAGCTATCTTGAAGAGCTAATGAGTTCATAACTGTTGCTAACATACCCATGTAATCTGCTCCAGCACGATCCATTCCCATTTCACTTCCGATTTTTCCACGCCAAATGTTTCCGCCACCAACAACAACAGCAACTTCTACATCAAGTTCTGCAATTTCCTTCACTTGTTCTGCAACTGATTTAATAACAGCTGGGTTAATTCCAAATCCTTGTTCGCCAGCTAACGCTTCTCCGCTTAGCTTTAATACGACACGATTATATTTCGGTTTACTCATAATGAACCTCCAATTGCTTACATCTTTATTTTAAAAAAGGGAACACAAAGTGTTCCCTAATCTGTATTAGTTGCTACCTTTTACTTGGTTCATTACTTCTTCAGCAAAGTTGTCTTCGCGTTTTTCGATACCTTCACCAACAGCGTAGCGAACGAATCCTTTTAATGTTCCGCCTTTAGACTCAACGAACTGACGAACTTTCATATCAGGGTTTTTAACGAACGCTTGGTCAAGTAAGCAAATTTCTTCGAAGAATTTGCCAAGACGGCCTTCAACCATTTTTGCAACGATTTTTTCAGGCTTGCCTTCGTTTAAAGCTTGTTGTGTTAATACTTGACGCTCATGCTCAACTTCTTCAGCTGTTACAGCATCGCGGTCGATGTATTTAGGGTTAACTGCTGCGATGTGCATTGCTACATCTTTAGCAGCTGCTTCGTCAGTAGAACCTTCAAGAACTGTTAATACACCAATACGTCCACCCATGTGTAGGTAAGCGCCAAATGCATCAGCATCAGTTTTTGATACGATTTCGAAACGACGAAGTGTAAGTTTTTCACCAATTTTAGCGATTGCTTCGTTGATGTGCTCTTCTACTGTTTTGCCGCCTTCGATTGTTTGAGCCATAGCTTCTTCAATGTTAGCTGGTTTGTTAGCTAATAAGTGAGCAGCTAATTCTTTAATTAATGCTTGGAAACCTTCGTTTTTCGCAACGAAATCAGTTTCAGAGTTTAATTCTAAGATTAAACCTTCGTTACCGTTTGTTTCGATGAAAGTTAAACCTTCAGCAGCGATACGGTCTGCTTTTTTAGCAGCTTTCGCAATACCTTTTTCACGTAAGAAGTCAATTGCTTTCTCCATGTCGCCATTAGTTTCAGTTAAAGCTTTTTTGCAGTCCATCATACCTGCGCCTGTTTTTTCACGAAGTTCTTTTACCATTTGTGCAGTGATTGCCATGTTTTTCATCCTCCTAAAATATGTATTTATACCTTTTAAAAAGGTGTTTATACCTTAAAAAAGGTGATAAAAGGCCGAACCCCTTATCACCTTTCCAAATTTGTTACGCAGTAACAGTTTCTTCACCTTGTTTTGCTTCAAGGATCGCGTCTGCCATTTTAGATGTAAGAAGTTTTACAGCACGAATTGCATCATCGTTTGCTGGGATAACGTGATCGATTTCGTCTGGATCACAGTTTGTATCAACGATACCGATGATTGGAATGTGTAATTTGCGTGCTTCAGCAACTGCAATACGCTCTTTACGAGGGTCTACTACGAATAATGCACTTGGAAGACCTTTCATATCTTTAATACCGCCTAAGAATTTCTCAAGACGCTCTAACTCTTTTTTAAGTTGAACAACTTCTTTCTTAGGAAGTACTTCGAAAGTACCATCTTCTTGCATTCTTTCGATGTCTTTAAGACGCTTGATACGCTTTTGGATTGTTTGGAAGTTTGTTAAAGTTCCACCTAACCAACGTTGGTTAACGAAGTACATACCAGCACGAGTTGCTTCTTCTTTAATAGCTTCTTGTGCTTGTTTTTTAGTACCTACGAATAAGATGTCTCCACCTTCAGCAGCGATGTCACGCATCGTTCTGTAAGCTTCCTCAACTTTTTTCACAGTTTTTTGTAAGTCGATGATGTAGATACCGTTACGCTCTGTGAAAATGTAACGCTTCATTTTTGGGTTCCAACGACGAGTTTGATGTCCGAAATGAACACCAGCTTCAAGCAATTGCTTCATAGAAATTACTGACATAATTTAGTTCCTCCTAAATGGTTTTTGATATCCTCCGTTTACTTCAACTCTAAGCGAAACTACAAACGTAGCACCAACACTTAAATCAGTAAACGTGTGTACTTTGTACTGACACCACTGCTTACTATATCATACTGAAATATTACAATCAAGTCGAAAATGCGAACAATGTAAAACTTTCTTTTTTTCACGCTCGAATTCTAGTATTCCCAACCTTCACTTCCTTTAAGCAAGGCGGTGAAGGTTAATTAATAGTTTTCTAATGAACGTTGTCATGACGCCTTACGTAAGCAAAATCATTCTCTTAAAAAAACAAAAAACTCTCCTCAACCGAGGAGAGTTTTTATATAAATTAGTTTGTTTTTAATTTAGCAAGTTCCTGTAGAAACTTGTCGTTTAGCACTTTAATGTATGTTCCTTTCATACCTAAAGAACGAGACTCAATAACACCAGCACTTTCTAATTTACGTAGTGCATTTACGATTACAGAACGAGTAATTCCTACGCGATCAGCAATTTTACTTGCAACAAGTAAACCTTCTGTTCCATTTAATTCTTCGAAGATGTGCTCAATTGCTTCTAACTCACTGTAAGATAATGAGCTGATCGCCATTTGAACAACAGCTTTACTACGTGCTTCCTCTTCGATTTCTTCTGCTTTTTCACGTAAGATTTCCATACCTACAACAGTTGAGCTGTACTCAGCAAGGATTAAATCATCATCTAAGAACTCTTGACCAAGACGAGCTAATACTAATGTACCTAGACGCTCACCGCCACCAACGATTGGTACGATTGTAGTTAAACCTTGACCGAATAATTCTCTGTTTTCTACCGGGAATGCTGTATAAGCACTGTTCACATCTAAGTTTGAAGATGTTTCTGTAATGTTGAATAAGCTTTGTGTATATTCTTCTGGGAACTGACGCTCTGCAAGCATTTGTTTCATACGCTCGTTTTCGATTTGTTGGTGAATTGCATAACCTAGTAATTTACCACGACGACTTACAACGAACACGTTTGCTTCAATTACTTCACACATTGTGTCAGACATTTCTCTAAAGTTTACAGGCTTCCCTGCTGCGCTCTGTAATAACGCATTTAATTTTCTCGTTTTTGCTAATAATTCCATTTCAAAAGTTCCTCCTACATGTTACTTACATATTTTTTCATCACTTGGAAACTAGGGCGAGTCACCTGATGACACTATTACAAAATAAACTGGCTCACATCTTTATTTTTAGCAATTGTTGCTAATTTCTCCTCAACGTATTGAGGTGTTATCGTTATTTTCTCTAACGTAATTTCAGATGCTTCAAACGATAAATCTTCAAGGAGTTTCTCCATAATCGTATGAAGTCTTCTTGCTCCAATATTATCTGTATCCTGATTAACTTGATAAGCAATCTCAGCAATCTTACGAATAGCTTCGTCTGAAAATTCAATTTCTATACCTTCAGTCGCTAATAATGCCATATATTGTTTAATTAACGCATTGTCAGGCTCGATTAATATTTTAACAAAATCGTCTGTCGATAATTTTGTTAATTCTACTCGAATCGGAAATCTCCCTTGCAATTCCGGAATTAAATCCGACGGTTTAGACATATGGAACGCTCCAGCTGCAACGAATAAAATATAATCCGTTTTTACTGATCCGTATTTTGTCGCAACATTCGACCCTTCTACAATTGGTAAAATGTCACGTTGCACACCTTCACGTGATACATCTACGCTATTCGACTGCTTACCAGCAATTTTGTCAATTTCATCGATAAAAATAATCCCGAGCTGTTCAGCACGATAAACAGCCTCTTGTGTAACTTCATCCATATCAATTAAGCGCTGTGCCTCTTCATTTGTCAAGAGTTTTCTCGCTTCTTTTACAGAAAGTTTACGTTTTTTCGTTTTTTTCGGCATAAAACTTCCTAATGCATCTTGGAAATTCATACCCATTTGTTCCATACCCGTTCCTTGTAACATATCAAACATTGAAGACTGTTGCTCAGTCACTTCAATCGATACAATTTCTTCTTCAAGAAGTCCTGCAGCAAGTTTTCTTTCCACGTCTAGACGTTTCTTTTCGATTTCAGCATCTTCCTGTGCATCAGATGTTTGATTCGAATTTTGAGCACCGCCAAAAAGCATTTCTAACGGGTTTTTAAATCCAGATTGCTTCTCCGGACTCGGCACTAAAATTTCAACAAGACGTTGATTCGCTTGCTCTTCTGCTTTATCTTGAACTTTCACTACCATTTCTTCTTTTACGATGCGAACTGACGTTTCCACAAGGTCACGTACCATCGACTCTACATCTCTACCCACATATCCAACTTCTGTGAATTTCGTAGCTTCAACCTTAATAAAAGGTGCTCCAACGAGTTTCGCCATTCGTCGTGCTACCTCTGTTTTCCCAACACCTGTCGGTCCAATCATCAAAATATTTTTAGGTGCTATTTCATCACGTAAATTTTCAGCTAATTTACTACGACGGTATCGATTTCTCAACGCTACAGCAACCGCTTTCTTTGCATCTTTTTGACCGATGATGTATTGATCTAATTTTTCCACAATTTGGCGCGGAGTAAAATGTAAATGCATATAAAATGCCTCCCTTACGATTCTACAATTCTTCAACAATTATGTTGTGATTCGTATAAACACAAATATCTCCAGCAATCTCTAAACTCGCTTTCGCAATTTGTTTCGCTGTTAAGTGTTCACTTGCATATTGCTTTAAAGCACGACCTGCAGAAAGTGCATAATTCCCACCTGATCCAATTGCTAAAATACCATCATCCGGTTCAATCACTTCTCCTGTACCTGAAACAAGGAGCATAGTTGTTTTATCCATGACAATGAGCATCGCTTCTAGCTGACGTAACATTTTATCGCCACGCCATTGTTTTGCCATTTCAACAGCAGCACGCTGCAAGTTGCCATTATACTCTTCTAATTTTCCTTCAAACATTTCAAAAAGAGTAAATGCGTCAGCAACTGAACCTGCAAAACCAGCTAAAACTTTACCTTGGAAAAGTTTGCGAACTTTACGAGCTGTATGTTTCATTACAACAGCATTTCCCATTGTCACCTGGCCATCTCCAGCCATTGCACATTCTCCATTATGATGAACTGCAAATATCGTTGTAGCGTGGAAATTCCCCATAGAAAAAACTCCTTTATATGTTTTTATAGCTTTAATAGCAATTTATGCCCGCGGGTGATGCTTCATGTAAACAGAACGCAATCTTTCTTTAGAGACATGCGTATAAATTTGTGTCGTCGACAAATTTTCATGACCTAACAGCTCCTGTACAGTACGTAAATCCGCCCCCTCATCTAACATGTGTGTAGCAAATGTATGCCTTAACATATGGGGACTTATCCGCATTGTCAATGAAGCCTTCTTAATGAGTTCGTTTAATACATAACGTACACCCCGACTTGTTAGCGGCGTACCTTTCGCATTTAAAAATACCATATGAGAGTGTTCTTCAGTCTTGTTAGCTAACTGTTTTCTCCCGTTCTCTATATAAGTAATTAAAGCATCTTGTGCATAACTTCCGAACGGAATATACCTTTGTTTTTTTCCTTTTCCCATCACTAAAATTGTTCCCACTGCGAAGTCAATATCGGTAAGTTGTAAATTGGTACATTCACTCACACGGATCCCAGTTGCATACATCAACTCTAATAACGCTTGATTCCTTTGACCTAGCGGTGTTTCCGTATCAGAAACTTCAAATAATTCCTCTAATTCTTCAGCATATAAAAACTTTGGGATTGACAATTCTTTTTTGGGGAGTGACGCAAGTGCAAACGGATTATCTTTCCGATAACCTTCACGCATCAAAAAACGATATAAACTTCGTAAGCTTGATACTTTTCTTGCGACAGATTTACGGGCTAACTTTTCATCGTGCAACGTTGTTAAGTACAAACGAACATCCGCGTATGTAACATCTAAAAAAGAGGATATGCCTTCTCGCTCCATAAATTGCACAAAATGTTCTAAATCATTTTGATAACTTGCAATTGTATATTTTGAATAATTTCTTTCAATTTGTAAATATCCAACGAATAATTGTAACAATTTCTTCACATTCACATAATTCACCTCAATAAAGGCTACTAAATCGTATCACAACTTAGTAGCCTTTGCAAGAAATTTAACTAAATATTTACAAAATTTTGAATTGTTTCTAAAGCGCGTGTTGCATATGCTTCATTTCGTTCTGCTTTCTTCTTAATTTTCTTCTCCAACGGCGCAAACAAACCGAAGTTTGCATTCATTGGTTGGAAGTTTTTCGCATTTGTCGCAGTAATATAATTCGCCATACTTCCCATTGCAGTTACAGGTGGTAACACAACCGGTTCTTCACCTTTCACAAGTCGAGCAGCGTTAATACCCGCTAGTAATCCTGACGCCGCCGATTCAACATATCCCTCTACTCCAGTCATTTGACCAGCGAAGAATAAATCATCACGTTGTTTATATTGATATGTTGGACGAAGCAAGTTAGGTGAATTAATAAACGTATTACGATGCATTACACCGTAGCGTACAATTTCTGCGTTCTCCAGTCCTGGAATTAACTGTAACACTTCTTTTTGTGGTCCCCACTTTAAATGCGTTTGGAAACCTACAATATTGTATAACGTTCCCGCTGCATCATCTTGACGTAACTGAACAACAGCATATGGCGTTTTCCCTGTTTTCGGATCTTCTAATCCAACAGGTTTCATTGGTCCAAATACTAGCGTCTGTCTTCCTCTGCTTGCCATAACTTCCACTGGCATACAACCTTCAAAGAAAATTTCCTTTTCAAATTCTTTTAAAGGTACTGTCTCAGCAGCAATTAAAGCTTCATAAAAACGATCAAATTCTTCTTCTGTCATCGGACAGTTTAAATATGCCGCTTCCCCTTTATCATAACGAGACTTTAAATATACTTTGTTCATATCAATGCTGTCTTTTTCAACGATTGGTGCTGCTGCATCGTAGAAATAGAAATAATCTTCACCTGTTAGTTCTTTTAATTGTGCAGAAAGATCAGGAGACGTAAGTGGACCTGTCGCAATAATAGTTGGTCCTTCTGGAATTTCAGTGATTTCTTCATTCATAACAGTTACGTTTGGATGATTTTTCACATACTCAGTTACTTTTGCTGCAAATTCATGACGATCTACAGCTAAAGCCCCTCCTGCTGGTACAGAACACTCATCAGCTGCACGAATAATAACAGAGTCCATTAGGCGCATTTCTTCTTTAATAACCCCAACAGCATTCGTTAATGTATTCGCACGAAGCGAGTTACTGCATACTAGTTCCGCAAATTTATCTGTGTGGTGAGCTGGCGTTTGTCGTACCGGCCTCATTTCATATAATTTCACTTGGACACCACGTTTTGCAATTTGGTAAGCTGCTTCGCTTCCTGCAAGACCTGCGCCAATGACGTTTACTACTTGTGTTGTCATATATATCACCTTTCCTTTTCTTCCCGAAAAAAATGTGAGCAGTTACGCTCACATTTGTTGTTCTTCTTCATAATCACACGAAATACATTGTACTTGCACGCCTTTTTTCAACTTCTTCTCTACAAGCATACCTTCGCACTTCGGACATTTACGGCCAATTGGCTTATCCCAAGATACAAAGTCACACTCTGGATACGTACCGCACCCATAGAAAAGACGTTTCTTTTTATTACTTCGACGTTCAATAATTTGTCCTTTATCACACTTCGGACAAGTAACACCAATTTCTTTCACAATCGGCTTTGTATTACGACAATCTGGGAAATTCGAACATGCCATAAACTTCCCGTATTTACCCATTTTAAAGACCATTGGGTGCTCACATAATTCACAGTCTTCCCCAGCTGGTTCATCTTTAATTTCCACTTCACGCATTTCTTTTTCCGCTTTTTCTAAGCGCGGTTCAAATCCTACGTAGAAATCATCAACAATTTTCACCCAATTTGCATTTCCTTCTTCTACTTCATCAAGGCTTTGCTCCATGTTGGCAGTAAATTCAATGTTAATAATTTCTGGGAAAAACTCTAAAATAAGTTCGATTACTATTCCACCAAGCTCAGTCGGAACGAAGCGTTTATTATCTAAACCAACGTATCCTCGTTTTTGGATTGTTTCAAGTGTCGGTACATAAGTAGACGGTCTCCCAATTCCAAGCTCTTCAAGTGTCCTTACTAGACGAGCCTCTGTATAACGCGGCGGAGGCTGTGTGTAATGTTGCTTCGGTTCTATATCTTTTGAAAATACAGTTTCCCCTACTTCTAAAGGTGGCAACATTTTATCTTTTTCTTCCGCACCATCATCTTTCGACTCTACATACACTTTCATAAATCCTGGGAACTTTACAAGCGATCCACTTGCACGGAACTGAACATTATTATTAATGAGTCTCGCTGTAACAGTATCCATTATAGCAGATGCCATTTGACTTGCAACAAATCGCTCCCAAATCAGTTTATACAAACGTAATTGATCACGACCTAAGAAACTTTTTAGTTCCTCTGGCTTTCTCATTACCGAAGTAGGACGAATCGCCTCATGCGCATCTTGTGCATTCGACTTTTTCGTTTCTTTCTTCTTCTCTGTCCCTATGTATTCCGCACCAAACGACTCTGTAATATAAGTACGAGCCTCTGTTTGAGCTGTTTCTGAGATCCTTGTTGAATCGGTTCTCATATACGTAATAAGACCTACAGTCCCTTGTTTTCCAAGATCTATCCCTTCATACAATTGCTGTGCAAGCATCATTGTTTTCTTTGCTCGCATATTTAATTTACGTGCGGCTTCTTGTTGCAAGGAAGATGTTGTAAACGGTAATGCTGGATTACGCTTCCGCTCTTTTCGCGTTACATTTTCAACCGAAAACGCATTATCTTTCATCTTTTCGATTATTTCGTTCACTTGTTCTTCGTTCGTTAATTGAACTTTTTCACCATCTACACCGTAAAAGCTTGCTTCAAATGTGTCTTTACCTTTCACAAATTCTGTTTTAATTGTCCAGAATTCTTCAGGTTCAAAGTTTTGAATTTCTCTTTCACGTTCGATAATTAAACGAACTGCTACAGATTGTACGCGTCCTGCACTTAATCCTTTTTTTACTTTCTTCCATAATAAAGGACTAATATTGTAACCAACAAGACGATCGAGTATACGCCTTGCTTGTTGCGCATCTACTAAATCCATATTAATTGCCCGAGGATGTTTAAATGATTCTTTTATTGCATCTTTTGTAATCTCATTAAATACCACTCGGCAATCTGATTCAACGTCCACATTTAACGTATTTGCTAAATGCCAAGCAATTGCTTCCCCTTCGCGGTCTGGATCGGCCGCGAGATAGACTTTCTTTGCTTTTTTTGCCGCTGATTTTAAATCTTTTAAAACGGGACCTTTACCACGAATGGTAATATACTTCGGGGTGAAGTTATTCTTTACTTCTATCCCCATTTGGCTTTTAGGTAAATCGCGAACATGTCCCATGGACGCAACGACTTTGTATTTTTTCCCTAAATATTTCTCAATGGTCTTCGCCTTAGAAGGCGACTCCACGATTACGAGGTAATCTGACATGCTAGTGCCTCCTTAAGAGGTGGATTCAAGTCTTCATCAATCTTATTGATTTCTCTTGTTTTTGTCAATCAAGAATGAATATACCATACAGTGACAATCTACCATTTGTCAATAATTGTTTAATAAAAACATAAAAATATATGGCTAATTTATAATTTCCTCCAGGATATCCTCTGCATTTCGTACTAATTTTGCACCTTGTTGAATAAGATAATTCGTTCCTGATGCACTATCTATAAATATTGGTCCAGGAAGGGCAAATACCTCTCTATTTTGCTCTAATGCAAGGTCTGCAGTAATAAGTGATCCACTTCTTGATTTTGCTTCTACAACTAAAACCCCTTTACTTATTCCACTAATAATTCGATTTCTTTTTGGAAAATACCATTTTTTCGGTGCATAATGCGGCGGATACTCTGTCAATAACAATATATAGTCTTTCCACGTGTCATATAACCGTCTATTCTCTTTCGGATACATATAAGATAATCCATGTCCTAAGATTGCAATAGTCGGGCAATGCTGACTTACTGTGACTTCGTGAGCAATCTTATCTATCCCTTTTGCAAACCCACTAACAATAAGCCACTCCTTTTCAAGTAAAGGGTGTAAAATAAATTTCATACTCTTCTTTCCGTATAAAGACGGATCTCTCGTCCCAACAATCGCTAATTTATTTACTTTACTAAGAAAATCCCTCTCCCCTTTTCCATATAAAACAAAAGGAGGATCTTGTATTTCTCGCAATAATTTTGGATAATCCTCATCCCATATAGTCATATAAAACATTCGATTTTTTTCTAAATAGGAGATATATTGTGGGAGACTTGCATTCTGAAGAAAATTTACTAGTTCTGAAGATTTTTTCGAAGATATTCCAGCGTAATATTCAAATTGCTCTGCACTAAAAGTGTACATCCTATTCAATTCCGGATCAACATATAGTATCCTCTCCATCGCTTTCCAATGATCCGCCAACACGTAATGTAGGTGCAATAATCGTTCTCTTTTCATCTTAATTCTCCTTACCCATAATTTTTATTATGTAAACAGGAAAAGTGTAAAAAGACACCCTCAAACAAGAAGGTGTCTTTCAAAAAGATTAATAGTTTTTACAAGTTTCAAATAATCCCTTTTCTTTTAAAACAGAGATTAATGTTTCACCCATAACAGCTGGCGTTTCAGCAACTTTAATACCACAAGCTTCCATTGTTTTAATCTTTTCCGCAGCAGTTCCTTTACCGCCAGAAATGATTGCACCGGCATGGCCCATACGTTTGCCTTCAGGCGCAGTTTGGCCACCAATGAAGCCGACAACTGGTTTTGTCATATTAGCTTTTACCCACTCAGCTGCTTCTTCTTCTGCCGTACCGCCGATTTCACCAATCATAATTACAGCATGTGTTTCTTCATCTTCATTAAATGCTTTTAACGCATCAATAAAGTCTGTACCGTTAACAGGGTCCCCACCGATACCTACAGCAGTAGATTGGCCAATACCTTCTTGTGTTAACTGATGTACAGCTTCATACGTTAATGTACCAGAGCGAGATACGATACCCACATGACCTTTTTTATGAATGTATCCTGGCATAATACCAATTTTACATTCATCAGGTGTAATGACACCAGGACAGTTTGGTCCAAGTAAACGTGTATGTTTACCTGCCATATATCTCTTTACATTTACCATATCTAATACAGGGATTCCTTCAGTAATACATACTACTAAATCAATCTTTGCATCAACTGCTTCCATAATTGCATCAGCCGCAAAAGCGGGTGGAACGTATACAACTGAAGCATTTGCGCCTGTTGCTTTCACTGCATCTTCTACAGTATCAAATACTGGTACACCTTCAATATCAGTGCCACCTTTACCTGGCGTTACACCACCGACAATTTTCGTACCGTATTCAATCATTTGTTTTGTATGGAATAATCCTTGAGAACCTGTAATACCTTGAACAATAACTTTTGTATCTTTATTAACTAATACGCTCATTTTTCTCCCCCGCTTTCTATTAGCCCACTAGTGAAACAATTTTTTGTGCACCGTCTGCCATAGATTCTGCTGCAACAATATTTAAGCCAGACTCATTTAAAATCTTCTTACCTAACTCTACGTTTGTACCTTCAAGACGTACAACTAAAGGTAACTCAAGACCTACTTGCTTCGTTGCTTCAATAACACCTTCTGCAATAACATCACACTTCATAATGCCACCAAAAATGTTAACGAAGATACCTTTTACATTTTTGTCAGAAAGGATAATTTTGAATGCTTCTGTAACTTTTTCAGCTGTTGCGCCGCCACCAACATCTAAGAAGTTAGCTGGGTCACCATGGTAATGTTTAATGATATCCATTGTAGCCATTGCTAAACCTGCACCATTAACCATACAACCGATATTTCCATCTAAAGGAATGTAGTTTAAGTCATATTTAGAAGCTTCAATTTCTTTTGAATCTTCTTCATCAAGATCACGAAGTTCTAAAATGTCTTTATGGCGATATAACGCATTAGAATCGAAGTTTAATTTCGCATCTAAAGCCATAACTTTACCGTCACCTGTTGTAACAAGTGGATTAATCTCAGCGATAGAGCAATCTTTTTCGATAAACGCACTATATAAGCCCATCATAAACTTCACAGCTTGTCCTACAAGCTCTTTTGGAATATTGATGTTAAACGCGATTCGACGTGCTTGGAAACCTTGTAAACCTACTGCTGGATCAATATATTCTTTAAAGATTTTTTCAGGTGTTTTTTCTGCTACTTCTTCAATTTCTGTTCCACCTTCTTCAGATGCCATTAAAACAACTTGAGAAGTTGCACGATCTAATACAAGACCTACATAATATTCTTTTTTAATATCGCAACCTTCTTCGATAAGTAAGCGTTTTACTTCCTTACCTTCAGGACCTGTTTGATGCGTCACAAGTGTAGTTCCTAAAATGCTTTCTGCATATGTACGAACTTCTTCTAAATTTTTCGCAACTTTTACTCCGCCAGCTTTGCCGCGTCCACCAGCGTGAATTTGTGCTTTAACTACACATACTTCCGTTCCTAATTCTTTAGCTGCTTCTACAGCTTCTTCTACTGTAAATGCAACCTTCCCGTTCGGAACGCTAACCCCATAGCTTCTAAGGACTGCCTTACCTTGGTACTCATGGATATTCATGGTCCCATCCTCCCCTGTTTTCCTGTTTTACTCGAAAAGTTTTTTAATGTTTAAAAAACATTACATTGCCATTGTATAAGATGATTGGCACGCTGTCTACAATAAAGTGTCAGAAAACTGAAATCGCTTTATTCTTTTTTGAAAATAATAATGTTCATATACCAAAATAAAAAAATAAGCTGTATATTCACAGCTTATTTTTAAATCATATCTTTAATTGGCGCAAATGATTTCCGATGTTCCTCTAACACTCCATGTAATTCAATCGCTTCTAAATGCTGTTTCGTCCCATACCCCATATGTTGTTCAAATCCATATGCAGGATACTTTTTTCCTAACTCTTTCATCATACGATCCCTTGTCACTTTCGCAATAATAGATGCAGCTGAAATAGATATACTTTTCGCATCACCTTTAATGATTGATGTTTGCGGAATTGATGTAGGCAACTTCATCGCATCGATTAATAAATATTCTGGTGTACATGATAAATTAGCAACTGCATCTAACATCGCTTGCTTTGTTGCTTGATAAATATTGATTTCATCAATAATTTGTGGTGATACAATTCCAACTCCAATTGCAATCGCATGCTCTTTAATTTCATCATAAAAACGCTCTCGTTTCGCTTCACTCAACTTTTTCGAGTCATTTAATCCTGGAATATAAAATTCTTCCGGAAGGACCACAGCAGCTGTCACAACAGGTCCAGCTAACGGTCCTCGTCCCACTTCATCAATGCCCGCAATATACGTGATTCCTTTTTCACGCAAAGCATGTTCATACTTAGACATTTCTAGAAATTTCTCTTTTTCCTTGTGTGCCAACTCTTTTTGTTTATACCACTTCAAAATTAATTTTTGAACACCTTTTCTCTCGTCTTTCACTAACATTTGAAAACGCTCATCTTCTTCATTTATAATTTCTTGTAGCAAACATTCGGCTTCTTGTATAGTTATTTTTTGCATCTATCTATACTCCTTTTTAAACGTATCCAAAAAGAAAAGACGCACAAACGCACGTCTTATATTTCTTCTGCTTTTTCCACATCTTCTACCTGCTCTGCAAACTCTTCTGGTGTTTCAAACGTCATTTTTCCAAGTTTACCACCACGAAGCTCACGAAGTACAAGTTCAGATGTTTTATCATAATCAATCATGCCGCCACCCATTAGGCAACCTCTGTTTTTTCCGATTGCATCAAATAACTCCACAATATCTTCTGGAATGTCATTTAAATTATATCGCTCTTTTAATCGTTCTGGATAATGTTTCTCCATAAAGCGTAATGCATAAACAGCTACATCTTGTAGATTTAAAATAGAGTCTTTAATTGCACCAGTCGTAGCTAGACGTAAACCAACTAATTGATCTTCAAATTTAGGCCACAAAATACCTGGTGTATCAAGTAGCTCCATTTCTTTTCCAACTTTAATCCACTGCTGAGCTGTAGTTACTCCAGGACGATCTCCTGTTTTCGCGATATTTTTCTTCGCTAATTTATTAATCAAAGTGGATTTACCAACATTTGGAATACCTACAATTAAAGCACGAATCGCTCTCGGTCTAATACCTTTAGCAACCATTTTATCGAATTTTTCTTTAACAAGGATTTTACAAGCTGCTGCAATTTCTTTCATACCTTGTCCAGCTTGCGCATTAATTGAAATTGCCTTATGGCCCTTTTCTTTAAAATATGCAATCCATTGTTTCGTTAAACGATCATCTGCCATATCCGCCTTATTTAAAACAACCAGCCTCGGTTTATGTGTAATAATTTCATCAATCATCGGATTTCGAGAAGATAAAGGTAATCGAGCATCTACAAGCTCAATTACAACATCGATTAACTTTAATTTTTCTGTTACTTGGCGTCTAGCCTTTGCCATATGCCCTGGGAACCATTGAATTGCCATGTTGCCACCTTCTTTTTCTGTTATTTCACAATACGTGCATCTTTTAACGGCCAATATAACATATTTGCATTACCAATTACTTGGTCCACTGAAATTGTACCAATTGTCCGGCTATCTTTACTAAAACGGCGATTATCACCTAAAACAAATAATTGACCTTCTGGGACAGTTTTCTTTCCAGTCATTTCTTCCAGAGTAAAATCATATGTAAGCGGTCCGTCAGAAATTTGTTTTTTTTGTTTGTCTAAGTACGGCTCCTCATAAGCTTTTCCATTAACGTATAGTTTATCATTACGATATTCGATTTCATCGCCTGGTAGGCCGATAATACGCTTAATATAATCTTTTTCTTCCGTCGCTCGAAATACAATAATATCAAAGCGCTTCGGATCACCTATGTGATAACCTATTTTATTAACAATCATTCGATCACGATCATGTAAAGTTGGTGACATCGATACACCATCTACGAGAATTGGCGCAAAGAAAAACTGTCTAATAACGCCCGCTAATACAACTGCAATCAAAATTGCTTTGATCCATTCCCAAAGTGAACTCTTTTCTTTCTTCATGCATTTCCCCTCCACAGTTATGTAAGCTGCTCGTATTATATCAAAATTTTATATAGATTGGAAAAAGGGAGCTTGCGCATTTACAAGCTCCCATACATGTCTTATCGAATTTCTTTAATACGTGCTTTTTTACCGCGAAGGTTACGTAAGTAGTATAACTTAGCACGACGTACTTTACCACGGCGAAGTACTTCGATGTTCGCGATTCTTGGCGTGTGAACTGGGAATGTACGCTCAACACCTACGCCGTAAGAAATCTTACGAACTGTGAATGTTTCACTGATTCCGCCACCACGACGTTTGATTACAACACCTTCGAAAAGCTGAATTCTTTCACGAGTTCCCTCAACTACTTTTACGTGTACACGTAAAGTGTCTCCAGGACGGAATGAAGGAAGGTCAGTTTTTAATTGGCCTTTTGTAATTTCTGCGATTAATTGTTGCATATTAAATTCTCTCCTTTAAACAGATGCTCTTATAAAGTCTTAATAAATTACAGCGGAACATCGTTAATACGGCTACTGATTTCAGTAGCACAAATGTTATAATAGCATATTGCTAGGACTGTTGCAACAGAAAATATATCAAGCCCTTATTGGTCTTTTTTAATTTGCTCCAGCCATTTCTCTTCCTGCTTAGATAATTCTCGCTCTTCTAGTAAATCTGGTCTACGCGTATACGTACGACGCAAGGATTCTTTATGGCGCCATTCATCAATGTTTTTATGATTTCCTGACATTAATACATCCGGTACCTTCATACCACGGAAATCAGCAGGACGTGTATAATGTGGGTGTTCTAACAAACCTGTGCTAAAAGAATCTTCCACTTGTGACGTTTGATTCCCTAGTACTCCTGGCAGGAGACGTACAACACTATCAGTAATCACCATTGAGGCTAGTTCTCCACCCGTCAATACGTAATCACCAATAGAAATCTCATCTGTTACAAGATGTTCACGAACTCGTTCATCGTACCCTTCATAATGGCCACATACAAAAATAACATGCTCTTCTTCAGCAAGCTCTTCTGCCTTCCTCTGCGTAAAACGCTCTCCTTGTGGACACATTAAGACGATTCTCGGTTTACGGTCTGTTTCCTTCGTTAACTCTTCCACCGCATCAAAGATAGGCTGAGGGGTTAATACCATCCCAGCGCCCCCACCATACGGATAATCATCTACACTATTATGCTTACTAGTTGTATAATCACGGAAATTGACAACACGAAGCTCTACCGCTTCTTTTTCTTGTGCTTTCTTTAAAATTGAAGACCCAAACACACCTGTAAACATATCTGGAAACAATGTTAAAATGTCAATCTTCATTATAGCAATCCTTCCATTACATGAATGGTTACTAATTTATTCTCAATATTAACTTGAAGCACAACGTCATCAATATAAGGAATTAAAAGATCTTGACCTTTTGGACGTTTAATCACCCATACATCATTCGCACCAGGAGATAAGATCTCTTTGATCGTTCCTAACGCTTCTCCTTCTTCCGTTACAACACTACAACCAATAATTTCATGATAGTAGTATTCACCTTCAGCTAGTTCGCCTAACTGCTCTTCTGGTACTTTTATTAAAGAACCTTTCAACTTCTCTACTTCATCTACATTGTTGTATCCTTCAAGTGTTAATAAATCAAATGTCTTATGTTGACGATGAGAAGTTACCTTCACTGGAAGATAGTCTGTGTCTTTCTCATTACATATGTATAACGTGTTTCCTACTTTATATCGCTCTTCTGGAAAATCAGTACGAGAAATTACACGAATTTCTCCTCTTACGCCATGAGTATTTACAATTTTCCCTACGTTAAACCATTTTGTCATAAATAGTATGTCACCCCTGGTTTCTATATAAATTAAGCATCTCCATTTCACATATGGAACATGCAACTTCTCTTTAAATGTTAAAAAAGGGAGAGGAATTAACTCCTCGCCCTTTTTACGTTTATTGAATTTCCAGTGTTACTTTTTCATCATTATGATGTCCCACTGAATACAAGAGCATTCGAATTGCTTTCGCAACCTTCCCTTGCTTTCCAATGACTTTTCCAACATCCTCAGGATGTACAGTTAATCGATACTTTATCTCTCCGTTGCAAAGTTCCTGTGTAACTTTTACATCTTCAGGATGATCGACAAGAGGCTTGACAATCGTCTCGACTAACTTCTTCATAGTCATTGCCTCAATTACTTACCTTGTTTAGATAAGTGGAATTTCTCCATGATACCTTGGTTAGAGAATAAGTTACGAACTGTATCAGACGGTTTAGCACCGTTTCCTAACCATTTTAATGCTGCTTCTTCGTTGATCTTAACTTCAGCTGGTTGAGCAACCGGATTGTAAGTACCGATTTCCTCAATGAAACGTCCGTCACGAGGAGAACGAGAATCTGCAACAACTACACGATAGAAAGGAGTTTTTTTAGCTCCCATACGTTTTAAACGAATTTTAACTGCCATTTATAAAGCACCTCCGAATTTATTTCACACAGATAATTATATTAGCAAAAAGACTATTGCTTTGTAAAGTATTTTTTCTTAACAGAGCCATCTTTTTTCCTTACATGAATGGAAACTTCATTCCACCTAGTCCTTTTTTCTTACCTTTTTGCATACCAGTCATCGTTTTCATCATTTTCTTCATATCATCGAATTGCTTGATTAGACGATTGATTTCTTGTACGGTTGTACCGCTACCTTTGGCAATGCGTTTTTTTCGACTAGCGTTAATTATTTCCGGTTGTTCTCGTTCTAATTTAGTCATAGAACGAATAATTGCCTCAATATGCCCAATTTGTTTTTCATCAACTTGTGCATTTTTCAGCCCTTTAATTTTATTTGCACCAGGAAGCATTCCTAACAATTCGTCAAGCGGTCCAAGTTGACGCACTTGTCCAAGTTGTTCTAGGAAATCGTCAAGTGTAAACGAAAGCGTACGCATTTTTTGCTCAAGTTCTTTTGCTTTCTCTTCATCAACTGTAGCTTGCGCTTTTTCAATTAATGTTAAGACGTCGCCCATCCCTAAAATACGGGATGCCATACGTTCTGGATGGAACGCTTCAATCGCATCTAGCTTTTCACCCATACCAGCAAATTTAATTGGTGTGTTTGTTACAGCCTTAATAGATAATGCCGCACCACCGCGCGTGTCACCATCTAATTTCGTTAATACAACACCTGTTAAACCTAACTGTTCATGGAAACTTTGTGCTACATTTACCGCGTCTTGTCCTGTCATCGCATCGACAACAAGGAAAATTTCATCTGGTTTCGCAACTTCTTTCACTTTCGCTAGTTCATCCATTAGTTCTTCATCAATATGCAGGCGACCCGCTGTATCAATTAAAACATAATCATGATGATCTTCTTTTGCTTTTGCAATCGCTTGTTTCGCAATTTCAACTGGACTTACTTGATCTCCTAAAGAGAAAACAGGCATGTCCAATTGCTTCCCTAATGTTTCAAGCTGTTTAATCGCTGCTGGACGGTAAATATCTGCTGCAACAAGCATCGGTTTACGATTATACTTTTTACGAAGTAAATTCGCAAGCTTACCTGTTGTCGTTGTTTTACCCGCACCTTGCAGACCAACCATCATAATAACAGTCGGTGGCTTATTAGCAACAGCAATTTTGCTTTGCTCTCCGCCCATAAGTTCTGTAAGTTCTTCCTGTACGATTTTAATTACTTGTTGTCCAGGTGTCAAACTTTTCATTACATCTTGTCCGACAGCACGCTCAGACACACGCTTTATAAAATCTTTTACTACTTTAAAGTTAACATCTGCTTCTAAAAGAGCTAGACGAACTTCTCTCATCATTTCTTTCACATCGGCTTCAGAAACTTTTCCTTTGCCGCGGATTTTTTGCATTGTCTGTTGAAGTCGGTCGGCTAATCCTTCAAATGCCATATTGCCGCCCTCCTAATCTAATTTTTCGATAGCTTCAACAACTTGTTTCATTTCTTCATTCACATGCTCTTCTTCGCTGATTAGCTGTTTTAGCTTTGCAACAAGTCGCTGTCGCTCTTGAAACTTTTGAAGTAATACTAATTTATCTTCATATTCTTCAAGCATCGCTTCAGTCCGTTTAATGTTATCATACACGGCTTGGCGGCTTACATCAAATTCTTCCGCAATTTCACCAAGAGATAAATCATCTAGATAATAAAGCGACATATAACTTCTTTGTTTTTGCGTTAACAACGATTGATAAAAATCAAATAAATAGTTCATTCTCGTTGTTTTTTCGAGCATGTTGGATCATCCTTTGTTAAGTGATTTCCCTTTACATGAATTAGTTTACATGGAGTATAAAAGAGTGTCAAGTTTTTTTCTTAACATCACATGTTTTTTATAGAAAAAGAAGCGGAAATACCGCTTCTTTTTCTTACACTTCTTCAGTTTCTACCAAGTTCGCGAATAAGCCATACACATATTGCTCTGGATCAAATTGCTGCAGATCATCCATTTGCTCTCCTAATCCAACAAACTTCACCGGTACATCCATTTCGTTACGAATTGCTAATACGATACCACCTTTAGCAGTTCCGTCTAACTTCGTTAAAACAATACCAGTAACATTCGTTGCTTCACGGAATGTTTTCGCTTGACTTAAACCATTTTGTCCTGTTGTTGCATCAATAACAAGTAATACTTCATGAGGAGCTCCTGGTACTTCACGCTCAATTACACGCTTCACTTTCTCTAACTCTTTCATTAAGTTGACTTTGTTTTGCAGGCGCCCTGCTGTATCACATAGCAACACATCCACTTTACGAGCCTTCGCTGCCTGTACAGCATCGTACATTACAGCCGCCGGGTCAGACCCTGATCCTTGTTTAATTACTTCTACACCAACACGATCGCCCCATACTTCTAATTGTTCAATCGCTCCAGCACGGAATGTATCTCCTGCCGCCAATAGGACAGACTTACCTTCCGATTTAAATTTATGTGCAAGCTTACCAATTGTCGTCGTTTTTCCTACACCGTTAACACCAACAAATAAAACAACTGTTAATTGATCCTCTTGTATATTAACTTCATTACTAAAGTCGCTATCACCTTTGTAAATTCCCACTAACTTCTCAGAAATCACAGCCTGTACTTCTTTTGGATCTTGAATGTTACGACGTTGCACTTCTTCTTTCAACTGATCAATTAATTCCATTACTGTCGAGACTCCAACATCTGCACTAATTAAAATTTCTTCTAATTCCTCAAAGAAGTCTTCGTCTATTTTACGGTAACGATACACTAAATCATTTACTTTATCAGCAAATGAATTTCTTGTTTTTTCTAATCCTTGTTTAAACTTCTCTGTTACTGTATCCGTTTGTTTTGAAATTTTTTCTTTTAATTTTTTAAAAAAGCTCATACTTCCCATCCTTCCTATTTACTTGCTACAAGTTCTTCGCCATCACCTAAACGAACAGAAACAAGCTTAGATACCCCTGATTCTTGCATTGTTACACCGTACAATACATCAGACTCTTCCATTGTACCTTTTCGGTGTGTAATTACAATAAACTGCGTTTCATCACTAAATTTCTTTAAATACTGCGCAAAACGAGCAACATTAGCCTCATCAAGAGCCGCTTCTACTTCATCTAGCACACAGAATGGGACTGGGCGTACTTTTAAAATACCAAATAAGAGCGCAATTGCCGTCAAAGCACGCTCTCCACCTGAAAGTAAACCTAAGTTTTGTAGTTTCTTCCCTGGTGGTTGCGCTACAATATCAATACCAGTATTTAATAAATCTTCTGGATTTGTCATTACTAAATCCGCTCTTCCGCCTCCGAATAATTCAGAGAATACAGATTGAAACTCCGTTCGAATTCCTTCGAATGTAGTAGAAAAGCGTTTTTTCATCTCTTCATCCATTTCCGTAATAAGTTGATGTAACGTCGATTTCGCTTCTTCCAGGTCATCTCTTTGCTCTAGTAAGAATGTATGACGTTCTGCTACACGTTCGTATTCATCAATTGCCCCTAAGTTTACTGCGCCTAACTCTTCAATGGATAGTTTAATTAATTTCACCTTTTTACGCGCATCTTCTGCTGGCATCGTCATTGTATACTTCAGTTTTGCTGCTTCAAATGAAATAGTATATGTTTCACGTAAATGTTGCAATCTATTTTCCAACTCTACATCAAGTCGGTTAATTTTCACTTCTTGATCTTTCAACATCTCAAGAATATATTTATGTTTACCTATTGTTTCTTTCACACCGCGTTCTAAATGCTCCACTCTCTCTTGCAATGATACGCGTTGTTCACGACGCGAACGAATTAAATCCGAAGTTTGATTACGATCATACGCTTTCTTCTCTATCATATTCGTAATTTGGTCTTCGCCACTTGAATTAGACGTCATCTCTTGTTTTAAGAACGCTAAATCTTCTTTCGTTTTTACAAGCGTCGTATCAGTCTCTTCTTTTTCCTTCGTTAATCGTTCAACTTTTTCTTTTTGATTAGATAAACGTTGTTGTTGTTCAGCTGCTTGTACTTTTAGCTCAGTCATTTCCTTCTGAACTTTCTCTTTTGAAGAATGTTGCTCACTTTTTTGTTTCGTTAATGCGACGATTTTGCCATCTAATTCCGAGATTTCTGCTTGAAGAGTTGCTAAAATCTTTTCTAACTCTCCTTTACGCCCTTGCATTTTCACTTGATCTTGTAAAAATCCTTCTATCTCTAAATCGTATATAGATAAACGATCATTAATTCGATGCTCTTCTAATTCTAATCGATTAATTTCTTCTCTTAATTTCTGTTCATCTACACGCTCAGTTTCTACACCTTGGCGCAGTTCGCGTATTTTCACTTCTTTTTCTTGAATCTCTTGCTTTACTGCTTTAACAAAGTTTTCTAGCTTCGTTGTTTTTTCTTCCATATCAGCTAGCTTTTTAGTCCATTCTTCAAGTTCACGCTGGCGCCCTAATAATGAAGATTTCGCCTGTTTTACAGCCCCACCAGTCATAGAACCACCAGGATTCACTACGTCACCTTCAAGTGTTACAATACGATAGCGATATTGTAATTGTTTCGCCAATTCATTTGCACCGCGTAAATCTTTCGCAACAACAACAGTACCTAATAGGCTTGAAACTACATTCTCATATTTATTGTTGTACTGCACAAGTTCTGCCGCTACACCGACAAATGCTGGGTGTTGATTCACAATGCGTAATTGTTCAAATGATAACGATCTACTTTTAATAACAGCTTGAGGTAAAAACGTTGCACGACCATGTTTATTTTGCTTTAAAAATGCAATTGCATTACGAGCATGTTCTTCTGTTTGTACTACGATATGTTGCATCGCTGCCCCAAGGGCGATTTCCATCGCAATTTCATATTCTTTCGGCACAGTCAGAAGTTCTGCAACAGCTCCCTCGATACCTTGCAATCTATTTTCTCTAGCCTTTAATACTTCACGTACCCCTTGATAGAAACCAGAATAGTCCTCTTGCATTTCTTCTAGCATTTCTTTTCGAGAACGCGCCTGTTGCACAAATTGATACGCTTGATACAGTTTCGTTTCATTTTCACTATACTGAGACTTACATTTCCCAAGTGCCGTTTCTGTCTTCTGTATGTTAGAAATAATGCCAGCTACTTTCTCCTTCACTTGCTCATAACTTTCTACAAGTTTCGCTTTTTTCGCTGTAATTTCCATACGCATCTGTACATATTTTTCATTTTCTTCATCAAGGCGTTCATTTTTAGAATTTTGCTGTTTAGATTGTTCTTCAATCATAGATAATTCATTACGCAGACTTGCTTGTTGATTTAAAAGTTCAATATAATCACCTTTTAAATTCTCAATCTGTTCCTCTAGATTCACGGCAAAAGTTGCAAGTAGTTGCTCATTATCATGCAATTTCTTCTCCAACTCTTTTACCTGATTCACAAATTGCATTAACGCTTCGGTACTTGTTTCAATTTCACCATCATAACTTTGAGCTTTCTCTACCAATTCAACAATCAGCTTTTCAAGCTGCGCACAATGCGTCGTCGCATTTTGCTTTCTTTCCTTTAACAACTCACGCTGCCCTTCTAGTTTTTCTAGCTCTTTACTAGAAAGAAGAAGAACTTCTTGTAAGGAGTTTACAGATTCATCAACCGCTTGTAATTGTCCACGTAACTCCTCAAGCTCTTCTTCACTTTTTTGTAAATTCGTCGACATCTTAACTTCTTCATCTTTATTATGCCCAAATTGATTTCGAAGCGCTTCCCACTTTTCATGTAATTCTTCAATTTCATGTACAATAAGCGCCGCTTCTACTTTTTCTAATTCTTCTTTTTTCTCAAGAAAATCTTTCGCTATAGAAGCTTGTCTTTCTAGTGGTTCTACTTGACTACTCAATTCATGTATAATATCTTGCACACGATTTAAGTTTTCTTGTGTTTCTGCTAATTTCCCTTCGGCTTTCTTTTTACGAAGTTTGTATTTCAGCACACCAGCAGCCTCTTCAAATACACCACGACGTTCTTCTGATTTACTACTTAAAATCTCTTCGACTTTCCCCTGGCTAATAATTGAAAAAGCTTCTCTTCCCATACCAGAGTCCATGAATAAATCAATAATATCTTTCAGTCTACAAGATTGTTTATTAATATAAAAATCACTATCACCCGAACGAGATACACGACGTGTTACACACACCTCGTTATATTCAATCGGTAATCGTTGGTCTTCATTATTTAAAGTTAATGTTACTTCAGCAATATTAACCGCTCTTCTCGTATCACTACCCGCAAAAATAATATCCTCCATTTTTACACCGCGTAATGACTTTGCAGATTGTTCACCAAGTACCCAGCGAATCGCATCAGTAATATTACTTTTCCCGCTCCCGTTAGGTCCTACTACAGAAGTTACACCTGGAACAAAATCGACAGATACACGCTCAGCAAAAGATTTAAATCCTGCTATTTCTAATCTTTTTAAAAACACGAAAGGCCTTCCTCCTATTCTCCGTTGTCGTAAACATTGTCTGTACGAAAACAAGCTACTATACGGATTTCCCACTCCTTTTATTTATAAACAAAAGGAAAGTTTCATTCTATGCATAAGGAATCCCCCTCATTCAAAGGGGGATTCCTCATGATTGTTCTTTTAATTTTTTCAATGCTTCTGCAGCAGCTTGTTGCTCTGCCTCTTTTTTTGACTTACCACTTCCAAGACCTAATGCCTCATTATTTAAAGTTACACGTGACACAAATTCTCGGTTATGGGCCGGTCCTTTTTCTTGCAAAATTTGATACTCAATATTGCCACTACCATCACGCTGAATCAATTCTTGCAATTGACTCTTATAATCCATCACATGAGAAAAAGCACCTTCATTAATTTTCGGATATACAACTTCTTTTAAGAATCCCCAAACTGTTTCAAGCCCTTGATCAAGATAAAGGGCACCAATAAACGCTTCAAAGACATCCGCTAATAAAGCTGGTCGTTCACGTCCACCCGTCATTTCCTCACCTTTCCCTAATAAAACAAGGCTACCAAATGACAATTCATTTGCAAAACGAACAAGAGATGGCTCACATACAATAGCTGCACGTAGTTTTGTTAACTCTCCTTCGCTCATTGTCGGATATTTTTGAAACAGATACTGTGATACAGTGAGTTCCAATACAGCATCACCAAGAAATTCAAGACGCTCATTGTCCTCATGCGGTTTTTTTCGATGCTCATTCACATACGATGAATGCGTAAATGCTTGAATCAATAATTTTTCATCTGAAAACGTAATTCCTATCTCTTCTTGAAATACTTTAAACGCTTCACGATATTTTGTTTCGTATTTTTTTTCTCTATGTTTTCGGTACGGCATAGGTCCCTCCAGATATAAGCCGAGAAGCCCCGCTAAAAAACGGGACTTCACTTAAGCATTATAGATGACTCTCTATGTAAGTCACAGCATCGCCAACAGTAGCAATCTTTTCAGCATCTTCATCAGAAATTTCCATTTCGAATTCATCTTCCAATTGCATTACAAGTTCTACTACATCTAGGGAGTCTGCGCCTAAATCTTCTTTAAAGCTCGCAGCTGGTACTACTTCAGTTTCTTCTACACCTAAACGATCAACGATGATTTTTGTTACACGCTCTAAAACGTCTGCCATTCCATTCACCTCCCCTCAAATATTATATAAAATATTGTCCAAAAAAACTAGGTGAAATCGATTCTTTTATTACATTACCATTCCGCCATCAACATTTAACGTTTGTCCTGTAATATATTTGCTTTGATCAGCAGCAAAAAACGTTACAGTATTTGCGATATCTTGCGCTTCACCAAACTGAGCTGTAGGAATTAACTTTAACATTTCGGCTTTTATATTTTCATCTAATACATCCGTCATATCAGTCGCAATAAACCCTGGAGCAATTGCATTTACAGTAATATTTCGGCTCGCTAATTCTTTTGCTGATGTTTTTGTTAATCCAATTACACCAGCTTTAGCAGCAACATAGTTTGCTTGTCCTGGGTTTCCTGTTACTCCGACAACAGAAGCAATATTAATAATACGTCCATGACGTTGACGCATCATATAACGAGATACTGCCTTCGTACATAAGAAAACACCTTTTAAGTTTGTATTAATAACTGTATCCCATTCTTCTTCTTTCATACGCATTAATAAATTATCTTTTGTTACACCAGCGTTATTTACAAGAATATCTACTTGTCCAAACGTATCTACAGTTTGTTTCACCATATTCGTAACATCTTCAGCATTTGCAACATCTGCTCTTACCGCAATAGCATCTGAACCTAATTTCTTTATTTCATCGACTACTTCATTCGCCTTTTGCTCATTACCAGCATAATTTACTACAACATTCGCCCCTTGTTTTGCTAAATCAATCGCAATCGCACGACCAATTCCACGTGAAGCGCCAGTTACTAATGCTACTTTCCCTTTTAACATCAGTTTTCTCCTCTCAAATTCGAAATGGTATCTTTTAATGTCTCTTCGTCATATATCGCATATGCTTTCACAGAAGAGTCAATCGACTTCATAAGACCAGCAAGTACTTTTCCAGGGCCGATTTCAATAAATGTATCTACCCCTTGATTCACCATATACTCAATGGATGGATACCATAATACAGGCGAATAGAGCTGTTCAATCAGCTTTTCTTTAATATCTGTACCACGTGTAATAACGTCCGCTGTAACATTTGCAATAACAGGAATATTCGTGTCTTGAATTGTAATTTCATTTAAAACACTTTGGAATCTCTCAGCAGCTGGCTTCATAAGTGAGGAATGAAACGGTCCACTTACTTTAAGAGGAATTGCTCTTTTAGCACCATTTTCTTTCGCTCTTTGAGAAGCAAGTTCCACTCCTTGATTTGTTCCAGAAATAACAATTTGCTTCGTGCTATTCATATTAGCAATTTGCACCGCATGTCCTTCACTTGTTACTTCTTCTGTAACTTGTTTCAGCATTTCCGGATCAGCACCTAAAATAGCTGCCATTGCACCTTCCCCACCCGGAACGGCTTCTTCCATATATTCCCCGCGTTTCCTTACAGCATATACAGCATCTTCGAAAGTTAATGCATCCGCTGCCACAAGAGCGCTATATTCACCTAAACTATGTCCTGCTACGAAATCAGGTGTAATTTCGTACTCCTTCAAAGCTGTCAAAATTGCATAACTCGTCGTTAATAATGCCGGCTGCGCATTTGTCGTTAATGTAAGCTTTTCCTGTGGCCCTTCAAAAATCACTTCTGAAAGTGAATCTTGCAGAACTTCATCCGCTTTCGCAAACACTTTCGCAACCTCGTTATTATTCTCCGCTAACTGTCTACCCATTCCAACTGCCTGTGAACCTTGGCCCGGAAAAAGAAATGCTAGTTTTCCCATTTCAAATCCTCCTCTTATTGAAGCGGCTCTTTCTCCATTACACTTGAAATTGTAGGAATTACTTCTTTCGCTACCATTTCTCTTGTTTGACGAATCGCACTAAATATCGATTGGTCATTTGAAGAACCGTGAGCCTTAATGACAGGAGCTTTTAACCCAAATAATGCCGCTCCTCCATACTCCGAATAATCCATTTTATCTTTTAATACCATAAGTTTTGGTTTTAATACCGCTGCTGCTAATTTGCTCGTAAACGAACTCATTAATTGCTCTTTTAACATAGAGAATAATGCAAGCGCTGTTCCTTCTAATGATTTTAGAGCTACGTTACCTGTAAAACCGTCACATACAACAACATCTGCTACACCTTGCAATAAGTCTCTTGATTCAACGTTTCCAACAAAATTAATTGGTGCATCCTTGAGCATAGCAAAGACCTGTTTTGAAAGCTCGTTTCCTTTACCGTCCTCTGTTCCAACGTTTAAAAGTCCAACGCGAGGATTTTCAATTCCTCTTACCTTCTCTGCATAAACAGAGCCCATTACTGCATATTGATATAAATGAATTGGTTTTGCATCAACGTTTGCTCCAACATCTAACATCACAAAACCTTCTCCATCAACAGTTGGCATTGTAGGTGATAAAGCTGGTCGTTCAATTCCTTCCATACGACCAACAACAAATAATCCTGCTGCCATTAAAGCTCCTGTACTTCCTGCTGATATACAAGCATCCGCTACGCCGTTCTTTACTTGCTCTGCTGCTAGTACCATTGAAGCTTGTTTTTTTCGACGAACCGCTCTTACTGGTTCATCTGTCGATTCAATTTTTTCGTCTGTATGAAGTATAGTAATTCGCTCTTCACTCGTTAAGTATTGACGAATTCCCTCTTCTTTCCCTACTAACGTAATATGTAAATCTGAATATTCCTTAATAGCTTTCATTGCCCCTAACACTACAGCCTTTGGAGCATGATCGCCGCCCATTGCATCTATTGCGATTTTCATAAGTTGTTACCTTCCTCACTATAATTACTAGATCGATACATTTCAAAAGTGCCTGTAAAAACAAGTTCTTCTCCAACAAAGCTACGCACTTTGACAACCGTCCGTCCTTTATCATTCTCTACATCTTCAACACGTGCTTTTGCAACAACACGCTCTCCTAATTTTACAGGACGAATGTATCGAATGGTAGACTTTGCAGTTAAAGCTAATTCTTCATCAATAACTGCAACAGCTAGTGAGTTTGCTTGTGCAAACAAATGATGCCCACGAGCAATCTGATTCCTTTTAAATACATGTTCTACCTTCACTTCAAAGATAGAAATCGCATGTCTATCTAATTCTATATCGATAATTTCTCCGACAACCTCTTCTAACGGTAAAGATTTCACATCTTCTTCATGTTGTTTTGTGGCCACATGCTTAATTCGTTCTCTTAATTCAGGAATAGATAATTCCATACGATCAAGGCGAACAGTTTGTATGCTCACTTGAAATTTTTCCGCTAAATCTTCATCCGTTATAAAAGGATTCGCTTCTATTGTTTGTTGTAATAATTCTTGTCTTTCTTTTTTACTTCTTCTTTTTTTCATACCGCACCATCCATTTTTATGACTAGGTACTAACAGTAGTATATAATCATTAAAAGTAGAATGCAACAAAAACTTTTGCAGACCACTCTTAGTCGAGCTTCTCTCCCTGGAACACACCTGTTCCATCAAGATAAGTACGCAACGAAGCATACTGATCATTATGCCAAAACGCTTCTGAATCAACTAGTATCGCCGCATCTTGTCTCGCTGTTTCTAACGCTCGATAATCATGTACCATATCAGCAACCTTAAACTCTGGTAGACCACTTTGCTTACTTCCAAAGAAATCTCCAGGACCTCGTAACTCTAAATCTTTTTCTGACAATACAAATCCATCATTTGTTTCAGTCATAATGCGCATTCTTTCTTTTCCCGTTTCCGATTTCGGGTCCGCAATTAATAAACAATACGATTGTTCATTACCACGCCCAACGCGCCCCCTGAGCTGATGAAGCTGCGATAAACCGAAACGCTCCGCGTCATAAATAACCATAACAGTCGCATTCGGTACATTCACACCTACTTCAACAACTGTTGTCGATACAAGAATTTGCACTTTATTTTCACTAAACTGTCCCATTATCTCTTCTTTTTCTTGAGATGATAGTCTCCCATGCATTAATCCAACTTGGCATTTCCCTTGATAATGGTGAGTCAGCATACTATGTAAGTCGATAGCATTTTGTACGTCAAGTTTCTCAGACTCTTCAATTAGAGGACAAATAACATATGCCTGTCTTCCTTTTTTTATCTCTTTCTCCACAAAACCGAGAACGCGATCTAACATATCATGTTTTGCCCAATACGTTTCGATCACCTTTCTACCAGCCGGCATTTCATCGATAATAGAAACGTCCATCTCTCCAAATGCAGTGATAGCTAACGTACGAGGGATTGGGGTTGCCGTCATAAACAACACATCTGGACTTTCACCTTTCTCACGTAAAACCCGGCGCTGCGCTACACCAAATCGATGCTGTTCATCAGTAATAACAAGACCTAATCTATGAAATATAACTTCATCTTGAATTAAAGCGTGCGTCCCAACAAGGATATCTACTTCCCCTTGCTCTAATCTCGCCAAAATTTCTCGTCGTCTCGCACCTTTAACAGAACTCGTTAGCAGTTCAACCTTCATACCGAAATGTGAAAACGTCTCAGCGAGCGACTGATAATGTTGTTCAGCTAAAATTTCCGTAGGAACCATCATAGCACCTTGATAATGAGCTAATTTTGCTCCATAAAGGGCAATCGCAGCAACAACTGTTTTTCCAGATCCTACATCCCCTTGCAATAATCGATTCATGCGATAGGGAGATGTCATATCTTTCATTATTTCATCTACAACCCGGCTTTGTGCGCCAGTTAACGGAAACGGAAGTGCATCAGTAAACTCTTGCAATTCTACTGACGAAATTTCTTTTTTCGTGCCCTTTGAATTTTCCCTTTCCATTTTCCGCAATGTTTGCATTTTCAACTGGAACAAGAAAAACTCCTCATATACAAAACGGCGCCGCGCTTGCTTTAAGTCTTCCTGTCCCACTGGAAAATGTAACGCCCTGAGCGCTTCATAACGTGGTAATAATTTATACCTACTTAACAAACCGTCAGGTAACACTTCAATTATAGAGTCTCCATATTCCTTTAAAGCCTGGGCAATAAAACGGCGCATCTGCTTTACTGTCAATTTCCCTTTCACTGAATATACTGGCTCTACTTCTTGTTGACGCACAACCGGTCCAAAATGAAGTTCTGATACAGCGATCGTTTGGCGATGCTGATCCCATTTACCAGTAATCGTTACCGTTTCATCGAGCTTTAACTTTTGTTTATAATATGGTCTATTAAAACATACGGCTGTAATTAAATAACGCCCAACAAGAACACGAACTGTAAGACGCGACTTTTTCTTTCCATAATATTGAAGTAAAGGAGCACTATGAACTTTTCCTTCAACCGTCACACGCTCATCATGCTTTACTTCAGCAAGATCTTTCATCGCATAGTCTTCATAACGGTACGGAAAATGTTCTAATAGATGAGAAACTGTATAAATTCCCATCTCGTGTAATAACTCAGATGTTTCTCCTCCGATTCCCTTTACATCCGTAACAGGAACTTGTACAACTTCATTCAAGATTCTCACGCTCCGTCACATTATTTTCTTCGATTCATTCTATTGATTCTCTATTAACATCATCGACATCTATAATCGCTCTCTTTCACCCTATATATTCTATCATAGGCATTCTAAGAGAAACTACTCTAATCCCTCTATATAAAGTGAAACTATAATCAGTGGGGGTTTTGTTCATCCCCCACTAATTATTAGCCCTCACCGATCGGGCTTTTACAGGCAGTTAATCTCCCCCCTAACTTCTTTGCTCCAGCCGAATTTAGGGGTGGAAATTTTACTACCCACAAATAGCGGGACAAAACAAAGATATACAACACGTAAGAAAAGAGCCTCACTATTAGCAGCAAGGCTCTTTTCTATCATCAATATGCTAGCCCTTTGAATAAAAACTAGTAATAAATTTCATATCACTACTTTTCATCCATTAGCAAGTAAGTAATCCATTTATTTTTAAAACGAATCTTTTCTTATTCTACAGAGAAGATGAAAGAGTACACCGGTTGGTTCCCTGCATGTACTTCTACTTCTGCATCTTCAAAGTTCTCTTCAACAAACGCAACTAATTCAGCCACTTCTTCGTCTGTTGCATCTTCACCTTGTAGAATCGTTACGATTTCAGAATCCTCATCAATTAGTGCTTCTAGTAATTGCTTCGCAGCTCCTACTTTTTCAGCGTTTGTTGATACGATTTTTCCATCTGCAATACACATGAAATCATCTTTTTGAATTGCCACACCGTCAATTTCCGTATCACGAACAGCATACGTAATTTGACCTGTTTTCACATGAGATAAAGCTTCGTTCATGTTTTCTTTATTCTCTTCTAACGTTCCAACTGGATTAAATGCTAACATTGCAGCCATACCTTGAGGAACTGTTTTCGAACGAACAACAATAACTTCTTGATCTACTACTGAAGCTGCTTGTTCTGCTGCCATTACGATATTTCCGTTATTCGGTAAAATAATGATCTTTTCAGCATTCGCCTCTTCAATCGCCTTCACGATATCCTCCGTACTCGGATTCATCGTTTGGCCACCTTCGATAACTTTCGTTGCGCCAATGCTCTCAAATAAAGTTTTAATACCAGATCCCATAGCTACAGTCACAATACCATACGGTTGTTTCTCTTTTGGTTGATTCGTTTGTTCAGGCACCATAGTAGGTTCATCTAATAAAGCCGTATGCTGTTCACGCATATTTTCTACTTTAATCTTAATTAGACTACCGTAGCGCTGTCCATAGTTCATAGGATCTCCAGGGTGTTCCGCATGAATATGAACCTTAACAACCTCATCATCTGATACAACAAGTAGCGAATCTCCGTACACACTAATATCTTCACGGAATTTTTGTTCAGAGAAATTATGTTCCTTCATTTTTTCAGGCTCTAATTTCACCATGAATTCCGTACAATATCCATACTTAATATCTTCTGTACTCAATTGGCTTTGTACACTACGGTGATGTTCTGCGCGTACCATGTCATTCATAGATGGTTGCGTCTGCACATTAGAAGAAATCGTTTCTCCTTTTAAGTCAGCTAAAAATCCTTCATATACAACGACAAGACCTTTACCACCGCTATCTACAACGCCAACTTGTTTTAATACAGGTAATAAATCTGGCGTACGATTTAACGATGCATTCGCTTCTTTTACAACGTCTTCCATAAACAAAACAAAGTCGCGCTGTTTTTTCGCAACTGTCACTGCATATTTACCCGTTTCTCTTGCAACCGTTAAAATCGTTCCTTCAATTGGTTTCATAACCGCTTTATAAGCTGCCTCTACTCCAGCTTCTAAAGCTGCAGCAAAATCAACTGTTGTTAATTCTTCTTTTTGTTCAATGGATTTAGAAAAACCACGGAATAACTGAGATAAAATAACCCCAGAGTTACCACGAGCTCCCATTAATAATCCTTTGGCTAAACTTACGCCGACTTTACCAGCATGCAGTGAAGGATTTTCTTTCACTTCACGTGCGCCTGAAGTCATTGATAAGTTCATGTTTGTACCGGTATCGCCATCTGGAACTGGAAATACGTTTAATGCATCAACAAGCTGAACATTATTTGTTAAATTATTTGCTCCTTGAATGATCATTTGTGATAAACGTTTTCCATCAATTTTTTGAATTGACACAGATTTTCCTCCTTAATGCACATTACAAGTTTATTACTTTAACTCCTTGTACGTAGATGTTTACAGAATCTACTGCTAGTCCTACAGTTTGATCTAATGTATATTTCACTTTAGTCTGCACGTTATGTGCTACTTCTGAAATTTTCGTACCATAGCTCACAATAATATACATATCAATATGTACTTCATCTTCATCTTTACGAACAATAACACCTCTAGTGAAATTTTCTTTTCGTAAAATGTCTGTTAATCCATCTTTTAACTGATTTTTTGATGCCATACCTACGATACCGTAGCAATCTACTGCGGCACCTCCAGCAATCGTTGCAATTACATCTGTACTAATATCAATTTGACCGTACTTCGTTTTAATTTCAATTGACATCTCGTTTCCCCCTTCATAAATGGTGAAAGTGAGCTAGACTACTTTAGTTACTATCATATAATCTTTTTAAAGAAAATTCCATCGTTCTTTCTTTTCACTCTCATATTTTATGTTTTATACTACACTTTTCTATGATGAGCAAAATAGTCCATTGTTATTATACAACATGTACCACTATAATATGTCAAGCAATTTTTCTTGATTTCAGCTTTTCTTCATTGATATATGGTGTCAAGTAATTTTTCTTGATTTCTTTTTTCTACGGTGTTGCATTCTCTTTTTAGTTGTGTTAAATTATAGTAGTGTTTTTAGCATCGCAAAAAAGACTAACATTGAAAAATTACGTATGGTAAGGTATCAAGGGAGGGAAATATAAATGGCTCGTGTTTGTGCTATCACTGGAAGAAAAGCTCGTTCTGGTAACTCTCGTTCTCACGCAATGAACGCTACAAAACGTAAATGGGGCGCTAACCTTCAAAAAGTTCGCGTACGCATCGACGGAAAAGTTCAACGTGTTTACGTTTCTGCTAGAGCATTAAAATCTGGCAAAATCGAACGTGTTTAATAATAAAAAAAAGAGCCGCTAGGCTCTTTTTTTATTATACCAATGGAAAAAGCACCGGTAATAGGTGCTTTTTTTAGTCTTTTTTGAAGGTATTTAACATCGCACGTACAATTCCACCAAGAAATTTAGGTAACTTAATTGTATAAAATCTCATGGTTTCCCTCCTAATCCCCATTACTCCACTTGTTTACTATATGATGCAAGGAGCAAAATTGTTTCTTCAATCAGTGCTTCTTATCATCATTAATATGCCCGAAGTAAATGAAAAAGTACCTTTTTCCACAATGAGTTCATTACTAATACAAAGTGTCGATCCCCACTCTATTGTTTTGTTAGTAAGAGAGTACTTAAATCCACGTAATGTAATACCTTTAACTGTTTCAGTAACCGGTACAAAAGATACATAAGGAAAATTTTCATTTTCTTCAATTATATGTGTACCAACTTTTTTTACTGTTATTTCATTTTTATTGTCTACAATACACATTTCTATCTCTGCCGCTAAACCTTTTAAAAGCATTTGTATATTTGCCAAACCATGATCAAGTCTTCCACCAGTCGCGCCAAAAATACGAATTAATTTCGGTTTTTGTTCTAAAGCCCAGCTAATTGCAATTTCTAAATCTGTTTGATCTTTTTCTCGCGGAACAATATGTAACTCATTTGTTTGCTGCCTCATCCATGCTAGCTCATCCTCAGTAACTGAATCGTAATCCCCAAACGCAACGGCCGGAGTGATTCCACTTTTTAACAAACGGTACACTCCCCTATCAACCGCCGCCCACACTACTTCTTCATTTTCATATCGAGAAAAATCTGCGCAGTATTCTACAGGTCCTCCTGCCAAAATATGAACAATCATTTTTTCTTCCCCTTCTATTGTAAAAAGGCAATCTGCCATTCGGTAGATTGCCTTTCTCCTTATTTTTCGCTCTATCCTGTATAAAATAGTGAAGTCTTAATTGACTAGATGCTTCACTAGAATAAAGGCCATTCATTCTTTATCCACGAATTATACGAATTGCTTCACCGCGGTCTTTTTGATTGTATACTGCTGATCCTGCTACAAGAACATTCGCTCCTGCTTCAACACAAAGTCTTGCCGTTTCAGCGTTTACACCACCATCAACTTCAATTTCTACTTCTAGATTTCGCTCTTTAACCATTTCTGCAACTTCTTTAATCTTCGGTAATACAGAATGAATAAACTTCTGTCCACCAAATCCAGGATTTACTGTCATTAGTAATACCATATCTATATCTTCTAATACATGTTCAATTACCGATACTGGCGTATGCGGATTTAATACAACCCCTGCTTTAATGCCATGAGATTTAATTAACTGAATTGTACGATGTAGATGAGGACACGCCTCTACATGAACAGTAATAATATCTGCACCCGCTTTTGCGAAAGTCGGGATATAGTTATCAGGATTTTCAATCATCAAATGTACATCTAATGGTAATGATGTAATCGGACGGATAGCTTCTACAATTAATGGTCCAATCGTAATATTTGGTACGAAATGTCCATCCATTACATCGACGTGAATATAATCAGCTCCGCCTTTTTCTACATCTTTAATTTCTTCCCCTAATTTTGAAAAATCTGCTGATAAAATCGATGGTGCAATTTTAATCATGACTAATACCTCGGCTTTCTCTCTCTAATTTCTTCTACGAATTGTTTGTAATTCTTATAACGATATTCAGTTATCTTTCCTTCTTCAACCGCAGCTTTCACCGCGCATTTCGGCTCAGAAAGATGTGTACACCCTCTAAATTTACAGTATTGGCTCGCTTCTTTCAACTCTGGAAAACAATATGTAAGATCTTCTACCTCTATATCTATGAAATCAAGCGAACTAAAACCAGGTGTATCCGCAACAAGCCCGCTCCCCACTGTAATTAATTCCACGTGTCTTGTCGTATGTTTCCCGCGCCCTAAATGTGAAGAAATATCATTTGTTTTCAATTCTAAATCTGGACGTAAAACGTTTAACATTGAAGATTTTCCAACACCAGATTGTCCTGCAACGACAGAAACACAGCCTTCTAAGAATGGTTTCAAAATATCGATACTTTCCGATGTATTTATAGAAGTAAATAATACATCATAACCTATTTCACGATAATCATTTGCAAAAGCTTCAACAGTTTCCTTCATTTTTCCATCCACTAAATCCATCTTACTAATACAAATAATCGGCTTAATATTATGATATTCAATCTGTACTAAAAATCGATCTAACAGTCCGGGATTAAAATCTGGTTCTACTGCAGAGAAAACGAGAATCGCTTGATCAACATTAGCAATAGGAGGTCTAACAAGTTCGTTTTTTCGATCAAATACTTCTAACACATATCCTTCACTCGGATTATCTGCTTGAAAAACGACTTGGTCTCCTACAAGTGGCGTAATTTTATTCTTTCTAAATACACCACGCCCGCGACACTGTGTAATTCCTTCTTCATGCTGCACATAATAAAATCCACTTAGAGCTTTTACAATTTTTCCTTCTGGCATATAATTCTCCTTTATTTTGTATAAAGTGAAACTGTAATTAATAATGAATTGACTAGAGTTCTTTAAACAATTATTTAAAACTAACTAAATATATACCCAGTTAATATATTTAAACTACCATCACATTCAAAATATTATTCACAATAGTATCACCTTTATAGCTTTTGAATCATATATTTTTGCCTGCTACACCATCCATTATATAGACAGATAACAGGCAAGAGTAATAAAGTGAAACTTTAATCATTGGGGTTTTATCGATCCCTTCTGATTAGTAAAAGCCCTCACCAATCGGGCTTTTACGGGCAGTCAATTCCTGCCTATCTTCTCTGCTTTACAGCCGAATTTTGAGGCGAGAGTCTTACTACCAACAGATAGCAGGACAAATTCCATCCCCTATGAAACAAGAATGGAATCCATTATTATTGAGCTGGATATGGGACTTCTTTTTCTATAATCGTTACTCCATCTCGAACAATTTTATAATGTCCCTTTGAACCTTCTTGAATTACAAATTCCAAAGAAATAGTCGCTGACTCAGTAATCGTTCTCGTTTCAACTGGTCTATCCATTTTTTGCTGCATATCTTCTTTATAAATTTCTATTGTTTGCGGTTTTTTCTCACCTGTTGCAGAAGCTTCATATGGAATAGAAATATTATCCACTTTTACTGTTTTCGTCACTTTGGGCTTCGGACCATCAGAGATAACAATTGTTACTTTATCTCCTTCTTTCAAAGGAGTCCCAGGTTTTGGGAATTGAGAAATAACAAGTCCCTTTTCAACAGTATCTGAATACTCCCTTTTTATATCAGAAACAAGCTTTCTTTCATTTAAGTAACCTTTTACACTGTTTTCAGCCCATCCTGAAAAATCACCTGGCCTAATTTGATAAGGTCCTTTACTTACCCAAATCTTCAGGTCTTGTTCTGCCTCTATAACCATTTGATCAGGCGTTGGTATTTGCTCTACGATTTCACCTTTCGGCTTATCATTTTCAATAAAATTAACGGTAACCTGTTTATATTTTTCTTCTAACTCAGCTCTTATACTCTCGAAATCTTTTCCTGTGAAGTCACTCATTTTACTTTTCTTTTTTCCACCTGATTGATAGATAGTAATTTTAGAGCTTTCTTTCACTACTCTTCCTGCTATTGGATCTGTTTTTATCACTTTTCCAGCTTCAACATTATCTGTATATACAATGTTAGGTTCTGTAACTTCAAAGCCTTTTTCAACTAATGTATTTACAGCTGTCGTATACTTCATACCAGCCACATCAGGAACCTTCACATCTTTCGGAATAAAGAAGCCTGGAATAACAGTAAGTGCTAATGTTATCCCTATCGCTAAAAGTAAAAATGTTGTAATTAAAACCTTCAGCCATTTGTTACTGCGCTTTTTCTTCTTACCTGATTCGGTCTCTTCTTTTCTTACTTGTTCATCCACTTTACTTCCTTTTAGCACAATTGTTTCATCACTCACATTTTGGAATAATTGTTCTTGTTGAATAATTGGAATCGCTTTCGTTGCTTCCATATCTTCTGGTATGTAAAATGGTTGTTCATTTATTCTTTCAGGATATAGCGCTGTTTCAATATCCCGTTTCATCGCGTTAGCAGATTGATATCGATGGAACGGATCTTTCGCAGTTGCCTTTAATATAATATTTTCAACACTTTGTGGAATATTTTCATTCCATCTTTTTGGAGATGGTATTTCATTTTGTAAATGTTTTAAAGCAATTGCAACAGCAGATTCACCCGAAAACGGTTGTCTTCCTGTTAACAATTCAAACATAACAATCCCAAGTGAATAAATATCTGATTGTTTATTCGCTATACCACCACGTGCTTGTTCTGGTGATAAATAATGTACAGAACCGAGCACCGAATTTGTATGCGTAATTGTTGTTGCACTTGTAGCTGTCGCAATTCCAAAGTCTGTGACTTTTATCACTCCATCATCTCGAATCAAAATATTGTGCGGTTTTATATCACGATGCACAATCTCAAAATGATGGGCGTGTGCCATGGCGGACGTTAACTGCTCCATTATATCAAGAGCTTCTCCTATCGGTAACATCCCTCGATCAATTATGTATTGCTTCAATGTTCGTCCAGGTACATATTCCATTACAAGATAATATATACCATCCTCTTCCCCAACATCATACATATTCACAATATTTGGATGCGACAACGTTGTAACAGATTGCGCTTCTCGATGGAAACGTTTAATAAACTCTTCATTATTTGAATAGTCGAGTCTTAATATTTTTACCGCTACATCTCGGCCAAGTATTTCATCATGAGCTAAATATACATTGGCCATTCCTCCACCGCCAATCATTTTCAGCAGCTTATAACGGTCATTTAAGCGTTTTCCAATCAGCACGTTGCACTTCACCTACTTTCGTTTGCCGAATCCGCATAATCAATAATAACGAGAGTGATATTATCTTCTCCACCACGATCATTTGCTAATTGAATGAAATGCTCTCCCTTCGCCTCGAGCTGTTCATTCAATTGTAAAATTTGTTGCATATCAGCCATAGGGACTTTGTTAGACAATCCATCAGAGCAAAGAAGCAATTGATCATCTTCTTCGAGAACTAATGTTTTAACATCTAATCCGACTGTCTCTTCTGTTCCTAACGCTCTTAATAGAACATTCTTTTTCGGGTGATATTCTGCATCTTCTTTTGAAATTTCACCGTGCCTAACAAGTTCATTTACAAGTGAGTGATCTTCCGTTATAAGCGATATTTCTCCCTCTGATACCATATAACAACGACTATCTCCTATATGACCTATTGTTACAAAACTAGGTGTACAAATCGCTACGATAACCGTTGTTCCCATGCCATTACATTCTACATGCTGCTTAGAGTAAGCATATATACGCTCATTAATAATTCCAACGTTAGTATGTAACCACTTTTCTACCTTTTTAGGCTCATTCATATTATGCGTTTGCTTCCAATAATCATGGAATAATTGAATAGCCATCGAGCTAGCTACATCGCCAGCTCGATGACCTCCCATTCCATCTGCTACTACCGCTAAAATATTTCCATCTAAATTGTGAAAAACTCCTGCACTATCTTCATTATGTTGACGAACTTTCCCTTTATCCGATAGAAACACGGCTTTCATCTCGTCACCTCGTCTCTTCTTTGCGCTCCTTTGCACGCAACTGACCGCAGGCTGCATCAATATCATGACCTTGTTCACGGCGAATTGTTACATTCACTCCACGATCTTTTAGCGTTTTTTCAAATAAGAAAATTTGCTCTCGTGGCGTACGTACATAATCACGTTCTGGCACGTAGTTTACTGGAATTAAGTTTACATGACATTTTACACCTTTTAAGAGCGCAGCAAGTTCTTCAGCTTGCTCAACTTGGTCATTTTCTCCTCCAAATAAGCCATATTCAAATGTAATACGACGCCCTGTTCTATTTACATAGTATTTAACAGCTTCCATTAAATCTGGTAGCTTATACGCACGGTTAATCGGCATTAATTTTGAACGTAACTCTGTATTTGCAGAATGCAATGAAATCGCAAAATTGATTTGCATATCTTCTTCAGCGAACTTATAAATTTTCGGAACAATTCCACTTGTTGAAACTGTCATATGCCTTGCACCAATATGAATTCCTTTTTCATGGTTTACAATGCGTAAGAATGACATTAAGTTGTCGTAATTATCAAACGGCTCTCCAATTCCCATAACAACAAGAGAACTTACACGCTCTTCTGTTTCATCAAGCGCACGCTGAACTTCCACTACTTGCGCTACAATTTCTCCAGCTTCTAGGTTTCGTTTTAGCCCACCAAGTGTAGAAGCACAGAACGTACAGCCAATTCGGCAACCAACCTGTGTTGTTACACAAATCGAATTTCCATATTCATGTCGCATTAATACCGTTTCAATAGAGTATCCATCGTATAACTGGAATAAGAATTTAATTGTTCCATCCGAAGACGTTTGTTTTACTAATGTATTTAAAGTAGTAATATCAAAGGAATTCGACAATTTATCGCGCAATCCTTTAGAAAGGTTTGACATATCCTCATAATTTTTTACACGTTTTTTATATAACCAATCAAAAATTTGCCCTGCACGGAATTTAGGTTCCCCTTGTTCCTTTAACCAATCTTGCATTTCATGAAGTTGTAAAGAGTAAATTGACGGTTTCTTTGTTTCTAGATTTTTCTTTTGTTTTTTTACAGTTGTTTCCATGATGCTACACCTTCTTTCTTAAACAAGCAATATAAAAGCCATCTGTTGCAAAATAATGCGGTAAAATTTGTACTTGACCTTCATCAATGTACTTACTTAATTTTTCTGGCATACGTTCTTTTATCGTAGTATCCCACTCAAATTCAGGATGCTCTTGTAAAAACCGTTCTATTACTTGTTCATTTTCTATTTTTTCAATTGTACACGTACTATAAACAAGGCGACCACCTTGTTTTAATAATGGTGCTATTTTTTCTAATATCGCAAATTGAATCGTTGATAATCGTTCACTATCGCCCTTATCTTTCCCTAACTTAATATCAGGTTTACGTCTTATAACACCGAATCCTGAACATGGCGCATCTACTAATATTTTATCAAAGGTTTCATTTTCAAAATGCTCTTGAACTTTTCTAGCATCTAATGCCTTTGTTTCTACATTTTCTAGACCAAGTCGATCTGCTTGTTGTCTAATTAAACGCACTTTATGTGCATGTAAATCAAGGGACATTACCTTACCAGTTCCCTTTAATCGCTCTGCAATATGCGTTGTTTTCCCGCCTGGGGCAGCACAACTATCAAGGACTGCATCGCCCTCATTTGGTTCTAAAGCACGTGCCACCAGCATAGAGCTTTCATCTTGAATAGAGAGAAATCCTTTTTTAAACGCTTCTGTATGCGCTACATTCCCTCTTTCAATTTGAATTGCATCATCTGACAAATCGCCACGTTTCGCTTCTATACCCTCGTTTGCTAATAGCCCAATCGCTTCTTCCACCGTAACTTTATCAACATTCACACGCGCTGTCGGTACAGGTGGTAACATATTTACTTCACACATTTTCCCTGCTGTCTCTAAACCGTATTCAGATACCCAGTCTTGTACAAGCCAAGCTGGATGACTCGTTGTAATCGCAAGACGTTCTACCGGATCCTTGATTTCTTCTAACGATGGTACACCTTCTCGCTGAATTGAACGTAATACTCCGTTCACCATGCCTGAAATCCCTTTATGCCCACGACGTTTCGCAATCTCAACAGCTTCATGAATAGCCGCTCTTTCTGGAACTCGGTCTAAATATAGCATTTGATATAAAGATAGGCGAAGCAACACTCTTACCCAAGCCTCAACCTTCTTTCTTAAAAATGGTTGTAAATAGTAGTCTAATGTGTCACGACGTTGAATTGTTCCATATACAATTTCAGTTAATAAGCCTATATCTTTTCTATCAATTGCACTTTTTTCAATCAGGTTATTTAAAAGTAAGTTGCTATATGCGCCACTTTTTTCTACTTGAATTAAACCATCAAGAGCTAACTCACGAACATTTTGTCTCATGCATTTTCTCCTAACTTCGTACCAATTTCAGGCTTTGTTCCACGTAAAAACTGTGAACAACTCATGCGCTTTTTACCAGACGGTTGTAATTCAGTAATTTTAACACCTGTCTCATTACCTGTTGCAACAACAAATCCATCTTCTTCATGAGCTACTATTGTACCTGGTTCAGCTTTCTCTGCCATAGAAACTTTCTCTCCCCACCATACTTTTACAACTTGTCCTGCTAAAGTTGTATAAGCAACTGGCCATGGATTCAATCCGCGAATGTGATTGTATACTTCTTCACCTGTTTTTGTCCAATCAATTTTCTCTTGCTCACGTTTTATATTATATGCGAACGTTACTTCATCTTCATTTTGTCTAATTGGTTCTAGCTTACCTTGAATTAATAAAGGTACTGTTTTAGATAGAAGATGTGCACCGGCTTCACTTAACTTATCGAATAACGAGCCCGTCGTTTCACGCTCGTCAATTTCCACTTCTACTTGTGTTAAGATATCACCAGCATCTAATTTTTCTACCATATACATAATTGTAATGCCTGTTTTCTCTTTTCCTTCCATGATCGCATAATGGATCGGCGCACCACCGCGAAGCTCTGGAAGTAATGATGCATGGACATTAATACATCCGTACTTTGGTGCTTCTAAAATTTCGTTTGGTACAATCTGACCGAACGCAGCTGTTACAATTAAGTCCGCCTCTAGTGCTAATACTTTTTCATATTCGTCTTTTTCACGAATTTTCAGTGGCTGTAGCACCGGAATACCATGTTTCTCCGCTTCAACTTTAACTGGAGTAGGCGTTAAAACCTTTTTTCTACCTACTGGACGATCAGGTTGTGTTACAACACCCACTACGTCATATCCATCCTCGATAAGACGACGAAGCACCGGTACAGAAAAGTCCGGTGTTCCCATAAATACTACTTTTATCATTCAAAAACCGCTCCTTTTAACACCTATTCTAATTCGTTTTCTTCATAATATCTCGTCACTTTAGATGTAAATAAAACACCATGTAAATGATCGATTTCATGCTGAATCGCACGTGCTAAGAAGTCTTTTGCTTCTAATAAGAATATTTTCCCACGACGATTTTGCGCACGCACTTTAATGTAATCTGCACGCTCCACTTCACCATAAAGTCCCGGAAAGCTTAAGCAGCCTTCGGGACCTACTTGTTCACCACGTTTTTCTAAAATAACCGGATTTATTAATTCTATTTTACCCGTATCATCATCGATATCAACAACAGCAACTTGTAAGCTCACACCTACTTGTGGCGCAGCTAAACCAACGCCGTCTGCAATTAACATTGTTTCATGCATATCTTTTAACAATTTCACTAACTTTTTATCAAAGTTAATTACTCTTTCACATGGTGTTTCTAATACTTCATTTGGATGCTTTACAATTTCTAAAACTGCCATATTTCCCTCCGCTACATTAACATTGTTGGATTAAAATCAATTGAGATTTGTAGCTCTTTTTGCATTTCTGCTTGATAATGTTCATTTACCATTTTGAGCACGTTCTTTAAGTTTGGTTCCCGTTTGTATTTTATCATGCATTGGTAACGATATCTATCTTTTATCCTTGGAATCGCTGAAGCAACTGGGCCTAACACCATTGTTTGCTGCGAGCAATGCGTTCGTAAATGACCGACAATTTTTTCCGTCACTTGGACTGCCTTTAATAATTCTGGATGAGATACGGTTACAAGCACGACGTAATAATACGGCGGATATTGTCTGGTTCGTCTCATTTGCATTTCATGTTCAAAAAACACATCATATTGCTGATTCTTTGCTAATTCTACACTGTAATGTTCCGGTGTATACGTTTGAATTACAACTTCCCCTGGCAATTCATGCCTTCCAGCACGTCCACTCACTTGCGTCAATAGCTGATAGGTCTTTTCACTCGCTCGAAAATCAGGTAGGTGAAGCATCGTATCTGCCGTTAATACACCTACAAGCGTCACTTTCGGAAAATCAAGTCCTTTTGCAATCATTTGTGTTCCCAGTAATATATCTGCTTTCTCTTCTCCAAATGCCTTTAATAATTTTTCATGCATTCCTTTACGGCTTGTTGTATCTACGTCCATTCGAATGACTCGCGCCTGTGGAAATAGTTTTGTGATTTCTTCTTCTACCTTTTGTGTACCAGTACCAAAGAAACGAATATATGTACTATTACAAGCCGGACATTCTGTTGGCATATTTTCCTCATGGCTACAATAATGACATTTTAAACGATGATTCATTTTGTGGTATGTCAACGAAATATCACAATGCGGACATTGTACGACATATCCACAATCACGGCACATCACAAACGTAGAATGCCCCCTTCTATTTAAAAAGAGAACCATCTGTTCTTTCTTTTCTAATCGATCTGCTATTTTCTCATGTAGTGCCTTTGAAAACATTGAACGATTTCCATCACGAAGTTCTTCACGCATATCTACAATTTCTACGGTCGGCAAAGCTTGTTCATTCATACGTTTCTCCATCGTCAGCAGCTCATAGACACCCTTTTTTGCTCTAGCAAATGATTCAAGTGTTGGGGTTGCACTTCCAAGAACGATCGGGCACTTATGATATTGCCCTCTCCACACCGCTACATCTCTTGCATGATATCTCGGATTATCTTCTTGCTTATAACTCGATTCATGCTCTTCATCTATAATGATAATTCCTAAATTTTCAAAAGGAGCAAAAATAGCTGAACGTGCACCAACTACAACTTTTACTTCTTTCCTTAAAATCTTTCGCCATTCATCATATTTTTCACCAACTGAAAGCGCACTATGAAGAACCGCAACTTGCGAACCGAACCTACCTTTGAAACGATCTACCATCTGAGGCGTTAACGCGATTTCCGGAACAAGTACAATAGCTTCTTTTCCCTTTTTCAACACCGCTGCTATAGATTGTAAATATACTTCTGTCTTCCCACTTCCTGTAACACCATATAGTAAAAATGGATTATAAGTTTCATTTGCAATTGATGATAAGATCGGTGTAATAACTTGCTTTTGTTCCTCAGTAAGCGGAAATGGTTTCGTTTGTTCAAAATCATCATCGTCATATGGATTCCGATATACTTCCACATACTTTTCTGAGATTAGCCCCTTTTTAACAAGTGCTTTTATTGGAGCATCTGTTATTTGCAACTCTTCTGTTATCACTTTCAACGGTACACTTTTATAATTTTCCACAAAATAATAGAGTACATCTTGTTGTTTTTTACTTTTCAGTTCAAATGCCGCTAATTCTAATTTATCTTCTGGTAACTCCGGCTGTACTACTCTTTGTTTCTTTTTTTGCACTTTATCCTTTACCTGATAAACAACTTCAATCGTTCCATTTTTAATTTCTTGTTGAATAGTGCGATATAGATGCGGTTGCATCTCGACAGCTTCCCAATCTATCGTTTCCTTCCCATGGAATAAACTAAGGATTTCTGGCGTTACTTCTTCTTGTTTACGAAGTTGTAACCGTTTTTTATACGTCGCTTTTATCGCTGTCGGAAGCATCACTTGAAAAGCTGAAATCATATAACATAACGTTTCACTTGTAAGCCAATATCCAAGCCCTAATAATTCCTCATTTAAAACCGGAGTAACATCTAATATTTCATGGAGTGCCTTTAATTTTTTACTTTCTACCTCAGCCGAGTCTTTTATGCCAATAATAAAACCTTGCAATTTTCTTGGACCGAATGGAACTACTACACGCATTCCTGTTTGCACGATATCTTCCCATTTTTTAGGGATGATATAATCAAACGGACGATCTGTTTGACGTGCTGGTACATCAACAATTACACTTGCAAACTTCATACACAATCATCTTCTAACATCATTTCGATTTGCTTTAATATTTCACGAGCCACTTCTTTCTTCGTTAAAAGTGGTAACTCAATAATCTCTCCATCTTTTCTATACATTGTTACAATATTCGTATCTGTACCAAAGCCAGCTCCTTGCGCCTTCACATCGTTCGCAACAATCATATTTGCATTTTTCTCACGTAATTTTCTCGTCGCATATTCCTCTATATTCGTCGTTTCAGCTGCAAATCCGATAAGTAACTGTCGCTCTTTTTTCTCACCTAATGTTCTTAAAATATCTACTGTTCTTTCCAATTCAATAACAGCATCGCCATTTTGCTTTTTCATTTTATTATCGTGAACATATTTTGGGCGATAATCTGCAACTGCCGCTGTCTTGATAACAACATCTACATTCTGATAATTTTGAAGAACCGCCTCTAACATATCTTGTGCAGATTCTACTTGTATTGTTGTTACATGTAATGGCGGATTTAATGCTGTCGGTCCTGACACAAGTATGACATCAGCACCTAAGCTTGCTGCAACTTCTGCAATCGCATACCCCATCTTTCCAGAAGAAAAATTCGTCATAAAACGGACTGGGTCAATCTTTTCACGTGTCGGGCCAGCCGTTATTAATATTCGCTTTCCTTGCAATGGTTTTTGTTCTGAGAAAACCTCTTCTAACCTTCCAATAATTACCTCAGGTTCTTCCAGTCTTCCCTTAGCTACATAACCACATGCTAAAAAACCTTCGCCAGGCTCAATAAATGTATATCCTAACGCTTTTAACGTCATCATATTTTTTTGAACAATTTTATTTTCATACATATGCACATTCATAGCAGGCGCAATCCAAACTGGAGCTGTAGTAGCCAACAACGTAGTCGTTATCATATCATCCGCAATACCATTCGCTAACTTCCCAATGCAATTCGCTGTAGCAGGTGCCACAAGTACAACATCTGCCCAATCCGCTAAATCAATGTGAGCGATAACCGCTGAGTCTTTTTCATCAAACGTATCCGTATATACATCGTGGCGAGAAAGCGCTTGAAATGTAAGAGGTGTAACAAACTTCATTGCCGATTCACTCATCATTACTTTTACAGTAGCACCCGCCTGTGTCAATTTACTCGTTAACGCAGCTGCCTTAAAAACTGCAATGCCTCCTGTTACACATAGAAGTATCTTTTTCCCTTTTAGCATATGACTCGTCCTCTTTCTTTTTCAAACTTATTCTACTGAAATAGAATTTTCAGCTCGTCAGTACCAATATGTTGTTCCACCTTTTTACGATTATTTCTTCCCTATCGTAAAAAAATAACAACCTACTTGTAAATAGGTTGTTACCGTTACATAGAAAATTATAAAGTCTATGTTTTAATTTGTCGAAAAGAATGTCTTAATCGATGATTTTGTCTTCGCTTGGTACATATTTTAATACTTCTGCATCGATTTCTTCTAATGATTTACCTACACATTTATGAGAAACAGGCTTTTCAATAACACAATTGTTCGCAAGTTGCATTTCGCGCGCACGCTTTGCAGCTACTGTTACAAGCGTATATTTAGAATCGATTTTTGTTAATAATGAATCAATTGATGGATTTAACATAATTATAGACCCTCCGTCATTTCTTTATAATATTTTGCTACTCTTTCGCGGCGGCAATGTTCGCCAACCACAATTGCTTTAATTCTGTCGCAAGCTAATTCAACTTGATCGTTTTCTACAACATAGTCATAAGCGTCCATCATTTCGATTTCTTCTTTCGCTACAGTTAAACGATTTTCAATAACATCTTCAGTTTCTGTACCACGACCGACAATTCGGTTCTTTAGTTCAGATAAACTTGGAGGTGCTAAGAAAATAAATACACCTTCAGGGAAGGCTTTCTTAACTTGAATTGCTCCTTGTACTTCAATTTCTAGGAACACGTCTTTTCCTTCTTGTAATGTTTTTTCAACATAATCAATTGGTGTTCCGTAATAATTACCAACAAACTCAGCCCATTCAAGTAACTTTTCATTACGAATCATTTCTTCAAATTCTTCTCTCTCTTTAAAGAAATAATCCACACCATCTACTTCACCTTCACGCGGTTTACGCGTCGTTACTGAAATAGAGTACTGAAAACGTGTATCCTCATGGCTAAACAGCTCTTTTCGAACCGTTCCTTTCCCAACCCCAGAAGGTCCTGAAAGAACGATGAGCAATCCTCTTCTACTTCTCATAAATATGTAAAACCTACCCTTCCTCACTTAAATCTTCTTTATTATTCAAACGATGTGCAATCGTCTCTGGCTGAATTGGACTTAATACTACATGCCCATCATCCATTACAATAACCGCCCTTGTTTTTCTCCCATACGTAGCATCAAGCAAAGCATTATGTTCACGTGCTTCCTGTACTGTTCGTTTAATAGGAGCTGACTCCGGACTTACAATAGCAATAATTCGATGAGCAGATACAATATTTCCGTATCCAATATTTAAAAACCGCATGGCCATAGTTTGCGCCTCCTAGTAAGTCTATCCGATTTCTCCACCACGTATAACTTTATATATTTTTTGAAAGCTACTCAATATTTTGTACTTGTTCACGAATTTTTTCAAGGTTATTTTTCATTTCTACAACATATTTTGAAATTGTTAAGTCATTTGCCTTAGAACCAATCGTATTAATTTCTCTATGCATCTCTTGCACGATGAAGTCCATTTTCCTTCCAACAGGCTCTTCAATCTGCAGTGTTTCACGAAATTGATCTAAATGACTTTGTAAACGAACTAACTCCTCGTGAATATCACAACGCTCTGCAAACATTGCGACTTCTGTTAGCAATCTTTGTTCATCTAAATCTTGATTATGTAATTCTTTTAAGCGATTTTCTAATCGTTCACGATACTTTTGTGTAACAATTGGTGCATGTGGAATAATTGCATTTACACAATTGTGAATCTCTTGCAAACGATACGCTATATCTTTATGTAATCGTTCTCCTTCGCCATCTCTCATCGTTTTTAACATATGAGCAGCTTGGCGAACAGCCTCATATAAACTGTTTTCAAATTGTTCATTTACATTTTCTATTTCTTCAATTGCCGTTACTTCTGGCATTCCCATTAGTTGCCCGAGTGTAATAGAATCTTGTAATTGAAATTTCCCTTTTATATCTTCCATAATGGATTGGTACTGCTTGAGAAGCTCCCAATTCACACTTAATTTTCTTTCAACAAGCCCTTCACCTGTTATACTAATAGACACTTCAATACGTCCACGGCGAACTTGTCCTGCAATTATTTTACGAATTTTGTCTTCAAACACCATCATTTGCTTCGGAAGTCGAATACTCATTTCTAAAAAGCGATGGTTCACCGACTTCATTTCTACTGTTATTTGAAAAGTATCATTTTCTACTTTCGACCTTCCAAATCCTGTCATACTACAAATCATCTTTATCACATCCAAGCCATGAAATAACTCAATGAAAAAGGTAATAGAGACAAGGCTCTACTACCTTCTGTAAATTATATCATATTTTCATATCATTGACTATTTCAAGTTTAATCCCTTCTTATATAACAGTGGCTTTTTCTTTTGATCCTTTTTTCTTGTTAATAAAGATCCTACTAATAAAAAAGTCGGAATAGATGATAATCCTCCAATTAACAACCAATCTCGTGCTTGTATCGGCATTGTGCTAAAAATCGGCTGTAATGGTGGATAATATATAACTACAAGCATTAACAGTAAAGAAATAATAACCGCCCCTACCAAATATATATTTCCAAACGGGTTACGATGAAATATAGAATGTTCACTACGACAATCAAATACATGAATAAGCTGAGCAAGTACTAATGTTGCGAAGGCTACCGTTTGTGCATACTTTAATTCATTTGGATGCTGGTTAAATGCAATAATAAACGCTACTAATGTCACTGCTCCGATTAGAAAACCACGACTTATAATTTTCCAGGCAAGCCCTCTAGCGAACACCCCTTCTTTCGGATGGCGTGGTGTTCTCTTCATGACATCTCCTTCAGCCTTATCCAAACCTAATGCCATCGCTGGTAAACCGTCAGTAACTAAGTTCACCCATAAAATTTGAATTGGAACCATCGGCAATGGCAGTGCAAGTAACATCGCAAATAACATAACTAAAATTTCACCAACGTTAGATGCTAGTAAATATCGAACAAACTTCCGAATATTTTCATATATGTTTCTACCTTCTTTAATCGCCGATTTAATCGTAGCAAAGTTATCATCTAACAAAACAAGTGAAGAAGCTTCTTTTGCAACATCTGTCCCTGTAATTCCCATCGCAATCCCTATATCAGCTGTTTTAATAGCTGGAGCATCGTTCACTCCATCACCTGTCATAGCTACTATATGCCCCTTATTTTGCAGCGCCTTAACGATTTTCAATTTATGCTCAGGAGACACTCGAGCGAATACATACGTATCTTCTACAATATCTTCTAATGCCTCTACATCCATATTCGCAAGTTCTACACCTTCAACAACGCGCCCACCCGCTGGTAAAACCCCTAACTGTTCCGCAATTGCCATTGCTGTCACCTTATGATCTCCTGTAATCATTACCGTTCTAATACCAGCTTCCTTACACTCCTTCACCGCCTGCGCCACTTCTGGTCTTGGCGGATCTATCATTCCTTGTATTCCAACAAGCATAAAATCCTGCTCTACTTCTCTTTCATGCTCAATTGAATCTGTAGCTTTTAACGGTTTAAATGCCACCGCAATCGTTCGTAAAGCTTGACTTCCTAAACTATGAATCGCTGCCTGCACTTCTTTTCGATACATTTCACTTAAAGGCTGCTGTTTATTCCCCCATAAAATCGTTTGGCTCATTTGCAATAGAACATCTGGCGCTCCTTTTGTAATAACAAATTTTTTCCCTTCACGATCACGAACGATAACGCTCATCATTTTTCTAGTTGAATCAAAAGGAAATTCACGAATCACTTCAAACTTTCCTTTAAGAGCTTCACGTGATATTCCCGCCTTCATTGCAGCAGCTACGAGAGCTCCCTCTGTTGGATCTCCATCTAACACATACGTCTTTTTCTTTTGAATAACATTCGCATTATTACATAAACAGCCAAATGTGAGTAGTTGATACAGTGATTTCGTCTTAGTAGGGTCAATTACTTCTTCACCTTTCATAAACGAACCCGTTGGCTCATAGCCTTGACCTGTTACTTTCCACAATTCTCCGCCTGACCACATATGTGTTACCATCATTTTGTTTTGTGTCATTGTTCCTGTTTTATCTGAGCAAATAACAGAAGCACACCCTAACGTTTCTACAGCTGGCAACTTTCGCACAATTGCTCTCTTTTTAATCATACGCTGTACACCAAGTGATAGCGCAACTGTAACGATAGCTGGTAATCCTTCCGGAATAGCCGCAACTGCGAGCGAAACCCCAGCCAAAAACATGTGATACACTTCATTCCCCTGATATACACCAGCTAATACTACAAGAGCTGTCAAAATAAGAGCGACAATAATTAAAATTTTCCCTAGCTGTTCTAACCTTCTTTGTAATGGTGTTTCCATTTGCTCAGCATTTTGCAACATATTTGCAATTTGGCCCATAGCTGTATTCATTCCTGTCGCTATGACTACCCCTGTTCCAGCACCTCTCGTTATCATCGTCCCCATAAATGCCATGTTTTTTTGATCACCAATTGAAACATCTTGGCCTTGTAATGCTTCTACCTTCTTTTGTACCGGTACTGATTCCCCTGTAAGAGCAGACTCTTCGATATATAAACTCGAAGATTCCACAAGACGAACATCCGCGCCAATACGATCACCACTAGAAAACTTGATAATATCACCTAAGACAAGCGCTTTAGACGGTGCTTTTATCCACTTTCCATTTCTTAGTACCGTAACTTGAGGAGCTGCCAACTCTTTTAAAGCTTCCAACGATTTTTCAGCTTTCCTTTCTTGAAAGAAACCGAGGATACCATTGATAATAACGATTGCAACAATTGCAATTGAATCGATATATTCTCCTAAAAAAGCTGAAATAATTGTTGCACCAAATAAAACAAGTACCATAAAATCTTTAAATTGCGCTAAAAACACCATAAGTGCAGAAGGCCGCTTTGCTTCTTGCAATTCATTTGTACCAAATTTCCTTAATCGCCCCTCTGCTTCTTGCTCTGTAAGACCTACCTCCACATTCGTATTCGTTCTTTCCTCCACTTCATGTGCTCGCATTTCATACCAATTCATCTTGCCATCGACCTCCTGATTCCAGACATACTCTAATGAAAGCTTATTCAGCCTCGTCCAAAAAAATGCTATAATTAACTTTTAGTTAGAAAGGAGTGTTCATTTATGGCATTCGATGGATTATTTACAAGAGCGATTACACATGAAATTGCAAATTCTCTTTACACGGGAAGAATTTCCAAAATATATCAACCTTCAAAATACGAGATTTTATTACATATTCGCGCAAACGGAAAGAATCAAAAACTGATTCTTTCCGCTCATCCGACATATGCACGTTTACACTTAACAAACCAAAATTACGATTCACCTGCACTTCCACCAATGTTTTGTATGCTTCTCCGCAAGCATTTAGAAGGTGGTTTCATTGAAAAGATTGAACAAATTGATTTAGAGCGCATTATTCAAATTACAGTCCGCAGCAGAAATGAAATTGGTGATGAATCGCTAAAGACATTAGTAATTGAAATCATGGGACGACATAGTAACATCATTTTAGTAGACACAAAAACAAACAATATTTTAGATAGCTTAAAACACGTTTCTTTAGCAGTAAACCGACATCGAACTGTATACGCTGGAGCTGAATATATTGCACCACCAGCACAACATAAAATTAACCCGCTTCAGATTGAAACAGATGATGAATTTATTAGACCGCTAGACTTTCTATCTGGAAACATGGATAAACAGCTTGTCGGCACCTTTACGGGAATATCACCGTTATTCGCAAAAGAAGTAGTGAAAAAAGCAAGTATGGTAAATGAAAAAGCATTATCTGAAGCATTTTTCTCCATACAGAAGCCATTACTAACTCATACATATTCACCAACAATGAGTACTGCAAACGGGAAAGAATTCTTTTATCTTTTCCCTCTTACGCACTTGCAAGGAAAAGAAAAAACATTCTCATCAGTAAGCGAATTGTTAGATCGCTTCTTCTTCGGTAAAGCAGAGCGTGATCGTGTAAAACAACAGGCGCATGATTTAGAGCGCTTTATGCAAAACGAAAAAAATAAAAACGAGAAAAAACTCATTAAACTAGAAAAAACATTACAGGATGCCGGGAAAGCAGATAAATACCAACTTTTCGGAGAGCTACTTACAGCCAATATGTATGCTTTGAAAAAAGGTGACAAAGATATTGAAGTCGTTAACTATTACGACGAAAATGGTGGGACTGTAAAAATCACATTAGATCCTTTAAAAACACCATCCGACAATGCACAACGCTATTTCCAAAAATATCAAAAAGCAAAAAATTCAGTTGTTGTTGTAGAAGAACAAATCGAAAAAACAAATGAAGAAATTCTTTATTTTGATAGCTTACTTCAACAAATGGAAGCTGCTTCTTCAAAAGACATCGAAGAAATTCGCGAGGAATTAGCCGAAGAAGGTTATATGCGCAATCGCAAAGCAAAAAATGCTAAGAAGAAACCAACTAAACCGGTATTGGACAAATATTTAGCTAGTGATGGCACAGAAATTTTCGTCGGCAAAAATAATAAACAAAATGATTATTTAACAACGAAATTTGCCCGTCGTGATGAAATTTGGTTACATACGAAAGACATACCTGGCTCTCACGTTGTCATTCGTTCTTTGGAACCGGCTGAAGAAACTGTACTAGAGGCTGCAAAAATCGCCGCTTATTACAGTAAAGCAAAAGAGTCTAGCTCTGTACCCGTTGATTTCACGAAAATACGTCATGTGAAAAAACCGAGTGGTGCAAAACTTGGCTTTGTTACATATGACAATCAGCAAACTGTATATGTAACACCGGATGCTGATACTGTAATGAAATTAAAAGCATAAATATAAAAAAATGCGTCGCTTGCAAGCGACGCATTTTTTATATGGTTTCAATTCCGTTCATATATCCATTCACTAATTCATAACATCTTTCTTCCCTTCAATATTGTCAAAAAAATTGACAGTGTCATTTCACATCTGTATAAATTTTTTGACAGTATGTATATAAAGTGCACCTCCAATCAATATTTTTTCATCCCCCCACTGATTATTGAAGTAATCTTGATTTTATGAACAAACCGCCTCCCACAAATAGCGGGCTAATTTTTTATCTCCCCTAAAACATATGTAGTTCCTACTATCTTTTCTTCAAATATACATTTTGGCACGCTATTTGCTTTATTCAATACTGTGAATAGGGGGAATTAACATGACTTTAAAAATTAATAAAATCCAAAATCAACTACAAAACTATGAAATTGACGGATTACTTATTACAAAAAAAGAAAATCGCCAATATGCAACAGGCTTTACAGGTAGCGCTGGCGTCGTCTTAATCTCTGCAGATCAAGCGGTTTTCATAACTGATTTTCGCTATGTAGATCAAGCGAAATCACAAATAAAAGACGCGGAAATCATTATGCATAAAGGGAATTTGGAAGAAGAAGTTGCAAATCAAGTATCGAGATTAAACATTCAAAAACTCGGAATTGAAGAAAACAACATGACATTGCAACAATATAAAAACTTACAAAAATATGTACATGCGGAAATGATTCAAGTGTGCGAAATCATCGAAAATATTCGTATTATTAAAGACACGCCTGAAATAGAAACAATGAAAATCGCTGCTAATATCGCTGATGAAGCATTTCACCACATCATTACGTTTCTAAAACCGGGAATAAGTGAAAATGATGTTCGAGATGAGTTAGAATTTTTCATGCGAAAAAAAGGAGCTACCTCCTCATCATTTCAAATTATTGTAGCTTCTGGCATTCGTTCTTCACTTCCTCATGGAGTTGCATCAAATAAAATAATCGAACGAGGCGATATCGTTACATTAGACTTCGGTGCACTTTACGACGGATATTGTTCCGATATAACACGCACTGTAGCAATCGGGGAACCATCAGAAGAATTCAAAAAGATATACAATGTTGTACTTGAAGCATTAAAACGTGGAACTGAAGCAATTAAACCTGGAGAAACTGCGAAAAGTATCGATGATATAACAAGAGATTACATTACAGAGCATGGATACGGTCAATATTTCGGCCACTCTACCGGGCATGGTCTTGGTTTAGAAATACATGAACCTCTTCGCCTATCCCAAGAAAGTAAGGCTACTTTAGAAGAAGGTATGGTTGTTACGGTTGAGCCGGGTATTTACATACCGAACTGGGGCGGTTGTAGAATTGAAGATGATATCGTCATTACAAAAGACGGATATGAAGTTATTACAAAGTCAAATAGAGAACTAATTGTTATTCCTTGTTAAAAGCATGGCCTTTTTTAAAAGGAGTTTTTCTCTACACATAGAATTCTTTCTCTGGAGTCATCGTTTAAAGAGGGGGAATTTTAATTGAATTTTGTAATTGATAAAATAGATGGTTTACAAGTTGAATTTTCAAAACTTGTTTCCATGATGAATTACGCTCGTTACACAACGATGCAAGCGGTGGAAGGTTTAACAATTGAAGAACTTGATTATTTATATGATGATGAAGCAAATTCAATTGGCATGTTATTGTACCATATGGCCGCTATTGAATTTTACTACCAAATTCATACCTTTGAAGATCGTGAACCGACAGATGCTGAATTAGAACGTTGGTTACCTGCTGTTGAGTTAGGGAATCTTGGACGTGAGAAAATAAAAGGAAACTCCATTGAATTTTACATCAATACATTACAAGAAGTACGTTCCAAAACGATTGAAACTTTTCAATCGTTACCTGACGAATGGCTATTTAAAACGACAGACTTTTGGCATGACAAACCAGCAAATAACTACTTTAAGTGGTTTCACGTATTTGAAGATGAGATCAACCATCGCGGACAAATTCGTTTAATTAAAAAGATGCAAAAAGCTCATTCAGTAAAGTAAGAAAATGCCACCGAATAAGGTGGCATTTTCTTTTATTCATTAACGAATAACTTTTCGTTTACTTTTTTAGCGACTACCGCTACCGAAATTAAAATGCATATTAAATATAGCAATTTCGCAATAAATAACCACCCTTGAAACATTACAATTCCATCTATTATCTCATTTCCTTTCAATAACAAAAACGGAATCGTGCTAATTATAATAACAAACTCGATACTGAAAACAATTTTCTTTTTTCGACTATATGCTTTCCATTCATCCCAGCGATACATAGGAGCAAAAATCAATACTCCTATACATAATATAACTGGTACCCATTCACTTTTAAGAAATTGCCCTGAAATAACTGATAATAGTAAACAAACGAGCACACCATAATACCCTATTTTCTCTCTCATTCGTACTCCCCCATTCTACTTCGCCTTTAATATGTAACTTGCTATGCTTATAACAATTCTTAGAAAAATAACAACTACAAGTACAATATAAAGACCTTTTGCAGAAGACATCCATTCTTGAAAAATAGACATTTTCTCCATTTGTTTCTGCCCTTCTATTAAAATAAACCCTACGAAAAATGAGCAAACAACAGTGATACCTATCATAATTCCGATACTTTTCTTGCTATATTGTTTCATATCATCCCAGTTATATAACAGTACAAAAACAAACCCGAAAACAGGTATGATACTTACCCATTCATTGTTTGTAAATTGACTTAAAATGATTAATAGACTGCAAGATATGATGAATCCCCAAAATCCAATTTTTTTGTGCATAGCCCCTCCTTAAATTCCATTTTCAGGATTAATTGTATTGTAACATCCATTTCTTATTCTTACCATTACAGTACATGAAATTTTTCTACACTCACATACTTTCACTGCTTTCATACAGTAAACTACACAAATGCCTAGGATGTGAATGTTATGGGAGTTGAATTAACGCTGTTGCACGCTCTCTATATTCTTTGTTTACTCACTATTATTACCTTTTTTATTCTCCGGAAAGATACGACGATTATTTGTATCGTTTTTATCTTTTTATTAGCATTAACCGCTAAAAGTTCTATCCCTCTTGCTATTAGCGGTATTTTTCAAAGTTTCATTTACGCCATTACTGAGCTATTACCAACAATATAGATAATCCTCTAACAAAGATCATAACGAACTAGTGAAGCTACAGACCGTACCATGGGTGGGCGACCTATATATATGTCGGTCTGATAGATGAAAAAAACACACCACATTTTTAAAACTTTTTCAGGCACAAGGCGTGTTGCTGAGAACGATTCTAACGAAATTAACTTTTACTTGATAGGGGGGTACCCTATAATTAAACTAACGGGCAGGTTACTTGAAAAAGGAAACATCTCCAGTCTAATTTTATAATCATAAAAAAGGGGTGATTGGTCTTTGAAAAACATTTCGAAAAAACAGGAAATATTACTCGATGAAGAAATTGATGAACAAGAGTTTGTTAGCATAATCAATAGCATTTACAAGCAAGAGTGTTATATCTATGCGATTATTCCTGAATATGAACAAGACCTATTAAATGAACTTTCAAATGACTTTATTGAAGTTAATAAATTCCCGTTACCACGTACTTTTCCAAGGGAAATGGGTTATATGGGTTATTTAAAAGACAGTCAAAAACGATATATCTATGAATTTTATTTACGGTCAACTACAATGGATTATCTGATATTTTCCGAGACCGATGTATCGGAACAATTAAGTAAATTAACCAAAAAGAATTTGGACATTTACAAAATGCTTCAATTAAATAAGGTTCCTCATATAACCATTGGTCCCGATGGTCAATGGTTAAATATAGTTGAGTATTGAGTAATTTCTTTTTCAACTAACGGGGGCTTTACTTTAAGAGGGTGTATCTTGCCATTTGTTAATAATGAATAGACATTTTTGATAAAAGATAATTTTGCGATGGTTTCTAAAAACTTTTGGGAGGTCTTGCTGCGATGACAGAAAATGAAAAGAAATTGATTGAACAGATATATGACAAGGTAGTATCAATGGAAAAGAAGGTCGATAAGTTGGACGGTAGAATGGTTAATTTAGATATTAAATTAACCTCGGTAGAAAGTAAGATGGACGATTTAAAGAATGTACATACTGGATTGCAAGCTACATTCGAACAAGGCTTTGCTGATGTACGTAAAGGATTAAGTGAGATAATCGAAATAAATAAAAACAGAAAATCAGCAAGGGAAATCGTTGAGGGCATCGCTGGGAATGGAAAATAAAAGGCGTTTTTATAAGTTGAGAAAAAACAAATGGAAAAGTTATGTGAAAGTGTTTATTCTTTATTTCATTATATTGATCCTATATGCTGTATTGTTTGAGTCTGGTAAAGAGTATATGGAGGTAAGAATGGATAATGTTCTTTTACCGCAATTATATTTGGCTGTAGGGCGTACGCTGTTGGGATTGTCGGTATGGCTTCTTCCGAATAAGTTAGGTATTAAGATTCCTTTTATTTGTAAAATTATTATATATGTCATTACGATGATACCAGTGTTTATCTTTTTAGATGTGTTGGGTTTGTTGTAGTAGTAGAGGTTGATCCTTCCCCCCTATTCGATTGGAAATAAAAGTAAGGATATGACCTATCTTTACACATATCTCGGCTGAACCCCAAATAAAGACAGAAAAGGAATCCGGTTCTTTATAGAACAGATTCCTAATGTCCGCTAATGCTTGTTGCGTGATTTTGTTCCATCTTTATCAGGTGACTTCGTTATTCAAGGTGCACAGAAATTAACTGCAAACGCTGCTGGTCTTCCTGTTTCCAGCGTTGTTTCTGCCAGTGTTCCCCTCGTCATTGTTATGGGCATTGTGACAACTTCCGTCGCATTTTTCTTCTTACGAAAAGAATTTCATACAGGACTATCCTTACAAGATTCCTCTTCATCAACTGAACCATCTAAAACTACTATTTTATTATCCCCTCACATAAAGAAATGGCTCGCTAGATGTATCCCTATCATATATATCTTTGATATCTTTGTATGATTCAATTTAAACTACAAGGAAGCGATGCAACTGCACTTATCGGCGGAACGACTGTTATTATGATTATCATTATTTCTCTCATCGCCTACAAAGGAAATGGATTAAATAAAACGACCGATTATTTAATAGAAGGGCTCCAATTTGGCTTTAAAATTTTCGGACCAGTTATTCCAATTGCTGCACTCTTTTATTTAGGAGATAGCGGATTTGTGAAAATTATTGGAGATTATTTACCGAAAGGTTCACATGGAATCATCAATGACTTAGGAATCGCCTTATCTCAAACTGTTCCTTTAAATCAATATGTATCGGCAGGGACATTAACTATCGTTGGTGTTATTACTAGTTTAGACGGATCTGGCTTTTCCGGTATTTCGATTGCAAACCTTTTCGGAACAGCACTTGGGCATGGAACAGCTACATTAACAGCACTCGGACAAATTGCAGCAATCTGGACCGGGGGAGGAACGTTAATTCCTTGGGCACTTATTCCTGCCGCTGCTATATGTAAAGTAGATCCATTTGAACTCGCACGTCGAAACTTTTTACCAGTTGTTATCGGCTTAATCGTCACCACTATCGTTGCGATGTTTATTTTATAACCGTAAGCAAATATTCTCTTGCTTACGGTTTTTTATTGTAAAATTCATCATCTATTACCGGCTTTCAAAAGGTATTATGTATATGGCAGCGAAGTTATATTAGGAGAGTATTTATTTCAAAACGTTTACGAGAAACAGATTACTTCAATTAGAAAAGGGGACATAACTATGAATGAATTGATTTTCGTCTTATTAATTTGTCCATTGCTTATCTTTATCGTTTCTGTTATTGGAACACGCAAGACGAAAACGTATTACGTAATGCCGGTTGTAACGTTTGCTAGTTTTATAATAATAGGTGTTATCGCCTTTACTCCAAAATTTTTCTTTTGGGTTGGCATGTACAGCATTTTCTCATTTATCGTTTCTTACATGACGCTCTTGTTTGTGAGAGGGTATGAGGTTGTGGAAAACGCTAAATAGTTGTTAGCAGGGAGATTATAATATGATTTTCTTTGATATTGATGGAACTTTACTTGATTATGATACCGCTGAAAGTAAAGGTATTATAGATTTCTTTCAAACATATAACACCCTTTTTTCAGGTAATGAATTAGAAGCCACAAAAGTCTGGAATGCATTATCAGAAAAATATTTCAACAAGTTTTTATCCAAGGAATTATCTTTTCAAGAACAACAAGAGATGCGAATGTATCATTTATTTAAAACATACGGAGTAAACTTATCACCCTGGGAATCTCAGCACAGATTCAATCAATATATAGAACTATATAAGAACAACTGGACCCTGTTTGAAGATGTACTCTATACATTAAAAACCTTGCAGCAAAGAGGCCACTCATTAGGTATCATTAGTAATGGTAACTATGAACAACAAATCGAAAAATTAACAGCTCTAAACATTCTACAATATTTCAAATATATTTTTACTTCTAGTGAAATTGGTATATCAAAACCAGACCCTGAAATTTTTCACAGAGCCGTATTACAATCGAATCTCGAAATGAAAGATTGCTATTATATTGGTGATCGATTAGAGACTGATGCAATTAGTAGTACAGTAGCTGGAATGCAAGGGATATGGTTAAATCGAGATAACTCTCAACGCAAGTGTGATGTTCCTACTATATGTTCTTTACATGAAGTTTTAACGATGATATAAAAAGACGACTGCGTTCCCCCGCGGTCGTCTTTTTTCATGTTACGCTGTGACCCAAGCCTCGTCAGCTGGATTTTTACGCCACTCTTGTAATTTTTTCGTTTCAGCTTGTCCGATCATACCTTTTTCTGCTGCAACTTCAGTTAATGCACTGTAATCACTTAAAGAATATGAAGCTACGTTAGCTGCTTCTAATTTTTCTTTTCCTGACTCTAGCTCGTATGTGAAGATTGATACGATTCCTAATACTTCACAGCCAGCTTCACGAAGTGCTTCTACACATGTAATTGCACTACCGCCAGTTGAAATTAAGTCTTCTACTACTACTACTTTTTGACCTTTTTCAGCTTTTCCTTCGATTTGGTTCCCTTTACCGTGACCTTTTGCTTTACTACGTACGTAGCACATTGGTAAATCCATACGATCGCTTACCCATGCAGCGTGCGCAATACCAGCAGTTGCTGTTCCTGCAATAACTTCTACAGTTGGGAAGTGCTCTTTAATTAACTCTTCTAATCCAGCTGCAATCGCTTGACGTACTTTTGGATAAGATAAAGTTAAACGATTATCACAATAAATTGGTGATTTCATACCAGAAGACCAAGTAAATGGATCATTCGGTTGTAAAAATACTGCTCCAATTTCTAATAAATGCGATGCGATTTCTTTTTTCATACTGTTACACCTTCCCACTGTTGTTTTACTGTTTTATACGCTTCAAGCGGATTTTCTGCTTTTGTAATACTACGTCCAACTACAATGTAGCTTGAACCAAGTTCCCTCGCACGTTTCGGTGTTGCTACGCGCACTTGGTCATTCACATCATCGCTTGCAAGACGAATCCCCGGTGTTACTGTTACAAATTCATTTCCGCATACTTCACGTAATTTCGGAACTTCAAGTGTTGAACAAACAACTCCATCAAGCCCACTTTCTTTCGTTAATTTTGCATAATGAGCAACCGCTTCTTCTAACGTTTTCTCAATGCCAATCTCTTTTTTCATCATAGCTTCCGAAGTGCTTGTTAGTTGTGTAACTGCAATACAAATCGGTCTCTCTTTTCCTTCTTGCTTACCTTCCTCTAACCCCTCAATCGCAGCTTTCATCATACTGCTTCCCCCAGCAGCATGAACATTTACCATATCAACATCTAGACTAGCTAGGCTACGCATAGCGCTTTTTACTGTATTCGGAATATCATGAAGTTTTAAATCTAGGAAGATCTTATGCCCTTTTTCTTTTAAGTACGTAATAATCGCAGGGCCTTCTTTGTAAAATAACTCCATACCAACTTTGACAAATAACTCTTCCCCTTCAAAGTGGTGTAGGAATTGTTCTACATCTTGTTTCCCTGGAAAATCTAGTGCAACAATTAACGACTGTGACATGTTTGCTTCCAGCTCCTTCCTTGACACTCCGAAATGTGATCAAATCCTAATTCATCTAGTAACGCTGGTAACTCTTCAATAATTGTCGGACATACGAACGGATCTATGAAGTTCGCTGTGCCAACTGCAACCGCGCTTGCGCCAGCATAGAAGAATTCAATTACATCTTCCGCTGTTTCAATACCACCCATTCCGATAATCGGAATGTTAACCGCTTGACTTACTTCATGTACCATACGAATTGCTACTGGCTTAATCGTTGGCCCTGATAGTCCGCCTGTACGGTTTGCTAAAATTGGTTTTGCAGTTTTTAAATCTAGACGCATACCAAGCAATGTATTAATCATCGTTAAACCGTCCGCACCTGCATTTTCAATTGCTTTTGCAATCTCCACAATGTTTGCCACGTTCGGTGACAATTTCACATATACCGGTACTTCAGAAACCTCTTTTACTCGCTTCGTTAAATCAGCAGCAATTTCAGGATTCGTACCAAAAGCGATACCACCCGTTTTTACGTTTGGACAAGAAATATTTAATTCTAGCGCATGAACATTAGGTGCCTTTGAAATTTCCTTCGCAACTGCTACATAATCCTCAGCTTGTGAGCCAGCAACATTTGCAATAATCGGAAGATCAAATTGCTCGAGAAAAGGTAATTCAGAATTCATTACCTTTTCTAATCCAGGATTTTGAAGCCCGATTGCATTTAGCATTCCGCCTGGTGTTTCAGCAACACGAGGCGTTGGATTTCCATATCGTGGTTGTTCTGTTGTCGCTTTAATCATAATTGATCCAAGTACACTTAAATCATAGAACTGTGCATACTCACGACCAAATCCGAAGCAACCAGATGCTGGGATGATTGGATTTTTTAATGATAACCCTGGTAATTCAACTTGCAATCTGTTCATAGTACAACCTCCCCGATTGGAAATACTGGTCCGTCGCTACACACCTTCTTGTAAGAATGTCCACTCGGATCTGCTTGCAGATGGCATACACATGCGAAACATGCTCCAATGCCACAGCCCATACGCTCTTCTAATGAAATGTAGGCTTTTCTCTCTTTATAGCGTCCTTCTAATGCACGAAGCATCGCTAAAGGTCCACATGAGTATAGAATGTCAAAGTCAATTCCATAGCTATCAATTACATCTGTTACAAAGCCTTCTGTACCATGCGTACCATCAACTGTTGCAACATACGTATCACCAAGCTCTGCGAATTTCTCTTCATAGAAGACAACATCTTTCGTTTGGAAACCTAAGATGTGAATAACGCGTACTCCCTTTGCTACAAGACGCTGTGACAATTCATATAGTGGTGGTACACCAATTCCCCCTCCAACTAATAGAGCCGTTTGTCCAGCTTCCGCTTCTTCTACAGGAAAACCATGTCCTAGTGGTCCTAATACATCTACAAGTTCGCCTTGTTTTCTTTTTGCTAATGTTTTTGTTCCTTGTCCTTCCGCACGATATAGCATTGTAAATTCGTTCTTCTCTTGATCTACATTACAAATACTAATTGGGCGGCGCAGAAGGGGCGCAATGCCCTCTGCTACCTTAATGTGTACAAACTGCCCTGGTTCGTTCATTTGCTGTACTAAAGTTCCTTGAAGCACTAATTCGTAAATGTTTTTTGCGATTTCTTTTTGGTTAACGACAATCATATTTTGCTTTTGCATCATGCATGTACCACCTCGTGACGCTTCGTTTGCGTAATTTCTTTCATTGAATGAGCTGAGAATGTCATAGATTCTAATACTCGTAAGATTGCTCTCGTTGTATCAAGTGATGTTAAGCAAGCCACACCATTTTCTACTGATTCACGGCGAATGCGGAAACCATCACGCGCTGGTTGTTTTCCTTTTGTTAATGTATTGATTACAAACTGTGCTTTTCCTTGACGGATAATATCTAGTAAGTTGTAGTCTTCAGAATCAATTTTGTTTACAACTTGTACTGGAATGTTTTGCTCTGCTAATGTTTGTGCTGTTCCAGCTGTCGCTAATAAGTTATAACCGATTTCGTGGAAACGTTTTGCAATTTCCATCGCCTCTTCTTTATCTTTATCCGCTACAGTGATGATTACTGATCCGTGCGTTGGGATGTTAATTCCAGAAGCAACTAACCCTTTGTATAAGGCTTTTTCAAGTGTTAAGTCTTTCCCCATTACTTCCCCTGTTGACTTCATTTCAGGTCCTAATGTTGTATCAACTGAGCGTAATTTCGCAAATGAGAATACCGGTGCTTTCACATACACTTCTTTCTCTTCTGGGTGATAGCCAGTTCCATATCCTTGTTCTACAAGGTTTTGCCCTAAAATAACTTTCGTTGCGACATTCGCCATCGGTACGCCTGTAATTTTACTTAAGAATGGTACCGTACGGCTCGCACGTGGGTTTACTTCAATTACATACACTTGATCTTCGAATACTACAAACTGGATATTTAGTAATCCAATAATGTTTAATCCTTTTCCAAGTGCAATTGTATGTTCAATAATTTGTTCTTTCAGTTTTGCAGATAAGCTCTGTGGTGGATATACTCCGATTGAGTCACCAGAGTGAACTCCAGCGCGTTCAATATGTTCCATAATACCTGGAATGAATACATTCTCACCGTCTGAAATTGCATCTACTTCAATTTCTTTACCAACCATGTAACGGTCGATTAATACTGGGTGATCTGCGTGAACTTTAACGGCATTTTTCATGTAGTGCAGCAGTTCTTCTTGACGATATACGATTTCCATTGCACGTCCACCTAGTACGTAAGACGGTCTTACTAATACTGGGTAACCAATCTTGTCAGCGATTGCTACTGCTTGCTCTACAGTCGTTGCTGTTTTACCAACTGGTTGCGGGATACCAAGCTGTGTTAGAGCTGATTCAAACTTATCACGATCTTCTGCACGGTCTAAATCTTCAAGTGATGTTCCTAAGATTTTCACACCGTGTGCTTCTAATTTAGCAGCTAAGTTAATTGCTGTTTGGCCACCGAATTGGACGATAACACCTTCTGGCTTTTCTAAATCAATAATGTGCATTACATCTTCGATTGTTAATGGCTCAAAGTATAATTTGTCAGAAATACTGAAGTCTGTCGAAACTGTTTCTGGGTTGTTATTAACAATGATTGCCTCATATCCAGCTTCTTTTATTGCCCATACAGAGTGAACTGTTGCATAGTCAAACTCAACCCCTTGACCAATACGGATTGGACCAGACCCTAGTACAACTACACTCTTACGATCTGTTAAAATCGATTCATTCTCGTCACCATATGTGCTGTAGTAATATGGTGTTGCAGATTCAAACTCTGCCGCACAAGTATCTACCATTTTATAAACAGGAGTCATTTTGCTTTCTTTACGTATATCGTAAATTTCACGCTCTGTTTTATTCCAAGCATTGGCGATGTAATGGTCGCTGAAGCCCATTTCTTTCGCAGATTGTAATACTTCCATATTTCCTACATTTTCTTTTACTTCGCGTTCCATATTTACGATATTTTCAACTTTTTGTAAGAAGAAGAAGTCCATTTCACACCATGAGTTAATTTCTTCTTTCGTTACACCTTGACGGATTGCTTCTGCTACAACGAACAGACGCTCATCATCAGCTTTTATAATACGTTTTTTCATTGTTTCTTTATCAAGCTCTTTTAAGTGGTCTAACTCTAAGTGATAGATACCAAGCTCTAAAGAACGAACTGCCTTTAATAAGGATTGTTCTAAGTTACGTCCGATTGACATAACTTCACCAGTTGCCTTCATTTGTGTACCAAGCGTTCTGTTCGCTGATTCAAACTTATCAAATGGCCAACGTGGAATTTTTGAAACGACATAGTCTAATGCTGGCTCGAAGCAAGCGTATGTTTTTTGTGTTACTGGATTTATAATTTCATCTAATGTTAAACCGACTGCAATTTTCGCCGCTAACTTCGCAATTGGATATCCAGTTGCTTTAGATGCTAGTGCAGATGAACGACTTACACGTGGGTTTACCTCGATTACATAGTATTGGAAGCTATGTGGATCAAGTGCAAGCTGAACGTTACATCCACCTTCAATTCCTAATGCGCGAATAATTCGTAATGAAGTGTTTCGTAACATTTGATACTCACGGTCACTTAATGTTTGGCTTGGCGCTATAACGATTGAATCACCTGTGTGTACCCCTACTGGGTCAATATTTTCCATGTTACATACTACAATCGCGTTATCATTTGAATCACGCATTACTTCATACTCAATTTCCTTACAACCAGCAATACTCTTTTCTAATAAACATTGTGTTACTGGACTATGTTTTAATCCACCTGATACGATTTCAATTAGTTCTTCTTCATTACTACAGATTCCGCCGCCTGTTCCCCCCATTGTAAATGCTGGGCGAACAATAACTGGATAACCAATTTCTTTTACAAATTCATGTGCTTCTTCCAGCGTATGAATAATCGTACTAGATGGAATTGGTTCATTTAATTCCTGCATTAATGTACGGAATAAATCACGATCCTCCGCTTGCTCGATTGCTGATAATTTTGTTCCTAAAATTTCAACTCCGCACTCTTCAAGTATGCCTGATTTCGCAAGTTCAACAGCCATATTCAATCCTGTTTGACCACCTAATGTTGGTAAGATTGCATCTGGACGTTCTTTACGAATAATACGGCTTACGAATTCTAATGTTAATGGCTCAATGTATACTTTATCTGCTGTTGCAGTATCTGTCATAATTGTTGCTGGGTTCGAGTTAACAAGGATTACTTTGTAACCTTCTTCTCTAAGAGATTGACAAGCTTGTGTACCAGAGTAATCAAACTCTGCTGCTTGCCCAATTACAATTGGTCCTGATCCGATTACTAAAATTGTGTTAATGTCTAGGCGTTTTGGCATAACTCTTCCCCTTCTTTCTTGAAGTTTTCAATCATTGCTAAGAAATCTTCGAATAAATCATTTGCATCTTCTGGTCCTGCTGAAGCTTCTGGATGGTATTGTACTGTAAATGCCGGGAACTTCGTATGACGAAGACCTTCTACTGTTCCATCATTTAAAGCAACATGTGTAATTTCAAGTTCTGTATTTTTAACTGATTCTTCTTCTACTGCATAACCATGGTTTTGAGATGTAATTGCTACTTTTCCAGTTGCAAGATTTTTCACTGGATGATTTAAACCACGGTGACCGAATTTCAACTTACTTGTATTTGCACCAGATGCTAGAGCGAACAATTGATGTCCTAAGCAAATTCCGAATAAAGGAACTTTACCGATAATATCTTTTAACATTTCAATTGCTTCTGGTACATCTTTTGGATCTCCAGGTCCATTACTTAACATAATTCCATCTGGGCTAAGGCGTAAAATCTCTTCTGCTGTTGTATTGTAAGGTACTACAATTACATCACAGTCACGCTTATTTAATTCTCGTAAAATACCATGTTTCATTCCGAAGTCTACAAGTACAACACGATGACCACGACCTGGACTTGGATATGGATCTTTTGTTGATACACGTTTTACATGATCTGTAAAGACAGTTGCTTTCAATTGGCTAACGATGTCCTCTACATCCACATCCATATTGCAAAGACGTCCGCGTAATGTACCGTATTGACGAATTTTTCTCGTTAATTTTCTCGTATCAATTCCTGCTAATCCTGGGATGTTTCTTCCTTTTAAGTAATCATTTAACGAAATTTCATTACGGAAGTTTGATGGGTGATCACAAATTTCGTTTACGATTAAACCATTTACAGATGGGTGAATTGATTCAAAATCGTCACGGTTAATGCCGTAGTTTCCGATTAATGGGTACGTAAATGTTACAATTTGACCGCAATATGATGGATCAGATAATGTTTCTTGATATCCAGTCATTCCTGTTGTAAATACAACCTCACCTGACTTTTCGATTTCTCCTCCGAAACCTTTTCCAATTAATACTGTTCCATCTTCTAAGATAAGTTGTCTTTTCATACTAATGCACTCTCCTTTTGCCATGCGATCTTACCACCAACGATTGTCATTACCGGCCATCCTTGGCATTTCCAACCTGCGAATGGTGTATTTTTTCCTTTTGATAAGAATGTTGTTGGATCAATTTCTTCTTCTTGTTCTAAATCAATGATTGTAATGTCAGCTGCTCTACCTTCTTTCAGGCGACCTGCTTCTAAACCGAATGTATCAGCTGGCTTTTCTGTTAAGTATTGAATTAACTGCTCAAGTGTGATAATTCCTTTTTTCACAAGGTTTGTGTATAGAAGCGGGAATGCTGTTTCAAAACCAGTAATTCCGAATGGTGCTCTTTCAATTCCTTGTGCTTTCTCTTCCGCTGTATGCGGGGCATGATCAGTTGCGATCATATCGATCGTTCCATCTAATAGCCCTTCAACTAACGCTGCGTGGTCTTCTTTTCCACGAAGCGGTGGGTTCATTTTAAAGTTAGGATCAGCTGACGGGATATCATCTTCACATAACACTAAGTGATGCGGTGTTACTTCTGCTGTTACTTTAATTCCAGCGCGTTTCGCATCACGGATTACACGTACAGATCCTTTTGTACTTACGTGACATACGTGATAGTGACAATCTGCCGCTTCAGCAAGCAGTATATCCCTTGCAATATGTACAGATTCACATACTGATGGGATACCGTTTAGTCCGTGTTTCTCAGAAAACTTCCCTTCATGTACACAACCTTTATTAATAAGTGTATTCTCTTCACAGTGTGCAACTACTGCCATATTCAATTTCGCTGCACGCTTCATAGCAGCTAACATCATGCTCGCATCTTGTACGCCTACACCATCATCAGTGAAAGCAAATGCTCCAAGTTCTTTTAAAGTTTCGAAATCTGTCATTTCAGAACCTGCTTGGCGTACTGTAATTGCTCCGTATGGTAGTACGTTGACATGTGCTTTTTCTTTAATACGTTTTTGCAGGTCTTCCATATGTTCTCTGCAATCTGGTACTGGACGTGTATTTGGCATTGCACAAATTGTAGTGAATCCACCTTTTGCTGCTGCTAATGTTCCCGTTTCAATTGTTTCTTTATGTTCACCACCTGGTTCACGAAGATGAACGTGTACATCTACTAATCCAGGTGCGATTAACTTTCCATTTACGTCGATTACTTCAGCATTATCTGCCGTAATATTTTCTGCTACTTTCGCAATTTTACCGTCTTGTACGAGAAGATCTGTTGCTACGATGTTTCCTTCTTCATTCATATAACGACCATTTTTAAACAAATAATTCATGTTTCATTCCTCCTAATACATTTGGTAAGGCGCGTTTTAGTACAGCCATTCTTACGTAAACTCCATTTTCCATTTGTTTGAATATGCGCGAACGCTCACACTCAACAAGTTCACTTGCAATTTCAACATCACGGTTAAAAGGAGCTGGATGCATAATAATGCTTCCTTCTTTCATACGTTTTTCTCTTTCAACTGTTAATCCATGTTGCTTGTGATACTCTTTCATGATGTCTGTTTCATAATGATCATGACGCTCATGTTGTACACGTAGTAACATCATCACATCCACTTCTGGAACAAGTTCATCTAATGCTTTGTATGTTCCAAATGTGTTATTTTCATCTTTCCATTCTTCTGGACTTGCAAAGTAAATTGTCGCGCCCATTTTTGTTAAAGCCTCTGCATTAGAACGTGCTACTCGGCTATGACGAACATCTCCTACTATTGCAATCTTTAAACCTTCAAATCTTCCAAACTCTTGTTTAATTGTTAGAAGGTCCAGCAGACATTGCGTTGGATGATTTCCGCATCCATCACCTGCGTTTAAGATCGGGATGTTTACCTGATCTTTTAATTCATCGAAATAACGATCTTGCTCATGGCGGATGACTACCGCTTTTGTTCCGATTGATTCTAGTGTTTTTATCGTATCGTATAAAGTTTCTCCTTTTTGTACGCTAGATGAATCTGCTGAAAAGTTTAATACGTCAAGACCTAATCTCTTCTCAGCTACTTCGAAGCTAAATCTCGTTCTCGTACTATTCTCAAAGAACAAGTTTGCAACAAATGTTTGCTCTGTCGTTTTTCTCTCTTTTCCATTCGCAAAATCTTCTGCGTCTTTTAGGATTTCTGAAATTTCTAGTTCCGATAATTCACTCATCGTTAACAAATGGCTCATCGTCATCCCTCATCTTTCTGATTTTATGTTATCACTTTTGTATTTATATAACAATATCTGCATAAAAATACCCTAGTCGTGTGAGACTAGGGTGCAAGGAAGAAGCCCCCCTTCTCTGTCTCACAGGACTGAATTAAAAGGTTGTTTTTATGAAGCAATCTGCTTAGATTGTTTTACTTGTTTTGTTTCTGGTAGTAGTAGATTTAACAGTACACCTATAATTGCTGCTAGTGCCATTCCTTCTACTTGGAATGATTCACCTACGTGTAGTACCGCCCCACCAATACCGATTACTAGTATAACTGATGCAATCATTAAGTTTCGTTTGTCGCTTAAGTCTGTTTTATCATCTACCATCATGCGCAAACCGCTTGATGCGATTACACCGAATAGTAAGATTGATACACCACCCATAACCGGTGTTGGAATCGAATGAATCAGTGCTGAAATCTTCCCGATAAATCCAAACATGATTGCGAACACTGCTGAACCGATGAATAAGTATACACTGTATGCTCTCGTAATTGCTAGCACACCTATGTTTTCACCGTACGTTGTATTCGGTGGTCCACCTATTAGTGATGCGATCAATGTTGCTATCCCATCACCGAATATTGAACGGTGTAAGCCTGGTTTTTCAATCAAATCTCTTTTAATAACATTTCCTAGTACAATTTGATGTCCGATATGTTCTGAAATTGTTACTAGTGCAACTGGTACCATTAAAAGTACAATCTTCCACGAGAACTCCGGAGTGTATGTTACAAACGGTACTGTGAAATCTGGTACAACAAACCATTTTGCCTCAGCTACCGGCTTTAAGTCTACTAGCCCTTGGAAGTAAGCGAAGATATATCCGCCGATGATGCCAAGCAGTACTGGTATGATGCTGAAAAATCCTCTTCCGAATATAGAGCAGATAATTGTAATTGCTAATGTTACTAATGCTACTGAAAAGTGTGTAAAGCTATACTTGCCATCTGCACCGTTCATCGCCATATTAACTGCTGTATGTGCTAAAGCTAGACCGATTACCATTACTACCGGACCAACTACGATCGGCGGAAGTAATTTCATAATCCACTCTGATCCAGATTTCTTAATTCCGATTGAGATTAAGATGTATACAAGTCCTGCTAGCATTCCACCAAGCATTGCTGCTCCAGGTCCACCTGCTGTTTTTGCTGTAATAATTGGTGCAATAAAGGCGAATGATGATCCTAAATATGCTGGTACTTGACCTTTCGTTATAAGAAGAAACGCTAGCGTTCCTAATCCACTTGATATTAAAGCTACTGATGGATTCAGTCCTGTTAAAAACGGAACAAGCACTGTTGATCCAAACATCGCGAACAAATGTTGTATACTTAATAATAACCATTTTCCCGGTTTCGGTACTTCATGAATGTCTAACACTGGCTTTTGTTCCATTGTTACATCCTCCTTCAGTTATAATCTTTGCAATAAAAAAACTCTTTGTGCCTGTGCACAAAGAGTCCTATACTTTCGTATGCCAAATTTGACATATGAAAGCCAAGACCCTTTGGCAGCCTCACAGGACTACATTTAAAAGGGCTTTACTTATCGTATATGCTTACTCGATCTTGTTGATCTGTCTCTTGCAAATCAACTTCGATACGCTCTTCACTAGATGTTGGAATGTTCTTTCCTACATAATCAGCGCGAATTGGTAATTCACGATGACCTCTATCAACAAGAACAGCCAATTGGATTTGTGATGGTCTACCTAAATCCATAAGAGCATCCATTGCTGCTCGAACTGTTCTTCCTGTATATAACACATCATCCACAAGGATAACTTTTTTCTTCGTAATATCTACAGGGATATCAGAACCTTTTACAAGTGGTTCTTCATTTTTCGATTGTAGTGTTAGATCATCACGGTATAACGTAATATCTAACTCTCCAACTTCCATTTCTTTTCCTTCAATTTGACCAATTCGTTCTGCCAAACGTTGTGCAATAAAAATTCCACGAGTTTTAATTCCGACAAGAACACAATTATCGACACCTTTATTTCGTTCCACGATTTCATGACTAATTCGTGTTAAAGCGCGGCGAATCATTTGGTCATCTAAAACGACAGCTTTCTCTTGCATGCTCTACACCTCCAAGCTTTTTTCTTGCGTGAGAGTAATGGTATAAAAAAAGTCCTCTCAACGTGTGCAAGAGGACTTTTGAAAAAAGGGTACAACATACCCTAAGTATTTCAAACCGTTACCTTCTCAACCTCACGGGGCTGTGTTAAAGGATCATTATTTAACTGTTGTCAGTATCTCAGTTTTCTTACGATTTGTCAATACTATTTCCGTAAAATATTTAGTGCTTCTTCAAACACTTCTGGAATCGGTGCTTCAAACTCAATATATTCACCAGTACGAGGGTGATCGAAACCTAAAATTCCTGCATGAAGTGCTTGCCCATTCAGATCTAATGTTTTCTTCGGACCATACTTTGGATCCCCTGCAAGTGGATAACCAATATATTTCATATGAACACGAATTTGGTGCGTACGTCCCGTTTCTAAGCGACATTCTACAAGTGTAAAGTCTTTAAAGCGTTCTAACACTTGGAAGTGCGTAACAGCATTCTTACCATTTTCATCAACTGTCATACTTTGACGCTCTTTCTTATCACGACCAATTGGCGCATCAATTGTTCCTTTATCATGTGGAATTACACCGTGTACAATCGCTTTGTAGCGTCTTGTTACTGTTTTTGCTACAAGTTGATTTACAAGTGATTCGTGCGCCATATCATTTTTAGCAACCATTAATAGTCCAGATGTATCTTTATCAATACGATGCACGATACCAGGACGCATTACACCGTTAATACCTGATAGGTCTGTACAATGATGCATAAGTCCGTTTACAAGCGTACCGCTTGTGTGTCCTGGTGCCGGATGCACAACCATACCACGTGGCTTATTTACAACGAGTACATCTGCATCTTCATAATAAATTTCTAAATTCATATCTTCCGGTTGAATATCTAACTCTTCTGGGTCAGGAATTGTTACTGTAATTTCATCATTTCCTTTTACTTTATAATTCCCTTTAACTGATTTCCCATTTACTGTCACAACGGCATCTTTAATCCATTGCTGTACTTGTGAACGTGACCATTCACTGTTTATTTCTGCAACGAATTTATCAATTCGCTCGCTTTTTTGTTCTTCTGCAACTGTTACTTGTACTACTTCACTCATTCAATTACTCCTTCGTTTTCTTTCCTTCTAATACTGTTTGAATAATAATTAATACAACACCAATACACAATGCTGAGTCAGCTATATTGAATACTGGATAGTTGTACGAGAAAATATACACGTGAATGAAATCCACTACTTCTTGTCTAAATACACGATCAATAAAATTGCCAATTGCTCCGCCTAAAATTAGACCTAATGAAATACCTAGAAGTTTGTCCGTTTTTGCATATTTTTTCATATAAAATACGATAAATGCTACGAAAACGACTGTAATAATGTAGAAGAACCACATTTTATTTTCTAAAATACCCCAGGCAGCTCCTCTATTTCGATGTGATGTTATGTATAATACATTATCGATAATCGGAATGCTCGTACCCAATTCCATGTTCTTTACAATTAGCCACTTCGATATTTGATCGATGGCAATGACAAATAACGCTATTACATAATATATCATTTTCATTTCCCCCACAAAGACAGTGTACCTCAAAATTTTAGCATAGCTGCTACCTTTTCACAATGAACCTTTATAGAAGAATAAAATAAATTAAAAAAAGGTAACATAATATCGTTGTGCGTATTCATACATTTACCTTTTCATAGAAAAATTCATGAATCGTACGAGCAGTCGGCATTGTTTTCATTTGTTTTGTAGGAATCGCTCTCCCAGTTTCTTCACAAATACCGTACATATCTATTTCCATTTTAAACAATGCACGTTCTACATCTTTTAAATCTTCTTTTATATCATGTAATAGCAATTTTTTCTTTATCTCTTCCTTTATTTCATATCCAAGCTCCCCGCTAAACTCTGTATCATATTTGTGCATGACTTCTTTAGCTAGTCTCTCTTGCAACTCTTTTCTCATCAATTGCAATTCTTCTTTTATTTCCATATATATTTCATTCACGTGTACATTCCTCCCAGCTGCAATGTACGATTAGTGTGTCCGAAATTCTCACGCTTACCTCACACACATTTTTCCTTCATAGGAAAGAGAGTGGAAATTATTTCAATATATCATCAACGAAAAAAACAAAAAAACTGACTGCACTTACTCGCAGTCAGTTTTTTATTATTTTACATAGTTTTCTTTAACAACTGTTGCACAACGCTCACACAATGTTTCATGTTCTGCATCTTTACCAATTGTCTCTGAAACAACCCAACAACGTTCACACGTCTCACCTGTCGCCTGTGCTACAACTACAGCTGTATGCTCATACTTTGGTGCTTCTGTTGGCGCTTCTTCAATTGTACCACCAAGTTTATACTCAGAGACGATGAATAATTGCTTTAAGTCTTCGCTAATAGACTCTAACATAGCCTTCATTTCTGCAGTTGGATATAGCGTAATGCTCGCATTTAATGACTTACCAATTACTTTCTCATTACGAGCTACTTCTAAAGCTTTTAATACGTCATCACGTAATGTCATAAATGCATCCCATTTTGCTCTTAACGCTTCTGAACCCTCTACTTCTGCAGCTTCTGGCATATTAGTTAACTGTACGCTTTCTTCTTCTGCACCAGGAACATATGGCCATACTTCATCAGCTGTATGAGGTAAGATTGGCGTTACAAGTTTCGTTAATGCAACAAGAACATCATATAATACAGTTTGAATTGCACGACGATCCGCGTGATCTGCACCTTCAATGTATAAAATGTCTTTTGCAAAGTCTAAGTAGAATGAACTTAGATCAATTGTACAGAAGTTGTGAATCGCATGATATACAGCAGCAAAGTCATATGTTTCATATGCATCTTTTACTTTTGTAATTAAATCATTTAACTTCACTAACATGTAACGATCTACTTCACGAAGTTCAGCTACCGCTACTGTATTTTCACTTGGATTAAAGTCATCTAAGTTTCCTAATAAGAAACGGAATGTGTTACGGATTTTACGATACACTTCTGCTACTTGTTTTAAAATATCATCTGAGATACGTACATCAGATTGATAGTCAACAGAAGATACCCATAAGCGTAAAATGTCTCCGCCTAATTGATCCATAATTTTCTTCGGTACGACGATGTTTCCAATCGACTTACTCATTTTACGTCCTTCACCATCTAGTACGAAACCATGGCTTAGTACGCCTTTATATGGAGCTTTACCAGTTACAGCAACTGCTGTTGATAATGAAGAGTTAAACCAACCACGATACTGGTCAGATCCTTCTAAATATAAATCGGCTGGACGTTGTAAGTCTTCGCGCTCTTCTAATACCGCTTGGTGAGAAGAACCTGAATCGAACCATACATCCATGATGTCTGTTTCTTTACGAAATTCACCATTTGGGCTACCTGGATGTATAAATCCTTCTGGTAATAAATCTTTCGCTTCACGCTCGAACCATACGTTAGAACCGTGTTCACGGAATAAATCTGCTACATGGTTAATTGTTTCATCCGTAATAATTGGGTCACCATTCTCTGCATAGAATACAGGAATTGGCACACCCCATGCACGCTGACGAGAAATACACCAGTCACCACGGTCACGAACCATATTATGAAGACGAGTTTCTCCCCATGCTGGTACCCATTTTGTTTCCGCAACAGCTTCTAATAACTCTTTACGGAATGCTTCAATAGATGCAAACCACTGTGCCGTCGCACGGAAAATAATTGGTTTTTTCGTTCTCCAATCATGTGGGTATGAATGCGTAATGAATGTTAGTTTCAGTAACGCGCCTACTTCTTCTAATTTTTCTGTAATTGGCTTGTTAGCTTTATCATAGAATAAGCCTTCAAATCCAGGTGCTTCATTTGTTAATACACCTTTATCATCAACTGGGCAAAGTACTTCTAATCCATACTTTTTACCAACAACGAAGTCATCTTCCCCGTGTCCTGGTGCTGTATGAACACAACCTGTACCTGCATCTGTTGTTACGTGATCTCCTAGCATAACTAATGAATCACGATCGTAGAATGGGTGTTTTGCAACTGTATACTCAAGTTCGCTACCTTTTACCGTTTTCACAACTTCAGCATTTTCCCACTCTAACGTTTTCGCAACTGTCTCAAATAATTCAGAAGCGATAATATATTTCTCGTCATTTTCTTTTACAATGCTATATTCAAGCTCTGGATGAACAGAAATACCTAAGTTTGCAGGTAATGTCCAAGGAGTTGTTGTCCAAATGATAAATTTCTCATCACCTTCTAATACGTTCTTTCCGTCTTTTACAGGGAACGCTACATAAATAGATGCTGATTTTTTATCTTGGTATTCAATTTCAGCTTCTGCTAAAGCAGACTCACTTGTTGGAGACCAGTAAACTGGTTTTTGCCCTTTATAGATGTAACCTTTTTTCGCCATATCACCAAACACTTTAATTTGTTGTGCTTCATAAGCTGGCTCTAAAGTAATATATGGATTATCCCAATCTGCACGTACACCTAGACGCTTAAATTGTTCACGTTGACGTTCTACTTGTTCATATGCATACTCTGCACATAACTTACGGAACTCAGCAACTGTCATTTCTTTACGTTTTACACCTTTATTCGTTAATGCTTGTTCGATTGGTAAACCGTGCGTATCCCAACCCGGAACATATGGTGCACTGAAACCAGTCATTGACTTATAGCGAACAATAAAGTCTTTTAACACTTTATTTAATGCATGTCCCATATGAATGTCACCATTCGCATATGGAGGTCCATCATGCAATACAAATAAAGGACGGCCTTTTGTATGTTCTTGTACTTTTTCATAAATATTCATTTCAGCCCATTTTTCTTGCATTGCAGGCTCACGTTTTGGTAAATTCCCACGCATTGGGAACTCTGTTTTTGGCATTAGTAATGTATTTTTGTACTCCATGCTCAATTCCTCCTTACATGTATAAAAGAAAGACCTAAAAAACGGAATAAAAAAGAGACTTTCTCATCCCAAAAGGGACGAGAAAGTCTCCCGCGGTACCACCCTAGTAGATCCTATACATATGTATAAAATCCTCTTTATATTCTTAACGCGAATATACGCCTACGCTTACTTCATTTGTTCAGCGCGGAACTCCAGGGTGATATTCCCATTATCTCCTTATCCTGAGCTTACACCGTCCTCAGTTCGCTATATAAGGTATGAAAAAGGTACTTATCCCTATCTTCGTTTTTCTTAATAAATATGTTGTTTAAAATTATATGTAATAATGAGAAAAACGTCAAGCTTACACTGTTTCTTCTTTTTTCAACAGCTCATCTACTTCGTCTTCTAACTCAATTAACTTATCCCAATCATCGTTGTTTAACATTTCAAGCTGTGTTTCTAATAGCATACGGAAACGAGTTCGGAATACTTTTGCTTGTTTTTTTAATTCTTCAATATCAAATGCAACTTTTCTTGATTTTACTAACGCTTCGTTAATGATACGATCCGCATTCTTTTCAGCTTCACGTACAATTAATTTCGCTTCTTTTTGCGCATTACGTTTTACTTCTTCCGCTGCTTCTTGTGCAACAACGATAGATTTGTTTAGCGTATCTTCAATATTAGAAAAATGATCTAACTTTCCTTCTAATTGCGCAACCTTTTCTTCTAAAGCTTTTTTCTCACGAATGACTAATTCATAATCTTTGATGATTTGATCAAGAAACTCATTTACTTGATCTTCATCATAGCCACGGAATCCGCGACCAAATTCTTTGTTATGAATATCTAATGGTGTTAACGGCACAACGCCACCTCCAAGTAGTTATCTAAATTTCCTCTTTTAATTATATCTTTTCTTCGACAAAATAGGAGGATTTCCTGCTAAAAAAACCAATCATTTTAGTATACCATACAAAATTCTCCATTTGTCGCGCTTCGTTCTACCTTCTACAGAAAATATTTTACTTCTTCCGTATCCTCTAACCGAGAATACATCCCCTGGAAAACATTCATACGCAGTTTGCTCTACTGTTTTCCAATTGACTTTTACTAAGCCGCCTTTTATAAGAGGCTGTACTTTCTGCCTGGATATATGTAGCATTTCAGCTAACAAAACATCTAGACGAAGTGACGAAACTGTTCCAGATTTTTCTCCCCACTTTTCACCTACACGCAAAATTTGTTCTGCTTGTACAGGCGCGAGAGATACTTTCACTTTCCCTATTGATTGTAAGTTCATTTCAATATACGATGCAACTTCTTTTGCAACTGCAATTTGGGCACGATTTTCTTGAAGCAAAATATCACCACATTTTTCTCTTGTTAAACCAAGTGACATAAATGCACCTAATATTTGCCTGTGTTCTAGCGTGTAAAATTTGGAAGGATAGTCAATTTCTAATACTTCTATTTGAAATTCCTCTTCATTTAATTCTAGATAGTCTGGATAAATTAGTGCTCTTTTTCGTTCAGATTCAGGCATCGCACCATCAAAGCGTACAGCAACCTCTCCTTGCCCTATTACCATAGAGACAATTTGTTGCTGTCTTGGATCAAGAAAATCTGTTAACTTGACTTGATGGTACTCAGCCGCCTGTTTCCACTCTAATACTTTATCCACAAAGACCTCTTCATCAGGTCTAAAATGCTCGTAGATGCTCATGCAAGTAACCTCTTATTATAAGAAATAGCGGAATAAACTTACTAAACCATTTGTAGCAAGCTTTAACGCAAGAATCGCAACGATTGGAGAGATGTCAATCATACCAAGTGGCGGAATAAACCTGCGAAATGGTTCTAAATATGGTTCACAAATACGTGCAAGGAACTCTCCAAAAGTTGATTCCTTTGCACCAGGAAACCATGATAGGAGAATGTAAATAATAAGTGCCCACGAGTAAATCTCGATAGCATAAAGTAAAACTGTTAAAACTGTTGCCATGGCGTATTACCACCTCTTTATATTTGTTTCTTCTTCTTCACCGAACAACTCTGAAATTGCACCAACAATATCTACATTTTCAGGTGTACACATAAATGTTTTCGGTCCTATTTTTTGAATATCCCCGCCTATAGCGTATACAGTACCACTTAAAAAGTCAACGATACGCACCGCTTGATCTGTAGACATTCTTTGCAAATTAATTACAACAGCTCGTCTACCTTTTAAGTGATCCGCAATCCCTTGTGCTTCCGAATATGTGCGCGGTTCTAGTAAAACAACTTTTGAAGATTGCTTCGCCGTTTCAATGCTCACAACATTTTGTTTCGGTTGCACTTTTGCAAACGGAACATCCTGTTTTTCTGGGGGATCTTGTTGCTTTTTCATGTCTGTTTGCTCCTTTTCATAACTATATTGAGCTGCTTCTTTTTCTTCTGGTGTGTCAAAAAAGAAGTATTTTACTTTTGACCAACTCATAATAATATTCTCCTTCCTTTTACGCTTTCCCTACTAAAATCGTGCCCAAACGAATATATGTAGCCCCTTCTTCAATTGCAATCGTGTAATCATTGGACATTCCCATTGATAATTCTTCACATGGCGCATGTAACAACTCTAGCTCTTGCACCTCTGCTTGTAACATACGTAATTCCTTAAAGCAGCGACGAATATCTTCCTCTTCAGCTGTAAAAGGCGCCATTGTCATTAGTCCAACCACTTCAATTTTATCAAATTCTTGCAAACTTTGAATAAATGGAATTGCTTCTTCTATCGCTAATCCTTGCTTTGATTCTTCTGATGATGTTTTCACTTGAATAAAGCATTTAATTTTCTTTTCAGCGCGTTTTTGAATTTCTTTTGCAAGCGAAAGGCGATCTAATGAATGTAAATAATCAATCTCGTTAATGATTTCTTTTACTTTCCTCGTTTGCAATGAGCCAATAAAATGCCAATTCACTTTTGAACCGAAATGCTCGTATTTTTGTAAGAAACCTTCATTTCTATTTTCACCTAAATCAATAATTCCCGCTTCAATTACTTCGTTTGTTTTTTCAATCCCTACAGTTTTTGTAACTGCAACGAGCTTAATATCTTTCATCGAACGTCCAGCTCGTGCACAAGATTCTTTAATTGCTTCGTTTACAGCTGCTAAATTCCCTTGCACTGTCACTTGCTTCACTCCTCCTTAAAACCTATGAAACTCAACATTCTCCCCGTCTTACCTTGATCACGACGATGAGAGAAAAATAATTGTTCTTCACAGCTTGTACAAAGAGATGACATTACAATATGTTCTTCTTTTATACCTGCTTGTACACATAATATACGATTAACTTCTTTTAAATTAATTGCGTACTGACCATCAGAAATTACTTTATAAGGAACAGATCCGTTTACTACTTGCTGCGCTGCTGTTAATACACGATCATCAACAACATAACAACACGATCCGATTGCCGGCCCAATTGCGACATGAATTTCATCACTTGAAACACCTTCTGCATTCCACTTTTGAATCATTTCTTTCGCAATCTCTGTTACAGTCCCTTTCCACCCAGCATGCGCAAGTCCTATCATATCATGTGATGGTGCATAAAAATAGAGCGGAACACAATCAGCGTAACAAGATGTTAAGAGAACATCTTTGTTCGTCGTATAAATGCCATCCGTTTTTGGGATACCGTCTTCATATGAATAAACGCCTTTCCCTTTTTCTTGCAATCCTACTTTTTCAACATGATGGTCATGAACTTGTTCAGAGCAAATCCATTTTTCTAATGGTTTTTGTAACTTATTCGCTAAAATGCTTCTATTTTCATGAACATTCTCCACGATATCATTCACATGTAATCCTAAATTCATCGCATGAAAGGAGCCTGTACTTACTCCACCATCTTTTGTCGTAAATCCAACAGTAATGTTTCCAAGTTCTTTCCACGCTTGTAAATACAGTATACCGTCCACATATTTAAATGGTTCTCTCATAAAGGGCTCCTTTTAATTAAAATAACATAAAAAAGCATGGTACTTCCTGTCTATTTTACCATACTTTTATTTTTTCATAATGACAACTGAAAAAAAAGAGGAATTTGTAATATTCTTTAAGAAATTGTCGGTGTTTGTATTGATTCTGTTACAGAATTAATATTATCCACTCTCACAAGTATGACATCTTCCCCAATTTTCATAATTTTCTCCCAAGGGATTACAAATTCTACTTCCTTTCCAAATAGTCCAAGCATTCGTGTCTGCTTTGAAATAATTACTGCCCTAATCTTTCCTGTGTCTATATCAAAATCAATATCTCCAATATTTCCAAGCCTTTTTCCATCTGAAATATTCACAACATCCTTCATTTGAAACTCCGAAATTCGTATCATATTCATCCTCTCCCTTATATCATGAATTGTAAGTACGCTCTCAAATAAAGTGCAACCTTAATCAGTGGAGCTTTTGTTCCTCGCTACTAACTATTCCCCCATGCTAATCGAACTTTTACGGACAGTTGATGCGAGATAAATAGTATTTAACTGCTACTAATAGAGCATCCATTTTATTTTCATTATATGAACCGACCTACTTTACTATGAGCGCAAAATATCATATAAAAAAGGCCTCACCATAACTGGTGAGGGCCTTATCCTTGAATCGTCTTATTCATTTGCTTAATAGCAGACTTCTCCAAACGTGATACTTGCGCCTGAGAAATCCCAATTTCTTCGGCAACTTCCATCTGTGTCTTCCCTTGGAAGAAACGTTTTCGAATAATCATTTTCTCACGATCATTTAAACGCTTCATCCCCTCTTTCAACGCTAGTTCTTCAACCCACTGCTCGTCCTTTTGTTTTTCATCACTTAACTGATCCATAACAAAAATAGGATCTCCCCCATCATTATAAATCGGTTCAAATAGTGAAACTGGGTCTTGAATAGCATCTAACGCAAAAACAATTTCTTCATGCGTCACTTCAAGAACTTTGGCAATATCCATTGCTGTCGGTTCTTTCGAGTTTTCAGCAATCAATTTCTCTCTTACTTGCAATGCTTTATACGCAATATCTCGTAACGAGCGAGATACGCGAATTGGATTGTTATCACGCAAATATCTGCGTATTTCCCCAATAATCATCGGCACAGCATACGTTGAAAATTTTACATTTTGGCCTAAATCAAAATTATCAATGGATTTCATAAGTCCAATGCAGCCAACTTGAAATAAATCATCAACATATTCTCCTCTGTTATTAAATCTTTGGATGACGCTCAGTACAAGACGTAAGTTTCCATTCACTAATTTCTCTCTTGCGCTTATCTCTCCACTTTGCATTTCACGAAATAATTTACGCATCTCTTCATTTTTTAGTACTGGAAGTTTAGCTGTATCAACACCGCAAATTTCTACTTTGTTTCTCGTCAAAGTGTTCCCTCCTATCGGGAGTTGCTGTACAGTGTAAAGTATTTCCTTTGAAGGGGATTTTATGCATGTGGTTTTCTCTTCATTTTTCATTTTAGTTACCTCTTCTACTACAACTAAACAGAGTAAGACCAGCCTACATAAAGGCTGGTCTTACTCTTTACACCATTTTATTAAATTCTTTTCGTAACCTTTTTATGATTCTTTTTTCTAAACGCGAAATGTATGACTGTGAAATCCCAAGCATATCCGCCACATCTTTTTGCGTTTTTTCCTCTTCTCCAGCAAGCCCAAATCGAAGCTCCATAATTTGTTTTTCTCGATCATTTAATTGGTGCAATGCTTTCATTAGAAGGTGACGGTCTACAGTAGCCTCTAAATCTTTTGTAATAATATCATCATCTGTACCTAATACATCTGATAACAACAGTTCATTCCCATCCCAATCAATATTAAGCGGTTCATCAAAAGAAACTTCTGACCGATTTTTATTATTTCGGCGCAAATGCATTAAAATTTCATTTTCTATACAACGAGATGCATAAGTTGCTAATTTTATTTTCTTTTCTGGATTAAATGTATTGACTGCTTTAATAAGGCCGATTGTTCCTATGCTAATCAAATCTTCAATATTTATCCCTGTATTTTCAAACTTCCTTGCTATATATACAACGAGCCGTAAGTTACGTTCAATAAGCAATGACCTCGCAGCTTGATCTCCCTTTGGCAATTTATTCAAAAGAACTTCCTCTTCTTCTTTCGTTAATGGTGGTGGCAACGCTTCACTTCCACCAATGTAATAAATTTCATCGGTCTTAATTCCTAATTTCAGCAATACTTTATACCAAAGGTATACTAAATAAAATTTTAATTTCATCATATTATCCCGCCCTCTCATAATTAAGCAATTACCATCTTTTGTGAAATCAACATTTTTGGATGCACAATACATTGGTACTCTCCGTTAGTAGATAATTGTTGTGTATTTAAACCAATTAATACTTTGTTCACAACAATAGAACTTCCTTCATGATCAACTTGCACACTGTCTGGCTTAATTGCCCATAAAAATTGATTATCGACTCCAACTGCTCGGAAAGGAATTAAGCGTAATTTTGTCGCCCATCCAGAATCATTTTCTGGTATTTGAGGAATTTCTGTTTTGGAATAAATTTGTTCTGTTAACCAAACTGGTAAACAATACTCTAATAATGAAATATGCATAATCATAACTGGTGTTTTTGTTAATGGATCATAAAGCTGATTCCCACTATCAATTAAGCCGGCTAGTTCTAGTTCCTCTTCCCCTACTCGAATCTTCACTTTTACAATTTGATCATAGTGTATTTTCGTAACCTCTACGCTTTCAATACGCTTTTTAGAAAAATAATAAATTACTGGAAAACCAAAAATAACAAACAACCAACTAATTGGATCACCGTAAGAAATTGATTGAGATTGAACCAATCCATTTACCATTTCATTCGTTTGCAAAAAGAAATGAGTTCCAATTAATCCTCCACCAACCATAAAAGTTACAAAATAAAAAGTAAAAACAGTTTGTGCATAATTTCTAAATGTTGAAAACCCAAATGCTGTATACACAATAAGTAACGAGTACAACAGTTTCATAATTGGATGTGTCATCATAGAAGCAAAAGGAGTAAAGGCGAAAATAACAATAGTTGAACCTATAAATGCTCCTAACACAAGCCTCCATCTTTTGATTCTCTTTTTTAACACGGTGGCTGTTAATAAAAGTAAAAGAAAATCAATGCAGGCGTTTAACAACCAAACAATGTCGGCGTAAACAACCAAACAATTCACCTCTTTTTTTAAGTTGAGACTAGTATAATGCATATCCAATAGGAAAGTGTGTCAATTGGTGGAGGGGTTTTTTTGTTATTTTGTGATTTCTAGACATAATCTGTCGGTAAAAAATAAAAGTGTATTTTTCATAGAATAATATGAATTTCTTACTTATATACATAATAATTGAATTATATGTAAGCAAATTTACATCCTCTTTCTCACAACTTCATCTACAAATAAAAAAAAGACCTGCTAAGCAGATCTTTTTCATTCCAATAACAAAAAAGGAGCATGAAAGCTCCTTTTCTTTTATCGTCTACGACGGTTACGTAAGAATGCTGGAATATCGATGTCATCTGAATCTGTATGACGATCATGCACAACCGGCTCTTCACGTTTCATTTCACGCTTAACTTCACGTTGTTTTGAAGGTTGAGCTACTGGCTGTTGTTGCTGTTGCGTGTGATTCACAGTCGGACGGATAATTGGTTTTGGTGGCTGCGTCGAAGCACTATCATCAAAACCAGTTGCAATTACAGTGACAACAATATCATCTTTTAATCCTTCATTAATAACAGAACCGAAGATCATATTTACTTCCGGATCCGAAGCTGAAGCTACAATGTCTGCTGCTTCTTGTACTTCGTATAAGCTTAAGTTCGCGCCGCCCGTAATGTTCATAATAACACCTTGAGCTCCATCAATAGATGTTTCTAGTAATGGACTAGAAATAGCTTTTTTCGCAGCTTCAGCAGCACGATTTTCACCATTACCAGAACCAATACCCATTAAAGCAGAACCTCTATTAGACATAATTGTCTTTACGTCTGCAAAGTCTAAGTTAATTAAACCTGGTGTTGCAATTAAATCAGAAATACCTTGAACACCTTGGCGTAATACGTTATCAGCTTCACGGAATGCTTCTAACATCGGCGTATTTTTATCAACAATCTCTAGTAAGCGATCGTTTGGAATTACAATAAGTGTATCTACATTTTCTTTAAATGCCGCAATACCAGATGCAGCTTGCGTCGCACGCTTACGTCCTTCAAATGTAAATGGACGTGTTACAACACCAACTGTTAACGCACCTAATTCTTTTGCAACTTGAGCAACAACTGGAGCTGCACCAGTTCCAGTTCCGCCACCCATACCAGCAGTTACGAATACCATGTCTGCACCACGAAGTGCTTCTTGGATCTGTTCTTTACTTTCTTCTGCCGCTTTTTTCCCTACTTCAGGGTTTGCGCCTGCACCAAGTCCGCGCGTTAATTTTCCACCAATTTGCATTTTTGTTTCAGCTTTTGATAGATTTAATGCTTGTGCATCAGTATTCACAGCGATAAAGTCTACACCTTGTACACCGTGTTCAATCATACGGTTTACAGCATTGTTTCCGCCGCCGCCGACACCGATAACTTTTATATTCGCTAATTGATCTTGAGTAGTATCAAACTCTAACATGTCGAAATCCCCCTAGAACCTCATTTTTCGTGTCCAATTTTAATCCCATAAATAACGGAATACACGTTTTACTTTTGACATCATACGGTCATCATTTTGATTATTATTGTTTTGATTACGAGTTTTTTGTTTTGCAGGTTGCTGTTGTACCGGCATTGGTGCTGGTACTGGTTCAAAATGCTCTTGCTTTTCCTGCACGTTTTTCCCACGTAATTTAGCTTTTTGATATGAGTGTTTAATTAAACCTACTCCAATTGTATATTGTGGCTCACGCACACCAATATAATCAGGAGTTGCTATACGAACATTTTCATGTAAGATATCATATGCAAGATCAAGAACACCTGGCATAGAAGCAATTCCGCCGGTTAATACATAGCCAGAAGCAACTTGCTTTATTCCTAACTTATGCACTTCATCTTGAACAAACATTAAAATTTCCTCTACACGAGCCTCGATAATATCCGATAATTCCAATTGTGAATACTGTTCTGTCTGATCGCTTCCCATAATAGGAACCGTAAACATTTCTTCTTCAGATGCTGTATCATAAAAAGCATGTCCATATTTTAACTTAATTTGATCAGCATTTTCAGTTGAAGTTTTCAACCCAATCGCAATATCCTTCGTTATATGGTCTCCACCTAATGGCAATACGCTCGTTGTTTGTAACTCTCCATCTTTAAAAATAGATAAAGTTGTAGAGCCTCCCCCAATATCAACAAGGGCCACTCCTCTATTTTTTTCATCTGAAGATATAGCAACTGTTGCAGCCGCTAAAGGTTGAAGACAAATATCAACAATTTCAAGACCTGCTTTTTCTACACAACGAAGTAGGTTATGTAGTAAAGTTCTCGAGCCTGTAATAAGTGTACCTTCCATTTCTAATCTTACACCGATCATCCCGCGTGGATCGTTAATCTCGTCAAGACCGTCTACAATGAACTGTCGAGGTACCACATCAATAAATTCACGTTCAGGAGCAATTGACACAACTTGTGCTGCATCTAGAACGCGTAAGACATCTTCATTTCCGATTTCACGATCTTCATTTGAAACAGCGACTACGCCATGACAAGGAAGTAGCTGTACCTGGTTTGCATTGACACCCACCACAACTTGCTCAATGTGGATTCCCACCATGCGCTCAGCTTGTTCAATTGCTTTTTTAATTGATCGAACAGTCTCATCTATATCGACTATCGATCCCTTCTTTAAACCATTTGATTTTACATTTCCAACACCAATTATGTTTAAGCTGTCATTAACCATTTCACCAATGATGACTTTAACATTGGATGTACCGATGTCAAGACTAACATATATTTCATTGCTGTTCATTCTTTGGCACCTCCTTCTTTATTTATACCATACAACTCAATATATGGAACAACAATCGCAACTTTACTATTTATAAGAAAAATATTCAACGTCTTTATACGTTTCCCTTTTTTAACCCTATACTTTTCTTATTTTTATTTAACATTCATTTAAGAATATCGCAGTAAACTGTGAATAACTGCTTATCTTGAAATAATTCTATTCCAAGTGTAAAGATTACCGCCAAGTATAAGTCTACACTAAGATGTACTCATAGAAAAGTGAAACTTGTACCAATCCTAGTATGAATCTAATAATTTTTACATATTTTTCATCAAATTAAGCATTCTTACAAATTAGCATTCATATAAAAGAACATTCGTTTCGTTTTATACGTAATAACGCAGTGAAAACTATCATTCTATTCTTTCTTTTCTTCAGCACCTAGTTCCTTCGTATAAGCCCCCACTTCTAAGTCAATTAACACCTTCTTACCAGGTTCAATTGTTTTTATAATAAGTGGATAAGCTTCCATTCGCTTTGCGAAATTTTGAATAGTAGTGCTCACTTCATATCCTTCATTCATATATAAAGTAAGATGATCTTCATTTGCGTTCGTTGGTGTATAACGAATTTCAGAAATAGACCTTAAAATAGTCGGCGTTACTTTTTCTAGTTCTGCAATTAACTCCTTCATTTTTTCCTCTTTAAACGGTTCAAAAATTGGTGCTGCAACTGGAAGTTTCCCATTCGGAAGTACATCTAATGTTTTCCCATTTTCTAATAACGGTTGTAATTTTCCATCTTTGTTTATATAGCCGATGGTTAAATATTCTTCTATATGAACATCAATTTTGTTTGGGAAACGCTTCTTTACATTTACCGCTTTAATTTCTTTTCGTTTCGTTAAGTTTTCTTCTGCTTTATGTGCTGTTACTCGGAAATAACTCGTGTCATATGTCACACCTGATTCCTTCATAACTTGTTCATCTGTCATATAATGATTTCCAAACACACTTATCTTTTTTATATTACTAAGTGGAGACCGAAAATAAATTAAAAAGAGTACTAATAAAAATAAAATCGATATGTATAAAATTAACCGATGATTAACAGGTTTTTTATTCTTTTTCTTTTGATGCTTTAACTTTGGTACACGATCTTGTAGTTTAATCACTTTACTATTTTTCATGTACGATCCCCCTATGTAACATAAAAAACGGCATGTTCCTCATGCCGTTCTTATCTTCTTATTATAACATAAATGATAATGAGCGGAACGAATAACCGTTATCTTCCAATTATTTCTACTTCGGTATGCATATCAACACCAAATTTATCCTTAACTGTACGCTTTATCAATGCAATCAAGTCTAATACATCTTGCGCTGAGGCCACACCAGTATTAACAATAAAATTCCCATGCATTTCAGAAATTTGAGCTCCACCTATTGTATAACCACGAAGCCCTGCTTTTTCTATTAAATCTCCTGCAAAATATGGGACTGGATTTCGAAATATACTTCCTGCACAAGGATGATTCCAAGGCTGCGTTTCACGGCGATAATCTTTATTCTTTTGCATGCTTCTTACAATTTCCTTACGTTCGCCTACTTCCAATTGGAATTCAGCTTCCAAAACAATACCAGGGCGTTTCGTTTGCAATACAGATGTACGATAAGAAAACCCCATTTCGGTATTCGTCAACCAATTAATTGTTCCATTTTCAAACAAAATACGAGCTTTCGTTAGTACACTCGATATGTCAGACTTATGAGCGCCTGCATTCATATACACTGCACCACCGACACTTCCTGGAATACCACTTGCAAATTCCAAGCCAGCTAATCCCTGTCGACTAAGTAAAGTTGACAATTTAATAAGAGGATATCCAGCACCAACTCTTACTTTATGTTTTTCGACTTCTAAGTGGTCTAATCCTTCCCCTAAACGAATAACCACACCTTCTATACCTTGATCAGATACAAGAAGATTCGAACCACGACCAATTACAGTCCACCGTGCCTTGTACTTCTTTACTAACTTTAGCGTTTTCTCAATATCAGCAACATGCTTTGGCACAATTAAAATATCAGCTGGTCCACCTATTTTCATAGTCGTGTAACGCGCTAACGGTTCATTAACTAACACGCGACCAACATTTGCTTCTAAAAGCTCTTTTACTAATTGTTCCATAGACAATCTCCCCCATATTAAGTCTCCTTATTACAGTAATATGCAGGGCGTTCACCTAATGTTATTTTTTAATAAGCTTGTTCATTACCTCATATAGCTTATTTGCTGCATCTGGAATACCAAGTTGTTTAGCAGCCAGTTTCATATTTTGTAATGTTTGTGTATCCAATAAAATTTCATCAATATCACGAATAAGCATTTCAGATGTTAAATCTTTTTCAAGTAGCATTTTAGCTGCTCCTTTATCAACAACTGATCGTGCATTTTTTTCTTGATGATTATTTGTTACATACGGACTCGGAATTAATACACTTGGCTTTCCTAATGCTGTTAATTCTGCAAGCGTTGTAGCCCCTGCTCTTGAAACAACAAGATCTACACCAGTCAGTACCTCTGGCATATTATGAATAAAAGGTTTAATAATAACATTATTCGGATTCCCTTTTTGTTTCACAGCTTCCATAACTTTATCATAATGTACTTCGCCTGTTACATATAATACTTCGTAACTTTTATTCCCAAATTGTTCAATCGCTTCTACAAAAGCATCGTTAATCGGTCTAGCCCCGCGACTCCCACCAAAAATAAGCACTGATTTTTTTGAAAGAGATAGTCCTACCGAACGTTTTCCTTTCATTCCATTTTGGTCCAATACTTCTGATGCACGTGGATTACCTGTCATAACCACTTTTGACTGTGGGAAATGTTCTGCAGCTGCTTCAAAACAAACTGCAACTTTATCGACATAACGACTTAAAAATTTATTCGTTACACCAGGTACACTATTTTGTTCATGTACAATAGTCGGAATACCTAATTTAGCCGCAGCATATACAACTGGCCCACATACGTATCCACCCGTACCGATAACAATATCAGGGTTAAAACGACGAATATATCGTTTACTATCTTGAACACCTTTTAGGAAACGCATCACCGTTTTTACATTATCAAGAGATATTTTCCGTTTAAATCCACTTATAACAATAGATTGGAACGGAATACCCGCTTTCGGTACGATGGTACTCTCTAATCCATTCTCTGTACCAATGTATAAAAACCTTGCTTCCGGATTTAATTTTTTTATTTCTCTAATTAAAGCAAGAGCTGGATAAATATGTCCTCCAGTACCCCCACCACTTACTAATACTCGCACTACTAATTCCTCCACTTCCCTGTTCTTATTCAATCGTATTTATTTCTATATACATATTGTATTTTCCACACATACGAAAAACCCTGTCTTTTAAACAGGGTTTAATAGCGAGAATGGCGACTTATATTCAATAATACACCTACTGCCATTAACATTAAGGTCAAACTTGATCCACCATAACTTAAAAATGGCAAAGTAATACCCGTAACAGGCATCAGTCCTGTTACAACACCAACATTAATCATTACTTGAATCGCAATCATCGCCACAATACCTACTGCTAAAAACGTACCATATAAATCTGGCGCTCCTAATGCTATACGAATCCCGCGCCATAGTAATAGACTAAATAATAATAACACAAATGAACCGCCAATAAAACCTAATTCCTCGGATAAGATTGCAAATATAAAGTCTGTTTGTGGTTCAGGTAAATAAAGAAACTTTTGTCTACTTTGTCCAAGTCCAAGACCAAATAAACCACCAGGTCCAATTGCGAGTAACGATTGAATAATTTGAAATCCACTTCCGAGCGGATCCGACCACGGATCTAAATATGATGTGATGCGTTTCATTCGATATGGTGCTGATGCAATTAACCCTACAAATCCCGCTGCACCAAGCAAACCAAACATTGCAAAGTGAAAGACCCTTGCTCCCGAGATAAATATCATAATAATACATGTCCCAACCATTACCGTTCCCGTACCAAGATCTGGCTGTAACATAATCATCCCAAAAGCAAGAAATACAAAACTTAGAGCAGGTAGTAATCCACGTTTAAAAGATGTAATTAATTTTTGTCGTTCCGCTAAAAATTTTGCTAAGAAAATAATCATCGCGAATTTCATAAACTCTGACGGTTGAATGGAGAATGCCCCGATTCCAATCCAACTTCGTGCTCCCCCGCGAACGAGACCTACTCCTGGAATTAAAACGAGAATAAGAAGAACGAAACAAACTAGCAAAATTACTTTTGAATACGTGCGCCACACCCAATAATCAATTTTCATTATAAAAAACATAGCCACTACACCAATACTCGCAAACAACAATTGTCTTTTTGCAAAAAAGAATGAATCCCCCATTTTATAAGAGGCCCAAACCGCACTCGCACTATAAACCATAATCATTCCGATTGTTAACAACGCAAGTGTAACGATGATGAGAATAAAATCAGGCGTTTTCTTCATTACCCATGAACACCACCTCTTTAGGCAGAACCTTTTGCCCTATGTAACAAAACATCAGTAGGTGTTAGCCTACTGATGTTTTGATTTACTTTATATAAGTTTATGCACAGCTTGTATAAAAATGTCTCCTCTTTCTTCAAATGTTTTAAATTGATCCCAGCTTGCACATGCTGGTGAAAGAAGAATTACATCGCCATCCGTAGAATGAGCGTAAGCTTTCACTACTGCCTCACCTAAAGTATCGACACTTTCAATTACATCTAATCCCGCTTTTTCAGCCGCTCTTACTAATTTTGGCGCAGTTTGTCCAAATGTTACAATCGCTTTGACATGTTTAAAGTATGGAATTAAATCGTCAAATTCATTTCCGCGATCAAGTCCGCCAGCCAATAAAACAATCGGTTGTGTAAATGCAGACAATGCTTTTTCTGTCGCTAACATATTCGTCGCTTTTGAATCATTATAAAACTTACGATTATTAATCGTTGTTACATATTCTAAGCGATGCTTTACACCTGTAAAACTTTTTAGCACAGCAGTAATTGCTTCATTAGAAACACCTAGTAACTTCGCAATACTCATCGCTGCTAAAATATTTTCTAAATTGTGCTTACCAGGTAAAACAATATCGCTTACTTCAACCACTTTTTCGCCTTTAAAATAAAGAGCGTTTTCTTTTATATATGCACCATCTTCAATTTCTTTCGTAGTCGAAAATAGTACTTTTTGTCCTTTACTTTGTGCCGATAACGTCATTACATCTGCATCATCCGCATTAATTACACTATAATCTGTTTCAGTTTGGTTTTTGAAAATATTCGCTTTTGCCAAACCATACTCTTCCTTCGTTCCATGGTAATCTAAATGCGCTTCAAATAAATTTAAAAATGCAGCAATTTTAGGTTGGAACGTCTCTACTCCCATCAACTGGAATGATGAAAGTTCTGTAACTACAACTTCATTTTCTTTTGCAGCTTGTGCAACTTCACAAGCTACTGTTCCGATATTTCCCGCAATAACAGGTTGCTTTTTGCCTTCTTTTAACATTTCAAACGCAAGCATTGTCGTTGTTGTTTTACCGTTAGATCCCGTAATTCCAACAAATGGGGCTTCTGAAATACGATATGCTAATTCAACTTCAGTGACAATCGGAATTTGCTTTTCTTTCGCCGCCACTAGTAGCGGATTAGAATATGGAATCCCTGGATTTTTTACGACAAGTGAAATGTTTCTTTCCAACAATTCTAACGGATGTCCACCACAAACAACATCCATACCCTTCGCTTGTAATTCAGCTGCAGGCACGTTACCCGCTAATGGTTTCCCATCATTTACAATAACGTTTGCACCTAATTCATTTAATAAAGTAGCTGCTGCATAACCACTTTTAGCAATACCTAATACAAGAACATTTTTATTTTCAAATTCAGTTATAGTTTTCAATTACATCCACACCCCGATATAAATTCCTAACACAGCTAGTAAAAATCCTACAGACCAAAACGTTACAACAACGCGCCATTCTGACCAACCACATAATTCGTAATGATGATGTAATGGACTCATTTTAAAGACACGCTTTCCTGTTGTTTTGAACGAAATAACTTGGATAATAACAGATAAAGTTTCTGCTACGAATACACCGCCAATAATAACGAGTAACAATTCTTGTTTTAACAAAATCGCTACAGCTGCAATTGCTCCCCCTAAAGCTAGAGATCCTGTATCGCCCATAAATACTTTCGCCGGATTCGCATTGAATACTAAAAAGCCAAGTACAGCTCCTACAACTGCCATACAGAAAATCGCTACACCAAATTGTTCTTGAGCCACAGCAATAATACTAAATGCCCCGAATGCAATAGCAGCTGTTCCTGATAATAAACCATCTAAACCATCTGTTAAGTTAACCGCATTCGATCCACCAATAAGCATAAATAATACAAGAACAAAGTATGCCCATCCTAATTCGAATTCAACATCCGTTCCTGGAATCATAATATAAGTATGAAATGCTTGCCCTTTTCCAATTAAAAAGAACGCAATAGCAATTACAAGCTGACCAATCAATTTTTGTTTTGATGTTAAACCAAGATTTCTTTTCTTAACTACTTTTATATAGTCATCTAAAAATCCGATTAACCCATATCCAAATGTAACTAATAACAATAATGATACTTCTGCACCTAAATTGTTAAATTTAATCGCCATAATGAGCGTAGTTACCATCATGGATACATATATGACAATACCACCCATCGTTGGTGTCCCTGATTTCTTTTGGTGTGACTTCGGTCCTTCGTCACGAATACTCTGTCCGAACTTTAACTTTCTTAAAAATGGAATAAATAATGGCGAAAGGGCAACAGAAATTAAAAATGCTACCCCGGCCGTTACTAATAAACCTTGTTCAAGCACATGTAGTCCTCCTCTCATGCTGTTACTCTTTGTTGTTTAAACGCTCCGTGATTGCTTCTTTAGCGACTTCACGATCGTCAAAATGATGAACTTCCTTACCAACAATTTGATATGTTTCATGCCCTTTACCAGCAATAATAATGATGTCCGCATCTTTTGCTTTAGCAATTGCACAACGTATCGCTTCTTTTCTATCAATAATTACCTCGTAATTATTCCCATTTGCACCATTTACCATATCATCTAAAATAGCCTTCGGATCTTCACTTCTTGGATTATCTGATGTATAAATTGCATGCGTTGCATATTCTGTTGCGACACTTGCCATTATCGGTCTTTTCGTTCTATCTCTATCACCACCGCAACCAACAATACAATATACATTCCCTTTTGCAAATTGTTTTGCTGTTTTAAGTACGTTCTCTAAGCTATCCGGTGTATGCGCATAGTCAACAATAACTGTGTAATTTTGTCCACCATCAACAACTTCAAAACGTCCAGGAACACCAGCAAGCTCTTTAATTACATCAATAATTGTTTGCAAGCTCACTCCTGAAACAAGACCTGCTGCTGTAGCAGCTAACACGTTGTATACATTAAACTTGCCAATTAATTTCATCGTAACATTGACAGTTTCATACGGTGTTACAAGGGTAAATGTTGTACCGCCACTCGTCATTACGATATCTCGTGCCATAATGTCGCTTGCAACATCTATACCGTATGTTACAACAGTAGCTGCTGTACTTCTCATATACTCCTCTGCTACTGGATCATCACTGTTTAATATAGCGTATTTTTCACGATTATGATGATAACTATTGCCAAGCTGTGCAAAAAGCAACCCTTTCGCATGCTTATATTCTTCCATCGTTTTATGATAGTCTAAATGATCTTGTGTTAAATTCGTAAATACTGCAACATCGTAATCGCACCCGTGTACACGGCCAAGATCTAAAGCATGAGACGAAACTTCCATTACTGTGCTATCCACACCTTGTTCAACCATTTTAAAAAACGTCTGTTGAAGTGTTAGTGCATCTGGTGTTGTATTTTTCACCTCAAATGTTTCATCACCGATTTTCATATTAATCGTTCCGATTAGCCCCGTTTTATGACCATGTGCGCGCATAATTTCATCCATAATATGCGATGTTGTTGTCTTTCCATTTGTACCTGTAATACCGATTAAATGTAACTTGTGTGTTGGTTGGCCATAAAAATAATCAGCTAAAACCGCTAGCGAACGAAAAGTATTTTTCACAAGTACAACTGGAACGTCAACATCAATTGGTCTTTCCGCAACAATAGCAGCCGCTCCTTGTGCGGCTGCTTGCTTAGCAAAGTCATGGCTATCAACCGTATATCCTTTCATACATATAAATAAGCTTCCCTCTTTCACTTTACGTGAATCCGCTTCAATAGATGTTATTTCTGGATTTTCTTTTGGAACAACTGGAAAATCATGCAAACATGATAAAAGTGTATGCAACTTCATTTCACTAAACCCTCTCTACATTGTTTATTTATCTCTTATTTTAGCAAGTAACACGTTACCTCCTATTTATATAAAAATAGAAGGTAAGTGCTACTATAGCCTAATCAATAGATTTATTTATTAACGAGACACTTATCGTCTCAAATAAAGCAATTTCCCTATAAAAAACTCACTTCCACCAATTGTACCATAAAAAACAATCAGTTACCTTTAATTCCCGAAGTAAATTCTAACTTTTGAACCCTCTTTTACTTTAGCTCCTGCTTCTGGTGATTGTTTAATTACTTTCCCACCATCACCACTTATATCAAGCTTCAAGTCTACAAGTTGCGTTTGTAAATCTTTCTTTTTCATACCAATTAAATTCGGAACTTCCACAGTTGGTGTATCGCCCCATTTATATTCTTTCTCAACTTGCTCTTTTCTCGGTTCCACTCCCATTACAGGAAGTGCGTCACGAAGAATATTCCCAACAATAGGTGCTGCTACAACTCCACCAAATTGAGTGACTCCTTTTGGGTTATCCACAGCTACATAAACAACAATTTGCGGATCGTCGGCTGGAGCAAAACCGATAAATGATACAATGTAGTTATTATCTAAATATTTTCCGTCTTTTACCTTTTGAGCAGTTCCAGTTTTTCCACCTACACGATATCCATCAATGTACGCTCCTTTACCAGAACCTTTCGCTACAACATTCTCTAATGCATACCGAACTTTCTCTGAAGTTTCCTTGGAAATAACTTCCCTTTTCGCAACTGGTGTCTTTTTGCTGACAACTTGATTATTCTTCGGATCAATAAATTCCTTCGCTATATATGGCTGATACAAAGTTCCACCATTTACAGCGGCCGCTACAGCTGCTACTTGTTGAATCGGTGTAACAGAAACACCTTGCCCAAATGAAGTCGTCGCTTGCTCGACTGGACCAACTTTATCTAAATTAAATAAAATCCCGCTACCTTCACCTTGCAAGTCAATTCCGGTCTTCTGTCCAAACCCGAAATTGCGAATGTATTTAAACAACCGATCTTTACCAAGTCGATCACCGAGTTCAATAAATCCTGGGTTACAAGAGTTTTGAACTACCTCTAAAAACGTTTGGCTACCATGGCCTCCAGCTTTCCAGCAGCGCAATCTAGCTCCACCAACTTCAGCTGCTCCATCATCATAAAACGTATCTTTCTCTAAGTCTACCAAATTTTCATTCAAGGCTGCAGCTAATGTAATAATCTTAAATGTTGACCCCGGCTCGTACGTACTCCATACAGGTAAGTTTCTGTTATATACTTCGGGAGAAACACTTTGGAAATCTGCTGGATCAAAACTTGGCCGACTTGACATACCTAAAATTTCACCATTTTTCGGATTCATTGCAATTGCGATCATGCCATCTGGATTATACGTTGACTCCGCAATATTCATTTCTCTTTCCATAATTCTCGTAATGCGTGCATCAATCGTTAGTCCCAAATTCAAACCAGCTTCTGGCTTTTTGAAATCATCACCTACATTAGGCATTCTCTGCCCTTTCGCATCTGCAAAAAATCGCACATGACCTTTATCACCATTTAACTCTTTATCATAATATTTCTCTAGTCCCATAAGCCCTTGATTATCACTGCCCGCAAATCCTAATACGTGTGATAAAAAATTACCGAATGGATAGTACCGGATAGAATCCTCAGCGATATACACACCCTTTAAACTTAATCCGCGTACTTCTTTCGCTTTGTCATGCGATATTTTCCTTCCGCCTTTATCAAGCCTTACAATCGACTCTTTTTTTGTAATCCGCGTATAAATATCATCTTTTTCCACACCTAATACTGCAGCTAACTTCTCTGCAGTCTCTGCTGGTTTTTCAATTTGCCTCGGCACAACAAAGACGGTCGGTGCACTTTTATTCGTAGCAAGCTCCACACCATTTCGATCTAAAATCTTCCCCCGCTCTGGTTCAAAAGTAATATTACGACTCCATGAATCCTTCGCACGATCTGTTAACATATTCCCAAGAAAAAATTGCACATATCCAAGACGAATATCGATGATGGTGAAAATGAGTATACCCGATATAAGTATAAAAATAAGTCGTTTCCTAACTGTTACATTTGATACACGCATATTGGAACAAGCCTCCCTTACGCCTAGCTTGTTCCAATATATGCTTGTACTTATTTAATTAGAACTTCTTCCCTATTACCATTATGGCTTTTCTGCTTCTTGCTGTGGCTCAAGTGGTGGTACGAGTGTTACACCTAGTTCTGTACCAGGTTGCAACAATGTTCCTTCCGCCACACTTTGTTCCGTTACATATCCTGTACCAGAAGGTTTTAAGTTAAGCTTTAATGTTTTTGCTAAATTCATAACATCACGCAGTGCCCATCCCTGTATATTTGGCATTGTAGGCTTATCTCCTACTAAGAAGACTCGATCACCTTTTAATGTTTGTTCAGTTGCTTTTGGCACTTGCTGCTGTACTTTACCTTCACCTAATACAATTGGACGAAGTTTTGCTTTATCAATTGCTTTTTTCGCTTCATCCATCGTTTTTCCTGTTACATCCGGAACGACAGTTTGTTGCTCTTTCACATATTTCTTCGGATCCTTTACTTCATTTGGCTTAATCTTTAAATACTCTAAACTATTTTTCGTTACATATTTAAAGATATCAGCTAAAGGTTTAGCCCCGTTTTCATCATCTTTTAATTTCGGCTGTTTAACGGCCACATACACAACAAGTTGTGGATCGTCCATCGGTGCCATACCTAAGAATGAGAATATATAATTCTCTCTTCCTGTCATATAGCCACCTTTCCCGTCAGGAATTTGTGCTGTACCTGTTTTACCACCGACTGAATAACCATCAATTTTATATGCAGTCCCTGTTCCTTTCGGTGATGTAACAACACGTTCTAGTAATTGTCTTACTTGCGCGGCTGTCTCTTTGGTAACAGGTTTTCCTACTTCTTCTGGTTTATGCTCTAGCTGTACTTTACCTGTTATTGGATCCACAATTTTATCAACTGTATAAGGTTTCATCATTTTACCATCATTGGCAATCGCTGTTGCAGCTTGCACAAGTTGAATCGGTGTAACTGTAGAACCTTGTCCAAATGCCGTTGTTACTTGCTGTATTTGTTGATCAAATAAAATTGTATTTGACCCTTCACCAGGTAAATCAATGTTTGTTTTTTCATCTAATCCAAAACTGTGAATATATTTTCGAAAACGCTCTGGACCAAGTTTTTGATCCCCTAAAATTGCGAACGCTACGTTTGAAGATCGCTCTACCCCTTCATCAAAAGTAATAGAACCCCATCCAGCGCCGCCGTTATGATCTTTTATTTTGCGATTACCAACTTGATATGTACCAGACTGATAAAAGTCTTGCCCATTGTATACACCTTCATTAATGGCCGCCGCTAATGTAAAAATCTTCATTGTTGATCCCGGTTCAAACGCATTTGCAATGGCGTCGTTATAATAGTAATTCATCTGTCCTTGGTTCGGATCATAACTAGGTTTACTAGACATCGCTAATATTTTCCCTGTCTTCGGATCCGCTACAATTCCAATTAAATTTTCTGGTTCATAATGTTTACTCGCTTCTTTCATCGCGTCTTCTAAATAACTTTGAATACGTTGGTCAACCGTTAAATACACATTATCTCCATTTTTAGGTGCCTTTACATTCACTTTTCCACCGTCAAGAGATACACCTCTACGGTCCCCTGTATACGCTACCTCACCATTAGAAGCACCTAAATACTTATCCAAACTCTTTTCTAAGCCAAATTGACCTACTGCGATTCCATTCTCATCAGGTCTGGCATGACCTATGACGTAAGATGCGAAATCACCGTTTGGATAAACTCTCGCATTTTCGGTAATAAAAGTTATTCCCGGCAATTTCAATGCTTCTATTTGTTCTTTCTTTTCTTTCGTCAAGCCCTTACCCAATGTTCCAAATTCCACTTGACTTCTGCCTTCTTTATTTAAAGTAGCTAAAATTTTATCTTCATCTTTCCCGAGTACTCCTGCGATTTTCTTTGCAGTATCCTCTTTATCCTTAACAGCGTTAGCCCCTTTTAACTCGGCTACAAGTTTATAAGAATTTGCATCTTGCGCTAGGACATGACCATTTTGATCATAAATTGTTCCTCGATTCGCTTCGAGAACTCCCTTTTTACTATGTTTCTGCTCAGCAAGTTTCTTTAAATCATGATTGTCCACTGTTCCGGTTACTTGTATGTAAAAAAATCGGGCTAATAACAGCAAAAAGAGCAGGAGGAAAAATATCATAAAATAACCTGCTCCCTTATTGGTATGAAATTTGGTCATATTTCTCTTCATCTTTTCTTCACACCTATTTGCCTTACTTTAGGCCTTTCACGTTATTCGCATTAATTTCTAGCCCGTGTTTTTTTGCAACTTCAGCGATACGCTCATAACGACTTAATTTCTCTACTTCAGCCTGCAATTCTTGATTTTCCTTTTGGTTTTTCACAATTTGTTCTTCTATCGTCGCTGCTTCTACATTCACTTGATAAAGACCCGCTTTATTCCCAATAAAAGCTACACAAGCATATAATAAAAATCCAATAAACGTTACATACAATAGCTTTTCAATTCTTGTAATTTTCGCTTTAACTTTTGGCTTAACCATCTGCTGTGGCGGCGTTTGAATTTGTACCTCTTCTTGCGCCTGTTGTTTATACTTTACAGCTAAATTAGTCATACCTCTCTCTCCTTTTTATCGTTTTTCAGCGATTCTCAACTTCGCAGAACGCGCTCGATTATTTTCTTCTAATTCAATGTCAGAAGGTAAAATCGGTTTTCTTGTAATAAGCTTTAATTTCGGTTTAAATTCATCCGGAATAATCGGTAGTCCCGGTGGTAATTGTGGCGTTGTGCTATTTCGCTTAAACGTCGTTTTACAAATACGATCTTCTAAAGAATGGAACGTTATAACACTAACTCTTCCACCAGGCTTGACCATATCAATTGCAGACTCCAACGCCTCTTCAAATACTTTTAATTCATCATTTACAGCAATACGAATCGCCTGGAATACTCGCTTCGCAGGATGTCCACCTGTTCTACGTGCCGGAGCTGGAATACCTTCTTTAATTAATTCTACTAATTCTCCCGTCGTTTCAATAGCCTTATTCTCGCGATACGCTTCAATTTTCCTTACTATTTGCTTTGAAAATTTTTCTTCGCCGTATTGGAAGAAAATTCTTACGAGTTGTTCATATGACCAGCTGTTTACAACATCATATGCTGTTAATGGGGCATCTTGATCCATCCGCATATCTAACGGTGCATCATGATGATAACTAAAGCCACGCTCTGGTGTATCTAATTGTGGGGATGAAACACCTAAATCGAATAAAATCCCGTCTACTTCTGTGATACCTAATTCATGTAGTTTTTCAGATAAATAACGGAAGTTGCTCTTCACTGTTACAAATTGTTCACCATAAGAAGAAAATTTTTCCTTTGCATTTTGAATCGCTATTTCATCTTGATCAAATGCTATTAATTTTCCACCATCTGTTAGCTGAGATAATAAATAAGAACTATGTCCTCCTCCACCCAGTGTACAATCTACATATGTACCACTCGGCTTTATATCTAAGCCATCTACTGTTTCTTTCAAAAGTACTGTTACGTGTTTGAACATTGCTGCACCTACTCTTTTTCCAATTAATTATGTTAAATACATTTCTCACTCTACAAACATTATTTACTACTAGAGGATGAAATGCTACTAAAGAACGACTCATTTAACTTCCAGCAAGGTAGCCTGCTATACAAATCGCTATTTTATTTTATTATATACTAAATTTTATCATTTTTTGCGGGAATTTAAACAAAAACCTGTCGAAAAAGATATTAATCCGTTTACATTTTGTGCTATTTTGTCATATATATAAACCTGGTACATAGCGATTCATTACATCAATATAAGATGGATAATTCAGAAATTTTTCACTTCACAGTTAATTCAACGAAATAAAAATAAAATCCTGCTCAAAAGAGCAAGATTTTATAGTTTTATTACATGATGTTTTCCATCCCATGAAAATGATTGTTCCATTACCCGGTCCACAAAATCAAGACCGAAGCGATTTAAATAATAACAGACATTCCACACACGTTCTTGCGGTGCTCCTAATGGACGAAGCGCAAATTGCACACGTCGGAATTTATTTAGTTGAACCTCATGCTTCTTCTCAACGTTTCTTTTCAACATTTTTTCTAACAGTTCAATTTGTTCATTAATTTTCAGTTCATTTTTCCCTGCAAACTCATTTAATCCTGGATCTATTTTTTTCACGAATAGTTGTAATGATGTATGAATATCCATTATTTCTTTTTTCGCTTCTAGAAATCGTTCGTCTATCGGTTCCTCTATTTGATTAGAAAGCCAATTGTCACGCAAATTATCTACTTTTTTTAGAAATGGATCAATTTCTTGCAAATCTAAATCGTGTAAATCTGTCGCTATATCTCGCTCCATATAAGTAATCGTAAGCCGTGGAACGACAGGTGGCATTTGGAAACCGACAGTATGAAACACTTGTTGCAATTCACTCCAATAAGCTAACTCTCCCGGACCACCAATAAACGCTAACGTAGGAAACACATACTCTTGCATAAGAGGACGCGTTACAACATTATTACTAAAACGTTCTGGACTTCTTTCCATCTCTTCCATCAATTCTTCATACGAAAATGAATGCACTCCATCTTTTCCAATAAATTTGCCTTGATTCTCTTCAAGCAATACTCGCTCATTATCAATTTCCATAAATATATGCACTGCATTTGCCTTCGTTTCAATAATCGGTTTAAATCCTAATTCCTTAATTACTTCCTGTTGATTATGAAGGCCTACTTGAATTTCTTTATATTTACTTATTATTTGTTGTAAAAACGGTACTTCTAATTTTCTTAAGGCAGGATGATGAGAATCTACAAGAATTAAACCAGAATTCACGAACATTTTTGTAATAAGGTGCGCAAAGAAATCTACATATGTATGCGATTTATCTAAAGCATCCTCAACAAATTGTAATACATCCTTTGTAAAATTCGTTTCCGGATATGTTTTAAAAATCTCTTCGATCCATTTTCTACAGTCTTCAATAGAAAGCTCTGACTCAGAAGCACTCGCTTTTTTCGGATGACGATCATGAAAAATGGTCTTTTTTATTTTTTTATTTTTCGTTACAAATGTATGATTAATTTCATCCATATCATGATCTTCACCAGCAATCCAAAAGACCGGAACAACTCGAACCCCTAAGCTCTCTTCTTTTTCTTTTGCAAGCTGTAAAATCGAAATGATTTTATGCACCGTATAAAGTGGTCCAGTTAACAATCCAGCTTGTTGTCCAGCTATAACTACATATGTATTTTCATCTTCAAGCGCTTTTATATTTTGAATTGTAGATTCTCCCGCTTGCAATTGTGTATTATATTCTAATAAATGCGTTACTAAATCTTGACGGAAAAACTCTCTCTCACGTAAATCATGTAAACGCTGTTTAAAAGCATCTTCTGTTAACAAATAGTCAAAACATGACTCTATCTCTTTTTTACCGTTCACATAGTCCGCTACAACACCTTGTAGTGGAACAGAGATTTCTTTTATCTCCATATAATTCTTCCTTTCGTATCCTGTTCTCTCACCAACCCACATTGTAGTCAATGTTTCACGTAAAAGCAAAGAAAAACACTTATAATTCCATCCCTTTTATTGCATTATACAAAAATTGAAGTGTCGGAACGGATTGTTGTCGTCCCTTCGCTTCTTCTAATACATATCCGACAATCGCATTAATTTCCGTTTGTCTATTCTCTCTTACATCCGCTAACATAGATGATGTATTACGAGATGTTTTTTTACATACTTGGCATACCATTTGCCATACCATTCTTTCGTCCTCTTCTTTAATAAGAAATGCAACTTCCTCAAATACTTGCTCCATCATTTGATAAAAAAACGGATTTGCAATTAACTCTCCGTTCTCAACCCGTAATAATGCGGTCAGTGGATTAATACATACATTCACCACTAATTTATTACGCATAATCCCATTCCAATCATCTTCAATTTGAATCGGAAAATAATGTAAAGGAAAATGATTCAATACCTTTTCAAAACCATTAGATTGACCACGCACTACACCAAACTTTGTAACACCTATTCCAGTGTGATGTACTGTATGTTTCCCTTCTTTTTTCGCACCATGCTCCACGATCCCAACTGCTATACGTTCATTCCCTAATTTTTTCATAATGTGAAGGTGAGACATTCCATTTTGCAAAAAGATTAATGACGATTCAGCCTGCACAAAAGGTAATATGTCAGTTATATGATACTGCTTTACAGCAATAAATGTATAATCCAACTCCGCATCTCGCATACTTTCTATTGGTAAAACAGTTGGGAATACCGTTTCACTTTCCCCATCTCTAATACAAGTTACACCTGTTACATTCAATTCCTCAGCCTGCTTAGCCGTCCTTGTAAACAACGTAACATCCTGATTATTTTTTTGTAAATAAAATGTATATAGTAGACCAATAGCTCCTGGTCCAACAATTCCAATTTTCATCTTCACACAAGGAACGTGTATTAACAAGTGATATACGCTCCCTTGCCCTTCCCCCTTTACAGCTTATTAAATTATAATTGCATAGTTAAGGATTCAATTATCTTTTCACAAATGCAACCTCTTCTTTCACTATGTATATACTACTTATATACATAGTTCTACTCTTAGTTTAGCAAATCCTCAAAAAAATAATGAAAGAAATATTCTATCTTCTTCATAAAAACTAAAAAATGAGTTATAATATTATTATAAATATTATAACTTTTCTGCATTCAACAAGATATGAAAAGGATGTGATGTAATGGGATTCCCAAAAGTTGAGCGCTTGCTCATCAATTATAAAACATTAGATGAATTTAAAAAGTTTAAAGGTTGCGGAGCTCAAGAACTATCCATGTTGGAAGAATTAGAAGCAAACATTATTGAAAATGATAGCGAATCTCCGTTTTACGGTATTTATTACGGAGGATCGCTAATCGCACGTATGAGTCTATACATGAAAAGAAACGGCGGGGAACCATTTGAAATTACAGGACCTTACCTAGAACTTTATAAACTTGAAGTGTTACCGACTTTTCAAAAACAAGGATTCGGACAAATACTTGTTAACTATGCGAAGCAACTGAAATTCCCAATTAAAACGATAGCACGTATCCATTCAGCTGGTTTTTGGGATAAATTAAGTTTCCAACCAGTATCAGTAACTGATGGTGATTTTTATATTTGGCTTCCAGAAACAAATGTGAATGCGGTTACAAATGAAGAATCTGCATAAGAAATAAAAAAAACAGCTGCGTAACAGCTGTTTTTTATTTCTTTAACTTCTCTAATTTCCCATTCGAGCGAGCACCATTTCTTTCCGCTACCATTACACTTCTTTTTTGATCGATATAATCAAGTAATGTTCTATATTCTTCCTCATATACTGATAATCGCTCCAGAAGACGCTCTCGCTCTGTTTGTAACGATTCAATTTGTTGTTGCAACACCATTAAAGAGTTTTCATCTTTATAATTTCGTAAGAAATCAATAACATCATTCAACGTAATAGATTTCGGCTCTAATACCTTTGTCTCTTTCACTTCATAATTTTCTACCTTACGAAGTTGCTTTGCTTCTTCAATACGTTCTTTATACTGCTTTCTAACGCAAGAATTCCACCTAAATCCACAAGCTGCAGGTGTACGAGACAAATGTCTCCCCACTTCTTTAAAAGCGGACAGTTGGGTTCCACCTTCACGAATATGCCGGAGTACTACTTCTGCCAGAAGCAAATCTTCATCATCAGTCCAAGCATCTTGTCTTGTTGTCGCCATCTCTCTAGTCCTCCCTATGCATTTTTTATTAAGCATATGCAGTTACTAGAAAAGATAGAATACAACAAATAAAGAATAAGACAAAAAAAAATAAACGCAGAAGATATCTTCTGCGTTTATTTTCCCGCAATTACTTGCTGATTACTTCTTTACCTTTGTAAGTACCGCATGCTTTACATACACGGTGAGCTAATTTCGCTTCACCACAGCTTGGGCACTCTACCATACCAGGTACTGATAATTTGAAATGCGTACGACGCTTTCTTTTTACTGTTTTAGAAGTTCTTCTAAAAGGTACAGCCATTCTTCCCACCTCCTTAAAAGAAATAGTTATTTTCATATGAAGGCCTAAACCAGTCTTCCGATTATTTGTCAAAAAACTTTGCAAGTCCTGCTAATCTTGGATCAACAGTCTTTTCTTTGTTTTCCTCCGAAATCACTTGCCAGTCTTGACCTTGCATCGGTGCTCCACCAGAAACATCATCACTGAAAATTTGCATTGGAATCTCCAAAAGTATATTTTCCTTGATTACGGGCAGTAAGTCAAGTACTTCTCCTTCTAAACAATGAATTTCAGCTTCTGTTTCAAATTCTTCTTCTGAAGTTTGGAACACCTCAGTTGTTTTAATGTCAAATGGTAATGTCACATCTACTAAAGAGCGAGAACATGGTAAAACCATGCTTCCAGTTATATGTAGATGAAACGTAAACTTACCGGAGCCAAAATCAACTCTTCCTGTTACATGAACGGGATTAATTTCACGAATATCTTTCTCGACCTCTTTTAGCTCACTTACATCTACCATTTCATTTAATGTCAATCCTTTATTTCTCAATTTATTCAATTGATGGATGGACCATTTCATATCATATCACCTCAAGGCAACAAACAAAATTATAGCTAGCCATTTTATATTTGTCAATGTTTTTTCTTTACACTATAATGAAGTCATCATAGGAAATAATATATAGATTATCACGTTTTCCAAAAAGATGCTACATCGAAAGGAGAGATTACCATAAAAGCCAGTGGTATTGTTGTTGAATATAACCCTTTTCATAACGGTCATGCTTATCATGTGCAACAAACAAAAAAGTTAACACAGTCTGATATTATTATCGCCGTTATGAGTGGTCCTTTTTTGCAGCGTGGTGAGCCAGCACTCATCTCCAAATGGTATCGTACTAAAATGGCCTTAACAAACGGCGTAGACCTCGTTGTAGAGCTTCCTTATGCATTTGCAACACAAAAGGCCGAAACTTTTGCAAATGGTGCAATTTCGATTTTAAACGCCCTTCATGTTTCTGAGATTTGTTTCGGTAGTGAAGATGGAAAAACTGAAAATTTCTACAATACCATCTCTGTACAAAAAAATGAAGAAGAGACTTTCAATCGTCTTGTGAAGCAATTTATGAATGCGGGTAATAGTTATGCAAAAGCTACATCTGAAGCCTTTCAACACATCTTACCACCTGAAAAAACTGTAGATATGTCACAACCAAATAACATTTTAGGTTTACAGTACATTAAAGCTATCCTTTTACAAAATAGCTCCATGCAAGCACAAACTATAAAAAGATTCGCCTCTCATTATCATGATGAAACATTTCACGATCAACATATTGCAAGTGCAACAAGTATCCGCAAACAGCTATTTAATGAACACGGTTCATCTATAACTATTGAGCCTTTTATTCCGAAAACAACTGCTTCTCTTTTAGAAAACTACAAGCAAAACTATGGGACGTTACATAACTGGGAAAAATACTTTTCATTTTTCAAATACAAACTTATGACGATGTCTCCGGGGGACTTACAACATATATATGAAATTGAAGAGGGTTTAGAGCATCGTATTTTATCAAAAATACAAGACAGTTCATCTTTCTATTCATTCATGGAAGCATTAAAAACAAAACGTTATACATGGACTAGATTACAAAGAGCTTGTACACACATTTTAACAAATACAACGAAGGAAGAAATGTATAAAGCTAATATAGAACAGCACGCGCCGTATATTCGTCTACTCGGAATGTCACAAAAAGGACAAACTTATCTTTCTAAAAATAAGAAAAGAATAGAACTGCCAATCCTTACTCATACAAAATCATTCGAACACCCTACTTTAGACATAGAGCGAAAATCAAATGCTGTATATTTCTCCATAACGCAAGAACCTTTGCGGACACAAATGCTAAAACAAGAAGCAACACATCATCCAATTCGTTATGATGAAACAACGAAAAAATTCCTATAAGAAAAACCTCTCTTCTTCAGAGAGGTTTACTTTGTTTTACCCATTTTTTCCAAATATGTTAATGCATCATCCAGTGTGTCCACCGGTACAATTTTCATCTTTGTTTTAATATCTTTCGCAGCTTCAAGAGCATCTTTATAATTCGATTTCTCTACACCCTTTTCATTTGGCGCAAAGAACACTTCAGCTCCCGCATCACTAGCAGCTACTACTTTTTGCTGAATACCACCAATGGGACCAATTTCTCCTTTATCATTGATTGTACCTGTTCCAGCTATTTCATGTCCGTTTGTTAAATCTTCTTCAACGAGTTGATTATAAATTTCTAAGGTAAACATTAAACCCGCTGATGGCCCCCCTATTTCATGGGAATCAATTTTCACTTTCGGATCTACCACTAACTCTCTTTCTGTAACGATAGATACACCTATTCCAACGCGGCCATTTCCATTAGGAATTGTCTTTACATTTAAATTTTCTTTAAACTGTTTTCCACCTCGCTTGTATTCAATATTTACTGTATCTCCCTCTTTTTTCCCTGTCATATACTCAATAAATTGTTCCGTCTTTTCGAATGTTTTTCCGTCGACAGCTATGATGACATCTCCAAGCTTAAGCTTCCCTTCTGACGGCATACCCTTTGTCACACCAGCAACTAGTACCCCTTTATTTTCAAAAGATACGGAACGATTTGCACGTTTATATGCATTATAAATTGCGGCGTTTTGTGAATCTTTCATTGCATAATTTTGGCGAAATTGATATTCTTCATCACTCTCACCTTTTTGCAATATTTCTTCCGCCTTCGAAACGTGTGTATATTTATTAAATTGCGCGGCTATTAAGTTCACAACATTTGCAGGTCCCATTGAGACTGTGACAAGCATAAAATCACCAGACTCTTTAGTTCCACCGTCAACTTGCACGTACGGCGCTAATTTCGCGGCCATACCCGGTTTTGTCACATAGTATGGCAAACGCACATAAACAAGTAGCATCGCCAATATAACCCCTATTAAAATTGCATATATAAACCGAAAACGCTTAAACATTATGTTGCTCCTTCCACTGCTCAATTAGTAAATAAATGTTTGAAATGTGTTTTTCTGCTTCCACTTCTCCGACCCGAATAATGTCTTCAATATGTGTAAAAGCACGCGAACTAAATTGTTCTACTGCTGGCCGCATCATTAAATCTGATGCTATTTGCCGATTCATCACAAGTTCATGCTGCATGATTTCAATACTCTGCATAATCACATCATAAATCGATGTAACCTCTCCATTCACCTTAATTGGAGATACATCAACAGCAATAACAATATCAGCCCCTAAATCTTTTACAACCGATACGGGAATACGGTCAATTACCCCTCCATCCACTAATAAGCGGCCATCTATTTTCTCTGGAACAAACACCCCCGGCACAGATATACTAGCTCGAACCGCCTCCGCAATCGGACCGCTTGTAAAAACAACTTTTTCCCCCTTCAAAATGTCAGTAGCCACAACAGCCGTCGGGATATCTAACTGCTCTAAATTTTTATTATATGTAAACATTTTAATCATATCTTTAATACGTTTTCCAGCAATAAATCCCATTTTAGGAACTGTAAAATCCAAATAATATTTCCTTTTAAAAACAGCGGCCAATCTATACAGTCTTTCAACGTCACAACTCGCTGCATAAAATGTACCAATTAATGCTCCTATACTACTACCTGCTACCATATGAATAGGGATGCCAGCTTCCCTTAACACTTTTATTACCCCTATATGAGCAAAACCTTTTGCACCTCCGGATCCAAGTGCTAAACCGATTTTTGGTTCCTTCATTTTTCTCACCCTTTAATTTTTTTCATTCCTTTTTCATACTTATGGTCTAAATTCACCACATATCCACGTATACTGAAATGAACGTTTTTGGGACAAAGGGGGATTTTCTTACATGTACGAAAAATGGAAAACTGCTTTTCTTACCATATCAATGTTATTTTTAACCTTTTCTCTTGTACTCCACCCCCAAGCTGCTTTGCAAGCTTCAATTCGAGGGTTAAATATATGGTGGGAAGTTGTATTCCCTTCATTACTACCGTTTTTCATCATTGCGGAACTTCTAATCAGTATTGGTATTGTAAAATTTATCGGCGTTATATTAGAACCACTAATGCGTCCATTGTTTCGTGTTCCAGGGGTAGGCGGGTTTGTTTGGGCAATGGGAATGGCTTCAGGATTCCCCGCTGGCGCCAAATTAAGCGCTAGACTACGCAAGAGCAATCAACTAACACAAATTGAAGCGGAACGACTCGTATCTTTCACAAATTCTTCTAATCCGCTTTTTATTTTTGGAGCGGTTTCTATTGGTTTTTTCAATAATCCAAAATTAGGGCTCGTATTAGCAGCAGCACATTATATAAGTAACTTTACCGTCGGATTACTGATGCGCTTTTATGGTAGCAACGATACTTACATAAAAGAAAAACATACGAATCAAAAACGTGCCTTTCAAAATCCTTTTTCCATTCTCCACCAAACACGTATGCAAGAAAAAAGGCCAATCGGAAAACTACTTGGTGACGCTATCGTTTCTTCTATTCAAACACTGCTCATGATTGGTGGGTTTATTATTTTATTCTCTGTTTTAAATAAAATGATTACTGTTTTCGAAATTACAGAAGCGCTTTCTTTTATTATGCAACATATTTTATCATTCTTCCAACTTACCTCCCAATTTAATATTCCGATATTATCCGGTATTTTTGAAATGACGCTTGGAAGCCAAATGATCAGCCAAATAAATGAAACAACACTTCTTCAACAAGCAATGGTAACAAGCTTCATTTTAGCATTTAGTGGTCTTTCTATTCAGGCACAAGTAGCAAGCATATTAGCGGAGACAGATATCCGTTTTAAACCATATTTTTTAGCTCGAATTATCCAAAGCATTATCGCTCCTATTTTCACTTTTATATTTTGGGAACCATTTTATGAAAAAGTTCATTCTGTCTCGCCTACACAAGAAGATATTCCCGTATTTTTATTGAATCATTCTTTTACACTAAATGATATTTGGACAGCATTTATACACTACGGACCAATCTTCACCTTATTTTGTTTATATTTATATGTTATCTTATTGTTTTTACGTATTTATAAAGAAAAACCCCGTTCACTTTAACGGGGTTTGAAACTTTTCTTTTAAAGCTCGCTCTACAATCGGAGGAACAAGGTCTACTACACTTCCTCCATATCTCGCAACTTCTTTCACAATACTTGAACTTAAAAATGAATATTGATTGTTTGTCATAATAAAAAAGGTCTCTATATTTTCGTCTAATTTTCGATTCATTGAAGTAATTTGCATCTCATATTCAAAATCAGAAACCGCTCGCAAACCACGCAATATTGCATTTGCATTACGCATTTTTGCATATTCCACCAATAATCCACTATGTGAATCAATCTTTACATTCGGAATATCCTTTGTCGCCTCTCGAATTAACTCTAAGCGTTCTTCTACCGAAAAGAATGGTTTTTTTGATGAATTATTTAAAACAACTACATATACTTCATCAAATACTTTTGCTCCCCTTTTAATAATATCCAAATGTCCAAGGGTAATTGGATCAAAACTCCCTGAAGAAATAGCTATACTTGTCATTCCGTCCCCTCACCTTCATACTTATAAATCGAAATTGCTGTAATCCCATAGTTTTCCGCTCGTACTTTTACAAGTTCTCCTATAGAGTCAGGTAAAACCACGTCATCCCCGTGCTCTGCCATAATGATTCCATCTTTATTTAACAATCCATGTTGATCCATCACACTAACTAAAGACACAATTTTTTGAGCTTTATATGGAGGGTCTATTAGTATAAGATCGAATGATATTTCACGCTTTATAAGCGCCTTTACCGCACGCTCTGCATCATTTCGGTACACTTCAGCTTGTTCTTGTAGTCTACAGCTTTCTAAATTTTGATGAATGACTTTTATCGCTTTACTATCTCGGTCAACAAAAATCGCTTTATCAATCCCTCTACTTATGGCCTCAATTCCAAGACCACCGCTACCACCAAATAAATCAAGAGCGATACCACCATCATAATAAGGACCTATCATATTAAAAATAGATTCTTTCACTTTATCTGTCGTTGGACGCGTTGTATTACCAGGTACCGCTTTAAGTGGGTGCCCTTTACATTTTCCTGAAACTACTCTCATCTGTTGTCACTACCTTTATTTCAATCTATAGAGCGATTACAGCAAATTCATTCCAATTAGGTAACCGCCACCAATTCATACTATTTCATACATTTTTTCATTAATCTATTATTTAACTAATTGAAAACCTCAGTTAAAATAACCGCTCGCTATTTCTTTCATATCCATTTCACTATTTGCAAGCAACAACCCTCTATGTACATCAGTTCCACTTTACCTTTTTTATCCTATCATAAAATAAAAAAAAGAAAAATAAAAAGCCTAACATAAATTTTAATTTCATTATGTATATCTTCATTTAGATTGGACATAAATAAATATAACAACATCACCTTCGATGTTGTTGCCAACCGCGGAGAAGACTTACGTTTCCCCATAAGTTCTTCCTCCGGTTTCTCCTCTCCCTTTGCCTTCTTACTAGTTCATACTAGTATAAGAAGGGCCCTGCATTGCAGGGTTTTTTTTCTTTGTCTACTTTTCATTTAAAAAGTGAGATGGTACAGTAAAAGAAAGAGGAGGAAAAAATATGATTCAACGCTTTATAGAACTCGGAGAAGGCTACTCTGATTTATATGAATTACTCGAAATTGCCAAAGCAAACAAAGAGCGTATAACACATATGTTACAATTTGAAACTGTAAAAAACGAAAAAAAAGTGTGTTCACTTGTTGTAATACTAAAACCTACAACTACTGGTGATTTCCAGCCATTATACATATGTCGTGAAGGCATTCCTGTACTTGAAAATAAAAAAAGCAAACGTGTTATTTTATTTGAAGAAACGGCAGAACAAATAGGGAAAAAAGTTACTACCTTTACTGTAAAACCGTCGACAACCTTCCCTGAAAAAGAACTCTTTTTTAATCATCTAATTGGTATTTTACGAATGAACAATTTCATTCCTCCAATGAAGTAACACGTTATTTCAAGTAAAAAAATCCCCTGCTAAATTTAGCAGGGGATTTTTTTTATTAGCTATAATCGTATTCCTTCGCCCGATCAGGACGTGAATTTTCGAATTCCGTTTTTAAAAATGGGCGATACGACTGTTCTACTTTTTTTACAAAAGGAAGTTTATTCAATTTTTGCATCATATGCTCAATTTGTTCCATATCACAATATACAACCGCATATTTCAATCGTTTTGATATGTAATGAATGTTACCATATTTCCTTAAAATCTTGGCATGTTTCAATGAATGTAAATAAACAATCATACTTTGTCGTTGCCCGAACATAATCTTCTCCATCTTCTCCTTTTAAAAACTTATATTCTTATCTTTTATGAAAACCAATCAGAAATTTATGACATTAAAGGACAAACTCTGTATACGTTTTCTTCCATATTCTAAAAAACGGGGTAAATTACCCCGTTTTTTTACAACCACAACCGCCTCCGGTACCACAACCACCGCCACAGCCACCCGCATCAAAAAACGGATTTCCTGTTGGAACTTTAATGGAAGAGGATACCTCCGAACCGATTGCTACACTAACTTCATCTAATAACTTTTGTAAAGCAGTTTCTGCTTTTTTAAAGGCTGCAATTTTATCATGCAAATCTACAGAACGCTTTAATTCCCTCATTTTCGTTGAAACGAAAGTGTAGTCAGGATGATATTTACCAAAGCGTTGCACTTCTTCATATCGCTCTTTCATCGCTGTAAACTGTTGAATTAGCGTCTGGACATCTATATCTTCTTGTATATCCTTATAACACTTACGATAATCTTCTGCTATATCTGAACAAATGATTGATTTTGCAAGCTGCTCTGCCTTATCTAAAATCAGTACGCTTTCCAGCGTCGCTACAATCATGAGAGACACCTCCGAGTATTCATCATAACACATTTGGGACAGAACTACTAATTGAAGTCTCTCACCTAAAAGAAAGATATGCTTCTAACTTCTTTTCATATAATCCTCTTATACTCCTATACGCTAATATGCTCCGCAATATTGTATTTAAGAACATCCCATTTCCCACTATTTTCTTTCACATAGCTAATACATGCGTTTTTTAACGGCGTTTTAAATGTAATTTCCTCTGGTGTAATCGCATGTAAAATCGCTTTTATTGCATGTGAATGCGCAACAATGATAATACGCTTATCTCCATGGGTTGCTGCAACCTCTTGTAAAGCGGTAAAACAGCGTTCTACAATCTCTTCGTCCCGCTCCATACCTTTTACATTACCTTCTGCAATTAACTCTCTAACTGTCGCAACTGGTTTCCCAGAAGCTTCTCCAAAATTACGTTCCATAAATCGCTCATCTAATAAAATAGATTGCAATCCAATAGCCTCAGCAATTTCCCTAGCTGTTTCTTGAGCTCTAATTAAAGGGCTACTGATAATAATATCCCACGATTCCGCTTGCAAGGCAGCTGCACTTTGACTCGCTTGCTTTTTCCCAACTTCGTTAAGCGGAATATCTTCGCGCCCTTGAATAATCTCTTGAAAATTCCAATCAGTTTGTCCATGTCGTACTAAACAAATTTCTGTCATGCTGCAACTCCTTTTTAAATAATCCGCTTCTATTGTATCAAAAGTTCTGCATGACGGACATAGTTTTCCCTTCCAATTATGTTGTATTTTGCTGCTTCATATACTGAAACATATCGATCATAATGGAAGCAACTGCTAATTGATTTTGGAATTTTTCAACTTTATCTGGTATCGTTTTTTTGAAATGTTGCATAGCAGCTAACTCAAAGGCTTCTTTTTCTTCAGGGTTTCGCGTTAGTTTTCTATACCAGTACGGTTGCTCCCTTATATAGCGAGATAAATCCTCATCAGCCTTTATAAACTCCATAATTTCTGCTCTCATCCTCTTTCCCCCTAATCCTTCTGAAAGAAAAATGGATTATTTTCGGAAGTACTTTCTGCTTGCTGTGTGCGGTTCCCTTGAAATTGTTGAATAACTTGTTGCACACTACCAATGGCACTCGTCACATTAGCTAAATGGTGTTGCATTTGTTCCACATCTAGCTTTTTAAAGAAAGAAAGCATTTGTCCCATCACATCAGCAGTTTTTTCCTCTTCAGTTCGATTATCTTTTTCTTTTTCTTGTTTATTTTCTTTTACCGAAGAAAAAGCAGGCGCTCCATCAGGTCTAAAAGTTGCCCATATCGGATCTTCTTCACCAAGTAAGTACCATTCTTCATAAAACTGTTGCCAAGTTTTGTGACCACTTCTAACCTCATGAACCATTTTAGGGTGATGGTTTACAAACTCTTTAAACTGTTGAACCGATGGATGTAACGGTCCTTTTGTTGTTGGCATAATCCTCACCTCTTCATGTATATCTACTATATAGTAAGAAAAAAAAGGCACATGGTTCGCCTATTTTTAGACGATTCATGCACCTTTTTATTTTCGAATAAAGTTTTGAGTATAAAACTTATCGTACACCCCAACACCTAATCCAGTAAATTGCTCATTTAATAAATTTTTTCTATGACCTTCACTATTTAACCAGCCTTGTACCGCTGCAATTCCATCACTATGTTTCGCCGCTATATTCTCACCAGCAAGTTGAAAAGCTACTTGACCACGTTGCAGGCGATCTCCTAACGTACCAAAAGTAGGCGAGTCATGGGAAAAATAATTATTATCCTTCATATCTTTACTATGGCCAAATGCAACGTCTGCCGTTTGTTGATCCCACGTTAACAACGTTAATTCATGACGACTTCGAATAATATTTGTTAAATCTAGGATTTGCTGCATATTTCCATTTTCTACTTGCTTCATTTTTTCTGGAGTCAATGGTTGTTCCGCTATTAATTCTCCTGAATAAACAAGCTGATACGGTCTTTGGCGTAATAACGTTTCATCATCCATATAACGAACACCAACAAGCTCATGTGTAAAATGATCAAAGTATAATTGTGCCCATCCATCTTCTACAGGTATTAGTGGTTGTTCCATTACTTCTGTATCAGATAGCTCAAATTGATAACTATTTTTTCCTCTTTTTAATGAAATCTCATGTGAAATCGGATTCTTTTTATATACTTCTTCATACTTTTCATTTATATAATAAGGTGTCACCTTAACTTGTTCACCAGCAACATACGCCGTTACAACTTTACGTTCAGCAACTCCAAATTGAACATACTGATTTAAATCTTGATTATACACCCACCATTCATATCCATAAGCAGACGGCTCTATTCGAGACGGTTCGCCCCACTTTGCTAATAAATTTTCAGAGTCCCCACCAATCATATTTAAAACAGTGTCTGAGGTTTCTTCATTTATTTGCTTTTTCTTTTTCACAATTTTATTTTCTTGCTTAGAGTGAGATGGGGTTAATATATATTGCGAAACGAGTAATTTCCCGTATAAATCCACAGCTAAAATTAAAAATGTAATGATTACGATACGTAATACTTTTTTCAAACGATATACCTCCTGAACAAAACATAAAATTGAGATATACACAAATCCTTTTCTTTCCTTTTTGTGTGTACCGTACTCTTTTCACTATATCATATTTTCACGAAAAAAGTCTGGATTATCCCTTTTCTCTCAATATGAATTGCACTTTCTTATTATTCATACTATTATAAAAATAATAGTATGAATAATAAGAAGGAGGTATTTTATGCAATTTACAAATGCGAAGTTTAATGATGCAGTCGTAGATTTAACTCTTTTAACTGAAATCATGGAAAACAACCATTTTGTACTCGCTGGACAATGGGATTATGAACGCATTACATATGATTATAAATTTGAAATATTAAAGGATATTTATTATTTACGTGTACAAGGTTTTGCTGTTGACGGTGACATCGGCGGTAGACACGCTCAAGTAAAACTATTACCCCCCTTATTAGGAAAACATTATTATCCTCATGGCGTTGAATATGGTGATGATGAGATTTTCCCAACGAATGTACTTCAAAAAAGCGAACAACTCCTACAAAATATTGAAAAAGAATTGAAAGAACTTCAGATTATTGAATAACAAAAAACGAGGGCATCAATAAGATGCTCTCGTTTTTATTTTGTCTGCAAATAAGGGGGTAATTCTTGCAACTGCTCTTTATCCTTTTCACGCTCTCTACGTGCCCATTTAAAGAACACATAGCCGATAATCGTACCGTACACTATTTCCTGGACAATTTTCATAATGATACCGCCTGTTTGCTGGTCTTGTACTACCGGCATCCAATGTAAAAATTCTGGTCCGGTTATATTTAAATCTGATAAAGTACCCGCTGGTACACAAAGTTCCATCGCCTTCATCCAAGCGGCTGGATCCGTATATGTTGCAAATAATGGTGCAGTCGCAAAAATTATTAATGCACAAGCTGGTGTTAATAATATACCATTAGCAAACATGTAACCAAGCTTCTTTATATCACTTAACGTTTGATATTCCGGCAACGGATTCAGCATAGGCCACCACATCATTATTGCTGCAAAAAACAATATAGCAAGGCAAATAGGATGCGCTATTTGACTTTGTTTTACTGTATCAAAAACAACTGGCAAATGATAAAAGGAAAACAGACCGTTAAATACGAACAACGCAATAAGCGGCTTTGCAAAAACCTTTAGCACAATTTGAACGAACTTAAAAGAAGTAATATATTGATATAACCATACAGGTATACCAAGCAGTAATAACGGGGGAACTGCAATATACATTATCGCCATTTCGAACATATGCGCGCTAAATATAATATGACCAATTAAATCAATAGGTCCTCCCTTTACAAAATACAAGAGGACAATCCCAGTCGTAAAATAAAAAATTTGCTTCTTACTTACCTTCGTCGCATTTTCAAATCGCGTTCTATATGGTCCAATAATTAAAAAGTACCCAATAAGAATCGAAAGCATAAATAATAAAAAGATCGGACTCCATAGAGCTTGAAAACCAAATATCCACAAGTTACTCATTGTCACACCCACCTTCTTAAGGTTATCCTTTCACATAATGTGAAGAGGGAGCTGTGACAACACAAGCCCCCTTATTTTTCACTTTTCAAATCCACACGATCGTCATAAAAGCTAAAATTGTAATTAACCCTATTAACAGACCAGAATAAAGAAAGAAACTTGCCGCTTCATGTCCTTTATGACTCATATGCATAAAATAATACAATTGAAAAATTACTTGTACCACTGCTAATAGTAAAATAAACGGTACAGAGAAAGTCGGACTAAAAGTTTTCGGATATGCAACTGCTACAAATGCAACTAATGTTAAAAAAATCATTAATGCAAACGTAATAACTTGATGCCTCATCTCCTCCGCACTTTTTCTCTTCCGATAAACAAGATCAACTTTAGGGTTATTCGTTTGCTTTACGGCCATTGTTTATCCCACCATTCCCATTAAATATACTACAGTGAAAATAAACACCCAAACTACGTCAATAAAGTGCCAATAAATTGATGCAACATAAAACTTTGGTGCATTGTATAAATTTAAGCCTCTCTTCGCATTTCTAAAGATTAATGTTAAAATCCAACATAATCCAAACAACACGTGAAGCCCGTGTGTACCAACAAGAGCATAGAATGCAGAACCAAATGCACTACTTCTCATAGTATGCTTAAATTCATGCGTATAATGATAAAACTCATATATTTCAAACCCCAAAAATCCTAAGCCAAGCAACACTGTTACAAGTAACCAAAGTTGCATTTTCTTAAAGTTGAAATTTTTCATATGATACATTGCATATACACTCGTTAAACTACTTGTTAACAAAAGCATCGTCATGATGAAAACGAGTGGCATTTGAAACATCTCTTGAGATGTTGGTCCGCCATTTGTAGAGTTCTTTAACGCTAAATATGTGCCGAATAAGGAAGCGAACAACACCGTTTCGCCTCCAAGAAATAACCAAAAACCGACAAACTTATTTTTCCCCTCAAGGGTTGCTTTTTCAGGCTCTGCTGGAAATGTTTCATTCGTTAATTTTTCATCTACATGCATTATGCCTTGCCCCCCTTATCCTCTAAATCTTCTTTATGAATATGATATCCATGATCATCGACTACTGAGCGAAGGAACATTGTGCCAAATGTAATGATTAAACCAATAATTGCTACTAACAACCAAAACTTATCTTTTCCACCCTGCATATACATCGCACCAAACGCGGCTATAAATAAACCTAAAGAAATGATAAACGGTGAAAACGAAGGGTTTGGCATATGAATATCACCAACTGGTTCCGCAGCTGTCATCTCTTTATTACCCTCACGTTTTTCAATCCAAAACGGATCTAACCCGCGAACAAATGGTAATTGTTTAAAATTATATTCCGGTGTAGGTGCTGGCATTGTCCACTCTAATGTACGTGCATCCCATGGGTCACGACCAGCCTTCTCTTTTGACACTGTTGTTTTAATTACATTGAATAAAAGAACGATTGTGCCAAGAGCCATAAATACTGCTCCAATAGAACTAATCATATTCCCCATTTCTAATCCTTGTCCCTCTAGGTATGTGTAATAACGACGTGGCATACCAATTAATCCAAGGAAATGCTGAATAAAGAACGTTAAATGGAAACCGATAAAGAATAACCAAAATGTTATCTTTCCTAGCGTTTCATTTAATACCTTATTAAACATAAGTGGCCAATAATAATGTGCACCTGCAAGTAAACCAAATACAACACCGCCGACAATTACATAATGAAAATGTGCTACTACAAAATAATTATCATGAAATTGATAATCAGCTGGTGCAGATGCAAGCATAACGCCTGTAACTCCACCCATAACGAATGATGGAATAAAAGCTACTGCCCACATCATTGGTGTTGTAAACCTAATACTTCCACCCCACATTGTAAAGAGCCAGTTAAATATTTTAATACCTGTTGGAACTGCAATCGCCATTGTTGCAACTGAGAAGATAGCGTTCGCAACAGGACCAAGACCAACAGTAAACATATGATGCGCCCATACCATAAACCCTAAAAAGCCGATTAATACAGTCGCGAACACCATTGATGAATAACCAAATAATCTTTTTTTCGAAAATGTGGCGAAGATTTCTGAGAATATTCCGAAAGCTGGGAGTATAAGAATGTATACTTCTGGGTGACCGAAGATCCAGAATAAATGCTCCCATATAATTGTATTCCCGCCCAATGCCGGATTAAAGAAACTTGTGCCAAATAAGCGATCTAGCATTAAAAGACCTAATCCTACAGTTAATGGAGGAAATGCGAATAATATAAGTGACGATGTTACAAATGTTGTCCATGTAAACATTGGCATGCGCATATAGGTCATTCCTGGCGCTCGCATATTAATAATTGTAACAAGGAAGTTAATACCTCCAATTAATGTACCGATACCTGATATTTGCAAGCCGAGTACATAAAAGTCAACACCATGCCCTTTTGAGGCTAAAGCTAAAGATGCATACGATGTCCAACCTGCATCAGGTGCTCCTCCTAAAAACCAACTTAAATTTAAAAATACTCCACCAAAGAAAAATAACCAGAATCCGAGTGAATTCAAAAATGGGAACGCCACATCACGTGCTCCAATTTGAAGTGGTACTGCGGCGTTCATAAATGCAAACACGAGTGGCATAGCTGCGAGGAAAATCATTGTTGTACCGTGCATCGTTAATACTTGATTATAAGCATCCCCAACAAGAAAAGCATTGTTAGGAATCGCTAACTGAAGGCGAATAAATAGCGCTTCTATTCCGCCTATTATAAAAAACACTCCACCTGCAATTAAATAGAGAATGGCAATCTTTTTATGGTCTACTGTCGTTAAATAATCCCATATGACAGCACCCATCCCCTGTTTTTTTGCTACAGAACTCACGTTTTCAACCTCCCCTTCGCAAATGATCCCTCTTTACTTTTCAATCTTTAACGTTTGTAAATATGCATTTAATGCATTAATTTGATCATCCGTTAAGTTGCCATATTTACCAGTCATTTTATTACCTGGCTTCATATTTTCAGGATCTTTGAGCCATTTTTTTAAGTTCTCTTCATTGTTTTCGGCAATACCAGCAACTGTATCGCGATCTGCAAAGTTTGCTAGGTTCGGTGCGATACGAGCAGAAGGTGGTCTACTATCATTTGATCCAACCGCATGACAACCAATACAGCTTTTATTAAATATTTCTTGACCTTCTTGCGCCTTTGTAGAAGCTACTTCTTTTTTTCCATCAATCTTCTTCATATCAGCAAGCCATTTTTTGTACTCGCTTTCATCCAGAGCTTTCACTTTGAATTGCATTAAAGAATGTGATGGGCCACAAAATTCTGTACAAAAACCATTATAAGTGCCCGATTTATCTGCCTTTAACCACATTTTGTTTACATTATCTGTATTTGTATCCATTTTCCCAGCTAAAGATGGAACCCAAAACGAATGTTTAATATCGGCACCCTTCAAATTCAAATACACTTTCTTACCTGTGGGGATGACTAAATCTTGAGAAGTTACTATTTTTTCTGATTTGTAAGAAAATTCCCACCAATAAAGATTCGCTGTTACATCAACAACGATAGTATCTTTATCAATATTCTTTTTCTCCATCGCACTTACATCAGCAAGCTTGAATGTATATGTAACAGTCGGAACAGCCAAGATTAACAAAAGAATAATCGGAATAACTGTCCATATAATTTCTAGTTTGTGATTTCCTTCAACTTGCTCTGGAATATAATCTTCCTCACCCTTTTTTTGTCGGAAACGCACAATTACATATAAGAAAATAATAGTAACTACAAGTACTACTCCTATCATGATTGCACTCGCTAGTAAGAGCAAATCATATTGCATTTTTGCTACTTCTCCTTGCGGAATTAAAGTAGATTGAAAGGCTTTACCGCATCCCCCTAACAGTAAAGCCAGCAGTGAAACGAACGAAAGCAGTCGCCACTGTTTCTTCATACAAACAACCCCCACTTTCTTTGTGAATTAGATTGTACTTTATAGTTAAGTAAAGTAAATCTCAACGTAAAGAAATCCAATCATGTCGTTGTCTTAGAAGAATGTAACTACAATCATTGACACAAATAAGATTGTTAAGTAATTCAGGGAATAAACAAACATTTTTACGGACCATTTGATGTCATCTTGCTTACGGAAGCCATAAAACCCTAGTACGATCCATCCGATGTTAAGCAATGTTGCAATTACCATGAATGTTATTCCAAGCCCACTCATATAAAATGGTAGTGGTAATAAACATACTGTCCAAATCATAATCTGACGTTTCGTAATATCAAATCCCTGTACAACAGGAAGCATTGGGATTCCTGCATTTCGATATTCATCAACACGTTTCATCGCTAATGCGAGGAAATGTGGGATTTGCCAAATAAACATAATTAAAAATAACATCCAAGCAATTGGATGATTTAAAGACGGATCAATTGCCGCCCATCCAATTAAAGGTGGAACTGCTCCTGATATACTACCTACAACAGTATTTAATGTATATTTTCTCTTCGTCCATAACGTATATAAAACAACGTATGTGAAGGCACCAATAAATGAGATGAATACTGCCATTGGTGTAGTAAGTAATAAAAATGCAAATCCAAGTAGTAAAATTACAAGTCCAAATGCCAGTGCAAATCCAGGTTTATATTTACCTGTTACCGTTGGACGGTTTTTTGTTCTTTCCATTAATGGATCGATATCTCGGTCAATGTAGTTATTTAAACAACATACCCCTGCCATAATTAATGCAGAACCAACGATTGTGAAAAACAGCTTATCTAGATGGTCCATAACACTTAATCCATTAAAATGTAAAGCCAGCCAAAATCCTGTAAATACAGTAAGTGTATTTGAGTTTACAATCCCCATTTTAACGAGTGCTGATAAATCTTGTAACCGAGTTGTTTCCGGTACACTTGAAACAGCTGACTCATCATGCAGCTCACTTGTTGCATGGTTCATCACTTTAACCCCCTCTTAAACCTATCATCTTTCTTAGCTTTTATTTCATATGAAATATTTCGCTTTATATAGCAATATTATTACAGTAGAAATATTGTTAACCCATTCTACTACTAATCTACGCCCATACTCCAATATATTAAATCATATTTCCCGAACTTTTTGTGAAAAAAACATGAACTTTTTGTGTCGAACATTAAAAAACTTTATTCTACTCTATCCTTATCATAACACGATGTTATCTTCTATAATAAACTATTTTGTCATATTTAGCATATATTCTCCCTATTTCTTTTTAAAATCGCCTTATTTTCACCTAAAATATGTATGTTAATTCCCATTTTTTCCTTCGCGATACGTACATTGCCCTCACCCTTCATTTCTTTGCTATTTTATTATTTTTTATATATCATAGGACTGTAGCACGTTTTATTCTATACATAATGGAATGAAAATATTTCGCAATAACTTCATAGCAGAAAGATGGTGAAAGAGATTGCAACGCTTTATTAAATGGTTAGCAGTCATTACAAGTCTCGATTTACTAATAGTTTTACTAGGAGGCGCTTTAGTTACAAAAACAGGGTCTGGCCAAGGATGCGGTAAATCATGGCCACTTTGTAACGGTGAATTGATTCCATCTAATTTATCAATGGAAACTATTATTGAGCTAAGTCACCGCCTTACATCAGGATCGGCAGGAATCCTTGTTACTCTTCTTTGTATTTTGTCCTGGAAATATTATAAACATGTGCGCGAAACAAAGACGTTAGCAATTTTATCCTTCGTATTTTTAGTAGCCCAAGCATTAATGGGAGCGGCGGCAGTTGTTTGGGGACAAATGCCTGCTGTATTAGCTATTCACTTTGGTATTTCCTTAATTTCATTTGCTTCTGTTATCTTGTTAACGTGTCTTATTTTTGAAATTGATCAAAAATTCGATGCACGTTCTCTTATTATGGACAAAAAAATGAAATTTCATATTTACGGTGTAACAATTTACAGTTATATCGTTGTCTACACAGGAGCTCTAGTACGTCACGAACGAGCGAGCTTAGCCTGTCCAGACTTCCCTTTATGTAGCAAAAATAGACCTATGCCAACTCAACTACATGAGTGGGTTCAAATGGGACATAGAGTTGCAGCGATGTTAATTTTCGCTTGGATACTATATGCGATGATTATCGCTATTCGCCATTACAAACAGCAACGTGTAGTATACTGGGGATGGATTATTTCATTTATCCTTGTTACACTTCAAGCTGTAGTGGGAGTTTTAGTCGTATTTACAAATGCTAGTTTATCAATGGCATTATTACATTCTCTCTTCATTTCTTGCTTGTTTGCTGTACTGTGCTATTTAGTTATGTTAGGTACAAGAAGTACGGTCAATGCAAAAGAAGCTGAATTGAATTCTAAGCAAAATAAAACAAAGTAAAACTTTAATCCCTTGCCAATTCGGCAAGGGATTATTTATACTAAAAAAAGAGCTGCTTTCACACAGCTCTTTTCTTTATTTTAGTGATCTAACTCAATGAGTAAGTCACCCGTTTGAATTGCATCACCATCATTAACATATACCTTCTTCACTTTACCATTGAACGGCGCTTGAACTGTCGTTTCCATTTTCATCGCTTCTGTAATTGCCATAGACTCGCCTTTTTTCACTTCATCGCCTTCTTTTACAACTACTTTAATAACTGTTCCTGGCATTGTTGCACTAATATGGTTTGGATTTTCACGATTCCCTTTCACACGTTGTGCAACTGTTGCTTTTACACTTTCGTCTTTCACAACAATCTCACGTGGTTGACCGTTAAACTCCAAGTAAAGTACACGGTTTCCATCTGGCTGAGGCTCCCCGATTGATACTAGTTTAACCATCAATGTTTTACCTTGTTCGATTTCCACATCGATTTCTTCACCTAGTCTCATTCCATAGAAGAATGTCGGTGTATCAAGCACAGATACGTTTCCATAAAGCTCAGCAACTTTTTCGTAGTCCATAAATACTTTTGGATACAACGCATATGCGACTACATCAAAAATCGTCACTTCGCGTCCAAGTTTATGGAATAACTCTTCTTGTAAAGCATCGAAATCTACTGGCTCTAATAATTCACCTGGTCTTACTGTTAATGGCTCTTTCCCTTTTAGAATTATTTCTTGTAATTTTTTCGGGAAACCACCATATGGTTGTCCTAAATCTCCCGAGAACATTTCAACAACAGATCCTGGGAAGTCCATAGAATGTCCACGCTCTAAAATATCTTGTTCTGTTAAGTGATTTTGAACCATAAATAATGCCATATCACCGACAACTTTAGATGATGGTGTTACTTTTACAATATCACCAAACATATCATTAACACGGCGATACATCACTTTAACTTCATCAAAGCGATCTCCTAAACCAACCGCTTTCGCTTGTTGTTGTAAATTACTATACTGTCCGCCTGGCATTTCGTGCATATATACCTCTGTGTGAGGTGCATTCATACCACTTTCAAACGGCGCGTAGTATTTACGTACATCTTCCCAGTAATGAGATAGTTTTTCTAATGAATCTATATTAACGTCTGGCTGTCTTTCGTTTCCGCCTAACGCATAGTATAGCGTGTTCGCACTTGGTTGTGACGTTTGACCAGCCATAGAACTTACTGCTACATCGACAATGTCAACACCTGCTTCAATTGCCTTCGTATACGTTAAAATACCATTTCCGCTCGTATCGTGTGTGTGCAGGTGAATCGGAATCGATACCGTCTCTTTTAATGCTGAAACTAGATCATATGCTGCATTTGGTTTTAGTAAGCCCGCCATATCTTTAATTCCTAAAATGTGAGCTCCTGATGCTTCTAACTCTTTTGCTAAGTTTTTATAGTAATTTAAATCATATTTACTACGTAACGGATCATGAATATCTCCTGTGTAACACATTGTCGCTTCTGCAATTTTACCAGTATCTCGTACAGCATCAATCGCAACTCTCATACCTTCTACCCAGTTTAAGCTATCAAAAATACGGAAGACATCAATTCCAGCTTGAGCAGAACACTCCACAAATTTTTGAATTAAATTATCTGGATAGTTTTTGTAACCTACTGCGTTTGAAGAGCGAAGTAACATTTGGAATAAAACGTTTGGCATTTTTTCACGAAGATCTAGTAATCGTTCCCATGGATCTTCTTTCAAGAAACGATATGCAACATCAAACGTTGCACCACCCCACATTTCCGCTGAGAATAAGTTTGGTAACATTCTCGCTGTCGGCTCTGCAATGTGATGTAAATCTTTTGTACGAACACGAGTTGCAAGTAATGACTGATGTGCATCACGGAATGTTGTATCAGTTAAAAGTACACGCTTTTGATCTTGTACCCACTTTACTAATCCATCCGCCCCACGCTCATCCAAAATTTGTTTCGTTCCATTTTGGATTGGCTCTGAGTGTATCACATTTGGTATACGAGCATCTGGGAAAATTGGTTTCTCTTTTTTCCCTACTCCTGGGAAGCCATTTACTGTTACTGTACCAATATAATTTAACATTTTTGTTCCGCGGTCTTTACGTTTCGGGAACAAGAATAGTTCAGGTGAAGCGTCAATAAATGAAGTGTCATATTCCCCTGATAAGAAGTTTTTATGTTTTACTACATTCTCTAGGAATGGAATATTGGTTTTAATACCACGAATACGGAATTCTTTTAAGTTACGTTCCATTTTTGCAGCGGCTTGTTCAAAAGTAAGTGCCCAAGTAGTAACTTTTACAAGTAAAGAATCGTAGTACGGTGTAATAACTGCACCTTGGAAACTATTACCTGTATCAAGACGAACACCAAAACCACCGCCTGATCGGTACGCCATAATTTTCCCTGTATCCGGCATGAAATTATTTAGTGGGTCTTCAGTCGTTACACGAGATTGGATTGCAAATCCATGCACAACCACTTCCTCTTGCTTAGGAACACCTACCATTTTACTATGTAATGCATGTCCATCAGCTATTAATATTTGTGATTGAACGATATCCACTCCTGTGATCATTTCTGTAATTGTATGTTCAACTTGAACACGTGGGTTTACTTCAATGAAGTAAAACTCATCACCTTTTACAAGGAATTCTACCGTTCCTGCGTTTAAATAGTTTACATTTTTCGTTAACTTAACAGCAGCATCACAAATACGTTGACGCAAATCATCTGAAAGCGATACACTCGGTGCGATTTCGACAACTTTTTGATGGCGACGTTGCACCGAACAGTCACGTTCGAATAAGTGAACAACATTGCCTTCTTCATCTGCTAAAATTTGTACTTCTATATGTTTAGGTTTTTCAACGAATTTTTCAACGTATACTTCATCATTACCAAAGGCCGCTTTTGCTTCTGATTTCGCGCGATTATACGATTCTCTTAATTCTTCACTAGCTCGTACTATACGCATACCTCGACCGCCACCACCAAGGGACGCTTTAATAATAATCGGGTAATCATACTTTTCAGCAAATTCTGCGACTTCTTCTAATGAATTTACTGGACCATCACTACCAGGAATAACTGGAATTTGTGCTAACTGCGCTTGTGTTCTTGCTTTAACTTTATCTCCAAACATATCTAAATGCTTACTTTTTGGACCAATAAAGATAATTCCTTCTTCTTCACAACGTTTTGCGAATTGAATATTTTCTGACAAGAAACCATATCCAGGGTGGATTGCATCTACATGATTACTTTTCGCAATCTCAATAATGCCTTCAATATCTAGATAAGCATCAATTGGTTTTTTCCCTTCCCCAACTAAATAGGACTCATCGGCTTTATAGCGATGATAAGAACCGCTATCCTCTTTCGAATAAATTGCAACTGTGTTTAATCCAAGTTCTGAACATGCTCGGAACACACGAATTGCTATCTCTCCACGGTTAGCTACCAATACTTTTTGAATACGTTGCAGCTTTGTCATGATTTTCCCCCTCTATTTTCCTACCACTCTAGAGATAAAATACATACACACTCTAAAGAGCGTGAAGTTCTTCACTTTCCACATTATATTATACTTAGAAAGCTTCACTTTATTTTTATCCATCATACCTTATTTTTCAACAAATGATAAGTTTTCTGATCAATTTGTTTCACAAAAACAGTATAGCATACCTCTTCCTTTTCTAACAACCTTATTGTATATCACATTAATTTTAATGTGATATATTTTTAATCAATATAACAAAATAGTATATCACATTAAAGTGAACGAAATAAAAAGCACACTGAGTTCTTCATCCCAGTGTGCTTTTTATTTTACAACAACAAGATGCGGTCCACCTTGTTCTCTTTCTTTAGTCATTTCGTTTTGTTGTTTCTCTTGTCGTTTTACATGACTAGCAATATTTAACAGTATACCCATTGCAAGCAGATTAGCTAATAAAGAACTACCACCATAACTTACAAACGGTAATGGTACCCCTGTAAGTGGTATTAACCCAGACATACCACCGACATTAATAAAAGTTTGAACTCCAAACAAACTTGCAATTCCAATTGCAATTAAACTTCCAAACGGATCTTTACACTTTTGTGCAATTCTAAATGAACGAATAATAATGAGTAGTAAACAGATTAAAATGACAGCTATACCTATAAAACCAAGCTCTTCAGATATAATTGCCATAATAAAATCTGTTTGCGGTTCTGGTAAGTATCCATATTTTTGTACACTATTTCCTAATCCTCGACCATTTAGCCCTCCTGAAGCAATTCCAATAAAAGAATTTATTAATTGGAACCCATCATTCTGAGGATCGTTAAATGGATCAAGAAAAACTGAAAAGCGAGCTTTTTGGTACGGACTTAACATATAATTCCCAATAAAATATAGCGCTGGAATCCATATTATAGACGTTAAGAGGAATCGCTTTATACTTAAATTAACATTAATTCCCGAGCAAAAGAACATAATCAGTACAGTTCCACCTATTAGTATATCAGTCCCTAAATCATTTTGAAGTAAAATTAACCCCATCGCTCCACCGACAACAGCTAGAGGAGGAATTATCCCTTGTACAAAAGCTGTTTGCGTTTCTTGTTTCTTAGCAAAAAAGTTTGCTAACGTAATAATAACCGTTATTTTCACAAACTCAGCTGGTTGTATACCTAATATCCATCCTTTTGCACCATTTACGTCCTTACCGAAAATCAAGGCTGCTAATAATAGACCAATACTCCCTATTCCCATTGCAATCAAAGCTATTCGCTTTCTCCACAACTTATAAGGAATAGAAACGATAATCGCTAACATTATCGTTCCAATAGCTAGAGCAATTAATTGTTTTTTAAAAAAGTAATTTGCTGGCCAGTTATGCCTCGAAATCGCAACAATGGAACTAGAACTATATACCATTATAACTCCCAGCACACATAAGATAACAAGAGGAAGTAACAATGAATAATCCATTGATTTCCATACTTTTTTCATTTCATTTCCTCTTTCTGTTTCAATTTAATTATTGTTGTATTCCATATGTATATAGGTTCTTCCTGCTTTATTATACAAATAAAAAGCCCAAACTATTTCAGTTTGAGCCCCCCTATTTGAACCCGTTATTGTTGTTTGTTTGTAAATGCTTCATGAAGTGCAGATAACTCACGTTCGAGCTCTCCTAACATTGCTTTCCCTTGTTCTTCTGCAATAAGACCAAGGCGAACTGCAAAATCGACCTCGCGGGATAGTCCAAACATTTGTGTGTCTAACACTTCTTCATATAATGGACATTGCGGCATTGTAAGATTGTCCATTTGCACCTTAATAAGTCTTAAGATTTTCTCCGCATCCGCTTGTAGAAGGGCTAGTGCCTTTTCCTGATGATTTGATACTGTCTCAGACGCCAAATTGATTCCCTCCGTTTCCGTCCTACTCTCACCTATCTATTAATATTAGCGATAGTTTTAATAAATTGCAATAGAAACATTTTTTGTGACAACAGTGTCTAATACTATTATACTGAAAAGTGGGAGTATAACACAAATGGGGGAACAACAATGAGCGAAATTTTATTTATTAATGGAAAAGTACGTTTTCCAATCACTATCGATCCAACTGTTTGGATTTTTGATGATCGAAAATTAGATTTGACAACTTACTTTGATGAAACTAGAGAAGAATCATCCGAATTAGAAACATACTTAAAACATACTTCAGAGCATTGGGATCGCGAAATCCGTGATGGCGCTGCCTTCCCGCCAATCCAACAAAGCGTAAAGAAATATAAAAAAGAACAGCTTATTAACGGAACATTTGGTATACCACTTCAGCCATTTCTTAAAAATGCTGAAATTTTAGAAGGTGCTACTCAAGTCGAAATTGAAACCACAGACAATTCGATTACACTCCCGTTAGAAACAGCCAATCAAGCAATTCTCGGTTTTTCAAAAGAAGGTAAACCATTAAGAGAAGACGGACCTGTTCATCTATATTTCCACGATGGATCTAATAAACAAAATCCGATTCGTAACATCCGTAAATTCACAATCATTTAAATTGTATAATTAAAAGACAAAAAAGGAGTGAGCTGAAGCTCACTCCTTTTTATAATAAATCCGCTGCTAGTTGAGCTAAATTAGAACGCTCTCCTTTAACAAACTTTACATGACCACTAATACGTTGCTCTTTAAACTTCTCTACAACATATGTTAAACCATTATTATATTCATCTAAATACGGGTGATCAATTTGCTGAGGATCTCCCATTAATACAATCTTACTTTTTTCTCCTACCCTTGTTAATATCGTCTTTACTTCATGCTTCGTTAAATTTTGTGCCTCATCAATTATAATGAACTGGTCTGGAATACTTCTCCCACGTATATAGGTAAGCGCTTCTACTTCAATCGAACCCATTCCAGCTAAAATTGCATCTAGCTCTCCAGGTTTTTTCGTATTAAATAAATACTCTAGATTATCAAAAATCGGCTGCATCCACGGTCTTAATTTTTCTTCTTTTTCTCCTGGCAAATAACCGATATCTTTTCCTACTGGTACGATTGGTCTCGCAACCAGTAGTTTTTTATATAATCCTAAATCTTCCGTTTGCATGAGCCCCGAGGCTAATGCAAGTAATGTTTTTCCTGTACCAGCTTTCCCGGTCAACGTTACTAGCGGAATATCTTCCCGAAGCAACAATTCTAATCCCATAATTTGCTGCACGTTTCGTGGGCGTATCCCCCACACTTGCTCATTGTGAAAAATAAGTTTCTTTACCTTCTTACCTAAATGATCCACAATCCCAAGTGCAGAACTAGAGCCCCCTAGTGCATCTTTCATTACAACAAACTGATTTGGATAAAAAGGATGATTTGCGATTTCAGATAAAGGTAGCTCACCTTTTTCATAAAAATAGTCTAACTGTTCTTTTGATATATACCCTTCTAAAAATCCTGAATATATATTTTCCACTTCAATTACTCGATCACTTAAATAATCTTCGGCCTGTAATCCGATTGCATCAGCTTTTACCCTTACGAGTACATCTTTACTTACTAAAATAACTGATTTCCCGTCCTCTTTTTCTTGCTCTTCTAAAGATAGGTTTTTCGCTACAGCTAAAATTCGATTATCATTTGTTTTTTCTACAAAAATATCTTGTAGTTGAACAAATGAGCGATGATTTAATTCAATACGAAATGTACCACCATTTTCTAGCGAAATACTTTCATGCAGCTTTCCTATTTCACGAAATTTGTCTATTAACTTAGACACATAACGAGCATTTCGTCCTACTTCATCCATATAACGTTTTTTCGAGTCAACCTCTTCTAATACAACTGCTGGAATCACTACTTCATTTGTTTCAAATGAAAAAATAGATAAAGGATCCTGCAAAAGTACATTCGTATCTAACACATAAATTTTATCCAACCTGTTACCCCCTGACTCCACTTTTAAATTTGTAGAACAAGGGTTTCATCCATAAAATATGGACGAACCATTGTTATAATTATATGTAACGTATAAACGAGGTAGAATCGAAATTCATAGAAATTAAACCTTTTCTTTATTTTTTATTCATTTCTATTCAATATATTACTTTTAATTATTATTTTTCACATTAAATCACAATACTCGATTACAAAAGTTAATGAACGACTTTCCTATTCATCCCATTTATAATTCTTTCATTCCTACCAACACTTGATTATCCAGCTTTTTCGCAGCTCGAAGATCATATGTTTTTTCATATACTGGTTCTGTAGCAAGTTTCGCTCCATAAAACATAACATCACGAACTTCTTGCACATTCACTTCTATTACAGCTAATTTTAGAGGAATCCCTTCCATTCTATCTGTTAAAATGTTACCTTCACCACATATGGAAAATACGGATTCATTCGCCATTATAGTCAATACTACCCCTATATTGCGCCGTATATTTTCCACAATACGTGAGCGTTGATCTACCGCAAATCGAATACTAGTTTCACTCACTGCATATACCCAAGAAATAGCACTTACGTTAGGAATTTGTTTTTCGAAATCTGTCGTTGCTACCATAACGATACACTCTTTACGTAACGATTGTACTAAATCATCTGTCAATGTAGGCTCTACTACATTCGCCATATCTCCACCTCCAAATAATCTTTCTATATCCCTATCATAACTTATTTTTCGAATTGCGAAAATATTATTTTTTCCCGCTATTATTCAAAAACATTATACTTCCATGATATACTTATACTGATAGAATTCGTATTGAGGTGACGAAATGAGAGTCAGATGTATGATTTGTGATAAAAAAGATATGTTAGATGACGAAAATCCTATGGCAAAAAAATTGCGTAATCGCCCTATTCATACATATATGTGCATGGAATGTACGGAACGCATTGCAGAGCGTACTATGGAACGCCATGCAAGTGGTAATTTCCGATTATATCGTGATAAAAAAGTAGAAGACGATTGGTAAACCGTAAATAAGTCCTTAATCATATAGATAAGGACTTATTTGTATTTTTCTGGTTCACGATTCATCTGATCCAAAAAACAATCAATTGCTTCTACTGGAAATCTTGCACACCTTATTTCTCCATCAATTTCATATGTAATTAAATACATTTCCTCGTTCTTTTCCACTTCTACATTTCGTAATTTATGCTCTTCATATATCATATTTCGAAATAATACATACGTTTCTTGTGCAGCGCTATCATCTGGACGCGCTTCCGCAACAGTTTTAATTGTTAACCAATTATATAGTGCATCTTGTACCGAGCGCATGAAGCTCCCCCTTTTCACCCTGCTTTTTGTTGTTTCACTTGACGTAAACGTAATCTATAAATTCCAAGTACAATTGCCGCTACAACAAGCCCCTCCCCCACAGGTAAAAAAACTGCAAAGAACGTTAAAACCGTACATCCAATCGCTAATGATATATATATCACTATATTTTTTATTATCGACAGTTTTCTTGCGAATCCCAAGTTATACACAAGCGCACTTAATATAATAATGATGCCATACAGTAACCACATCCCTAGTTCTGGATTTTCGTCAACTTTACACAATTTCGCAAAAAACGACATTCTTTCTAACACTATTTATCCCCCTTCTCATAAAAAAATAAAATCACTTTATGTACTTAATACAAGAGTAACCCGCGAAAAAAATACTGTCCACAAAAAAGAGTAAATATTCTAAAAAATACACACGATAAAAAAACAGCTACCTTTATTAAAGGTAGCTGTTCTATTATTTTACGCTTCTACAGATTTCTTTTTCTTAGCAGCTCTTTCGCGCTCGCTCTTATCAAGAATCTTTTTACGTAGACGAATTGATTCTGGAGTTACTTCACAGTACTCGTCTTCGTTTAAGTACTCTAATGACTCTTCTAAAGTCATTAAGCGTGGTTTTTTCATTGTTGAAGTTTGATCTTTCGTCGCAGAACGAATGTTAGTTTGTTGCTTCATTTTTACAACGTTAACTGTTAAATCATTTTCACGTGTATGTTCTCCGACAATCATACCAGCATATACTTCTGTACCTGGTTCAACGAAGATTACACCGCGATCTTCAACTTGCATAATACCGTATTGTGATGCTTTTCCTGTTTCAAGTGAAACTAGAACACCTTGGCGACGTCCACCAACTTGTCCAGCATGTACTGGTTGGTAGCAATCGAATGTATGGTTTAAAATACCGTAACCACGAGTTAATGTTAAGAATTCTGTTGTGTAACCAATTAAACCACGTGCTGGAACCATGAAAGTAAGGCGAACTTGACCGTTTCCGTTATTCACCATATCTAACATTTCACCTTTACGAGCACCCATTGATTCCATAATAGAACCAGTATATTCTTCAGGCACATCGATTTGCACGCGCTCTACAGGCTCACATCTTACGCCATCAACTTCTTTAATAATTACTTCAGGCTTAGATACTTGTAGTTCATAACCTTCACGACGCATGTTTTCAATTAAGATAGATAAATGTAATTCTCCGCGTCCAGATACGATCCATGCATCAGGAGAATCTGTATTATCTACACGCAAACTTACATCTGTTTCTAATTGTGAACGAAGACGCTCTTCAATTTTACGAGATGTAATGAATTTACCTTCACGACCTGCAAATGGGCTGTTATTTACAAGGAATGTCATTTGTAATGTTGGCTCATCGATACGTAATAATGGTAAAGCCTCTTCATGCTCAACCGGACATACCGTTTCACCTACGTTAATGTCTTCCATACCTGAAACAGCTACTAAATCTCCAGCTTTTGCTTCTTCAATTTCTTGACGTTTTAATCCAATATAACCAAATAATTTAGTTACACGGAATTGTTTTACACTTCCGTCAACCTTCATTAATGCAACTTGTTGTCCTACTTTCATTGTACCACGGAATATACGTCCAACCCCGATACGACCAACATAGTCATTGTAATCAAGAAGCGCTACTTGGAATTGAAGTGGCTCTTCGCTGTTATCAACTGGTGCTGGAATATGTTCAATGATTGTGTCAAACAATGATTTCATATTCTCTTCTTGATTTGCTGGATTTGAATCTAAGCTTGCTGTTCCGTTCATTGCTGATGCAAATACAACCGGGAACTCTAATTGATCTTCGTTTGCACCAAGTTCGATGAATAAGTCAACTACTTCATCAACTACTTCATCAGGGCGAGCGAAGTCACGGTCAATTTTGTTTACAACAACGATTGGCGTTAAGTTTTGCTCAAGAGCTTTCTTTAAAACAAATCGTGTTTGTGGCATACAACCTTCATATGCATCAACAACAAGTAGAACTCCATCAACCATTTTCATGATACGTTCTACTTCTCCACCGAAGTCAGCGTGACCAGGTGTATCTAAAATGTTAATTCGTTTATCTTCATAGTGAATCGCCGTATTTTTTGCTAAAATTGTAATACCGCGTTCTCTTTCTAGATCATTCGAATCCATTGCACGTTCTTCAACGTGTTCGTTTGCACGGAAAGTCCCCGCTTGACGTAATAATTGGTCAACAAGTGTTGTTTTACCATGGTCAACGTGGGCAATAATTGCTATATTTCGTAAATCTTGTCGTTTTTTCAACATGTCCAACTCCTAATGTCTTTTTAATCCTTCTCTATTATAAGAGCGAAGGGGATACTATGGCAATCAAAATAAAATCAAGAATGAAAATATAGTTGTATTCTTACTTTTGTGAAAGTAAAATGAGATTGGAGGGTGAAGAAATGGAACACATTCAATATCGCTTTTTATTAACTGCAATTATCGGTGTTATTTTCTTAATTGGTATCGGTATTATGATTGCTGAAAATAGTCCCATCGGTGTTATCATTTGCATTATCGGCACATTTGTTACAGTTGGATACGGTTTTGTAACAAAAAGAAAAATGCGTAAATCGCAATAACGTTAAAAAGTAAGAAGCTTCTTTTATAGCCTCTTACTTTTTTTGTTACTGCGATACAAATGGTAATAACTCTTCATATACTCCTGGTTTTGCAACTAACACACTGCTCTTCTCTATGATAGAAAGAGGAGTTCCAGAGAAGGTTGTTACTCTCCCGCCAACTTCTTCTACGATAATCTGTCCCCCGCCAAAGTCCCATGGCGATAAACGCGGTGTTACATACGCATCTAATCTTCCCGTTGCAACATATACCATTTCTAGCGCAGCACAACCATAAGACCTCGTTCCTCTCGCTTTCTTAACAAGCCTCATCATTTTTTTCGTATTCAGCAATGGATTATCAGTAAGCCATATCGCATTTAGAGCTATAATTCCCTGTTCTATTGTTCCTTCTTCTAGCATGGGAATAGGTAAATCATTATAAAAGGCCCCTTCTCCCTTTATCCCATGATATAATTCATCATGAACTGGATCATAAATAAGGCCAATTTTTCCGATACCGTTCTCATAAATTCCAATTGAAATTGCGAAATTTCTTTTTTGGTGAACAAAGTTCATCGTGCCGTCAATTGGATCAATTAACCAAACAACCCCATTAGAAGAAGTGATTTCATCTCCATAGCCTTCTTCTCCTAAAATATTATGGGACGGGAATGTTTCTTTAATTCTCCCAATTAAAAACCGCTCCGTTTCTCGATCCATGTTTGTTACTAAATCCGCTGCATTAGATTTTGTTTCTATAATAAGTGCTTTTTTCAGCGATCCCATTAAACGTTCTCCCGCTTCTCGAATCCACTGTTTTGCGTGTGTATCAATATCTTTCCATATCTCGTGCATGTTTAAACACTCCGATCTATACTGTTCACAGAAAAAACGAACCCTTTATAAGGTTCGCACCAACTAATTTTTTATTCATATACTATTATTACGCTTCTAAACGAATCATTTCAAGTCTTAACACTTCTAATTTTTCTACACACTCTTCTTTTTTCTGTTTGTCATTCTCCATCATTGCATCATATAAAGTTGCTAATTCATAATCTAGCTCCAAACGTAGCACCGGAATTCTTTTTTCAGCATCTGTTCTCTTTAACGCATTAATCACCTGTCTCATATTATTTGCCTCCTCCCAATATTCGTTTGCCCTCGGACTAGAATTGATTCAATTTTCTGATTTTTTGTTTTATACTATACTATGTTGGATAAATCATCTATGCAACAAAATTATATTTTTTTATTAAAATTTTTTTGTGCTGTTTTTTTTATGAATAGTACAAGCTATGCTAAAATAAAACAAAATAGGAGTTGGAGGAACAATCATGCCACTACAAACATTCACATCAACTGATTTTGAAGTTTTTACTGTTGATGGTCTTGAAGAACGAATGAGCGCAATTAAAACGAATATTCATCCTAAGCTAGAAGCTTTAGGGGAACAGTTTGCAGAATACTTATCAAAACAAACCGATGAAAACTTTTTCTACCATGTAGCCAAACACGCACGCCGCAAAGTCAATCCACCAAATGATACTTGGGTTGCTTTTTCAACAAATAAACGTGGATATAAAATGTTACCACATTTTCAAATTGGTTTATGGGGTACTCACGCTTTCATATACTTTGGTTTAATCTATGAGTGTCCGCAAAAAGTGGAGACGGCTCACGCCTTCTTAGAACATTTAAATGATTTAAAAACGAATATTCCAAATGACTTCGTATGGTCCATTGACCATACTAAACCAGGTGTAAAATTACATAAAACGCTTGAAACGGAAGACTTACAAAAGATGATTGAACGTTTAGCTACTGTGAAAAAAGCAGAATTATTAGTCGGTATTCATATATCACCAGAGGAGTTTTCAGCAATGACCAACGAACAATTCCTTGCTAAGATTGAATCTACGATGCAATCACTCCTTCCTTTATATGCAATTTCTAATCGATAAATCGATAGTAGAAAACGGACAATTTATATTGTCCGTTTTTAGTTGTTATCACATTATAGCACTTTGTATTTTATTTTTCAAAATATTTTTACATTTTTACAATCTTTTTTTCCGCTACTTCTTTTGCCTTTTGAATCGCACGATATATAGAATATCCACTTACTTCTTGAAATTCTTTATCAATTTTTTTCTCCGCTGCCTTCGATGGTACAATCTCTTTAAAACGACGATATAATTCCATCAAGTCTTCTCTCAAAACTCCTTTTTCATATACCTTTTCAATCGCTTCATAAAACTTTACAACTGCTACCATTTCTTCATTTGACCAATCGTAATCAAGTGGATATTGATATTCCATTTTTGCACCTCATTCAGTATTCTTTCTTTTTCCATTATGCTACCTTTAAAAGAACCTTTTATTCTTCACTATAGCCACTCTGCATTATACACCATTTATCCATTTCAATGGAATTGTCTTCCTCTTTGCAGTATTTAAAATATAACTATTAAACATACTCACCTTGAAAATGAAATTTTTCTATACATCTATAATTATTGGTGATATAATGCTTTTGTTTTATAGAAAGTAAAGTGAGACTACCATCCCCAAAAAAGCTTTTGTGAATGGCAGGAAAACAAGTCACGTTCTAAAAGTTAGTCATCTTAAATTCCTTTTAGAATGAGATGAAATCATATAAAACAAATTCTAATAAATATTACGAAGAAGAAGGGGTGTATAGATTGTCCCAATACGAAACACCATTGTTTACCGCTTTAGTTGAGCACAGTAAGCGAAATCCAGTTCAATTCCATATTCCAGGTCATAAAAAAGGACAGGGCATGGATCCAACATTTCGCGAATTTATTGGGCATAATGCATTAGCAATTGATTTAATTAACATTGCGCCACTCGATGATTTACATCATCCAAAAGGTATGATTAAAGAAGCTCAGGATTTAGCCGCCGCTGCTTTCGGTGCAGATCATACTTTCTTTTCTATTCAAGGTACAAGTGGTGCAATTATGACAATGGTGATGAGCGTTTGCGGCCCTGGTGATAAAATCCTCGTGCCACGAAACGTGCATAAATCTGTAATGTCAGCTATTATTTTCTCAGGTGCAAAACCGATTTTCATGCATCCTGAGATCGATCCGAAGCTTGGTATTTCACACGGGATCACAATGCAGTCTGTCAAAAAAGCTCTCGAAGAGCACTCAGATGCGAAAGGCTTACTTGTTATTAATCCAACATACTTTGGGTTTGCTGCAGATTTAGAGCAGATTGTAAAATTAGCTCATTCTTATGATATTCCTGTACTTGTTGATGAGGCTCACGGTGTTCATATCCATTTTCATGATGAACTACCAATCTCGGCTATGCAAGCAGGTGCAGATATGGCAGCAACAAGTGTTCACAAATTAGGAGGGTCTTTAACCCAAAGCTCTATTCTTAATGTAAAAGAAGGTCTTGTGAACGTAAAGCATGTCCAATCCATTATTAGCATGCTTACAACGACATCAACTTCTTACATTTTGTTAGCATCCCTTGATGTTGCTAGAAAACGTCTTGCTACAGAAGGAAAAGTTCTCATAGAACAAACAATAAAATTAGCTGAACATGTTCGTGATGCTATTAATGCTATTGAGCATCTTTATTGTCCTGGAAAAGAAATGCTAGGAACAGATGCTACTTTTAACTATGATCCTACAAAGATAATTGTATCTGTAAAAGATTTAGGTATTACTGGCCATGAGGCTGAAGTATGGCTTAGAGAACATTACAACATTGAAGTAGAACTCTCTGATCTATATAATATACTTTGTCTTATCACTTTTGGAGATACCGAAAGTGAAACTGATACACTTATCACAGCATTACAAGATTTAGCAACAACATACAGAAATAGAGTAGATACAGGTGTTCAAGTACAAGTAGACATTCCAGAAATACCTGTGCTAGCACTTTCTCCTAGAGATGCTTTTTATTCAGAGACGGAAGTCATTCCATTTGAAAATGCGGCAGGTCGTATAATAGCTGATTTTGTTATGGTTTATCCACCAGGGATTCCAATCTTTACTCCGGGGGAAATTATTACACAAGAAAACTTAGAGTATATTCGTAAAAATTTAGAAGCAGGGTTACCTGTACAAGGACCCGAAGATATGACGTTACAAACATTACGTGTTATTAAAGAGTACAAGCCTATCAGTTGATAGGCTTTTCTTTCACCTTTTTTTCCTTTTCTCATACGATATTAAAGAATGTAACGTATAGGTGGGGATACTATTATGATTGTAATAGGCCGTTCTATTGTACATCCTTATATCACAAATGAATATGAGCCATTTGCAGCTGAGAAACAACAAATTTTATCCATAATGGCAGGAAATCAAGAAGTTTATTCCTTCCGAACAGCTGATGAACTCAGCTTTGATCTTAATTTACGAGTTAATATTATTACTTCCGCGCTAGAACTTTTTCAAAGTGGCTTTCAGTTTCGTACATTTCAACAATCTTTTTGCAACACTCAGTTTTGGGAAAGAACATCCCTTGGCGGATTTAAACTACTTCCAAACATATCGCCTTCCATTGCCATCCAAGATATTTTCAAAAACGGAAAACTATATGGAACTGAATGCGCAACCGCTATGATAATTATTTTTTACAAAGCATTACTATCATTGTATGAGGAAGAAACTTTCAACCGGCTATTTGCAAACCTTTTACTTTATACATGGGACTATGATCATGATTTAAAGCTCATAACAAAAACGGGTGGCGATCTTGTTCCAGGCGATCTCGTTTACTTTAAAAATCCACAAGTGAATCCAGCTACAATCGAGTGGCAAGGAGAAAACACAATCTATTTAGGAAATTTCTTTTTTTACGGACATGGCGTAGGTGTAAAAACAAAAGAGGAAATTATCTACTCATTAAATGAACGACGAGTCCCTTATGCATTTATTTCGGCTTTCTTGACTGATACTATTACTCGTATCGATAGTCGTGCTATGAGCCACTACAGTTCGCCTAGCACACCACAAACATCAATAGGATTTATTCCAATTCGAGATGATGCAATCGTTGCAACAGTCGGACATACAACTACAATCTATTAAAAAAACGCCTACATGTGTAGGCGTTTTTTCTTCATTATTAAGCTTTTGAGTGTTCCTTTTGGTCACATTCGCAATGAGATCCACATTTCCCGTAAAGTACTGTTGATTTTTCATCTTCAAAATGTCCGATTGTTCCTTCACATACTTGGCATACGATTGTTCCCATTTTTCATTTCCCCCTGAGTTTTAATAATAATCTACTTATTTATAATTAAGCTTTCGCATTGTCTCTATTAGCACATTCACAATTTGTACCACATTTTCCGTAAAGCACTGTCGTTTTTTCATCTTCAAAATGTCCGATTGTTCCTTCACATACTTGGCATACGATTGTTCCCATTTTTCATTTCCCCCTAAGTTTATGGTCCTAAAAACTTTTAGCTGTCCATTTCCTATCAATTATTGGGCTTTTGTATGCTCTGTGTGATCACATCCGCAAGATCCACATTTCCCGTAAAGTACCGTTACTTTCTCATCTTCAAAGTGTGCAATTGTACCTTCACAATCTTGACATACGATTGTTCCCATTTTTCATTTCCCCCTAAGTTTATAATCCCAAAAACTTTTTTGTAACCGCTTAACTTTCTGTCTTTATTTTAATATGTTATACTTTTTACGTCAATAGGTTTTTAGTATAACACATTAAATATTTTAAAATTAAATTAGTATGCGATATTAACACAAAAAAACAGTCATATCTCATACGTACGACTGTTTCTTGTTAATTATTCTTCATACTCCGCATGCAAAGAAGTAGACGGAACAAGAAATTTAAAAAACTGTGCTAACTCCTCCGCCTCCTCTTCCGACCCTAACTTAAAAGTTTCTTTTATATAAGGAACATTTTCCACATCATCTCGTCCAAGCAAAGTAGATCTCCCTGTTTGCATACAAACAATAAGTGGCTTTCCAAAAAACATATTTGTATAAATAACTCCAAAATCATAACGTGTATCATGCGTCATAAATCCTAAAAATCGTACCTTCACACTTTCATGCTCATCATACAATTTTTCAAACATCAGTTTCCACCTTTCTCAATAACACTTCCTACTCAATAATATATTAAACAAAAAAAGTAATACTCCTTTTAATTGTCAAAAAATTCAGTAGGATGTAGAATGATATTATTCTACTAAACTAGGGGGGAATTTGTATGCAACACGCCTTTATCACACTTGTACCTAAATCCAATCAACAATCTGTTTCAATAGAGGATGTCAAACACCTTTTTGATAACTATAAAACCATTACTTCCAAGACTGGTGATCAAATTAATTACGCCTATACAAATACAGCTTTTCCTTATGAAATATTAGATACATCAGCAACAACATTAAAACTCCAATCGAGTCACGACCGATATAATTCTATTTATGTGGGGATTGGAATAGAAAATAAACGATCTTTCATACAAATTTCTTTACCCACCACAGCAACATTTGGCGATAAAGGAAAAGCAAATGAATTTAGCCGTTTTCTAGCGAAGAAATTGGAAGGAGAGTTACAATTATTTAATGGAAGAACAATGTATTTCTATAAACGTTAATTTAAAAAATTGAGAATATGATTAAAAAAAGTATGCAATTTGAACACGTAAGGAATAATGCCTGCTTCCTTGCGTGTAATACAAAACATGCAATTACATATGCCAAATAAAGAAATACGAAAAAGAGAATTACTTTATAATGAAACTTATCACCATTCGATAATGTTAATACAATGGAAAAACCACTCCATAATAGAAAATGATAAAATATAACATGTAATATTCTCATGGAACCTTCTCCTTTGACATGCCCTATTTTATTAATATATGGGATTAAGTTTGAATCAATTACATATTATATGAAAGTATATATACTGCTTTTGGATTAACGTATGTTCTAACGATTCATTTAAAGTATTATATATATTCATTCGACAAGTACATATAAAGACCTTGCAAGCCATTATATTAAAAATACCCCATCTCTTTAAATAAGAGATGGGGTATTTACATTACTTAAATTATTTTACAATGTGAATTGGCATTCCAAGAGCAACTTCAGCTGCTTCCATTGTGATTTCACCTAATGTTGGGTGAGCATGGATTGTTTGAGCGATATCTTCTGCTGTCATTCCAGCTTCGATAGCTAAACCAATCTCAGAGATAATATCAGAAGCGCCTGCACCTGCAACTTGTGCACCTACAAGAAGACCATCTTCTTTACGTGTTACAAGTTGTAAGAAACCGTCAGTGCTGTTTAATGATAACGCACGACCGTTTGCAGCGAATGGGAACTTAGATACAGCTACAGTCATTCCTGCTTCTTCTGCTTGTTTCTTAGTGTAACCAACAGATGCTAATTCTGGATCAGTGAAGCATACTGCTGGAATTCCGATGTAATCGATTGCTGATGCATGGCCACTAATTGCTTCAACAGCTACTTTACCTTCGTAAGAAGCTTTGTGAGCTAATGGTGGTCCAGGAACGATATCACCGATTGCATAGATGTTTGATACGTTTGTACGGCATTGCTCATCGATTTCGATGATACCGCGATCAGTCATTTTAACTCCAACTTGCTCAAGACCGATTTCTTGAGTGTTTGGACGACGACCTACAGTTACTAATACGTAATCTGCTTCTACAGTTTGGATTTCACCTTTAACTTCAAAGCTAACTTTTACGCCAGTTTCTGTTTCTTCAACGCCTTTAGCCATAGCTTTTGTATGGATATTTACGTTACCTTTTTTCTGTAGAGCACGTTTAACAACAGAGCTCATAGCTTTTTCGAAACCAGCTAAGATTTCGTCGCCAGCTTCTACTACAGTAACTTCTGTACCGAAGTTAGCATATGCAGTACCTAATTCCATACCGATGTAACCGCCGCCGATTACAACAAGTTTTTTAGGAATTTCAGGTAAGCTTAAAGCGCCTGTAGAGTTGATAACACGTTTAGAGTATTTGAATCCTGGAATTTCGATTGGTGTAGAACCAGTTGCAAGAACAGCATTTTTAAACGTATAAGTTTGAGCTGCATCTTCAGTCATTACGCGTAATGTGTTAGCATCTACGAAGTAAGCTTCACCGCGAATGATTTCAACTTTGTTACCTTTAAGAAGGCCTTCAACACCGCCAGTTAATTTCTTAACTACGCCGTTTTTCCATTCTTGAACTTTTGTAAAGTCAACTTTTACGTTCTCTGCAGTGATACCCATGTCATCAGAATGCATTGCATTCTCATAACGATGACCTGCATTGATTAACGCTTTTGAAGGAATACATCCAACGTTTAAGCATACGCCACCAAGGTTAGCTTTTTCGATGATTGCTACCTTTTGACCTAATTGTGCTGCACGAATTGCCGCAACGTATCCACCAGGACCTGCACCAACAACGACTGTATCTAATTCAATTGGGAAATCTCCTACTACCATTGTTATTACGCCTCCATTACTAATAATTGTGGGTCATTCAATAGACGTTTAATTTGGTTTAATGCTTTTTGAGCAGTTGCGCCGTCAATTAAACGATGGTCAAAGCTTAGAGATAATGCTAATACTGGAGCTGCTACAATCTCACCATTTTTCACAACTGGTTTTTCAGCGATACGGCCGATACCAAGGATTGCTACTTCTGGGTGATTGATAACTGGAGTGAACCATTGTCCACCTGCAGAACCAATGTTTGTAATTGTGCAAGAAGCACCTTTCATTTCAGCTGGAGCTAAACGACCATCACGTGCTTTACCAGCAAGATCGTTGATCTCGTTAGAAATAGTGAAGATTGATTTACGATCTGTATCTTTAACAACTGGTACTAATAGACCTTTGTCTGTATCAGCTGCGATACCGATGTTGAAGTAATGTTTATGAACGATTTCTTGAGAAGCATCGTCTAAAGCAGTATTCAACATTGGGAATTCACGTAATGCAGATGTTAAAGCTTTTACAACGTATGGAAGGTAAGTTAATTTAATACCTTTGTCAGCTGCAACAGCTTTGAACTTCTTACGGTGAGCAACAAGCTCAGTTACATCAACTTCATCCATTAATGTTACGTGAGGAGCTGTGTGCTTAGAGTTAACCATTGCTTTCGCAATCGCTTTACGGATACCACTCATTTTCTCACGAGTTTCTGGATATTCACCAGCTGGGATTGGTTGTGCTTTTGGTGCTGCTTCTTTCGCTGCTGCTGGAGTAGCTTCTACTGCTGCTGGAGCCTCAGTTGCTGCTACAGTTTGTCCACCATTTGCAAATGCATCGATGTCAGTTTTCACAACACGGCCGTTCTTACCAGAACCAGCTACTTTATGAATATCTACACCTTTTTCACGAGCATATTTACGAACAGATGGCATAGCGATTACACGCTCATTTACTACTTCTGCAGTTGCTGCTGGAGTAGCTTCCGCTGCTGGAGCTTCTACTGCTGCTTCTTCAGCTTTTGGAGCTTCATCATGATCGTCACCTTTAAATTTAAGGTTTTCGTATCCAGGAGCATCAAATTTAATTAATGTATCTCCTACAATTGCAACTGTTCCTTCTTCTACAAGTACTTCAAGTACTTTACCTTTAACAGGAGAAGGGATCTCTACTACTGCTTTATCATTTTGTACTTCAAGAAGTACGTCGTCTTCGTTTACTTCGTCACCTGGTTTAATAAACCATTTTACGATTTCACCTTCGTGGATACCTTCACCGATATCTGGTAGTTTAAATTCAAATGCCACGGAATTCAGCCCCCTGATTCATTTCATTATTATGGAATATGTACAAAAGAAACCAGCATGTGCTGATTTCTTTTGCACATGAAAAACTAAAAATTAGAAGTTCATTACTTTGTTAACAGCTTCAACAATATCTTTATGGTTTGGTAACCATACGCTCTCAGCTTGAGAGAATGGGAATACTGTATCAGCAGCTGCAACACGTACAACTGGAGCTTCTAAGTTTAAGATTGCACGGTCGTTAATTTCCGCTACAACGTTAGCTGCAATACCAGCTTGTTTTTGAGCTTCTTGAACTACAACTACGCGGCCTGTTTTTTCAACAGAAGCGATGATTGTTTCGATATCTAATGGTTGAACTGTACGTAAGTCAACAACCTCTAAAGAGATACCTTCTTTTTCAAGTTCTTCAGCAGCTTTTAATGCAGCATGAACCATAGCACCATAAGCGATAACAGATACATCTGTACCTTCACGTTTGATATCAGCTTTACCTAAATCAATTGTGTAATCGCCTTCTGGTACATCTTGACGGAATGAACGGTACAATTTCATATGCTCTAAGTAGATAACTGGATCGTTGTCACGAATCGCAGAGATTAAAAGACCTTTTGCATCGTATGGAGTAGATGGAATAACAACTTTTAGACCAGGTTGTTGTGCCACTAATCCTTCTAAGCTATCAGCATGTAGTTCAGGAGTATGAACACCGCCACCGAATGGAGAACGAATTGTTACTGGAGCAGTCCAACGTCCACCAGAACGGTAACGCATACGAGCTAATTGACCAGAAACTGAATCCATTACTTCATAAATGAAACCGAAGAATTGAATTTCTGGAACTGGACGGAAACCTTCAAGTGCAAGTCCAACTGCAAGTCCACCAATACCAGACTCTGCAAGTGGAGTATCCATTACACGATCTTCACCGAATTCAGCTTGTAAACCTTCAGTAGCACGGAATACTCCGCCGTTTACACCAACGTCTTCACCAAAAACAAGTACGTTAGGATCGTTTTTCATTTCAACGCGTAAAGCATCAGTGATTGCTTGAATCATTGTCATTTGAGCCATGGCTTACTTCGACTCCTTTTCTTTGTAAATTTCATATTGTTCAGCTAAGTTGTAAGGCATTTTTTCGTACATGATTTCCATTAAATCAGTAACTTTTTGTTTTGGAGCTTGGTCAGCCTTAGCAATTGCTTGTTTGATATCTTCTTTTGCTTCTTCGATTACTTTCTCTTCAACTTCTTGAGACCATAGGCCTTTGTTTTCTAAGAATGCACGGAAGCGTACGATTGGATCTTTTTGTTCCCATTCGTTTTCGATATCTTTTGTACGGTAACGAGTTGGGTCATCACCAGCCATTGTATGTGGACCGTAACGGAATGTTAAAGTCTCGATTAAAGTAGGGCCTTCGCCGTTTACTGCACGCTCACGAGCGAAAGCAGTTGCTGCGTATACAGCTAATGGATCCATACCGTCTACTTGAATTCCGTAAATACCTGCTGCTACTGCTTTTTGTGCTACAGTTTTAGCTGCAGATTGCTTTTCTACTGGAGTAGAGATTGCATAACGGTTGTTTTGTACAACGAAGATTGCTGGAGCTTTGAATGCACCCGCAAAGTTCATACCTTCGTAGAAGTCACCTTGTGAAGCACCACCGTCACCAGTGTAAGTAATTGCAACAGATTTTTTACCACGTAGTTTCATACCTAACGCAACACCAGCAGTTTGGATGATTTGCGCACCGATGATGATTTGTGGAGCAAGTGCATTTACGTTCTCAGGCATTTGGTTACCCATGAAATGTCCACGAGAGAATAAGAATGCTTGGTATAATGGTAGACCGTGCCACACTAATTGTGGAACGTCACGATATCCTGGTAAGATGAAATCTTCTGCTTCAAGTGCGAAATGACTTGCTAATTGAGAAGCCTCTTGTCCAGCAGTTGGTGCGTAGAAACCTAAACGTCCTTGACGGTTTAAAGAAATAGAACGTTGATCTAGTACGCGAGTATACACCATACGGCGCATTAATTCTTTTAATTGATCATCAGATAATTCAGGCATAGCTGCTTCATTCACAACTTCGCCTTTTTCATTTAAAATTTGTAATGTTTCAAATTGAGCTGCGATAGCTTTCATTTGCTCATCAACATTAAATAGGGTCTTTTTTGTTTTAGTACCCATTCCGTTCACCTCTTCCTCTCTTGAACCATATTCTGAAACGCTTTCACTATCTATTTGCTAGACTGAAAGCGCAACAATGTAAACCAACAAATTTGTTTGTCGGTTGAGAATAATTTTGTGTACCTAACAATCTGTACTAATGTTTTTCCAAAAACATATTAATACAATCTTGATCACGTTTTTTAGTTTACAACTATTCTAATTACGATGTCAATTACTTTGAATACGTTTTTTTATAAATAATATGCAGGTTTCCTCTACACAAACGTGTTTTTATTTTTCACATCTGTATTAGTAAGCAATAACCTACTGTTATATTATTCCCTTTTTAACTTGTTTTTTCTCTTAGAATAATATGTAAACGATTTAATTCTCTTTAGTTTTTCTCTCTTCTCAATAAAATTATACAAACACTTCTTCCTTTTATAGGTAAATACCTATACATTTCTGATCCTTCCTCCATACATTATAGTAACCGCAGTATTAGCGGGAAATGATAAAGGAGGTCATCTCATGTACGGATACTCATATTGCTATCCAACAACTTGTTCATATCCTTCCTACGGTTATGGCGGTTCTTGTGGCGGGTCTGGACGCGGCTTCGCCTTAATCGTTGTGTTGTTTATCCTTTTAATTATCGTTGGTGCTGCTTGCATTCGCTAATGTAAAATGAAACAACTATGGAAAGAAACAGACGGCTTTGCCGTCTTTTCTTTTATTATATAACTTATCTATAGAAGATTTGTTTCCAAGTAGATCTTCCTTACTTGCCGATGACTTTTTTTATCTCCTTTGGTAGACTAAAGAAGAAAGGAGAGATTACATATGCTTACAATGAATGAGGTAATTCGTGAAGGAAATCCGATTTTGCGCGACGTTGCAGAAGAGGTCTCCTTACCTGCTAGCGAGGAAGATACAAATACCCTTAAAGAAATGATTGAATTTGTAATAAATAGCCAAGATCCTGAAATGGCTGAAAAATATAGTTTGCGCCCTGGAATCGGATTAGCGGCTCCGCAAATCGGTATTTCAAAGAAAATGATTGCGGTTCATGTAACTGATACAAACGGTACGTTATATAGCCATGCACTATTTAATCCAAAAATCATTAGTCATTCTGTTGAACGTACATATTTACAAAATGGTGAAGGCTGTCTATCTGTAGACCGTGAAGTACCTGGTTATGTCCCTCGTTACACAAGAATTACAGTGAAAGCAACATCTATTAACGGAGAAGAAGTAAAATTACGTTTAAAAGGTTTACCAGCAATCGTATTCCAGCATGAAATCGACCACTTAAATGGTGTTATGTTCTACGACCATATTAATAAAGAGAATCCATTTGCCTCTCCTGATGAGTCGAAACCTCTAGAACGATAATAAAAAAAGGCGGAAGTTAATCTTCCGCCTTTTTTTATGAAATGGGTTCCATATTCACTTAAAGCAATCCAGCCCATTTTAATCCATGGTATATACCGTCTTCACTAACATCCTTTGTCACGTGATTCGCAAGTTTTTTCAAATCTTCATGACCATTCCCCATCACAATACCTGTCCCTACTGCTTCAATCATTTCCAAATCATTTAAGCCATCTCCAAATGCATACACTTGTTCACGGTTAAATCCTAATTTCTCAATGAATTTCTCAATTCCTTTTGCCTTAGAACCACCATTTGGAATAATATCCATTGAATACGCATGCCAACGAATAAAATGAAAATCTGGGTACTGATTAATAAACTTTTCTTCTTCATTTACTTCGCAGAAAAGCAGAGTTTGATAAATATTACGTTTCTCATAGAAATCAGGTTCATATGCTGGATGTTCAAAGTTTAAACTCCCAAAACCTTCTTTCACATAATCATGATATTCCACTGACGCTCTCATTTCTTGATGATCAAGATATACAAGTGGATATCCTTCTTGTTTTGCAAACTGAGTAAACTTATGTAGAGCCTCTGGGTGTAACGGATTATTAAATATTGTCTCACCTTCAAATACAACGTACTGTCCATTAAAACTAACATAATTATGTATATTGAGTTCCTTACGAATATCTTCAAACATAAATGGCGCACGCCCTGTCGCAATCGCTACGTGCACACCTTTTTCTTGTAAATCTTTTACTGCATCACGTGTAGATTGCGGAATTTTTTTATCATGATCTAATAATGTTCCATCAATATCAAAAAAGACAATTTTATCATTCATTTGTCAAAATCCTTTCTGGCACTCTATATTCCTATTTTAATTATCACTTTTCAAATTTCAAAAAAAAGTATAACATATTAAACATCTGTGAAGAAAGCGTTCACTTTCTGACCTTATTTATGAAATATGCATATAATAATAGTAAAAAAATGTGGATACTTGTTCGGATGAATTTTCTTTTCTATTCTTCCTCATACTATATCTATAACTAACGGCTACTAATCGTTACTACAGGATAACTTACACTATACTAAAAAGAACAAGATTCACTATTCACTTCTAATCTTCTTTCTTGTACGGGAGACGGAGTTATCATTAGTAACATGCATGTTTAAAATAAGGAAAGGAAGGAGTAATCATGCTGAAGAAGCTGAAGAAAAAGCTCAAGCGTTATTTAAACGATTTAGTCCGTAAGAAGACAATCGCTTAAATTGTGCCCATTTCGGGCTTTTTCTTCATTCCCATTCGAAAAAACATGAAAATCATGACTGTTTGCTTTATAATAAGTAACAGATAATGCAAAACATAGACAAGGAGAGGTTTTCCCAATGATTTTTAAAGTATTTTATCAAGAAAAATTAACTGAGGTCCCAGTACGTGAAAATACAAAAGTTTTATATTTAGAGGCTACGTCTCAAAAGGATGTTCGTAAAAAATTAAATAAGTTCGCATATAATATCGAGTTCGTTCAGTCTGTTACTGGTAATCATCTTGAATATGAAAAACAAAACGCTGATTTAATATTAGCGGAAATCGTATAGTCATATGAAATTTCTAAAGAATGATCAAGCTGCCGTTTTTGCTTTAGGTGGACTTGGTGAGATCGGTAAAAATACATATGCTGTTCAATTTCAAGATGAAATTATTATAATTGACGCTGGAATTAAGTTTCCAGAAGACGAACTCCTCGGAATCGATTATGTAATACCAGATTACACTTATTTTGTGCGAAACGAAGATAAAATTAAAGGATTATTCATTACACATGGTCACGAAGATCATATTGGTGGAATTCCTTACCTATTACGTCAAGTGAACATTCCGATTTATGGCGGAAAATTAGCAATTGCACTAATCAAAAACAAATTAGAAGAGCACGGATTACTTCGTAAAGCAAAACTTTATGAAATTCAAGAAGATGATGTTATTAAATTTAAAAAGACATCTGTTTCCTTCTTCCGTACAACTCACAGTATCCCAGATTCATACGGAGTTGTTGTAAAAACACCTCAAGGACAAGTCGTTCATACAGGTGATTTCAAATTCGATTTCACACCAGTCGGTGAGCCAGCAGATTTAACAAAAATGGCCGAAATCGGAAAAGACGGTGTACTTTGTCTCTTATCTGATAGTACAAACAGTGAAGTACCAAACTTTACGATGTCTGAGCGCCGTGTTGGTGATAGTATTCAAGATATTTTCCGCAAAGTAGAAGGTCGTATTATCTTCGCAACCTTTGCATCAAATATCCATCGCTTGCAACAAGTTGTTGAAGCAGCTGTTGAAAACAATCGTAAAGTGGCTGTATTCGGCCGCAGTATGGAGGCAGCGATTGAAATCGGACAAAACCTTGGTTATATTCGCTGTCCAAAGGATACATTCATAGACACATCTCAGCTAAACCGCCTACCAGCTAATAAGGTTGTTATTTTATGTACAGGTAGTCAAGGTGAGCCGATGGCAGCACTTTCACGTATTGCTAATGGTACTCATCGTCAAATTCAAATTATCCCTGGCGATACAGTTGTTTTCTCTTCTTCACCAATCCCAGGCAATACAATTAGTGTAAGTCGTACAATTAACATGTTGTACCGTGCTGGCGCTGATGTAATCCATGGAAAACTGTCAAACATTCATACGAGTGGACATGGCGGACAAGAAGAACAAAAACTAATGCTCCGTCTAATTAAACCGAAGTATTTCATGCCAATTCATGGTGAGTATCGTATGCAGCGTATGCATATGAAATTAGCTAATGATTGTGGTATTCCAGAAGAAAATTGTTTCATTATGGATAATGGAGATGTTCTTGCTTTACGTTCTGATGAAGCAAGCGTAGCTGGGAAAATTCCATCTGGCTCTGTCTATATCGATGGAAATGGTATTGGAGATATCGGGAATATCGTATTACGTGATCGTCGCATTCTTTCTGAAGAAGGACTTGTTATTGTAGTTGTAAGCATTGATATGAAAGAATTTAAAGTTGCAGCAGGACCCGATATCATCTCGCGTGGTTTCGTTTATATGCGTGAAAGCAGCGATTTAATCAACGATGCTCAAACATTAATTACAACACATTTAGAAAAAGTAATGGAGCGAAAAACAACACAATGGTCTGAAATTAAAAATGAGATTACAGACACATTAGCACCATTCCTATACGAAAAAACGAAACGCCGTCCAATGATTTTACCAATCATTATGGAAATATAAGAAAAAGGACAATGCCGAGGAGGCATTGTCCTTTTCTCTTATCTTAAAAAATGCTTAAAACGATCTACTTCATCGTCATGACCAATTACAATTAATATATCTCCCGCTTGAATGTTTTCTGTAGCTCGAGGAGATACGATAACTTCTTTTCCACGTTTAATTGCTACAATGTTCAAACCAAACTTCGCACGAATGTCTAATTCAATTAAAGAGTGTCCATCAATTTTTTTATTTGCAATAATCTCTACAATACTATGCTCATCTGAAAGCTCTAGGTAATCTAACACATTACTTGATGCAATATTATTTGCAATCCTTTTTCCCATATCTCGTTCTGGATGCACAATATGATCGGCCCCTATTTTACTTAGCACTTTTTCATGATAGTCATTTTGAGCTTTCACAGTAATATTTTTCACACCTAATTCTTTCAAAATTAACGTTGTTAAAATACTTGAATTTAAATTATCTCCAATAGCAACGACTACATGATCAAAATTGCGAATACCAAGACTTTTTAATACCATCTCATCTGTTGAATCTGCAATCACGGCATGCGAAGCTATATTTGCAAACTCATTAATTTTATCCTCATCTGAATCAATTGCCATTACTTCCATACCTAATTGAGCGAGTTCTCGGCAAATACTCCCACCAAAACGTCCAAGCCCAATAACAGCAAATTCTTTCTCTTTATCGCCCACAGGAATTCCTCCAATAATATCAAATACTATGTACTTTTATTGTAACATACTTTAGATTCGCTACAAAAACCTGTATATAATTCTTATTTTTGTTTTTGCATATAAAAATACTGTTGTAAATAAAATGCGATACCGAAAATTAACATACCGAATACAAAAATATTTCCAAATGAACTAAATGTTTCAAAAACAAACAATAACGTTTCTTGTCCGAAAAAAGCAAATAATAGTTGTGTAAATGCGAATACCAATGCCAATATATAATGATGTTGATGGAACAAATAATGTGTCGCGCCTAAAAAAGCTATAAACGAAACAATAAAAATCCACCAAGTTTCTAAAAACAGTTGCCAATTAGTAAATTGATATCCATTTACTAATACCGCAATAATTCCTATAACTGCCATCGTCGGCACACTCCATAATAATGCACGCCCTCTAAAGAAGCGTGTACCTTTTGCATCGCCTTTTTCATTTGCAATGTATGTTAGCACGACAGTACTTATATACAAAACCGAAAGGATTGTTAAAACAATGATAAGCCAAAAATGTAATTGATAATATTCATGTTCTATATTCGTCACGATTGCAGCTAACATACACGGAATTAGCATTCCTGTCCAACCATCTACTTTTCTTTCATTCCAAAATACCGTATTACCAATCCGAATTCCTAATAGCATAAAAATAATGATACCTAGCACAAATAATGTAGTCTTATTCCCTACTAAGCTCGTTGAGAAAGCAATTAATCCAATAAATAAAAAAAGAACAAATCCATTCATAATTTCTAGTACAGGTGATAAATATCTTTTCACCCATTTGTATGTTTCTTCATATTCACTATTATTCGCTAAACGATAGGCGTAAAAACTTATCCCAAAATAAACCGCCGCAATAATAACATATGCATATAAGACGAAACATAAAATCGCACTGCTAATTTGCACGTAATTCCCCACCCTTTTTTCTATGTATCACATTGATTTTACACACTTTTCATACTAAAAGTAAACATATATAAGTAGTTAAATAATTATCTTCTTTATTAGCAATAATTAATAATGAGCAGTGGCTAAAAACCCCCTGCTCATTATTAAAACACCAAATGTAACTTTACTCATTTGAATGAAAATGTCTAACACTAACAAATATGAAAGATATTTTCGTCTCGGAACTAAGAAGTCACCACTCTAAACTGTTGCAAAATTAGCGCGGGAGTTCACTTTCTATTTCCCTTCCACTTCACATATTGATTTAAAAATACAATCACTTTCTCAATAACCTCTTCGTCGGGTTTTAATTTTGCATGATGTAAACCATATTCTGAATTTACTCCAAGCCAAAACATAAATCCAGGTATCTCTCGAAGCATATAACCAAAGTCTTCACCTGTCATTGCCTCCGTACATGTAATTACGTCCATATTCGTTTGTTCACGTGTAAATTGCATAAACTCTCGCGTTAACTCTTCATGGTTATACACTTGATGATACATCGCTCCGTAGTCAATAACAGCCTCACATTGAAAAGAAGCTTCTATTCCCGCAACAATTGCCTCGATTCGGCTTTTAACACGTTTCATTGATTCCACTGATAGCGTTCGAATTGTTCCTTCTAAACGAGACTTTTCTGCGATGATGTTTTGGACTGTACCACCTGTAATTTTCCCAATTGTAATTACCGCACTGTCAAGAGGGTTCACATTACGACTAATAACTGATTGAAGTTGTGTAACGAGATGACTCGCTGCAACAATCATATCATTTGCTGTATGCGGATATGCAGCATGTCCACCTTTTCCTTTTAAATCAACGTATAACTCTGATGTATTCGCAAATAATAAACCTTCTTTTGTAGCAATTGTTCCCACAGAGTATTCAGGCGCAATATGAAGCCCAAGAATCATATTCGGCTTCCATTCTTTTAACTCTGCACTTTCTAACATAGGAAGTGCACCACCTGGCCCTTCTTCAGCTGGTTGGAATATAAACACAAGATCATCGTCTATTCTTTCGCTTACAGCCGCTGTTAGAAGTCCTAAACCGATTGTTGTATGCAAATCATGTCCACATGCATGCATCATTCCTTCATGGACGGAAGAGAATTCATATCCAGTTTCCTCTGTAATTGGTAGACCGTCTATATCTGCACGGTAACCTATTATTTTTTCTGGATTTTTTCCATTTACTTTAACAATTACACCTGTTTTCCATGTTTTCACTTCCAAATATTCATTAGGAAGCGTTCCTATATAGTCTAAAATATACCGTTGTGTTTTCCACTCTTTAAATCCGATTTCCGGAATTTTATGTAAATCTCTACGAACTTGAACAAATTTGCTTACTGTCATTTTTGCACCTCTATCTATAAAAAGCGTAAGAGCACATTCATGCTCTTACGCTTTTTGTTTTTTATTTCTCTGGGTTTAATTGACGAAGCTCTTGTTTAATTTCAGTTTTTGCTTTTGTCTTCTCATCAATTTCTTTAATTACACGTGCCGGAGTTCCCGCAACAACTGTATATGGAGGCACATCTTCTGTTACAACAGCTCCTGCTGCTACAACTGCACCTTTACCTACTGTAACGCCTTCTAGAACAACTACATTTGCACCAATTACAACATCGTCTTCAACGATAACTGGTTTTGCAGAAGGTGGCTCAATAACACCCGCAAGTACAGCTCCTGCACCTACGTGACAGTTTTTACCAACTGTTGCACGTCCACCAAGCACTGCGTTCATGTCGATCATAGTACCTTCGCCAATTACAGCACCGATATTAATTGTTGCATTCATCATGATAACAGCATTGTCACCAATTTCAACATTATCACGAATAATTGCGCCTGGCTCAATACGAGCTGTAATACCTTTTAAATCAAGCATTGGAATTGCAGAATTACGACGGTCGTTCTCAACTACATAGTCAACAATGTACTTGCTATTTTCATCAAGAATTGTCTTAATTTCAGACCATTCTCCGAATAATACACCAGATTTTTTATTTACAAATGCTTGTACTGTTTCAGGGAATGTTACTTCTTTTAAATCCCCTTTTATGTATACCTTTACAGGAGTTTTCTTTTCACTTTTTTGAATAAAAGAAATAATTTCGTTAGCGTCCATCATTTTCATTCTTGTTGCCTCCTAAATCCATTTATAATGTTACTCTACCAAACGATAGGGCGAGTAGCAAGACAATAATCTTATTTTTCCATTTGAATTTCTTCTATAATTTCTAAAAATGCTTGCACTTGCTTCAACTGCCTTGCCGAGTCACTCGTCAATAACCATGTTTCTCTCGTTAATTGAACAGGTGTTTTATACATGTTTTCCTGCACTTCTTTTAAAACAGTCGAAGGTAAAAGAGCATAGCCTATACCATTTAAAACAAGCTGTTTGCACGTTTCAATTTGGTCAACTACAATCGTTCGCTTAGGTGGATTGGAAAATAATCCATACCACCAATTTTGTATTTGTCCATAGTAGGTCGAATCACTTTTAAATTGAATAAAAGGTCTATTTGTCTCTTTCAACATTGTAATATCTTTTATTTCTTTATCAACTAAGTATAATTCATCTTCAAATAATTGTTGCTTCTGACCTTTATATTCTTGTGTCCCTCTTAATATGGCGACGTGAACGTCTCCTTCATAAAATTGCTTTTGCACTTCACTACTCCAGCCAGTAAACAGAGATATCTTCACAGAAGGATACTTTTGCACAAATTTTTTCAAAACAGGTGGAAGCCAATATTGACCAATGACTGACGCAACAGCTATTTTTAGCGTACCGTATGTTTCCGTTCTAAAAAGAGCCAGTTCACTTTTTATATCTTCTTCTTTTTGTAACATTTCTTTCGCATAATTTGCAACTTTTTCCCCTTCAGGTGTAATTGTCAATCCTTTTTGTGAACGAATAAAAAATTTCATTCCCCATTGTTTCTCCATAGATTGTAATCGTTGACTAAGCGCAGGTTGGGAAACAAATAAACGTTCCGCCGCTTTTCTCATATTTGATTCCTGAGCTAACACAACCATCATTTGAAAATCATCGATTTGCAACTTTCTCCCTCTTTCCTTAGCTTCCATACACCTAATTCTAATAAGCATTTCATCTTTAATTTAATTGAATAATTTTATACATTAGAACGGTTTGTTAGTTCAAACTTTTCTTATGTTTTATGTCCTTTTAAATATAATACATACACAACTGATATGCACGAAAAAAAGTGACTTCTCCTTTTCTGTGAAGTCACTTTTCCTATGTTATCGATTATGCTGTCTCACTTTTTTATTCAACAATTTTAAAATAGCTCGGCGTGTCAAAATACCCTCGAAGTAACCTTCTTCATTGACAGCGCAAATAAAAGGATGATCAATTGTCATTTCTAAAGCTTTTGCAAAGGAATCTTCTAACATAAGAACTGGAATCTCTTCCTTCATCACTTGTTCCACTTTCATATTCTCAAGTCTTTCAAACTCAATGCGCTCTAATCCTAAAATACCATCTAAAATCATAGCAGTACTAATCAACCCATGTAATTTATACGTAGGGTCTAAAACAGGAATCGCCGAATATCCAGATTTCACAAGAACGAGTAAAGCATGTTCTAAACCATTCCCTATTTGGACATGTGCTACTTTTTCTGATGAAATCATTAAATCCTTCACAAGAATTTGTTGAAACTCATCTTTCGGAATACTAATCATGTTACATCCCCCATTTTCCCTTTTTCCTGCTTATATTCTCTGATCCTATTCACATTTTATGATAGCGTTTTCATATTATTATTTTGTCCTGACATTCTTCTAATAAAAAAGATACACAGCTATTTTAGCATACAACATAAAAAAAAGACTACCATTCCGGTAGCGCTTAATACCCTTTATTTTTTAATCGGTAAAACAATCTTGTGATTTTTTTATATTGTGTCACATCTGTCTGTTTTAAACCATTCTCAATGTCTGTAAGCTCCACCGCTAAAATTTCGCTCGCAAAATTTTGCTGAAACAGAATATCCAACAATAAATCTTCTTCTTCTCTCGTTAAAACAAATTCCTTTTCCATATGTCCCTCTCCTTGCCCTCGCATCATCACTCTTATTATATAAAATTTTCAACTTATTTAATAGATGTAATATTCAGTTTTTAATAAAAGTATTTAGCGAACATATAGAAACCATTTCACATTATTTCGTATACCTGTTCGCATAACTAAACGCCGCATAAGCATCCGGTTTAATTTTTGCTGTTAATCCCATCGCTTGAATTTTCTTCGTCATATCTAAAATAAATTCTTTTGTTAAACCATCATTCCCAATATCTAAATGAATTTCCATTGTGAATCCCGCTCCATCTTGAGCGTATGGGTGCAATAAATCCCAGATTGTTTGTATATGATTTGGAGTAAATAGACAGGCAATTTCTTGACTAAACTGCGTTTCTAAATATATTTTCTCTCGCAAAGTTGCTGGCTTATTTTTTACTGATTTGTGGTGCAAACATCCCCATGCTCCTTTTCCAACCCGATGAATATGTATCGCTGTAATAAACCTCGTATCCTTTTGATGTGCTTGTGAGTCTGTCCCAATAGATAATCGATATAAATTTCGCGGATCCTTTTCAATGAAACTACAAATGCGGTTAAATACCATATCAAAATTCAAATGTCTCTCAGAAACATTATAAAATGTATGTTCACCGTCCACATAGTCACGTCCTTTCAATTAGACAGACTTTTCGTATTCTCATTGTATGGGACAAAAACAAAAATTATAACTCACTACCCTTTATTCGTTTCAATATTTCGGATTACATAATGACAAAACCTACACGTATAAATTACATTTTGATTAGACTGAGCAGTTAATACATGATTAATTTCAGCATGACTGTGACAATTAGGACAAATAACAATCGGTAAGCGTTCCATCCTTTTCACCTCCTATTACTATTTACTACCATTGTAGGAAAAATAAAAAATTCCTATACATATACATTTGTGGAAGTTCTTTTATTTCATTGCGACTTCCACTAATGTATAGCCTATTAATTAATATAACTAAAAAAGGTACTGCCAAATGGCAGTACCTTTTTTATATGTATCAAGAAATGATGTCGTAAATCTCAATTGCCACCATGTCGATGTTGTCGAATTGATACACTTGAGGTTTTTCACCTTGTTGATACACTTCTAACTCATACATTTCACTTTTATCGAAAAATTTCACGCTACATTTGCGCTCACCGTTCACTTCAAAATAGCGTTGTGCTACTTCACCGCTTTCAGCTTGTTCTTGTAGACTAACAAGTCGAGTTAAAATTCCTTGGAGTAGAGACATGAAATCTCTCCTTTCTCTGATCTTCCTACCAATAGGTTTTACAGCTATACTCATTCTATCCGTCATAACAGAAAAAATGTTCCACACTCTAGGATAAAGGTTCTTGGCCAGAAACTCAACTAAAATTTGTCGAAATACGAAGGAAAAAGAAGAAAGAATATCTTTTTCCTTCTTTATTGCTCTTTTTATACTGACAGAATATAATAAAACACAGAAAAAGGGAGGAATTACAATGAAAAAAATTGAGGTTTATACACAGCCTGATTGTCCGCCTTGTACCATTGTGAAAGAATTTTTAAAACATAATGACGTTGTGTATGAAGAATTTGACGTAAAAAAAGACGCCGCTGCACGCAATCGTCTTTTATATGACTATGACTCCTATTCAACTCCAACAGTTGTAATTGACGGAGAAGTTGTCGCAGGTTTTCAAATTGAAAAATTACAACAGCTACTTGGTATAGAATAGGAATAGGGAGAAACCTATTCCTATTCTCATAATTGTTGTAACCTTTTTATTTCAGCCAAAAGTTCCTGACTTTCATGATACCCTGCTAATTTCCATTTCCCATTATCCTTTTGTAATGTCACAATTTGATATTGTCCACTTTTTGCCCGTTCATAGACGTATAAATTTTTATGTTCCTCATCATATGACATTTTTGTTTCTGAATTAAAGGAAAACGGAGCTTCTTTTGCTGGAAGTAAATACTCACCACTTTGTTTTTCATTTCTACTGTTTTCATCTGTAAAAACTTGAAGGAAATTATTTGTAAAATATGGTGATAACGTCTCTATCATCTTATTCATTGGTATTTGCTTCCCTCGAATTGAAAATTGCGTCTCATAACCTTTTTGTATCGTTGTAAACACTTCTTTCCGATCCACTTTCACTTCTTCTTTCCCTAAAACAGTTGTGACGCTATAGCCAACTAGAAAGGCAACACATATAAATAGAACAAACCATATTCCATATTTCCTCATTTTTTCACCTTCCTTTTAAAAGAGCTTGTCTTTGTAGTATTCATTGTAACAATGATTATGCAAAGACAGGGATGATTTCGTTCGTAAAATCTTTACAACGATAGACAGCATTTTCATTATTATTTTCACTATTACCAATTTATGATAAAAACAAACAAAAAAATGCACGAATCTCTTCGTGCATTAAAATAAAACGTCTTCTTCATATAAATATTCATAAGATAAATCTATAAATAAAAAGTTTTCATCATCAATCGGAAAAGAAAATGTTCGTACCATTTCACCAGTTTCAATATCGGCATATAAATCCGAGAGCCTTGCCTTATTCTCAAAACGCATTTTCATGATATTCTCGAGAAAATACGGACGCCAACTCCAGTTTTTCATATAATACTCCGGCATCACAATCCATTCCCCATCTTTTTTCATAACATTACCTGATTGCTGGAAACCATCTTCATTACAAATAAATATCCGAAAACTACATTGTGATACACTTTGGCTAAATTGTAATAACCAGTCATTTATATCTTCATTCTTTTTTTGTTTTGACAGAACATCACCAATTCGATCACGTAACATCTCTGTTAAATTATAAATTTTTTGCAACTTCTTCTTCTCATGCAGAATAAATTGATGACATTCATTACCAAGTCGCTCTTTTAAAACATTCGTTTCAATAAAATCAGGTAAACATTCTTTCAAATAATTACCTTGATAATATCTACCACCGTTTTTCCAAGCATATTGTAGTTGATAAAAAGCATCAATCTCTTCATATAACAATGTCGCACCAATTCTTCTAGCAAGTAAAGATAAGGAATATAAAATATCTTGATAAGATTGTAAAAGTGCAGTTTGCCTTAGGTTTGTTAAATCTACTTTTAAAATATCCGGTGCTAACACGCTAATACGTTCTAAATTACTTGTACCCGTTCCTACTTTATTAATCGAAATTTGAATACCATATGTACGATAATACATCAGCAAATGATTAAATTGCTCGATATCTTCTTTACATTCATGTTCTGTAATCTCTAAAACAATGTGGTTCAAATTTAAACCTTGTTTTTCATACATCAATAAAAGTTGAAGTAAACTTTCATCTTCATCATTCATTAATACATTGGCATTCCGATGTATAAATAATAATAATTTTTGATCTGTTTCTAAATACCTATTTAACGCTTTTTCTACTATGATATTATCCGCTTCCAGTTGGAACTCACTCGGAATAGAATCATCATGGAAGAAAGACGCTAAACTTTGTATGCCCTCTTCTGTTTGAATACGTCCTACAACTTCATATCCAATTACTGTATGCTCATCAGCACTAAAAATAGCTTGATAATAAGGAAGGACTTTATCCAAGTTACTCATTACATCTAATGCATCTATCAACGTGCTTCCCTCCCTTTACTTTTCAAAAATTATAACACGATATTTACGGAAAAATAATAAAAAATCCCTTCAGTTTTCCTGAAGGGATTAGAGGGGTAAAATGCTAAGGGGAATTAGCAATTCTACTATGAAGAAAAAAGAGGTCTTAAATATACCGTATATATTCCCCTTTGTAAACACCTTTCTCTAACGTGTCACAATTCCGTCACATTTTACCAGAGAAAAATGAATACATCATCCATTTTTCATCCCTTTTAAAATGGATATTGGTGCAAATGTTGGCCACCATCCATTGTCATACAAGTTCCATTTATGTATGCAGCTTCATCTGAACATAAATAATAAGCTAGACCCGCGATTTCTTCTGGTGTCCCCAACCTACCAAGTGGGACACTCTGTATTGTACGCTTAGCCATTTCTTCTGAAATCCATAATTTATCGGCACCGCCCGTACGTTCAATCGGCCCTGGTGCGATAGCATTAACTCGTATCCCATATTTACGCCCCCACTCAACAGCAAGCGTTTTAGTCATCGCTAATACACCAGCTTTAGCTGCTGCTGAATGAATAACCCCTGGCCCTGCATCCCATGCATATGTTGCCACCATGTTAATGATATTTCCTTTTATGCCTTTTTCAATCCAATATTTTCCGACAGCCTGGCTACAATAAAATGTACCATTTAATACAATATTAATGACCGAATTCCAGCCATTCACTGATAGGTCCTCTGCTGGACAAATAAAGTTTCCAGCTGCATTATTTATTAAAATATCAATTCGTCCAAACTTCTCATCAATATGCTCAATCATCTTTTGAATTTCATCCGTATTTCGTACATCCATTTGTACAGGCAATACTTGCCCCGGAAACTGTTCAATCTCTAGCTTTGTTTCTTCTAATTTTTCTTTTGTACGTCCTGTAATAACAACTCGTGCCCCTTCTTTCGCAAAACGAGTCGCCATTCCTTTTCCCATTCCACTTGATCCACCTGTTATAATAACTACCTTCTCTTTCACATACATCCCCTCCAAAAAATGAATACACATTCATTTTATCATTTTATTTAACAGAAATCTTTATATTTTTAATATTTTCTGATATTTTAACGTAAAGAGGTTTCTTTTCGTTCATTTTTTCTTAATCTATACTACTTTTTTAATATTAAAAATATATTTTTAAAAAACTGAAAGGAGATTCAAGTAACCTGTATATGAAAAAAATTACAAGAAGAAATTTTTTAAAAGCTGGAATACGCACTTGTCTATATTCATTTATAACCGCTAGCATCGGCTATTATTATGCTAAATATATAGAACCCTATTTGCTTTCCTTTACCCAACACACACTTACATCACAACTCATACCAAAAAGTTTTCATGGTATGAAGATTCTTCAATTTAGCGATTTACATCTAGGATACTATCTCTCTCTCCAACATTTATCTCAAATCGTTTCCAAGATTAATGCTGAAAAGCCAGATATTGTCCTTTTTACTGGTGATCTCATTGATGATTATCAAACATATACCGAGGCTCCTTTTGTGGCATCCATTTTAAAGAATATACAAGCACCCTTCGGTAAATTTTCTATTTATGGTAACCACGACCATGGGGGATATGGAACCGAATACTATGATCACATCATGCGTGAATCTGGATTTGAACTTTTACAAAATAGTGAAAAGCGAATTCGTTTACTGGATAATAGTGAAATTTCCATTTTCGGACTCGATGATGTACTACTAGGTAAACCAAAAATAGCGGAAACTTTACAGCACGCAAAACAAAATATTTATACAATTGTTCTCGTTCACGAACCAGATATCGCGCCACAAATCGCTACATATCCAATCAACCTTCAACTTTCTGGTCATAGCCATGGCGGACAAGTACAAATTCCTTTTTTAGGTGCTATTATTACCCCGTCGCTTGCAAAACAATATATTGAAGGTTTCTATAACATTCAGGATTTGATTCTCTATGTCAATCGAGGTATTGGAAGAACACGTGTCCCATTCCGCTTTATGTCAAAACCCGAAATTACACTCTTCACCCTACAACATTCGTAACAATTCGCCTATTTTCTTACTTATCCTTTCTTGTACTCGCTCATCCACGCTTGGTCCACCATATGATAAAAATGAGTCCAATAAAGGAGGTTTGTTCATGTATCCATATTACCAACCTATCCCAGTTCGTTCAGCACCTATTGGCCCAGCAGGCGACTCACGCTTCTTTCCATTTTTCGGTGTTCCATTTCTAGCCGGAATTGCTGGAGGATTGCTCGGCGGAGCATTAGCTTTCGGCCCTAGACCGTTTTATCCACCTTACCCACCACCAGCACCTTATCCTTGTTACGGAGGGCCTTGTCAACAACCATACTATTACTAATTTAAAACAACGATTCTTCCACTTTTATTCTCTCAACTAAGCGATCCATCATACGCATATAATAAAAACTATTCTCCCTACTCATTCTTCCACTTTTGGAACACGTGAATAGAGACAAAGTAAAAACCTCTTAATCGAAATTAAGAGGTTTTTACTTTGTCTCTATTATTCAGCATCTGTATTTTGATAAGCCAACTTAAATAAACTCACTTGGCTATCAATTTCTTCTGCACCACTATTAATAATATAATAATAGTCACCATCTTTATTTTGTTCACGTGTTTTCACATTATCAGCTAAAGTAAGCTGTAAAATTGCCTTTATTCTCGCTTTCATTTCAATATCTAAAATTGGGAAAGATATTTCTACTCGTTTTTCCATATTTCGTGTCATCAAATCAGCTGAAGATAAGTATATTTTCTCATCTCCATTATGATGGAAATAATAAATACGACTATGTTCTAAATATCTTCCCACAACACTAACTACACGAATATTTTCACTTACATTTGGAATCCCAGGTCTTAAACAACATGTCCCTCTAACGATGAGCTCTACCCTTACCCCAGCTTGCGATGCTTCATACATTTTTTTTATTAACGGTTTATCTGTTAACGAATTCATCTTAGCGATAATATATCCATTTCCATATTGTCTATGGTAACGGATTTCCTCATCTATTAAATCCATAAATTGCTCTCTTATATCAAATGGTGCAACAGATAAATGATGAAAATGCGGTTTCGTTGTATAGCCACTCAAATAATTAAAGAAATTTGTTGCATCTATACCAAAGTCTTTTCGCGACGTAATATATCCAAAATCGGTATATAACTTCGCTGTTGCATCATTATAATTTCCGGTTCCGAGATGTACAAACCTTTCAATTTTTCCGTTTCTTCTTCTTACAACTAACGTAATTTTACTATGCGTTTTCAAGTGACTTACTCCGTAAATAACGTGACATCCGGCCTGTTCCAATTCTTTAGCCCAATGAACATTATTCTCTTCATCAAACCTCGCCTTTAACTCAACCAATACCGTCACTTGTTTCCCTTTTTCAGCCGCTACCTTTAGCGCCTGAATAATCGGAGAATCTCCACTTACACGATATAATGTTTGTTTGATCGCAAGTACATTCGAGTCATCTGCCGCATCACGGACAAAATCAACGACTGGCTGAAACGACTCGAAGGGATGGTGTAATAAAATATCATGTTCTATCGCTTTTTCAAATACATCTTCCTCATCACCTAAATCTTGAGGAGGTTGAGGAATAAGAGCCGGATATACTAGATGTTCATATAAAGGCGCTAGTTTTTTATATAAGGAGAATAAACATGTTAAATCTAACGGTCCATCCATCATGTACACATCTTCATCTTTTACTTCCAACACTTCATACAATAACGCTAACACTCTTTCATCAATGTGTTCTTTACCAACTTCTAAACGAACGGCAGCTCCCCACTTACGCTTTTTCAATTCTTTTTCAATTACTTTTAATAAATCGCGTGCACCTTCTTCATGGATTGTTAAATCCGCATTACGTGTAATACGGAAACGAGTAACGGGTGATACGTTATATCCTGTGAATAATTTATGAGTAAAACCACTAATTACATCTTCTAATAAAATAAATTTATGTTTTTGCCCTTCACTCGGTAAAAATATGAAACGCTCCAGTAAAGAAGGCACTTGGACAATTCCTAACTTCGTGCGATTTTCTTCCTCTGCCTGCTTCTCATCGTATAAAATAGTAGCTAAATTCAAGCTTTTATTTAATAACATAGGAAATGGACGATACGCATCAATAGCTACAGGAGTTAATACCGGAAAGATTTGTTCATCAAAATATTCTTCTATAAATTCTCTCTGCTCTTTCGTCAAATCATGGAATGTTAGACGCTCAATCCCCTCTAGTTCAAGCGCTGGCAATACATAACCTTTAAACGTGTCATACTGTACAGTCATTAACTCATGAGCTTTTATCGCAATCTTATTTAACTGTTTCTTCGGTGTTAAACCCGCTTTATTTTCTGGCTGATTAAATCCGGCACTTACTTGATCTTTCAAACCTGCTACGCGCACCATAAAAAATTCATCTAAATTTGAACTGAAAATACTAATAAACTTTAATCTTTCTAAAAGTGGATTATTTTCATCTTGCGCTTCTTGTAGTACACGTTCATTAAAAGCTAGCCAGCTCAATTCACGGTTATTATAATAAGCTGTATCATTTAAATTTACTAAATTCCCCTTTAGCAATTCCATTCTCTTCACACTTCCCTTTGAAACTTTTTCACTATAATTTAGTTACTTTTATTTTATCAAATTACTATATTCCAAAGTGTTAATTTTTTGTAAAGACATCCGTACAACTTAACGTTTTGATTCAAATGATAAGTTAATATTCGTTTTCAACACTCTTTCCAGCTGCTTTTTTTGCTTTTCAGCTTGTACTTTTTCTGATAACGCCGATTGCTCACATACAATTCTAAATGTTAATCCTTCTTTACTTTCTGTTATAGATATCGTTTCAACAAGCGATCTTTGTCTCACATTTAAAGCAGCTGAAAATTGCAAAACACCTCCTAATAACCGAATTTTTTTTTGTTCACTTTTCTCAAACCAACCTTCAAATGGAGCTAAATGTTGTTTAAATAACATTTTTGATTTGTATGAGGCAATAAGCGCTAATCTAACTCGGTCTTTATGCATCATACCATCAATTGTTTTATTCGCTAGTAAATAAAACGTATGTAATCGGCTCGCTTCTTCATCTATGTACTTCCCAATATTAAATACTTTCGCCGCTTGATGGAATATTTCCCAGTCTTTTTCCGACATAGAAATAAGCTCTACTCCTTCAAGTTGTTTACAAATCAATGTTCCTTGTTTAATAAGTTGAATTACAAATTCCATATCCATTTCGTATTCAAATGATAATAGATGTAAACTTTCTTCTACTACGTTTGGATAGTATGAAATCCCCAAATCTTTCGTTAATTCTTCATAGAAAACACCTTCTCTTAATCCTTTTTTACTCAATACAAATGCCGGCGACTCTATAACGTTAACAAGTATATGAAAGACTTCGATAGCTGGAATAATCGTATCCGCTCGATCTTTTGCTAACCCCTCTAACTTTTGAAGCTCTATGAACGACAATTCTTTTAATTCCTCTTTTACATGTTGAATATCTTCTTCTTTCATTTTGTATAAATGTAATCCAGCTATAGGATAACAAATTAAATTTTGATGGATTTTCACCAAGTTCCTCGCACTCCCACCAATTGCGATAAGAGGTAATTTTTTATCGATTAACCATGGTAACGTTCGAAATTGATTCCATAAATAGTTTTTGATTTCCTCTAACTCTTCTGTAGTAGGAATATCCCCTTGAATAAATTGTTGCTTTAAAGAAAGTGCTCCAAAAGGAAAGCTATGATATTCTAAAATTTCTCTATTTCGGAAGTATGTAACTTCTGTGCTTCCCCCACCAATATCAACTGTAATTCCTTCTGAAAATGAAGTAGAATTCATAACTGCTAAATAACCGTAACGCGCTTCTTCATATTCTGATAAAACTCTTAGAGTAAAATCTGTTTGTCCTTCAACAAGTTTTTTAATTTCATCTTGATTCTCTGCCTGTCTAATTGTTGCCGTTGCGACACAAAGCACATGGTGTAAATTATGGAATCGTGTACTTTCTTGAAATTGAAATAATGTTTGTAACAATACTTCTATTCCTTCTTCACTTAATACACCATCTACTAAGTAATTTCTTAACCTAGCGACCACTTTCGTATTTTCAATCTCTTTATAAAAGCCTCCGCTTTGTTTTTCATAAATAACTAAGCGCATTGTATTAGAACCAATGTCTATAATGGCATATTGTTGTTTTAATATTTCTTTCAAACTTCTCACTCTTTCATTATCAAATTTCTGAAACATATTCTATTACTATTATACAAAATAGTTGTTTTTTGTAACAATATTGCTTTAATATTGAAAATATATACAATTACTTTTTGCATATAATAAAAACCCATTTTATTTATGCTATAATAAGGAAAACTTGAAAGGAGATTCAATATGAAACCTTCACAACCACAATCTCAATTACATAACCAACATTCTATTAATAGACTAGCTCAATCTATTTTCGTTGTGAATCGTCATGCTAAAGCTGCAACTAACCCTAAGTACTTATACTGGTTAAAAAAGACTGCTTTAGAACGCTTAATTACTGAAAAGAAGGCTATCAAAGAAGGATTACATTTTTCTAGAAATCCACGTTTTAGTCAACAACAATCCGATGTCCTTATACGTTTAGGTGATTATTTTTTCCATATCCCTCCTACGAAAGATGATTTTCGCACCCTACCACATCTTGGTCACCTTGAATCCTCCTATCGAAATCCGAAAACAACCTTATCTTTAACAATAGCAAAAAAAACACTGCAAGATTATATTGGTCCTGAAGCATTAAAACAAGAAAAAAAATTAAGCGAACCAGTTCCATGGTATAGCCGTACCTATACAAAAAAATAAAACAGTTTGGCCAATTATAGGCCAAACTGTTTTATTTTTTCTCTTCTTTAATTTTAATATTTGCTTGTTTATAAAAAGCTATTTTTTCTGTATTATAGGATTTCGTGAATTCATTAAACTTATCTTTTTCTGATTCAATATCCTTATAAGATTGATTTACTACTTTTACTTTTTCACTTATATCTTTTAATTTTGTACCTTTATCTTGTAACATTGTATATAATTCTTTTTCTTGTTTTAACGATTTATTATAGCTATCATACATCTTATTAAATGAATCGTGTCGTTTCTCATATGTGCTTTTCACTTTATCCGCTTGATCTTTCAATTTCTTATCTTCAATTTTCTTCACATATTTATCTGCTGATTTCACTTCTTCTTGTGCCTTATTTAAAGATTCTTTTTCTTTTTTAAGTACTTTTTCTCGTTCATCTGTATTTTTCACTGCTTGGTTCAGTTTTTCCTTAACAGTTTGATTATTATCTTTTCCTTCTTGAACAATCTGGTTATATAATTCTTGTCCCTCTTTTTCTAAAGTTTCAAGTTTCTTTGCATCTTCAAACATTGTTTTTTCTTGCTTTGCAGCATTTTCAAATGTAACATATAATTCCTCTTCTGGTTTCGGTCCGAAACAACCGGCTAGTAAAGTCATTGATAATGCAGTTACAATTGCTAATTTATTATATTTCAACATCTTTTCCTCCTATTAGTAAACGATCATCGTGCCAAAAACCCCATGAAAACATGTAACTTCTTCATCTATTTCATGCTCGCATCTTTTTTACGAAGATCATCAATAATTATTTATACTGCTTGTACAATTTTAGCACTTGAAATTATGTAATGTCTTAAAACATAAAGGTATTTACTTTAATCTTACCTACTGCAAGAAACACTATAATGTTTCACCTGATAAAAGATAATCTATAACCTCTCATGTCTATCATTCCCTTTCTCGCTTTCTACCAAATAACCTCTTTGTCCATTTTACATAGTGCGAAGATGACCTCGCAACTCTTACAAAGATTCTTTTAATTTCTTAAAAAGGAAAAGTGTAGAGCATGTTTTCCTCTACACTTTTAAACTGAAAACATTGTGCAAAATGCATTGATACATCCACACACAATTATATGCTGATTCCATATATTTTTAAAGACTTTTGTTACAAAAAAGTTTTTCTTTGTAACAAAAGTCAAAAAAATGTTACAAAAACTCTTTATATCATACTTCTTCAAATCAAAATTTCATTCATGACTTTGCAATTTTCTATAATTATACAATTGATTTTGTGCTTTTCTAAGCAAATCTTCAAAAGTTTTCCCTTCTATCGGATAACTTGCAGCCCCAAATAATAGTGTGACATTTAATAAATCATTCGCTATTTCATTTTGAATATTTTTGATTAATCGATTTGTTATTGTTGACTTTTCATAGCCATTATCAACAGCTACGATAACATATTTATTTTCATCCCACCTCGTCACTACATCACCCTTTCGCACTGTCTTTACAATTGTACGTTCTACTCTTTGGACTAACTCATCTAATTTTTTTCTTGCACTGTGTCTTTTAATACATCCCATTCTTTTACAGAAAGGATATACACTGTAATATTACGAGAATCTCTTTCTGATAAAGCAGCTACTTTCCCGAAAAAATCAACGACAAAATCGTTGTTCGTCATTCCTCCTACTTCAATATTTTCATGCGTATTCGCTCTTTTATCGTACCGATGTCCAAAATAACAGCTTAGTATCATTTGCAGTATATAAATAATAAAGACGGTTAAAAATGATCGCGAATCTAGCTTAGCGATTACATCCTGAAGTGCAATCCATTCTGTAACCGCAACTGTGTTCCCAAGTAATAACCCACTAATTTTCCCTTTATATTTCATACTCTCCCCCCTTTTTATACCAATATATGTTTCTATAACAATAATGTTTTTCTACAAAATAAAAAATGTACATATTTAATGTACATTTCTACTTAAGCTTGTATACCTTTTCTAATTCATTTCATATATATAATATATATCGTTTTTAGAAAGGAGTGATATATATGCTTCAAAAAGAAAATCTATCAGATATTATACGTTTTCTAGCAGGTTTTCTGTTATCGTTAAAATTACTATTAAATTCTTTCGGAGTGAACTTTATTACAAACGATCAAATTGATGCTATTGTAAATGTTGCTTCCTTTCTTTTCATTCTATATTTTGGTTATAAAAACAATTATGTAGGAAAAAAAGGAATCGAGCAAAAAAAAGTACTCAAAAAACACAACCTTCACTAAAAAAGGAACCTTTCATACAGGTTCCTTTTTATCATTGCCGCACAACAACTTCATTTGTTTGCAGTGGACCATATGATAATCCTTTATATTGAAATGTATATGTAGCCTGAAATAATGCGTTTTTAAGTGCTTTATCTTTATTTGCTTTTATTTTACAAATTAGTTCTACCTTCTCATTCGGTAATAAATTTTCGATTCGCCACCTTACAAGCTGGAACAGAAACTCACTCATCCCCTTATCAACCTTTAATGAGTTTGGAATATATGCAAAATAATCTCGAATCATATGACTTACTACAACTCGTGAAATCATTTCCATTCCTTTATTTTCAACTTCAATTCGAATAATAAGTATGTCATTTACATCATAGGTCAGTTCATATGAAAATTTTTCTTTATACATACTACGGATTTGTAATGTAACTGCTACATTAGGACATTCGTTTTCCTTTTTTGAGCCATCAATCCATAACACCGGTTGTAGCGGTATTGAACGCCTTCCTTGATCCGAAATTCGTTTCCACATTTTCATAATAATATTCACCCCATTTCAGATGCATCATCCATACGACCTTATTCTGCCTCTCTACACGATATTAATAAAGCTTGTTACAAAAGATATATAGTTATTACTCTTCCTTTTATCCTATTCGACAATATAAAGAAAAAACCATTTTTCCTCTGTTAACAGCAGGTATTCTTACCGAAATATTTTTTTACAATTTCCTTCATTGACTTTATACCAATATTAAGTATTACTCACTCTTTCGCTGCCCATACAACAGAATATTTTGACGGAAGAAAAAGTTTGCCTTTTAGTCAAATTTGACTATAATATTCTTTATGGCTTTGTCAGTGCACTTGTGTAAATTGATTTGAAAGAACTATATTAATTTTTTTATGCGCTGCACTCAAAACTTAATATAGTGTACTTATTATTAAAGGAGGGTTATATTTGGAATCTCAATTATTAAAAAAAGACTCCAACAAGACAAAATTTGTTGTTGCTGGTTTACTACTTGGTATTTTAATGGCAGCAATGGATAATACAATCGTTGCAACAGCAATGGCAACGATTGTTGGAGATTTAGGAGGATTTGACAAGTTCGTTTGGGTCACATCTGCATATATGGTAGCAACAATGGCAGGGATGCCTATCTTCGGAAAACTTTCTGATATGTACGGACGGAAACGCTTTTATATTGGTGGCCTCATTCTTTTCTTATTCGGTTCCGCACTTTGCGGAACCGCATCTAGCATTGAGCAGCTAAGTATTTATAGAGCAATTCAAGGAATCGGTGGCGGCGCTCTTATGCCTATCGCCTTCACAATTATGTACGATATATTCCCACCAGAAAAGCGCGGAAAAATGACAGGTCTATTCGGTGCGGTTTTCGGGACATCTAGCGTATTTGGCCCTTTATTAGGCGCTTATATTACGGACTATATAAGTTGGCATTGGGTCTTCTATATTAATATTCCATTAGGGCTTATCTCCTTCTTCTTTATTACTAAATACTACAGTGAATCTCTAGAATTTAGAAAACAAAAAATTGATTGGGCTGGCGCTATTACACTTGTTATTAGTATCGTTTGCTTAATGTTCGCCTTAGAACTTGGTGGTAAAGAATACGCATGGAATTCCAATGTAATTATCAGTCTATTTACAACAGTTGTTATTATGCTTATTATTTTCTTCTTCGTAGAAAGAAAAGCAACTGAGCCTATCATTTCATTCCATCTATTTAAAAAACCTTTATTCGCAGCTAGCCAAGGGGTTGCCTTTTTCTATGGCGCCGCTTTTATCATCTGTACCGTATATATTCCAATCTTCGTTCAAGGTGTTCTCGGCGGTTCAGCCTCAAATGCTGGATTGATTTTAACACCAATGATGGTCGGCTCTGTAATTGGAAGTCAAACAGGTGGACAGTTAGCTTCTCGAACAAGTTATCGTAACATCATGATGGTGTCTGGTGTTTTCTTCGTTCTTGGTATTTATTTACTAAGCACCTTAACAATGGACACACCACGTGTACTCGTAACGCTATTTATGGTTCTCGCTGGACTTGGTGTTGGTTTCTCATTCTCAGTTTTAAGTATGTCTTCTATCCACAAATTAGAAATGAGAGACCGTGGTTCTGCTACATCAACAAACTCATTCTTCCGTTCACTCGGTATGACCCTTGGTGTAACGATTTTCGGTACCATTCAAAATCATATTTTTACAGATAAACTAAACACTGTGTTCCCTCCTGAACTAGCAAAATTAGCCCCAAAGGGTGGAGACACAAGTTTCTTATTATCACCAGGTGCTACCGATAAAATACCAGCTGAAATATTAACTGGTATTAAAGAAGCTCTTGCTACATCTATTGCCAGTACATTCTTCTGGGCACTTATCCCGGCTGTATTAAGTATTATTTGTATTTTACTTATGGGAAATGAACGCCTCTTTACCGGACCAAAAACGAAACAAAAACAAAAACAAGTAAGTTAGTATAGAAAAAAGAAACGGCATACCCTTTATGAAAAAGGGTATGCCGTTTATAATATATAAAGTAAAACTTTAATCAGCATAGGACCATTTCCACTGATTATAATCCCTCACCAATCGGGATTAAGTTTCTATATACAGGAGTTGAAACAGCATGAGCATAAAATTAGTCATTCTCGGCTTGCTACTCGAAGGGGATAAACATCCATATGAAGTGCAGCACATCATGAAAGAAAGACAAATGGATTGTTATATTAAATATGCAAAAGGATCACTTTACTACGCCTTCGAGCAATTAGAAAAGCAAGGTGCAATTAGTATTACAACTATTGTTCGAGATACGAATAGACCAGATAAAACAATCTTTCATATAACAGAAGAAGGAAAACGGTTATTTCACACGTTACTATTAAAACAATTCGAAGCAAAAAATCAAATATATAAACCAATTTATTCAGCACTCTCTTTCGCTCATTTTGGTGATGATCAAGAGTTACTTCCTATTTTAGAAAAGAAGAAAAATGATACCGTTCAATATTTACATAAAATGCAAACTATTTATGATTGTAGCAAAGGAAAAATTCCACGTGCACAACTATATATTTTGCAAAGCGTTATTGAACATATTACAGTTGAATTGCAATGGTTAAACACCCTCCTTACAGATGCAGTTGCAGGGCGACTTTCAGAAATTGATATAGATGAAGGTTAAGCTTGTAAAGAAGAGACTGTAAAAAGACAATAAAGTTATTTAATTTTAAAACCTAAGATAAACATACCCCCGTTCTAATTTAGGACGGGGGTATCATATAGTTGTTTAATTTTCGATATAGGATAATTCACTGTGCTCAAAAATATAACAATAAAATCGTTTGAAAATCTAATATTTATTCAACAATAGTGTCCTATAATAGAATTTCGTTTCTTAAAATTCTATATAAAAAGGTTGTTGATTTTCATCCAAACTGTATTCAATTCTTTGTCTAAAATTCATAAAACTCACCATTTCTAACGCCTGTTCAATAGGATAAAACCCTACTTCCAAACTTTCTGGTGTAGTCGTTAATTTACCGCCAACTGGTCTAGCTAAAAATAGCGTATTACATATTGAATGGTTCACATTTTGAAATACTCCACAAAATTTTAAAACTTCAATATCAATACCCGTTTCCTCTTTAGTTTCCCTTATTGCAGCATCTTTCAAAGACTCTCCTTCTTCAACTTGTCCACCTGGCATTTCCCACCCTCTTTTAGGTCCCTTGATTAATAGGATTTCTTTTTGTTCATTCATTACAATTGTCGCTGCTGAAACTATATGTTTTGGCGGTGAATAAATATTTTGTGTACTTTGTTCCAATTGAAATTCCCCGTTTCTATTAACTTAGTATATGCATCTTTATATAGCTATTTTGTTCTTTTTTTGTGATAACTTACTATTTCAAAATGAACTATCCAATTCCCTTCCTTATTCCAGAATATGGACCGGTTCTTAAATAACATAACTAGCATCTTATCCCTGTACAAGTACACAATTCTTTATAAGTTTAATCCAATTCCCCCTTATATCTAGTCAGAAAAATAAGAATAATAAAAATAAAAAACTTTGGAATTTTCTTATTTTAAAACAGTAGACAAAATTCTAAAAATTGTGTTAGAATTTGTTTCAATATCATATCGCTTGTTAAATTCCTTTCAAAAGGAAAATGGGTACACGAACATTTTGTTTCGTGTTTAAAAGGGAAGCTTGGTGAAACTCCAACACGGTCCCGCCACTGTAAATGCTGAGATTTCTTTTCTATACCACTGTGAAAATGGGAAGGTGAAAGAAATTATATGAAGCATAAGTCAGGAGACCTGCCTGTTTTAGCAACACTGATAGATTCACGGATGATGATGAGGTGTTAAAACAAAAAGGAAGGCTTATTTTCTATGCCTTTGTACTTTTTGTTATAGGTATTTCCTAGTAAACGGAAATGCTTACTTTCAATTAGGGAGGAATTTGAAATGGCAATTCAAACAAGTAATTTAGGTTATCCACGTATCGGACTACAACGAGAGTGGAAAAAAACATTGGAAGCCTTTTGGTCCAATAAAATCGATGAAGAACAATTTTTAACAACAATGAAAGAAATTCGCCTTCAACACGTTAAAGCACAGCAAGAAAAAGGGATTGAACTCATTCCAATTGGCGATTTTACATATTATGATCACGTTTTGGATACTGCTTATATGCTAGGATTTATTCCATCACGTTTTTCTGAGTTTACATCTTACCTTGATGTATATTTCGCAATGGCGCGTGGCTCTAAAGATCACGTAGCTTCCGAAATGACAAAATGGTTTAATACAAACTATCATTATATCGTTCCTGAATATGAAGAGGGATTACAAATCTCTTTAAAAGATAATCGTCCACTTCGCTTATATGAAGAGGCAAAACAAGAATTAGGAGTAGATGGAAAGCCTGTTATTTTAGGACCATATACTTTCTTAAAATTAGCGAAAGGCTATACACAAGAGCAATTTGCTACGATTTTAAACCAATTAGTTGCACCTTACGTACAACTAATTTCAGAACTACATGCAGCTGGTGCACAAATCATTCAAGTTGATGAACCGATTTTCGCTTCTTTAACGAAAGAAGAAATTCAACATGCAAAAGAAATTTACGAAGCTATTCATAAAGAAGTTCCAAATGCGACTCTTCTTTTACAAACATATTTTGATAGTGTAGAAGAAAACTATGAAGAAATCATTACATTCCCTGTATCTGGTATTGGATTAGATTTCGTTCATGGTAAAGAAGGAAATCTAAATGCTATTTCAAAATATGGATTCCCAGCTGATAAAATTTTAGCTGTCGGTTGTATAGATGGCCGTAACATTTGGAGAGCTGACCTTGATGAAGTTCTTACGTTATTTACAACGCTACAAAAACAAGTCCAAACGAAAGATTTCATCGTTCAGCCTTCTTGTAGCTTATTGCATACACCAATCGATAAAACAGAAGAAACTCACTTATCGACTGAGCTATTTGATGCGCTAGCATTTGCAAATCAAAAATTAGAAGAGTTAGTTCTTATTCATTCTGCTCTAACTCAGGGTACAGAAAGCATTAGTAATGAGCTAGAAACATACCGAAACGTACATCATACAATTCGTTCATCTGCTGCACGTAACCGAGAAGATGTTAAAGCAGCACGAACAGCATTAAAAGAAGAAGATTTCTCACGTCCTCTTCCATTTGAAAAACGATATGAACTACAGCAAGTAGCTTTACAATTACCGTTGTTACCAACAACAACTATCGGTAGCTTCCCGCAAACATCCGAAGTTCGTCAAACTCGTAAACAGTGGCGTAACGGTGATATTACAAATGAACAATATAATCAGTTCATTGAAAAGGAAACTTCGAAGTGGATTCGTTACCAAGAAGATATTGGTCTTGATGTACTAGTGCATGGTGAATTCGAAAGAACTGACATGGTCGAATATTTTGGTGAACGCCTTGCTGGTTTCTCATTCACTAAAAACGGTTGGGTACAATCATACGGTTCTCGTTGCGTAAAACCACCTGTTATTTACGGCGATGTTGCCTTTATAAATGGAATGACTATTAAAGAAACTGTATATGCACAAAGCTTAACAGAGAAAGTTGTAAAAGGAATGTTAACTGGACCTGTCACTATTTTAAATTGGTCATTCGTTCGAAATGATATTTCACGAAAAGAAGCTTCATATCAAATCGCACTAGCACTTCGTCATGAAATTGAATTACTTGAATCTTCCGGAATAAGAGTAATCCAAGTCGATGAGCCCGCACTTCGTGAAGGTATGCCGTTAAAAGAGAAGGATTGGGATGCATACATTACATGGGCAGTTCAATCATTCCTTTTAGCAACATCTTCTGTAGCAAACGAAACACAAATTCACACCCATATGTGTTACAGTAACTTCGAAGATATTGTAGAGGCGATTCGCGCATTAGATGCAGATGTGATTTCTATCGAAACATCAAGAAGTCACGGAGAATTTATTGATACATTAAAACATACAACATATGAAAAAGGAATTGGTCTAGGTGTATATGACATTCATAGTCCACGTGTCCCAAGTAAAGATGAGATGTTCGCAATCGTAGAGCAATCTTTACAAGTATGTGATCCTAAATATTTCTGGATTAATCCAGACTGTGGTTTAAAAACTAGAAGAACGGACGAAGTTATTCCGGCTTTAGAACACATGGTGCAAGCAGCAAAAGATGCTCGTTCCCTTTTAAAAACAAACGCATAATAAAAATGGGTTATCCTCCAAAAGGATAACCCATTTTTTATACTTTACTTTCAAAAAAGAATTCATATTGTATTTTATATAATTCATCATCCGTTGGCTCTTCAAGAGGAATTGCCTGTAATACAACGGTATACTCACCATTTGGAATATGGATTTGAAATTTATTTGAAAGAATACTAGTTACAACGATACATTCATTTTCAACTGTAAAAGGAACCGTAACCGTTCTAATCACTTCTTCTTTCTCAATATGTTTTCCACAAGTCACTTTTACTTCACAAGTATAATCAGAGAGTGCTTCAAAAATAACAGTTCCCTCCGCCTTAGCATAACCTCTTTCAAAATCTTCATCTGTCCAATCTACGTAAGGCTGCTCACCGTCATAGTTCATCAACATTAATTGTGAATAAGAAATTGTTAACTCCATAGTTCCCTTCTCCTTCATTATGAAATATGCAACTACTACTTCACTTCAAATTTCACACGCGTACCATCTGGATATTTGTCTAGCTTATTCCCTACCCAAGAACCTGCACCGCGGTTATCTGCTGGACTTATATATTCAATATGAGCTCCCTTTCCGCCTTCCTTACACATCGCCATCGGCCATTCATCGCGATCATAACCTTTCTTCGTCGGATATGGCGCTAACGATAATTTCCTTCTATCAGCTGCACCATTACGATCAATTGTACACATTTCTGAATGCCCTTCTTTTATAGCATCCGCTATATGTTTCCCGGTCTCTGGATATCGTTCTTTCGGGAACTCTAAAATTTGATCATACGTAGTTGTTTTTTTAGTACTTGTCTCCTCTGGCACAAGTACTTCATATACTGCTACCAAAAGAGAAAGAATTGCAATAATTGAAATGATAATACCTTTTAATTGCTTCATGTGTACCTCCGTGTTCCTACCAATTTCTTTTCCTCAGCTATTATAACAAACTTCTTCTATGTATGTTTTCAGACATTATTTTAGCTCTTCCTCTCCATTCCGCCAAAAACATTCATTTTTCCTCATCTTTTCACTAATGCTGTAGAAAACTAATAACCTTCCGACATTCTTTTTCAAAGGAAGTCTTCATAAAAGATTGAAATGATATATACGATACTTTTTGGGGAGGAAATTTCATGGAAGCTATTTATAAAACGAAAGATGTTACAAATAAAACAGGTATCCCAAAACATATAGTCCGAAAATATAGCCAACTCTTAGAGGAACACGGTTATATCATTTCAAAAACAGCTGATGCTCGTATTTATAAATTGGATGATTTAAAACTATTGAAATCTATACATGAAAGAGCTGCTACATTACAAGAAGATATTTCAGAAACAATACCTATTATTTTAAAAGAAAAAGAGTCCCCACCTGTACCTGTTATTCAAGATAAGCAAGAAATACAACCAAAAGAAAAAGAAGATGGACGTAACTTTGAGGAATTCATGTTAAAACTTGAAATGCTTGCTCAATTAAATGAAGCAATTATTCATCAAAACTCTACTCTCATTACACAAAATCGTTTAAAAGACGAGAAATTAGATGAACTTATGCAACAAGTTTATGTAAAGGAAGGATCTCAAGAAAAAATGTTACAAGAGTTAGTGGATCATGCGGCTCAAACAGATGCCCTGCAAAAAGAAAAGATGGACTTATTAATGAATCATATGTATAAACGAGAATCTAAGCAAGAAGAAAAAATGAATAAACTGGTAAATCAAATTTATAATAAAGACAGCAACCGTGATACACAACTTATGCAAGTGATTCGCGAAATTCAAGAAACAAAAAGATTAGTCGCAGCTTCGAAAGAACAAAGCTTTTTTCAATCATTTAGAAGTTTATTTAGCCGAACAAAACAAGAAAAAACATCTGAATAAAATACTATATTTTTTCCTATATAAAATAAAAAGTTACCTTCCATCGGTAACTTTTATTCCTTATTTCTTACAGCTGGCAATATAATAATCGCTTCAGTTCCTTTCCCACTTTCGCTTTTATATTCCAATGTACCATTATGTGCTTGTAAAATACTAAATGTTACCATAAGACCTAATCCTGTTCCTTTTTCTTTTAAAGAATAATACGGTTGTCCCAGCCTTGCTAACTGTTCTTTTGTCATCCCAACGCCACTATCTTTAACTCTTATTATTATCATTTCATCTTTTTGAATAGCCGTGACTTTTAAATACCCTTTGTTTCCTTGAATTGCTTCAATACCATTTTTAACAACATTCATAATAGCTTGCTTCAATTTCGTTTTATCACCGATAGTATAAAGGCTCTCAGAAATCTCAACTTGCAAATAAACGCCCTGCATCGCCGCAAATGATGACATAAGCGTTGTCATTTCAATTAATTGTGCTGATAAACAAATATGTTCTTTTTTTTCAATTTGAGGCCTTGCTAAATTTAAATAATCTGAAATAATCTGTTCAGCACGATCCAGTTCAGCTAATACGAGACGCATATAATCTTTGTTTTTTACGTCTTCCGTACTCTCTAGCAATTGAATAAACCCACGTACCACAGTGAGCGGATTTCGAACTTCATGTGCAACACTTGCAGCTAACTCACTTACAATATTAAGTTTTTCTGATTTTTGCATCTCAGTACGTAGTAATGCGTTTTCATTTAAATATTCCGTTAAATACACCTGAAATACCATAGTCATAACCATAATAAGCGAGGCAAATATAAACCCGCTATATATTTGCGAAATATACGGTGTAAAACCTGTTTCTAACAGCACATTAATCATGCCAAATACTAGAAAAACCAATACATAAAATGACGAAATCATAAATGCTAAAATTAGCTTCTTATCCCTTGAAAAAAGAGACCATTTCTTTGATAAGAACAATGGAACTATTAATAGAAATATTACTTCTACAACTGGAAGAAAGCTCATTCCTTTTAGTGCCCATTCATATGTAACAAAAATAACCGCTGGGATTAAACCGACAATCCCACCATATAAAAAACCACTGACAATTGGGATTGGGTGAAAGTTATACCCACAAACATTGTCAAAACAAATAGAATAGGTCATGGAGAGCACGAGCGTAACGCTAGATAAAAACATAATAAAGTAACGATTCGGCTTCGGAGGCATTTCTTGATAGCGATTTAAACGAATCGCTTCATATAAAAATAGTGGCAAAATAATGATAGCAATTTGGATCAATAAATCACGGATAAGCTCCATAGCCTCTCATCCCCTATATGTATTTTGATATGATTATATCATTTTATTAGTGCATTTGTTTTAAAATTTTGATTTTTCTTAACATATTTGTTAATTCTTTGTTAACAACCCATATTAATTGTTACAGATTTTCGAAATGATTGTAAACCCTGTACCAAATTCCCTTCATACAGTATACAATGAATACGGATTACAAAGAAAATATAAAAATACTTCACTAGACGGACAACTACAGTAAAATACAGCATATAATCCATACTATCTATGTTTACAAATAAGTGATCATTACTTTAGTAGGAGGAAGATAAATATGGCGGGTACTACGCTTGTTTTAAAAGAAGAAAATTTGGTTGTTCTAGAAAATGTTGAAAAATCAGTGTATGAGGAATTACAGCATAAAACAGGAGAAGCAGATTGCACATGTGCTGTGAACGAATCAGTTGTTCACCTTGGCAAAGTATCCTCTGTACTTTGGAATGAAGATGAAATAGATTGGGAATACGGATACTAAAAAGTCGCTTATAGCGGCTTTTTTTCTGTTCTCTCTTTCTAAATTTCATATACAAAGCGTAATCATAGAAAGTATGATAAAATGAACTTAATTTTCAAACGGAAGAAAGGGAGATACAATGGAACAATTCATTAATCCTAGAGTAAAGGACATCCAAATTTCTGGAATCCGCCAATTCTCTAATATGATTCAAAACTATGATAATCTTATCTCTTTAACAATTGGGCAACCCGATTTCCCTACACCTTCTCTCGTAAAAGAAGCGGCAAAACGGGCCATTACAGAAAATTATACAAGCTACACACATAACGCTGGTTTACTAGAATTACGAAAGGCCGCTTGTAACTTTGTAAAAGATAACTACGATTTACATTATTCAGCTGAAAACGAAACCATCGTTACAATCGGTGCTAGTGAAGCAATTGACGTTGCATTCCGAACTATTTTAGAACCAGGAACGGAAGTAATTTTACCTGCTCCTATTTACCCTGGTTACGAGCCGATTATTCGACTATGCGGTGCAACGCCAATTTTTGTAGATGTTCGTGAAACTGGATTTCGTTTAACAGCTGAAGCATTGCAACATGCAATTACAGAACGAACAAGATGCGTCGTTTTACCGTATCCTTCTAATCCAACTGGTGTTACCTTATCAAAAGAAGAATTAGAAGATATTGTATCTGTCTTAAAAGATAAAAATATTTTTGTTCTTTCTGATGAAATTTATAGTGAGCTTGTATATGAAGAAAAACACACATCTATCGCTCATTTCCCAGAAATGCGTGATAAGACGATTGTCATTAACGGCTTATCAAAATCACATTCTATGACCGGCTGGCGTATCGGACTTTTATTTGCTCCAGAATATTTAGCAAAACACATATTAAAAGTTCATCAATACAATGTTACATGTGCTACTTCAATCGCTCAATATGCTGCAATCGAAGCTTTAACAGCTGCTAAAGATGCTCCGAAGATGATGCGCTATCAATACAAAAAACGCCGTGATTACGTATATAATAGACTCATTCAAATGGGTTTAACGGTTGAGAAACCAACAGGTGCATTTTATTTATTCCCATATGTTGGACATTTAACATCTTCATCATTTGATTTTGCACTTGATCTTGTAAAAGAAGCCGGGCTAGCCGTTGTTCCTGGAACAGCATTTTCGGAATACGGTGAAGGCTACCTTCGCCTTTCCTATGCTTATAGCATCGAAACTTTAAAAGAAGGTTGTGACCGTTTAGAAGCCTTTCTAAAGCAAAAAGCTAAGAGTTAAACTCTTAGCTTTTTTTATGCATAGTGATCACAAGTTTGACGCTTCAGTAATTTATGCGGAATAATGATACACTTTGCAGTTAACTCAGCATTCTCTACTTTATCAACTAAAGCTTTTGCTGCTTCATATCCTAGCTGATATATATTTACATCAACTGTCGAAAGCGGAGGACTCGCAATTTCTGATAATAAAGCATTATTAAAGCTTACAATAGAAACATCCTTCGGTACAACGAATCCTTTTTTAGAAAGTGCGCTTAGTACACCAAGTCCAATTAAATCATCCGTTGCCATAATTGCCGTCGGTGGTTGCTTCAGTCCCATTAACTCTTCAACGGCTTGTTGACCACTTTCTCTTGAAAAATCAAAATGTAAAATATACTCTTTTGGTAATACAATGTCTGCTAGTTTTAAAGCATCACTCATACCGGCTAAACGATCTCTCGTTACAAGTAAATCTGATCCACCACCAATGAACGCGATCTGTTTATGGCCTAGTGAAATTAAATATTCTGCCACTTCTCTTGCAGCTGTATAATTGTCATTATCTACATATGTAATTTCATCTTTTCGATCATATGGTTTTCCAATTAAAACAAACGGGAAGTTTTGGTCATGCAAGTATTGAATAATCCGATCGTTCTCTCTTGAATATAAAAGAATAATACCACCGATTTGACGACCTTGTACCATTTTTACAACACCATTAAAAATTTCATCTTCCGTTTCACCAGTCGACATGTAAAGCGCATACCCTTCCACATGTGCAAATGAACTAATTCCTCTTATAACTTCTGGGAAAAACGGATTTTGAAAAGCTTTACTTGCAGAACTCGGCATAACAAGGCCAAGTGTCTTCGTCGTTTGGTTTGCAAGGTTTCTTGCATTTAAATTTGGATGATACCCTAATTCACTCATTACTTTTCGAACACGGCGCTTTGTCTTTTCACTTATACTTGGATTATCAGCAATTACACGAGAAACAGTTGATGGTGCTACGTTCGCCTTCTTCGCCACATCTTTAATTGTAACTGTCATAAAAATCCCCTCCTTTCACTTCTCTGCCATTTTCATATATTTTATCCCGCTATTTGCTGGGCAGTAAGACCCCCACCTCAAAATTCAGCGAAAGCAAAGAAGTTAGGTGGGGGACAGGCTGCCAGTAAAAGCCCGATTGGTGAGAGCTAATAATCAGTGAGGATGAACAACAACCCTACTGATTAAAGTTTCACTTTATCTTGCACTCTTTGCAAGTCATAGGAGAAGTCACAAACTTTCATTTATTTATTCATTTATTTATTCTATCTTGCAAAACTTATCATATTCTCCCTCTCCATGTATTGTAAGGGATATAGCTCTTTTTTCCTATACTATAATATACTATTTATTTCACTTCTTTTCATATGCGATGTCAAATCTCTTTTCATCTCTCTATAATTTTTTTATAGAGAGATGAAAAGAAAAATGGGACATAATGTCCCATTTCTCATCCCTTCGTACCTCCAGCTGTTAAACCAGAAATAAAGTATTTTTGTAATGATAAGAATAAAATCGAAATCGGGATTGCAATTAATACTGAACCGGCTGCAAACGTTGTAAATTCATTACCAAATTTCTTCGCTACCATTTCATAGAGTCCAACTGCTAAAGTATAATTTTCCGGTGTACGCAAAATAATACTCGCTAAAATGAAATCTGTAAATGGACCGATGAAAGTGAATAACGCTACAACTGCCACGATTGGCTTTGCAAGTGGCATAATGATTTGCCAAAAAATACGGAAATGTCCAGCTCCATCCATGCGAGCTGATTCATCCAACTCTTTCGGGATCGTATCAAAATACCCTTTCATAAGCCATGTATTCATAGGGATTGCTCCGCCTACATAAATTAAAATTAATGCAAGATGTGTATCGATTAATCCTGTTAACTGCGCTAATACATATAGAGCGATTAACGCCGCAAAGTTTGGAATCATTTGCAGAATTAAAAATGTTAATAAACCATTCTTTCTTCCAACAAAACGATATCTCGAAAATGCATAAGCAGTAAAACTAATTGCTAACACCGAGAAAATCATCGTTAAAACACTTACTTTTAATGTGTTTTTATACCAAAGTAAATAATTACTATTTTCCAGATCTAATAACTTACGATAATGATCTAACGTTGCATTTTGCGGAATAATACTTGATCCTGATAAACTATCACCCGGATTAAACGATGAGCCAATAATCCATAATAATGGATAAAAAATAATGGCACACATTACAAAGATAACTAAATAACTTAATGAGAGACGTAACATCTTTTGTCGTTTAATATTCATTTACATCATATCCTCTTCTTGGAATGATTTTGTTCTCTTAAATTGCCATAACGCAACTGTAATAACGATTAACGATAAAATCATTGTAAGAGCTGCTGCTTTTCCGTACTGCGCCGAAGTCATCGTTAACTTATAAATCCATGAAATTAAAATATCTGTTCCACCTGCATCTTGCCCCGCTACAGCAGGACCTCCGCCGTTAAATAGATAAATGATACTAAAGTTATTAAAGTTAAACGTATATTGCGTAATTAATATTGGTGCTGTTGCATATAAGACAAGTGGCAATGTAATTTTACGAAACTGTTGCCAAGCTGTAGCTCCATCTACTGTAGCAGCTTCATATAACTCCCCTGGGATCGATTGCAGTATACCTGTTGTCATTGCAAAGACGAACGGGAATCCAAGCCACGTTTGAATCATAATTAAAGCGATTTTTGCCCAAAACGGATCTGTCATCCAAGCAATCTTTTCGATTCCGAATAAAGCTAATACTTGATTGTTAATTGCTCCAAATGTTTCATTAAACATACCTGAGAAAACAAGAATAGATACGAATGCTGGGACCGCCCACGGTAAAATGAAGATTGTTCGAATAATTGCCTTCCCTTTAATACCAGGCTGATTTACGATAATCGCTAAGAAAATACCAAGCGCAACTTGTAATGTCGTTGCAACGAATGTCCAAATGACAGTCCAAGAAAATACGCTTAAAAATGTTTCTCTCCACATCGGTAATGTAAAGATATCAATAAAGTTTTTGAAGCCCACCCAATCTACTAATTTAGCTGGAGGAGAGTGGTATAAATCATAATTCGTAAATCCAATTAAAATTACGAAGATGATTGGAAATACAACTACAAAGATAAGTAATAGAAAACCTGGTGAAACCATTAAATATGGAAAACCTTGATCTAGTAAATTACGGTATTGCTCTTTTACAGAGTTTAATGGGGTTCCTATATCACGTTTCTTCCCGTTTTGGTATGCATCATATAAATTAAATGCATATATTCCGAGTCCAAACACGATGACAATGAGTGCCAAGATTCCTTCTACTAATAGAAAGACAGAATGGTCACGTGGAACTTCTGTACCAAGCGTTACAATTCCCCATAATCCCATATTTAATAAATCAGCAAAGGCTACAATAAATGAACCTGTTAATACTAGAAAAATAAGACCTTTTACAAATTGTTTATTATACATTTGGCCCATGCCTGGAATGATTGATAACATGGTTGCCATTTTCCTATGTTTTGAACCGTTTAAGCCGTTTGCTGGTTCCATAGATGTTTGCATGTTCCTTCCCCCTTTTTTCTGGGAGAGAATTCATGCCCCTCATATGAGAGGCACGAATTTCACCTTATTTTTTCTTACTATGATTTGCCTCAATATTACCTTTAATTTGCTTCACTGCATTATCAAGTGCTGCCTTTGGTGCCTCTTTTTCCGTAACAACTAATTGAAGTGCATCTCCAGCTGGTTTCCATACTTCTTGCATTTCTGGAATGTTCGGCATTGGAATCCCATTTTCAGATTGTGTTGCAACTGCTTTTGCAGCTTCATTATCTTTAATGATTGGATCTTCCATTACTGCTTTTACTGGAGGAATTTCTTTTGTTTTCTCAAATCTGATTTTTGCATTCTCTTCATTTGTTACCCATTCAGTGAACTTTGTAGCTAAATCATTTTGTTTAGAGAAACTTGTTACATGCCATCCTTTAACCCCAACAAATGTTTTCATCGGTTGACCGTTTGGTAATTTTGGCATTGGAGCAACGCCATAATCAATTCCGTTCTTTTCCATTGCTTGGAACGCCCATGGACCATTCATGATAGATGCTGCTTTTCCTTCGTTAAATAGTCCATCAGCAGCAGGTCCACCAGATTCACCGATAATACCTTTCGGGAATAACTTTTCTTTGTACCATTTTTGAAGATATTCCGCACCTTGTACTGCTCCGCTATTATTTAATCCAACATCACTTGCATTTGGCTTTCCGTCTTTTTCACCAAACACATAACCACCCATACCTGCCATGAATGCATTAGCAAAGTAGAAGTTATCTCCTAATGTTAAAAATCCGTACTTGCCATCCTTCGTAAATTCTTTTGAGAAGTTAAACAGCTCGTCCATCGTTTCTGGTGCTTTTGGCATTAATTTTTTATTGTAAATAAAGACCGGTGTCTCAATTGCTTTTGGTAAACCATATAATTTTCCGTTATATGTCTGTGCTGCTATTGATGAGTCAGTAAATTTACTCTTTACAGCATCATCAGCTTTCACTTCAGAAAGTAAACCTTCTGTTACTGCGTTTCCGATTTGATCATGTGGCAATGTTACAACGTCTGGTCCAGTCCCCGCTGGTCCATCAAGGCGTAACTTCTTCACTTGATCTGTCATTTGCATTTCAACAACTTTTACTTTTACTTTATATTTTTCCTCAAAGCTTTTCACGGCTGGTTCTAAACCAACACCTTTTTTATCATCTTCCCAAACGAGAAGATCATAATCTTTCTTCTCTTTACTTGCTTCCTTTTTCCCTGAATCTTTCGGCCCACATGCAGATAACATACCGATTGACAATGCCGAAATTGTTAATAGTGATAATGCTTTCTTCATCCCAAAAAACCTCCCTAAATTGTCTATGTACCTTAGAAATTGAAAACGTTTGCATTAAATAGTTTAATAGAAGCGCAAACAATATCCTAATCTATGAAAACGTTTGCGCTATTTGTCTATCATTATACATTCTTTTATTCATTTTGCAAATATTAATTTTCAAAATAATCCCCTCATACTCTTTATCCATTGACTTTACATAAAATGAATACTACTCTTATAAGCAATATTAAAGTTATGTGAAAGGAAATCGTTTGCAACATAATCTTTATTATTTCGTTTTAGGTAACAATATGTATAGAGATATTAAAGGGGGATTTTCTATATGCTTAAAGAAGCGATCTATCATAGGCCAAAAGATAATTATGCATACGCTTACAATGAAAAAACAATTCACATCCGAATACACACAAAAAGAGATGATGTTCACAGTGCCGCCCTCATCTACGGTGATCCCTACGAATGGCAAGATGGAAAATGGATTACAGCGAGTACACCGATGAAAAAAACCGGATCTACTGAATTATTTGATTATTGGTCGGTTTCAATCGAACCGAAATTTAAACGCTTACGATATGGATTCGAATTAAAAAACGACGTAGACACTCTTATTTATACAGAAAGAGGATTTTTTTCTAACATTCCAAATGACGATGTCGGTAACTTTTTCTGCTTTCCATTCATTCATGCAAAAGATGTTTTCAGGGCACCATCTTGGATTAAAGACACAGTATGGTATCAAATCTTCCCGGAACGATTCGCTAACGGGGACAGCTCATTAAATCCGATAAACACTCTTCCTTGGGGAAGTACCGAACCAACTCCAACTAATTTTTTCGGGGGTGATTTCGCTGGCATTCTTCAAAATCTTGATTACCTTGTGAAGCTTGGAATCTCTGGAATTTATTTCACTCCTATTTTTAAAGCCCATTCGAATCATAAATATGACACAATTGATTACATGGAAATCGACCCACAATTTGGGACGAAAGAAACTTTCAAAGAACTCGTTGAAGCATGTCATAAACGTGGTATAAAAGTAATGCTCGACGCTGTTTTTAATCACAGCGGATACTTCTTCGATAAATTTCAAGACGTGCTGAACCATGGTGAGAATTCCACCTATAAAGATTGGTTCCATATTCATGAATTTCCAATTATTACTGAGCCGCTTCCTAATTATGATACTTTCGCATTTACACCATACATGCCTAAATTAAATACTGCTCATCCAGATGTTAAAGAATATTTACTTGAAGTAGGTCGTTATTGGGTAAGAGAGTTCCATATAGACGGTTGGCGCCTTGATGTCGCAAATGAAGTCGATCACAGTTTTTGGAGAGAATTCCGTAGTGAAATAAAAGCATTAAATCCTGAAGTATATATTTTAGGAGAAATCTGGCATGATGCACTCCCATGGCTACAAGGGGATCAATTTGATGCTGTCATGAGCTATCCTGTGACAAACGCCCTACTTTCTTACTTCGCTAACGAGTCCATTCATGCGAATGAATTCATGAAACAAATTACGGATTCTCTACATTCCTACTCTATGAATGTAAATGAAGCGGCATTTCATTTATTAGACAGTCATGACACACCTAGAATTTTAGCAACATGTAATGGGGATACAAATAAGTTAAAGTTACTCTATGTATTTCACCTTTCTTTCATCGGTTCTCCTTGTATTTATTACGGTGATGAAATCGGTATGGATGGTGGTATGGATCCTGGTTGTCGTAAATGTATGATATGGGATGAAAAAGAACAAGACACTCTTTTATTCACACATATACAAACATTAATTTCATTACGGAAACAATATAAATCATTTGGAGGACACGGTATTTTTCAATTTATCGAAGCAAATGATGAACATAATTATATTTCTTATACAAAAACATATGAAGATGAAACTATCTTTTTCGCTTTAAATCCTACTAACAGTGAAATTACAGCTTCACTCCCTCTTCATATTACTGGGAAGAAAATAATTAACATTTACACAAACGAAGAATTTTCAGCGGAAGCAAGTGTATTACAAGTTACACTTCCACCATATGGATTCTCAATCTTAAAATGGTAACAAAAAATCCTTATGCCAAGGTGTGGCATAAGGATTTTTCTTATTTTAATTTAAATACCATCGCTTCATATGGGCGTAATGTAATATTATCTATCGACCCGATTTCCACGTCGTAATTGTGTATTAATAACTCTAATTCACTATAGCTAATATCCTCAGGCAATTCAAATACACTTTCGTCCGCAGTAAAGTTTGCAACAACAAGAATTTTTTCGGCTCCATAAGTTCTTACATAAGCAAAAATAGAAGGATTGTTTTCTAGTATTAAATCATATGATCCATACACAATAATCTCATTATTTTTACGTAGTTCAATTAATTTTTTATAGTAGTAAAAAATAGAGTTTTCATCTTGGATTGCATGCTCTACATTAATCTCTTTGTAATTAGGATTTACCGCAATCCAAGGCTCACCTGTTGTGAATCCAGCATGCTCTTTATTATCCCACTGCATCGGTGTTCTAGCATTATCTCGGCCTTTTATATAGATAGACTGCATCACTTTCTCTATATCTTCACCGCGATCTATAACTTTTTCCTTATACATATTTAACGTTTCAATATCTCGATATTCATCAATCGATTGGAATCGAACATTCGTCATTCCGATTTCTTCTCCTTGATAAATATACGGTGTCCCCTTCATCATATGAAGTACTGTCGCTAACATTTTCGCTGATTCATTTCGATAAGCTCCATCATTCCCGAAACGCGATACAACACGCGGCTGGTCATGGTTATTCCAATAAAGGCTATTCCAGCCTGTTTGTTCTAATGCTTTTTGCCATTTTGTTAAGTTTTCTTTCAGAGTAAGGAGTGAGCACGGTTTTACATCCCATTTCCCACCTTCTCCAGAATCTAAATCCATATGTTCAAATTGGAATACCATTTGTAGTTCTTTTCTAGCTTCACCTGTATATAATTTAGCCTCTTCTGTCGTTACACCTGGCATTTCCCCAACCGTCATAATGTCATAATGAGACAATACTTCTTCATTCATTTCATGCAAATATTTGTGAATGTTCGGACCGTTCATAAAATGTTTATGCCCTGAAACATATCCTTCTTCATCCGTTTCAACAGCTGGTAAGCCTTCTTCTTTAGAAATAAAATTAATAACATCCATACGGAATCCATCAATTCCTTTTTCTAACCAAAACTTCATCATGCCATAAACATCTTGTCTTACCTTTGCATTATCCCAGTTTAAATCTGGTTGTTTTTTAGAAAACAGATGTAGATAATATTCGTCGGTCATTTCATCATATTGCCATGCAGAGCCACTAAACGCTGCTCCCCAGTTATTCGGCTCTTTCCCTTCATTTCCAGGACGCCATATATAATAGTCTCTATATTTATTATCTTTGGATTTACGTGATTCAATAAACCAATTATGTTCATCTGAAGTATGATTAACAACTAAGTCCATCATAAGTTTCATATTACGTTTATGCATTTCATGTAATAGTTCATCCCAGTCTTCCATTGTTCCGAACTCGTTCATAATTTTACAATAATCACTTATATCATAACCGTTATCATCATTTGGAGATTCATAGACTGGTGATAACCAAATTACATCAATACCCAATTCTTTTAAGTAATCTAGCTTTGAAAGAATGCCACGAAGATCCCCTATGCCATCACCATTACTATCCATAAAACTACGAGGATAAATTTGATATACTACACTTTCTTTCCACCATTGCTTTTCCATTATGCTACCCCCATTTCATCTATACTATAATTTTTTCTTCTTTTAAGGCGCAAACGTTTTCATTAATGAATGATAACAGATTCTATCTTAATTTAAAATAGCGCTTACACTATTTATTCCTCTTTTTCTAAGAAAACAAGCGAAACTTACTATATTTTCTTGCGGAAATGAAAACGTTTTATTTTTTTCTAGTGTTTTTATTTCTTTTTTGAATCTATTCGTTTATAATGAACTCAAAGAAAACGTTTGCATAAATTTCTAGGGGGAAATATCATGGCAGAGCTTAAATTAGAAAATATTTATAAAATATATGATAATAACGTAACAGCCGTAACAGATTTTAACTTACACATTCAAGATAAAGAATTTATCGTATTCGTCGGTCCTTCTGGATGCGGAAAATCTACCACATTACGAATGGTAGCTGGCCTTGAAGATATTTCAAAGGGAGAATTTTCAATTGATGGTAAGCTAATGAACGATGTTCCTCCAAAAGATCGAGATATCGCAATGGTCTTCCAGAACTATGCTCTTTATCCGCATATGAGTGTGTATGATAATATGGCATTCGGATTAAAACTTCGAAAAATACCGAAAGATGAAATTGATCGTCGCGTGAACGACGCAGCAAAAATTTTAGGGCTTGAACAATATTTAACTAGAAAACCAAAAGCGTTATCAGGTGGACAACGACAACGTGTTGCATTAGGCAGAGCAATTGTTCGAGACGCAAAAGTTTTCTTAATGGATGAACCATTGTCAAACTTAGATGCAAAACTACGTGTTGCAATGAGATCCGAAATTTCTAAATTACACCACCGCCTTGGCACAACGACAATTTATGTAACACATGATCAAACTGAAGCAATGACAATGGCTTCACGTCTTGTTGTTATGAAGGATGGAAAGATCCAACAAATCGGAACTCCAAAAGAAGTATATGAAACACCTGAAAATATTTTCGTTGGTGGTTTTATCGGTTCACCCGCAATGAATTTCTTCCGCGGAAAATTAACTGAAACCGATTTCGTTATAGACAGTTCACTAAAGATTAAAGTATCTGAAGGAAAAATGAAGTTATTACGTGAACAAGGCTATGTAAATAAAGAAATTGTTTTAGGTATTCGTCCAGAAGATATTCATGATGAACTATTATTTTTAGAAGCTTCACAATCTACTACTTTCACAACAAAAATTGAAGTTGCAGAGTTGTTAGGGGCTGAATCTATTATATATATGAAACTTGGAAATCAAGATTTTGCAGCACGTGTTGATGCAAGACATACTTTTTCACCTGGAGATCAAATTAAACTTGCATTTGATTTAAATAAAGCGCATTTCTTTGACAGTCAAACAGAACAACGTATTCGCTAAAAAATTATCTTTTATATAACATACAAAAAAACCGTCCACATATATTGAGGGCGGTTTTCCATTATTATGCTAGGGCTTCTATTGTATGAAATGATTGTCCTCTCGTGCTAATAATACCAAAAACAGGTAAATCACTAAGCACCACTTCTTCTTGCTGTTTCATAAAAGATGACGTTAATTGTTTTATCTCTATCCAAACGTCATTAATACAAAGTACATTGGAATCGTTCTCTTGTTGGCGAGAAAAAATAGAATCTATTTTATATAGACCAGCATTTTGAAAAAGCATATCAACACGACTGTATGCCTCCATAGTAAAACTGATAACACGTTGCCAATCTCCTTGTTTTCCCATATCATAGGATACAAAAAGTGCCTCTCCGCCTAGATTCGTAATTTCTTCCACTGTTGCTTGTCCACTTTCTTGATCAATGTCCGTCACAATTACTTTTGCGCCTTGCTTAGCCAACAAAAGAGCTGTACTACGTCCAATACCGATGCCACCGCCAGTTACAATGGCAACCTTTCCTGCAAGCTTCATTTTCATTACCCCTTCTATATGTCTTACCGTCATTCAGTATACTCCTTTATTAGATTAGTCCGCAAGCAGGAAAAGTTAACCTCACAACTTGTAAGCGATTACTTTTTTGTTTCTTTTTTCTTACTATTATATTGATCAAAGGTTAAACCGATAAAAATAAGAATCCCCCAAAATATTAAGCTACCTCCGGTCATTCCAAATCCCCCTTTGTTATATAACAATATTATTTATATTCATTATAACATTAACTTAATTTTCAATCTATTCAAACGGAAAATAGGATGTTTGAATTAGCCACCGCTTCTTTAAACATCCTTCAGTAAGATGGAGAGTACTATATAGTAGATATCCAGCCCATATAAATTCCATTATATCAATTACATTTATCAAATTTCTAAAAAAAATAAGACTTTTTATATGCAAACAATAAAAAGTCTTATTTCACTATTATAACGTATAATCTAAATATCCCTTATACCAGACTCATCACTTTCGTCTTTGCAATTAAATCATGGAAACCACAATTATCTTTGCGGAATAACATCATATATACGTTACATATTAATGGGATTCCAAGTAACAATATGTTTGGTAATAACAATACAAAAAATCGTATTATTAATGTTTGTAACGTTAGTTTTTCACTTGTTAATGAAATTACTTTTGTTCTTGTTACCTTTTTACCTACTGTAGAACCGTTCCAAATAAAGGGTAACAAAATAAAATATATAGCCATTAGCATGAAAGCTACCGTAAGGTCATATCTATAGTCACCAAAACTTATATTAAAACGATTGAAAATAGCACTATAGTTTCCGGTGGTAACAGCTACTATCGCACCGTACATAACCGAGATTAAAAACATGTCAATAAGGGAAGCACCTATGCGATTCATTACAAGCGCTGGACGATGCATCTTTAACTTCATTCTATGTCGACTCCTTCATATCCTTCTTTACCCGTTTCATCGTACCACTTCTAAAAAACATTGTAAACTAGCGTTTCTCTTACTTTTCTTGTACAATGTGTTACAACAGCACTATAAAGGAGGTTCCCATATTGAAAAGATGGATAATCCTATTTGCCGCACTCTTATTAACAGGTTGTACAGGCAATACAAACCATTTAACCTATACAATTAACGACGAATATGAACTCATACATACTTCTGGAGATGCATTTGAACTTTTCCCCTCGCAAGATGCTGTATATGCTACACAATACATCCCTGCTAAAATCACAGAAATTGCTTGGGACGATAAATACATTATCGCAAAACAAATTGAGGAAAAATCAGATCCAAATAATCCCGATGCAGCAATTACAAATAAAAAAAGTGAACATTATTGGATTATCGATGTAAAGCATAATAAACGATTCGGTCCTTATAATGAAAAACAATTTAACGAACAAAAAGATGCATTTAAAATTACAGTACCTTTTCAAAGTGTAGATTCATATGTGAAAGAGCTAAAAAAACAGTCAGCATAAATTTTTATGCTGACTGTTTTCGTTTAAATACACACCTTACTTGGAAATTGAGATATTGAAAGTTTGTGGCTCTTGAACAGTTTCATGAGTATCTCCTGCCGCTAAATCATCTGTTGTAAACTTAATATCCTTTACCTTCTCTTTTCCATCATCAAGTATTAAACCGATAATTCCGGCTCGTGTCTCACCAGGCTTATAATCTTCCCTTGATACACTCTTTGTCCCCACCAGTGTGTCTTCTTCATATAAAAAGTTTTGAGTCGCTACATTAAAATGTTGTTTATCATTAATAATAACATCATTCATAGAGAAGAATTGCATGTTCTTATTTCCACTATTTTCTACCTTATATGTAATTTCAACATACCGAATCGTGTCGCTAATCTCTGTTCCACTTAACGATGCATATAATTCAGCATCTTCTTGACTCACTTTATCTCCCAATCTACGCTTTACTTCTTCAGGAGTTAATGCCGTATACACTTTCAATGTATTTTTTGCATCTTTGCTCATTTGTGATAATGAGATAACTTTAACGTCTTGTACATGAATTTTCATTGGGGCTACTTCAAATGTTTGATTCACAGAATGAATCTGTTCTAATTCAAATGTCCCCCATCCTTTTTCTTTCACTTTTTGTCCTACTTTTTTAAGCTCACGCCCACCATACTCTTTTGTTTCTGGAATAGATTCTTTCTTTTTAGGTTCTGCCTTCTTTTCTTCTTGATGGAAGCAACCACTTAACATAAGAAGAAAACTACATAATACAAAAATATTTTTCCATGCTTTCATCATTTAATTTCTCCTAACACTATCATTCATTAATATAAATTAGTCCCTTGCTTTGTAAACTATAGAAACAATGAGAAGTCCACAAAACGAACTTGTCAGTCCAGATACTATTATACCCCCTATTTGGAAAATATGAAAATAGGGATCTATGAACGCATGAACGATAAATATAATGGCTGCCAAACCAATAGATAAAGACCAGTACTTCCTTTTTTCCGAAGTTAAACTAGTATCTCTATCCATCCTTCTATATTTCCATAGTACATATATTAGTAATAGTAGACCGAAACATGTACTCCCATGCTGTAAAAACTTATAAATCGGAATACTATATACTTCTTGCTGTAACAGCGGCATTTTCATAACAAAATAGCCGGTCTTATGAGTAAACGCATCCCAAACGACATGCGTCACCATGCCAAACAATGCGGAATAGCAAAATACAAAAAAATCCTTCCAATTATAAAGCGCCCACTTCTCATCTACTACATATTTATAGTAACTAGCAAAAGGCTTAGGTAAATGTGTTATAAATGGTCCTTTTAAAATACAATGATATGCATACGCTAATAAAAAAACGAGTGGTAAATTCAAATATAAGAAACCAGCCCATGTATGGCCAATAATACCGTATGGCCTAAAATGTAAAAAATATTCAAAATCAGGTGCCATACTACCTAATATAAGAGCCGTTACTGAAATGTAACCTTTTTTCTTAACAAAAGGGAGAACAGCTGCTGGATGTGCAAATGTAAACGGCATGTTTAACTCCTTTTCATAATTTTAATAGAATACATACTATCATAACGACATGAATAATCTCCATGCAATATTTATTTTCACATTGGAATATGATAGTTTAAATGATATAATCCACATGAAATATTCAGAAAATAAGGAGGAGTTCCCGTGTCATTAACACTTGTCTTTTTTCTTGTTCTGTTTACCTTGTTTTTAAGTACATACATTGGATTTTTTCTATGGAAGCATTTAAGGATTATAAAATACACGCCCGCTCTCGTTGGCTTTATGAGCGTTCTTTTCATTTTTATATGGAAGAGGATGACTTTCGGCTGGGAAGGTCTCGGTTTTAGCGCACTTCAGTATACAATTCTAGCCGCAAGTTGTCTTACACTTGTATTCGCTGCCTTTTTAGAATCAAAATCCGTTATGAATTGAGGTTTATATATTGATTGACGTACCTTTTTTAAAAAATGTCACATTAAAAAAAGAAAGTATTCCTAGTTTTTCCGCATATCCTTACTGCTTACCCGCTATTCAAACATTACAATCACTAGATTTCCACCCAAATGTAACATTCATTATTGGAGAAAACGGAACGGGTAAATCAACATTACTCGAAGCAATTGCAGTTGCTTTAGGTTTTAATGCAGAAGGTGGAACAAAAAATTTCCGCTTTAGCACAAACGATTCACATTCGTCTTTACATGAATATCTTCGAATTTCCAAAAGTTTCAATACACCAAACGACGGCTTCTTTCTTCGCGCTGAGTCATTTTATAACGTCGCTTCTTATATTGATGAAATGGATGCTGATTCAGAGGCACGCGGAAATCCAGTTATTGACTCATACGGTGGTATCTCACTACACAAACAATCACATGGTGAATCATTCTTCTCATTATTTATGAATCGCTTTTCAGGACAAGGTTTATACATTTTAGATGAGCCTGAGGCAGCTTTATCTCCGATGAGACAACTTTCAATGCTCATTCGAATGCATGAATTAGCTAAGCAAGGTTCACAGTTTGTCATCGCAACGCATTCTCCCATTTTAATGGCTTATCCAGAATGTACTATATATTCTTTAACCCAAGAGGGAATTCATGAATCAACTTTAGAAGAAACGGAACATTACCAAACGACGAAGCTTTTCTTTGAAAATCGCGATCGATTATTTCATCATTTATTTAAGTCATAAAAAAGAGGCAGCAATCGCTGCCTCTTTTTTATAATGCTTCTATAAATAAAGCTACTCCAATGCCGCCTCCAACACATAGAGAGGCAATACCTTTCTCTAATCCGCGTCTTTTTAATTCGTGAATTAAACTTACAGTAATACGAGCTCCTGTACAACCGATTGGATGTCCAAGTCCTACACCACTACCGTTTACATTCACTTTCTCACGATCTAATCCTAACTCTTTCTCTACAGCTAAGTATTGTGCAGCGAAAGCTTCATTAATTTCAAGTAAATCTGCATCTTCTAATGACCAATCTACTTTTTCTAACCCTTTGCGAATTGCTGGTGCTGGTCCAATACCCATAATTTTTGGATCTACACCCGCTACTGAATATCCAACAATGCGAGCTAACGGTTGTAACCCTTTTTCTTTCGCTTTTTCCTCACTCATTAATACTAAAACCGCACTTCCGTCATTAAGACCAGACGCATTTCCTGCCGTTACCGATCCATCTTTACGGAAAGCTGGTTTTAATCCTGCTAATTTTTCCGCTGTAATATCTGCACGTGGATGTTCATCCTTCGAAAATACAACTTCTTTTCTACGTTCTTTTATCGTAATAGGAACAATTTGATCGTCAAAGTATCCAGACTCGATTGCTTGCAGTGCCAATGTGTGACTGCGAAGTGCAACTTCATCTTGTTCCTCTCTCGTAATTTCATATTGGTCAACTAAATTTTCCGCTGTTTCACCCATCATAATATGATGCAATGGATCTTCTAATATTTCCCACACTGTATCACGGATTTCTCCATGTTGTAGACGTTGTCCCCAGCGGTGTTGTTTTAATGCATAAGGGCTTGAACTCATTGCTTCTACTCCACCTGCAACAACAATATCACTTACACCTAATTGAATTTGCATTGCAGCAGACATAATTGCTTGCATACCTGAAGAACATTGACGTTGAATTGTATAACCAGTAACTGTGTCAGGAAACCCTGCCGCTAATGCAGCTGTTCTTGCCGTATTTGCTTCATCAGTTCTTTGAATACAATGACCTAAAATCACTTCATCAACTTCATGTGGCTCTACTCCGCCTCTTTTTACAGCTTCCTGAAGTACAGGAACAGCTAATTCTACTGGTGTGATATTTTTTAGTGCTCCTCCGAAAGTTCCAATTGGTGAACGAACTGCAGCTGTAATGACAACATTATGCATTTTGTACTTGCCCCTCTCTTATGTACCCTAGTAAGTTTTTAGATGGAATTCCATAAGATGTATGTCTACAATTATCATACTATAAACATACTAAAAAATCAAAATATTTAATATAATAAAAATAGAAGGAATTAACCTTCTATTCTGTTAATGCATATAAGAATTTTTGCAATATCTTCTCTGTCGTTTCATTCAATTTCGGTAACTTATCTACCGGAAAATATTGAAGTTGTAACCCTTCATGATCCAACCTCATGTCTCCACTCACATAATGTGCCTGATACAGATGAATTACATTAAAAACTTCATCTCCATTTGGATAACGGAAATAAACTTCTTTTCCCGAAAGAACACCCAGAAATTGCATTATTTTTGCACTTAGCCCCGTCTCCTCGAATAATTCTCTACGAGCAGTTTCTTCCGTCGTTTCTCCTAATTCCATTGCCCCGCCAGGCACACCCCAATCATATGTATCTGAACGATATTGAAGCAATACTTCTTGATTATCATTTAATATAATAATTGCTGACCCTACTAAAATAAGTGGTCTCGTACCAACTACTTTGCGTAACTCTTCAATATACCCCAATATGTAAACTCTCCTTTCCTCACCCTTCCTTATCATAACAAAATTCTCTTCCTTTTGTTGATGTAATTTTCAACAAAAAAGGAAGCTTTCGCTTCCTTTTTTTACCGTTACCTTGCTATTTGCGGGCGGTAAGACCCCTACCTCAAAATTCAGTGAAAATAAAGAAGTTAGGTGGGGAATGAACTGCCCGTAAAAGCCCGATTGGTGAGGGCTGATAATCAGTGAGGGATGAAGAACCACCCCACTGATTAAAGTTTCACTTTATTTCTTAAAGCTTTCATACTTTACAGCTTCAAAAGCTTCTTCAATTTCCTCATTGCTATAATGGACATATGTAAAACGCCCTAATTCTACTAATCTAGCTATTTCCTGTAACGCTTTATGCTGATCATATATTTCTTCAATTGTAATATGTACATAAAATTTCATTAATGGATGTTCATATAAAGGTTCTCCCACCTCTACATATACATCTTCAACCCCTTGCACAACTCTTACGTAACTCGCAAATTGATAAAGTGCTTCTCTGTCTGAAACGATTTTTAATGTATACATATATTCTCCCCCTTTCCTTTACTATAACAAAAAGATGACCACACTACGTTATAGAACTATGAAATTTTTTCGACTTGTAGTCTATATTTTCATGTAATAAGCAAGGCGTTTATCCATACATAGCATCTTTTCCCCACATATATTATAGGAAGAATTTTTTCATTTGAGGTGTCCCTTATGGATCCATACGTCAATATATGTATTTGCATTACTCCAGGCGCTAATGTTTCTGACGACCGCATCGCAAAAGATTTAGCAGTTGCAGAATCAATTTGGCATCCCATTACATTTCAAATTCAAGAAGTAATTGTGTTAAATGAGCTTTTCCGTTTTTCTGACCGTGAGATTAGTTATAAAAGTTCCATTCAAAGTCAGGAAAAATTAGCATCCTTTTTCCAAACGTGTGTAAATGAAGCTCCAGAATGTGATCTTTATATTTGTTATATTGGCAGTGATTATTTCAAAGAAACAGCAGTAATTGCCTGCGCTTATTCTTTAGCAAAACAACAACAACTTACTGGTTACATCGTTTTAACAAATTCAGCTGCTCCAATGAAAAATATATACACCCTCGCTCACGAAATTGGCCATATTTTATTCACAAGACGGATTCACGGAAAACTTACGCACGCAGATCCTCATTCTCCAACTGGCTCGGAACACCACCCTTCTCCATCAAATCTTATGTACCCTATCGTACCTCGTCCTGAAAACGTCCATATTCATTCCTTATTAACAAACGAACAAAAAGAGCTCTCTTTACAAAGCTCTTTATTGCAAAGAAAAAAACAGTAACTGTCCTGTTACTGTTTAAAACAACTGATTCCAATCCACAAACCAAATCCCGGCTGCTAGAAATACAAATAGGCAACTAAACATAAACGTAATACCTCTAAAAATCCCTATATAATATTTCTTTGGAAATAATTTTTTGCATATCCAGAGCAGCCCTTTTCCTATTAAACCGAAGAACAAAACATAACCCGATGTGTCATCTAATAAAGTATCGAAATAGTCATCATGTACCTTTTTTGAAAAGGTAGTATATAGCCCAAAAATCGTTAAACCTAAAAATATAATAGACAATATACCTAGAAATATACTTTGCATATTTGTTCCCCCTTAATAAAAAATTCAGTTCGCTCGCTATTAATATAAAGCTAGCTTACAGTTTTTTTCTCCTCATTTTTCAAAGACCATTTCATTAATACATATAAACTTCCGTACAAAAGTATAGGCTCTAACATTCCCAAATATGGGTTTTGCTTCCCTAATTCCTTAAATACAAACATAATTAATAACGGCACGATAACAGCTAATATGCCAATCCATCCAAGTATATATGCTTCAGCAATTAACAGCACAATTAAGATAGTTCCAGCTAATATATAACTTTGCATAGTAGTTAATTGTAATACAGGTGTCCCGTACCTTTTATTCATAAACATTAATAATACTAGTAATAAAATCGGTAGCAAAGATGCTACATAAATAATGCTAAATTCTTTTATTTTGCTCTTAAATGATGACATTTTAAAAGCAAATATAATTCCTCCAACAGTAACCATTAATACAATTGGATATCCAATCAACTGCACATTTGTTAATGTAAATTCATGATTAGGATTTTCAAATAATATATTAGTTAGTAGCCAATATCCACCAATACCAATAATCATCCCTAAAATACTCTTTATACTCCCACTTTTATCCCTCTCCATCTCTTTCGCCAATTCTTCCGCATATTCTTTTGGTGAATCACCGAATATATCCCTTACCGTCTTTCCCTCTTGCTCCCCTTCTATTAAATGAAGTTCTGCATCTTCTAGAAAAGCATCCACATCTTCTTCTTTAATTCCTTTTGTTATTAAATACACTTTCGTATCGATTAAAAACTTTTCTCCTTCTTTAGAAATTTGCATGATAACCTCTCCCTTATTTAACCGTTTCTCTTCTATTCGTCTTCATCATAATTTCAAGGAAAATTAAAATAAACAAACTTCCATATAAACATATAATTTGAAATAACATTGGCACGAGATCTTCCGATGTAAATGTTTGAAACACTAACATAATAGAAAGCGGAATGATTAAATATAAGTTTTTAAACCATCCTTCAAAATATATATTTATCGCTACTGTGATAATAAAAATCCCACCACCTAATATATAACTTTGCACTTGAGTGAATGTAACCATCTTTGTAGGGTATAACACATCCAATATCGTAAACGCTCCTAATAAAAACATTGGCGCTATCATGACTAAAAACCACATTGAAAACCATGTTTTTGTAAAGCTTGTTACAAAGGTCATTTTACGAAGTAGAAAATTAGGACCCATTACAGCTAAAATCAATGTAAAACTATAGCCAATGCACTGAATAAGTGAAATCTGTAAAACTCCATTATTCACTATTACAATAGAAGCAATAATCCAAAATGCTACGATATTCATTACCGTAAAACCAATTTGCTTCCACGTTTCCTGCCTATCTCTTTCCATCACTTTTACAAGTTCATTGGCGTATTCTTTCGGTGAGCTTCCGAAAATTTCTTCTACACTTTTCCCATCACTCTCACCTTCTATTAAATGCAACTCTGCATCTTCTAAAAAGCTTTCAATATCACTTTCTTTCACACTCTTTGCAGTCAAAAACAATCTCATATCTAACAAAAAATTTCGTGCTTCACTTGATAGCATTATTTTTTTCTCACCTTCCCTTCAAGCAAACGTTCTACGCTACTTTGCATCGCTTCCCAGCGATCCATAAATTCATCCAGTGCTTCCTCGCCTTTTTCTGTTAATGTATAATATTTTCTCTTTGGACCAGATGGTGACTCCTTCATTACGCTTGTTATTAACCCTTCTTTTTGCATTCGTATTAATAAAGGATAAATACTCCCCTCACTCGCCATTGTAAAACCATACTTCGCTAGCTTTTCACTCATTTCATAACCGTATATTTCACCTTCAGAAATAATAGCAAGTAAGCACCCTTCTAAAATCCCCTTCAGCATTTGACTTGTCGACATAATTCAAATCCTCTCGCTATCTTGTTTTACAAGATAGATAAGCGTAAGTATCTTGCTTTACAAAATAGTATAGCAAAGACTATTTTGCAAAACAAGATAGCTGGCAATATTTTTCCAAATTTTTGCAGGATTTTTATTATCCACTCTCTAAATAGAGCAATAAGAGAACTTTTATTATGAAGGAGTGTTTTTCATCATGGTTACAAATCGAGTTGTCTTTTTAACAGGTGCTGCGAGCGGTATTGGTTATGAAATGGGACGTGCTTTCGCCAAAGAGGGTGCTAAAGTTGTCATTAGTGATCGCCTTGAAGATCGTGCAAAAGAAGCTGCTGAACAATTGCAAAAAGAAGGCTATCAAGCTATCGGTTTAAAATGTGACGTTACAGTTGAAGAAGAAATTGTAGCAGCAATTTCTCAAACAGTTACTCACTTCGGCTCATTAGACATATTAATTAACAACGCAGGAATGCAACATGTTTCACCGATTGAAGATTTTCCAACTGAAAAGTTCGAGCTGTTAATCAAAATTATGCAAATCGCTCCTTTCATCGCAATTAAGCATGCCTTTCCGATTATGAAAAAACAAAAATATGGTCGGATTATTAATGTCGCTTCTATTAACGGCCTTGTCGGATTTGCTGGAAAAGCTGCTTATAATAGTGCGAAACATGGTGTAATCGGATTAACAAAAGTGGCTGCTTTAGAGGGAGCAACTCATGGAATTACTGTAAATGCTCTTTGCCCTGGATATGTTGATACCCCTCTTGTACGAAATCAACTACAAGACTTAGCAACTACGCGAAATGTACCACTTGAAAATGTTTTAGAAGATGTTATTTATCCTCTCGTACCGCAAAAGCGCTTGTTGCAAGTACAAGAAATTGCGGATTACGCTATGTTTTTAGCAAGCGAAAAAGCAAAAGGCATAACTGGTCAAGCTGTTATTATCGATGGTGGATATACTGCTCAATAAAGTGAAACTTTAATCAGTGGGGTCTTACTGCCCACAAATAGCGGGATAAAAAATAAAGTTTGCTCTTCGCGAGCAAACTTTATTTTACTTTCTATCGCGAGGATCTTTCTACTTTAGTAATTGTTTAGGGAGTTTCTCAATTGCAACAATCACTCCGTCTAATTTACTTTCAATGCGATGTAGTAAATATAGCGTTACAACAATTGGAAACCCCACATTACCTATCATCCTAATCCACTCTTCCATCTTTCTCTCCTCCCTTCATTACATAAATAAGAGAACAAGAGATTCTTAGGCATAAAAAAACAAGCTATTTGTGATTAGCTTGTTTTTTCAAATAATGATGTAATTTCTCGCTTATAATCTCCATGTAAAATACCTTTCTCAGTAATAATCCCTGTAATTAATTCATGCGGTGTTACGTCAAATGCAGGGTTAAATACAGGCGTTCCAAGTGGTGCTACTTGTTTCCCAAAAATTTTCGTAACTTCTGTTTCATCTCTTTCTTCAATAACAATTTCAGCGCCTGTTTGTTTCGTAATATCAAATGTAGATAACGGCGCTGCAACGTAAAATGGGATACCGAAATACTTTGCTAATATAGCTAAATTCAATGTTCCTATTTTATTCGCAGTATCACCATTTTCAACGATTCGATCTGCTCCTACGATAATCGCATCAATTTCTTTCGTACGAATTGCATGAGCTGCCGTATTATCTGTAATAAGCGTTACATCAATTTCCGCTTGTTTCAACTCCCAAGTCGTTAAACGTCCCCCCTGTAAAACTGGTCTTGTTTCACATGCATACGCATGTAAATGTACACCTTTCTCTTTCCCAATATAAAACGGTGCTAATGCAGTACCATATCTAGCAGTCGCGATACTCCCTGCATTACAAATTGTTAAAATTTTATCACCGTCTTTAAAACACGTTAAACCATGTTCTCCAATATTTCGGCACACTATTTCATCCTCTTGCTGAATGCGAAGCGCTTCTTCTTCTAATATTTTTTGAGCTTCTTTTATTGTAGTAATCTCTCGAATAGATTCTCTCATACGATCGATTGCCCAAAATAAATTGACTGCTGTCGGGCGTGATGTTCCTAAATAGTTACAATCTCTATTAAACTTCTTTTGAAACTCATCGATATTTATAGCATCGTATTTCTTTGCCGCAAGCGCCAAACCAAACGCAGCTACAATTCCAATTGCAGGTGCCCCGCGTACTTCTAACATAACAATGCTTTTCCATACCTCTTCAATAGTCGTTAATGTTTTAAACTCAGTAATATGCGGTAGTTTTGTTTGGTTTAATACCGCAATGGCATCGCCTTTCCAACTTACAGATCTCGGAACAGTAACAATTGTACTCATGCTTTTACCCCTCCAGAAACTGTCTGTTGAAATAGTGTTCGGAAGAGTTGAATATCAGCACTCTTAGATTCATATTTTATTAGTTCTTTTCCTAAGTATAGAGCTTGCTTCTTAGCTTGAATTCTTTTTTCTTTATTTGCTATTTCATCTAAATCAGCTACATGAGCTAAGCCAATTGTTCTACGAATCAGTTCACATCCGGCAAACCCGACGGCATCAGTAAAGATATTTTGCAAAATAATTGGTAACCATTGTTTTTCTTTCGTATATGCTTCTACCCCTTCTCCAATCCATAACCTCGTAAAAGCTTCTACAAAATAACTCCATGTCTTCTCTATATGGAAAAATAGTATATTTCTCTGCTCTTCTTCTCTTGATAAAGCATTTAATAATAAATTTGCAACAAATTGACCGATATCAAATCCAAATGGACCGTACGTTGCAAACTCTGGATCAATTACTTTCGTTTCAGAAGGTGATGAAAATATACTACCAGTATGTAAATCTCCGTGTATGAGAGCCTCTTTTCTCGTCAAAAACTTATACTTATACTGTGCTACTTTTAATTTTAAAGTTTTATCACTCCACAGTTCATCAACCACTAGTTGTAACTCTGGTTCATAATCATTTGTATCATAATGACTAAACGGATCTGTAAACACTAAATCTTCTGTAATTTTGCTAAGGTCTGGGTTTACAAATGTACCTTCTAGTACCCTTTTCTCTTCTGACTGTAAACCGAAATCTGAAGTATAAAACAACACATGTGCTAGAAAACGACCAATATGTTGGGATAAAAGTGGATATCCTTCTCCATCTATTAATCCTTTTCTTGTAATTGTTAGCCTTGATAAGTCTTCTATGACTGTTATTGCTAACTCTTCATCATGACTGTATACTACCGGCACATATTCCGGTACATACTTCGCGAAAATTTGTAATGCTTTACTTTCAATCGTCGCTCTTTTTATAGACAATGGCCAGCTCTCACCAACTACTTTCGCATATGGCAGTGCTTGTTTTATTATAATAGACTTCTCTCCATCATCTAATTTGAACACGTAATTTAAATTTCCATCTCCAATTTCATGACAAACTACATTTGCTTTCTTTTCAAAATAACCGTGTTCTTTCGCATATTGTATAGCTGTTGTTTCAGTTAATGAATAATATCCCATCGTCTTCTCCCCCTTTTAATTCAGAGGTTTTTCTAGCACAGAAAAACCTCTTTCCACAAAGAAAGAGGTTTGAAGTTTATCTTCTCCCCTCTTATCTGCCAGAAAGTAAACTTTCTGCTGGAATTAGCACCGTGCCTTTTGGCGTCATAAACGCCCCATTTCACAATGGTATTACGGTCGGTTGCTGGGCTTCATCGGGCCAAATCCCTCCACCTGCTCTTGATAAGAGTTATATAATTTTTTGAATTTTTAACTTTATGTTGAAGACTATACCAAGAATAAAAATCACTTGTCAACATTTTATTTGTATAATTCTGGACGGCGATCCGCAAAAACAGGAATTCCTTTACGTACCTCGTTAATTTTCTCGAATGTAAGGTCTCCAAATAAAATTGATTCCTCTTCATTTGCCTCTACTACAACTTCCCCCCAAGGATCCACAATTAAAGAATGGCCTGCAAACTCATTATTAGGATCCTTTCCTGCCCTATTACATGCCACAACATAACACTGATTTTCAACTGCTCTTGCTTGCAATAGTAAGCGCCAATGCGCTAAACGAACTAATGGCCATTCTGCTACAACAAATAAAACTTTTGCACCTTTAGCAGTATGAACGCGCATCCACTCTGGAAAACGAATATCATAACAAATGGTGCCGGCGCATTCTACATCATCTAGCTTAAATTCGCCTGTACTATTTCCAGCTACTAAATATTTATGTTCATCCATCAGCTGAAATAAATGTACTTTACTATATTCATTAACTAGATCTCCTTCTTTGTTTACAACATACATTGTATTTGTAACACCTTGCTCTGTTTGCTTCGCTATAGAACCACCAACAATATGTACACCATATTGTTTCGACCATTCTTTCAACGTTTCTTTCGTTTCTACTCCATCCCTATCTGCAATTTCAGAAAGTCTCGTTAAATCATATCCTGTCGTCCATAGTTCTGGTAAGACGATAACATCTGGTCTTTCCTTCATCGCTTCACTTATTTTATTTTTAGCGTTCTCCATATTTTTTGCTACATCTCCAAAGACAATATCCATTTGAATACATGCGACTTTCATTTTGTCAGCCCCATTCTTATTTTTTTCTTTACAAAATACTGGAAAGATTATATCATTTGTCACTAGAATTGTAACAACTTTCAAAAGAGGTGGAAAGTATGAAATTATTTCAACCTTCTGAGATAGTAACATCATTGCCTACACAATTTTTCGCTTCACTTGTTGCAAAAGTTAACAAGGTCGTTGCAGCTGGTCACGATGTTATTAATCTAGGTCAAGGTAATCCAGATCAACCAACACCGCAGCATATCGTAAAAGCTTTACAAGATGCTGCAGAAAAGACCATTCATCATAAATATCCGCCATTTCGCGGACACGAGAGCTTAAAAGAAGCCGTGGCAACATTCTATCAACGTGAATATGATGTAGTAGTAAACCCCAAAACTGAAGTTGCTATTTTGTTTGGTGGAAAGGCTGGATTAGTAGAATTACCAATGTGTTTTACAAACCCTGGTGATACTATTCTCGTTCCAGATCCAGGCTATCCAGATTATTTATCAGGAGTTGCTTTAGCAAAAGCACAATTTAAAACAATGCCGCTTATTGCAGAAAATAAATTTTTACCAGATTATACGAAAATTGATAGTACTATCGCTGAACGTGCAAAATTAATGTTTTTAAACTATCCAAACAATCCTACTGGTGCTACTGCATCAAAAGATTTTTTTGATGAAACCATTCATTTTGCTAATAAACATAATATATTAGTTGTTCATGATTTTGCTTACGGCGCTATTGGGTTTGATGGTCAAAAGCCGGTTAGTTTCTTACAAGCAGACGGTGCCAAAGATACAGGAATTGAAATTTATACTTTATCAAAAACTTTCAATATGGCGGGATGGCGTATTGCTTTTGCAGTAGGGAATGAAAGTGTTATTGAAACAATTAACTTATTACAAGATCATATGTATGTTAGTATATTTGGTGCAGTTCAAGATGCTGCCCGTGAAGCACTATTAAGTTCACAATCTTGCGTCGTAGACCTTGTAAATAGTTACGAATCTCGCAGAAACGCTCTTATTTCAGCTTGTCATTCAATTGGTTGGAATGTAGATATTCCAACAGGATCATTCTTTGCATGGCTTCCTGTACCAGAAGGATATACATCTGAGCAGTTTTCTGATATTTTACTAGAAAAAGCACACGTTGCAGTTGCTCCTGGTATTGGATTTGGTGAGCACGGCGAAGGGTATGTCCGCGTTGGTCTCTTGCATACAGAAGAACGATTACGAGAAGCCATTAATCGAATTGATAAATTGAATTTTTTCAAAAAGTCATTGACAACATGAAAAATATCTGACAAAATTCAGTTATCTTAAAAATTAAAACATTTCTAAATACTTCTTATCAAGAGCAGGTGGAGGGACGAGCCCGACGAAGCCCGGCAACCGATCTACATAATTGTAGACACGGTGCTAATTCTCGCAGCATTACGCTGACAGATAAGGAGCTGGTTGTAAAAAAACCTCTCCTTAGCTGAGAGGTTTTTTTATTTAACTAGGAGGTTATAACAATGAGCGGAATTATAGCGACGTATTTAATCCATGACGATTCACATAACTTAGAAAAAAAAGCTGAGCAAATTGCACTTGGGTTAACAATTGGCTCTTGGACTCATTTGCCACACTTATTGCAAGAACAATTAAAACAGCATAAAGGCAATGTCATTCATGTTGAGGAATTAGACGAACAAGAGCATACCAATTTGTATCTAGGTAAAAAAGTAAAACGCGGGATTATTAAAATCGAATACCCGTTATTAAATTTCAGTCCAGACTTACCAGCGATTTTAACAACTACATTCGGAAAGCTATCACTTGATGGCGAAGTGAAATTAATTGATTTAACTTTTTCAAACGAGCTAAAAAAACATTTTCCTGGTCCAAAGTTCGGTATTGATGGCATTAGAAATATTTTACAAGTGCATGAACGTCCCCTTTTAATGAGCATTTTTAAAGGGATGATTGGACGAAATATTGGGTATTTAAAAACCCAATTACGCGATCAAGCTATTGGTGGTGTAGATATCGTAAAAGATGATGAGATATTATTTGAGAATTCATTAACACCACTAACAAAGCGCATTATATCTGGAAAAGAAGTTTTACAAGCAGTATATGAAACATACGGCCATAAAACGTTATATGCAGTAAATTTAACAGGACGAACTTTTGACTTAACAGAAAATGCGAAGCGCGCAGTACAAGCTGGTGCTGATATTCTATTATTTAATGTATTTGCTTACGGACTAGATGTACTACAATCACTTGCAGAAGATGCTGAAATTTCAGTTCCTATTATGGCTCACCCTGCTGTGAGTGGTGCTTATTCATCATCCAAGCTATATGGAGTCTCATCTCCATTATTACTCGGAAAGCTATTACGTTATGCTGGTGCAGATTTTTCTTTATTCCCATCTCCATATGGGAGCGTTGCGTTAGAGAAAAAAGAAGCTCTCAACATTTCAAAGTATTTAACTGAGGAAGACACATTTTTCAAGAAGAGCTTTGCTGTCCCATCTGCTGGCATTCATCCTGGTTTCGTTCCCTTTATCTTGCGAGATTTCGGTAAAGATGTTGTTATTAATGCTGGTGGCGGGATACATGGGCATCCGAATGGAGCACAAGGTGGTGGAAAAGCTTTCCGCACTGCAATTGACGCTACTTTACAAAGCAAGCCACTCCATGAAGTAGATGAAATAAATTTGCATAGCGCACTACAAATATGGGGAAATCCCTCTCATGAGGTGAAATTATGAGTATTCAAGTATTTTGTGATTTCGATGGTACGATTACAAATAATGATAACATTATGTCCATTATGGAAAAATTCGCACCACCAGAAGCAGAAGAAGTAAAGAATAGAATTTTATCACAAGAGCTATCTATTCAAGAAGGTGTTTCTCAATTATTTCAAATGCTACCTACTAATTTACACGATGATATGATTCAATTTTTAAAAGAAACTGCCGAAATCCGTAGTGGCTTTCATGAATTTATACAATTTACAAATGAAAATAATATTTCTTTTTACGTTATATCAGGTGGAATGGATTTCTTCGTCTATCCACTCTTGCAAGGAATCATTCCCAAAGAGCAAATTTACTGTAATAAAACAGACTTTTCAGATGAACACATCACAGTGAATTGGCCTCACCCTTGTGATCATCACTGTCAAAATAATTGCGGATTATGTAAATCATCTTTAATCCGTAAATTAAGTGATACAAATGACTTCCATATTGTGATTGGAGATTCTATTACTGATCTACAAGCTGCGAAACACGCAGATAAAGTGTTCGCCCGCGACTTTCTTATTACCAAATGTGAAGAAAATCGTATTGCTTATACACCGTTTGAAACATTTCACGATGTTCAAGCTGAATTAAAACATTTGTTGGAGGTGAAATTATGAAACAACTTTTTCGTCAATGGTATGACTTAAGCGAGATTAAAAAAGAGTTAACAATACGAAATTGGTTTCCAGCAACAAGTGGTAATATTTCTATAAAAGTTAGTCATGAGCCACTTACTTTTCTTATTACAGCAAGCGGTAAAGATAAAACAAAAACTACTCCAGATGATTTTCTATTAGTAGATCATCTAGGGGTTCCCGTATTAGAGACTGAATTACGCCCTTCAGCAGAAACAATATTGCATACACATATTTATAACAATACGAATGCCGGATGCGTACTTCATGTTCATACAACTGATAACAATGTCATCACAAATTTGTATGGTGATGCAGTCACCCTTCAAAATCAAGAAATTATTAAAGCTCTTGATATTTGGGAAGAAGGTGCAACGATTCACATTCCTATTATTGAAAACCATGCTCATATCCCAACACTTGGAGAGGACTTACGAAAACATATACAAGGAGATTCGGGAGCAGTATTAATCCGTAATCATGGTATTACCGTATGGGGCCGAGATAGCTTTGATGCAAAGAAAAGATTAGAAGCTTATGAGTTTTTATTCCAATTTCATATAAAACTATTATCAATTCAAGGAGGCGTTTCTAATGGCGCAAATTCGTATTCATGAAGTAAATACTCGCATTGAAAATGAGGTGGAAGTATCAAAATTTCTACAAGAAGAAGGCGTTTTAAATGAGAAATGGAATATTTCTAAACTTCCTACTCATTTAAATGAAAATTATTCATTAACAGATGAAAACAAAGCTGAAATATTAGCGGTGTTTTCAAAAGAAATCGCTGATGTTTCAGAGCGCCGAGGTTATAAAGCATATGATGTGATTTCACTTTCTAGTAGCACACCTAACCTTGATGAGTTATTAATTAATTTCCAAAAAGAACACCATCATACTGACGATGAAGTTCGCTTTATTGTCAGCGGTCATGGCATCTTCGCTATTAAAGGAAAAGATGGTCGATTCTTTGACGTTGAACTTGAGCCTGGTGATCTTATATCTGTACCTGAAAATGCAAGACATTATTTTACCTTACAAGATGATCGCCAAGTTGTAGCTATTCGTATTTTTGTTACAACAGAAGGTTGGGTTCCAATTTATTAAGGTAGCTAGTTGAATAAAAGATTGGAACCCCTTTTCCAATCTTTTATTCACTCTACATATATACATCCTCCTATGGAACAGGCTTATTTCATAACATTGAAGTAAGCCTGATTTTTTATTCACTAAAATAATTTGTCCCTTTCGTTTATTCAAATCACACTTCCATTTTATCAAGTACATTTCGGAATACTTTTTGAACATTTATCGAACTTTTTTTGAATTTTTTCTGAAAATTCTGTTTTACGTATGATATACTACAACTAATAAGAAGGAAAAGAATATTGCAAGCAGAGGGGGATAATCATGAGTTTACTTATCGCACTTATACTAGGAGTTTCATGTGGAGCTATTCCTGTCATTTTAGGAGCTATTATGGAAGAATTAGAAGTTGGTGTTTTAGGTTTTGCAGCATCTTGTGTAAGCGCTTTATTTTTCGGTTTGTACGGTGCTATTCCTGTTTCTATCCTGTGCGCATTTTATATACTACGCCATGCTCGCGCAAAACAGTTTGGTCCTAATCACATTGCACAAGTTATTCCATTCCCAATTGAACGCTGCCGCCGCGCTTCCAGCCTATAAATTATCCAACTTAAATATTATGCCTGCCTAAATAAATAAAAAGTCCTCAGATGAGGACTTTTTATTTATTTTCTTCTAGAAATTGAAACAATTCTTGCAAATGAAGTGCATCTTCACTATAGCTAACGGACACGTGACATGTCCCTTCAATCTCAGCATGCATATAAAGGGCAATTCCATCTCGATCATATTTCAATGCCAAATAAAAATCCATTTCCTCTAACATCTTTTTCGAAGTTCGGATAACATAATGCCCTTTCTCATCTCGTCCATATTCGAAACTTGGCTCAAAATCGTATTTTTGTTTAAAAGCTTCTTTTTGCTTATCATTAATCTGTACACAAGTTGATTGCTGCACAGCATCAATCATCTCATCAAACTTTTGGAGATCCATCTCACTTACCCCCTATGTATTTTTTGTATAACACTTGCGTTCCGCTATTCTCTTCTCCAGCTACGATTAGTTCTTCATACAATTCCTTCGCTAAGGTTAAACCCGGTACTGGTAATTGTAGTTTTTCAGCTTCATCTAAAGCAATCTTCATATCTTTCATAAAATGCTTTACATAAAAACCAGGTTCAAAATCTCCCTTTAACATTCGAGGAGCTAAATTACTTAATGACCAGCTACCTGCTGCTCCTGTTGAAATACTCTCTAATACTTTATCTGGATCTAGTCCAGCCTTTTTCGCATAAGCAACAGCTTCACATACTCCAATCATGTTGGAAGCAATTGCAATTTGATTACACATTTTTGTATGTTGTCCACTCCCTGCTGGTCCTTGCAGCTGAATATTTGTTCCTAGTTTTTCAAATAACGGTAAACATTTATCATATATTTCGTTCTCTCCACCGACCATAATTGCGAGTCTTGCTTCTTTCGCACCGACGTCTCCTCCAGATACAGGCGCATCTAACGTATATATATTCTTACTTTTACCAGCTTCATTAATACGTTTTGCCAATGTTGGTGTAGATGTTGTGAAATCAATTGCGATCGTGCCTTCATTTGCATTCTCCAAAATCCCATCTATCCCAAAATACACTTCTTCTACATCATGTGGATATCCAACCATAGTCATTACAACATCAACTTGCTTTACTAACACTTTCGGTGTATCACACCAAATCGCACCCTCCTGTACTAAAGAATCCGCTTTTTCTTTCGTTCTATTATACACATATACTTTATAACCACTTTGCATTAAATGGTTAACCATACTTTTTCCCATCACACCTATACCAATGAAACCTATTGATAAATTTTTATTTTCCATCTTCTCATCCCCTTTGTTCTAATAAATCATTTACCATCTTTCGAAATTCCTTATTAAAATCATCATCCAAACCATTCTTCACATTTGAGAATAAAATAACAAACGTTCCTTTTTCTTTATTGAAATTATTAAACGTATTCCAACCAGATAATACACCATGATTATGAAAATAGTCCGGATATATATAAAAACTAAATGCATATTTCCGTTCTGCTGAAGGTGTAAACATCGCTTGTATACTTTGTTCAGAAAGAAGCTTTCCATTTATAATCGCTTCATCTAATTTTTTCATATCCCCTACTGTCGTATACATCTCACCAGATCCATATAACCAGTCCATTCCTAATTTTTGCGCTGGTACAAGTTCTTGATCTTTCTTCACATAACCCTTCGTGAAATTTTCATCTCCAGGTACCATATTTCCCATACCTGATTCATGCATCTCTGCCTTTGTAAATATATTTTCTTTTATATAATCTCCTAAAGGCTTTTTCGTTATATTTTCTATAATATAAGCGAGCACCATATAATTATAATCCGTATACTTCCAACCTGTCCCTGGTGGAAAATCTAACTTTTGACTTCCAATCCAATTTATTAAATTTATACGTGAAGCTACATTAACCTTTCCTTTCCCATTTTCCGGTAAACCAGATGTATGCGTTAATAAGTGATATAACGTAATGTTTTTATCTGCTGGAAATGAAGGAATGTATTTATTTACATTCTCTTGAATATTTAACTTCCCTTGTTCTTGCAACTGTAAAATGGACGTAGCAACAACTGTTTTCGTAATAGAACCGATACGATATTTTGTTTGAGGCGTATTTTCTATTTTATTTTGAACATCAGCATATCCATATCCTTTATTCAATATAACATGCTCTTTATCTGTCACCAAAACTGTCCCATTAAATTGCTTTCCTACTAAATATTGATCTAACTTTTGAGATATACTAGCATAATCAATTTTTTGTACTTCTTCTATATTATCCTGTACCTCTGACTCAATAGCGGGAGTTACCTTTGTTGTTAATACTGCTTGTTCCTTTAGATCGGGACTATAGAGAAAATAGTATACTCCGCTGCAAACTACAACAGACAGTGAAGCCATAATCATTATTTTTTTTTTCATATTGTTCCTCCATAATTACTTCGTGAAGAATGGTCCCCCATATTCTATTATCAGGCAATAAAAAAAAATCGCAACAATTTGTTGCGAAAAATCACATTTTTTCCTTTCTATATATACATACTTGATTTTTCCCATTTTTTTTTGCTTCATATAATGCAATATCCGCTCTTTGCATTAATTCCTCTTTAGTAATTCCTTGCTCATATAACGCAACTCCAAAACTCGCTGTTAATTTCGAAATTCCAGAGAACTGCTTTGTTTCAATGAAAAATCGTAACGATTCCGCAACTTGAAACGCTTCTTTTTCTACCGTATCTGTCACTAATATTATAAATTCTTCTCCTCCCCACCTTGCAAATATATGTTGATGTTCAACTTTAGATTTCATAAGATCTGCAAGTTGTACTAATGCTAAATCGCCAAAATCATGACCATATGTGTCATTTACTGATTTAAAGTTATCTATATCAAACAAAATAAGTGCTATTTTTTTATCATTACGTGTTACATTCTCCCACTCTGTCTCCAATATTTGTTGGAATTTCAAACGATTATATATTTCTGTCAATGAATCTATCATAGCCAGTCTTTCTTGCTCTTGATAGATTTCATCTAATTCTGTAATCTCTGTGCATTTTACTATAAATCGCGATAAGTCTTCTGGTAATGGTGTCGCACGTAATAAAAAGGTAGAAGCTTCCCCTTCATAATTGTGCATCTTAATTCTTCTTCCATTTGATAAAGTATCATCCAGCCATGTTACATCGTGAGTCGTCGAATAATATCCAGTCTCTCTTATAAGATGTTCTGCAAACACTAGATGTTGTTCACGATAGGTAATTAAATTATCATATCCGAAAAACTCTAAAAAATTTGTATTACAATCAACAATCTCATCATCTTCTACTATAAATAATAAATCATTTTGAAAATCAAACATCGTTTGAAGTAATTCCTGCTGCAAACTTACTTGTCGCACTAAAGAAAGCTGATATAAACTCTTATTCACTTCCTCCAATACTACTTGTGGGGTTACTGGTGCTATAACAATATTACGTATTCCTAACAGTAGTAAATCTGCAAACTCATTGTTTATCTGTTGATCCCAAATGATAATGAATGTGCTCTGTGAATTATATATATTCTTTATATATTTTATTTGAGCAAAATCTGTTACATACATAATTACAATATGCGGTCTAGTTCTATGAAACAACATTTCTCCTTCTTCAAAACTATTTGCTATAAACATACATTTTGGATGGACGTTTTCTATCGTTTGTTGATGTGTACATCCATCTTCTATATAAAGGACATTCAACTGAAGATCTTGTAATACATTTTGGAAAACAGTATTCTCTAATAAAAAATGTAGTATGTTCATCACTAGTCTTCACTCACTTCATATATCTTGTTCTACTGAATTCCTCGTAATCATTTTATAAAAAATAGTTCTCAAAAAAATCCGATTAGTGAGGAATGCATATTAACAAGCTAATTGAGAATGTTATCTTCGCTTATCTACTCTAGAAATTCCTTTTTTAGTGTATGATTATAGGAATTGTATCGTTTGTATGAATGCCCCATCTCGTCACTTAAAACTTGACAATTAAAATAAAGTTATTATATCCTTAAATTCAATAACTTACAAAATGTAAGTAGAATATATTACATTTATTTCATATTAAGTTGATATGTAATTTGGAGGATATATAATGACAAACAATGACTTTTTTAACGTTTTATATGAACGCACATCTACACGTGCATTCAACCCTGAAAAAGAAATTTCATCTACAGAATTACATGAAATTTTAAAAGCCGCTGCACAAGCACCTTCTGCTTGGAACTTGCAACACTGGAAATTCCTTGTTTTCCAAGGCGAAAACGTACAAAAACGATTACATCCAATTGCTTATAACCAACAACAAATTCTTGATGCTTCTGCCGTAGTCGCTATTTTAGGTGATTTAGAAGCATATAAAAATGTTGAACCTGTTTACGGTCCAATTGTTGAACAAGGATTTATGAAAGAAGAAGCAAAAGAGCGCTTAGCTAAAAACATTGAATCTGCATATACTCGTGAGCAATACCCACGAGATGCTGCCTTTTCAAATGCTGCTTTAGCAGCAATGCAACTTATGCTTGCTGCTAAAGCAACTGGTTGGGATACTTGCGCTATTGGTGGCTTCAACCCACAGGCACTAATGGAAGAATTTAATGTTTCATCTCGTTACGTACCAATTATGCTTATTACAATTGGTGAATCCACTTTAAAAGGTCACCCTGCACCACGCATGAGCGTAGAACAAGTGAGTGAATGGGCGAAATAATAAAAAAACGAAGGTAATTTCATTACCTTCGTTTTTTTATATTCTGTTACACATCCGTAATATTACAATGTATTATTCGACATCTATACATAGAAAAATCGTAATTTTCATGCTATCCCCATAAACAAATATGGCGTTTTGTGTCGAAATTTGTTAAACCACCGAAAGATAACCGTGTATTTTTGTTACAATTGTGATACAATGATAACAAATAGATAACAAGAGAGGGATTTTCATTGAGTTCATACGGAAGCTTTATCGCACTTTTAAGTTACATAGTAACTGTACTACTGCTATATTTTATTGGCGATGCTGCAAACATATCAGTGTTACAATTCCCAAAAGAAGAAGTGTTCCAATTAGAAGCAGAAAAACATACTGCACGATCCATTGCACCGCTACTCCTAGCTCTTCCTGTATATATCATCGTTTTATATAAAAGCAAAAAAGTGTAATGGCTACCTAATTTATTTCATTTCGGTGGTCTTTACATTTTTTTGTGATATTTCCCCTATTTTAAACATCATTCCGTAATAAACACCCAGCTAGTCATTTAAAATGAGAAAATCCCCTAGTAAAAATTTCATTCTCTGTCCAGTCACCGACTGCCGAACTTACATAGATTATAAGTGTGAAGGGGGTGATGAGGATTATGTTTGGATCATTTGGATGCTGTGATAACTTTAGAGACTGTCATCATCGTGAAAGAGAGTGTGACCATCGCGACCATCGCGAGAAAGAGAAAGAAGAAGTTAGACCACAACGAACTGCTGTATGTAACGTACTTGCTAGCATTTCAGTTGGAACAGAGCTTTCTCTTTTAAGCATTAGAGGTAACGGAACATTCAACAATGTAATTTTTGAAGGTTTCGCTAACGGCGTTGCTCTTTTCTCTGCTTTAGCTCGTAATAACGATAACAAAGATAACAATAAAGACGATAAGAACAATCAAAATCAAAATACTTTTACTGGTATTTTACGTGTATGCCCAACTGATATCGTTGCAATCGCTATCTAATTCTGTTCCTTATCCTCTATAGTAAGAAAATAAGATTTGCTTTTCTCCTAGAAAAAACCTGAGACCGATTTCAAATCGACTCAGGTTTTTTTACTATTATATACTTTTAACTAACTCAACAACTTCTTCAGCAGTTGACATCATTAATGCTTTTTCTGCTAATGTTTCCATTTCTGCTTTTGACAACTTGCTTAGTTGTGTTCTTGCAGGAAGGATAGATGTTGCACTCATACTGAACTCATCTAAGCCTAATCCTAATAATAATGGGATAGCAAGTGAATCTCCCGCCATCTCACCACACATACCAGCCCATTTGCCTTCTTTATGAGCAGCATCGATAACCATTTTTACAAGACGTAAAATAGATGGGTTATATGGTTGGTATAAGTAAGCTACTTGTTCGTTCATACGGTCCGCAGCCATTGTGTATTGGATTAAGTCATTTGTTCCGATAGAGAAGAAATCAACTTCTTTTGCGAATTGATCTGCTAATACTGCTGAAGCTGGGATTTCAACCATCATACCAACTTCAATAGAATCAGAAACAGTTGTACCCGCTTCTACAAGTTTTGCTTTCTCTTCTAATAAAATCGCTTTCGCTTGACGGAACTCATCAAGAGTTGCAATCATTGGGAACATAATTTTTAAGTTACCGTATACGCTAGCACGAAGTAATGCACGAAGTTGTGTACGGAACACATCTTGCTCATCAAGACATAGGCGAATTGCACGGTATCCTAAGAATGGGTTCATTTCTTTTGGTAAATGTAAGTATGGAAGCTCTTTATCTCCACCGATGTCAAGTGTACGAACAACGACAGGTTGACCTTCTTTTACACCTTCAAGAACTGCTTTATACGCATCGAACTGCTCTTCTTCTGTTGGAAGATTGTCACGGCCCATGTATAAGAATTCTGTACGGTATAAACCAACGCCTTCTCCGCCATTATCGATAATACCTTGTACATCATTTGGTGTTCCGATATTAGCAACAAGCTCAACGTGATGTCCATCGCTTGTTACAGTAGCTTGGTCTTTTAATTTTGCCCATACAGCTTTTTGCTCTTCAAATTTCGCTTTCTTTTCTTCAAACGAACGAAGAGTTTCTTCTGATGGATTTACAATTACTTCTCCATCTAAACCGTCAATGATTACGATATCGCCGTTTTGGATTTTCTCCATAACAACTTTCGTACCAACAACAGCTGGAATTTCCATAGAACGAGCCATAATTGCAGAGTGAGATGTACGTCCACCGATATCAGTTGTGAAACCTTTTGCATACTTACGGTTTAACTGAGCTGTATCAGATGGTGTTAAATCTTCAGCAATGATGATTACTTCTTCAGAAATTGTACCAGGATTTGAGAAGTTAATGCCTAGTAAATGTGCAAGAACGCGTTTTGTTACGTCGCGAATATCCGCAGCACGTTCTTTCATATATTCGTTATCCATGTTTTCAAACATAGAAATAAACATTGATGCAACTTCATCCATTGCAAATTCAGCATTTACTTTTTCGCTATTTACTTTATCTTTTACTGGATTTACTAATTCTGGATCATTTAATACTAATAAATGTGCTTCAAAGATAGCAGCTTTATCAGCACCTAGCTCAGCAAAAGCGTGATCCTTAATAGCTTCTAGTTCAGATTTTGCTTTCTCAAGCGCAGCGTCTAAGCGTGCAATTTCAGCAGCTTCGTTCGTAATTGATTTCTTTTCAATGTTAAATTCAGGATTCTCAAGTCTGAAAGCCTTTGCAATAGCAATCCCACTTGATGCAGCGATCCCTTGGATATTAAGAGTCATTATTCTCCTAATCCTTCGTTTTTCATAGTTTCTTCGATAGCTGCTAGTGCTTGAGCTGCATCATCACCATTTGCAGTGATCTTAATTTCCGCGCCTTGTTGAATTCCTAAAGACATAACACCCATGATTGATTTTAAGTTAACGTTTTTTCCGTTATACTCTAAGTTAATGTCAGAACCAAATTTGCTTGCAGTGTTTACAAGTAGAGTTGCTGGACGAGCATGAATTCCTGAATCGCTAGTTACTTTAAAGATTTTTTCCATGATAATTTATCTCCTTTAAATTACGTATTTTTTTAGTTGTATAGACGTGAGTACTACATCATCTATTGTATATAATAGGCGATGTTCGGTCAACCACATCGCCTATTATAATTATAAACATTTTGCGTCAAATTCCTATTGAATGTCAATAATAGCGTTTTCGCCCTTTTTAACATTTCCATCTTTTTTCAATTCGACTTGTTGCCCTTGTTGTAAATTCGTAAAGACGATTGGTGTAATAATAGATGGTGCATTTTCTTTTACAAATGCAAGATCTACTTTTAATAATGGTTGTCCTTGTTTCACTTTATCACCTTGTGCTACAAGCGCTTCAAAGCCTTCACCATTTAATTTTACAGTATCAATACCAAAGTGAATTAAAATTTCTTTTCCGCCTTCAGACTGAATACCAATCGCATGTTTTGTAGGGAATACATTTACAATCTCACCATTAACTGGAGAAACTACTGTTCCTTCTGTTGGCTCAATCGCAAATCCATCTCCCATCATTTTCCCTGAGAATACTTGGTCAGGTACTTCTGTAATCGGTAAGATTTTCCCTTCAATTGGTGAAACGATTGTTTCATTTTCATCAACTTGTTGAGGAGTTTCTTCCACTTTTACAGGCTCTTCTTTTTCAACATGAGGTGTACGACCTGACATAATATCATGAATTTGTGATTTTAATGTGTCAGATTTCGGTCCGAAAATAGCTTGAATGTTATTTCCAACTTCAAGTACACCAGCTGCTCCAAGCTCTTTTAAGCGGTCTTTATTTACATTCTTTTGTTCGTTAACTTGTACACGTAAACGAGTAATACAAGCATCTAAAGAAGCGATGTTTTCTTTACCACCAAGTGCTACTAATACTTCACGTGGAAGTTCACCTGCTTCTGTTTTTCCTGCGCCGTCATTAGCATTTGCTACTTCACGACCAGGTGTTTTTAGATCCCATTTACGAATTGCAAAGCGGAATCCGAAGTAGTAAATCACTGCTAGTACAAGACCAACAATAATTACCCACCACCATGCTGTACGGCCAGGTAGTACACCGAATAAGATAAAGTCGATTAAACCACCAGAGAATGTCATACCAATTTTAACACCTAAAATTTGCATTGTCATAAATGATAGACCAGCGAATACTGCGTGAATTCCGAATAATACTGGTGCTACGAATAAGAATGAAAATTCAAGTGGTTCTGTAATACCTGTTAAGAAAGATGTTAATGCAGCAGATCCTAAAATACCTGCTGCTAATTTTTTATTTTCTGGACGTGCTTCATGGTACATTGCTAAAGCGGCAGCTGGAAGACCGAACATCATGAACGGATACTTACCAGTTGTAAATGTACCTGCTGTTAATTCTACACCATCTTTTAACTGTGCCATAAAGATTTTTTGGTCACCGCGGATTAATTCGCCAGCTGCATTTGTATACTGACCGAATTCGAACCAGAACGGTGAATAGAAAATATGATGTAATCCAAATGGAATTAATGAACGTTCAATTAAACCGAATATAAATGCTGCTAACGTTCTATTTGCATCAATCATTTGATGTGAGAACGTATTTAAGCCACCTTGAATGTATGGCCAAACGAAGCACATGATAATACCTACTACTAAAGAGAATGTTGCAGTTGCGATCGGTACGAAACGCTTACCTGCAAAGAAACCTAAGTATGATGGTAATTCAATGTTGAAGTATTTATTGTAGCAATATGCAGCTACTATCCCGACGATAATACCACCAAATACTCCTGTTTGTAGTGTTGGAATTCCTAATACGTTTGCATATGCTGGATCTGCAAATCCAATTTTCACTGGATCTGTTCCAGAACTTGTTACTTTCACTAGCTTATCTACTTCTAAGAACACACTCATCGTTTTGTTCATAATTAAGTAGCCGACGAATGCTGCTAAACCAGCTACTCCGTCTCCACCAGCTAAACCGATCGCTACCCCAACTGCGAATAATAATGCAAGGTTAGCGAAAATAATATCACCCGATTGTTCCATAATTTTTGCAACCATTACGAACCAATCTGCTTTTAAAGCAGGAATAACATTTGTTAGCTGTGGATTTTGAAATGCATTACCAAATCCAAGTAAAATACCTGCTGCCGGTAAAATCGCTACTGGAAGCATAAGCGCTTTTCCGACTTTTTGAAGAACACCAAAGATCTTCTTAAACATGGAAACCCTTCCTCTCTTATCTATATTGATACTTTTCGACAAACGCCAAAAAGGCATGAGGAAAAAAAGATAGAACGATAGCTATACAAAGGGTAGTATGTCCCTTTATTTAGCTTACATTCCCAACTTTTCTCCACTCATGCCTGATCGAATCAGTAACACGTGTCAAAAATAGGATTACGTATAAGTTCACTATAATTAAGGCAAACGTTTTCGTTACTTACCTTAATGTGTTTGTCGAATTTTGTATAACTTTGCAATAGTTATTATACATAACTATTGTAAGCGATTCAATCATTTTTTTTAACGTTTTCATTTTAGACAAAAATATATGTCTTTTTACACATGTTCTGCTTTCACTAATCGTTGTAAATGCATCGTTAAATAAATACTCTCCGCTTCATATACAGGAAGTTGCAATTCTTTCTGCATTACTTTGACTAGTTTCCACGCCAAATTATAACAAACTGGATATTCCAACTTTAATAAATCAGCAAAACTCTGTGCTTCTTCTACTTTTTCTCCTTTTTTCACCCGCTCAATAGCATATTGTAAATGGCGAATAAGGCGTAAATAATGAATGCTTTCTTGGTCTAATGTAATTTGTAGGCTTGTCTCAATTAAAGACACAAGTTGTGCAATAAGACGAGAATTTTGATTAACAGAAGATAAATCAGAGTTTGTAAGCGAGCTGTAAATGTGAAGTGCGATAAAGCCAACTTCCCCTTCTGGCAATGTAATTTGCAAACGAGAATTTAAAAGATCTACAACACCTTCAGCGATTTCATATTCCTCTGGATATAGCATTTTCGTTTCAACTAAAAAAGGATTATCTATTGTAAGTCCTTGTTTCAGCCTTTTAATTGCAAAAGAAATATGATCTGTTAAAGCAATGTGAATATGTTCATTTAATGGCGATTTTGCCTTTTCTTGAATGTAGAACATAATATCATTCATCAATTCAATTAGCTTTTCACTCACATGTGGTACTAAAAGTTTGTATTGTTCACGATCACGTTCATTTTTTAAAACAAACATTTTCTCAATTTGTTCTTGCTCCAACACATCTTCAGCCTTTTTCCCAAATCCAATTCCTTTACCAATCACTACTACTTCCTCGTGTTCAGGATGGCTAGCAATGATGACATTATTATTTAAAACTTTTTTAATTTCTAGATAATTACTCATATAACACCACCCTCGTACTTAAATAGCCTACTTTTATGTTACAGAATATTCTTCTTTGTCGTCAATGTAAAACATCTACCATTTAATAAAAATTCATTTTTTAGACATGTTTGTATATGATGCGTATAATGTAAGGGCAACTGTACATAGAAAGGAGATTGCAACATGATTAAAATGTTTGTAAGTGATATTGATGGAACGATGATGCAACACGGAGGTTTTATTGCCGAACAAGATGTTATCGCTTTACGCAGCTTAGCTGAACAAAATGTAATTCTTTGTTTCGCTTCTGGAAGACTTGATAATGAAATTGCAGACTTAATGAGAGCGGTTAATACAAATTTCCATCGCATTAGTGTAAATGGTGTTTTTGTATATACACATGAAAATAAGCAGCTATTATCTGCAACTTTCGATTCCAGCATTCTTCCAGATTTGTTAGCTATGACAAATGAAGACCCTTATTTCCGTTATGTAAGTGATGAACATAACTACTACATTGAAGAAAAAACACCGTTTATTCATGAACTTGAACAACAAGTAACGATGACTTCTGTTGAAGAACCTAATCTATTACAGAAAATTGATGATACAATTTTTCCAAATAAAATTTCTGTCGGTGGAACGAAGGAAAGCTTACAACTCCTCCAGAAAAAAATTGATGAAAAATTTCACGGAAAAGTTAGCACCTTCATTTCAGCAGAACAATGTTTAGATGTAATGCCACCTAATATTAGTAAAGGTTCTGCTATTTCTATTTTATTAAAAGAATTTCAAATACAACCAGAGGAAATTGCTTGCATAGGGGATTCTTATAATGATATTCCAATGTTCTCTTTAACTCCTCACAGTTTTGCTATGTCTCAAGCAGATGACGCAGTAAAAGAGCACGCTCACTATGTAGTAAATACGGTTAAAGATGCAGTTAACCACGTAATTGCTCATAATAAAAATACGACTCACTCCTTATAAGGATGAGTCGTATTTTTATTTCTTTACATGTTGAAAACATCAAAGTTCACTGTACTTCACAAACTGAAATATATTACTTGTTACGTGCGATGTTCGTAATAAACTTATAACGGTCACCACGATAAATACATTTCACATACTCTAACGGTAACTCACCTTCTGAATAAGACCATTGACGCATTACAAGTACAGGCGCCTTTTTAGGAATATGCAGATGTTCAGCTTCGTTATCCGTTGCAATTGAAGCCTCAATTGACTGAGTAGCGCGAACTAGCTTAAAGCCCAGTTTTTTCTCTAAATGTTCATATAAAGATTGTTGCAATATTTCTTCGTTAATATCTTTCACAAGAGTTGGCGACAAATATGTCGTCTCAAATGCAATCGGTTCGTCATCAGCTAAGCGAGTACGCCTCACCTCATAAACCGATTCTCCCTCTTGTATTCTTAGCCGGTCTGCTATTTTAGCAGTAGCTGGAACTAGGCGGAAACTTAATAACTGGCTGCTCGGTTTCATACCACGAGAAATCATGTCTTCTGTGAATCCCGTCATCCCTTGCAACTTTTGCTCCACTTTCGGAAGTTGGACGAACGTTCCAATTCCACGCTTCCGATATAAATACCCTTGTTCCACTAAGTTATTAATTGCCTGTCTGATTGTCATACGACTCACTTCGAACTTATCACAAAGTTCATTCTCAGATGGAATTTTATCTCCCGGCTTCCATTCGCCGTCCTCAATTAGCTGTTTCACCCACTCTTGAATCTGATAATAGATCGGAAATGGTGAATACTTGTCGATGTTCATCAGCAATCGCCTCACTGCATAAAGATAGAGCTTCTGGATCTGCGATTACGGTTACATTCGGATGACGTTGTAAAACTGTAGCAGGACACGCCTCACTATATTCACCTTGCAATAATTCTTTAATAGCTTCTGCCTTTTTAGATCCCATAGCAACAAGTAGAATTTGTTTCGCTTTCATAATGCTTCCAATTCCCATTGTAATCGCATGAGTCGGCACATCTTCTTCATTTTCAAAGAAGCGAAGATTTGCTTGGCGTGTAGATTCTGTTAATTCCACAATGTTAGTTGGAGAATTAAATGGTGTTCCTGGCTCATTAAATCCGATGTGACCGTTTTCACCGATTCCAAGAATCTGTAAGTCAACTGGGTTAGCTGCTAGAATGCCTTCATAACGCTTGCACTCTTCCTCTAAATCACTTGCCATCCCGTTTGGTACATAAGTTTGTTTAAATGGAAGATGATCAAACAACTGTTCTTGCATGAAATAGTGATAGCTGTTTTTATCTTCGTGTGGTAAATTTACGTACTCATCTAAGTTTACAGTGGTTGTATGACTTGTATCAAGTTTATTTTTTCGCATTTCTGCATAAATACCTAATGGAGAGCTTCCTGTAGCCATTCCTAATGTTGGATTTTCTTTTAATTTTACAACTTCTTCAATTAACTTGAAACCTGCTTCTGCTAATTCTTCTGGAGTTTTTACAACAAGAATGTTCATCTAATTACTTCCCTTCCTTCATATGAATTCCTAAACGAACCGTATCATATACATGTAATTCTTCAGTCATAACAACAAAGTCTGCATCTTTACCTGCCGCTAACGCACCTTTATTATTTAATCCAAACTCTTCTGCTTGGTTAACCGATGTCATGAGTACTGCATCCTCGATTGAACATCCTGTAAATTCAATTACATTTCGGAAAGCTTGATCCATTTTCAAAATACTACCAGCTAACGTTCCATCTTCTAATCGGGCACTGCCATCTTTTACATGCACTGGCTGTCCGCCAAGCTCATATAATCCATCTTCAAGACCTTTTGCACGCATTGCATCTGTAATGACACTTACTTTTTTCGGTCCTTTTAATTTATATGCTAATTTCACCATATCAGGGTGAATGTGAATACCATCTGTAATTACTTCAACCATTACATCTGGATTTAATAACACATGACCAACAACTCCTGGTTCACGGTGATGTAATCCACGCATTTGATTGTATAAATGTGTTGCATGTGTAATTTTTCTATTTTTCAGTTGTGCATCAATCGCATCTGTATGCCCCATTGTGCCAACAACACCTGTTTCAGCAAGATACCGTTCAAACTCTAACGCACCTTCTTCTTCCGGTGCATATGTTACTAATTTAATTAGATTACCGCTTGCTTCCTGCCATTGTTTAAATTGCTCGATACTCGCAGGAACAATATGTTCAAGTGGTTGTGCACCCGCACGTTTTTTTGAAACATATGGTCCTTCTAAGTGAATATATTCGAAATGTGCTCCCTTATCTTTCGCTTCCTTCGCAGCACTTAGCGCCGCTTCAATTGCTTCTGGAGCTTGTGTCATTGTTGTTGGGAAGTAAGTTGTAACTCCTTCTTTTAACATTTCTTTACCAAGAGTTACTAATCCATCGCTATTTGCATCCATCGCATCAATATCGTATCCACCATGAATATGAACATCAATCATACCTGGAATCACAATCTTTCCTGCCGCATCTAACACAGTTTCATTTTCTTGTGATACATATTGAGCCATCAAACCAATTTCTTTAATTGTTTCTGCGTAACGAATAAATCCGTTTTCCACTACTTCTTTACCTGTATAAATTTTGGCATTGATGACAACTTGCGTTTTCATTTTCATCGATCCTTTCCCATGAAATACCTACTTGTTATTATTACCTTATTCGCCTAATTCCATCTTAATATACACACGAGTAGTTGTCTATACATTCTAATGAAATTTCCTCTTCATTCAGCAGAAAAAAGGAAATTTATTTCTTTTTCATTATAATATATGTTATTCATTTTTTCCAAAATGGAAAATACCTTCTTATATAATTAATTACTTAAGTAATGGCATAAGACCGCTCGACCCCATAGTAATATGTTCACCGTCTGTTTCTATTTCTACTGTATGCTTGTTTGTTCCGTATATCATTATACCACGCTGTTTTAATCGTCTTACAACACTTTGATGAGGATGTCCATATGGATTTCTACTCCCGTACGAAAGAATAGCGAATTGTGGGTCTACTTTTTTTAAGAATGTTTCACTCGTTGAAGTATACGAGCCATGATGCCCTACTTTTAATATATCTGCATGTACATCAAATTGCTTTAATATTTCATTTTCTGTCCGTATATCAGCATCACCCATTAATAAAAAGTCCGCTTTACCATATCGAATCTTTAATACAATTGAAGACTCGTTATTCTCGTCTTTCGATTTCCCATTGTTCAATACTTGTATAGAAACATGTGGATCTAGCGGTATGTATTGTCCTTCCTTCACTGAAATGAAAGGAATGCCCCTTTTTTTAATATTATTTCGATACGTATGATAAGTAAATGAACTATATGTTTTCCCGCTATCTAATACGAGGGAAACTGGCATTTGCTCTACAATTGGAATAAGTCCTCCTATATGGTCCATATCAGGATGAGTACTTACAATCACATCTAAATGATTAATTCTTTTTTCAATTAGTTTTTGAATAATGACCTCTCCCGCTTCATAAGGACCCCCATCTATTAACATCGTTTGACCATTTGGCAATGTAATAAGTGTCGCATCACCTTGTCCAACTTTTAAAAAACTCACTTTCATTTTACCAAAATGTTGCCGCTGCATATGTATAGAAGACGCAGTATGAATAGACATCATATATCTTTTAGCCGATGCGCTGTTTAACGTAAAACATAATAAAACAGAAACCAACAATAGAATATTCCGTACACCTCTCATAACTCGTCTCCTTTTTTCATTTAGTATGGCACGCTCTGTAATTGATATACAAAAAAAGCTTAGCAAAATGCTAAGCTTTTATTTTGATAATTCCTGTAAAGAACCGAAGAATAAATCTGCTTCATTCATTTGTTCATTTTCTTCCGAAAGAGGTGGTAAATCATCTAGCGTTTTCAATCCAAATGTATCTAAAAACTCTTTCGTCGTTCCGTATAAGATAGGACGCCCCGGCCCTTCTGCTCTTCCCATTTCTTTTATAAGTAAGTGTGAAACTAACGTTTGTAATGCCTTGTCTGTTTTCACTCCCCGAATCTCTTCCATTTCTGTCCTTGTAATCGGTTGACGGTACGCAACGATTGCCAACGTTTCAAGAGCTGCTTGAGACAGTGAAGCCGTTGTTGGGGTATCTATTAATTTTTGATAGTATGACGCATGTTCTTTCTTTGTTGCAAAACGATACACTTTTGCATATTGTACAATTTGCAAACCGCGATTCGATCCTTCACATTCTTTTTGCATTTCCTCTATACTATTTATTACTTCTTCCACTTCAACTTCCAGAACTTTAGCTATCTGTTCCGGATAAATCCCTTCGTCACCTGCAACAAATAAAAGCCCTTCAATAATCGCTTTTTGTTCTTTTCTATCCATTTTACGAACTCCTTCCTCCTATTTTTCTATAAAAATACACATAAAAAAACCGAATCACAGTAAATGCGTTCGGTTCAATATTTCTTCTCTCGTTCCAAACGATACATTAAAACCTAACATGAGATAAAATATTTCTACCCCATCTTCATATGCTGGCTCTATACGGATTTACTAGAGCTTGATACGAAAATTTCATCAAAATTATGTTCTTGCTCAATTATGATTTGTTGATTTTTCATCAGCTCAAGAACCGCTAAAAATGTTACAACCATTATTTCACGTTCTTCATCAGCAAACAAATCATAAAAGCTTTGACGACCGCCTTTTACTTCTAACTGTTGTAGAATATCAGTCATTCGCTGTTCAATTGGTATTTCTTGGCGAGTAATTCGCGTTGTTACGGGTTTCTTTGCTTTTTTACGACGCATTAGCTTTTGAAATGCCGCTAACATATCATATAACGTAACATCAAGAGGTAAACTTGTCTCCTCTTCTTGTTGAAATGATGTAAAATCAATTGGCGGACGTGTATATAGCTGTGCTCTTTCTTGTTCTCTTTCTTTTAACTCAGTAGCAACTTGCTTATATTTCTTATATTCAATTAACCTCTCCATCAATTCTTGACGAGGGTCATCTATAAAGTCTTCACCGTTATCAGGTACATCTTCTTGTTTCGGTAACAACATTTTACTTTTAATTTGTAATAACGTTGCAGCCATTACTAAATACTCACTGGCAACATCTAATTGTAGTTCTTTCATCGTATGGACATAAGATAGATATTGCTCTGTAATTTCCGCTACAGGAATATTATATATATCAATTTCGTAACGATGTATTAAGTGTAACAATAGATCTAAAGGCCCTTCAAAAGCCTCTACTTTAAAATTATACTGCACAAAGCATCCCACCACATTTTTTCTATAACAACATAAGTATAGAGCATACTCATGTTCTATCCAACCTTTTTAAGAAATTTAATTAAAAATAGACCTATGCCCATGTCATAATGCCCACCGCTTCATATGATAACAATGTAGTAAGAACAATGTAGGAGGTCAAAAAACTATGGGTCACGTTGATTGCGGTTTTAGCGGTGGATTCGCATTACTTGTTGTACTGTTCATTTTACTAATCATTGTAGGAGCAGCTTGCTTCTGCTAATATGAAGCAATAAAGCGACTAGGGATATTTCCCTAGTCGCTTATTGTTAATATTTCTATGATACACTGTACATATAACCGTTAGACAGGAGCGAAAAAAATGTATCCTACCGAGTACATACAATTTTTAATTCATTTTCACGGAGACTATGATTATTTTGAATGTCATGAAATACTAGAAGAGTATTGGAAATTAAAGCCTAGAGGAGAACGTGACAATTACTTAGTCGGTCTCATTCAAATTGCTGTTTCCTTATACCATCATAGACGATCCAATTGGAATGGTGCAGAGAAGATGATAAAAAGCGCAATAACAATTTTAGAAAAGAACAGCGCGCAATTACATCAATTCGGAATAGATCATAAACAACTTACATTCTTATTAAATGAAAGATTACAATCTATCCACAAAAAGGAAAATTTCGCCCCGTTCTTTTTACCATTATTAGACGTATCGTTAGAAAAACAATGCATACAGTTATGTACGAAACAAAACCTCTCTTGGAAAGATGCGAACGTTATTCCTGGTGAATACATCATAAATAAGCACACATTGCGTGATCGAACAGAAGTTATTTCTGAACGACACGAACAACTACAAAAAAGAAAGCAGAGATAATAAACTACTTATCCCTGCTTTTATGAATGTATATTTTGTTCAAACTCTTTACACTTTTTGCAAAAACTTGCTGTTTGCTCATTTCCGCAAATTGTAAACTCAAGGAATTTACTCTTAAGCTCTTGAACCATCTTCGTCCCAATACCCATATGACGGTGAGACGGATTCACGCTCAAATGCTGAATTTCCAATACCTGATCTTCTTTTTTTATAATCCCCATTATCCCAACAAAATCTTCATTTTGTTTCCACAAATACAATTGCCAATCCTCTTTCGCCTCATACTCTTTCATTGTCAATTGTAATGTTTTCACATCTTTTTCAGTTGGCATAAATGAAAGAAGCCCCATTGCAATTTTTTCATAACTTTTTTTAAAACGAATTAACATAACCCTTATCCCTTCTTACAAAAGTTACAAACTATTTATCCCCTCAGTCACTCTTTTCATATCACATTCATTCTACAATATTTTTAACAGAGTGAGAAGAGGCTGAAACAACTTGATAATCATACAAAGCGTTAAGAAGAAAGTCAAATATATGTTTCCACGCTATTTTTTTCTATTATACCGCTCAGAAAAGAGACAATACTGTATAGAAACTAAAAGGAGAATCCCCCTGCTCATCACATTTTAATTATTAATCACTTTTGAACGAAATAGTTCTATTAAAAACAATATGTTAAGAGAAATCCATTTATTGAAGCATATAATTGGTACTCCATTCTATGTATTTTGTTAAAATTATGTTCTCATGAACAATATATTTTAACGTTAGTAGCCGTCCTATTTACATCATATATTTCGAGATATATACCAATTATTGTTCATACGAAATAAAAAAAGAGAGCATAATCGCTCTCTTTTTCTTGTAACTTATTCTTCCCAAACTTTAACTTCTTTCATTACATCGCCTTGACGCATGTTTAATACTGTTTCAATACCGCTTGTTGCTTTACCGAATACAGTATGTACGCCATCTAAATGCGGCTGTGGCTCATGAACAACAAAGAATTGGCTACCACCTGTGTTACGGCCAGCATGTGCCATAGAAAGTGAGCCAACAAGATGTCTATGAGGATTTCCATCAGTTTCACATGGGATAGAGTAACCTGGGCCACCTGCTCCTGTGCCTGTTGGGTCTCCACCTTGGCTTACGAAGCCAGGAATAACGCGGTGGAATGTCACACCATCATAAAATCCTTGCTCTGCTAATTTTTTAAAGTTTTCTACTGTTTTTGGTGCCTCTTCTGGGAAAAATTCTAATTCGATTTTTTCACCATTTTCCATTAATATGTATCCTAAAGTTTTCATACGTATATGTCTCCTTTCAATTATCTCAGCACTATATTACCACATTCATGACTAGAAACAAAAAGAATCCGACAATCTACATACTTCTTTTTTGAAATGTGGAAAAAGCTAGGTGACAAATAAGAAATATATACTATAATAACTGTGTTGCCCGAAAATTTTAGAAAGAGAAAGGGAGCGATTTTTCGTGAAAACGAAATTACTAGCTCTGCTATTAGCTGTAGCCGTATTTATGATACCAACAGCTTCATTTGCAGACATCATTGAGGGAGAATCAATTGTCACACTAGGAGAGAACTTATCTGAACAACAAAAACAAGATCTGTTAAAAGAAATGAAAGCGCCAAAAGATGCTACAATCATTACTGTGTCTAATGCAGAAGAACATAAATTTCTAGAAGGAATTGTACCAAAAGCGCAAATTGGTACGAGAGCAATTTCCTCTTCTATGATTACATACACAAAACCAGGATCTGGTCTCATTGTACGTTCAAAAAACATTAATTCGATAACAGATGCAATGTACACAAACGCACTTATTACAGCGGGTGTGAAAGATGCAGAGATTCAAATTACTGCACCATTTAAAGTTTCAGGAACTGCTGCTTTAACAGGTTTAATGAAGGCCTATGAAACAACCTCGAACAAAACAATTCCTGAGGAAGTAAAAAAAGTAGCCAATGAAGAAATGGTACAAACAGCCCAGCTTGGTGATAAAATCGGTGAAGAAAAAGCAGTTCAACTTGTTGCAAAAATTAAAGAGGAAATTGCAAAAGAACAGCCAAAAACAACTGAAGATTTACGTTCATTAATTAAAAAAATCGCTGATCAACTCGGCATTACATTGACAGATGAACAGTTAGATAACTTAGTAGCGTTATTTGATAAAATGAAAAATCTTAATATCGATTGGAATCAAGTTGGTAGTCAATTAAATAAAGCAAAAGAACATGTCTCTGCCTTTTTAGGATCTGAAGAAGGGCAAAGTTTCCTAGATAAAGTTAAAGATTTCTTCTCTAGTATCATTGATTTCGTTAAATCTTTATTCAAGTAAAAAAGAAGCTCGTCAGTGACGAGCTTCTTTTTTTATACAAGCAACGGTAATTTCATAACAGCTTCTTCAACAGAACGAACAACATGATTTGCTTTCTCCTTCACATACGGATGAGCATGATGAAGGGTGAAGGAATGCGGGGTTACTTCAAACATAGAAATATCATTGAAAGAATCTCCAATACACGCAACTTCATTTGCTTCAATTTGCAAATGTTCCATTAATCGCTTCAGAGCGCTTCCTTTACTTACACCTCTTGGCATAATATCAACATAGCGCTTACCCGATATAAAAACTTCCGCTTCGCTATGAAATGTATCTCGCAACTCTTGATCTAATGCTACAATTTTTTCTTCTTCACCAAAAACAAATAATTTTGCTGGATGTACAGTTTTCCCAAATTCCTCTTCTAAGGCTTCAATTTCAGCGATATGCACTCCCATATACTCTTCAAAAGTATGATGATTTTCATTCTTTCTTTTTGTATATCGCTGCTCATTTGCACAAACAATATCTGCTAGTCCCTTGTTATGTATATATCGATATATTTCCTGGGCAACTCTATTTTCAAAACTTGATTCATGAAATATTTTTCCGTTTGGTAGTATCATTGTCGCCCCATTTAAACCAGTTGTATAATACGGGAATGAAAACCTTTTTACGACTTCATCAATTCGGTGAGTAAAGCGGCCAGAGGCAAAACAAATATTTGTCCCTTTTTCAGCCAGCCAACAAAGTGCACGTTCATCTTCTTTTTGCATATCATTCACATTGTAAACGAGCGTGTCATCTAAATCACTTACAAATAATTTAATCATGTCCTCTTCCCCTCTCATACACAATATCTACTCTAAGTGTACACAAAAAATGTTGGGTTTTTGTTAAAAAATAATAAATTTTTGATAAAGTGAAACTTTAATCAGCGGGGGTTTTGTTCATCCCCCGCTGATTATTAGCACTCACCAATCGGGCTTTTACGGGCAGTTGTCTCCCACCTAACATCCTCGCATCCGCCAAATTTTGAGGTGGGAGCCTTACTGCCCACAAATAACGGGATAAAAAAATAAACGGGAGCATAATCCCGTTTATTTTTGTCTTCTTACATTTTGAGGTCGTACAATACTAGGACGTACTTTTAAACTAGACATAGTTGGACGGAGTAAAATTTTCGTTAACGCGCCCCAATCAAACGGTAAAAACGGCCATAAATACGGTGTTTGTAAGCTTTTTATAGATGTTAAGAATAGAATCAGTATCGTCATTCCGATTACAAATCCCATCTCATGAAATATGCCTGTTAAAATAATTACAAACAATTTCCCTATCTTATTCCCAAGCCCTAGTTCATAACTCGGCGTAGCATATGCACCGATCATAGAAACTGCTACGTATAAAATAACTTCTGGCACAAACAAACCTACATCAATTGCAATTTGACCAATTAATATAGCTGAAATTAATCCTGCTGCCGACGACAATGATGTCGGCGTATGAATGGCAGCCATCCTTAAAAATTCAAGTCCGATTTCCGCCATCAAAATTTGTAATAAAATCGGTAAATGCGTCATCTTATTTGGTCCAATGAAAGCAAGATTTTCAGGTAAAAGAGTTGGATCAAATACAAAAACTAACCAAAACGGCAACAAGAACAGCGAAAATATAACACCTAAAAAACGTACCCAACGTAAAAATGTGCCTACAGCTGGATTTTGTCTAAACTCTTCTGCATGCTGTAAATGGTGGAAATATGTTGTTGGAGTGATCATGGCACTTGGTGATGTATCAACAAGTACTAACACATGTCCTTCTAACAGATGATTTGCTGCTACATCTGGTCTTTCTGTGTATCGAATAAGCGGGAATGGATTATAACCTTGTTTGACTACAAATTCTTCTACCGTTTTATCCGCCATCGTAATCCCATCTACTTCAATGCTATTTAATTCTTGTTTTATAATCTTCACTAAATCCGGATTTGCAACATCTTGTACATATGTAATACAAATATCCGTTTGCGATCTATCCCCTACTCGAATCATTTCATTTCGAAGACGTGGGTCGCGTATCCTTCTGCGAATTAACGCTGTATTTACAACGATATTTTCAACAAATCCATCTCTTGCACCACGTACTACTTTTTCTGTATCTGGTTCTGTCGGTGTCCGACCCGGATAACTACGAACATCTATTGCGAACGCTTCCGTTTCACCTTCTACAAATATAACAATAAGTCCTGATAATACTTGGAGCATTACATCATCCATCGTTTTTACTTTACTTACTTGTTGGTGAATTAAACGATTTTCTAAAAGCTTTACTGTATCTTCTTCTACATCCCTTATTTCATTTGTATCCACTGCTTCTTCTAAAATAGGGATAATATAATTCGTATCACAAAGTCCATTTACAAATAACACACCAATTTCTTTATTTAAAATTTGAAATTTACGAATACCAACATCGTATGTGACACCCAATCCCACTGTTTGCTTTAAGTAATTTTCATTATCACTTAAAAAAGATGAAATCGGGATACTCATTTTTTTAGGTTTCGTCATAAAATCCACTCCTTTCCAAAATTAATTGAATCGCTTTTCTAGTAATAGGTGACCCTCTCTCCCATTCATCATTTCCACACATCTTACCAATATCACCGACACCAACAATGACAGGAACATTCAAGTCATCCAAACAATAAATTGTATCTCCGCTAATTCTGCCAATTTCACCATCTGGAAGTCCAAATTTATCAACGCCGTATTCTGTCAAATTCCCATTTCTATCTACACTTACATCTACACGCGCCCATTCCCAATGATGTGTATTCGACGCTACTGCTAAAATACCCAGTACATCAACTTGTTTATGTGTTGCAACATACTTTAACGCCTTTTCACCAGACCCTTCTCCTATAAATCCGCTGTCATCAAACATGACAAATACAGGGTCATATGGCGTCTGCATAATAAGCTCAACAACTTTCTTCCCTGTCAATTTGGTCGGATTACTTTGCGATGCTGAAATACACCTTCCCCCAAATTCCTTTGTTAAAAGCTCAATTGTCCGCTTTGCATATTCATCTCCATCTGTGACCAAAACAACCCTTCGTCTCATTTGATTTATCCTTTCGGTTTACATATAAGTGCAACAAAAAACGAAAACAATATCGCCGCTGAAATCCCCGCAGACGTTAAGCTAAACATACCGATTCCAATCCCTAAATATCCATGTTTTTCTGCCGCATGCATTGCCCCGTGCAATAGTGAATGCCCAAAACTTGTAATAGGGACCGTTGCCCCAGCACCTGCAAATTTTATAAGCCTATCATACAATCCGAATCCGTCTAAAATAGCTCCGGCGACTACAAAAGTTGCCATTAAATGTGCCGGTGTTAACTTTGCAAAATCTAGCAACACTTGTCCAATGACACAAATAGCTCCTCCTACAAGAAATGCATATATAAAATCCACAATTCACTCTCCTTTAACTCTTTCAAACACAACACCATGCGCAATCGTTGGAATCGTTTCCTTCTGCTGCATCATCATCGGGCTTAATAAAGCTCCAGTTGCCACGACAAAAATTCGTTGTAAGTTCCCTTTTTGCATTTCACGCAATAAATGACCGTATGTTACAATAGCTGAACAAGCACAACCACTACCACCTGCAAACACTTCTTCTTGATTTGAATTGTAAATCATTAATCCACAATCGTTGTAAATATGCCCAAGATCATACCCTTCCTCAAGTAAAAGTTGTTTCGCAATTGGTGTCCCCACAGCTGATAAATCACCCGTAACAATAAGGTCATAATCAGCGGCACTTCTTCTTAAATCTTCAAAATGCTGTTGAATTGTATGAGCAGCAGCTGGTGCCATTGCCGATCCCATATCTAAAGGATTAGCAATTCCTAAATCTTGTACTGTTCCGATTGTTGCTGCTGTTATTTTAATTGCGCTTTCTTCATTGCTAATTAATATGGATCCTGCTCCGGTAACAGTCGAGTTTGCTGTCCCAGGCTTTTGTCCTCCGTACTCTGTTGGATTACGAAATTGTCTTTCAGCCGTTGCATTATGACTACTTACTGTCGCTAAGACACGATTCGCAAATCCACCATCTATAAATGCTGATCCAACCGCCAAAGTTTCCATTGACGTCGCACAAGCACTGAACATCCCTAAAAAAGGAATACCACAATCTCGAGCAACATAATTTGCCGTCACTGTTTGGTTTAATAAATCACCTGCTAAAAAGAAATCAATTTGTGATGGTTTTATATTTCCTTTTTGCAATGCTTGTTGAATTGAGTCTGACATTAACCTTCGTTCAGCAAGTTCCCAGTTTTCCTCTCCACAATGTAAGTCTGAATATGAAATATCAAAATCCTTTCCAAGAGGGCCTTCAGCTTCTTTCGGACCGACAGCGGTACCAGTTGCATTCACGAAGATATCATTTTGAAATACCCACGTTTGTTTTCCTGTCAATCTCATACCTATCCCTCCTTTAAGACATTAAAATTTGAAATGTATATCTTATTAATCCGATAATGTAAGCACCGACGACCCCAAACACAATGACGCTTCCTGCAAGCTTAAACATGTTTGAAGCGATGCCTAGAACAATCCCTTCACTCCTATGTTCTAGCGCAGCACTTGCCATAGAATTCGCAAATCCAGTAACTGGTACTGCTGATCCCGCTCCAGAAAACTGCCCGATTTTATCATAAACACCACATCCTGTTAAAATCGCTGATAGTAAAACGAGAGTTGCAACTGTAGGGTTTCCTGCCTCTTGCTCACTAAAGTGAAAGTAATGTATATAAAATTTCATCAATACTTCTCCGACGGTACAAATGAATCCCCCAACAAGAAATGCCTTCACACAATTTATTAAATAGTTCGGTTTTGGATGGTACTCTTTCACTTTATTTATGTAATCATCTTTCAGTTTTCGCCCTGCCATATATATATTGCCTCCTACTTTACGAAATAAATCCAGTGAAACAATGAGCCTATTACTTTTCCCAGTACAAGAGCAACGAGTAAAACAACAATTTTCCCCTCTACCCCGACTCGTTTCGCTAAAATAGGTAAAACGTTTAACACTTCCGTTAACGCCGCAGCTAGCATTCCAATGAATGTGCCACAAAATAACCCTAATATTACGAGCCAATATTGCGACGTTTGAAATGTAATATTCTTTAAACTACACCAAGCCCCAGTTAAAGTGCCCGCAATGACAGCCCACTCAAAATATTGAATATGCTTTCCACTTCTCGTTAATTGAGCTAAACGAGGGATTATACCAAGTACAGCTAAAAACGCAACATATCCGCTGCCTACAGCAATCCCTCCAGCTAAACCAATTAAAATCACGAATCCAGACTCAATCATCGGTAAGCTGTTTCATATTATCCTTGTTTTCATGAACAATTACATATTGATCAAGCGACTGTTGATATTGAAACATCTCAACTTCCAAAGGGCTCGGCTCTTCATTAATTCGCTTTTGAAATACATGATTAAAAAATAAAACCATACCTACTCCAAGACCTAATGAATAAGGAATTTGAAATAAAAGTGGTTGCGCCTTAAATTCTCCTGTAATCATGTAATATAACCGTTGGTGTACTTGTTGCATACTTACATCTTCATGAAAATAAATAATTGCAAGTGCTGCTCCAATGAAAAGTAACAACCATACAAGTCCGAAGAAAACCGGATGCACTTTCTTTTTTTCATATATAATTTCAACAAGAGTTTGTCCAGAACCAAGTAAATTAATTTGTAAGTGAGCCGCTTTTTGTTGAACAATCTCAATCACTTTCATAACATCAATTACAACATGTGTTTTATCATGCGCTGTTATTTTGTAAATTATCTCATTTTGTAACGACTCAACTACCAAAGAATCTCCAGCAAGTTGAGCAACATCGCTCAGTTTTACTTCATACGTAGGAGACACTTTTAATCGATTGCGCATTTTAATATAAATCGTTTGTTCCAATTTTCATTCACCCCTTCACTCTTCCTCGTAGTTGTAGTATGGTTATTGGAATTTTTTCTAATACAATTTTTTCATAAAAAAACATCTGTACCGTTTTGGTACAGATGTTTTTCTGCTAAGCCTTTTTCTTAAATAAATTTGCAATGCTTAATGCGAGCCCTCCCCAAATGACTACCATACCTATAACCATCATCATAATCGCTGATCCGCTCATCATGAAACACCTCGATCCTTCCATTCTTTTTCAAGCTGGACAGAGTCTGAATGTATTTGTGCATTCCATTTCTTCAGACTAATGACTAGTGCAACTATAAGAAATGCTGCTGCAATTGACCAACCATACGTTACAACAAACTCCGTTGGATAATCTCCGTAGTTCTTTTTAATATTTTGGATTGTGCCATCAATTAACATATACCCTAACATAAGTGGAGTAATAACGAGTAAACTCACTCTCCAAAACGTCCCTAACTTAATATCCGATACAAAGTTTGCATGATTTTGATAGACTGGTAAACGGCGCAATATAAGACCTATTGCAACTACTTCAGCTAGTGCAATTGTAATTAGCCCAAAATTGTTAGCGAAATAATCAACAACGTCTAAGAACATAAGTCCACCACGCGTTGCAAAAACAAGAGAAACTAACACGAGAAGTGTTCCCATAATTCCAATCGTCTTTGGACGACTCAAGCTGAATTTTTCAGATACAGCAGCAAAGCATACTTCCGCAAGTGAAATGAGTGATGTAATTCCAGCAACGGTTAAAGATAAGAAAAATAATACTCCAAATAACGATGACATCGGTAGTTCATTAATAATTTGCGGGAATACTACGAACGCAAGTCCCACACCAGCACTAGCTACTTTATCAACCGGTACCCCCATGTTATTCGCCATAAATCCAAGCGCTGCAAAGACCCCAATACCTGCTAATAATTCAAATCCTGAATTTGCAAATCCAGTAATAAAAGCATTATTTGTTGTATCTGAGTTTTTCGGTAAATAACTAGAGTACGTAATCATAATTCCGAATGCTAAAGATAAACTAAAGAAAATTTGACCGTAAGCAGCAAGCCATACCTTTCCATCAAAAATACGGCTCCAATCTGGTTTAAAGAATGCATCTAATCCTTGCATCGCACCTTCCATCGTGACTGCACGAACAACGATAATAAGAAACATAACAACTAGTAAAGGAATGAAAATACGGTTAACAACTTCGATTCCTTTTTTAACTCCTTTAAATGCAACACCAAGCACAATAATCCAAACGAGAGCTAACGGAATTAATACTTCCGGCACAAGCCCCCCAAACTGTCCTGGCTTATCTGCAACCTGTAAATATTCTTTAAATAAAAATGATTCCGTGTCTTTCCCCCATGCACCAGTAATTGCAAAATATGTATAGGAAATAGACCAAGCAATAATTACTGCATAATATGTTGAAACGATAAATGTTACACACATTTGCCACCATCCAATAAATTCAGCACGTGGATGAATACGGAAGAATGTAAGTGGTGCCGAACCACGATGACGATGCCCAAGAGCAAACTCGAATGCTAATAATGAAATACCAGTTGTTAATAATGCGAATAAGTACGGTAAAAAGAATGCGCCTCCTCCGTTTTCATACGCTGTATAAGGAAAACGCCATATGTTTCCTAATCCAACGGCAGAGCCGACCGCTGCGAAAATAAATCCAGCCCTCGTTCCCCATTGTTGCCTCGTTTCCATGTTTCCTTCCTCCTTTGTGACAAGTTCATACTTGGATTATATTTTAAATTAACTAAATTATCAATAAATTCTGTAAATTATTTAACAATAGTTGGAATCCCCCCCTTTTCATGACAATAAAAAAAATCGAATAGATAGCTATTCATCTATTCGATCTTTCATCTGTTTCAATATTTTCTTTTCCAGTCTGGAAACTTGTACTTGCGAAATGCCTATGCGCTCCGCTACTTCTGATTGGGTTTGGTCTTTATAGTAGCGCAAATACACAATTAGACGTTCTCGTTCATCCAATTCTCTAATTGCTTCTTTTAAAGCAATTTTATCAAACCATTTCGTTTCCGATTGATCTGCAATTTGATCTAAAATAGTAATTGGATCTCCATCATTTTCATACACAGTTTCATGTATTGATGAAGGAGCACGACTCGCTTCTTGCGCCAGAACAACTTCTTCTGGTGTTAGTTCCAGAGCCTCCGCTACTTCATTAATCGTTGGAGCCCTTCCGAACTCTTTCGAAAGCTCGTCCCTCATCTTTCGAATTTTGTTTCCTGTTTCTTTTAGGGATCTGCTTACTTTCACTGATCCATCGTCACGTAAAAATCGTTGTATTTCACCAATAATCATTGGAACTGCATATGTTGAAAATTTCACGTCGAAAGATAAATCAAATTTATCTACCGATTTTAAGAGCCCAATACATCCAATTTGAAATAAATCGTCTGGTTCGTATCCTCGATTAAGAAACCGTTGCACAACCGACCATACGAGACGCATATTACTTTGAACGATTGTATCTCTCGCTTGTTGATCTCCATCTTGACTTTTTTGAATTAACGCTTTTAGCTCGTGGTCCTTTAACTGAGGTTTCTTCTTCTCTTTTCTGACCTCTATGTCCATTGGCTATTCTCCTTAATTGCATAGAGCGTTACTATTTGATAAGTACTTTGTCAAATGGATTGTTGTCCCGAAAGATTCGTTTGAAATAACTTCTACTTCATCCATAAAATTTTCCATGATAGTAAATCCCATTCCGGAACGCTCTAATTCAGGTTTAGTTGTAAAAAGGGGTTGTCTTGCTTCATCTAAGTTAAAGATACCAATCCCTTCATCTCGAATCGTGAGTTTCACCATTGCTTCTTCCAAAATCACTGAAATATAAACAACACCTTCTGCATTTCCTTCATACCCATGAATAATTGCATTTGTAACCGCTTCTGACACAACTGTTTTAATCTCTGTTAATTCTTCCATCGTCGGGTCTAATTGTGCAATAAAAGCAGCTACTGTAACGCGAGCGAATGATTCATTCTGACTTAACGCTGAAAATTGAAGGTTCATTTCATTTCTCATTTATGCCACCCCCAACGTCGCGAGCGCGTGCGCTTCACTTTCTTCTAAACGAACAATTTTGAATAGGCCTGACATTTCAAATAAACGTTTAACAGGCGGTGAAATTGCACAAACAACCATCTCTCCACCTAATCCCTTTACATGTTTATATCGGCCTAATATAACACCTAAACCGGAACTATCCATAAATGATAAGTTCTCCAGGCTCAAAACAATATGATGAACACCATGTGTCTCAATCATATCTGTTACTTTCGTTCGCAACTCTTCAGCAGTATGATGATCTAATTCACCCTCCAGCCTCACACATAAGACGTCACGTTTTACTTCTAAATGCATGGAAAGACTCACACGATTTCCTCCTTATGCTCAAACTTTACTCATTAACATAAGATTTTCGTGATATAAAATAAGAATCCTTCCTACTGACAAAAGAAGAACTATTTCGTCATAATGTGAAACCGTTCAGCAATTATTCCCGTACATACGAACAGAAAAGCGGCAAAATTTTTGCCGCTATTTTGATGTTGAAAACATCCCAAAACTTCTTTTAAATAACTCCCACCAGCTCGCTGCAGCAACATCTTCTTTTGCTACAATAGTTTGTTTTAATAAAACATCTTTATCTTTTTTAATGACAAGTGTGCCAAGCGCGTCACCTTTTTTAATCGGTGCCTTCACTTTCTTTTCAGCGATTACTTCTTGTTTTACTTTGTCCATATTTTCGCCCTTCTTCATAAGAAGAGATACGTTATCTGACGCAACTAAATCTACTTTTTCTTTTTTCCCTTTTCCTACTTGTACAGTCTTAATTTTTTCACCACGTGTATACAATTTCTTTGTCATATATTGTCCAAATGCATAATCAAGAAGCTTCGTTACTTGATTGTTCCGCTCTTTTGATGTAGGTGCTCCCATAACAACTGAAATGACACGCATTCCATTCTTTTCAGCTGATGCAGTTAAACAATATTTTGCTTCTGTCGTAAAGCCCGTTTTCACACCATCTACTCCAGGATAAAAACGTACTAACTTATTCGTATTAACGAGCCAAAACTTCTTATCCGTATCTTCACGTAAATAGTCTTCATATTTACCTGTGTATTTGCGAATAAGTGGATACTTCATCAATTCTCTCGCCATTATAGCCATATCATTTGCTGTAGAATAATGATCTTTGGCCGGGAGACCTGTTGGGTTTTGAAAATGTGTATTTTTCAGTCCTAAATCTTTCGCTTTTTTGTTCATCATATTTACGAATCCTTCTTCTGAACCAGCGATATGCTCAGCTACTGCAACAGATGCATCATTTCCAGATGCAATGGCAATGCCCTTTAGCATTTCATTTACGGTCATCTCTTCCCCAGGTTCTAAAAAGATTTGTGATCCACCCATTGAAGCTGCGTGTTCACTTGCTCTAACTTTATCGGTCAGTTTTAGTTTTCCTTTTTCAACTTGTTCCATAATTAATAGCATTGTCATAATCTTCGTCATACTGGCAGGTGGTAACTTTTCATTCGGATTTTTATCAAATAAAACTTTACCTGTATCTTGCTCAATTACGATTGCTGACGACGCTTGTTCCGCTAACTTCGGCGTGGTTTCTTCTGTTTTCTCCTGCTTCGTTTTCTCAGATTGTGCAAAACTAACTGAAGTACCAGAAAGAAATAACATGAAACAAACAAGTATTCCAAAAACTCGCTTCATGACTAACCCTCCATTCTATATCAGACCTATTTTTTCCAATTTATTCATTTTTAATACCATATTTTTCTATCATTTTCAGTTGACAAATAAATTCATTACTTATATTGTATTAAGTGTATTGCATACAGTAATACACTTAATACTCATCAGGAAGGAGACATTGCTCTTGCATATTCAAATTGATCCAAGAAGCAACACTCCGATATGGGAACAAATTGTTCAAAATATAAAAGAGCTCGTATTAAAAAACATGTTAGCTCCACGTGATAAGCTCCCTTCTGTACGCGAGCTCGCTTCTTTACTCGTTATAAATCCAAATACAGTAAGCAAAGCTTATCAAGAATTAGAGCGACAAGGGATTATTGAAACATTACGAGGAAAAGGAACATTTGTATCCCAATCGATTACCCCAACATTAGACGAAAGGAAAATCGCTATGGTTGAAAAGCAGTTTCATCAATTACTATTAGAAGCCTCTTACCTCGGGATTACGAAAGATAAAATTCATGATTGGATAGATTCATACTACAAAGAGATTGGAGGAAATGCAGATGCTGAAAGTGACAAGCTTGAAGAAAACAATTGATAATCAAACGATTTTAGAAGATGTTTCTTTCACATTACAAAAAGGTAGTATCGTCGGATTACTCGGAAGAAACGGTGCGGGAAAAACAACTTTATTACGAACGATGGTCGGTATTTTAGACCCTGATGCAGGGACTGTTACATATGAAGATACAAACATTCATCAATGTCCTGAAATAAAGCAAAAAATCGTATACGTTCCAGATTCTACTAACATACTGAACGGCTATACGATAAAAGAAATTGTAAAGTTTTATAAAGCCGTTTATACAGCATTTGATGAACAGTATTTCTATGAACTGTTAGAACGCTTTAACTTACCAAACAAACGAATTCGTAGTTATTCAAAAGGAATGAAAGCACTGCTCGCCATCATTTTAGCCGTTTCTACAAAGGCCGAATATATCATTTTAGATGAACCGACAAATGGACTTGATCCTATCGTGAAAAGGAAAATTTTACAGTTTCTCGTTGGAGAAGTTGCCGAAAAAGAAATCACCATTTTCATCTCAACTCATCATTTAAATGAAGTAGAACAAATTGCAGATACAATCATTATATTAAAAGAGCACACCGTAGCATCTATTACGTCACTAGACGATGCAAAATCACGATTCGCAAAAATACAAGTAGCTTATGAACGTTCATTACCTCAAAAACTAGAAAACTTAAGCAATATTAAAATATTAAATCAAACAGGAAAAGTATATACAATCTTAATTGAGGGAAATGTGGCTACAACACTGGAGAAGTTTTATAAAGAGCAACCAATTCTCATTGAAGAATTAACAATGTCGCTTGAAGATGTCTTCGTTACGACACTTGAGGAGGATGGGTATGTTTCATAAAGCGTTGTGGATGTGGAATTGGAAGCGCGGGAAATATGCTGTGTTACTATTTTTCTTTAGTTCACTTTATTTTTTATCTTTCGGATACTTTAGAGCAGCCGAGCGACAACTTGCTGAATATCACGATTTGCAAGAAAAGGGAACGTACTATTATTCCTATTCTTTTGGGTTAGGAGAAAGTAATAGCTTTTCGTTAACTGTTCTTATCATTGCTTTAGCTTGTTTATTGATGGGATGGGAACGTAGTAACCAGTCTAATACTTTACTTATGACGATGCCTTTTAAAAGAAAAGATGTCTTCTTATCTAAATGGGCTTTCGGTTCCTTTTGTATTGTAAGCTCGTTACTTATAAATTGGATTCTTATGTATGTTATTTATAGAACAACTATTCATTTTGATTATCAATCATTTGGACCATTTCATCGATACTTTCTTTATGCAATTGTCTCTTATGTTGCAGTATATACAGCTGCATTATGTATCGGTACTTTTACTGGAAGCGTTGTTTCGCAAATCGTTTTTTGTATTCCGTGGCTTCTAATGGGGCTTACATTTATTCCATTAGTGTACACTTTTACAATAAACCATTTACACGCTACAGATACTAGAAATAACAACTTGTATGAACAACTTCATGAAATCAATCAAAAAACAAATATAGTTGCACCAATATATAATTTCACGATTTATTACGATTATGATCCTGAATTACGTAAAAAAGAAAAGGACTCAACTACTTTAAGAGATCCAGCATCTTATCACTATTATTCAGCTAAATCGATGTTAGTCCCTATTTTTTATACAATAGTTAATTTACTACTTGGCGCATATTTATATATACGATCGCCAAATGAAAACACTCAAAAAATATTTATTTTCCAAAAACATTTAAAAATATGGGTATGGGGGACAACCATTTACTTTGCATTACTAGGTGGCTATAAAATAAATCAATTTAATTTCTTACTTAACTACTATATCAGTTTGCTTCTCGCTGGAATCATTACTTATGTTGTACTATCACGTCTAACAAATTATAAAGTTTTTTAAAGGAGGGGGCCTATGTTTCAAAAAGCACTATGGCTAAGAACATATCAACAAAGTAAATATGTTGTGTGGTTGTTTTGGTTCGTTAGCTTCTATACTTTATCATATAAATACTATATGGCTTCTATTCAACAGCTATACTTTCTAAATGACAATAAAAAGTGGAACTATGTATATCACTACCACTTTGATTTAACACTTATAGACCCTGTCCTACTGTTAGGTGGTATACTTATCGTTCTAGCTTGTACATTAATTGGTTGGGAAAGACAAAATAACTCTAGTGACTTGCTATGGTCTATGCCATTTAAACGTTCACACATCTATATAACAAAGTGGTTGTTTGGGATCTGCAACATCGCAGCAATCATCGTATTAAACTGGGGACTATTCGCCATTATGAAAAAAACAACTTTTCATAATAAATATCAAATATTTTCACCATTTCATACTTATTTTCTATACATGTTAATTGTGTTAATCGCTATTTATACGCTTGCATTATGTATAGGAACAATTACTGGGAATATTCTCTCGCAGGGTCTCCTTACTGCAGCTATATTCATGTTTCCATTGTTATTTCCATCCCTTATCTCAGCGGTCATCGCTGTTCACTCGAATACTGACTTTCATGAGGACAATGGTAATATGCATCGTATTATGGAAAACATACGCATTTCGGGTCCAGCAGAAAATTTTCATATTAGATTTGATTATAATCCACAAAATGCTTATACCGATAATGATGGCGTGCGTCATAATGAACCAAACTTTACAGAAATCCCTTCAGTAAAAACATTGATTGGACCTATTGCACATGTCATTATTTTATTACCACTCGGTATATATTTATATGTTCGTTCAGTCAATGAGCGAAATGGTAGTTTCTTACTATATCCAAAGCTTCAAAAGATATTTATGGTCTGCGCTATTTTCTGTATCGGAATTAGCGGCGGTTTAATAATTGGTGGGACCCATTCGTTGCTTAATTTTTACGTTGGTTTGTTCGGAACAAGCATAATTAGCTATTTTCTTCTATCTAAAATATTGAGATTGAAGGTCTCTTGGAATTTCAAATAAAATAACCTCCTCACTAAGAGGCGGTTATTTTATATTCTCTCTCCTATCTCCATACACCATCTCTTCTTTCATCCCAAACCCATCACCATTTTGCACAATTTGATCTGTTGGAGCAACTACACTTTCAGCAATTTTCCATTCCCCGCGCTCTTTCATAAATACTTGCAGAAAATAGTTCATGCCATTTAGCTGATATGCATTTTCTTTTTTCACATTATAGTGCACCGCAATGTAGTACACTTGAATGTTTTCTTTCCCTGCTTTTGATACGTATTGCGATAATCTTGGAATGTACATTGATGCTTTCTTAAATGGTAAGTGCTTCGCTTTAACGAGCGATGAACTTGTTACATTACGTAATGTGTCCTGATTACGAATGTTATCACTATGATGAAATAATACTGCATTTTGCATAGAACGAACCCATAATTTCGAATACAAGACAGTATTATCATTTTCAATATACTTCACTTCTTTTTGCACCACTTGAATAGGGGTATCGGCGTACATGAATGTATTAAAGCAGAAAAAGCTTCCAAGTAAAACGGTAAGTGCCGCAATATATTTCATAATCTTTCCTCCGATCTTTTTAATTAAAGTATCGGAGTTTCAAAATATTTTTATTCAAAAGAAAAAGGATAGGAAAGCTCTTGCTTCCTATCCTCATTTATTATAAGACGCGGCCAAATAGTTCTAAAACCATTTCTATCTCTTGGTCGCTCCAACCTTTAAATCTCTCTTTATAATATTCTTTACGCACAGCTTCAAGTTTTTCAGTTACTTCTCGTCCGTTTTCTGTAATTTCTAAGTATACGATACGACGGTCTGAATTTGATCTCTTTCTTTCAACAAACCCTTTTCGCACGAGACGATCTGTTACAGCTGTAATATGACTGGAGGTTACGTTTACTTCACTCGCAATTTGCGAAGCCATCTGTGGACTTTTTAAAAATAACGCACGTAATACAGAGAATTCATTATATGGCATATGCTCTGAAAAACGTGTATTAATATCATTTTGTAATAAACGTATCATCTTTCGAAATGATGCAGATAAATCTAAAATCAGTGTTTCTCTATTTTCGTTCACTAGCCTCGTCCCTTTTTTATCATATTTATACATATTATAATCTATAAATACCTATGTTGTATATGCTTTCTTCCCTTAACATTCTCATTTATGTAACTTTTTTCATACGATTTTCTTTTTTGTTCACACATATACATGTAAAAAAGGATGGTGAACATAAATGCAAAGTGGAATGAATCCGTATTTACATAATATCCGTACGACAAATACTGGTAAAGAAGCTACTATTACTGTACAAGGAGAAGGCATTATAAAAGCCAAACCAAATGTTGTCATATTAACACTAGGCATTCGAACAGATAGTAAAAATGTAAAACAAGCGCAAGAAGAAAATGCAGTGCAATCGAAACAATTGCTTGATGCACTCAAACAGCTAGGTATTGCCGATAAAGATATAGAAACTATTTCTTATACGATTACCCCTCAATACGAATATGTAAATGATAAAGCCTTACTACAAGGCTACCGTGTGGAGCATTTGTATGAAATTACCGTTTTAAATGTACAAAAAGCAGGGGAAGTATATGATATAGCCGTGACGAATGGTGCAAACGTAGCAAAAGGGTTACGCTTTCGAATATCTCATCCAAATAAATATTATGAGCAAGCTCTCATTCAGGCTCTGCACCAAGCAGTAGAAAAAGCTCGTGCTATTGCGAGTACCTACAATTTAAACATTAATCCCGTTCCCCTCTCACTCGTTGAAGAATCTGCCCAATTGCCACGGGAGGTTGCATCCTATGCTACTTTACATGCACAAGCAGCCCCGCCCATTCAATCTGGAGAACTAGAAATTATTTCAACCATACGAGCCATTTTTACGTATTTATAAATAATTTCGTTTATAAGTAAACGTTATCATTTTCGTTGTTGTAAAAACATGATGTTCTGATATAATAAAGGACGGTGAGCTCTTACAAAAGAGATATCACGGGTGGGAGAGGGATATGAAAAAGAAGGTTTAACATGAAAGGAATACTTGAAAGAACATTTAAATTAGACTTACACCAAACATCACCAAAACAAGAAGTTTTAGCTGGAGTCACGTCATTTTTCACGATCGTTTATATTATGATTGTAAATGCGTCAATCTTATCAGATGCCGGCATTCCTCTTGAAGCTGGAATTTTAGCAACTGTTTTTAGTTCATTTGTCGGATGTCTACTTATGGCATTTTGGGCAAATGCACCTGCTATTCTTGTCCCAGGTATGGGTGTAAATGCATTCTTCACGTACACTGCTGTGCACACGCTCGGTCTAGCTTGGCAAGAAGCATTAGCAGCTGTTTTTATCGCCGGTATTATTTTTGCAATTGCTGCTTTTACACCGATTGCTCGCGTGCTTTCGGTATCGATTCCAAAGTCATTAAAGGAAGCGATCACTGTCGGTATCGGGTTGTTTTTAGCTTTCATCGGCTTGCAAAAAGGTGGTTTAGTCGTTTCGCATCCTAATACTGCTGTTGCAATGGGGAAATTAAGTAGTCCTGTCGTTCTTGCAACACTACTTACTCTTATTGTGGCACTTGTACTATTTGTGCGTAACGTACGTGGAAACTTTTTATGGACGATTGCAATTGGAACTGGTATTGCATGGCTATTTGGCCTTGTTGATACGAGTCAAGTGGGAAATAGTTCATTTTCATTCGCTAATTACGGCGATGTGTTTGGAGCTATGTCATTTGGGAAACTTTCTTCCTTACCATTTTGGATTGCAACATTCTCCTTAAGCATGGTGCTTATTTTTGAGAACATGGGACTACTGCACGGTTTATTAGAAGATGACCGTAAATTCCCACGTGCTTACCAAGCAAATGCAATTTCAGCAATGACATGTGGTCTATTTGGCACAAGCCCTACCGTTTCAACAGTAGAGAGTGCCGCAGGTATTACTGCAGGCGGAAAAACAGGTCTGACGTCTATCGTTACAGGGTTATTATTCTTCGCGTCACTGTTTGCTCTTCCGTTTGTCAAACTAATTCCTGATAGTGCCATTGCACCAATCTTAATTATTATTGGCGGCCTGATGATTACAAGCATTCAACAAATTCCTCTGAACGACTTTTCAGAAGGATTTCCAGCGTTTTTAATTATCGTTATGATTCCGCTCACATATAGTATCGCTGATGGCATTGCGTTCGGATTTATTGCTTATCCTATCTTGAAAGTTGCTATTGGAAAGCGTAAAGAAGTCGCACCGTCCATGTATATCATTACATGCTTATTCTTAGCCATGTTCGTATTACACGCTATTGGCTAGTAAAAAAACACCGAGGAAACCTCGGTGTTTTTTTACTTAAACCAACCCTTTTTATAAAACCAAGCCATCATGCCCCCACCAATTAACGCCATAATTAATAGACAAATAAAGTAACTATACTTCCCGCCAAGCTCTGGCATATGCGAAAAGTTCATGCCGTATACCCCTGCAATAAATGTTAACGGCATGAAAATAGTTGAGAAAACAGTTAATGTTTTCATAATATTGTTCATATGGTGGGAATTCAGTGAAAAGTAACTATCGCGAATATCTGCTGTTAATTCACGGCTTGCTTCAATCATCTCTGTCAGTTTAAGCAAATGATCATGTATATCTTTAAAATAAATTTCATGATCGCTTATACCGTAAAAACGAGTTGAATTTAAAATGCGGTACAATAAATCACGCATCGGAATAATCGTACGCCTTAGTTTAGATAAATCTGTACGAATATCAAATACCTCTTCTAGCACACTTCCTGCTGTCTCACCCGTTAAATTATCATCAATTGCATTTAAATGGTCTTCAATGTAATAAACAGGCGCGAAATAATCATCTACAATTTGGTCAATAATTGTATGTGCTACATGTAAAGGGCTCTTCTTAATACGTTTTTTCTCACCGAGCGTTTTCCATACTCTTTCAATCGCATTATTATGAGAGAAGTGGAAAGAGACTATATATCGATCACTAACAAATAAATCGATTTCATGCGGTTCTAATCCGTCTTCTCCGAATGCATGGAGAACTAAAAAGTTATATCCATCATAAAAATCTACCTTTGGTCTCTGTACATACTCTACACAATCTTCAATCGCAAGGGGATGGAACTTGAAGTGATCTTGTAAAATATATGTATACTCCTCTTTCGTCGGCTTATATAAATCAAGCCAATACCATACGATGTTTTCTTTTTTCGTGTCTTCCAGCGAAACATCATATAAAACTTCATTTTTTTTCGTTATTGCACAAATTCTAATCATAATTTCACCCATTATTATTATAAACAAAAAATAGTAAAAAAAGCCAAGGAGAAATACTCCTTGGCTCTTCTTTATTATTTAGTAACGATGCCGTGCACTAGTGTCGGCGCATCTACATGGTCTTTAGCGATTTTCATGTTCTCATAAATTTTCGCTTTTACATCTTCAACATTTTCGCGGTTTGCGTAAATTGTAACAAGAGAGTCCCCTTTTTTCACGCTATCGCCTACTTTTTTGCGAAGCATTAGACCAACTGCTAAATCAATTTCAGACTCTTTCGTTGCACGCCCTGCTCCTAAAAGCATTGCTGCTGTTCCGATTTCATCTGCAACGATTTCCGATACGTAACCGTCTTCTTTCGCTTCCACTTCAATTTTAAATTGTGCTTGTGGCAATTTAGAAGGATCATCAACAACAGATGCATCGCCGCCTTGCGCTGATAAGAACGTTTTAAATGATTCTAGCGCTTTACCATTGTTCATTACTTCAATTAACTTTTCACGCGCATCTTCTAAAGATGAAGCTTGTCCAGCAAGGTACACCATCTGACTGCCAAGCGTTAAACATAACTCTTCTAAATCTTTCGGTCCTTTACCTTGTAATGTATCAATTGCTTCTTGTACTTCTAATGCGTTACCAATTGCTTCACCAAGCGGCTGACTCATATCAGAAATAACCGCCATCGTATTACGACCAACGTTATTACCGATGCGTACCATTGCTTCAGCTAAACGTTTTGCATCTTCATCCGTTTTCATAAATGCTCCTGCTCCAGTTTTTACATCAAGAACAATTGCATCTGCACCAGCAGCAATTTTTTTACTCATAATCGAGCTTGCAATAAGCGGAATTGAGTTTACTGTTGCCGTTACATCACGAAGTGCATATAACTTTTTATCAGCAGGTGTTAAGTTTCCACTTTGGCCGATAACAGCAATTTTATTTTCATTTACAAGACGCATGAATTCATCATTTTCAATTTCCACATGGAATCCTGGAACTGCTTCTAATTTATCAATTGTACCACCAGTATGTCCTAAACCACGTCCAGACATTTTCGCTACTGGTACACCTAAAGCAGCTACTAGTGGACCTAATACAAGTGTCGTTGTATCACCAACACCACCTGTTGAATGCTTATCTACTTTTACCCCTTCGATGGCTGATAAATCAATTGTATCACCGCTATTTACCATTGCCATCGTTAAATCTGCACGTTCTTGATCATTCATATCTTGGAAGAAAATTGCCATTGCAAGTGAACTTACTTGATAATCAGGAATATCACCATTTGTATATCCTTCAATAATAAAGTTAATTTCTTCTGTCGTTAATGCTTGTCCATCACGTTTTTTTGCAATTAGGTCCACCATTCTCATTGTGAAGTCACCCCTTCATTTGTTTTACGATTGCTTTTACTAATGCTAAGAAGTTAGCTTTAACACGTTCTGTCGTTTCAATTACTTCATCATGGTGAAGTGGCTGATCTAAAATACCAGCTGCCATATTTGAAATACAAGAAATACCAAGTACTTTCATACCAGCATGACGAGCTACAATTACTTCCGGTACTGTTGACATACCAACTGCATCTCCGCCAAGTGTACGAAGCATACGAATTTCAGCAGGTGTTTCATATACAGGACCTGTCATTCCAACATATACACCTTCTTGTACTTTAATGTTTAAGTCTGCTGCAACTTGTTTCGCCATTTCGCGAAGTTCTGTCGTATAAGATGTAGACATATCAGGGAAACGTACACCCATTTCAGAATCATTTGGTCCAATTAATGGATTCGTACCCATGAAGTTAATGTGGTCTGAAATTAACATAAGATCGCCTGGTTCAAATGATGTATTTACACCACCAGCTGCGTTCGTTACAACAACAGTTTCTACACCTAGTTCTTTCATAACACGAACTGGAAATGTTACTTTTTGCATGTCATATCCTTCGTAGAAATGGAAACGTCCTTGCATTGCTACTACAGGTACACCTTGAAGTGTACCGAATACTAGTTGACCTGCATGTCCTTCTACAGTTGATACTGGGAATTCAGGAATTTCGCTGTAAGGCACTGTTACCGCATTTTCGATTTCATCTGCTAATACACCTAGTCCAGATCCAAGGATTAGTCCTACTTGTGGTGTTTCTTGAAATTTCTCTTTTAAGTATGAAGCTGATTTTGTAATAAGTTCACGATTCATTTGTTTATCCCCCTATTTCTTTAGCTCGTTTAAGAAGCTTGTTCCGTATTCTGGCATTTTCACACCGAAGTTTTCTGCTACAGTTGCACCAATATCAGCAAATGTTTGACGAAGTGCTAATTCTTGTCCGCCTTCTTTCATGCTTGGGCTATATGCTAATAACGGTACATATTCACGTGTATGATCAGTACCAGGATGTACTGGATCATTACCATGGTCTGCTGTAATTAATAATAAATCATCTTCTTTAAGTTTTTCGAATACTTCTGGAAGACGTGCATCATACTCTTGCAGAGCTTCTCCATATCCTTGTGGATCACGACGGTGACCGAATAATGCATCAAAGTCAACTAAGTTTAAGAAGCTAAGACCTGTAAAGTCCATGTTTAATGTATCTACAAGCTTATCCATTCCATCCATGTTAGACTTCGTACGAAGTGATTCCGTTACCCCTTCGCCATCATAAATATCAGAAATTTTACCGATAGCAATTACATCGTAGTCACTATCTTTTAATTCATTCATTACCGTGCGACCAAATGGTTTTAATGCATAGTCATGACGATTTGGTGTACGTGTGAATTTCCCTGGTTCTCCAACGAATGGACGAGCGATAACACGTCCTACCATGTACTTCTCATCTAACGTTAGTTCACGGGCAATTTTACAAATTTTATATAACTCATCAAGTGGCACTACTTCTTCGTGTGCTGCAATTTGTAATACGCTATCAGCAGACGTGTAAACGATTAAAGAGCCTGTTTCCATTTGCTCTTGACCAAGCTCATCAAGAATTTCTGTTCCAGAAGCTGGCTTATTACCGATAATTTTACGGCCTGTTTTTTCTTCTAATTCATCAAGTAATTCTTTTGGGAATCCTTCAGGGAATACTTGGAATGGTGTATCAATGTAAAGGCCCATAATTTCCCAGTGACCTGTCATTGTATCTTTACCGGTAGATTTCTCTTGCATTTTTGTATAATATCCAAGCGGTTTCTCTACTTTAGAGATCCCTTTCATTTCACGAATATTACCAAGACCTAATTTCACCATGTTTGGCATGTTTAATCCATTCATATGTTCAGCGATATGACCAATTGTATCAGAACCTAAATCACCAAACTGCTCAGCATCAGGTGCCTCACCGATTCCCACAGAGTCCATCACGACTAGGAAAATACGTTTATATTTATTCATAACTGCAACCTCCTATATGTTCAGTTCTACTTCTTGTAGTATGTTCAAAACGCTATAAAGTGAAACTGTTATCAATGGGAATTATCTTTCGTCCTCATTATTAAACAGTACTGCTTTAAATCATTCTCTAACTTTTTCGTTTTACTTTCAAACGAATCAAAAAAATTTCTAATTTTTTCTAAGTCAGATGTCAGACATCTGATATTGATATCATAACATGTTTACGCTTTCTTTTTAATACATTTTCGTAGAATTTCTTATTTTATTCACACTTCTATTGTAATCCATTCTGCGAAGAAGTGCTAATTATTTTATAACATATTTCCTAATATAAAAATAAAAAGCAGCTCTAAAGAGCTGCTTTTTATTTTACTTCTACTGTTTCTTCTTTGTGTTCATGTAATTCGCCTTTTCTTACATGAACTTTCACTTTGTAAGCACCATTCTCTTTGAAAGTATGCTTACTTTCATATTCGCCTTTATTCCCCTCTTTTGCTGGAATAAATTCATGCTTTTCAACGCCGTCTTTCCAAATTTCAAGTTGTACTTCAGCACCAGTTAGTGCCTCTTCTTTTTGTTTTAAATGAACTTTCATTGTTGACTCAGCATTTGCTTTAATATCACCAGCCATAAGGTGTATCATCGTATCACTTTTATGGTCTCCATGGCCTTCTTCTTTTTTCGCATCTTCAACTTTTGCATTTCCCACAGCCACTTTTACTTCCGGCATAACATGCATTTCACGTGCATTTGTATGAGCAATAATATGATATACTCCATCAGTTTCGAATGTTTTCTCTACAGCATAAACACCTTTTCCTTTATGCTTACCGTCTAACATCTCGTGTTTTTCGTCGCCTGTTTTCCAAATTTCAAACTTTACATCATCAGCATCCGTTACTTTTTCTTTTCCTTGTGTAACAAGTGCTTGTACTTCTGTTTTTTCACCAGGTTTAATTTCCTTCGGATTCGTTTGAACTGCTACTTTTACAGCTTCAAGTTTCTGTTCTTTTTTCGGTTCTTCTTTGTTTGTATTACAGCCAGCTAAAGCTAGCATCGCGATAAATAACGTCATAATAAGTTTTTTCATCATCATTTCCTCCTTCATACTTTCTTTAGTATAGAGGAAAAACATTGTAATATTCCAGTCTTCTGCTGAAAACAATATACGAAATGTTTGTGAAGTTTCTGTGAAACGATTTACTCTTCTTAATCTATGAAAAAAGAGCATAATAACTATGCTCTCGGATGAAACTGTTTATATACATCTTTTAATCTAGCTTTTGAAACATGCGTATAAATTTGCGTCGTTGAAATATCTGCATGTCCAAGCATTTCTTGCACGGCACGTAAGTCTGCCCCATTTTCTAATAAATGCGTAGCAAACGAGTGACGCAACGTATGCGGTGTAAGCTCTTTTTCAATATTTGCTTCTTTCGCTAATCGCTTTAAAATTTTCCAAAACCCTTGTCTTGATAATCGATTACCATGATGGTTTAAAAAGAGTGCATCTACTGCTTTTTTCCCCATCAGTTCTCTTCTTCCTTTTTCAATATACTTTTGAATTGCTTCCGTTGCTAAGCTTCCTAATGGAATAATTCTTTCTTTATTCCCTTTCCCTATGCAGCGGACAAATCCCATAGTCAAGTGTACATCTTCTAAATTTAATGCAATTAATTCTGAAACACGAAGTCCTGTTGCATACAATAACTCCAACATTGCCTTATCACGAATCCCAAAAGCGCTCACCGCTTTCGGAGTCTGAAGTAATGCTTCTACTTCGTCAATCGATAATACTTTTGGTAATTTCCGTTCCCCTTGCGGCGTTTCAATATGTACCGATGGGTCATGCTCCACCGCTCGTTCACGAAGTAAAAATTGGTGAAACGAACGAATCGATGCAATATGACGTGCCAATGTTTTTGAAGATTTTCCGTTTTCTTTTAAATACTGCAAAAAGTTAACAATGTGTATGCGCGTCACTTCATGAAATGTCTTCGTCTGTTCTACATTTTGCAAATACTTCACATAGCTTTTCAAATCACGTTCATAAGATACAACTGTATTTTTCGCTAACCCTTTTTCAACAATCATATAATGAATAAAATCTTTTAATTGATCTTCCAATATACACTACTCCCCATTTTCATAGAAAAACATCATTCTATTTACGAAAGCATCCTTTGCCGGCTCCTCATTCCCTGATACTTTTTCTACAGTCTCTTCTTTTGGCTTTTCATAACGATGGTAACTTTCATATTCTTCATTTATCCATAGTATAGCGAAATAAAACAAAATCGTACAACTCGTAAATAATAAAAATACTTTCATCCCATCAAAAGTTAATTTTAAAGCTCGGCGCATTGTAAATTCCTCCAAAATATAAGTTATTACAACATATGCCAAGCTTTCACCAATTTATACCTTATTCAAATAAAAAACCTCTTCCTAGTTAAATAGGAAAAGGTTATTTTTCATCCGTTTCATTTTCTTGACAATTTTTACAAATCCCATGGAATGTTAAACGATGATCTTTCACCTTAAAGCTCCAGTCTCGTTCTACTTTATTCTCCACTTCACCAAGTAAATCTTCTTGTATTTCTTGTACAGCACCGCATTGTGTACAGATTAAATGATGGTGGAAACGCTGTGCACCTTCCTGGCGTAAGTCATAGCGCGAAACACCGTCTCCGAAGTTAATCTTATCGACAACTTTTAACTCAGACAATAACTCTAGAGTTCGATAGACGGTTGCTAATCCGATCTCTGGCGACTTTTCTTTTACAAGGAGGTATACATCTTCTGCGCTTAAATGATCTTCTTCATTCTCTAGCAGCACACGAACTGTTGCTTCACGTTGTGGTGTCAATTTATAGCTCGCTGCATGTAATTGCTTCTTAATTCGTTCAATTCTTTCTTCCATTCGGTACTACTCCCTCCTCGCCACTCTTACACCATTATATCAGAAGAAGGGCTTCTGTCAAAAGAAAAACAATAAAAACAAATTGATAATTATTCTCAAAAAGTATTTATTGTTTGTTAATAGCCTCCACGACTTCTTTCATTAAAACTGGTGATGCATATGCCTCAACACTAGAAGCAAGAGCTAACACCGCTCCGATCACTAGAAAGAAACATGTATAACGAATTAATAATGGTAATAGTGGCTCGGTTATTTTCCTAATAAACTGATGCCTAATCATGCGTAAGGAAAAGCTTGCAGCAATTGTTGTCATAATGAGAAATACAGGAATTATAATTAAATTTTGCGGCAATACAGACACAAACGCTAACAATAATCCATTCCATCCGTGCTGACTTACTAAAAAACCTACTGTAAATCCAACAACTACTCCTTTTAAAAATAATAAGATGAAAATGAGTGGTAACCCAATAATCGAAATCCCCAAAATCCAAATAAAGCCGATGTATTTTAATTGCGAAAAGTAACTTTCTCGAAACATTTCGCCCGCGATTGCAAATTCTCCTTTAGAAACTTGTCCAAAAAAACGTTGTAAATAAAATGATAAATCTTGCTTTTGGTTTATTTGTAAACTATTCACAAGAATCGCTCCAAATATTACCCCCATCAATAATAAAACAGCATTAAATATATATAATGAAGAGTTTTCCTGTATGTGAGACATTACACGGTCTTGCCAAGTTTTTCGCCACATTTTCCTTCCCTCCGTTCACACTCTTACTAAAAATGTATGAAAGAAAGAAAAAAAGTATGACGAATTAACATTGAAATTCCGCTCTACTTTGCTAAACTAAATAGTAGAGAATAGGAGGGATTTCTCTTGAAACCATTATTATTAGATTTTCCAACGTTATTTCAAACTGAGCGACTGCAAGTACGTAAGCCGTTTCCGGGTGACGGTACAGAAGTATATGAAGCAATCCAAGCTTCTCTAGAAGACTTATTACCGTGGATGCCAATTACAGCCGAAACAGAAGAGAGTGCGGAAGAAATTGTTCGCGAAGCTCACGGACAGTTTTTACTTCGTGAAACACTTGATTTTCACTTATACGATAAAGTATCTGGTACATTCATCGGAGCTATTACTCTTAAGCCTGAAAACTGGGACATTCCAAAGTTTTCACTTCACTTCTGGTTACATAGCGCCTATACAAAACAAGGCTACATGACAGAAGCTGTTAAAGGTGCGATTCAATTCGCTTTTGATAAGCTAAGTGCTAGAAGAATTGAAATTCGTACTGATGCAACAAACGTGAACGCATGTAACTTAGCAGAACGTCTAGAATTTATTTTAGAAGGTACTATGGAAAATGATTTCCTAGCACCAGATGGTAGCTTACGCGATGCACGTGTATATGCAAAAATTAATTAAAAAAACACTCGCCTAAGGCGAGTGTTTTATTTTTGTAATTGTAAATATTGCACAGCGAACATCGTCTTCGCATCATGAATGCGAAGGTCTTTCATAAGATCAATGGCTTCTTCTAATGACACTTCCATTAACTCCACAAATTCATCTTCATCTAAAGCTGCTTTATTTTCTTTTTGTTTTAATCCTGTCGCCTTATATACATATAAAATCTCATCTGCAAAGCCAGGTGATGTATAAAAAGATGTAATAAGCTCCATATTTTCACATACATATCCTGTTTCTTCTTCTAATTCACGAACTGCTGTTACTTCTGGCTTTTCTCCAGGTTCTAACTTCCCAGCAGGGATTTCCACAATTGCCTTTTCAAGAGCTTTACGATACTGCTCGACAAGTACAATTTTCCCTTCATCAGTAATAGCAATAATAGCAACTGCCCCAGGGTGATTTACGATTTCACGTTTACTCATTTCTCCATTTGGTAATACTACTTCATCAACACGAACTTTTATAACTCTACCATCAAAAATCGGTTCAGTTTTTACTGTTCTTTCTGCAAGATTACTCATACTACTTCATCTCCCTGTTCTATTTCCTATTCTTTCCTCATACATTTTACCACATTGAAAGGAGCGTGATAGAAATGAAAGTTTATATTTTACCAAATCGCGTCACTTTAGTCGGAAAAGCATGGCAAATTCGTCATAAACTAAAACAATACGGCAAAGAGTATACAACTGTACAAGAGTGGATTAAAGCAAGTAAAAAGTAAACGTTTGTCAACCTCTTTTCCCTTGCGTACAATAAAGATAAGGAGGTTGACCTATGAAAAAACGTCAATTAGGAAATTCAGATTTGTTTGTTACAGAAATGGGACTTGGCTGTATGTCTCTCGGTACATCTGAAACAGAAGCTATGGGCATTATCGATGAAGCAATCGATTTAGGAATCAATTTTTTTGATACAGCGGATTTATATGATTATGGATTAAACGAAGAATTTGTCGGTAAAGCATTGAAGGGAAAACGAGACCAAATTGTTCTTACAACAAAGGTTGGAAATCGATGGACAGAAGAAAAAAACGGCTGGTCTTGGGATCCTTCTAAGGATTACATAAAGGCTGAAGTGAAAGAAAGTTTACGTAGACTTCAAACTGATTATATTGATCTTTATCAACTTCACGGCGGGACGATTGAAGATCCTATAGATGAAACAATTGAAGCCTTTGAAGAATTAAAAAAAGAAGGTATCATTCGCCATTACGGTATTTCTTCTATACGTCCAAATGTCATCCGTGAGTATGCCAAACGTTCAAATATCGTTAGTGTACTAATGGAATACAGCCTTTTAAATCGTCGCCCTGAAGAATGGTTCCCACTTCTAAATGAACATCAAATTAGCATTATTGCTCGTGGACCACTTGCAAAAGGAATTCTAACTGACAATAATGCAAGAAAGATAGAAAGAGTAAAAGAAAAAGATTACCTTTCTTATTCTTACGATGAATTATATACGACACTCGCGAGTGCAAAAGAAATAATCGGGGAAAGCTCTTTAACAGGAACAGCTATTCAATATTGCTTACATAACGAAACTGTTGCAGCTGTTATACCTGGTGCAAGCTCTATTCAACAATTGCAGGAAAATGTACAGGCTAGCCAACAGTTATCTTTAACAAAAGAAGAATATGTACAACTTCAAAAAATTGTTAAGTATGATTCATATGCTTTGCATCGCTAAAATATTGATACCGATAAAAGCAAAAGACTGCCCCCAACACTAGGCGGCAGTCTCTTTTTATAACGTATCATATTTATCAGGATTCGTTCCTACATGTAAATTACGATTTAACGTATTAATTTGATCCATCTCTTCTTCAGTTAATAAGAAATCAAAAATAGTAAAGTTCTCTTTAATACGAGATGGCGTAACAGATTTAGGAATAGTCACAATCCCACTTTGAATATCCCACCTTAATATAACTTGTGCAGGTGTCTTCTCATATTTTTTAGCAATATCCTGAATAATTGGATGCTGAAATACTTCGCCGCCCCTCATTAAAGGACTCCAAGCTTCCATTTGAATTTGCTCACCTTGACAGAAATCACGCAATTCAAATTGTGCTAACATTGGATGAAGTTCCACTTGGTTTACCATCGGCTTCACTTTGCAATTTGGTAATAACAGTTCTAAATGATGTCTATGAAAATTAGAAACACCAATGGCACGCACTTTACCTTCTTCGTATAGCTTTTCTAGAGCACGGTACGTATCAACATACTTCCCTCTTATCGGCCAATGGATTAAATATAAATCTACATAGTCCATTTGTAATTTCTTTAAACTTTTTTCAAACGCCTCAAGAGTCTCCTCATACCCTTGATCGTCGTTCCAAACTTTTGTTGTAATAAACAAGTCTTCGCGCGGGATTCCAGATTCACGAACTGCTTCTCCGACACCGCTTTCATTTTCATATACAGTTGCTGTATCAATCGAACGGTATCCAACTTCTAACGCTGTTTTTACTGCTTGTTTAACTTCGTCGCCTTCTTTCGCTTTATAAACGCCTAGACCAATCATCGGCATTTTCACACCATTATGAAGTGTAGTTGTTGGAATATGCACAGTCTTTCTCCCTTTCATTCTTACATTTTTATAAACCATAACTTTATTTCAACAAGATTCATTCAAAATGTCAAAACATACGTACAGTTTACATAATAATTTTATACCTCTTTAGAAAGTAACATGAACTCAGTCGTTCACGTTACTTTCTATCCATTCTTTCGCTTTTTCATCAACATCACGTACAAATTCATTTTTTCCTTCTGTATACAACGTGCCATCATATGTATATTTTTCAGCTAGTTCTTTCTTTAAAGTCGCATACGCTTCTGCTTCTTCACAATGAACCATCATATAATCACGAAATGCTAAATGCCTTGTAATCTCAGGATTTCCTTTTTCAAATACATGCAAATGATACGAGCGTTTCTCCTCAGTTCCATGAATAAAAAAACGACGACCTGAAATACCATTTTCTCCTTTCACAATGTAACCAAGCTCATCAAACTTTTCATTCCAATGATCTACTCTTTCAATACTATCTACTTCCATTATCATATCAATGATAGGCTTTGCCGCAAGTCCTGGCACTGATGTACTACCAATATGATGGATTCTCACCGTTTCTGGCATCGCCAATTTTAATCTTTCGGCCTCCATTTGAAATTTCTCACTCCAATGATTTTCATACGGAACGACTACAATTTTCCTCATTCTAACTCCCCTTTTCTTACAAACTCGTCAAAAAAATGATCAGTGGCATCTCACTGATCATTTTTTATTATTTAAAGTCTTTCCAAGTAAGGTTACTTTCACTTAACAGTTCTTCAAATGATTTATTCTTTTCACGTTCTTTTTGTTCTTTACGTTTTCTTTCTTGCTCTGCTGCCTCTTTTTTCTCTTCTCTCACTTGCAACTCTTTTTTCTTATTCTTTAATTGTTGCATTAACGAATCGTTCAATTGATCACCTAGTGTAAGCGATTCTTTCTCTGGTTGATTCATTTGAGAGTGTCTTTGCATTTGTCTTTGCTTCTTTTTCTTCATACTACTCACCTTTTACTTTTTTCTCCATTATAGAGGATACACAGTGAAATCTACAATAAAAAAGGTGTATTACTCCCCGATTCTCTATTATTCTTTTTTTGTAAATATGTTAATTTTTCGAAAAAACTAAATTTTATTGTAGATATAATCCTAGTAATCTATTAAAATTATGTCGTATGATGTCAGATTATAAAAAAAGGAGAAATTAATTATGTGGAAAAAAATTATTCCTGCTGTCGCTATTTTAAGCACCATGACTTTTTCAAGCGTGTTCGCCGCTCCTCCATCTCAGACTCCTGCTGAACAAAACCGATACATAGACGTACAAATGCTTGGTATTAACGATTTCCATGGACAACTAGACACTGTAAAAAAAATTAACAATAAAGAAGCTGGCGGCGCTGATTATTTAGCTACTTATTTAAAAGAACGTAAAAAACAAAACCCTAATACACTTCTCGTACATGCCGGTGATATTGTCGGCGCCAGCCCACCAGTTTCCGCATTATTACAAGACGAACCAACAATTGAATTTTTAAATGACTTAAAGTTTGATGTTGGTACAATCGGAAACCATGAATTCGATGAAGGTATCGATGAAATGAAACGCCTCATTTACGGTGGTTACCATGAAAAAACAGGGAATTTCAAAGGAGCAAACTTCCCTTATGTCGCTGCAAACTTCTATAACAAATCAACTGGCCGCTTATTTTTACCACCATTTACTGTAAAAATGGTTGACGGAGTTCCTGTAGGATTCATTGGAGTTGTTACAACGGATACGCCAAATGTCGTTATGCCTACTATGCTTAAAAATGTAGAAATCACTGACGAAGTAGAGGCTATTAATAAATCAGCGCAACAATTAAAGCGTCTCGGCGTTAAATCTATCGTAGTCCTTGCGCATGTCGGCGGAACAACTGATGAGTCTGGTGTAACAAATGGAGACCTCACTCGAATTGCAAATGAAACAGATCCAGAAGTTGATGTTATTTTTGGTGGACATAGTCATACGTATGTAAATGGTACAGTTAATAATAAACTTATCGTCCAAGCGAACTCTTACGGAACGGCTTTCTCAGATGTAGATGTAACAATTGATCGTAAAACAAAAGATATTGTTAAGAAAAAAGCTGAAGTTATTACAACATATCATGAAGGTGTAGAGCCTGATAAACAAGTAAAACAAAAGCTAGACCAATATAAAGAAAAAATCGCACCGCTTGTAAATGAAGTTGTCGGAAAATCTACAGCAGCTATCGACCGTAAACAAAACGATGCTGGTGAGTCTACTCTTGGAAATGTAATTGCCGATGCACAGCGACAAACAATGCAAGCGCAAATCGCTCTTATGAATCCTGGCGGCATTCGTAATGACTTAGACGCTGGAGATATTACATGGGGCGAATTATACGGTATTCAGCCTTTCGGGAATCAATTAATTAAAGTAGATTTAACAGGTCAAGATATTCGCGAGATTTTAAATCAACAATGGCAAAAAGGTGCAACGAGAATGCTCCAAATCTCAGGTATCCAATATACTTGGGATGCAAATAAACCGAATGGTGAAAAGGTTACTAATATCCGTTTAACAAATGGGGAAGAATTAGTTTCCACGAAAACGTATAGCGTAGTTGCAAATGCTTTCCTAGCTTCGGGTGGTGATGGATTCGTATCATTTAAAAATGGAAAAAATGCTGAAACGGGTCCAAACGACTTTGAAGCGTTAGTCGATTATGTAAAACAATTGAAAGAACCGATTCAGCCGATTATTGATGGACGGATTCAAAAATTAAATTAAATATTTTTCAAATAACTGTATGTGCTGTAAATGGGAAATGTCGTTCCCTATAAAAGGAGCACTTTTCATTACAAATTATACGCACATACCCTTTAACTTTTTCGTAATATACATGAACCTGAAAAAGGATACTCGTTCTTACTTTGAACATAGTATCCTTTTCTTCATTTATCTAAATGTGATACCTCATTAAAATCATATCGTTGCAAAAATTCCTGTAGTGCTCCTTCTACAATTTTAGACTTTTGAATCCCTTTAACTTCGGATATAACATCTAATCTCGCTAATATTTCCGTATTAATAGAAAAGGTTCGTTTCTTTTTCTCTGAAATTCCACTTATAATCGGCACGCTTACTTCTTCTCTTTTTCTTAACAATTCATAAATACTTTGCAATTGTTCATAAATTAGTAATTGATAATCCGTTTTTGCATATTGAAGGGCAGTAGCTTCTTGGATTTGTAAATGACGCGGCTCTTCTCCATCACCTATAAAGATGCGTTTTTTCTGCTCTCCATCATATTCATATCCAATCATTCTTAATTTCTTTGATAATGTATATGGGCTCATTTCAAGCCGTTTTGCTATAATTGCGATTGATTCGCGTCTATTTAAAGAATCAATAATTTCTCCAATCGTCACATTCTCCCTCCTCTCTTAATCGCCTAAACTTGAAACCTGACCAGTATGTTATGATACAATGATTTTCTAGTAGTATATGCAAAAGAAAGAACCTGTGCGCTTCATACCATTTAAGAAAAGGAGGTTTACATATGCTTTTTCGTAGCTATACACCTCAGTTTTATAACGAAAAGAAGCAATTAATCCCTAACAGTATCGCTACGATAGAAAGCGTTATGATTAATGACCGGAAACAATCTCTCCTTATACGCGGGCAAAACGTGGAACAGCCTATTTTATTATGCTGTCACGGCGGGCCTGGTATGGCACAAATTGGCTTTATTCGTCATTTTCAAAAAGAGTTAGAAAAGCACTTTATCGTTATTAATTGGGATCAACGCGGGGCTGGTAAATCCTTTTTATTGCGAGATATCCAAACAAATTTTACGATTGATCAATTTGTTTCAGATGCAAAAGAAGTCATTCAATATCTTCTTAAAAGGTTCAATAAGAAAAAATTAATTCTTGCCGGTCATTCATGGGGAAGTATTATCGGACTAAAAGTCGCTAGTCAATGCCCTGAATATATAGAAGCATATATCGGCATCGGTCAAATCGTACATATGAAGCAAAACGAAGAATTACTATATCAACATTTAATTAGCTCTGCAAAAAAACATGACCATAAAAAAGCATTAGCTTCTCTTTTAAAATTAGGGAAACCGCCCTTTTTAGATACACGACGTCTCATCATTCAAAGAAAGTGGCTTGGCACATTCGGCGGAGCAATCCAAAACGGATCTTCCTTTTCTTTCATACGAAAAGGTTTCTTTTCTCCTGAATATACGCTATTAGATTGGTTCAAATTTCTCGCAGGAAATTTAAAGTCAGGAGTTTTATGGGAAGAGATGCTAACAATCGATTTCTTTTCGTCTATTTCAAGTTTATCTGTTCCGGTTTATTTTTGTTCTGGTCGCTATGATTATCAAACTCCTTACGCACTCGTTCAACAATATTGCGATATTATTCACGCTCCGATTAAAAAAATGATTTGGTTTCCAAACTCGGCACACTCTCCAGATTTAGAAGAGCCTGAACTATTCGCTCAATCTTTACAATCAATTAAACAAGAGCTATCTTTTCAACATGCATAACGACAGGCTCTTTTACATTTCATAAAAAACATCTTATAATAATATGTCGCAAGTATATGTCACTGCAAACATTTGCTTGCCTTAACAGAATAAAAATTAGGGAGATTACATTTATTATGAACGCTGTACTCATCGCAGTAGCAGTCATGCTAGTGCTTAGTTTGTTACGTGTCCAAGTCATTGTCGCCATTATCGTTGGAGCTTTAACAGGCGGACTTATCGGTGGACTCGGTATTTCAGAAACAATTAGTACTTTTACAACTGGTCTTGGGAACAGTGCTCCTATCGCATTAAGCTACGCAATGCTCGGTGGATTTGCTATTTCACTTTCAAAAACAGGACTTCCTGATGCAATGATCCAATCAGCTTTAAAATGGATCGGCAACGAACAAGACACGAAAAAACAAGTCTATTCTAAAATACTCATATTATTTATCATTTTAACAATGGCTTGTTTCTCACAAAATATTATCCCTGTTCATATCGCCTTCATCTCAATCTTAATTCCAGCACTTTTAAAAGTATTAAATGAGCTGAAGGTGGATCGTAGGCTTGTAACATGTCTTATTACATTTGGATTAATTACCCCTTACATGTGGGTCCCAGCAGGATTCGGAAAAATTTATCATGACGTATTGCAAACAAATGCTGCGCAAAGCGGGCTTACATTTGATGTCGCTCTTATTCCAAAAGCAATGACTATTCCAGCAATCGGTATGATTATTGGATTATGTGTAGCGGTTTTCATTACATACCGAAAACCACGTACGTATGAAACGGAACAAGTTCATGCTACACAGAATGAAATCGTTCCCTATACAAAAAGAAGCATTACTTTTGGTTTATTATCAATAATCGCTACATTAACTGTTCAATTAGCAACAGAATCAATGATCTTCGGTGCTTTAGCAGGTATTATCGTCTTATCAGTTAGCGGTAGTCTCCCTCTTAAAGAAGCCGATGCTATTTTAACGAGCGGAATGCGTATGATGTCCTTTATCGGATTTGTTATGATTTCTGCCGCTGGATTTGGCGCTGTTCTTCGAAAAACTGGACATGTTGAATCTCTTGTGCAAACGAGTGCACATATAATCGGAAATAATAAACCGCTTGCTGCATTTCTTATGCTCGTTATTGGACTTCTCGTTACGATGGGAATTGGTTCTTCCTTTTCAACCATCCCAATCTTAACAACAATTTTCGTACCCTTATGCGTCCAGCTTGGATTTAGTCCAATGGCAACAATCGCAATTATCGGTACAGCTGGTGCACTAGGTGATGCAGGTTCTCCAGCATCTGATAGTACACTTGGACCAACGTCCGGTTTAAATGCTGATGGTCAGCACCACCATATATGGGATACATGTGTACCAACTTTTCTACACTATAATATACCGTTACTTATATTCGGCTTTATTGCCGCAATTACACTATAAAAGGTGCGTTTTATCAACGCACCTTTTACTTTGTTGTTTCTCTCTCAATACATCTAAATTCTGTTTCCACTTCTTCTTGTCCCACTTGTTTCTTCTTTATTTTTCCTATTAACTGCTGAAATGCTATTTCCCCATTTTCTTCGATATAACTTCCAATCGTCGTTAATGATGGGCTTATCCATTCACCCTCTGCACTCCCGTTAAATCCAATGATTTGCAACTTATCTGGTATATGAATATTAAGCGTTTTCGCCGCCCTGATTAGCTCAATAGCTATCTTATCACTTGAAGCTACAACCCCATCTATGTATGGATGTTTTTGTAACAATTCAAGAAACTGTTGATTCGTATACCCTTGTACAATTTCCTCTCGATAAGAAAGTCCTTCTTTCCAAGCAGTATCTAAAAACCCTGCCACATGCTCTTCCATTTCTTCACTTTCTACTCCCTCGCCAATATAAGCAAGAAACTGGCAGCCTTTCTCTTTCAATAAAGAAACAGCTTTCTGCCCACTTTCATAATAACTAGTCAGAGATTGTCGTTCTTCAAGCACAGCGAAAGGAAGTGAGATTTCTCCTATACTTTGAAAAACAGATTTCGTCAATATAACGCCTGCGATGTTATTTTGCGCCAACATATCTATGTATATATTCTTATTTTCTATATTACAAACTACTACTTGATACCCTTCTTTATATGCTATTTCCTCAACGAAACGGAGCAAAGTGATGTATGATGGATTATGCAAAGTATCTACCAGTAATGCAATCATTGTTGAAGGTTGCTTAAATAAAGGCTTTGCTGTAGCATTCGGTCTATATTGTAACTCTTCAATTGCTTGCTTTACTTGTTTTACCGTATCTTCATGGACATATCCTTTTTCATTAATAACTCTTGAAACGGTTGCAACTGAAACACCGGCCAATTTTGCAACATCACGTATAGTTGCCACATCGTCACCCCTTAATATGGTAATAGATTACAATTTTAAACTAAACCAAAATATAACATTCGTCAAGAATATTGTTTTATATTTCTGAAAATTGTTACATAACTTTCACTTTACTTACAAAGTATACTCCAACTGAATTTCATGTGAAATTGCAATATTATCATAACCAATAAACGGAATTTCTTTCTTTATTTTTCGCGCCTCCTTTACGGCATCCATGTATAAGTTCGTCATTATAAAATTACGTTTTTGGTAAAATCGGAGTGCGTTCATATTATCATTCGTCGTAATGAGCCACACTTTTTCACACTCATTTTCCCTTGCCATTTGCAATACACAATCCACCAGTTTTGTTCCAATCCCATTTCCTTCCTCAAAACTATCTAACGATACAATTTCACACATGTTTTTTAGCACTTCACACGTTATAATTCCCACTATTCTGTCATTTTTAAGTGCGATAAAACCAGGTAATTGTTCTAATTGATGTGCTCTGCCTCGCGAGACCATCATTGAACTCCCCCAGTTTTCACACATAAACCCCCGAATTGTTTCTTTCATTTCTGGTGTGATTTTTTGTATATGAACCATAGACGATTTCTCCCCTTTTTATATCATTGTGATACAATGTAAGTGTATCATATGTAGAGGTATTTGGAGGATGAGGTAAAGTATGAAACGTTTTTTTACAGCATTGTTTACTATACTAGGTGCACTAACTGCGATCGGGATTTTCTTTACAAATAAAGTTATGTACTTGAAGAAAAAAACAGAGGAAGAAGTTTTAGAACGCGAAACGAGAAAACATTTTCATTTGGACGATTTTAACGCGATTCAAAAAGAGGAGGTTCACATCCCTTCTCAATTCGGATATGAACTTCATGGATATTACATGCCAGCTGGTCATTCTAATAAATTTATGATTTTTTGCCACGGTGTGACTGTAAATAAAATGAACTCTGTTAAATATGCAAACTTATTTTTAAGCAGAGGATATAACGTATTTATTTATGATCATCGCCGTCATGGTAAAACTGGTGGTAAAACGACAAGCTACGGCTATTATGAGAAACATGATCTAAAGTCAGTAGTTGACTGGCTAAAAGATCGTTTTGGAACGAATATTACACTCGGAATTCATGGGGAATCTATGGGTGCTGCAACTCTTCTTCAATATGCGGGACTTGTAGAAGATGGTGCCGATTTTTATATTGCTGATTGTCCTTTCTCTGATTTTTATGGACAGTTACAACATCGTTTAAAGGTTGAATTTCATTTGCCAAAATGGCCTTTATTACCTTTAGCAAATGCCTTTTTAAAAGTTCGTGACGGCTATACAATTCGTGAAGTTTCACCAATTGATTGTATAAAAAACATTAATAATCCTGTTCTTTTTATACACAGTAAAGATGATGACTATATTTTATCTGATATGACGAAATCACTTTATGAAGCGAAAGAAAATAATAAACAACTTTATATTGCAGAACATGGTGCACACGCTTGTTCTTATAATGAAAATAAAGAAGAGTACGAAGCTGCCATCGATCAATTTTTAAACACATATGTAAAAGAAACAAAAAACAGGCTTGCATAAGCCTGTTTTTTTACTGCGCTAAAACGTCTGTAACTTGTTCCATATTTTCAGAAATCCACTTTATTGCCTCATCTAGCGTCAGAAATTCCGTCGTTTGAAAGGTCACCTCATCTTGCAATAACCAAACATCTTTCGGTTCTTGTCCTACACCTGCGATTGACCAATGAAGTAAACTATATGGATGATTATCATTCAAAAATGATGCCCACGTGCGCTCATTTGCAATATTTTGTAGTGTTCGTAATTTTTTATCCATCTTTCGTCACCTTACTCTAGTCAGTTATAAAAACTATTATAACACTCTCTTCTCTCTCAAATAAAGTGCTCTTTTTGTATTGTCAAGTACTCTCCCTGATTATATGATGAGATTAAGCGTTTGGGAAGGAGGGATAAGGTTGGCAAAAGTACAAATTAAAGTAAATGATAATGGCTCTTTTCGCGTTACAGGGGACGTGGAATTAGTTGACTCACAGGGGAATGTATTCCCAGCAAAACCAGCATTTTCTTTATGTCGTTGTGGTTTATCGAAAAACATGCCTTATTGCGATGCTTCGCATAAAGGCAAATTCGAGTCTGTTGTTAGAGCACCCGAGGCAGAATAGTTTTGTACGTAACATGCACATTTTTTTGTGCATGTTTTTTCTTTTTAGCAACTCCGTTATATCCCTTCTCCTTACAACATTTCTCATACTTTTTTCCCCATTCCAGCCTACATATATTTTCACACAATTCTTCACATTCGAATATTTTTTTCTAGCCTTTTATTTTTTTTGTGCTATAATTTGAGCAAACAACATCCTTCGGGGTCGGGTGAAATTCCCAACCGGCGGTGATGAAGTGCAAACTTCTAAGTCCGTGACCCGTTTTCAACTCGAAAACGGTGGATCTAGTGAAACTCTAGGGCCGACAGTATAGTCTGGATGGGAGAAGGATATGTTTTCTAGTAATTTTATATAGCGAATACACTTTTATTTCAGTATGCATATTTTTAAAGTTTCATTTTGAATCTTTATATATGTTTTATTTTGTATACTTATGTTTCTATACTGGAATAAAAAGATACGACTAGCGTTTGAAAAATTCGATATTTTGCTAGGCTTTTTTCCTTATGCCAAAATATCAGTCATCGTTAGGTTTCTTTCCTATACTTTCGTATTCGAACTATATTTCTAGAAATCACGTCTCCCAAACCCCAAGGATTTTATATCCTTGGGGTTTTTTGATTTTTTCAGGAGAGGTGAAGAGAATGACAGATCAAGAATATATGAGGATTGCCTTGCAGTTAGCACAAGGTACAACTGGTCAAACGAGTCCAAATCCTATGGTTGGTGCTGTTGTTGTAAAAGATGGAAACATTGTTGGAATAGGTGCCCACATGCATGCTGGTGAAGAACATGCTGAAGTTCACGCTCTTCACATGGCTGGTGAAAGAGCAAAAGACGCTACTGTTTATGTAACACTTGAACCATGTAGCCATTTTGGAAAAACACCCCCTTGCTGTGGATTACTCATTGAAAAAGGAGTTCAGCGCGTTGTAATTGCTACCCTGGATTGCAATCCACTCGTTTCTGGCAATGGAAAAAGGAGATTAGAAGAAGCTGGAATCGAGGTAACTACTGGTGTTCTTGAGGCGGAAGCCACTTTATTAAATCGATACTTTTTTCACTATATGAAAACGAAACGTCCCTTTGTAACAATAAAAACAGCAATGAGCTTAGATGGAAAAACAGCAACAGTAACGGGTGAAAGCCAGTGGATTACAGGCAAAGAAGCACGCGCTGATGTTCACCAATATCGTCATATGCATGATGCTATCCTAGTCGGTGTGAATACAGTTCTAACTGATAATCCACACTTAACAACACGAATTCCAAACGGAGGTAAACATCCTATACGTGTTATTTTAGATACCCACTTACGAACGCCGCCATCTTCTCATGTCATAACAGATGGCTTAACTCCGACATGGATTATTGTCGGTAAGGATGTAAATAAAGAGAAAATAGCGTCTTATGAATCTAACAATATAGCTGTATTCCAAATGAAAACACAGCAAATTGAAATACAAGATGTCCTATCCCTACTCGGTGAAAAACAAATTCTTTCTCTGTTCGTTGAAGGTGGTCAAACGGTGCATGCAAACTTCTTAAAAACAAATAGTTTTAATGAAATTGTGACCTATATAAGCCCGAAATTAATTGGTGGAAAAGATGCACCCACTTTATTTGGCGGAGCTGGTTTTTCGAAGTTACAAGACGCACTTTCCTTAACAATTCAAGAGATGAAACAAATTGGTAATGATATAAAAATTGTTGCAACCTTAAAAAGCGAGGTGACGGAATGTTTACAGGAATTGTAGAAGAGTTAGGAACGATATCAAGCATGACTCAAAGCGGGGAAGCAATGAAACTAACTATTAGCGCAAATCAAATTTTATCGGATGTTAAGCTGGGTGATAGTATCGCGGTTAACGGCATTTGCTTAACCGTAACTAATTTTACAACTACTTCATTCACTGTCGACGCAATGCCCGAAACAATGAAAGCAACATCACTTCGTATGCTAAAGCCCAGTTCCAAAGTGAATTTAGAACGGGCGATGGCTGCAAACGGACGATTCGGTGGACATTTCGTCACCGGACATATCGATGGTATCGGTACGATTTTAACTAAAAAACAACATTACAATGCCGTCTATTACAAAATAGCAATTTCTGATGAATTACTACGCTATTGTTTGCATAAAGGATCCGTTGCTGTTGATGGAACGAGTTTAACGATATTTGATATAGACGATTCTTCTATTACCATTTCACTCATCCCGCACACAGTAAGCGAATCTGTTATCGGGGACAAGAATGCTGGAGATATCGTAAACATTGAGTGTGACATGATTGGTAAATATATCGAACGCTTTATTACTAAACCTGTAAAAAGAACAGATTCAATGACCGAAAGCTTTTTACAAGAAAACGGATTTCTATAAGGGGGAAGCACAATGTTTCATCGTATTGAAGAAGCTCTAGAAGATTTAAAACAAGGAAAAGTCGTTATCGTATGTGATGATGAAAACCGGGAAAATGAAGGCGATTTTATTGCCTTAGCAGAGTACATTACACCAGAAACGATTAATTTTATGATTACACACGGTCGTGGTCTCGTTTGCGTACCGATTACGGAAGGGTACGCAGAACGTCTACAGTTAGAACCAATGGTTTCTCATAATACGGATTCGCATCATACTGCCTTTACAGTAAGCATCGATCACGTTTCTACAACAACAGGCATTAGTGCTCATGAGCGCGCTACAACAATACAGGAATTATTGAATCCCGCATCTAAAGGAACTGATTTTAACCGTCCTGGACATATCTTTCCATTAATCGCGAAAGAAGGTGGCGTCCTTCGCCGCGCGGGTCATACAGAAGCTGCTGTCGATTTAGCAAAACTTTGCGGAACTGAGCCAGCTGGCGTCATTTGCGAGATTATAAATGAAGATGGGACGATGGCACGTGTACCTGATTTAATGCAGTGTGCAAAACAATTCGATATAAAAATGATTACAATTGAAGATTTAATTGCTTATCGCCGTCATCACGAAACACTTGTGACGAGAGAAGTGGAAATTACATTACCTACAGATTTCGGTACTTTTCATGCAATTGGCTATTCTAACTCATTAGATATGAAAGAACATATCGCACTCGTAAAAGGTGATATTTCAACAGGCGAACCTGTACTTGTACGCGTTCATTCTGAATGCTTAACAGGCGATGTATTTGGTTCGTGCCGTTGTGATTGCGGACCACAGCTACATGCTGCACTTGCTCAAATTGAGCGTGAAGGTAAAGGTGTTCTTCTCTATATGAGACAAGAAGGACGAGGTATTGGTCTTCTTAATAAGCTGCGTGCTTATAAGTTACAAGAAGAAGGGTTAGATACTGTAGAAGCAAATGAAAAACTTGGGTTCCCAGCTGATCTTCGTGATTACGGTATTGGGGCTCAAATTTTAAAAGATTTAGGCTTACAAAGTTTACGATTATTAACGAATAATCCACGAAAAATTGCTGGCTTACAAGGTTACGATTTAGAAGTAACCGAGCGTGTACCGCTGCAAATGCCAACAAAAGAAGAAAATAAAACGTATTTACAAACGAAAGTAAACAAATTAGGACATTTACTAAACTTATAATTAAGGGAGAGATAAATTATGGTATTCGAAGGTCATTTAGTTGGTACAGGATTAAAAGTTGGGGTTGTTGTTGGGCGCTTTAATGAGTTTATTACAAGCAAGTTACTTGGCGGAGCTTTAGATGGATTAAAGCGTCACGGTGTAGAAGAGAATGATATTGATGTTGCATGGGTTCCTGGTGCATTTGAAATTCCTTTAATCGCTAAAAAGATGGCGAATAGTGGAAAATACGATGCTGTTATTACATTAGGTACCGTAATCCGCGGTGCTACAACGCATTACGATTACGTTTGTAATGAAGTAGCAAAAGGTGTTGCGTCTTTATCACTACAAACTGACATCCCTGTTATTTTCGGTGTATTAACGACAGAAACCATTGAACAAGCGATTGAACGTGCAGGTACGAAAGCTGGTAATAAAGGATATGAATCAGCCGTTGCTGCCATTGAAATGGCTCACTTATCAAAACAATGGGCATAAAAAAAGAGGCTGCGGCCTCTTTTTATTTTTTCGCTTTTTTTCGTACATCTTTTATTAATTCATTCATCGTTTTTCCTTCTGTCTTTATACGAAGTGCTTGCGCTGTTCTCCATACATTCTCTCTTTTTTTCGCTTCTTCTATAATAGTAATTTCTTTTCGTACTTCCTTTAAATCTTTCCCTTCCGTTTTCAATCCAAAATGTTCAGCTTTCGTTCGAAAATGTTGTTCAATTCTTTGTTGCATCTCTTTTTGTTCAGGATTTTCAGCGGCCTTAACTGGATCAGTACTTATTGCTTTTATTAAAATTAGACAGGTCATAATCGCTAATATGTATTTGTGCATGTAAAATCCTCCAACCCAATATAAATTACATATTTACTATGTACAACTAGGGCTTGGAAAATTCGTCCACAAAAATTATTTTTCTCACTCAAAACCCATTCGTATCAAGTGATAATAGCCTTTTATTACATTTTATTTACAAAAAAAGCAAACTCTTTTACAAGTTTGCTTTTTCCTCTATCTTATAGTGCACATTCCTCAATCTCAAAACCTAAATCTTCAATCATACCCCAGTCCGCAGTCGGTTCTTGTCCAGCTGTTGTTAAGTAATCCCCTACGAAAATAGAGTTTGCTGCAAATAAGCCGAGTGGCTGTACAGAACGTAAATTAATTTCGCGACCTCCTGAAATACGAATTTCTTTTGTTGGGTTTACGAAACGCATCATCGCCAATACTTTTAAACATTCTACAGGTGTTAACTCTTTTTGTCCTTCAAGCGGTGTACCCTTTACAGCAACGAGGAAATTACACGGAATAGAATCTGCATCTATACGTTGTAATTCAAATGCTATTTCAGCACGTTCTTCAATTGTTTCTCCCATTCCAAAAATCGCCCCAGAGCATGGTGAAATACCAGCTTGTTTCGCTTTTTGAACTGTATCAACACGATCGTCATACGTATGAGTTGAGCAAATGCTATCATAATTGTTTTCATGCGTATTTAAGTTGTGGTTATAACGATGAACACCCGCTTCTGCTAAGCGTCCTGCTTGATCTTCGTTTAAGAAACCTAAACAGCAACAAATCTTCAAATCTGTCGTTTCACGAATCTCCTTCACAGCCCCAATTACGTGATTTACCTCTTTATCTGTCGGGCGACGGCCAGATGCTACAATACAATATGTACCCGCTTTACGGCGAATTGCTTCATGTGCTCCTTCTACAATCTTCTCCTGCGTTAACCATGCATATTTATCAATTGGTGCTTCTGAAATAATAGACTGTGAACAATACCCACAATCTTCAGGACATAAGCCAGATTTCGTATTAATAATCATATTCAATTTTATTTTCTTACCAAAATGATGATGACGAATGATGTAGGCGGCATTCATAATTTCTAAAACTTCTGTATCATCAGCTTCTAATATTGCTATTGCATCTTCTTTCGTAATCATTTTCTCTTCTACTACGTCGTATGCAAGTTTTTTCCAATCCCTTTTTGTTTGTACTTGTTTCATTTCATCTCTTCCCCTCTTTTGTTATATACGTAAATAAAGCATGATATGTTGCCATTATCCCTTCTTCTCCCGTGAAGTCTCTTTCGTATATACGAAGCATCGTACGAAAGAGTGAAGGGCTTTGACAGTAAGACTCTTCATTACTATTGGTTGCCCCTACTTTTCGAATAGAATGTAGAAACTCCCTAACTTCTGTAAAGCTTTCTATGTAACACGTTTCAGAAACATGTACATTTCCTAATGGATTTTTGCATATATTCACTAACTGTTCTTTCGAAACGAATCGTTGTCCTATTGAAGTACAATTGTGTATCCCCTTTTCTTTCTTAGCACGCTGGAAAGACGTATGCAATTCTTGAAAAGTCGTATTACCGAACGTGGAAAATAATAACATTCCTTCTTCAGACAAATAGTTAAATAAATTTTTCACTGTCTCTTTTAAATCATTAAGCCATTGAAATGTAGCATTTGAAATAATGACATCATATGAATTTTCTAATTTTAATTGTTCAATATCTTCACATCGAAACATCACATTTCCCACATTTTTTCTAGTTTTCGCGACTGCAATCATCTCATCGGCAAAATCCACAGCTGTAATATGCGCTTTCGGAAATAAATTTGATAATTGCTCTGTTACATATCCTGTCCCGCATCCAAGTTCTAAAATACGTATCGATGATGTTTCACTGTATCGCCGATTCAATGTAGAAAGTAACGAATGCGCCATCTTTTTTTGTACATTTGCATATTGATCGTAGGATACAGCCGCCCCGTTAAACCGTTTTTGCAGTAACGTTTTGTTGATCATGTCGTATCCCCTCTACAAATTGAATGATTTCGTTTGCGCAATATTCAAAATTCGTTACGCATAATGCATGCCCCGCCTCGCTTACTACCTTTAACGTAGCATTCGTATTCTCTGTCATACTATGAGCTGCGGATAATGGACATATCACATCCTGTTCTCCATGAAGAAGTAATAAAGGGACTTTGACACTTGTTAATTCGTTTCTCATATCTGTTTCTATTAAATAATCTAAGCCTAATTGTAAAGACTGAATCGAGTCTCCTTTAAACTTCAGCGCAATCTCTTCAAAACTTGTATTCTCCCTCAGCTCACTTTTTGTAAACATATTTTCATAGAAACGCTTCAAAGTATCTTCTTTCTTTCTCTTTAAATTCTTTTTCATACGTTCTACATGTAAGGAATTCCATCCACTTGTATAGTCACTTGTATTGGTAAATTTAGTGGTACCACCAATTAGTACCATACCTTGGGCCTTAATCTTTTTATAAGCTTGTACTGCTGCTAATGCTCCTAGTGACCATCCAACTAAAATTACATTTTCATCCTGCGCTACATCTATTATTCGCCCCGCAAATTCACTTTGTTCTTTCACGTTACGCCAATCTATGCATTGAACAGAATATCCTTTAAAATACGGCAGAACTAAAGTCCAAACACCTTCTTCCATTCCCCATCCTGGAATAAAAATAAGCTTTAGCTCTTTCATACTAAAAACCCCTCTTCTTTACCAATGCGTATAATATGCTGAATAGCCCATTTTAAATCTGCTATTGTATGTTGTGACGTAACTGCAAAACGGACTCGAGAACTACCAACCGGAACAGTCGGCGGACGAATTGCAATGGCTGCGATACCTACCTCTTGTAACCTTTCACTAAACCGTAAAGTATTTTCATTTGACCCAACTACAATCGGTACAATATGAGTTGAGCTATTCCCAATATCAAAACCAGCTTCTTGTAAATGCGTCCTGAAATATGCACCATTCTCTATAAGTCGCTCTCTTCTTTCGTTATCTTCTTTCACAATTTCAATTGCTTTTCGTATCGCCCCTAATGTTCCTGGTGGTAAAGCTGTAGTGAAAATCAAGCTTCTCATCATATTTTGTAAATACTCTATATAAATGGAATCACCCGTTAAATACGCACCATAACACCCTAAAGCCTTACTAAACGTCCCCATATGTATATCAATTTTCCGAGTAATATCTTTTTCTATATGAGCTAATCCAGCCCCGCCAATACCATATATTCCACTTGCATGTGCTTCATCAACTATAATGATTGCCCCGTATTTCTCTTTAAGCTGAACTAAGCCTCTCAAATATGCAATATCTCCATCCATACTAAAAATCGTATCTGTTACGATTAATTTTCTCTTTTCTGGTGACGCTATTTGCAACATCTTTTCTAAATGATCCAAATCATTATGGCGATATCTTTTATGCTCTGCTCCGCTTAATATAATCCCATCAACAATACTTGCATGATTTAATTTGTCACTAAAAACAATATCGCGGCGGCAGGCCAACGAAGAAATCGCCCCAACATTCGCGGTATATCCACTATTTACAATTAAGGCTTTTTCAGTGCCTTTCCAATCGCATATACTTCTCTCAACCTCTTCATACAGTGGATAATTTCCTACAACGAGACGAGATGCTGTCGCTCCAGTTCCATATTTTCTTGTACAGGCAATAGCAGCTTCTTTCAACCTTTCATCTCCAGCTAATCCTAAATAATTATTCGATGCTAAATTTAGCATCTTTTTCTTATTTCGAATAAGCCATGTCTCTTCGGATCGCTCTGTTACATGTAAATTACGATACTGCCCTTGCTCTTTTAATTGTTCTACTTTAGATTGAAGATGCGCGCGCCACATTTGATTCATTTTGGATGAGCTCCTCTAATTTTGAAATCATAATATGCTCTTTTGCCGATTCTAATAATTCTTCCTTTGTAAACTCTCCTTCAAGGAATGGTAATAACCCTAAAACCGGCACGCCACTTAACTCCTCAATCATTATTTTATTTTCTTGCACTCTTTCTTTTTCATATTCTTTACATCCAGATAAAATTACACCTGCTACTTTTAATCCATGTGCTTTTGCATAAGAAATTGTTAAAATAGTATGATTAACTGTCCCAAGCGTAGGACGCGCTACTACAATAAGAGGAAGCTGTAATTCTTTTGCAAAATCAATCACTAAAGCATCTTCTGTATATGGGACGGCAAGCCCACCAGCCCCTTCTACAAATAGGCTGTTAAACTCTTTTAATAGTTCATTATAGTGATCAGTAATTTCTTTTAACGTTACTGTCCTTCCAGCTCTTTTCATAGCAAGTCTCGGAGCAAGTGGTTCTTCAATGGAATAAGGACAAATTTTATCTTCTTTTGTCGGTACACCCGATAACGCTTTTAATCTCGCTGCATCACCCTCAATATTTGATGCAACATGTCCACTTTGCAACGGTTTATATACACCAACATTATGTCCACGCTCTCGAAATATACCTGCCAATGCTCCTGTCACTACCGTTTTACCAACTTCTGTATCCGTTGCTGTTATAAAAAAACCACTCATTCCTCTCCCTCCGTAACATCCGAGATTGCTTTATATAAAATGCGTAACATCTCATCAATCTCATCAATTGTAGAAGCAAGAGGAGGCATAAATACAATAGTGTTACCGAGTGGACGTAAAATCATCCCTAACTCTCTTGAGCGTTTACATACTTGAACACCGACTCTTTCTGTCCATTCAAACGATTCCTTCGTTTCCTTCTCTTTCACAAGTTCAATGCCAACCATTAGCCCACACTGACGAATATCTCCTACGTGCTTATATTCATTAAGGGCTTCTAATTGTGCTGCTACATATTCTGCTTTATGCGCAGCATCTTCTATTAAATTAGTTTTTTCATATAGTTCTAAATTTGCAATTGCTACGGCACACCCTAATGGATTCCCTGTATAACTATGACCATGGAAGAATGTTTTTTGTTCTTCATAGTCCCCTAAAAAGGCATTATAAATTTCATCTGTCGTTACCGTAATTGCCACCGGTAAATAACCACCTGTTAGGCCTTTTCCCGCAGTTAAAATGTCTGGCGTCACATCCTCGTGTTCACATGCAAACATTTTCCCGGTACGCCCAAATCCAGTCGCTACCTCATCTGTAATAAATAATACATTGTATTTTGTACATAAATCGCGAAGCCCTTTTAAGTATCCTTTTGGCATTGTAATCATCCCACCAGCACCTTGCATTAATGGCTCCACAATAATAGCTGCTACTTCTTCATGTTTTTCTTGTAGCAATTCTTCCATTTCTTCTAAATGTTTCTTTACAATTTGTTCCTTATTATCTCCATAAGGAGAACGATATGTATATGGATACGGCATTTTAATTGCCTCAAATAATAGTGAACTATACACTTGGTGAAACAAGTCTATTGCTCCTACTGAAACAGCACCTATCGTATCACCGTGATATGCTTCTTTTAATGTAACAAATCTTTGTTTTTTCGGTTTTCCTTTATGCTGCCAATATTGAAAAGCCATCTTAATTGCAATTTCAACAGCGGTAGAACCAGAGTCTGAATAGAATACTTTCTTCAAGCCTTCTGGTACAACATCAATTATTTTTTCTGCTAATAAAATAGATGGAACGTTAGCAAGTCCTAACATAGTAGAATGGGCAATTTTATTTAATTGCTCACGAATTGCCTCATCTAGTTCCGGTACTTGATGTCCATGAACATTTAACCAAATAGACGAAACACCGTCCCAATATTCATTTCCATTTACATCGTATAGCTTTCTTCCCTCTCCACGTTCAATAATGACAGGATCTTCTTCTAAATAATCTTTCATTTGTGTAAATGGGTGCCATACGTAATCTTTATTCTTCTTCGATAATTCTTCATATGTATAAGACGATTTTTCACTCGTGTTACTATTAACAGCCACAATTGCCACCCCTTATGTTAACTCGTTTATAAATATAGTTAACATTAAATCTAAATGACTGTCAATTATTTTTAAATCAAATGGTTCTTAAAAAAGAACAACTTATCATACGATAAGTTGTTCTACTTTCCATGTTGTATCTTTCCAATTTCTAAAATGATCTCTTCATCTTTTTTTCCTTCTGTATCAATTCCAAGTTGCTTAGCATGCTCAATTAACAAATCATGACGCTGCTCAAATCTAGCGGTATCTACTTCTTTTGTAACCTCTTCTTTTGTTTTCCCCTCAGTAGAAACTCCTAGTTTCGCAGCTGCTTTTTCCATCGATTTCTTCTCTTCAGTTTCTTTCACTTTCTTCACTTCTGACTGCTGTATTTGCTTTTGTTTCGATTGCACTGATTCAGCTGCAAAAGCTGTGTAAATTCCAGCACTTCCGCCAACGACTAGTAAGGTGGTAAAAAGAATTATTTTTTTCTTCACTCTTTCCTCCCCTTTCAAATTCATTATAACGCACGTTTTTACAGTATGAAAAACATTTCTCCTTTATTTCCCTAAAAAAATATTGAACATTTTTATTGACATGTAAGACTAATATATGATAAAAATTTAACTAACATCATATGAATCGGCGTTGATAGGATTTAGTAGTATTTCGATTTCTGATTTCAGAGAGCTGGTGGTCGGTGCGAACCAGTACAGAGCGATTTATGAATTACCCCCTGGAGCTTCTTTTGCGAAACGTAAGGAGTAGTGAAAGACGGTTATAGACCGTTATGTCTAAAGAGTGGTGAAACGACACTGTTTCACAATTTAGGGTGGTACCGCGAATTTTTCGTCCCTGCATATATTGCAGGGGCGTTTTTATTTTATTAGCGCATATCATATGACCCTTTATTTTGTGATACATTCATTTCACAAGCTAGGGTGGTACCGCGATTTCTTCGTCCCTGCATAATTATATGCAGGGACGTTTTTTTATTCCAATCTTTGTTAAGCGATTATCCTAAAAATTTGAAATAGGAGAGATACAAAGCTTGATAAATCCCGATTATTTATACTTTATGATGAAAAACAATTACCGGTAATTTGTCACAAAATTCTAAATTTTAGAAGGAAATATACAATATTGGCGAATTTTATATAAAAAAGATCTATTTTAGATTACTTAGGAGGGAAAAACAATGGTTTCAAAAATTGAATCTGTTCTTTTAACATTATTTATCTTTTTCTGTATTGGCTTTAGTGTTATCCAATTAGAAGTTTCACCACACATCCCAATTTTATTTGGTATCGTTCTTTTATTAGCATTTGGATTTATGAAAAAAATCTCTTGGTCTACTATGGAAAAAGGGATGATCGGTAGTATTTCAGCTGGTATTCCATCTATTTTTATTTTCTTACTTGTAGGCGTATTAATTAGTGTTTGGATCGCTGCTGGAACAATTCCAACCTTAATGGTATACGGCTTCCAGCTTGTATCTCCTAAAATTTTCGTCCCAACTGTTTTTGTTGTTTGTGCAATCGTTGGAACAAGTATTGGTAGTGCATTTACAACTGCTGCAACTGTAGGACTTGCCTTTATGGGAATGGGCACTGCCCTTGGATACGACCCAGCTCTTATCGCTGGTGCAATTATTTCTGGTGCATTCTTTGGAGACAAAATGTCCCCTTTATCTGACACAACAAACTTAGCTCCTGCTGTAACGGGTGTAGATTTATTTGAACATATTCGTAACATGCTTTGGACAACAGTTCCTGCTTTCATTATTGCTTTTGTCGCATTTTTCATTTTAGGAAGTGGCACTGGGGGAGACGTTGATTTCTCAAATTTTATTAATACGCTAGAAAAAAACGCAACAATTTCTATCGTTACACTGATTCCAATTTTATTACTATTTTTATTCGCATTTAAAAAAGTTCCAGCAGTTCCAACATTACTTGCTGGAATCGTAGTAGGGATCATTATTCTCTTTATTTTTAAACCTAGTACTTCTTTAGCTGATTTAATGAAAATTATGCAAGACGGTTACGTTTCTAAAACTGGTATAAAAGATATTGATAGCTTATTATCTCGCGGTGGTTTACAAAGTATGATGATGTCAATTGCTCTTATTTTCCTAGCTCTTTGTATGGGAGGATTATTACAAGGAATGGGTATCATCACGCAGCTAATGAATATCATCTCTAGCTTTGTAAAAACTAGTACACGCTTAATTATTTCTACTGCTTCAACTGCAATTGGTGTAAACTTCTTACTTGGTGAGCAGTACTTATCCATCGTTTTAACAGGACAAGCATTTGCTAACAAGTACGATGAAGTCGGTTTAGAACGTCGTAATTTATCACGAGTATTAGAAGATGCAGGTACAGTGATTAATCCGCTCGTACCGTGGGGCGTAAGTGGTGTGTTCTTAACAAACGTCCTTAGCGTTCCAACAATCGATTATGTTCCATACGCAATCTTCTGTTTAGCTTGTCCAGTCGTAACTATTATTGTTGGATTTACTGGATTCGGTCTTTCTTGGAAAAAAGAAAAAGCAGTAACAGTTTCATAATATAAACATAAAAAAGGATTACCGTAATTGGTAATCCTTTTTTGTACAATACTTTACTATCTATTTGCTTTCTTTCTTCTAAATAACATAAGTAAACCTGCTCCTACAAACGCAAGACCCGCTCCAATTGTAGAAACAACACTTGTACCTGTTTTCGGTAAATCACGTTCTTCTTTATTTTCACTTACAGCTGTTGTTTCTTTTGAATTTTGATTATCCGTTGTAGTTTGTCCAGATCCTGCATTATTTCCATCTTGTTTTGGTTCATTTCCATTATTACTTTCACCTGTTGGTGGTGTCGTTGGATTTTCTCCGTTATTGCCTTCACCTGTTGGTGGTGTTGTTGGATTCTCTCCGTTATTGCCTTCACCTGTTGGCGGTGTTGTTGGATTCTCTCCGTTATTGCCTTCACCTGTTGGCGGTGTTGTTGGGTTCTCTCCACCAGTTTCCTTATCGTCATTCTTCTTCGTTATATCAATTGCATATTTAGCAAATTCATTTTCAGATGGGCCAACATATGATATTTTCCCATCTGTCTTTATATACTTTTGTGCATTTGGTGAAGAATCAAATGTCGTATTTAATTTATCTGCAATAATCGGTTTAAACGCCCAATTTTGATCTGCTGTTGGATTAATAACTGGTGTTTCTTGCATGTACTTCACAATAATTTGACGTGTTTCATCTTGCGATTGGTATACAACTTCACCTTTACTTACACCAGGGAACGTTTGGCTACTTCCACGATAGTTATTTGTAGCTACAATGAACTCTTGATTGTCAGCTACAGGCTTTCCTTCATACGTCATATTTACAATACGATTCGTATTTCCATTTACAACTTTACCATCTTTATCGTATTTCGCTGGTTGCGTTACGTCAATTTCGTATTTTAATCCATCTAAAACATCAAAATTATATGTAGGATAGCCTATATTTACTAGTGGCTGTTCTTCTGTTTTCTTTGAATCAATTTGATTAAATTGACCGGCAGACATTTCAAGCCATTCTTTCACTTGTGCACCACTTACTTTTACAGCATATAATGTATTTGGATATACATATAAATCCGCTACGTTTTTAATCGCTAACGTTCCAGCTGGAATATCAGTATAATATGTAGCACCGTTTCGGCCACCCGCTTTAAATGGTGCTCCTGCAGATAATACTGGAATTCCTTTATATTTACTATATTGTCCGTTTTCAGCAAATAGCTTTTCTACATACCATTTTTGTGCATTTGTCACTAGTTGTACAGAAGGATCATCTTGTACTAATGAAAAATAACTATTAATTGGTGCTGTCGTTTTACCTACAGCTGTATTCACATAATCAATTGTCGCTTGATGATCATCTTTAATTTCATTAACTAGTTTTTGATCTGATTGTACTAATGAGTTTCCTTTACTATCAGCAATCGGACGAAGTTGCGGCTTAGACTGATCTTTTTGCACTTCCCATTTTCCGTTTACCTTTTTCAATTGCATATCAATAATACCTAAGTTACTACCAAAAACACCAGGCATTACAACTGGAACACCATTAAATATATCCTTCACTTCAGTATGTGAATGTCCCATTAATACTGCATCAACGCCAGCAACTCCTGTTAAATAATATGATGCGTTTTCCATTCCAACATTGTATCCACTCTTATCAACACCTGAATGGGCTAGTGCAACGATAACGTCCGCACCTTTTGCCTTCATTTCTGGAACTAACTTTTCCGCTGTTTGAACAATATCTTTCGCTTTAACTTTTCCTTCTAAATTTGCTTTATCCCAGTTCATAACTTGAGGTGGAACAAATCCCATTACACCAATTTTCACCTTTTGCTTTTGACCAGATTCATCTTCTACTTCTTTTTCAATAATATGATATGGTTTAAAGTAATTTTGGTCGTTCTCTTCATTATTATCTTTATCGTCTTTATAGACGTTCGAATTAATAACCGGGAATTCTGTTTTACTAATTACTTTGTTTAAATAATCTAAGCCATAGTTAAATTCATGGTTCCCAAGAGAAATGACGTCATACTTCATTAAATTCATTAGACGATATAATGGATGTACATAACTCGGATCAACCGGATTTTTCGGATCATTTATTTTATTCGCCACATAATCCCCAAGTGGCGTACCTTGTAATGCATCCCCATCATCAAATAGGACAGAGTTCTTCGCTTCTTCACGCGCTTTATTAACAAGTGTTGCAGTTTGCACAAGACCTACTTTATTATCTGTTTTCGTTTGATAATAATCATAATTCATTAAGTTAACGTGAATATCTGATGTTTCTAAAATTCGTAAGTTAACTGTACTCTCCCCAGCTTTTTCCTCTGCTTGAGCTGTTGTTGGCAACACTTGCGGTGCTATAACGCCAATAGCAAGTGTTGCTCCAGCTAGCATTTTTTTTGACTTCTTCACAAAAAATCCCCCTTATACAATTACCCCAAAATAATGAAGTGAATCTCAATCAGTCTCTAACCACATACCTTTTTTCTTCTATTAGAGCGATGATCTTCACCTTATCTGACATTATCATATCTAAAGTACTTTCATATCGTCAATATTTTTTGACATACTTCTACAAATTTTCTGTAAAGTTATTGTAAAGTTTTCATAAACATATACTATGCCCTTACATGGCTTCTACTGATGAATATGATACAATTACCAATTACAAGGAGGATAAATTTATGAAAAAAGTCATCTTAACAATTGTCTGTCTCCTCCTTCTAATCATTTCTTGTTCTAATTTTGAAAAGAACGATGAGATAGAACAAAAAGAAACTGAAGGAAAAGTAGGAAAAACATCTGCTCCGAGTTGGATTGATAAGCAAACGAACAACTCCTTTTATCATCTCGTATTAGGTGATTCACTCGCCAAAGGATATGGATCTACACAAGGGGGATTTGCCGAATTAGCTTCTAAGCAACTAGAAGGACAAATTCATAAACCAATTACGGTAGAAAATCTCGGTGTAAACGGTCTCACCACAGGTCGTCTCGTAAAAAAAGTTCAGTTAGAAGAAGTACAACAAAAAATTAGGGAAGCCAATATCATTACTATTAATATTGGCGGAAACAATTTATTTCGCTTAAATCGTGATGTAGGTGTTATTGATGGTATTAAAATGTTAAATAAAGAAAAAACTCGTTTTGAAACGGATGTAAACACTATTGTAAAGACCGTTCGAGATCAAAATCCGAATGCTTTACTTATTCTCTCTGAACTCTATAACCCTTTACAACTCGATGACTCCATTGCCAGTTACGCAGATATGTTTTTAGATACTTGGAATGATTCTGTTTATGCTATTTCAAAAGCGAATCAGCCATCTATCGTTTTACCAATTCGAAAATTAATATCAAATGATAAAAAAGATTTACTATTTGACCAAGTACACCCAAATGATAACGGTTATGCAATTATTGCGAATACATTTACAAAACAAGTGTTATCCTACAAATATTAAGGTGACCGTGAAACAATTCTATTTTTATACCTTGTCTTTTTTGTTACAATGATAGTGGAAGGGGGCCGTTGTATGGAATCACGCGAGTGGGAACGTATTGTTGATCATCTTCTTTCGCTAGTGCCTCTTTTTTATCGCAAATTTATGCTTCCTGGAGAGTTTTCTTCTCAAAGACATATGCCGCCATCACATACGCAAGTGTTACTGCTTTTGCATGAAAATGGTACATTAGCAGTTTCAGAAATTGGCAAGCGGCTAGCGATTTCACGGCCTAATATGACCCCTCTATTAAACAAACTTATTCAAGAAGAACTAATAGAGCGTCATTATAGCGAAAAAGATCGACGGGTCATTTTAATTTCCCTAACAACTGAAGGGAAATTGCTAGTAAATCAGTATCAGCAATTCATTTTAGACAAACTAAAAGAAAATTTTCAAACATTATCTGAGGAAGAGCGTGAAAAGCTCATTCATTCTCTTAAAACCATTCAAAATTTAATTTTGAAAACAAACGCATAAAGCTGCTTCTAAATAGAAGCAGCTTTATGATTCATAATAGTTACCGTAGTATACATTTGAATATGGCCATGTCGTTAAATATGGTTTTTGATCTTGCGTAGGTTGTTGTGGTGGTATTTGTGGCAATTGCTGAAATTGTTGCTGTTGATACACTCCAAATTGCTGTCTCATATCATTTACAGGATAATAATTTATATATGGGTATACTTGAGGTACATAGTAATAATACATCCATTCTCTCCCCCTTTTTCTTAAACATATTCAAAGGAGAAAATGAATGTGCCATTCTTTATATTTGTACAAGTGGTTCTCTCACTTTTTTCTTTCTGTTCTTCAAACGTAACTTACGATTCTTTTCATATAAATAATGCACAACGAAATATGAAACTACACCGAACACAACTCCTAAAATCGTCATTCCAATTAATACATATACTTCACTCTGTAATAAGCTCTTTAACATCGTAAAAATGTGACTTGAAAACAAGTCCGATATCGTAAATGGTTCATGATGTATTTGTTGTACATGAAATGGATAAATCATTTTCCCTAGCGCATACGCAAACGGAAATAAAAATACTGGGAGAAACGATATTTTCCCAATAATATTACCAATGACTGCGGCTGGAAAAGATCCTTTTGCTAACCTGACAATTGGATAAAATATTAAATATACGAGCGATGCCGTATAAATTACCAACATTTCTAAACCAAATCCAATAGCAAACCCTAACGATACTTTCTTTGCTCCTTCTGGCGATCGAAGCAACTTAAAATATTGAAACTTTAATATTCTCCACATCCGCTGAAAAAACGGATATGTTTTCTTAGTTGTTTTCACCCTCATCATCTCTTTAACTATATTTTTATACCTAGTATGCCCTTACATACTCTGAAAAACAAATTTCATTTTCTCTTTTATTATAAATGATATCAAAATGGTTAACCAAATATACATATGACATTTCAATATAAAAAAGTAAACCTCCAATTGTTATTCATGCCTAACAATTGGAGGTTTACATCATTTAGGAAGGCTCTTCTACATTTTTAAATAAACTTACTAATAATGCTTTTTGCGCATGCAATCGATTACCAGCTTGCTCAAATACGATAGACTGTGATCCATCTATAATTTCTCCTGTTACCTCTTCTTCACGATGGGCAGGTAAACAGTGTAAGAAACGATATGTTTGCTTTGCATGCATAACAAGTTCTTTATTAATTTGGTAAGGTTGAAATAAAGTATATTTCTCTTCTTCTCCCTCTTGCCCCATGCTCATCCAAACGTCAGTATAAATGAAATCTGCTTCACTCACCGCTAGTTCAGGGTTATGCAAAATTTCAATTTCAGCTCCTGTTTCTTCAGCAATCGCTAACGCTTTTTTTACAATTTCCTCACTCGGTTCATACCCTACAGGCGTTGCAACAGTCATATGCATTCCGACTTTCGCACTCGCTAACAACAATGAATGACATACATTATTTCCGTCACCTACGTAAGCCAATTTAATTCCTTTAAATGTATTTGTTTCTTCATAAATCGTCATTAAATCTGCCAACGCTTGACAAGGGTGATGATCATCCGTTAATCCATTAATAACAGGTATGCTCGATTCTTTTGCAAGCTCTTCTACATCGGCATGTGAGAATGTACGTATCATGATCCCGTCAATGTAATGAGATAATACTTTTGCAGTATCTGAAACGGTTTCTCCTCTTCCAATTTGCATCTCTTTTCCACTTAAAAACATTCCATGTCCTCCGAGCTGTACCATTCCTGCTTCAAAAGATACGCGAGTACGCGTTGAATGTTTATCAAAGATAAGCCCTAATATTTTGCCTTGTAATAAAGGCTCCTGCTTATTCTTTTTTAAATATATAGCGAACTTAATTAAAGAAATAATTTCTTCTTGCGTCAATTCTTCTAATGTTAAAAGATCTTTCGTATTTAATTTCGGTACTTGTACAGTTGACATGAGACTTCCCCCTTATATGATTGATACGTTTTTTGTACAAACTACTTTTTTTATCATATATACTGCCTGTTCTAACTCTTCATTCGTTACAATGAGTGGCGGTAATAGTCTTATAACATTAGGTCCTGCTTGTAATACGAGAAGTCCTTCTTCTTCTAGTTGTTCTATAAAACTTGCAACTTCATGCTTACACTCAATTCCAATCATAAGCCCCTTACCACGTATATTTTGAATACATTCGACATGTTGTAATTCCTCTTGCAACTTCTGTAATACGTACTCGCCCTTTTCTTGTACTTCTTTAAAAAACGATGGTCTTTTACTTACTTGTAATACTTCTTTCGCTGCAGCCATCGCAATATAATTCCCGCCAAAAGTTGAACCGTGTGATCCTGCAGTGAACGATGTTCCGAGTTCTTTCCGGCCAATCATCGCTCCAACAGGAATACCATTTCCTAGTGCCTTTGCAACAGTAACGATATCAGGTTTTATTCCCATTTGTTCGTAAGCGAATAGTGTTCCTGTTCTTCCTATCCCCGTTTGTACTTCGTCTATAATAAATAAGGAGCCAAACTTATTACATAATGTTTCAATTGCTTTCAAAAAAGATAGAGCGGCAGGTATGACTCCTCCCTCTCCTTGAACAACTTCTACCATTACCGCCGCAACTTCTTCATTCATTACTTCCTCTAACGCCTTTATATCGTTAAAAGGGATATGTAAAAAAGACGGAAGTAGTGGGCCAAATCCTTCTTTCACTTTATTTTGCCCCGTCGCACTCATCGTTCCGAATGTTCTACCGTGAAAAGACTGCAGACATGTTACGACGAGAGATTTTCCAGTATGCTTACGGGCTAGCTTCAAAGCTGCTTCATTCGCTTCTGCCCCGCTATTACAGAAGAACACATAATCTAATGCTATATTTTCTGTTAATAATGACGCGACTTCTTCTTGTAAGCTGTTTGTAAACAGGTTAGATATATGCCATATATCATGAAGTTGCTCTTGTACAGCTTTCATCACTGTAGGGTGACAATGTCCTAAATTACATACTCCAATACCTGAAGTGAAATCTAAATATTGCTTACCATTTGTATCAATAACTTTCGTTCCCTTTCCCTTTACAAACTCAATAGTTCTTCTCCCATACGTTTGAAAAAGGTGACTTGTCATACGATACTCACTCCTTTCGTTACTGTCGTTCCGATACGCTCTCCCGTAACTTCAGTAAAATCTTTTGTACCGTTCACAATACTTATCTTTTGCACTCCCATTTTTAATGACGCTAGTGCCGCCTGTACTTTCGGAATCATCCCGCCTGTAATAACCCCTTTTTCAATAAAAGTATCAATTTCAAATTCGTCCGTTTTCTTTACTAATTTTCCTTCATGTACTATTCCATCTACATCTGTAATAAAAATAAGTTCTTTTGCGGATAGCGCGGCCGCAATTCCAGCTGCGGCGGTATCCGCATTTATGTTATAAATCTCATTATCATGTATGCCGACTGGAGCAATAACTGGAATATAATTCATATTTATTAATCCTTTTAGTAAGGCTGTTTCGACATAACTTACTTCTCCCACATATCCTATCTCCTCGCTGACAGGTTGAACTTGAAGTAAATTGCCGTCACATCCTGAGCAACCTACCGCAAGTAAATTATGCTTTTGTAAATTCATTACGAGTTTTTTATTCGTACTTCCGCATAGCACCATTTGAACAATATCCATAACTTCTTTTGGTGTTACTCGTAACCCATCTCTTTTTTCTACTTTGATGTTACAATCTATTAATTTGGCATCAATTTCTGGACCACCACCATGAACAATCACTACCTTATACTTTTGTTGCAATTTCTTTATACAATCAAAAAACAGATCATTTAATTGATTCAACATACTACCGCCGCATTTCACTACAATATAATCGCTCATCTTCCCTCTCCTTATGTACGATAACAAGCGTTTATTTTCACATATTCATAGCTTAAGTCACAGCCCCAAGCTGATCCTGTTTCTTCTCCTAAATGTAAATAAACATCAATAATAATTTCATGTTCTTGTAATCTCTTTTTCATTTCCTCTTCAGAAAATGTTTGAGGCTCACTATTTTTTAATACCGAGATAGATTGAAGAGTAATATCAATTGCATTTGGATTAATAGCTACTTCACTTTGTCCAATACTACTAATAATTCGCCCCCAATTTGGGTCCTCACCATGTATTGCTGTTTTCACAAGACTCGAACCGACTATTTGCTTTGCGATTTTCTTTGCCTCTTCATTCGTTTGAGCTCCTAGCACATTTACTTCTATTAACTTCGTAGCGCCTTCACCATCTTGTGCAATTTTTTTGGCTAAATCTTCACATACCTTCTGTAAAGCAAATACGAAAGTTTCCCACTCTGTATGTTCCATATTGATTGGTTTCGTTTCTGATAATCCACTTGCCATAGCGATGACCATATCATTCGTAGAAGTATCTCCATCCACCGTAATTTGATTAAATGTATGATTCGTTATTTGTGATAATGCTGTTTGCAATACGTCATGCTCTATATTGGCATCTGTTGTAATAAAACTAAGCATCGTTGCCATATTCGGATGAATCATGCCTGAACCTTTAGCAACACCAGCGATGGTCACTGCTTTTCCATCAATGATCATCTCATAGCAAGTTTCTTTCGTTATAAGATCCGTCGTTAAAATCGCTTCAGAAAAAGAATGCGCTTCACTTACTTCCTTTGTCGGTATAAGAGTTGCAACTCCTTTTCGGATTATATCCATCGGCAGCGGAACACCAATTACACCTGTTGAAGCCACTGCAATGTAATTTTCTTTCACTCCAAAATGTTCCGCCCCTAATGCACGCATCTCGTATGCATCTTGTAATCCTTTCATTCCTGTACAAGCATTTGCATTTCCACTATTGACGATAATTGCTTGCAATTTCCCCTCAGCTGCTATACTGTCTTTCGTTACTTGCAGCGGGGCTGCTTGTATTTGATTTGTTGTATAAACAGCGGCACATGATGCTGGTACATCACAAACGATTGCACCTAAATCCTTTTTCTCCTTTTTCAAACCATTTGCAGTACCGATTGCCGAAAAGCCTTTCGGCGTTACCATTGAACCATTTTCTAATTTTGTAATAGACTCTACTTTGATCATCATGTCCCCCTTATAGATAAAGCGGCATATGCTGTAAACCCGTTGTTTCTTCTAGTCCCGCTAATAAATTTGCATTTTGAACCGCTTGCCCAGCTGCGCCTTTCATCATATTGTCTATAACAGAAACGACTGTCACTCTTCCTGTTCTTTCATCGTAAGCTATCCCCATATCACAATAATTTGAGCCCCTCACTTCTTTTGGACTTGGAAACTCTCCTTGCGTGCGAATTCGAATAAAAGCCGATTGTTCATACGTTTCTTCATATAATTTTTGAAGTTGTTCTATTTTCATTTCTCGTTTCACTTTCGCATAAAGTGTAACCATAATCCCCCGTGATATCGGTATTAAATGTGTACTAAACGTGATTGGATTCGTTTCCCTATTCCACTCTGCAAGCATTTGCTCAATCTCAGGAACGTGTTGATGCTCATTTACTTTATAAATGTGCAAGTTATCGTATAACTCAGGAAAGTGAGTCATTGTTGTTGGCGTTTTGCCCGCTCCAGATACTCCTGATTTCGCATCAATAATAATCGAATCTTCTTCAATCATGCCGATACGTACTAACGGCGCTATCGCTAATAATGCCGCTGTAGCAAAACATCCTGGGTTTGCAATTAAATCTGCATTTTGAATCTCGGACCTTTTCCATTCACTTAACCCATATACTGCTTTCCTAAGAATTTCTTCCTGTGCAGCTTGCCTTTTATACCACAGTTCATATGACGAGGGATCTATCATACGAAAGTCTCCAGATAGGTCAATTACTTTTAAACCCACCTGTAATAATTTTGGAGTTAACTCTACCGATACTCCTGCCGGGGTTGCTAAAAATACAATTTCCGCGGTCTTTTCTATTGCCTCCACATCAATTTCTTGTAACGTATGGACAAGAACATTTCGAAGATGCGGATATACATTTGTTATACACTCACCAACTTGTGAAAAAGAATGGAGAGATGCTATCGAAAAATATGGATGTTGTTCTAATAACCGAATTAACTCAATGCCTCCATATCCAGTTGCTCCAATAATTGCGACTTTCATAAGCTCCTCCTCATATCGATTCTTTAAATTAAGTATGATTATAATATTGTATATTTATAGAGTCAATTAAATATTTATAAATTTTTAAAACTTAAAAAACTTAATTTTACTAAGAAAACAATATATACGATCTAATTTTTATACAAAAACAATGTATAATAGTATTTTTATTTCACTTCAAGTACAATAAAACAATACATGTATACATACAGGTGGGGAAAAACATGAATGAAAAATTAATTGAGAAAATGATTACAAAAAGTTTTCGGCAATATCAATGTAATCCTGTTTCAAAAGAGGATCAGGAAATGCTAATTAAACATATTCAAACGATGATTCATTCAAATACTGAAATTGATGTATACGAGGCAGTTGAGGATATCGTTTACGATTATGTGACTGGACAATAAAAAAATAGGAGATTTCCATATGGAAATCTCCTATTTTTTACTTAATGATTTGCCTGCAACACGTTCAAATAAACCTGGGAATAATGCATAGAGCTTTGGCCCCATTCCCATCCACTTCGGCAAGTTTACTTCACGTTTTTTCGTTTGCATCGCCTTTACGATTTGTTCTGCTGCATATGTTGGCTTTAACATGTAACGTCCCATATTTTTCACATATGTACCTGATTGATCGGCTATTTCAAAAAAGTTCGTGTCTATCGGTCCTGGGTTAATTGCTGTTACATACACATTTGTGTTAGATAACTCCATACGCAAACTATTCGTAAATCCTAATACAGCGTGTTTTGTTGCTGCATAAGCACTCGACTTCGGAGTTGCAATTTTTCCAGCCAATGAAGCAATATTAATAATTTGTCCTTCGTTCCTTTTTACCATATAAGGTAATACTGCTTTCGTACAAGCTACTAATCCAAATACATTGACTTGAAACATATCCTTTACTTCATCCATTGAAGCATCTTCAAACGTTTTAAAAATACCAAACCCAGCATTATTTACCAATATATCAATACGTCCTACTTCTTGTAATACCTTTGAAAAAACAGATTGTACTTTCGTTTCTTCACTTACATCTAATACATAGTAATAGCAAGGCGTATTATACGTTGCTTTAATTTTGTCTGCTAATGCTTGTAGCTTCTCTTCTGTTCGAGCCATTAATACTGGAGTTGCTCCCTGCTCTGCAACTTGCATTGCAACTTGCTCTCCAATTCCACTAGAAGCACCTGTAATGACGATTACTTTGTCCTGTAAACGTCCCGTCATTGCTGTCACCTACTTTGCATAATAAATCAATTGTGGTGAAGATTCATCAATCATCACTTGTTGATTATATGCTAAAAAGTCTAATTGTCCAACAGTTTCTGAGATAGTAAGTGGCAATTGCTCTTTATATAATACCGGAAATAGTTTTACACATACTTCAAATGCTGTCATTGGCTTTTCCTTTAATAGCTCCAGCACTTTAAAAGCACGTGTCTCTTGCTTTTGTAATCTTGTTTCAATAAGTTGTTTCACATTCAGAACATCTTCCCCATGCCCGGATAAAATACGTGAAATATTCATTTCACTTAAACGTTTTAACGTTTGATTATACTGCAACAAAGGATGCGCTCTTTCTGTTTGCCCTTCATATGGTGGTTCTAATATTGGATTTGAAGAAATATGACTAATGAGAGCATCCCCACCAATTAATATTCCATCTGATTCTCTATATAATGAAATATGAGTAGAAGCATGACCTGGGGTTTCAATCACTGTAAATCCAGGTAACGAATCTATACGATCTCCCTCTCTCACGGTATGTGTTAACGACCTATTACAAGAATATTTAATTGTCTTCGTCGTCAATAATGCCTCACCATTCAAAAATGCTGCTGGAACGCCGAACTGCAAGGCCGTCTCTTTAAAAAATTCATGATACCTCTTTAAAAATTCGGCATTCTGCGTGATCCAAGGTTCATTCCAAGGATGTCCAATAATTTTTACTTTTTCAGAAAATGTATTTAAAAGTCCACAATGATCCGCATGGTGATGCGTAATAACTACCGTTTCAATATCTTCTATCTTATACCCTAATGCACCTAATTGGCTTTCTAGTGCCTTCTTTGCTTCTTCTGTATTTGTCCCTGTATCAATTAACGTTAATGCTTCTCCCTCAACTAAAAACACATTCACTGTCTCAACTGCAAATGGAACAGGAATCTCCATTCGATGAATCGCCGTCATGCTTAGCCCCCCTGTCTTTTTCCGGTTCAAAAATGAATACCTCTTCAGTTTACAACTTCCCTATAAATTTGTCATTATTTTCAGATAAAAAGAGGTGTTTTCCATAAAAAAACGAATTTATGTACATTTATAAGTATTTCTAACCAAATTTAAAGGAGGAACATCATGTCTATTCAAAACATTTCCTTTCTCGGTGCAGGCTCTATTGCCGAAGCGATTATTGGTGGTTTATTAAACGCAAATGTTGTTAAAGGGGAACATATCACTGTAAGTAATCGTTCTAATGAGACAAGATTACAGGAGTTACGTAAAACATACGGTGTCAAAGGTACACATAACAAAAAAGAATTACTTGCTGATGCAAATATTCTTTTTCTAGCTATGAAGCCAAAAGATGTCGCAGAAGCGATGATTCCCCTTAAAGAATACATAAATAATGACTTGCTTATTATTTCGTTGTTAGCAGGTGTTTCTACTCATTCAATTAGAAACCTACTTCAAAAAGACGTTCCGATTATTCGTGCGATGCCAAATACATCTGCGGCTATTTTAAAGTCCGCTACTGCTATCTCACCTTCAGAACATGCAACGGAAGAACATATTCGCATTGCAACATCGTTATTTGAAACAATCGGTCTCGTCTCTGTTGTAGAGGAAGAAGATATGCATGCTGTCACTGCATTGTCTGGAAGTGGACCAGCTTATATTTATTACGTAGTAGAGGCGATGGAAGACGCCGCAAAAAAAATTGGTTTAAAAGAAGATGTTGCAAAATCACTTATTCTTCAGACGATGATTGGTGCTGCTGAAATGCTAAAAGCAAGCGAAAAACACCCTTCTATTTTGCGAAAAGAAATTACTTCTCCTGGCGGAACTACCGAAGCAGGTATTGAAGTGTTACAGGAGCATAATTTTCAACAAGCATTAATCTCATGTATTACACAAGCAACGAAACGATCACATGATCTTGGAAAAACATTAGAAAAAATAGCAGAAGAAACATAAAAAACGGAGCTCAATTTTATTTGAGCTCCGTTTTTATTTTAATCATATGCTTCTAGTTATTACTCTTACCAAAAATCTCTTCTTGCAGACGACGACCTGTTGGTGTTGCTGCAAGTCCACCTTCTGCGGTTTCACGAAGTGCTACTGGCATCGTTTGTCCAATTCTAAACATCGCCTCAATAACTTCATCACATGGAATTGTACTAGTTACACCAGCTAATGATAAATCAGCTGAAATCATCGCATTCGCAGCTCCTGCTGCATTACGTTTTACACAAGGTACTTCTACAAGCCCTGCAACAGGATCGCACACTAAACCAAGCATATTCTTTAATGAAATTGCCATCGCTGTAGCTGCTTGATCTGGTGTTCCACCAGCCATCTCAACTGCGGCTGCCGCTGCCATTCCAC
>NZ_MACH01000117.1 GCF_001884065.1 Bacillus proteolyticus
GGAAGACAGACTACGTTTTGTTCTGTTTGAATTGTTAGGAACAGTTAATGTACCTGTTTCTTCATGAATACCTTCTGAACGTTGAAGACTGTCTGCTTTCTTATTATCGACAGTACCTCCACCACGTCCGTCTACCTCTTCAAAACTAGCTTCAATACTTTTTAGAGCCTGTTCATCTGATGTTTGAAGTTGGTCTGTTTTACTTTGTTCCTGAACGCTTGTAGGTTGCTTATTGTTTACTGATTGTTGTTCCTCTGCAAACGATACCAATGGTGAAGATAATACCGTTAATCCTGCCGTGAATGCTACTACTTTTTTATTAAATTTAATGTTCATTTCTAACTTGGTATATCTCTCCATCTTAATAGATATACCTTCCTCCTTATACCTCTTTTAATGTGAATAATAGTGTGAATAATAGTGAGAATAGTAGTGAGAATAATGGTAGTCTGAATCCAAAGAATAACGATTTAATTTTTCATTCCATATAATCAACCAAAATCTATAGTTTCTCCTACATATTTCAGTGTTATAACATAACACTAGGGCTCCTCCCACTACTAAGACAAAAGAAAACCCAACATAGATTTTTCTTTTGTCTTAGTAATGGGAGCGTTTCAATCAGAAACCGAAGAGAATGATAGAGACTTATATTGTTCTCCTTTGCGATTTCAACCATACCATACATGATGGCACTCCCTCTAGTACATTTGCAAAAATATAGAATAAATATGCTTATAATAACAAAAACTCAAAATATATATCAAGCAATTTTTTTGAAAATAGCATTTTTGTTACTTTTTCGTAACTACTATAGGTATATATATATGTTATAATTTATAAACTTTTGCAGACGCTCCCTTGCAAATCCCTATCTTTTCTACCCTTTTTGTCCCTTCGATTCTGTTGCAAAGTTTTTAAAAGTAAGCTAAACTTTTGCAAAACAGAATGAGGAGAATCATAAATGGGATATTTTAAAGGAAAATAGTTCAAACAAGATATTATTTTGGTAGCCGTCGGCTACTACTATCGTTTTTCTTTAAGTTATCGAGGTGTATCTGAAATTTTGAAAGAACGTGGTGTATCGGTCCATCCCACTACTATCATGTGATGGGTTCATGAACATGGAAATCTCATTTATCAGATTTGGAAAAAGAAAAACAAATCTGTGCAGCTGTCTTGGCACCTGGATGAAACCTATATCAAAGTGAAAGGCGAATGGCGTTATCTCTATCGAGCAATTGATAACGATGGACACACATTGGATATTCAGCTTCGCAAAAAACGAGATCATCAAGCGGCTTATGCCTTTATGAAAAGACTAGTAAAAACATTAGGAGAAGCAACGGTTCTCACAACAGACAAGACTCCCGCGTTACTTTGCGCGTTCAATAAATTGGGAGAGCAAGGCTTTTATAAGCATACCATTCATTGTACAATCAAGCATTTGAATAATCTCATCGAACAAGATCATAGACATATCAAGCGACGTTTTTCCAAATCCGCAGGATTTCAAAGTCTTCGCCATGCTTCACGTAACTTGAAAAGCATCGAAACTATTCATGCCCTATATAAACAAAAACGAAGTTTGCAACAACCAAACTTCGTTTTTTCGACGTACAATGAATTAGAGAAACTATTCAAAGTTGCATAAACTCTACCTACTAAATTAGGATTTTTTTGTTTATATAAAAACTTTGCAACAGAGCCCGTAAAAGAAAGATTTAGTTTCATTCATGTTAAACTTTCATATTTTTTATAAATTAATTAGGATATAGTTCACTTAACATAGTATGTGGGTTCTTATTCCAAAATCTATCTAATGGGGTTCTTAACCCTTGATTAATTATCCACCTTCTACTATACACCCTTATTAGTTCTTCATTAGTTAATTTTTCTTTTTCCTCTATCGTCCATTTCAATGCTTCCAATGCTTTCTCCTTTGTCCAAAATCCACGAGGGGCCCTATTTAATTCCCATTCTTTAAATTTCCCTGGATACAACTCGTGTAGCATGGCATATGGACTATTTTTCCAAAATCTCTCTAATGGAGTTATTAACCTTTGATTAATCATCCATCTTCTACTATAGACCTTTGTAAGTTCTTCATTAGTTAACTTTTCTTTTTCCTCTATCGTCCATTTTAATGCTTCCAACGCTTTTTTTCTTGTCCAGTAGTTTTTAGGTGTTTTCTGGAATTCCCACTCTTTAAAACATCCAGGATATAACTCATTTATCATACTAAATGGACTATCATTCCAATATCTCTCCAATGGGGTCCTTAAGCCTATTTCTGAAAACCAAATTACACTAATTTTTTTTCTTATCTCCTCATTATTCATTTGTTTTCTTTCCTCTATCGTCCATTTTAATGCTTCCAACGCTTTTTTTCTTGTCCATAAACGACTAGGAGTTTTTTTAAACTCCCATTCCTTAAAATGGTCTGGATATAATTCATTTATCATTATGTAAGGACTACCTCCCCAAAAAATTTGGCAAGGCGAACTCAAATTATGATTAGATAACCACCGAACGTTATAAACCTCCAATAGTTTATTATCTGTTAACCTTTCTTTTTTTTCTATCGTCCATTTTAACGCTTCCAATGCCTTTTCCTTTGTCCAATAGTTCCTAGGTGTCATTTGAAATTCCCATTCTTTAAAACAATTCGGATAAACATCATTTATCATTACATATGGGCTATCATGATATTTAACGCTAAGTAAACCACCTAATTTATATTTAATAATTAATTGGGATTTCCAACTCTTAAGAATTGTTTTTTTATCCCACTTTAAAACTTTTTCTATAAGATACTTGATTACACGTTTTGCTAGATTATTATCTTGATCATCACTCCATGTACCTTTGGGAAATCTGTTCCTTTTACTGTCCAATATCTCTTGGTATATCTCTTCTATTTTTATTACCATTACAATCCTTTTCTCTCTTTCTATAGTGATTTTTACAGTAAACGAGATAAAAATCACCCGCAATTACAAATTTATTTCTAAGCAATAATCCACCTATATTTTAAGTGCTAATAGGTGAATTTTGTTCATAATTAATATATATAATTGAACACTAATCCCCCCTCGATAAGGGGGAATAAGGGGTTCAGCCCATCAAGTTAACATTTTGAAGTTCCCCCTTAACGAAAATTCTGTGTTTTTTATAGAAACGAAGTTCATTTTTATCGTTTTGGGGGCAACCTGTTCTGTTAGGTTGATGGGTGTGGGGTACAGCCATAATTACACATACAGAAAAAGAATCCCTTATGATTTCTGGGATTCTTTTTCTTGTTTAAAGTTTTTTCAGACAAATGATTTGCACATCAATTTATCTTTGATATACAGATCATTTGTCTGATAATTCCTATAAATAATTACGGAGTAATAAACTTACATAAATGCTTTTAAAAGTTCTTGAACCAATGGAATTGCTCCACCTATGAATTTTAAAACTGCCATTGCGATTTCCATAATCATTTCCTCCTTTTTAATATTATGATGTAGTAAATCTTATACTCTCATTATATTAAGTGTATCAACTCATATCAATACATTTTAATATGCAATATTTCATCTTAAAATCATGCTTAATACTGTTATAATAGAATAGGTAAATTCTACATCATTTTTCGATATACTAAACAGCTAATGAATACATAAAAAAAGAAGAGAATTTTTAAAATTCTCTTCTTTTTTTATGTATTCATAGGGGTCACTATATGGGGTTTAAAATATGTCGTTTTAATTTAACGCTTTTATGATGTTATTTACAAATATTTTATCGATTTCATGTCCTTGGTTTGTGTGTTCTGAATCCATAATTATTCCTTGTGATTTCTCTTTGTCAATCCACAAATAGTATGTTTGAGTTGTTCCACTTAAAAAGTGAACATTTACTTTGAAATTTGGCTTGTGTGTACTAGATGCATTTGAATGTGTATGCCCGATATGGGTGATAGCGTTCACGAATGCTCCAACATCAAATTGTTTTACGCATATGTAGGTCTTATTCCCCTCAACTTCAATAAATTCAATAGATTTATCTTTTATGGAGTGTACTCCTTCACCATCCTCCGCTGTATTATGAAGTATAATACCATCTTCTGACTGTTCGCAATCTCTTAGCATATATGCCACACCATGTGTTTCTTGAGGAGTAACGAACTTCTTACAAATATCCTTTCTATTGTAGTTTTTGTACTTGCTAGTAAAAGTAAATTTCTCATCTTGATAAGTTACAGTTTCTAAACTCGGTACTTTTGCCTCCTCGTCAATGAAATAATTTTTAATTTGTATTTCGTCACTTTTTTTATCTTTTACATTTTGAGAAAATGTTTCAAATCGTTCTAGATTTCTAGATTTTTCTTTATATAAGTGTAAAACAATATCATTTTTGTTTGCTTCAGTGTATGTCTCTTCATCGCCATTAATAAATACAGTTAAAGCAGCGATCGATAAGCATAATGCTCCAACAATTAATGTTTTCTTCAAATTGAGTTCCTCCCTAAAAGATATTATAAATTTAATCATAACAATAAATGACTATTCTTATTAAAAAACTTAGTACTTCGAATAGGTTAAGTTTAGATCACATATCTCTAATCAGGTGATTAATAAACATGCATGTAAAGTTAACATAACGTCCCATTATCGGTAGCAAGGATAATGGAGAATCCCTGCTATTCTTTTTTTGCATAAAATCTTGTATAAAAAGTAGTTGGGTTATAGTGCTTTACTTAGGATAGCACCCGCATTTTCGGGATCCCACCCCTTTAAAAGAATAATTTCAACAAAATATAGATTTTAATTGCAAATAAAGAATCTGAATTTTGTTTAATACTATTTTTTACGAAACAAGAGAATGGTAAAATTTTCTTAAATATAGATCCGTTGGAAGGTTGTTCGTAATGAGATTCAATAAATATACCGTAATATTCATTTTTTTAGCTATTGCTTCAAATTTCGCCTTATCCATGTGGCTCAAACAAGGACTTTTAGGTGTAGTTATTGCTATTATTTTCTTATTAATCGCTACATGGACTACAAAACAGCCTACAGACGACCAGCATAAATGAACGAAATAACTTAACATGGTATAATAATTAATGCATTAAATTATAGGAAACAATTAATTTGGATGGGAGTCCAATGTTATTAAAATTAAAGTGGTTATCAAGTCGGAGGAAGGCACCTTAGGGTGTCTTTTCTTTTTAAAATATATAAGCGCACCAGAACCGGTTCATGAATATGGAAATCTCATCTATCAAATTTGGAACTAACTTCTCCCTAAACATTGTTCCTCATTTACCAACCTGTTTATGTTTTTTCAAACTTTGCAACAGAGCCACATTGTTTTAATTGAATTTCGTGTTATACTTCTATAGGCATCTGATTTTTATTCTATATAAAAGTATGTGAAAAGCCATTATCAATTCGATAATGGCTTTTCTATTTTTCATGAAGATCGATTATATGGCATGAGCAATAAATTTAAAGGAGAATTATAAAATGATTTTTCCAAGTAACATCAATACGTCTTATGAGTATTCAATTATAGAAATTCAATGTTTACCTTGTATTTCTACAGCACCCGATTTTTATGATAATTTTGTACTTATTTGTAGTACTTATCTTAACAAAAATGATAAAGCACATGGTCATACTACATTTGAAATTCAATCTATAAAAGAACTGTCTTATAATAATCCAAATGTAAAAAATGCTAAGAAGTTTGTATACCAAGGTGGGTCTTTGAAAATAAATGATTTTGTAACAATTACTCAAGCGGAATCAGACTATGATACGAAATTCATAGCGAGACTTTCCTATCAATATCATAGCGATCAAGAGAGGGAATATATACAAGAGCAAGATTTACTCTTATTTTCCATTTCTGAAGGGCCAAAGGGGCAATTGTCTAATATTCCTTATTTATATCTTCCTCCGGATTTTAAGAAGTATATAGAATATTATCAGGCTAAGCACGATTCTGAAGTTCTTCACACTGCTTACTCAATATTAGAACATTTCACAAAAGAACATGATTATTCAGAATCTTTCATTAATCAATTTGAAACTTTAAAAGAGAAACAAAAGAATAAATCTCTTATCTTGTACGATAGCTTTTTACGGAATCAATATAAGAAAATTTGATTTATTTTCATAGAAACATCAAAAACCCTTTAAATATTATACAAAATATTCCTATTACTTTAAAAAAATGAAGAAAATGCATAAATGCATAAAACTATATATGTATTTTGTAGTATCCTAGACTGTATCTGTCTAAAAGTCTTTCATAGTACATTTTTGACACTCCCACCCCTACCTAAAGGGGCAAACTGACATAGGTCAGTGGGATTCTTGCTACCAAAGACCAAAGGCGAAGTCCATTTCTGGTATCGCTGACGTGCAAGATTGCGATTTGCTATCACCACTCCCATGACAGACCGTATAGGTTCTCCTTATGCTTTAGCGTCTAGTACTTGACGACATGTATTGTTTTACGCACGAAGTGAAATTGATTCGTGCAACCTCATACAATATTCATTTTTTAGAGAACATTATTGTTTTAGAGTCTTTTGCATGACTTTGAGACCATTTGACATGTTTTGCTACGCAAAAGCGATACTTTCATCCCATGCTTAAAGGCGGACTTAAGTCCTGCAGGGGCTTTCTCGTATCGTAAATCTATAAATTTTAGTTAAAAGATACCACTTGTTTAATAAACTTAGTGAAGTAAAGTTAATTACTTTAATATATTATTAGGAGAGAATTTATGAGTAAAAAACTATTAAAATCAATAACATCATTAACGATGGTAGGAGGTGCATTGTTAGGAACAAGTAGTGATCCCGTAAAAGCTGAAGTCCAGTCAGGGGGAAATTCAGTTGTATTTAATGATGTTCCCAAAAACCATTGGGCAAATAATGCCATTACGAGCTTAGCTAATCGTAATATTATCGGAGGATATGGAAATGGAGTGTTTGGCCTGGGAGATAACGCTACTCGTGAACAGGTGGCAGCTTTAATTTATCGTGTGCTAGCTCCTGCTAAAAAAGGAGGCACTCTTAATAAGGACAACTCTTTTTATATTATGCAAGATGGGTCTCAGCTTAAAAATCCATATAAGGACATTAATAAAAACTCAACAATGTTCCTAGAAGAGATTCTATTTTTGACAGACATAGGAGTCTTTAAAGGCGATCAAAATGGGGCATTTCGACCAAAAGAATCATTAAGTCGTGCAGAAATGGCACAGGTCATCAAGACTGCTTTTAAAGTTCCTGTGTTAAGTAAACATACTTTTAATGATGTACCAGATAATTCATGGGCGAAGGACGCTATTAGTGCCGTACAGTCGAATAAAATTGCATCAGGTACAGGTAATGGAGGTTTTGAACCAAATAAAACTGTAACTCGTGAACAGTATGCACAGTTTTTATTTAATGCATTAAATTATAGGGAACAATTAAATACACAAAATCCTGATGTGACAAAACCAAATAAAGAAGATACGAGTGTACAAACTGAGGTACAACTATTAGAAGCTTATAAAAAAGACATGAAAAATTATATTAATAATCATGAAGAAGATATAACTATAACATATAAATCTAAACAATCTAATATTAGAGAAGTTATGGATACGCTTGTTAAAGCATATGATGAGACAGTTGATTCAAATGAATACATGAAATATAACGTTGCAAATACACAATATTCTATTCGTGGTATTCCAGGAGATTATGTATTTACATTAAAAATTACATACCGTGAATCAAAAGAGCAAATGAACTATGTAAAGACACAAGCAAAATCAGTTATCGCTTCTATTGTTAAAGCTGGTATGGATGAACATGAAAAAGTAAAAGCGATTCATGATTATGTCGTAAAACATGTTTCGTATGATACTTCTTTCCAGGCTTATACGGCATATGAAGCTTTAGCAAACCGTTCTGCTGTTTGTCAAGGATATGCATTATTAACTTATCAATTGTTAAAAGAGGCAGGAGTAGAAGGTCATATTGTAACAGGGACTGGAAATGGACAACCTCATGCTTGGAATCTAGTGAAAATTGAGGGGAAATGGTACCATCTTGATACAACCTTCGATGATCCAATTCCAGATGTAGAAGGACGTGTAACTTATTCATACTATAATTTATCTGATGAACAAATTGCTAAAGATCACCAATGGGATCGTAATCAATTTGCGAAAGCAACAACAATCTATAATAATGAGTTAACAAATAAAATTCAGATCGGTAGCCCGAAAGCAATGGGATATCAGAAAATATTAACGGATATCAAACGCTAATATGAATCTATGTAGTTTATTAATAAAATTAAACAATTAACAAACGATAAATTGAGGTCTGTGTAACAATGGACCAGTACTAGATAAAAAAAGAATCCCATAAACATATATGATATGGGATTCTTTTTTTTATTTTATTTGTTTATCTGATGTGTATATTTACAGCATCTAATCATTTTAACTAAATTTAGGTGATTCCTCTCTCTCTTCAATTTGTATGTAGGTGCATGGCACCAACAAATAGGTGGGAGATGAATTACTATTTTTTCATAATAAAACATACGTTTTATCGAACTATATAAACTAACGAGATAGCCTAATCCATGATTAGTTCTTGTACTTGTATAGAAATAAACACGCAAGATAGGTGAATTTAGGAAGCGATCACTTCTAAACAAGCTGGAAGTGGGGATAGTTTACGAAATTCATTTAGTCCTTATATGTGTTTTGTAAATAACGATCATATAAATCTTTTTCTAAAATACTTTGTTTATCTTGTAGTTCCTTAAATTGTTCAATGAATTCACTATCTTCTTTTGTGCTTCGACACAAAGTATAATAAGCATCATGGAGAATTTTAGATTCTTGATGAGCATCATAGTAGTCCATGTAGGTCTTAAATTCTGGTGGTAGATAAAGATAAGGAACGTTAGAAAAAGAACCTTTGATTCCTACTGAAGTAGAAAATAGGAGTAAGTCTTTATTTTGTATATATTCCATCTCTTGATCTTTAGAATATTGGTAAGAAAGGTTTGCTATAATCTTTGTATCATAATCAGTTTTCACCTCAATTATGTTTACAAAATCATTAATCCTTAAAGTACCACCTTTGAATGCAAACTTTTTGGCTTCTTTAACGTGTGAATTATTATAAGATAATTCTTTTACAGATTGGATTTCAAATGTAGTATGACCATGTGCTTTATCATTTTTATTAAGATATGTACTACAAATAAGAACAAAGTCGTTTTGAAATTTTATTGTTTCAGAATTATAGGGTAAGCATCTAATTTCTATTATTGAATACTCACACATACCGTTAACATTATTGGGAAAAGTCATTATTATTATAATTCTCCTTCATATTTATTTCAGGTGAAGAGTAGTTATTCTTCACTACCTTTATTTTAAATAAATTATAGATTAATAGTAACCCTCAATTCCAGAAATTTATGAGGACTTATAAAAAAGCAGTCTAACTCCTAATACTCCAGTTAAAGAGTTCTGGTGCAAAAATAAAACAAAAGAGAATAAAGCATATATATTCCTAACGAAATCGTATCTTATGTTGCAAGTCCAAACGGGAACGTGACGGTATCTTATATGAATCAAAGGGAAATCCTTCATGGGAGGTACATTTACATGGTCCATAGCAGGCCGATAAAATGCCCCTTACTCAACCATATTACAATTACCTCCCAAACTTATACTTCTGTATGACTAAGTCTTTATCCTCATATCTAGGGTCTAACTTAACTTCACCTTTGTACTCAATGATTCGTACCTTGTCAGTCGGATATACCTTATCGTAAAGTTCCTGTTTCACCCATATCTTTTTCATTTTGTTATTGTCAAACAACTCTAAAGTAGGGTGTTTCAGTATGATATACTCTTCTTCAATGTGTTTCCCAAGAACCATAACCTCTTTTACTTTGCCGTTTTTAACTAATTCATCGTTTTGATACCCCTCTATAACTGACAAGACCAAACAGAATAATACGAAAATACCTACATACATCCAAGCCTTCTTCCTTCTCTTTTTCTTGTATGCTTCAAGTTTCATGATATACTCTTCAAGTTCATACTCTGTATACTCTTTCACAGGTGAATCTAAGTAGTAGGTTTTTCCAAACTTTGTACTCTTAAATACAACATAGTCGTCTACATACTCTGGATCTTTCTCTAAGTTTATGAATTTCTTTTCACTCATAACATACCCCTTTATTTGTTTCCTATTATAACTACCCCAACTAAGATGAAAACAATAACACTTATAACCACAAGAGTTGCCTTTTTACTTAACTTTCCCCTAGAACCTTCTAATACTGCCCCTATAATAAGTGGGAAAAGAAGAATACCAAGGAGAATGTCAACAAACTTGTTACTCTGCTCCTCTTTCGGTTTCTCTTCTTTTCCTATGCGTTCTACCCTATTTGGTACTTTTTCTACGTGTATTGGATTCTTCTTTTTCTTACGTCTATGATTCACTATTCATACCCCTTACTTTGAACCGTAACTTTCAAATAGCATAGTCTTTCCTTTGTACTCAACAACCTCAATGCGAGAACCAATGTCTAAACGTTTGTATACTTTCTTACTTACGCTACCTGTGTGCGTTTCACCATCTACTTTGTACTTGATTTCATAAGTCTTAACCCCTCTAGATGTGTACTCTTTCATGTCTACGACTTCCGCTATACTTGACTTACCATGTTGTCTGACTTGTATCTCGTTGTACGTTCCTACCCCTATGAGTAGGAACGTACACACTAGAAACACTACAATACAACCAATTCTAAACCGTTTCTTTTTCAATATAATCCCCCTTACTTTACATCGTAACTATCATACATGATTGTCTTTCCTTTATATTCTAGTACTTCTATTTTAGAGCCTTTGTCTAACTTCTTGTATAACTCTTTATCTATATTACCTAAGTAAGTCTTATCTTTTATATAATATTCACGACTTATTTTATTTCATTTACCAATCCACATATACAATTTATATTTTATTTATCGAGTCTTAATATATCTATGAAAAAAGCACTTGTTGCCATAAATGACAATCAAGTGCTTTAAGTTTATATATTTTTAAATAGCATAAATTTGTAAGTTTTCAAGTTATTGCGTGACACCTATAAAAACTATGACAAAATTTATCCTGTTTTCCTTTTTGCTCACTTGCTAAATTCAGCAAGTAAAATATTTTTAAAAGGATCAGGACTGTTAGCTCTATCCGTACTGTTAAAATTGATGGTCAACGTATGCTTGCCCCCAAGTGTACCTCCAACAAGAGTAACAAACCCTGGAATGCTACCTGTGTGTCCCCATATCGAGACACCGTTTGGAAGCTTAGTTTCATAGATTCCAAGACCATATCCGCTGATTTCATCAAATCCTGTAGGAACTGTAGTAAGCATTTGTTTTAGTTGCTGTTCCTTCAGTAATTTGCCACCGAGCAAGGAAGAAAAGAATTTGTTTAAGTCGTCAGCAGTAGAAATCATCTCTCCAGCCGAGCTAGCTATACTTGGGTTATAATAAGTAACGTCTTTTAACTCACTTGCTCCGTCTGGTTGGACATATCCACGGGCATGCTTAGTGCCTGGAATAACGCTTGAATTGCCAGGTAGGAATGTATTCGACAACTCAAGCGGTTCAATCATCCGATTTTCAATCTCTTCCGCATAGCTGTTTCCGGTTACTTTTTCAATAAGGATACCCAGTAATACGTATCCTGTGTTTGAATAAGACCAGCCCTTTCCAGGGGCGAAGTCTGGAGGCAGAGAAAGCCCAATCTTCACTATTTCTTCAGCGGTATATGTTTTTTTTGTATTCATCAGATCAACGTCTTTTGAATTTAAGTAGTCAGCGATACCACTTGTATGGTTCAATATCTGCCGGATAGTAATCTGGTTACCATCATATCCGTTTCCTTGAATGACACCAGGCAACCATTTTTCGATGGAGTCGTCTAGATTCAGGCGGTTCTCCCCAACTAATTGAAGTACAACCGTTGCGGTGAATGTCTTCGTCACGCTGCCAATACGAAAGCGAAAATCTGTTTCCATTGGTTTCTTGGTGCTCAGATTCGCTACCCCAGCGGCATAACCCCACGTTTTTCCACCCTCAGAAGTTTTAGCAAGTATCCCCGGAAATCCAAGTTGCAATGTATCCCGCATTGCTTGCTTGACGGAATTACGATCTCGTTGAGTGCTTGTATGTGACAAACTAGATACATTTTGGTTGGGCTCTGCTTTTACAATTGAGGTTGGCGATGTGTATAGCAGGGAACTTCCCGTTATTAAAAGAGCCAGACTTGCAAATGTAATTTGACTACGTGTTTTCATAAGGCATTCCTCTCCTCTATTCATATTGTATCGCTGGTTGTTTGTTTGCTGCTTCATACTAACCACACAGCTTTCATCTCTACCAATGACAAAAAACCAACAATAAAGTGAAGCTTTAATCCGTGTGGGTCTTACTGCCCGTTAATGCGGGGTAAAATTAACCTTGTACTCCTTCACTCTATAATAAACGGAAGATTCTAAATATCTATTTTCCTTACAAGAAGATTACAAAGTTGTCACTCCATCACCATCAAGCTAAGAAAAGCAAATACCCCAAAACGAAAAAATTGACATCTTCAGGGGAAAATGTACATTCTTTTGTTTTGGGGCCTTATAAAATTCTTAAGTTGATGGCAGTGTGGTGGTACGCCAAAGATAAGATCATACTCTCCGATCTTATCTCTTTTTTGTAGATTCTTGATACAAAAAAGGAATCCTTATAATAAGGATTCTGCAACAGGAAATAACAAAATATAAATAATAAAAAGAATTACTTATATTATAGTTTATATGGTAATAATATAATATCAGGAAATGTTTACATAAATCCAGTATGTATTACATAGCAATTGTAGAAATGACTTGTTTATAGACTAGCTGTTGCTTACCATGAACCATCATTAGAATGGCAAATTTATCTGTTGCAAGAATCTGTCCACGTACTGGAACGCCATTTTTTAAAAATACAGTGACTTCCCCTTTTTTCTCTTTCAATTGTTCATACATATCTTCTTGTAAATTAAACATGAAATGCGCCCCCTGGTTTGATTGTATTTACTTTTCTTCTAATACCTGCTGCTTTTCACTGTTGGGTATTATTTAATCTTTTAATAAATCTTCGTCTAAAAAGAGTTCGATGTCATCTAAATTTACATTTTCTCTTTCATGAATTGAAAATTTTAAAATAAATTCTTCAAAAGAGTTTGCTATAAGATAATAATATTCTTTTCCATCTTCGTTTATTGTTTCACCTTCATGATACCAATAATAAATTTTACCCCTGTATTTATCTTTTAAGCCTATACATATTAAATCTCCCCCGTCTGCATCTGCAATAGGCATTACACTACTTCCTAAAATATCCTTATAAGTTTGAATGATTGATTCAATTTCATAGGCATCACTAGTAATACCATAAAAGCCACCTATCGAGTCAAAACCATTCTTGGGAGTTACAGGGGTAACTTTAATTGGCTGGTACATTCTATTATCCTTAATAAAACACCCTCCATATTCAAGCAAAAACTCTTTGTAGTCTAATGGTAAATCTATACCATATATTCGTTCAATTGTTTCGATTGACTTATATGCATCTTCTTTTTTTGATACTACCATTTCCGAATCAATTATTTCATTTAATACTTGCTTTATTATTTTGTTCATTTTATTTTCCTCCTCTTTAATCTGATGCTGAGCCTATATGTGGTATATTAGCATGGAAATCTGTTGGAATTAACTCAATTTCAGTAGAACTTTTATGGTTCTGTTGCAAAGTTTTTAAAAGTAAGCTAAACTTTTGCAAAACAGAATGAGGAGAATCATAAATGGGATAT
>NZ_MACH01000118.1 GCF_001884065.1 Bacillus proteolyticus
CAGTTTAAACAAGATATTATTTTGGTAGCCGTCGGCTACTATCATCGTTTTCTTTAAGTTATCGAGATGTATTTGAAATTTTGAAAGAACGTGGTGTATCGGTCGATCCCACTACCATCATGTGATGGGTTCATGAATATGGAAATCTCATTTATCAGATTTGGAAAAAGAAAAACAAATCTGTGCAGCTGTCTTGGCACCTGGATGAAACCTATATCAAAGTGAAAGGCGAATGGCGTTATCTCTATCAATCAATTGATAAAGATGGACACACATTGGATATTCAGCTTCGTAAAAAACGAGATCATCAAGCGGCTTATGCCTTTATGAAAAGACTAGTAAAAACATTTGAAGAAGCAACGGTTCTCACAACAGGCAAGGCTCCCACATTACTTTGCACGTTCAATAAATTGAGAGAGCAAGGCTTTTATAAGCATACCATTCATTGCACAATCAAGCATTTGAATAATCTCATCGAACAGGATCATAGACATATCAAGCGACGTTTTTCCAAATCCGCGGGATTTCAAAGTCTTCGCCATATTTTTCATTGATACGATATGATCAGCTTGAAGTCTACCTGTAATATACTTACCAGGTAAAGCAGGGTCAGACGTTCCTATTTTATCCTCAATGCCCTCGTTAACTTGTTCTCGTAACTCTGCAATAGACGTTCCATCTCTTAATTCATCATATAATTCCTTTAAGATTCTTCTTTTCCCGTATCGAGGCGGTGTTCCAATATCATCCGTCCCCTTAGTTCCACTCTTAACAGCAGAAAATACTTCTCCAAGTGTTTTTCTTTCTCCCACATTCCCAATGCCAGCTACCGAAAGTTCATGGACTTGATATTAAATTTAGAATGGGATAAATATGAGGCGGGATTAACCCAAGAAGAGTGGGGGGATTTTAAAAAAAACATTTTCGAGAGTACATATTAACTCTTCAAAACGGACAGTGAAAAATATACTTTCGATTAAAAAAGCCGTCTCAGATCAGAAGCTCAAAAAGATTGTAAAATCGATATAATGATTACTTCTGTTACGATGAATTTGGAGAAATACTTGATGGGAACAAACATCCTAATCCTTACGATCAAGAAGTATGAACGAAAGTCAAGCTAAATGATGATGGGAAAGTTATTGAGAAAAAACTTATAACCTTGATGACTTTGAGGACTAACTTAAAAAGTAGTAACCTGAAATTAATTTCGGGTTACTGCTTTTTAACTATATTTAAAAATAATTAATTCAACCTTTTATCTTCATGGCTTTAATATCTTTTCCAATCTTACTCGTTTAATAAAATCATCTAATGCCTCTTCTTCATTACCATAATAAGCAATTGAGGTTTCTACAATACTCGCTCTCTCATCAGTTGCACAAACAAGCCACTTATTATCCTCTTTATAAATTAGAACCTTATCCGGATCCACATCTTTTTCATGAAACCAGTTATAATATTTTAGTCCTTCTTCTGATAGGATTCGTTTTGCCTCATCTCTTGTCATATTAAAATTATCCTCCTTATTTTATTTGTTTCAATAATTTCAATCCTTCTAATTGTTCGACTGTTAAAGGAAGTTGTATTTGTGTTCCCCCTTTTATGGTCCCAAAACCTGGGGCTATCTCTCCAATTTGTGCTTTTAATTTGCTATAATCACCACAATAGTATTTTTGAATAGCAGCATCTACCTGTGCTTTTAGTGTAGGGTCACTACAGTTATCAATATAGGTTTTTATATCCGAGAAATCACTTACAATCTCATATTGATAGTATTTGCTCACATCTTCCAAATACGGAAGAGCTCTCTCGCCGTAACTATAAGGTTTTCCATTTACCACAGGTGATGTATACGTACCATTTGACGGTCCATATCGGTTAATAACTTCACCTATTTTTGGTGTATACTCATCCTTCATGACTTTCCCATCTTTATTTACAACATAGCCACCGTTTGGTACTTGCCCCCAATCAATGTGTCCATCAGCCCTTAAGACATCAGAATTCTTTGGAATTTGTACTTCTTCTGGCCATTTCCCTGTTTTCTCCACTTCTTCTGCTAACTTACTGTCAATATTATTTAAGTAAGCATGTAATTCATCGGTCGTACAAGTTGATTGTTTTAATTCAGAACAAAAAATACCTAGCATTAACCATAAATTGATTTTATCGCTTTATGGTTAATGCTAGGTATTTTTTAGGAGAAAAACATTATTTTCTTCTCTCTCTTCGATTCTTTCGCATTATCAAATATTTTAATATCAATTCACAAGCATCATTTTCATTTTCAAAAGTATCTATAATATTCATTCTACCTCTCTCTAATGATTGATATATTTTCCATACTTTTTCTTCTTTTAATATACCTAATTCCAATTCACCAATAGATTTATCACCTAAGTTGTATTCATGTTCTTCTATTCCTAATTCATTCAATCTAGTTTTTAACTCACTAATATTCATTCTAAACCTCCTACTTATTTAATTTCTTTTATAAATCTAAATTCCTCCAAATATACAATGGACATTGGTAATTGCCATTGTATTCGTCATATCTATGGTTCTATTCTCTAGTTCATTTGCATTCATGTATGCACCATTACTTGATTCTTGCATTTGTACAATCGAGAAAGAAAAAACAGGAACAGCAATCGAGTTTTATAATTTAACACTCAATGTCGCGATGTCAATCTGTATTACCTATACAGCAGCAATGATGGACCATTCCGCAATGCGCCAAAGCTTCCTAGGAATTGCAAACAATGCGGACGTTTCCATGTTTAGCAATATCCTATTCATTCTCGTACTCATTGCCCTTTTCAGTTTATCTCTATACTGAATATTAGAAGGACGAAAAGCGACAAAATAGATATATTGTCTATTTGTTAACTAGTCATATAGAATAACGATTCTTTCATGATTAGAACCCTAAAACAAGAGGTTTAGGGTTCTTTTTTATAATTTATAAAATATAAGAGATATTTTAGACTCGATGCTTCCGCCTAATCATGTAAGTACAAACTATACAATATGTAACTTCTAACCATTCTTACTTAATCTTCTTCTTTCTTTTTCTAACCGTCTAAAAATCACACATATAACACCGCCCGCCACTGTAAACAAAATGCCAGGCACCAATAATA
>NZ_MACH01000119.1 GCF_001884065.1 Bacillus proteolyticus
TTCCTAAAATCAAACATATAATTCCAATTATCATCTGACCTCTTTACCACCCTTTACATAAAATTTCACCATGTTTGTAAAAACATTCTGATAAAATTATACCTCTTTGCTTATAACAAACTCAACACTACTAAACTATCTGTTTCTCTCCCTTTCCTTCAAGGAATAAAACCCTATGATTCCATTTTTATCCATCATACTATATATTATTATAATAATATATAGTATGATGGATAAAAAACGAGAGGAGATTATTATGGTAACGATTGGAATTGACCTAGGAACAACGAATAGTTTAGTAGCCTATTGGACGGATCATGGTGCAGCCCTTATCCCCAATGCACTTGGCGAATATCTTACACCATCTGTCATCAGCGTTGACGAGAGCGGTGAAGTTTTAGTCGGACGCATCGCCAAAGAACGGCTGATTACCCATCCGAACGTTACAGCATCAACGTTTAAGCGATTTATAGGAACAGAGAAAAAATACGAGTTAGGTATGTATACATTTTCTTCAGAAGAACTTTCATCTTTTATCATCCAATCTTTAAAACAAGATGCAGAAGCTTATTTAAACGAAGCGGTTACTGGTGCTGTCATTAGCGTACCTGCTTATTTCAACGATGCTCAGCGCAAAGCGACAAAACGAGCTGCTGAAATTGCTGGATTAAAAGTTGAACGTCTCATTAGTGAGCCAACGGCAGCTGCTATCGCTTACGGACTGTATCAGGAAGCGGCAGAGACAAAATTTCTTGTATTTGATTTAGGCGGTGGAACATTTGACGTATCCATTTTGGAATTATTTGAAGGAGTGATGGATGTTAAATCGATTGCCGGCGATAATTATCTTGGAGGCGAAGACTTCACAAACAGTCTCATGTCCTTTTTTTTAGAGTCACACCAACTCGATTCCGATTCCCTTGACTCAAAAACGCTATCTTTAATTTATGCACAAGCAGAACGTTGCAAACTTACATTATGTAATGAGCCTGCCGCGATTATGAAAGTCGTTATTCATAATGAGACGTATGAAACTCGCATTAACAGAAGTGAATTTGAAAAATTAGTAACCCCGCTTCTCTTACGGCTTCGCTATCCGATTGAACGCGCACTTCGCGATGCGTCGCTAAACCCTAAGGATTTAGATGCTGTCATTCTAATTGGCGGGGCGACAAGGATGCCGCTTATCAAATCCGTCATTTCTAAAATGTTCGGACGCATGCCTCATGCGAATATTAATCCTGATGAAACGGTTGCTTTAGGTGCTGCGATTCAAGTTGCTTTAAAAGAACGAAACAAAGCACTAGAAGAGGTTATCTTAACGGATGTTTGTCCATATACGTTAGGAACTAGTGTTGTTCAAGCGTTCGGAAATGGACAACAAGAATCCGGATACTTCTTCCCGATTATTGAACGAAATACACCAATTCCTGTAAGTCGAGTGGAACGACTTTATACTGTCAATGATAGACAACACTCCATACTTGTCGATGTTTATCAAGGAGAAAACCGCTTGGTTAAAAATAACTTAAAACTTGGCGAACTTAAAATTAAAGTCCCTCCTGCTCCTGCTGGACAAGAGGCGATTGACATTCGTTATACATATGACATAAATGGCATTCTCGAAGTCGAGGTAATAAGTACAACGACTGGAGAGAAAAAAAGAGCAATTATCCAACAAAATGCCGGAAATCTTACAGAAAAAGAAATTGAAGCTAGACTACTAGAATTGAAAGAAATTAAAATTCATCCACGAGACCGGTCCGAAAACCGATTGCTGCTCGCAAAAGGCGAACGGCTCTATGAAGAATTACTCGGTGACGAACGCCAGAAAGTCGCTATCTTGTTACAGCAATTTGAAAATGCGCTCACAACGCAAAATGATAAAAAAGTGAAAGAAGCTGCTCATATATTAAAAGAGCATTTAGAGAATATTGAAAGGTGGGTCTGTCATTCATGAGCATTTGGGAAACGTTAGAAATTGACCCTACCGATAATATTGCAGCTATTAAAAAGGCTTATGCAAAACTTCTAAAGATTTATCATCCCGAAGAAGATCCTGAAGGATATCAGAGACTGAGAGAAGCATTTGATAAAGCGATAAAAAGCGCAAAACAAATGAAGACCGCACCTCCCTCTCAACTAGAAAAAACAGATGAAAACGAAGGAAATTCCTATATCCATCCTGTTTCTCCTACATGGATGGATGGTGATGCTGAACTTACCGCTACTCTCGTTTCAGAACATCCCGTTCACGCATTTACGGAAAAAATCGAGACGCTGTATAACGATTACTTTGCACGAATCGAGCCGAAAAATTGGGAAGACTTATTAAGTTCCGATGTGATATGGGACGTAGAACATGCGGCAGTGATTCAAGATAGATTAATAGAATTTTTACAATATCATTACCATTTCCCCCGCTCGATTTGGGAACTTCTCGACAATGTATTTCGCTTTAGTGAGCAAAAAGAGGAGTTAGAGTTTGAATACGGTGAAGAAACGGTACAATTTTTGCTAGAGAGAATGAGTGGCGAGAAGGAAATGCGTTATGATATTTTCAAGAAAAGTGATGATTTAGATTTTGAAGCGTATTTTCATTTACGTGAAGAAGTCCAGCTCACACTTATGAATAATAACTTAGAAACAGCAAAAAGTGCACTCGATTTTGCATACGAGCTTTATCAAGAAGATCCGGAACTTTTACGCATGCAGGGCATTTATTATTTGCGCATCGAAAATAAAGAACGTGCGTTACAATCATTCAATGACATACTTGTCATTTGCCCAGATGACCTGGATGCTTTAATGTATCGCGCTCAGATTTACTATGACCGCGGGCAGTTTGCGGATGCTATCAAGGACTGTGAGCATCTACTTTCGATTGAGCCGGAGCATATGGGCGCACAGTTCTTATTAGTGAAGTATTCGTTCGAATCAGGTGATATAGAAACTGTAGCCACTAGGGGGCTAGATGTGGTAAAGCGTTATCCGGAGCGCGTAGAATTTCGCTCATACAGTATTCGAATTCACACTGAAATTCCAGAGAAGAGACAGAAACAAGAAATAAATATGAAGTTTATTATCCAATATGCGCTATACCTTTTATTTATATTTATTAGCCGCACCTGGGTTTATTTGATCTTTATGATTCTTATTATTTTAACCCCATTACCATCTAAATATGCATTACTTCTCCTACTTCCACTTAGTTGGGAAGCATGGAAATTCGTTAGGCTTAAAACATTAGCATAAGGAGGAGACAGAATGCCTGTTTTATATAAAAGAAAACGAGAGAAACAGCTCGAACTATATTTCCGCTGTCTGTCTTCCGTTTGTTTGAATTGTTTTTATCTTACAAACTACTTTACCCGATATGAATTCACCCTTATCAGAGACCGCTTTATTGGGAAACGTTTTTTGAAGAACGTGTTATGGACATGGAAGATCGAAAATTCGACGGAGTTAAAAGAGAAAATCATTTGGTTTTTAGAAGAAGGAACACGGCAGGAATTTAATCGTATACGCCATCAATTGAATCCTCTTTCCGAGGCAGCGCGAAAGCAATTATCGAAAGACCATCCTGACTATGAAAAACTTTATATTGCTAATTACGGATTACATATTTTGACGGATTCCGGAATTGCAGCGTTTGATTATGCATGGTGTATCTGTTTATGTCGGGTCGGTAGAAGACTCGGTTATTTATCAAAACAGGAAGCAAAGAACTTTATGATACAGGCTGCACGACTTTCACAACATTCTTATTCAGATTGGCACGAGTATTTTAACGCCTTTCGTATCGGCAGCCACTTTAACGCAAATGATATAGAATTCATAAATAAAGATAAGTATAATATTAATTACGTATTGCACTTGTTTAATTATAAAAAAACTCTATTGAGTGTTGTTCCATGGGAAAATAATCTACTTAAAGATTTAAGCTAAATCATGCTATGCTTCTTAACCAAATTGTTGAACTACCCCCACTTTCACTTCGTTTAGAAGTGAAAGTGGGGGTAGTTCAACTACTACTCTGTTCCGTTCATTCGTTGTAATATATTGTATAATTTAGTAGTACTCATCTTAACTTCACTATCATTAATTAAAAACCTCACATTTTTTATATTATTATCAATAGTTTCTTTTATTATATTTTGCAAGCTACTCATATTCATATCTATTGCAATTTCATTTGTATTTCCTTGCTCTTTAGAATACTTTTTGCAATCTTTTTCACTAATAAAAACTTTAATATAATCTTTTTCTACCACTGGGACAAATTTATTTAGTATTATTTCTTCACCTATTGTATCCTTACTTGGAACAATCCACAACTTATCATCGCAGAATCTTACACTATTTAATACATTCATAATTGCATATTCACTTTTAGCTAATACTGGAGGTTGGCCTTGTTTTACAAAACATTCATTTACCAAATCATATATGTTGCAGATTAAGAAATCTCTTCCTTCATCAATAATGACTTGGTATATACCAGAGAACATTGCATAATAAGAGCTTATTAGTAACTCTTGGAATTCAACTTTTTTTACTAAATATATGTCATTTCTCTTAAATTGGTAATACTCTGCATATTCCTTTGCTATTTTTTCTTCTGAAAAAAGCCACATTGTAGGCATGTTATTATTTAATCCAAAGAATATTTTCCCTTTATTATATTTTACTTCTTCATCTGTTGTATTTCTATTAACTACAGTGTATATTTCTTTTAAACTTACTATAGATCTTAAAATTTCATTATATTTATTTAAATAATGCTCTGAGCTTCTTTCTATTCTATTTAATTCATTTATTTTTTCTTGTATAGATACACTACTCATTTTCATTTTTTCTCCTTTTAATACAATATAATTAAATATAATCTATTCTAAAAGGTTCTTGAAATAACTTCTTATATCCTTTTGTTCGATTCTAGTAACCTTTTCATCCATATTTTGAAATTTCAAAATAGGCTCCTTAATTTCTATTAAAGCATCTACTTCCTCTATTGGAACCACTTTTTTAAAAACAAATTGTTCCATCTTTTCAAACCCATAATTTCTAGCTTCTTTTTCATCACTTGTACCTAGCGTAATTTTATTTATTTCTAGTATAAACTTACCTATTGCCCATGGAACAAATTCTTTTTCTTTATATATTACTTTGTATTTCAATTTATAAGCCATCTCTACTTCATTAATATCAATCTCTTTTATATATATTACTTTTGAAACGAATCCTTGTTCAAATTTTAATTCTTTAAATCCATATTTTATGGATTCATTTGAATTACTTATAAGCTCTAGGTTATTATCCGATACATCTAATCTATACAAATTATTTTTATAAATAGCGTAGTCACTCATACTTTATTATACTTCCTTCCTAATCAGCCATAACCCATCCAATTTTTTTATTAAATTCAAATTTTATTGCTACATTGCCAGTTTCTGAATCTATAATATTCAATATATCTACATCTTGGAAAGCTCTTGCATAACCCCTTTCATATGAAAATTCTGGTAATGCAATATTCTTACTTCCTGTGAACCCTCTTGCAGTAAATGGATAATTATCGGCATTAGCTTCCCACCTTGGGATCGTCAACTTTGATGGATCATTTTCTATATATTCAATAGCCCCATAAAACTTATCTGGCGCACCAATTGGTGTTGATACACCATTTACTCCATGATCTACTTTCCCAATTATTTATTATTTTTGTACCGTGCTTTATAATCTACATATTCTTTTTTTGCATCTTGATTATTACTTTTTTTGCTCTCAAAATATGTGTGTATCTGCGATAGATATTCTATTAACTTTCCTTCATCATTCCTCTTCGTATAATTCATAACAATACTTACTTCCAATATCTGCATTGGACCATTTGCGGAGTCAAGATGAAGCACAATTGTCGCCCCACCATATTCTTCATATTGTATTTTTAGCTTGTCATTAATAATATTTTGAAATTCTGATTCAGTTAAGCTATATCCAACTGTTTTAGGCTGATCAAATTTTTTTGTGTCATCACCTGGCTTCATTTTTAATTTCCCTATTCCTTTTAAACGATCCACAATTAAGTTAACGTAAGAAACATCAAGATTGGAATCACTTTGTACCTGCCCATTTTTATACATAATATTTGTACTATAAATGGTTTCATTTTTATAATTTTCATTTGTCTTTTTTTCATTTTTTTTATCTACATCAGTAGCAATTTCTTGTGTTGTATCGCCATATAAACTTTTATCTTTCGTATTATATACACCTTCCGTAGTTTGACGGATTGTTTTACTGTGCTCCCCATCTTCTTTTTGCTCGTACATACTGTATATACCTCTTTGTGTCACATGTGCATATCCATCATCACTCGCAGACATTACCCTCTTCATATCCCCTTCATCTAAAGCCTTTACAAATGGTTCATAGTCAATCTTCGTTTCTCCTAAACTACATCCACCTAATAAAGACGCGACTATCGTCATAATAATCATCCCCTTAACTTTCTTTTTCTTCATACCGTCACCTCGTTCGTTACTCTTGCATTTTTAGTTTGATTATGCTTCCTTTTACATAATAGTATACTTCATCTTTTCCTAAAGCTGTTTCGTTACTTTAAACATCGTTCCACAATAGTCAAGCCTAGCTCCTTCATAATTTTCAAACAGTATTTTTAACGAATTTACCGAAAGAATTCTCCTTCCTCAATCGTGTGAAGGGCGCTAGCCCAACGTTAGGTGGGATATGAATTTCGGTTTGGCATAGCCAAAAACTTTTGATAAACTAACTATATGAAGTTCTTGGATAATTTGATATATGAGGTTGCAGGAAGAAAATAGAGTGCGAAAACCAAGCCATTCGGTTCCTGCGTAAAATATCAACCGTACCAAAAGAGCGTCCAAGCGTTGGACATCTAGGGTTGGAACACTCCGAAGTAACGCTCAGGGAGATGAAAGGTTGCTTTTGTCGTGGAACTGAGAAGCTCCCACTTCAAGCTTTGCTAAGTGGCGGGTAGTTCACATTTGCACTATGCTCATTAACTGCAGTAAATCCTCTTACACCTGTATGTTTTTCGTTATATATATAACTTTAAGGAATTACTTTTGTCATCTTTGTGCCAACATCAGGTACTCCAATTTCATTTCTTATCTTATCAACTACTGTCTTTTCATTATCATTTAACACCCTATCAGGATGTAACAACTCAACAAATTCATCTACTGAATACACACTATCATTAATAATTTTTTAATACTATCACTGGTATTTAGCTCAGCATTATTTAACCCCTCTGAAGGAACCTTCTGACCACTCTTCAAATTCAACCCATCAAAAAACTGCGCTGGCTTTTTCTCAAACACAGGTTCATTCCCTACAGGTGTTTATCGCATTATGGTATACTGAGTACTCCTTAGGAGAAAAACATTATTTTCTTTTCTCTCTTCGATCTTTTCGCATTATCAAATATTTTAATATCAATTCACAATCATCATTTTCATTTTCAAAAATGTCTATAATATTCATTCCACCTCTCTAACGATTGATATACTTTCCATGTTCCCCCTCCTTTTAATATACCTAATTCCAATTCACTAAAAGGTTTATCACCTAAATTATATTCATATTCTTCTATTCCTAATTCATTCAATCTAGTTTTCAACTCACTAATATGCATTTTAAACCTTCTACTTATTTAATTTCTTTTATACATCCGAATTCTTCTAAATACTCTATTGACATTGGTAATTTCCATTGTATTTCCCCACCTACTACATCAAAAACAGGCTCAATTACCAGTAGCCTATGTCATAATCTTAAAATAAAAAGCACTTGTTGCCTACCGTAGACAATCAAGTGCTTTAAGTTCATATGTTTTTAAGTAGCATTAAATTTGTAAGTTTTATAGTAACAGTATGACACCTTTTATATGTCATGACATCTAATACGCTAAAACTTAGGAGCCTGTACGAGTTCGTTAATTTAATATAACATTCCATGTGCCTATATTCATCGACCAAAATGTCATCTTACCTAAGCCCATACTTCTTTTTCTACTCTAGAATTGCACATAGTACCCTATGATGGTACAACCATCATATCTTTTTATTATTGTCCCCTTGATGTGAAGATAATTATCTTTATTACTCTTTCATCAGTACTTAAGTATTTTCTATAAAAGTTAAAGGAATATACTTCTTTTACTTACTATAGAATGGCTTTTGATCTTCCACCGCACTTCTTCCTAATCCTGTATTTAATGGGACAAAATCTAATTTTTCTTCAAGATTTAAATATTTAGTTGCAATCTCTGCCATTTCTTCAAAGATTTCATTATAATTTCCATTTGAATCAACAACTAATAAATAGCTTTGATCAACCTCACCTCTTACCATTAACATAAGATAAACTTTTTTTACAGAAGATAACTTAGGTAAATAATCTTTCAATGCTTCTACCATTTCAATTGGATAATTTTTAGGTATTCCCAGCATAACAGATTCATTTTTTTCAACTTTTATAACGCTGTTATTTACAGATTGAATCTGTTCTCTACCAAAGATAATATTTTGACCAAACGGATTTAAAACAAATCCGTTTAAACCTCTAGTATCTTCCAAAATTATCTTTTCATAGTCTTTAAACGTAAAAATAAGAGTTTGAATATTGTCATCCTGATTCCATTTTCTTAATTCGCTCCAATCAGTAAATGCCGGTAAATAATTAACTCCATTCACATCTGTAATATTAATTAAAGTTAAAGTTGTATTTTCATTTAATGTAGCTTTACCATCTTTGCTATTTGGAGAAGGATTAATAATAACGGGTGCTAAAAATTTTGCTTCCAACATATCCTTAAAAAATTGATGTTCATTTGTTTGATTATATTCTTTTTGTAAATTTACAAGACTACTTATTAAATCTGGATTTGTAAGCGGCTGGTTGATATCCAATCATAATCTTCCTTTCATTGTCTAGTTTTTATTTTATCTAATATCTCGCTTATTTCCTCACTTCCCCTTGTTACATGGCTATTATACTAGGGTGTATCATCAACAAATTACCGTATAATACTTAAAAAATCTATGTTGATACTTGAAATTTCCTTGTGTTAAATTTTCCTATCATCTCACTAAATTTAACATATATTTCTGTTATCATTCCATTATAATCAATTTATCTTGAATAGTTTTGTTTAAGTAATAAGGTAACATTCTTACAATGTTTCAAAATCTCATCAACCACTGTATTTTCTTCTCTATTTAATTGAAGCTATACAAGTAACTTTAATCCACTCTAGGGTTCAATTGTACGGTAACAATATTTGATCTGCTTCTTCACTTAAAACTTTTCCAATTAATTTAAGTGTTTATAGAATTACATTTGTTCCACCTTTTACTGTTGTTGTGTTAAGAGTTCCCTAACACCCATATTAGGTGTTGGACAGAGAATCGTTATCTCTATTGTTTCCAAATTAGAACTTTGAAAAAAAAATTTAATAAATACATCATTAGCATTCATTGAAGTTTGACTATAAATTCCAATTAACCATCTGAAAAAATTCCCGCAAGATTTCTCATACTTTCCGTAACAATCGGCATTAGAAATTTCCTTTTATGCTTATCTACAGTTTTTAGGGCAATTAATTATTTTCTATTCCTTTACAATTAATTACTTTAACACTTCCCACAATTCATCCCCAATTCTCCCTAAAGGCTCATTAGCTTTAACACGTTCATTAAAATCTGCCTTCCATATAAAGAAATCAGATAATCCTCCTCTTGGTGGATATAGATTACTATAAATTAATTTTATTTCATTTATAACATCATCAAAGTCTATATAATTATTATTTTGGCATTCATTTAAAATATTAATTACATATCTAACTTCAGATATCTGATAATCTATATCACCTTTCTTATTTCCCTCTAATATGACACTCAATTCACTAAAAAGTTTTTCTAATTTATCTATTACTAACTTACTTGAACTCACTATCATACCTCCTATTTTATTGGGGTTTCACTTAAAGGCTCTACCCCATTAATCTTCCATGGTTCCGAAATGAAAATTTGATTACAATTCTCTCCACCAAGGTAATGACCTCCTTGATATCCAACCGGCCCTTCATATATTGTAGTTCCTTTAGGAATTTTTATTGCGTATGTTGATTCTATTGGCGAAGTACCTGTCAGTACACCTGTTTTAGGATCTATCCATTGAGCTTTAACCGCAGAATCTATCCGCACTTTTGCAACTGATTCTGCTGGTTCTCTTGTAAACCACTGTCCAAGCGCATTTTGTTCTTCTCCCGGAATTGTTAATCCTCCCTTTTTACCTGATCGATATAAAGTTGTATCTTCATCAAAAATTTTCACATTATATTTTCCTGCTAGAAAGTTTGATGCTGGATTTCCCCTTACTTCAGCTAAAGGTCCA
>NZ_MACH01000120.1 GCF_001884065.1 Bacillus proteolyticus
GAGGTTCGACATTAATTATATCTTCTGCCACAACCTTCGCACCATTCTTCATATTTATAGGTGTTTCACTCAAAGGTTCTACCCCACTAATCTTCCATGGTTCTGAAATAAAAATTTGATTACAATTTTCTCCACCAAGGTAATGACCTCCTTGATATCCAACCGGCCCTTCATATATTGTAGTTCCTTTAGGAATTTTTATTGCGTATGTTGATTCTATTGGCGAAGTACCTGTCAGTACACCTGTTTTAGGATCTATCCATTGAGCTTTAACCGCAGAATCTATCCGCACTTTTGCAACTGATTCTGCTGGTTCTCTTGTAAACCACTGTCCAAGTGCATTTTGTTCTTCTCCCGGAATTGTTAATCCTCCTTTTTTGCCTGAACGATATAAAGTTGTATCTTCATCCAAAATTTTCACATTATATTTTCCTGCTAGAAAGTTTGATGCTGGATTTCCCCTTACTTCAGCTAAAGGTCCAGGATTTTCTATCATATTATGAGTATATTTAGCACCGCTCTTCAAATTCACCCTATTAAAAAACTGCGCTGGCTTTTTCTCAAACACAGGTTCATTCCCTACAGATGTTTTCTTCTCTATATTAAGAGAAAGATTATCTAGTTTCTCTCCAGATAACCGATTCGCGTTTTGCGCTTGCCCCTTAGTTTCACTCTTAGCAACAGAAAATAACTCTCTACCAAGTGTATTTCCTTCTCCTACATTCCCAGCGCCGGCTAATGAAGGTTTAGGGGATAAATTCGGGATCTCAATATTTTTAATCTTCTCCACGACATTCTTCATACTACCCGGCAACTTATTCATGAATGCCGCTACTTCTTCCAACTTACCAACTATCTATGAATTTAAAGCATACCAATCAATTAAAAAAGCACTTGTTGCCTATCATAGACAATCAAGTGCTTTAAGTTCATTTTTTTTTAAGTAGCATAAATTTGTAAGTTTTGTAGTAACAGTATGACACCTTTTATATGTCGTGATAACTACTACGTTAATACTTACGAGGTTAGGAGTTCGTTAGTTTCATGTGCATTCCATGCTTTATATTCGTCGCATAGTAAAATGTCATCTCGCCTAAGCTCGTACCTCTTTTTCTATTCTGTCATTACACATAATACTCTATGATGGTACAACCATCATGGAGTATGTACTTTTTAACAGCCTATTCTTTTTCATCCATCTTCTGCTTTAAATATTCAGCAATTTCTGTTTGCCCAAATTCTCTAGCATATTCATAAGCATCCATATTCTTAATATTTTCTCCAGTGTATCTAATTGAAATATCTATTCCTTTTTCAACTAGAAACTCAGCTACTTCTTTATGTCCACCATAAATCGCACCCAATAATGGATTTCTTTTTGCTAAGCTCACATCTAATTCTGCACCAGCCTCAATTAAATACTTTACTATCTCCAAATGCCCCGCTCCTGCTGCCAAATTTAATGCAGAAGCATCAAATGTACCACCTCTAGCATCAATATCTATACCTTTATTAATTAGATACTCAACCATTTCAAGGTGTCCTTTCTTGGCAGCTACATGTAACCATGTTCCAAATGTAGTCATTGTGTTCAAAATTTCTTTATCATTACCTATTAATTGTTTTACTTCATTAATATCACCAATTTTAATTGCATTTCTTATTGCTTTGTTTAAAATTTTTTTATCCAAAACATATCCTCCTTAAATTCAATTATCTTCTACTAGCTAATCCACCTAATCCTTTAAGAGCGTAAACAATATCGTCAAGGTCACCGCCCTCAGCTTCAATATCTCTTAACCGCTTTACAACAATCTCCAAAGCATCAAGACTACGTTGTCCTATTACGGCATTTTGGTGCCCAAACAAGGTCTTCTTCACCAATTATTGGGTCTATCCCATACCTTCTTAATATTTGTTGACCTTCTTGAACAAGTACTTTTTGCTTCTGGCCAAGACTTTTTTAAATAGAATATGATGTGCATGTGGATTTCTCATAGTAGTAGGTGGTCATCTATTAGTCCTCTAAGATACTTACCAAAATCAAGTTTAATTAATGCTTCATTATATTCTTTAGTAATGCCTAAATCAGACATCTTTTTACTAATCTCAGACAACTCATCTACACTAAAAGTATTATTTTGAATAGCATTTTTAAGCTTATTCATCTTTGTGGCATTGACACTACCAGCCTCGAATATATCATCAAGATAATTGCTTACAGTGCTACCCGTACCCTTAGTATACTTATAAAATTATACGTGTACCGACTTATTTCTACGCTAAAATACAAAAAAGCACTCGTTGCCATAATTGACAATCAAGTGCTTTAAGTTCATCTATTTTTAAGTAGCATTAAACTTGTAAGTTTTGTAGTAATAGTATGACGCCTTTTATATGTCGTGACAACTACTACGTTAAAACTTACGAGTTTGTACGAGTTCGTTAGTTTCATATCCATCCCATGTCTTTATGTTCATCGCATAGTAGAATGTCATCTCGCCTAAGCTCGTACTTCTTTTTCTATTCTATCACTGCGCATAATACTCTATGATGATACAACCATCATGAAGTAAGTGCTTTTTAACAGCCTATTTTTTTTCATCCATCTTCTGCTTTAAATATTCAGCAATCTCTGTTTGCCCTCTTTCAATAGCAAATTCATAAGCTCCCATATCTTTCATGGTGTCACCAGAGTATTTTATAGATATATCTAAATTGTTCTCAACTAACAATTTAACAATCTCCAAATGCCCACCGTATATTGCAGCAAACAGAGGATTTCTATCTGGTTCACTAATATCTATCTCTACATTCCGACTAATTAGATATTCAGCAATCTCTAAATGTCCTTTTGTAGTCGCTCTTTCAAGAGCATTTGTTGAGAAAGTTCCACCTTGTGCATTAATATCTATTCCAGCATTAATAAGATATTCTACTATCTCTAAATGTCCATGAGCTGCCGCTACATGTAACCACGTACCAAAAGGTGTCATCCATGTTAACATTTCTGGTTCTTTCTCAAGTAAATCTCTTAAAGTACCCAATTTACCACTTTTTATGGCACTTCTAATATCTTTTGCAAATTGAGTCTTATCCATATTAATTTCTCCCTTAACTTCTATTTCCTAGAAGCAGCTTGTTTTCCAAGGTCTTCTAGTATTTCAATAATATCATCTAAATCTGCACCTGCTGCATCAACTGCTTTCAACTGATTTACAACATTCTCTAAAGCTGCAATACTATGTTGTCCGGCAATTCTATTTGGCGCCCAAACTAAATTTTCTTTACCAATTATAGGGTCAATACCATATTTTCTTAATATTTCTTGGCCTTCTTGAACAAATTTTTGTTGATCCTCGCCTAAACTTTTTTAAAATAAAATATGATGTGCATGTGGATTTTTCATATCAGTAGGTGGGTCACCTATTAGTCCTCTAAGATACTTACCAAAAACAATTTTAAGTAATGCTTCATTATATTTTTTAGTAATGCCTAAATCAGACATCTTTTTACTAATCTCAGCCAACTCTTCTTTACTAAAAGTATTATTTTGAATAGCATTTTTTAGCTTATTCATCTTAGCGGCATCGACATTCCCGTTCACAATTATATCATCAAGATAATCACTTACGGTATTACCCGTACCCCTAGTTCCACTATTAACAGCAGAAAATAACTCTCCAAGTGTCTTTCTCCTCCAATGCCTGCTAGCGAAGGTTCAGGGAATAAATTCGGGATCTCAATATTTTTAATCTTCTCCACGACATTCTTCATACTACCCGGCAGCTTATTCATGAATGCCGCTACTTCTTCCAACTTACCAACTATTTATGAAGTTAAAGCATACCAATCAATTAAAAAAGCACCTGTTGCCTATCATTGACAATCAAGTGCTTTAAGTTCATTTGTTTTTAAGTAGCATAAATTTGTAAGTTTTGTAGTAATAGCATGACACTTTTTATATGTCGTGACAACTACTACGTTAAAACTTACGAGTTTGTACGAGTTCGTTAGTTTTGTATCCATTCCATGTGTTTATATTCATCACCCAGTAACATGTTATCTCGCCTAAGCTCGTACTTCTTTTTCTATTCTATCATTACACGTAATACTCCATGATGGTACAACCATCATGAAGTATGTATTTTCAAACATCCTATTTTAAATAGCAACATCCTGGTAACCTACTTCAATTACCTTTTCATTTAATAGACGAAGCCCTAATCCATTTTCCATATCCCATGTACAATTAAATGTAATTCCAATATCTCGCGCTTCAAAAATATCTGCATACGGAACAACAATTCCATCTAAAGTTATCATTTCTAGTATTTGATCAGTTGTTTCAATTAATGGATAATTTTCATTTAATTCAATGTCATAACCTAGTCCATGTCGCTTTTGTTTATAATACTCCAAAATCGGTTGCAAAAAACTTTGTTGCAAGTGTTCCCAATTTTGCATAAGCGATATATATCGCTACATATTGTTCTTCATCAAATCGACCAGACTCATCACCCTTCACCATCAATGCTATTTTGACTTCATTTCCCAAAAACTAATGGTAGTATCCTTAGACCATATAAAATCATATTCGAGTTTACCGAAAACTGAATCATTTATTCTCATTTTAATTCTCCCTTTTATTTATTGGCAAATCCTCTCGGTTCAAACGCTTTTTTATTTTAGTTTAATTTCTCTAAAATTGAATTAACTTTTTCTGAATATAAATCTGGATCGTCCTCTCTTATCTCAAGAAGAATTCCTTTAATTATTTGTTTAGTTGAGCTATTTACATTTTCTAATGCATTAATATAAGATACTACTAAACCTTTTGAATTTAATAGTGTCCGATGAATTCTTTCCGCCCAGAATTCTGCATGAGGTAACATTTTAGGAATACCAATAGCTAATTTGTATAGCCCTTCCTCCATCCCGGAATGTTCAACAATATAAAATATCGTTTCAATAAGGTAATCACCAGCTGATGGCTCAGCGATATCATCCTCAAAAATCATACAAAGATCAGGGATTATATTATTTGTTCCTCTATGTGATAATTCATTGAGAATATTTTCAAACTCCTCAATATTATCTCCTTCATTCTCTAGAAAACGCATTTTGTATAAAATAGAAATATCCTCTTTAAATTCCATTGTGCTCTCCCACCTTTCTATCCACTATTACTTTGGCTTGCCAAATATCTTCAAATCATTATTCTCATATTTTTTATAGTAATCAATATATTCTTTAAGCTTCTCTCTATTGTCTTTGTTATAAAATCCATCTTCTTTCATAATTCGCCTTAAATCATTAATATCAAACGCTAGAGAATCCCGTGGCTTCAAAGACATTTATAAATCACAATCCTCTGGCCTTGTTCTTTTACTCAATACATATGTAAAAGTTCTTCTATGCCATACACCATCTCCTGGATGCGGATGCTCTAAGAACATCGCATAACTATCTTTAGTTTTAATCTCAAACTCTTCTTGCATATATTTATTAGGCGGCATATGGTGACCTGTTATATTGTCTCCTTTTGCATTGGGCAACCTTCCAAACCTTCCATGATTCAACTCATTTAGAAGAAATCATGTACTTATTTGTGTTATATTTTGTCTCGTATCATCCACAAATCTATTATAACGTTCTTTAAGTCGTACTCTCAATTCATCATAATCAATTTTACCAGTACCCTTAGTGCACTTATAAAATTATAACGCAAAAAGCACTCGTTGCCATAAGTGACAATCAAGTGCTTTAAGTTCGTTTGTTTTCTAAGTGTCTATGTTCGTTCTAAGTTTGTAAGTTTCATTGCATAGTAAACATAGTACGCCCCTTTTGTGTCTCGTGACAAGTAATACCTTTAAAACGCACGAGCTTGTGTGCATTCGTTAGTTTACTATGCATTCCATGTCATTGTACCCGTCGCCCAGCAAAATGTCCTCTCACCTAGTTATTATTCTTATTTACCATAGTTCAAATTGTTACAGAACTCCGTGATAGTGGTACCATCACGGAGTATGCATTTTTTAGTATAAACCAACTCAAACCTTGTAAGTCATATGGCTAATCAAGATTTAAGTTATTGATGTTACTTTTATTGCTAGTCATTTTGATTATTTACATAATTTTGTACAAACAGTCTGTTTTTCTCACTTTGAGGTAACAAACCCAAATGTTGATATTCAAAAATCATTTGTCGTTGAGTCGGGGATATTTTTGAATTTATTATATCTACATAATCATAATGAAGTTTTATCTTTCCAGGATACTTCAATATTAAAGTTAAATTCGTCCATGGCTCTTGATCATGGTCAATAAATATTTGTCTTAAATCATTAAATTTAGTTTGTAATTTCACCAACAGGTTATCGTAGATTTCTTCACTCACATTATATTTTTCAGGAATATCATGAGAATACAAAAAATCCTCGTTGTCAGAAGTATTGAAATAAAAGTACACCTCTCTAGAACCATCCAATATTTCAGCATACAAGTAAATTTCATTCCAATCACCATCAGGTATCATATCTATAATATGCTCCGCAATCAAGGGATACATCTGATTCATCTGTTGCTCCATAATTTCACTAACCTCCTATTTGATTTAGTATTGTAACCTTTTTCATCCTACTGCCATCGATCGAGTAAGTAACTATAAAACTATCAGGTTCTAGCTGAATTTCCAGTGTATTGCGGTTTTATTTTTACGTTTACACTTTCTTTTCTTTCTAATGCCGATGCCTACTCTTGTTCCATTTAATGCCATTTCCCACCAACTTCATTTATTTGGGAATTCATTGGAACTCAGTTATCAATATCTCCGGATCCCTTAAATTGACTACCAATTAAATGGCCACCATCATCTCTCCCTGGATAATTACCTCTAATTCTGTCTGTTCCACCTACATTACTTTGAGCATATTGATTTCTCTTTCCTTTGCCGAGTTGTAATTCCGCTTCGACACTATCAATTCGACCAAAGTTGTTGGTTTCATAGGTATATCCTTCTTTTGTTTTGTACTTCACATTTGGTTTTAGTTCTTTTTCGTTACCAGTCTTACGAAATTGTGTTCCATAAGGGACATCTACTTTACTACCATTACCCGTATCCTTAGTATACTTATAAAATTATACGTGTACCGACTTATTTCTACGCTAAAATGCAAAAAAGCACTCGTTGTCATAATTGACAATTAAGTGCTTTAATTTCATCTATTTTTAAGTAGCATTAAATTTGTAAGTTTTGTGGTAATAGTATGACACCTTTTATATGTCGTGACAACTACTACGTTAAAACTTACAAGTTTACGAGTTCTTTAGTTTCATGTCCATTCCATGTCTTTATATTCGTCGCATAGTAAAATGTCATCTCGCCTAAGCTCGTATCTCGTTATCTGTTCAATCATTGCACGTAATACTTTATGATGGTACAACCATCATGGAGTATGTACTTTTTAACAGCCTATTCTTTTTCATCCATCTTCTGTTTTAAATATTCAGCAATTTCTGTTTGCCCAAATTCTCTAGCATATTCATAAGCATCCATGTTTTTAATATTTTCTCCAGTGTATCTAATTGAAATATCTATTCCTTTTTCAACTAGAAACTTAGCTACTTCTTTATGTCCACCATAAATCGCACCAAATAATGGATTTCTTTTTGCTAAGCTCACATCTAATTCTGTGCCTGCCTCAATTAAATACTTTACTATCTCCAAATGCCCCGCTCCTGCTGCCAATCTTAAAGGGGAAGCATCAAATATATCACCTTTTGTATTAACATCGATTCCTTTATGGATTAAATATTCCACTATTCCAAAATGCCCTTTCTTTGCTGCAACATGTAACCACGTACCAAATGGTGTCATTGAATGTAAAGATTCTGGATTATCTCCTATTAAACGTTTTACTTCATTAATATCACCAATTTTAATTGCATTTCTTATTGCTTTATTTAAACTTTTTTCATCCATAACATTACCTCCTGTATCTCTACTATCTTGTACTAGCTAT
>NZ_MACH01000121.1 GCF_001884065.1 Bacillus proteolyticus
CTTCAACAATATCATCAAGGTCACCGTCTATTGCTTCAACATCCCTTAACCGCTTTACAACAATCTCCAAAGCATCAAGACTATGTTGCCCTATTACGGCATTTGGTGCCCAAACAAGGTTTTCTACACCAATTATTGGGTCTATCCCGTACCTTCTTGAACAAGTACTTTTTACTTCTGGCCAAGACCTTTTTTAAATAGAATATGATGTGCATGTGGATCATACATATCTTTTGGAGGATCTCCTATATTTTTTTTTTAATAAGCTCCATTATCAATTTTGTCTACATCCTTAGTAACCTTAACCGTATCCTTAGTGCACTTATAAAATTATAACGCTCGTTTCACTTTTCATGCTACAACGCAAAAAACACTCGTTGCCATAAGTGACAATCAAGTGCTTTAAGTTCGTTTGTTTTCTAAGTGTCTATGTTCGTTCTAAGTTTGTAAGTTTCATTGTATCATAAACATAGTATGACCCTTTTGTGTCTCGTGACAAGTAATACCTTTAAAACGCACGAGCTTGTGTGCATTCGTTAGTTTACTATGCGTTCCATGTCATTGCACCCGTTGCCCATTAAAATGTCATTTCGCCTAAGTTCGTGTGTCTTATTTTATCGTATCAAGGGACGGAGGTCCAAACAAGAGCTTATGATGGTAAACCATCATAAGGCCAATTCTTCAAAATGACCTTTTCTTTTTTTGTACACTTCAAATAAAGTTTGTTTTATCTGTCTATATTTCCCTATGCCGATAAGTTCCAATCCATGTGTATTATTGATTAATAGTTACACTTAAATCGCAATATCCTGGTAACCTACTTCAGTTACTATCTCATTTAACATACGAATTCCTAGCCCATTCTCTGTATCCCATGTACAATTAAGTGTAAATCTAATGTCTCTACCTTCACACAAATCCCCATAAGGAACAACAATCCCGTCTAAATCTATCATTTCTAATATTTGATCAGTTGTTTCAACTAATGGATAACTTTCATTTACTTCAATATCATAACCTAATTCATGTCGCCCCTGTTTATAATACTCTAAAATCGGTTGCAAAAAACTTTGTTGCAAGTGTTCCCAATTTTGCATAAGCGAGGTGTATGCTACATATTGTTCCTCATCAAAATTGTCGTCCTCTTCCCCATCTATCATTAAAGTTATCTCAGTTTCTTTTCCAAAAAAATGAATTATAGTATCCTTAACTCAACCATACTCATATTCAAGTTTACCGAAAACCGAATCATTTAAAATCATTTTACAAGCTCCTCCTTATGTCTATTAGCAAATCCTCCGGGTTTAAACGCTCCTGCGTTTCTCTCTCCTACACCACCCAGATGTCCAAATTCAGCATTTATGATTGTTGGCACGGGCTGCATTGTTTTACCCTCGTTCTAACCCAATTGTAAAAATAAAAAAGTCAATAGCCACTACGTTCTCCTAACGTCGCTATTGACTCCCTTTATTGAGCATGTACCTTTGTCAGTGTCCAAGTAACTCACAAAATAGGCACATCTCTCAACTTATTTTTCTATTTCTAGTATCAAGCCTTCCAAATTCAAAACATCTTTTTTATTTTGACTAATGTTCATGCAAAAAGTTTTAAATAGATTTGCAAGAACATGAACGATTACCGTAACACATGGCGTTATTACAATCGTACATGGCCAAAAATAGCACATTCTAGATAGCTATGCAATCTTGATATTAACTTATAAAGAAACCTTGACCGGAGTCAAGGTTGAAAACATACAATCTTAGGTCTATCTATAATACTTGATACATCTTTCTTGAAAAGGGATTCTATCATCGTGCAGCACTTCTTCTTGCAGCAATTTTGTTATAGTCTCTATTTTTACAATGAATAGTGCGAAGAAGTCGCCCGAATTTGGATATGAAAATAGTCCATACCCCTTTGGTGACAGTATTTTGTTGACCTCCATGATCTTTTCAGGTAAAAATTCATAATTAAATGCTTCTAATTTCTCGAGTTCTTCTTGTGTTGCTAATTCAATTTGGTGGGCAAATTCGTAATCAAGAATAAAATTGACAATTTCTTGGTATTGCTCACCTTTATAGTCAACGTATAAAAACTGTTTCGTCGTCAATCCATATTTTAATAGGTCTTCATGTAAGTCATAACTTCCTTGCTCCTTCAAAAACGTTTCCAAATCCTTGCTATCAGGAAATATAATCTGCGCTATCCCTTGATTAGGCATATTAGCTTCCTCCCTTTTATTGAAATAATTCTCCATGCTTGTTAGGAATATATTCCGGGTAGTTTTTACGATAAAATTGATCGATCATCTGAAGCACAGGGTCCCACTCAGGGTATGGCTCACGTTCTCCAAATACCATTTTCGCTTCTGGAGTATTCATCAGAAAATTATCGAATTGAGTAGGTACTGGCAACCCTAGTTGTTTCCTTACATGGATCAAGAATAAGATTTCATAAGGATAAAATCCGAATCCGAAATCACCAAATTCACCTAGCTGTCCGATTTCAGAAGCTAATGCAGAATGATACTGAGACATGATCGAAATTAGATGTTCTAT
>NZ_MACH01000122.1 GCF_001884065.1 Bacillus proteolyticus
CTCTAGCAAAAACCAAATATGTCTATCCTCTTCATTGGCATCCATTAAATGTCCACCGAAGTGATGAGCCATAAAATCATATAATATATTTTCTTCTTTCTCCCATCCATACATTGCAAAATGAATTAATGTGAAGACGACTTCGCTAAACGAATATTCCACCATCATCCCAGGATACCTGATTGTATAGAGATCCTGTCCCATGCACTGGTAAAATAAGACTTTCTGCATGTTCTTTAATCCTTCTACATTGTTTCCACCGCTGATCAATACATCATTTTTCCATAGTGACAAGTGATATGAAGAAATTGGGCCTAGATTTATTAATAGTATGTGATCTATCTCTGTTTCATTTTGCTCAACGATTTCCTCATTCTCTCTTCTACTAACATTATATTCATCTTTAACATCTTCAAATTTAATTCCATCCACAAAATTTTTGCTATATCTTTTAAAAGCCATTTCTAACTTTTTTTGGTTTATCATTGTATCCTCCCTATGAATTAATCTATTTTCTTCCAGTTCTTTACCTGTAACTCATCAACGCCGAATCCAATATCAGTGATCTTGATATCTGTTTCAACTCTAATAAAATCGAATTGTAGACCAGGATTCTTCTTCCTCAGTTCCGCTAAGTTACCTCTAAAACTGGCATACCTAGAATCTTTGCTTTTAACCATGTCTTGGAAGTAGGCATTTCCGCCCTTTTTCTGTTTATCCGAGTAACTAAAACTAGCGGAATCTGATGCCTTCGATTCAATAATCGTTAACTTTGGCGGCGGTCCTTCTGATAGGAACGCTGCATCTATGCCGTTTCTCCCCACTTGGAATAGATCGGAAACGTCTTTACCTAAATTATTTTGTCTAGCTAAGATTTTTGTCACTTCTTCCCCAAAATCACCTTTATCATGAGAAAAATATTTTGAATTATCGATTTTTCTTTCATACTCCTTTGGAACCTCCAAGTCATAACGATCACTAATAACATCTTTCGTATCCAACTTGTTGGCCAATTTATTTCTTTCTCGCGTTAATCTTTTGACTTCTTTGTCATTTTCCTCTTTTTTCAATCTTTCTATTTCTTTATCTAACTTTTTAATTTCTTTTGAGATATTGTCTGTAATGTTACTGCCAGAGCCACCTTTAACCGTACCCTTAGTTTCACTCTTAGCAACAGAAAATAATTCTCCAAGTGTTTTTCTTTCTCCAACATTCCCAATGCCAGCTAGCGCACGTTCTGGGAATAAATTCGGGACCTCAATATTTTTAATCTTCTCCCCAACATTCTTCATACTACCCGGCAACTTATTCATGAATGCCGCTACTTCTTCCAACTTACCAACTATTTTACCGCTTTTCTCTGCTACTTGAAAGACTTTTGCACCCTCTGCGAGTTTTCCGAATGCAGCTGACCCTTTCACTGCGGCGTTTACTTCACCGACGCCGACAAAACAACTACCAATATCAAATATCGCGCCACCAAGAGCATAAGGATCGGTCAATGCTTTTTCTACATAACCTTTTACGGAGTTAAATAGTTCCTTACCATACCTAGGATAATCCTGCCAGCTGATGATGGCTTGTCCAAGATTTTTTAGCGTATTACCAGCTCCATAAATATCGTCCATCCTCCATTGGGCTGTCTCGTGCCCTGTTGCAGAGTTCCATCCCCATGCAACCAAGTTACAGACAAGCGAACCAAGCTTACTTGCACCTATCGCAATCCCACTAATAGCGGAACCTGCCGCGCCTAAAAAACCTTCCAACACCAATGCATCATCAGCAAGTCCTTTTAGGAAAGGGATGTTCTCCCCTACCCATTTTGTACCTTTTCTCAATACATCCCATTTCTCACCGGCACTTTTGGAAAAGTTTTGAAGCCAAGCCTCCACTGGATGATGTTCCGCCCATTCCTCTTGCTTTTTCTTCATTTCTCTTTCAGCTTGCAGTTGCGCTTCTTTTTTCGCCTTCGTGATTTGTGTATCCATTTCATGAATGCCTTTTGCCAAATCATCTAGCGCAAAGAAGGCTTGCAGTTTCGGATCAGTATAAGATAAACTACCCATCTTGCCTGCAATTTGAACTTGTTGGTTTAGGGCATCGAGAATGTTTTCCGCATTGCTTTTTTCTTTTTTACTTTCAAATTGCTGTACTTTTTGAATCGTATCCTCTAGTTCTTTGCTGGCTGCAACCAGTTTTTCATCAAACTGGCTGTTCGGCATACTCAGTGAAACCAAATCGTTCACACTGTTGTAAATATTAGAGATGCGACTATCCATTTCATGTTTCTTGGGTTGAAGATTGGAAAGTTTGTTTTGCGCTTGAAGCAATGCATCTTCTAGAATAACCGCATTCTCATCACTTTCTCCCGTTGTTGACTGAAAATCCTGTAAGGTTTTCGCCATTTCCATAATAAGTAGTTCATTGGAATCTTTCAACCCAATCACAACTGTATTTTGGTTATTATTGATGTCGTTGACAATCGCTTTTCCTGTTTCACCCTGCATGGCATCAGCCTGGATGATTCCATTCAATGCGTTTTTGGCTTGTTCAAGTTGATCATTGGTTTTACTGGTGTCTTTTTGGAGTTTTGCCAATATTTCATCGAATTCCTTTAAATCTACTTGAAAGCCCATTTAATCCGCCTCTCTTTCTGATGAAGTATGAACAGCTTCATAAAAAGCAAGTGCTTTATCTAGTGGTAAAAAGGCACTGGATAACTTGCCATTTGCTACTTGCATACTTCGTAAGAAAGTAAAAGCAAATTGTTCTTCCCAGTCATTCGTCATCCCAGGTGAAACAACTCGCTTAATTATCATATTGGACACATAAATTGCTGGTGTGTTACTCATTTCACCAAACGGCCACAAGTAACCAAGATAATCTACCACATAATCGTTAAATCCC
>NZ_MACH01000123.1 GCF_001884065.1 Bacillus proteolyticus
ACAAGGGATGGCAGGAAGCCATCTTAATTGTTCGACATACATAAACTGTTACTTCACTACCTATCGAATGTACGTTTGTTGTATAATAGACACATATCGAAATGGGGGTGAAACGAATGATGATCAATAAAGCATATAAATTTCGTATCTATCCAAATAAAGCACAAGCGACCCTAATCAATAAAACGATTGGCTGTTCTCGTTTTGTATTCAATCATTTCCTATCTCTATGGGATAATGCA
>NZ_MACH01000124.1 GCF_001884065.1 Bacillus proteolyticus
TTCGTTAGTTAATGTCAACTAAGTTTTTCATTTTGTTTGCCGCGTTCTGCGTTATTGCATCGGCGACTTGTCCTATATTACACCTCTAACCTACAATCGTCAACACCTTTTTATAAAGATATTCAATTTAATATTTTTATGCTCTTTTAACTAGATACGCCTCTCCAAGGATTCATTACGGAAAAGCTACCTTCTGCTTCTATTTAATCTATTCTTCCAAAATATATTCAAGTTAATTTAAACCCTAGACTTAATTTGTACAGAAGTTTTTACCCAACGAAACTAACAATCTTATTTTACTAAATATTAATACCTCTTTGTTTATCACGCACTCTATTAGAAACGATTGAAGATATACGCATTCTTATAACAGACAACGATATAGAAATCCATAATAAACCCATATACTACTCTAGTTATAGAGTCCCGAGTTCTCCTTATATGAAGTAATGGTTGCTTATTTGTTTACTCGTAAATATACAGAAACATACTAATATATTTACTAACTATCCCTATCTTACTGAAATATCAACCTTATATCTATTTCATCTTTAGCATCATCCATTTCCATACATCTATATCCTCTTAATAAACATTTAAGATATGCTCAAGGTTCGAATTGATTAATAGTATTTCCTTTTTAAACACATATACTGGATTAAAAATACGTACCTCAATTGATCAAGTGCACCGAACACACACAGATAGAACACTCGTTCCTTTCATTGCTTCACTTTTTATATAACATTAAATGATATTTATCCTATACCTATCTTTACGTTTTACCGCTAAAAGAGCCAATCATTTCACTAACAAAGCATTTAGTTTTATTGTTTCTAGTATATATATCCCCCTTTTGAAATACATATAGAATCATAAATTCCTTTGTTTCTATCTAAAACCCTAAGAATACACAAACATAAAAAAAAAAAATTCTACAACAAGGTATACGACGGCTGCACAATTATAAATCATAATCCTCTCAATACCTACAGGGGTGCTGTCCGCCTTTAACGCAAATATATACTAAAAAAATTTCAATATAAAATGGGCCGGAATTTCTACTCTAAGAAAACCCGGCTCTTATTTTTAGGCAACAACCAAAATCATTTTTACATTCAGCATTAAATGTCTATTCAATATTCCCTACTCTGCTGTACTGAAGATGAATGTATCATATCTATCACTGCATGATATAAATTTTCCGGATATTCAGCTATCCGATGGCATAAATACAAGTACCACTCTTTCCCATAAGTCAAATACACGCTAGCATTATGTCCTTTGTTTTTCAAATCACTTAACATATCCGGACGAATTCCATATAGCATTTCTATTTCTACATTAGATTGACTAAAATATTGACGTTTCTCCATTTCTTTAATAAGAATTTCATCATGTGTAGCTATAGATACAGGATGATTGTTTTCAACTAGTTGTTCTACAATCTGAAGATACTGTTGATTTAAGTCAGTTGACCTAGGCATAGCAATATCCGAAACTTCTTGATAGGCACCTTTTACAACTCGTATTTTCCCTGGATAATGTAGGAGTTCTTGAATATCATTGTTTGAGCGATATAAATGCGCCTGGATCGTTATCCCTACATTAGGATATTGCTCAGTTGCTTTTTTATAGATGGCAAGAATGTCTGCTGCTTTAGATGATTCTTCCATACTTATCATCAGGGTAGTCCCATGTACTTTTGCCTTCTCTGCCAACTCCATTAAATGAATATAAGATATTTCTGGATCTATAGATAATCCAATATGCGATAAATCGAGTGATACTGTTTGTTTCATAGATAGAGCACCCATATCCCCAATAAGATTCCAAAACTCATTTTTCACTTTATAACATTCCTCTATATCTAGAGTATTTTCCCCTATGTATTCTAGTGAAGTATGATAACCTTTTGCAATTAGTTCTTTTGCTGTCACAATCCCCTCACGTCTCGTTTCTCCGGTGACAAAGCGTTTTGCCGCTTGCAATAATAACGCATAGAGTTCCGTGGATTGTTGTACATAGGATTTTATATGTTCATTTCGTGCAATCGATTTAAATGCCTGAGCCACTTGGAATTCTGGTTTCGTCATCACATTTTCATCCCCTTTAGAACTATTTGGTCCAACTATAACATGCTAAAATGGTTCATATTAGTACCATTTTAACTAAACTTTTATGGTACCAATTTTGATGAAGGGAGCATTTATATGCTTTGGATACCTATTGATCGATCGTTAGATATAAGCTTAATTCGACAGGTTTATCACCAAATACGTGAACGAATATTAAACGGAGAGCTACAATCTGGAGAAAAACTACCATCAACACGGGAATTATCTTCTGAGTTAAGCGTGTCTAGGAATGTAATTTTAGAAGCTTATGATCAATTATTTTCCGAAGGTTTTTTGGTCGCTCGACAGGGTGCCGGGACATTCATTGCAGAAGGGACTTATTTAGAACAACGTAAAAAATCAACTCCAATTGATTCTTTATCTTCGTGCGAAGAAATAAACAAAGATAGTAACATCATTAATTTTCGTTCAGGGATACCAGCATTAGACTTATTTCCACGTAAGGGATGGGCAAAGTTATCTCATACGATATGGAATGAAACACCTCCTTCTACGTTTGGATACGATATTCCCGAAGGACGTCCCGAATTAAGAAAGGTTTTATCACGCTATTTACTAAAAACAAGAGGAGTTTTTTGTCATCCAGAACAATTGATAATTACCTCCGGTGCAACGCAAGCTTTAACACTTGTTTCTAAGTTACTTTTGTCGACAGGCGACGAAGTACTAATAGAAGATCCCATCACCAATGACATTCAAACAATTTTTAAAAATTCAGGAGCCTTCCTTTATCCTATACCAGCTGATGATAATGGGATGGATACATCTTTGCTACCTGCAAATAAAAACCCAAAATTCATCTTCACTACTCCTTCTCATCAGTTTCCTTTAGGAGGAGCGTTACCAATTCAACGACGGGTTCAATTGATTAACTACTCAAGAAAAACAAACTGTTATCTCATCGAAGATGATTATGACAGTGAGTTTCGATATGAAGGCTCACCTGTAAGTTCATTACAGGGATTGGATCCCGAGCGAGTTATTTATATAGGTTCATTTAGTAAAATTTTATCACCGGCCCTTAGGATGGGATACTTAGTTCTTCCCTCACACCTTATTGAAAAATGTCGCAGGGTAAAATGGTTTTCAGATTTACATACATCTTCTTTAAATCAGCTTGTCCTTGCTAAATTTATTGCCGAAGATTATTTGGAACGGCATATTATGAAGATGAAAAAAATCTATAAAAATCGAAGAGACTTCCTTATCCAGCAATTAAAGTTAGCATTCTCAAATAAGATCAATATTTTCGGTTATTCTACAGGATTACACCTGATTGTCGAATTCAATCAAGTTCAATTCACCAAAGAATTACTTGAGAAAATCCAACAACTTGGGGTTAAAGTATATCCCGTGGAAGACCACGCCATTGAAAAAGGAAAACATCATAATCGAATTATTATGGGGTATGGACATTTAACAACTGAAGAAATAAAAGAAGGGGTGAGCAGGCTACAGAGGGCAATACCTTGTATATATTCTTGTTAATACATAGACTTTAAAACTCAAAATTAAAGAGTCTAACAAACTTGTCTATATTTTTCTGAAGGTATGCTATTTAGATGTAAAATCATAATAAAATAAAGCTGTTTCTTGCTAGATAAACGTACTCATAGAGCCTACATTAATTACAAGCTTATTTCATTAAACACAAAAAACACGAGTCAAAAGACTCGTGTTTTAGTTGCTTGGCGACGTCCTACTCTCACAGGGACAAGGTCCCA
>NZ_MACH01000125.1 GCF_001884065.1 Bacillus proteolyticus
TAATAAATCATTTTAAAGATGTAAATTTAGTATGTTCACAATGTGGTAAAACAATTGAACGTGGTGAACGATTTGCAGTTTCTCTAGTATTATCCGAAGACAAAAATATGCCTGTTGGACAATTAGATAAAGTATTAGCTAAGATAGCAAACGAAATTTTATGTAGTAAATGTAAATAATACTGAACAGGGAGCTAATCTTCACTATTTGCTTGTCAAACTTAATAACAAAAATAAAAATGGTTGATTAAAATTACACATATTAACCTTACTATATGATTCTCTGATTAATAAAACGGGTTCTGGTGCAAATACTTAGGAAAGATATAAAGAGGCGAAAAGTTTCCTAGTGGAATCTAGTCTTAAGCA
>NZ_MACH01000126.1 GCF_001884065.1 Bacillus proteolyticus
ATAATAACAAAAATAAATAACTCAAAAAAATCAACCCATGCATTTTAATCAAACTTTATTTCAAAGCAACTGTAAGGGGTCTTCTTTTGTACGTCAGTTCTTTACGTATATCCAAGAATTATAGTTCTTAATAAATTGAAATAAATTTTATTATAGCTAATTAAACCCAAATATAAATATGGGTCTATTGTCGATTTAGGTATTGATAATTAAAAAAAGTTGCACCGTTTTGCATCATCGGGTAAAACTCCTGAAGCTTTGATCAAACTTTATTCCAAACCAAAAATTAGAACAATATCCATTCTAAAACAAAAAAATAGGATAATTCTATATAAATTGTGATTAAATAATATATGGAATGTTGAAAGTATTATTTGTTATAGGAAGCAGGTGTACTGAGAGTGAAGAAAGTAATAGCAACTATTTTTATAGTAGGATTTAGCGGAATATTACTATATTTATTTACTGATATTTTTACAAAAATACAAATCCATAAACCAGTAGGAGATTACTTAAAAGAGCATTATGGGATAAAAGATGGAGATTTTAAAATTCTTTCTGCATATAATAACCGACTTGGAGGAACAGGTATTCAAACTTATATAGAAATAAAAAAACCATATTATACCACTACATATGTAACTGTTGACCGAAACTCTTATGAGATAGATCAAGATGATGATAAGTATGTCTTCTTAGATATATTTAAAGGCGCTTATGTCCAACAACATAGTGAAGTTATAAAACAATCAAATGAAATTATTAAAAAATATAACTTATTAAGTGAATCAAATAACGCATTTGATAAGGCGAAACAAAATTTCTATTACTATTTAGACTTTACTATCGATGAACAACAGGAAAAAGAATTGCTTACAAAGTTTAAACAAACTCAACAATTAGATACGAAAAAATTAATTAAAACTTTGAAAATGAGTGAATCTAAAATTAATTCTTATCATATGGGAGTAGTGAACTTTAATTATTATTATAGTGTAGAAAAAAATAAGGGGGATATACCAGATATCCTTAGCATTATGAATGATTTTAACAGAAGTAATGTTTTAACAGAAGGTATTTATAATATAGTACTGCAGCCAAGTAGCTCTTCAGGTATGGATTTTGGCAAGGAGAGTTATGTTTTGTTTAGCGTAGATAAATCAGGTGAATTTAAGGTAATAAAAAAAAATGAATATGGGGGATGATTCATACATGGCCCAGTACCAGGGTTGCTGTAATTAGAGACAAAGTAATGCTGGTACTGGGCCTACATATAAGGTTTAAAAAGTACGTATATCAAATAAATCCCAACTGCATAAACGGGCGTAATTGCATAGGAACATAAACAGAAAATGAACAAACTTTTTTATAAAAACTGTTCACGCAATCCTAAGGAAAGAGTCGGTTTTAATCAATCTTTTTTCAAAATGGATTTACAAAGATATAACGAAATAAGAATACGATACTAATGAAGCACACTATTCAAAAGATTGCTTTACCTTTAAATTTTTTATACAGTGTTCAATCAGGGAACGTTTCTTACGTAAGGAAGGGGTATAAGGGGTTATATGAAAAGAATGAAAAATGTAATGTTGTTAGTGTTATGTTTCTTATTTTTGAGTGGCTGTGTTAATACTAATGAAGATCAGGTTAAAAAATATATAAAAGAAAAACATGGAATCGATGTTGTTGTAACAGATTGGGGCGCTATGCATGAAGGGAATATGGGACATACATACCATACTGTTCAAGTAAAAAACAACAAAAATATTCAATTTAGAGTAGAGGTAGATGGTTTCTTATATTCAAAAATAAAAGGTGATGAATACCAATACGGTAAAAACACATATGAGGAATATAAGAAATTCAAACCAATTCTAGAAGAAATTAAAAAGTTAGGTTACGAGGAATCTGAAAATGAAAATGTTCTTCAATATATTTTGGATGATGATAATACAGGAGGAAAACCTACTGATAAGTTGTTATTAACTTTAAAAACGAGTAACAAGATTGATTATAGTCAATTTGAATCAACAGAATTAGATCGTTTATATGCTCTATTTCAACTCATTCAGAAGAGTAATAGAAAGATAACAGAACTTGATATTAATGATCATAATGGAGAATCTATAGGTTTACCTTTCAATAATGTGCAAAAAGTTATAACGAAAGAAGAACTGCTACTAACAATGAAAAACACTTTAAGAAGTTATTGGACATATTTGATTCAAACTCAAACAAAAGTAGGTGAAAGGTTAAAAGAAATTCAAAACGACCGTTTTGTAATTGAAGGTATTACTTGTTCAGATCCGAAAGATGGGGAGTGTCCGAAGTATAAGGTGACTTTAGTTTTTAATGACAGTACGATGCAATATTATAACAATCCCTATGTAGTTGAGGATCTGAGAAAGGTAGTCACTATCCTTAAAGAAGAACTGTATAATGAAAAATTTGACATATTTTTAACCAACAAGGATGGAACAAGATATTCACTCTGGCTATCATCAGAAACAATTAAAAAAAGTAATAACATCGAAGAACTTATAAAATAACAATCTCCTAAAGAATAAATCTAAAGCACTTTTTACGGTTCTGGTGCGAAAACTTCAAGATAATTGCAGGTAATCTCTAAATCTTGGACATACTGATACTATTACTCT
>NZ_MACH01000127.1 GCF_001884065.1 Bacillus proteolyticus
TACAAGCATTATTCGCAACAACCATACCGAAAGCTCCTGCTGTAAATAAAAATTCAATCATTTCTTCGCGTGTCGGCTGTAATTTTTCTTGCAGTGCAAAAAGTACACCTGGCACTGTTCCAGCAGATCCTGCTGTTGGTGTTGCACAAATGATTCCCATCGCCGCATTTACTTCATTTGTTGCGACAGCTTTACTCACTGCGTCCAAAATCGTATCTCCAGATAAGCCTTTTCCACTCTGCATATACGCTTGGACTTTCACAGCATCCCCGCCAGTTAAACCAGTTGGTGATTTTACACCACGAATACCGCGTTCTACTGCTTGTTCCATCACGACTAAATTCTTTTCCATTCCAGCAATTACTTCTTCACGTGTGATACTTCTTGTTTCCATTTCACATTGAATCATAATTTCTGCGATTTTTACATTTTGCTCTTTAGCTTGCGCCACTAGTTCCGCTGCGTTCCGAAACATGGTGTGTCCCCCCTGCAATTAATCCATAATAGTTACTTGACAAATATTTTGTTGCCCATTTATTTCCGCGATTACTTCATCTGCTAATAATTCATCTGTTTCAATGACCATAAGCGCTCTTCTTCCTTTTTCTTTACGAGAAACACTCATTGTACTAATGTTAATCTCATGCTTAGCAAGAATTGAAGCTACAGCTGCGATAGCACCGAAGCGATCATTATTTACAATAAGTAGTGCTGGACTCGTGCCTGTTAATTGAAGATCGAATCCGTTTAATTCTACAACTTCAATTTTACCGCCACCAATTGAGCAAGCAACAACTTCAATTTCCTCTTCACCTTTATACAGACGAATTTTCGCTGTATTTGGATGCGGAGCATTTGCATCTTCTTCAATGAATTCCACTTCAATCCCGCGTTCTTTTGCAATATCTAACGCACTTGGAATACGTAAATCATCTGTTTCAAATCCTAGTATTCCACCGATTAGCGCTACATCCGTACCGTGACCACGGTATGTTTTTGCAAATGAACCATATAATGAAATGCTAACTCTCTCTGGCTCATGACGAAACAACTGACGAGCAACTTGCCCCATTCTTGCCGCGCCTGCTGTATGTGAACTTGATGGGCCGATCATAACTGGACCAATAATATCAAACACTGAGCGATACTTCATCATAACTCCCCCTAAACCTCTATGAAAAAATTATTTTCTACTATTCTATTAAGCTACCGAAACGGTTGCTTTTCCAGTCGTACCACAAATTTGTTCCGTTGTACGAATTGGATAGTTTTTGAATAACAATGAACCAATGTATCTTGAAATAATACCAGTTATAATAATAAATACGAAACTTAGCATTACCTTCATTTAAAAATAATATAAGATAATCCACAATAAAGTCTGGTAGCAATCCAAAGTTTAACACAGAACCCCTTACAAGCATAGCATAAACAAGTGAAACTCCCATTGCTTTCATACCTTTTGGTGCTTTAAAGCTAAAGAGTGAAAAAAGACTTAGTACAAATAATAGTAATATCCTTTTATAATCTCTATGTCGCTCTCTCTCTGCTTAGTCAACTTCACTTGTTACGACAAATGGCTAAAACGCATGTAGCCTACAATAAATTATAATCTGCCCTCATTATAGCTTGTTTTTAATAAAACGCTTACTTTTAATGAATTTTAAAAGTTCTGAATAAAAATCTTTTTTTGCTATTTGTACCACTCGTAAGTCGTCTGACTTATATAACAGTTTTTCTAGACAATCGGTATTATGTATTTTCATCCTATATCTTCACTTCTTTAAAACTTTCTGTGTCATCCAATATAAACATAAAATTATAACAGTTTTATTTTAAAATTTTTTTAGAAATAAAAAATGGCAACCTTTCGTCACCATTTTTTCACAACATTATTATCTTTCTACTGGAAATGATTTTAAATCCGTAGCTATTTCTGTATTAGAAAATAGCTCTCTTGCCTCTTTCAATAATTCCTTATATGTATCTCCTTGATAACGAGAACTAATATGAGTCAATATTAATCGTTTTGCATTTGCCTGAAGTGCAATACTCGCAGCTTGCTTAGATGTGGAATGAAAATAGTCATACGCTTGTTGTTCATCTTCTGCCGCAAAAGTTGCTTCATGAACAAGTACGTCTGCGCCTTGTGCCAGCTCTCTACTCGCTTCACAGTATCTTGTATCACCTAAAATGGTAATAATTCTTCCCTTTTGAGGTGGACCGATAAAATCTTTTCCATTTAGTATCGTACCATTTTCTAACTCAACTACTTCTCCATCTTTTAAACGTTTAAAGAGTGGACCGGGTTTCACACCCATCTCCAGCAATTTATCGACTAAAAGAGCACCTTGTATATCCTTCTCTACAATACGATATCCAAAACATTCAATACCATGTGACAATCTTTTCGTTTCCACATAAAATTCATTATCTTCAAACACAGTACCTTCTTCTGTTATCTCAACAATTTCAAGTGGATATTTTACATGTGTCGTACTTACTGATAATGCTACTTCAATAAATTGTTTAATTCCTTTTGGCCCGTATACTGTTAACGGTGTTGTTCCACCTTGAAACGAACGGCTTCCTAATAAACCTGGCAATCCAAAAATATGATCGCCATGTAAATGCGTAATAAATATTTTTTCAATGCGTCTTGGACGCACAGATGTATGTAAAATTTGATGCTGAGTCGCTTCACCACAGTCAAATAACCAAGTCTGTCCTCGTTCTTCTAACAATTGCAAAGCAATTGCCGAAACGTTCCTTCCTTTCGAAGGAACACCTGCACCAGTTCCTAAAAATACAAATTCCACTTTCTTTCCTCCAGCTCTTTATATAATCTATCTCTCATCTTACGGAATGTTATTTCAAATGGCAAATTGAATTTGCATAACCAATCATCTAGACAACTATATAACACGAACATTATAAATAAAAAACTTAACAATTGTTCGTGTTTTGTAGTAGAATAATACTATCACATTTCAAGGGAGCGTTTTATTATGAAAGAAGTATTTCGTTTACAAACTGATTTTTCATCTTCATTTGATCGCTGGGTAAGTTCTTTCGTTTCTGATCACCCAGCACAACTAGAGTGGACGACTTTAAAAGAATTAATTCATGAATATACAACATCTCATACAAATGAGACGTTACCAACATATATTTCTTCAGCTTTAACATATTACGCACAACGCGTTTCAACGACAAATAGTTCAGAAATTGTCATTTTTGAAAATGCTACAATTTCATAATCTATAATAAAAAGCACTGTAATCAGTGCTTTTTATTTATGTTCATTAAAGTATTTATTTTCCCACCTTATTTCAAAAAAACTCCTCTTATTTCCTACTATATAGCCATCATAAATCTATTTAATTTTTCAAAAAAAAGATATTGACACTACAAATTTACAGTGCTAACATTCAACATGTAATTGAATATGGTCTCTGTTAGGTGAGGCTCCTGTATAGAGAAACGCTGCTGCCCAAAAATGTCGAGAGACGCCAATGGGTCAACAGGAAAGGTCGGAATGAAGGCCTTTTTTAACGTAGCTGGTTTCAGTACCTATGCTATACAGTGCTAAAACTCAACGAGGGAGAGGTGCGTATGTTTTGTCATACACAAAAACTGTTTTTATCTATGTTTACTAACAGTCTTTGTTGTTGACTCTTTTTGACTACGAATTCAGACCTTTACTCGTTGTGAGTAAAGGTCTTTTTATGTCTTTATGCACCTTACTATGAAACAAACATAGCATATTCAGAAACTACTAATTGTACGGAGGTGAGGAACAGTGACAAGTGATGATTCGGCCCAGATACCCATATGTTTTACGTTAATTTTTCACCATGTAGGTAGGAAAGAAACTGTTCCTCCCAATTTTAAATAGTCGAGTAACAGATTGTTTCCTCCTTCATGAAAAAGGAGGAACTACCAATGTTAAATTTAAACAGACAAGAAACGAAGCATGCTTACAATCGAGATAGCATGCAAACAAATAACAAAGTATTAGTGGAAGTTGCAACACAAGATATAAACTCTGCATTAAAACTTCTAGAAACAACAGAAAATGGACTCTCGAAACAAGAAGCGTCTCGTAGACTTTCTTTATATGGTCCGAACGAAATTGCTCATAATAAATCATTGCCGTGGTACATTCAATTTCTGCTGGCATTTAAAAATCCATTTATTTTTGTTTTATTAGCTCTTGGAGCACTCTCTTTTTTCACAGATGACATACAAGGAACAATTGTCGTATCTGTAATGGTACTGCTAAGTTCAACGATTCGCTTTTCACAAGAATTCCGCTCTCAAAAAGCCGCAGATAAGTTAAAGGCTATGGTTCGAACAACCGCGAGCGTCTTTAGAATAGATGGATTTGTACACGAAACAAAAAACGTAACGAATTTAAATCGAAATTATACAATAGAAATTCCAATTGAAGAACTTGTACCTGGCGATATTATTTCACTTTCAGCCGGTGACATCGTTCCAGCTGATGTGCGTATTTTATCAGCTAAAGATTTATTTGTTAATCAGTCTTCATTAACCGGGGAAGCACTTCCTGTAGAAAAATACGAAAACTGCTACCATACAGAAAATAAGCATATGTTACCGAAAAATATGAAAAAAATTTTCAATCCACTCGATATGGAAAACCTTTGCTTTATGGGTACGAATATTGTAAGCGGTAGCGCAAAAGCTGTTGTCGTTTCAACAAGTACCGATACGTATTTCGGCTCTTTAGCGAATAAAGTAATTGGAAAGCGCACAGAAACAAGCTTTGATAAAGGTGTAAACAAAGTAAGCTGGCTCTTAATTACATTCATGCTTATTATGGCCCCCATTGTCCTTCTTATTAATGGATTCACAAAAGGTGATTGGCAAGAAGCTTTCTTCTTCGCTATCGCTATTGCAGTTGGTCTTACACCTGAAATGTTACCAATGATTGTAACTGCTAATTTAGCTAAAGGTGCTGTTAACATGTCTAAGCAAAAAGTTATTGTAAAACAGCTAAATTCTATTCAAAACTTAGGTGCGATGAACATTCTTTGTACAGATAAAACTGGAACTTTAACAGAAGATAAAGTTGTCCTAGTTCGTCATTTAGATCCTAACGGAAATGAATGTGATCGTGTATTACACTTTGCCTATTTAAATAGCTTCTATCAAACGGGATTGAAAAATTTAATAGATAAAGCTGTTATTGAGCATACAGAAGAAAAACAAAAGTTCGACCCTTCAACGTTTCAAAAACTAGATGAGATTCCATTTGATTTTGCTCGCCGTCGCATGTCCGTCATCGTCAAAGATATCTCAGGTGAACATACAATGGTTTGTAAAGGTGCCGTAGAAGAAATTTTATCAATTTGTAATTACACTGAATCGAATGAACAGATTGTTCAACTTACCGAGGAAATACGTTCAAATGTCAAACAACTAAGCGAGCAATTGAATGGCGAAGGTATGCGTGTGATTGCTGTAGCCTATAAAAAAGATAGAAAACTAAATGATAAAGAGTACGCGGTAAAAGATGAAACTAATATGATTCTCGCTGGATACATTGGCTTTTTAGATCCACCGAAACCATCTGCAGCTGCTGCTATTCAAGCATTACAGAAACATGGTGTACAAGTAAAAATTTTAACTGGTGATAATGAAATTGTTACAAAAAAAGTTTGTAAAGAAGTGGGATTAAATATAGGAGAGCCTATCCTTGGCTACGAGATCGATCCTTTACCAGATAAAGCATTAGCAAAACTAGCCGAAGAAACAACAGTGTTCGCAAAACTAAATCCAATGCAAAAATCTCGCATTATTCGTGTCCTACAAGGGAACGGTCATACAGTAGGTTATATGGGGGATGGTATTAATGATGCCGTAGCACTACGTGATGCTGACGTTGGAATATCTGTTGATACTGCAACCGATATCGCAAAAGAGTCTTCCGATATTATTCTGCTTGAAAAAAGTTTAACTATATTAGAAGCTGGTATTTTAGAAGGACGCACTACGTTCGGAAATATTTTAAAATATATTAAAATGACGGCTAGCTCAAACTTTGGAAATGTATTTAGTGTGTTAGTAGCGAGTGCTTTCATTCCCTTTTTACCGATGCTTGCCATTCACCTTTTAATTCAAAACTTGCTTTATGATATTTCACAGCTGTCTATTCCATGGGACAAAATGGATAAAGAGTTTTTAGAAAAACCGAGAAAATGGGATACTGCAAACTTACGGAACTTCATTATTTGCATCGGTCCAATTAGTTCCATATTTGATATTATCACATACGTAATCATGTGGAATGTCTTCGGTGCAAATACACCTAGCGAACAATCGCTATTCCAATCCGGTTGGTTTGTCGTTGGGTTACTAACTCAAACATTAATTGTCCACATGATTAGAACACAGAAAATTCCGTTCATCCAAAGTACTGCATCAATACCAGTTCTCTTATTAACCGCTTGTATTATGGCAATGGGAATTTATATTCCGTTCTCACCACTTGGTGCAGCAGTTGGTTTACAAGCATTACCACTAAGCTACTTCCCGTGGCTAATAGGAATATTATTAGGTTATGCTTTCTTAACACAATTTCTGAAAAGAGTTTATATTAAAAAGTTTCATAGCTGGTTATAAAGTGAAACTTTAATCAGTGGGGGTTTTGTTCATCCCCCACCTAACTTCTTTGCTTTCGCTGAATTTTGAGGTGGGGGTCTTACTGCCCGGCAAATAGCGGGATAAAAACGAGAATGAGTGAGTATTCCCCACTCATTCTTAAAAACATAATACGTACTTATATGTATGGAGGTGACCATGATGGTATGGTATGACATTGTATTAAGATTATTTATCGCAATTATTGTAGGTGCTTGCATCGGAATGGAAAGGCAATGGAGACACCGGATGGCTGGTTTGCGGACAAATGCTCTCGTATCACTTGGTGCCTGTATATTTGTTTTATTATCCGTCATGCTTGACCATGATGCTAGCCCCTCACGTATTGCTGCTCAAGTTGTTAGTGGGATTGGCTTTTTAGGAGGCGGTGTGATTATCCGTGACGGTTTTAGTATTAGAGGATTAAATACTGCGGCTACTTTATGGTGTGCTGCTGCTGTCGGTACTCTTACAGGCGCTGGTTTTCTCGTTGCAGCTATATTAGGTGCAGCCGGCGTTTTACTAGCAAATATACTACTTCGCCCGATCGCTCTCTTTATGAATAAAAAATCAAAAGAAGAATCACCTGAACAAACAAACTACTTCCTTTCTCTTACTTGTTCCGAAGAAAATGAGGCCCATATTCGTTTTTTACTCATGCACATGGTAAGTACAGAAGGTCTCGGTTTAAAAGAGTTATATAGTGAAGATGTAGATTCTAACCAAAAAGTCTGTATACAGGCTACATTACATTGCAAGACAAATGCGGCTATCTTAATTGAAAAAATAGTAAGTAGAATGTTATTAGAATCTGGCGTTACTGCTGCTGGGTGGAAGACTTCTTTAGATTTAGAAGCGAGTTAAATATGAAAGGTGCCATGATATTTACTGCTTCATGACACCTTCTACATAAACTTATTTTCTAACTTTTGTTGAAACGACTTCTCTTGCTTACGTAGTAGTTGACTACCTCTCTGTAAAAGCGATGTTCCATACTTATCATTAATTTGATCAATGACAGCAAGTAGCGGTTCTTTTTTCGCATCCTCTTCAAATGAAAACAAATCTAATTGTTTCACCGATTCTGTCTTCCACTCTATTTCAGTAGCTGTAACACCTAGTAAACGAACGGAATCACCGTCCCAATGTTGCTTCCATAAACGGGATGCTGCTTGAAAAATATCGCATTCTTCCCAAATCGCATTTTTCAATTGCTTACTCCGTGTTACTGTTCGCCTATCATGGTATTTAATCATAATTTGTATATTATAGCTGACAAGGGTTCGCTTTTGTAACCTTTTACTCACTGACTTTGATAAACGTTCTAACATATCAAGTAATTCTTTCTCTTCATCCATATCCTTTGAAAAGGTCATCGAATTACCGACACTTTTATGCTGTCCCATTTGACTCGGATCAACTTCCCTATCATCCATACCTTTTGCACGTCTTTGTAAATCAACAACGTGCTTTCCAATTTTAGCGCGAATGATATGCTCGTCTCCCTTTGCCAATTGTTCAATTGTCTGTATATGAATATCATTTAATTTTTCAGCTGTTTTCTCTCCGATTCCATGCATCTCTGCAACTGATCGTGGCCAAATAATTTCTGGAATATCACGTTTTCGAAGCACAGTAATACCAAGTGGTTTTTTCATATCTGAAGCGGTCTTTGCTAGAAAAAGATTTGGAGCAATTCCAATACTACACGGAAGCTGTAACTCTGTTAATAACGCTTGTTGAATCATCTTTGCTATTTCAAGAGGCGAACCGAGTGCATAGCAATCTGTAATATCTAAATACCCTTCATCTATCGAAACTGGTTGTATTTTTTCTGTAAAACGGGAAAGTATTTGAAACATTTGAAATGAAGCTTCGCGATATAGTGTAAAATTAGGACGCCTCACAACTAATTGCGGGCATAATCGCTTTGCTTCCCAAAGGGGCATCGTCGTACGTATTCCATATGCTCTCGCTTCATAACTACATGTTATGATAATCCCTTTTCTCTCTTTTTCATTCCCCGCAATCGCTAATGGCTTTCCTTGTAATGATGGGTCATGAGCAATTTCGACAGATGCGAAAAAACAATTCATATCTACATGTAAAATAACACGACCATTTTTCGGATACATTTCTCGCATAATACTCATCTCCTCCAAAGAACATCCGTTCCTTTATTATATCAAATTCATGTACAATATAATAATTACTTATTCTTTTTATCCTTATTTTTGCTATACTTAATACGAAGGATGGATATTATTGTAAAAGGAGTGACTTATTATGAAACCAAATAATAAGCTCAACTATACATTCGTTATTATTATTTTAATTATCTTAATCAATTATTTGCTACTTCCGATGTTCAATATTAATGTGGCTGGACTCCTTCCTCGTTTACTTAGCATCGCAACAACTTATGTACTCCCATGGATTTTCTTATACTGGCTTATCCGTCTTGTGAAAGCAATTGAATCAAAATAAAAAAGCGTGTAAATCACAATTGATTTACACGCTTTTTCTAGTTAATTACTTCGCTACTTCTTCAATAATAGCTACAACTAACTCTGCTGTTTTCGCTAATTCTTCAACAGGAATTTTTTCATTTGTTGTATGAATTTCTTCATAACCAACTGCTAAGTTAACTGTTGGGATACCGTGTCCTGCGATTACGTTCGCATCACTTCCGCCACCACTTTGGTGAAGAGAAGGTGTACGGCCAATGTTTTCAGCAGCGCGTTTCGCAACTTCTACAACGTGATCTCCATCAGCAAACTTAAAACCTGGGTACATAACATTTACTTCAACGTCTGCATGGCCACCCATTTCTTTTGCAGTTGTTTCAAATGCTTCTTTCATTTTTGCAACTTGCGCTTCCATTTTCCCATTGATTAAAGAACGAGCTTCCGCAAAAATTTGAACATGATCGCAAACGATATTTGTTTGTGTACCACCCTCAAAACGCCCAATATTTGCAGTTGTTTCAGAATCGATACGACCAAGTGGCATCTTTGCAATTGCTTTTGCTGCGATAGTAATTGCAGATACACCCTTTTCTGGTGCTACGCCAGCGTGCGCTGTTTTCCCACGAATAATCGCATTCACTTTCGCTTGTGTTGGCGCTGCAACTACGATTTCACCAACTTTTCCATCGCTATCTAATGCATAACCATATTTTGCTGTAATGCGCTCGCGATCCAACGCTTTTGCACCAACAAGACCAGATTCTTCTCCAACTGTAATAATAAACTCAATTTTACCATGAGGGATGTTTTTCTCTTTTAAAACACGAATTGCTTCAAACATAGATGCTAAACCAGCTTTATCATCCGCTCCTAAAATAGTAGTCCCATCTGATACGATATATCCATCTTTAATAGAAGGCTTAATTCCATTACCAGGAACTACTGTATCCATATGAGAAGTGAAATAAATTGTATCAACACCGTCTTTTGTTGCTGGTAAAGTACAAATTAAGTTACCTGCACCATGACCAGTCACGCCCATCGTGTCATCCTCAAATACTTCTACACCTAAAGCAGTAAATTTCTCTGTTAACACTTTGCAAATTTCTGCTTCAAATTTTGTTTCAGAATCTACTTGTACTAACTCCATGAATTCATTTACTAAACGTTCTTGATTAATCATAAGACTGCGCCTCCTGCACTACCATTATGTATGTAACAATATTAATTATAACAGAATTTCGCAAAAGTTTCGAAATACAAGACAAAAAACAGATGGTTCACACATCTAGATACCCATCTGCTTTCTATTACTCGTTTAACAACACCCAGCGCATATGATCTTCCCAAACACCATTAACCATTAGCATTTTTCGAGATACACCTTCATATTGAAATCCTATTTTCGTCACTACTTGTATAGATGCTAAATTACGCGGCATGATCGGTGCTTCTATACGATGTAAATGAAATTCTTTAAAGGTAACTTGAATTGCTTTTCTAAGCGCTTCTGTTGTATAACCTTTATTCAATTCTTCCTTATCTAATTTATAGCCAAGTACACAAGATTGATAAATTCCGCGAACAATTAGATTAAATGAAATACATCCAATAATTTTTGTATCATCACCCTTTTTAAAAATCCACAGTCTGATGATTTTACCTTCCGCGAACTCTTTTCTATCCTTTTGTAACTTTTTCTTTTGATAATCTAACGTGAAAAAATCCTCTGGTCTATATTCTTCCCACGCTTTTAAAAACTCACGATTTTTGTCGTAATATTGAAGAACTTTTTCCGCATACGACTCATCAATTTCTCTTAAATGTAAACGCTCTGTTTCGTATATTTTCATCATCGTATCTCCATTCTTCATGCTTGCATAACAAAAACTAATAATCTACCTTTTAACATATTCTCTACGTATGCTCAAATTTCCTGTAATATTTTGCACCCCCTTCCCGAATTTTGTCCTTTCTCTCCCCTTGTCCATAATTTCATTTCTCGTTACAATGAAATTGTACTGATTTGCAAGGAGGTTTAACTATGCATAAAAAAGCTCAAAAAATTATGGTTTATATAATGCTAATTTCTATGCTTGTAACAACATTACTTACTGGCGCAAGTATGTTTTGGTAAAAAGGACGATTCACTCGTCCTTTTTTTACTGCTTACACATACAAAACAGACCATCTCGAAATCGAGATAGTCTATTTTGTATTGAACATTTTATTTTATATATAGTACAACTGCTACAATGCTAAAGGAAAAAGCCATTACAAGCGCTATTACAAAGCTTGTATATTGTTTCTGCTGAAATGCCCCAATAACAAAAGTAAGATTGAGTAATGCCATAAATACAATCGCTACAACGTAAGAACATATATTAAAAGTTGCCAATATGAATGTAATAACAAATAGAAAACCCACAAAAAACTGCATATAAGAAATTTTCGGATTCAAGTACATATAAGCAACCCCTTTATCTATTTTTACCCCGATTTGTGTGGGCTAATAATCAGCGGGGAATAACCTCCCACTGATTAAAGTTTCACTTTATCTTTCTATATTTTCATTAACGCATGGTTATGTACACATGTCAAGACAACTTATAATAAAAGAAAAAGCCAACTTTTGTGTCGACTTTTTCATATGCAATGGCACCTTTTTCTTTTGCCAATTGCTGAAATGATTTTTTCGATTTCACAATCCATACTTTCGTTCCAATCGGAATACGATCAAATAAATATTCCACATCGTTTTTCTTCATTCTTATACATCCTTGTGAAATATACTTTCCAATTGAACTAGGTTGGTTTGTTCCATGTATTCCATATTTACTCCCATCAGTTCCTCTTGCATTAAATCCAATCCACCTTGATCCAAGTGGATTTTTTGGTGATCCACCTGGAATATCCTTTGCAATATAGTACGGATCCTTCGCCTTCATTACAATATCAAAAGTTCCTTCTGGGGTTAATTCATTCGTTTTTCCTGTCGCTACTGGAAAAACCTTTTGGATTTTCCCATCGTCAATATAAGCTAACTTATTCGTCGCTTTATTTACAATAATAAAAGGATCTCCGGTACGCGGATTATCACCAAGAGGCCAGATCGGTGATAAAGAAAGACATAATATGAAAGAGAGAAGATACGGCATATGTAATTCCTACCTTCTATATAAGTTCTTTTATATTATCCTTTCCCTTAAAGCGACTTTTAATGAGTAAATATTGCTCCATTTCATACACAAGTTGAACAAGTTTCGCACGTATCTCAAATTCTTCACGTGTAACTGGCAATGGCATGTCTCTAAATAATTCTCGCATTTCTTGAAGCTGTCTTAAGGAAATAACCCCGGTACTCTCCGGGCTAATGGCATTTCCAATGTTTTCAACCACATCCGCAATCATGTCAGCTTGTTCATATGTCCATGATAAAGAAGCTGCTAATGGTATCATCCGCTCTAAAATTTCGAACTGTTGCATGCGCATATTAAAATAACGATAGTAATAGCCATCTTCTCGCATAAATGCATTCTCAAGTTTCTTAAACGATAAATCCCTTGCTTCATTTAGCATATTTTCAGTTTCAATAAGTTCTGCCCCGCTCCAACTACTTTCTCTGTTTCGTAAATACACGACCATTTCAAACAAAATTGTTTTAAAATTACTTTCTATTTTATCCTGATACTCTTTTAGCTTATTTTCACTACTTGGCATATACATATTCACTAATAAAGCCACGCTAATCCCTATCGTTAATATCGCAATTTCATTTCCAACAATAAGCCATGTAATTTGTTTCAATGAATATAAATGCATCACAATAACTGAACTCGTGACAATACCTTCTTGAATTTTAAGCATAACTGCAGTCGGAATAAATGTAAGTAATAACATGCTAATTGCAAGTGGTGTATATCCAATTGTTTCAAAAATACAAAACGCGAATACCATTGATAATACACAAGCTAAAAAACGATGTAACGACACTTGAAGTGATTTACGTTTCGTATTTTGTACACATAATATAACTAAAATACCCGCTGAACTATAAAATTCTAATCCTAATAACTGAGCAATAAAAACTGCGGCGCCTGTCCCTATTGCTGTTTTTACTGTACGGTATCCAATTCTGAACATAGCATTGCTCCTATATGTATAAACGTATTTACAGTTAGTATAAAAAAAGGATGACACAATGTCATCCTTTTCTACTTATTATTCACGTAACCTTGACATATTACAATATTTTTTGTAAAAATTGTTGCGCACGCTCACTTTTCGGTGCTGCAAAAAATTCTGATGGTGCACTATCTTCTACAAGCTTTCCACCATCTAAAAAGAGAACGCGGTCTGCTACTTCTTTTGCAAATCCCATTTCATGTGTAACGATTGCCATTGTCATTCCTGTCGTAACTAATGATTTCATAACTTCTAACACTTCTTTCACCATTTCTGGATCTAGCGCAGAGGTCGGTTCATCAAATAACATAACTTCCGGTTCCATCGCTAGTGCCCTCGCAATTGCTACACGTTGCTTTTGTCCTCCTGAAAGACGATTGGGATATGCATCTTTCTTATCTAATAACCCTACTTTTTCTAAAAGTTTCTCAGCTTTTTTTTCAGCCTCTTGCTTCGTCACTCCTTTTACATTGATAGGGGCATAAGTAATATTTTCTAATACAGTCATATGAGGGAATAGGTGAAAATGTTGAAATACCATTCCGACATTTTCACGAACGTGCATAATATTCGTTTTCGGATTCGTTACTTCTTCCGTTCCAATCCAAATGTGACCATCTGTCGGCGCTTCTAATACATTCATACAGCGTAAAAATGTTGATTTTCCAGATCCAGACGGTCCGATAATTGCAACAACTTCTCCTTTTTCAATCGTTGTTGTAATTCCTTTTAATACTTCATTTTTTCCAAATGATTTATGAAGGTTGTCAATTTTAATCACTTTTCTTCATTCTCCCTTCAATTGCCTTCCCGACTAATGTAAGAATAATTACTAATATATAATAAATAAGTCCAACAAACAGTAATGGTTCAAGATATTTAAATGTTTCACCGCCTACAATATAAGCACGGCGCATTAAATCTGTTGCTCCAATTACAGTTACTACAGCCGATTCTTTCGTAAGAGTTGCAAACTCATTTACAAGTGCTGGTAATATATTTTTTAAAGCTTGAGGAAAAATAATATTTCTCATCATTTTCCCGTAAGGAATCCCTAAAGCCATCGCTGCTTCTGTTTGTCCTTTATCGACCGCTTGAATGCCGGCACGAATTACTTCTGACATATATGCACCTGAATTTAAGCTAAATGCAAGTACAGCTGCTAAAAAGGCTGGTATCTCATATCCAATCATTTGCGGAACACCGAAATAAATAATCATTAATTGCAATACAAGTGGTGTACCACGAAATATTGAAGTATATATATCTGCTGCAATATTTAATGCTCGTATTCTAGCAATTTTGCAAAGTGCTAATAACGTCCCTAAAATAAATCCCGCTAAAGCTGATGCAGCTACAATTTTCAATGTAACTTCTAAGCCCTTTAATATATATGGTATTGAAGGCGTAATTGCCGAAAAATCTAGATTCATCCTTTTCATTCCCCTCACAGAAAGGTGAAAGGCAGCTTATTTTCCGCTGCCAAACCATTTCTTCACTAATTTATCCATTTCTCCATTTTCTTGCATTTTCTTAATTACTTTATTAAATTCTTCTGTTTTATCACTGTTTTTCGGAAGGGCAATTGCTGCACCTACTTCTTCTGGTGCTTCTTGAATTTCAACCCCTTGTAATTCTTTCATTTTTTCTAAATAATTTTTTGCAACTGTGTCTTCTATAATTGCAGCGTCAAAACGACCAGCTTTAATTTCTTGTACGATTTCTGGTATACGGTCACGTCCCTCAGCTTTGAAATCGACTTGTTTTTGAAATTCTTTTGCCTTTTCTTCTTGAATTGATCCTGTTTGTACCCCTACTGTTTTACCTTTTAAATCTTCTAATGATTTAATATTAGAGCCCTTTTTTGAAACAATCATATTTTTAGCAACAAAATAAATATCTGTGAAATCAGCATTGTTTTTACGCTCTGCAGTTGGTGTCATACCTGCCATAACGAAATCAACTTTTCCTGAGCTAAGAGATGCTAATAAACCGCCAAAATCCATGTCTTTCACTTTCACTTCATATCCAAGTTCTTTTCCGATATATTTGGCAATATCAACATCAAAACCGATAATTTCATCACTTTTTGAAGCTTCCACGTATTCATACGGTTTATAGTCTGCTGAAGTCCCCATAACGAGTACTTTTTTATTTTTGCTATCCGCCGCCTTTTCTTCCCCATTACTACAAGCACTGAACATACTTACAATTAAAATAAGTGCAAATGATATTGATAATAACTTCTTCATCTTTCTTCCCCCTAATAATGTATATTTAAAAGTTTAATAGAATATTTATTCGATGTTTGTATTGTATCAGCACTTTTATTTTTATGCAAGATTTAAAATAAAAATAAACACAAAAACATTATTAAGCTCGTTTCCAATGCATAAAAACATGTATAAAATAACAATCCTATGCATGTCTAATCATTATAAAAAATAAATAAAAAAGCGGTACGTCCACTTATTCGTGAACGTACCGCTTTTTCTCTTCCTTATAGTTCTTCGCAATTTTCTTCGAAGTAAGATTGTAGTTTTGCAATTACTTGCATTGGTTCATGACCTTCAATTTCATGACGTTCTACCATCGTTACAATTTTTCCATCTTTTAATAAAGCGAATGATGGAGAAGAAGGTGGATATCCTTCGAAATATTCACGAGCTGTTGCTGTTGCTTCTTTATCTTGACCCGCAAATACCGTTACAAGGTGGTTAGGTCGTTTATCATAATGTACGGAATGTGCAGCAGCAGGGCGAGCAATGCCACCTGCACAGCCACATACAGAGTTTACCATTACAAGTGTTGTACCATTTCTTTTAAATGCTTCTTCAACTGCTTCTGGTGTCGTTAATTCTGTATATCCAGCAGAAACGATCTCCTCACGCGCTTGACGAACAACATCATTCATAAAAAAGTTAAAGTTAATCAATCTTTTCCCTCCTCTAATTCTACCTATTTGTATCTTACCAGTTAATGTTTAGAGAATACAAGTAAGTTTACCTGTATTTCAGCATAGAAAAGGTGTTAGAGCCCTGCTCTAACACCTTTTCTTAATGACCACGATGTTTTTGCTTTGCCTTTTGTACTTTTATTAAACGCCTTCTTTGCTTTTCGGCTTCTCGTTTCTCTTTAGATTGCACTTTCTTTTCTTGTTTATGCAGTTCATAAGATAAGCTAATTGCCTCCTGCGCCTTTGTAAAACGTTTTACATTTACTTCTTTTGCTGCTTGTCGTATGATACGCTTTATATTTTTTGGACGCTGTTTTTCTTTAACTTCCACACCACATCTTGCAAAGTGCTGAAAATATGCTAACAGTGGACCATTTACAAATATAAGCACTTCTTCGTCTGACGGTTCCGTTCCAAAAATATACCTCGCACCATACAATTTCCCTTTTTCTTTACATGTAATAATTCCTACAAAAAATTGACCATCATGATATACTGTCAACTCCATCGACAGCCCCTCCTAAAAAAACATTAGAAATACTGGACATCCCGGAGGGGAAGGTTACTGACATGAAATCATGCGTCTGGACTACCAACCAGAGCTGTGTTTTTGTATTTCTTTCATTATTATTATATCTTTTTTTCCATAATTTTCATATATTCAGCAATCATTTTTTTATGCGATCCTACAATATAGTCCGGTAGTTCTGTTACTGGAAAGAATTTAAGCTGAACCGCTTCTTCTTTATTCATAACAAAGTTCCCTTCATATTCATCGGTATAATAAGCCGTCGTTACAGATTGAAATTCATCACCGTTTGCTAATTTTGTAAAATAGTTCGCTCCAGAAAATACATTGATTAATCGAAGGTTCTTTACTTCTATTCCTGTCTCTTCGTATACTTCACGGTAAGCTGTTTCCTCTGGTGATTCACCAAGCTCCATTAACCCACCAGGCAGCCCCCATTTTCCGTAAGGCTCTGTTCTTTGCTGTAATAATACATATCCGCTTTCATTTATAACGAGTACAACAGCACCAACTAAAATTAAAGGGCGATGACCAACTATTTTTCGTAATTCTTCTACATATCCCATCGTATCCCCCCCTTTTCGTTGTCCACACTATTGTATCATATGTATGAAACGACAAAATGCTTATATTTTTCATTTTTTTAACAAAATATTTATTTTATGTGTCTCATCTACTGTAGCTAACATAATGGATTCGACTTCTGCACTCTTCTCTAGAAATTCTCTCGCCCACTCTTCTGTTTTTCCTAATAAAGCAAGAACATCTTGCTGAACCCTCCCATCCTTTACTAATACAAAAGAAACTGGAGCTTTTTTCCCCGCCACTTTAAGATCAAGCCGCGAAGCTGCTTCATATTCTGGATACTGAAATATAGAAACCACACCGCTCGCTTCCCACAATGCTAATTTAATCGTTTGAATATCGCTCACATTTCGCATGCGAAGTTCCGAAAATAAATATTCCACCGTAATTCTCGCTTTTTTCAAGTTGCTAAAATCAATGGAACCATTGTGTATAAGAATAATAGGTGCAGGCTCTAAAAAACGTCTCCACCTATCCCATTTCAACATTAAAACAGAGCTTACAATATGTAATACAACGAGTATGAACGTTGTAATCATTGAACCGAGTAATCCAACCTTTTCATCAGATAATGCGTTAGAAATATTCCCACCCAGCAATAACACTAATACAACATCTAAAAAACGAAGTTGTGCAATGGACCTTTGCCCCATCGCTTTCGCAACAAGAATTAAAAATATATAAGCTATAATCGCTCGGATAACCCATTCGCCATTAGAAAGATGCCGTGCTCCTTCAAAAATATGCATAACTTTGCACTCCTTAAACGTCACAAACTACAATTCTGTCTTAGTTTGCAACGTTTAAGGGCATATATGTAAAAAAGCTGATTCGTTTTTAAACGAACCAGCTTTTTTTACTTAACTGAAAACATATATTTTTTATACGTTTTCCGTACCGATAATATGAGCCCCATCATAATCATATTTGAGAATAAGGAACTTCCCCCATATGATAAGAAAGGTAATGCGATACCTTTTACAGGCATTAATCCAACAATCATACCAATATTTTGGAATATTTGAACCGTTAGTATTCCTATTGATCCAGCACATAATAATGTACCAAATAAATTATCAGCAGAATAACCGATAATAATTGTTCGATATAGTAGTAATAGGAACAAGAACACAACTAACGCCGCTACTATAAATCCACCTTCTTCAGCAATTGTAGCGAAAATAAAGTCCGTGTGTTTCTCCGGAATATAGACGCTCCCTTCACCGTACCCTTTACCTTCCATACCTCCACTACCTACAGCTAAAATCGATTGCTGCGTTTGATAGCCTTCATTTGCATTTTCAAATGGATCTAGCCAACCTATAATACGTGATTGTTGGTGAGGTTTTAACAGAGTAACTAATTTATTAAAGAAGAAATCTGGATATTTTACAAATATAAATATTAATGTAGACAATATGGTCACCGGAATGACTGTACATATCGCAATTAATTTCTTTTGAATTCCTGACATAAATAAAATACATGCGATAGCTGCTGCATATAAGAACACCATTCCTGTGTCTGGTTGGCTATATACAACGGCCATAGGTGGAAGAGATACTAACATAATTTTCCCGACTAATTTCAAATCAGTTTGGAATGTCCGGGCCATATACTGAGCATTATGTTTCACCGCTAAACTGGCTATTATGAGTAGCAATGAAATTTTGAAAAACTCCGATGGCTGAATTTGTCCAGCTACTGGAAAAACAAACCATCTTTTTGCACCTAATTTTTCAGGTGTAAAACTGGAAACCGGTAGTATTTTCAAAAGAATAAGTGAACCAAACCCAGCGATATAAAGTGGCCAAGACAATTTTTGCCATTGATCTAAGTCGATGCTTGCAACAAGAAGTAACAATACAACCCCAATTATGTAGTTAACTCCCTGCTTCATAGCAAAGTTTGCATCTCCATACTGTCCAGTTTGCTGACTGCTATATATAGCGGCTATACTCGTAACACATAACGCAAACAAAATTAAAATTAATTTTACATCTAAACTCTTAAAAAACTCGGTACTTCTTTTCATGACATCCTCCTGAAACATTGTTACAGCAAAATAAAAAACCAGGAGTCAACATTCTTCATGTTTTGACGACTGATTACACATTATCTATAAAACACTTATATAGAATAACTCTCTTTTTCATACAATACAATATATTATACTACAGTTTCATCAGTAAGATTTGCCAAAAAAATTATTCTTTTCTTATTTTATATCTATATACCATATATCAGCAATGTATTTTCGTAAATTCCTAATACATAATCGTCCATTGTAAGATTACTGGGAAAAGTGTTGTACATATAGTAGGAGCAGAAGAAGAAATAAGATGATAAAAAGCTCGCCTAAGCGAGCTTTTTATTAATATATAGACGTATTATTTTCTGACGTGTTTTCTAAAATTTCTTTTACACGTCCTAAGAACTTACCACAAATTAAACCATCAAGTACACGATGATCAAGTGATAAACATAAGTTAACCATGTCACGAGCACCGAACATACCATTATCCATAATTACTGGTCGTTTTACAATTGATTCAACTTGTAAAATAGCCGCCTGTGGGTAATTAATAATGCCCATAGATTGAACAGAACCAAATGATCCTGTGTTATTAATTGTAAATGTTCCGCCTTGCATTTCGTCCGCTTTTAACGATTTCGTGCGTACTTTTCCTGCAAGTTCTGTAATTTCACGAGCGATACCTTTAATTGTTTTCTCGTCCGCTTGTTTAATTACTGGTACAAATAACTCTTCCTCTGTTGCAACAGCGATAGAAAGGTTAATGTCTTTCTTCTGAACGATTTTATCGCCAGCCCACATTGAGTTAATTTGAGGGTATTCTTTTAACGCTTGTGCAACTGCTTTTACGAAGAAAGCAAAGAACGTTAAGTTAAAGCCTTCACGCTTTTTAAAGTCGCCTTTAATTGAATTGCGGTATGACACAAGGTTTGTCACATCTACTTCAATCATCATCCAAGCATGTGGCGCTTCGTGTTTACTACGTAACATGTTCGCTGCAATTGCTTTACGCACACCTGTTACTGGAATTTCGATATCGCCAGGCATTGTTGGAACAGAAACTGGTTTCGCAGCTTCTACTTTTTGTGCTACCGGCGCTGCTTTTGGTGCTTCTGGACGCGCTTCTACTACCGCTGCTACAGCTTCCTCTTTTTTCGCACCAGCTTGCGGAATATTTCCAGATTCCACTAGCTTTAAAATATCTTTACGAGTAATACGTCCATTTGATCCTGTACCTTCTACTAGATCTAAATCAACATTATGCTCGCCCGCAAGTTTTAACACAGCTGGTGAAAAACGTGGTTTTCCATCAGTTGGTTGTTTCGCTTTCGGTGCTTTTTCAGGCGTAGTTACTTCTGCCTTTGGTTCTTCTTTCGTTTTTTCCTCAACAGCTGTTGCAGCTACTTCATCTGCGCCTTCTACTTGAATGACACAAACAACTTCACCTACTGCTAACGTATCGCCTTCACCAGCGATTAACTCTTTCACAATACCAGTGAAAGAAGATGGTACTTCTGCATTTACTTTATCAGTCATTACTTCTGCAAGCGGATCATACTTATTTACGTGATCGCCAACATTAACGAGCCATTTACTAATTGTGCCCTCTGTAACGCTCTCCCCGAGCTGAGGCATTGTAATATTTTCTACAGCCATGTATAGTCCCCCCGATTAAAATTCCGCAAGTTCACGCATTGCTTTTTCAACTTTATCTGGATTTACCATAAAGAATTTTTCCATTGTTGGTGCATATGGCATTGCCGGTACGTCTGGGCCTGCAAGACGTGCGATTGGTGCGTCTAAATCAAACAGACAATTTTCAGCAATAATTGCTGCCACTTCACTCATAATGCTTCCTTCTTTATTGTCTTCTGTTACAAGAAGAACTTTACCTGTTTTAGAAGCAGCTTCAATGATTGCTTCTTTATCTAATGGATACACAGTACGTAAATCAAGAATGTGTGCAGAAATGCCATCTTGTGCTAATTTCTCAGCTGCTTGAAGAGCAAAGTGAACACATAATCCGTACGTGATAACAGTAATATCATCACCTTCACGTTTTACATCTGCTTTTCCGATTGGTAATACATAGTCATCTTCTGGCACTTCACCTTTAATTAAGCGATATGCACGTTTATGTTCAAAGAATAATACTGGGTCTTCATCACGAATTGCTGCTTTTAATAAGCCTTTTGCATCATATGGTGTAGAAGGGATAACAATTTTTAAACCCGGTTGGTTTGCAAACATCGCTTCTACAGATTGTGAATGATACAATGCACCGTGAACACCCCCGCCAAATGGCGCACGAATTGTAACTGGACAAGTCCAATCGTTGTTAGAACGATAACGAATTTTTGCTGCCTCAGAAACAATTTGGTTTACTGCTGGCATGATGAAATCAGCAAACTGCATTTCAGCGATTGGGCGCATACCATACATTGCCGCACCAATTGCTACCCCAGCAATTGCAGATTCTGCAAGCGGTGCATCAAGTGCACGATCTTCACCAAATTGATCATATAAACCGTGTGTCGCTTTAAACACGCCACCTTTTTTACCAACATCTTCTCCTAAAACGAATACTTTCTCATCGCGTTCCATTTCTTCGCGCATCGCTAATGTAATAGCATCAATATAAGACATTACAGCCATGAAACGTTCCCCCCTATTCTGCGTATACGTGCTTCAATGCATCTTCAGGTGCTGCATACGGAGCATTTTCTGCATATTCTGTTGCTTCATTTACGATATGCATAATTTCGTCTAACATTTGTTTTTCAAATTCCTCAGTTAACACGCCAGCTTCTTTTAAATAAGCTGCAAATGTTATAATTGAATCTTTTTTCTTTGCTTCTTCTACTTCTTCTTTATCACGATAAACACGATCATCATCGTCACTAGAATGTGCTGTTAAACGATATGATACTGTTTCAATTAAAGTTGGGCCTTCACCACGTCGGCCGCGGTCTGCTGCTTCTTTTACAGCTTTATATACTGCAAGCGGATCATTTCCGTCTATTGTATATCCAGGCATACCGTAACCAATTGCACGATCTGATACGTTTTTACATGCTAATTGTTTTTCAACCGGAATAGAGATTGCATATTTGTTATTTTCACACATGAAAATAACAGGTAGTTTGTGTACACCAGCGAAGTTTGCCCCTTCATGGAAGTCACCTTGGTTTGAAGAACCTTCTCCAAATGTAACGAACGTTACTAAATCTTTCTTCTCCATTTTTCCAGCTAGCGCAATACCAACTGCATGTGGTACTTGTGTTGTTACTGGAGATGAACCTGTAACAATACGATTTTTCTTTTGACCGAAGTGACCAGGCATTTGACGACCACCAGAGTTTGGATCTCCAGCTTTCGCGAAAGCTGACAACATAAGCTCTTTAGCTGTCATACCAAACGCTAGTACAACACCCATATCACGGTAGTATGGTAATGCATAATCTTTCTCTCTATCAAGAGCGAACGCTGCTCCAACTTGTGCAGCCTCTTGTCCTTGACAAGAAATTACGAATGGAATTTTACCTGCACGGTTTAATAACCACATACGTTCGTCGATTTTACGTGCAAGTAACATCGTACGGAACATTTCTAATACTTGCTCATCACTTAAGCCAAGCTCTTCATGGCGCTTTTCTTTTACTTCTGCCATTTTTCATAACCTCCTAAATCCACATTTTTATGCGTGTAACGCTTTTCCATCTACAGCTAGTGCAGCTTCACCAATCGCCTCAGATAATGATGGATGCGGATGAATTGTATGTGCTACTTCCCAAGGTGTTGCATCAAGTACTCTTGCAAGACCAGCTTCAGAAATCATATCTGTTACATGTGGTCCAATCATATGAACACCAAGAATGTCATTTGTTTCTTCATCAACTACAAGTTTTACAAATCCATCTGATTCTCCGTATACAAGTGCTTTTCCGATTGCGCGGAATGAGAACTTACCTACTTTTAACTTATAGCCTTTTTCTTTCGCTTCTTGTTCTGTTAAACCAACAGAAGCAACTTCTGGACTGCTATATACGCATTTTGATACCATAGAGTAATCAATTGGTGTAACTTCTTTCCCTGCAATATGTTCTACTGCAACAATTCCTTCATGAGAAGCAACGTGAGCAAGTTGTAAGCCACCGATTACATCTCCAATTGCGTAAATATGAGATTCTTTCGTTTGATAAAACTCATTTGTTTGAATGTATCCTTTTTCCACAACGATATCCGTATTCTCTAAACCAATATTTTGCGTATTGGCTTGTCTTCCTACAGATACAAGCATTTTTTCTGCTTTAAATTCTTTATTCTCACCGTTATGTTCAGCTTGAATTGTTACTCCATTATCTTTTACCAATGTTTCTGGTAATACTTTTGCACCAGTCACCACTTTAATACCTTTTTTCTTGAACAGACGTTGCATTTCTTTTGAAACGTCCTGGTCTTCTAGTGGTAATATCGTTTTTGCATACTCTAACACTGTAACTTCTACACCGAAGTCAGCAAGCATAGATGCCCACTCAATACCAATTACACCGCCACCAACGATAATGATTGAACTAGGAAGCGTTTCCATTTTTAGGGCATGATCTGAAGACATTACATACTCTCCGTCTAACTCTAAACCTGGTAATGAATTTGGACGAGAACCCGTTGCAACAAGTACATTTTTTGGAATTAACATTTCATTCTCTTCTCCACTTGCAAGTTCAACTGAAATTGTCCCTGGCATCGGAGAGAAAATAGATGGGCCAAGAATACGGCCAATACCTTCAAACACATCAATTTTACCTTGTTTCATTAAATGTTGAACGCCTTTATGGAGCTGCGTTACAATCTTCTCTTTACGCTCTTGTACTTTTGCAAAGTTTAGCTCTACATTACTTGCAATAACTCCGAACTCTTCGCTTTTTTTAGCAGTCGCGTATACTTCTGCACTACGTAAAAGAGCTTTACTAGGAATACATCCTTTGTGTAAACAAGTACCACCAAGATTTTCTTTTTCAACAAGTGCTGTTTTTAATCCTAGTTGTGATGCGCGAATAGCAGCAACATATCCACCTGTACCGCCGCCAACGATGACTAAATCATATTCTCTTGCCATTATCTCAACCCCTAGCTACTGTTTGTTTTTCTCTTACAACATACTCTTTCGGCGCTTCTTCTTCACGTAATACACGAAGTGCTCCTTCTGCTAACGCTTCTAACTCATCTTCTCCTGGATGTACGATAACATCTGCAATCCAGTCCACTCGTTCTTTTATTTCATCGACAAGAATTTTACTGTATGCAAGTCCACCAGTTAATACGATTGCATCGATTTTCCCGTGAAGCACAGCACTAGCTCCGCCAATTTCTTTTGCAACTTGATATGCCATTGCTTTATAAATAAGAGTTGCTTCAGGATCACCTTTTTCAACCATTTGTTCTACTTTAATTGCATCATTTGTACCGATTAGACTTACAAGCCCACCTTGTCCGACAAGCTGTTTCACCATTTCGTCTCGGTAATACTCACCAGAGAAACACATTTCAACTAGCTGTCCTACCGGTACTGTACCAGCACGCTCTGGGCTAAATGGTCCTTCTCCGTTTAAACCATTATTTACATCGATAACTTTACCTTTTTTATGAGCACCAACTGTAATACCGCCGCCCATATGTGTAACTAATAAATTTAAATCCTCGTATTTGTGATTTAATTGGTCAGCTACTTTACGAGCAACTGCTTTTTGATTTAATGCATGGAAGATACTTTTGCGTTCCATACCAGCAATACCACTTATACGAGCAATCGGCTCCATCTCATCTACAACGACAGGATCCACAATGAATGCAGGAATATTTAATCCAGAAGCAATTTCATAGGCTAAAATGCCTCCGAGGTTTGAAGCGTGATGACCACTAAACCCATTTTTCAAATCTTCTAACATCGCATCGTTTACTGTATACGTACCGCCTTCGATTGGACGAAGTAATCCACCACGCCCACAAACAGCGTTTAATTTTGAAATGTTAATACCATGAGAATGTAGAACTTCTAAAATCGTTTCTTTACGAAACTCATATTGGTCGATAATTCGCTTATATTTTCCAATCTGTTCTACGTCATGACGAATCGTTTCTTCTAGAACAGGTCTTTCATTATCAAAAACACCAATTTTTGTGGATGTACTACCTGGGTTAATAACAAGAATTCGATTTACAGACAATGTTGCTACCTCCACTAATAAATTTAAAAGGAAGTGGAAACCTCATAAGAGGTAACCACACCTTTTGTAAAAGTTATATATGAATGATTAGCGACGGCTAATAATGTCGTGACCGTTGCGTAAGTATGTGCTACGAGAGTTTTTCAAACTTGCAATGCGCTCTTCAGCTAGACGATCTGCTGCTACATAAGTTGCTATACCATCACGTTTTGAAATTTCGATTACTTTTGCAATTGTGTCATAGATAGACTCAACACGTTTTAGTGCACGTTCTCTATTGTATCCATATAACTCGTCTGCTACGTTAATTACGCCACCTGCATTAATAACATAGTCTGGTGCGTATACAATACCCATTTCATGAATGATGTCGCCGTGACGATCTTCTTTTAATTGGTTATTTGCAGAACCTGCGATTACTTTTGCTTTAAGTTGTGGAATAGTTTCATCATTAACTGTTGCACCTAATGCACATGGTGCGTAAATATCACATTCAACACCGTAAATTTCATTTGGCTCAACTGCTGTTGCACCGAATTCTTCTACTGCACGTTGTACAGCTTCTTTATTAATATCTGTAACGATTAATTTTGCTCCTTCAGCGTGTAAATGTTTGCATAGGTGATATGCTACGTTACCAACACCTTGAACAGAAATTACTTTTCCTTCTAGACTATCTGTACCGAACGCTTCTTTTGCAGCTGCTTTCATACCACGGTAAACACCGTATGCAGTTACTGGAGATGGGTTACCAGAAGAACCGAATGAAGGTGAAATACCTGTTACAAAGTCAGTTTCTTCGTGGATAATATCCATATCATCTACTGTTGTACCAACATCTTCAGCTGTAATGTAACGTCCGTTTAGTCCTTGAATGTAGCGTCCTAATGCACGGAACATCGCTTCGCTTTTATCTTTACGTGGATCACCGATAATTACTGTTTTTGCACCACCTAAGTTTAAACCAGCTGCTGCATTTTTGTATGTCATCCCTTTTGCAAGACGCAATGCATCTTCAATCGCCGCTTCTTCAGAATCATATGTCCACATTCTTGTTCCACCAAGAGCTGGTCCAAGTGTTGTGTCATGGATTGCAATGATTGCTTTTAAACCAGATTCTTTATCTTGACAAAATACCACTTGCTCATAATCATATTTTTCTAAGTATTCGAAGATTTCTAATGTCATTGTCGTTTCCCCCTAATTGTTTTACCCTATTTGGTTTATTTTGAAGCAGTCGCAACTGCCAATGCTAATGAATATACTTTTGTTTCTGCTGAATCAGCACGTGATGTTAAAACAATCGGTGCTTTAGCGCCAGCAATCATAGCCCCTACTTTTGCATCTGCAAAGTATACGAGTGATTTATATAGCACATTTCCAGCTTCAATCGTTGGGACGAGTAAAATGTCTGCCTTACCTGCTACATCACTTACTATGCCTTTATGTTCTGCTGCAATTTGTGATACTGCATTATCTAAAGCAAGTGGTCCATCAACGACACAATTTTTAATTTGTCCGCGGCGATTCATTTGAGTTAACATCGCTGCATCAATTGTCGCTTGCATCGCAGGATTAACAACCTCTACCGCTGCAATTGGCGCTACCTTCGGCAAATCTATTCCTATTGCCCGAGCAACTTCTACAGTATTTTGTATAATAGCAGCTTTTTGTGTTACATCAGGTGCAATGTTCATCGCTGCATCTGTAACAAAAATAAGACGATCGTAATTTGGAACTTCAAACGCTGCAACGTGTGAAAGTACGCTACCCTTACGAAGTCCCCACTCTTTATTTAATACGGCTTTCAAAATATTTGCAGTTGGGATGTTCCCCTTCATAAGCACATCTGCTTCGCCATTTCTTACAGCTTTAACAGAAAGTTCTGCAGCCTCAGCACTTGACTTTGCTGCAATCACTTCAATATGTTCTGAAGTTTGTAATCCATGCTCTTGTAGCATCCCCATTATTTTTTCTTGATTTCCATATAGACGAAATTGAGCTAGCTGTAATTTAATCGCTTTCGCTACAGCTTCAATTACTTCATGATCTTCAGCTACTGCTACAGCCACATTTTTTTTAGGCTGTCCTGCCGCTTGATCAATTAAATGTTCTAACTTCATATTTTGTAATCAACCCTTTCCGTCGTCCCTCGTCTATTCATTAAGCAAATACCGTGCCAACTTTTAAAAGTGGTCTTACCAATAATGAAAACGCATTCAAAATGCAGTAAAATCAATACTTTGGAAAACAACGAAATATTCTGTCTTGTTTTGTCGCTTTTTGTATACCATGCAATAAATTGCACGGTACGCAATTTATTGCATGCTATTTTTTGCACAGTCGTACTTTTCTAGCTTGTAATATAAGTTTCGAACTGAAATTCCTAACGCTTTTGCAGTCTTCGTTTTGTTCCCGTCAAATTTATCTAAATATTCACGGATAATATTCCCCTCAAATTCTGTCACTAGGTGTTCAAGGGCCTTCTCTTCTAATTCAGGTAATAAATTATTTTGTTTCGTCTCTACTTGTTCTTCTTTATGTAAAGGCGGTAAATGATGTACATCAATATATATCTCGTTATAATTCATAAAGATAACAGCTCGTCCTAAAATATTTTCAAGCTCCCTAACATTTCCTGGCCATTCATATGATTGTAAATACGAAATGGCTGAATCGGTGAGCCCTTCTACATTACGACCATAATCTTGATTAATTTTTTGAATTAACCTTTCTGCAATCGCTGGTATGTCTCCTTTACGCTGACGAAGGGAAGGAATTTGAATCGGGATTTTATTTAAACGATAATATAAGTCCTCTCTGAACTTTCCTTCTAAAATAGCTTTTTCTAAATTTACATGCGTCGCAGCGATCACTCGAACATTAATAGGTATCGCTTTCGTTCCCCCTACTTTCACAATTTCTTTTTCTTGTAGTACACGAAGAAGCTTCGCTTGCGTATTTGCAGATAACTCTCCGATTTCATCTAAAAAAATACTTCCATTATTCGCTTCTTCAAAGAACCCTCGTTTCCCGCCTCTTTTCGCTCCAGAAAACGCGCCTTCCTCATAACCAAATAATTCACTCTCTAATAATGTCTCGGAAATAGCAGCACAGTTTACTCGGACGAACTTATTGTATTTTCGATTACTACCATTATGAATAGCGTGCGCAAACAACTCTTTCCCTGTACCTGATTCCCCTCTAAGTAATACTGTTGCTGGTGTATTCGCTCCAAGTTTTGCTTGTTCAATAGCTGCCGTCGTTTCATCTGAATCGCCAACAATATCATCAAATGAATATTTCGCTTCTAACGTTCGAATAATTTGTCTTGCCCTATTCAATTCATTTGTTAACTTTTGAATTTCTGATACGTCGCGAATTACCCCGACGCTGCCTTTCAATATTCCATCAACAATAACCGGTGCTACATTTACAATTACATCCCGCTTCTTTTGCCCAATCTTCATATGTATTCCTCGTACCGCCCGGCGTGTCCGGAGTACTTTCATATGCATACTTTCACCTTCTACAATATCAGTTGTAGCCGGCTGCCCCAGAATATCTTCTTCCGTCAAACCCGTTAACTTCGTATAAGCAGGGTTTATAACTAACCCTCTTCCTTTCTCATCGACAACCGAAATCGCTTCTTCAGATGAGTTAATAATTGCCTCGAGTAGCGTTTGAATTTCTTTTAAGTCTGTAACTTCTTCCGCTAAATCTACAACTTCTGTAATATCTTTAAAAATCGCAAATGCCCCTTGAACCTCTCCACCTTCTTTTAATATCGGTATACGCGTTGTAATGATCTTCTTGTCATTTTCTAACGTCAGTTCATAGTTCACTTCTATTTGTTTCGTACGTATAATACGAAGCAACTTACTCGTTGGAATAACTTCTAAAATATATTTCCCTACCGCTTCTTCTTTTTTATATCCGATAATACGCTCTGCGCTTTTGTTAAACAGACGGACTTTTCCCTCTCGATCAATAACAATCATACCGTCATGTGTAGAATTTAAAATTAATTCTCCTTGTTGCGTTTGTTCCTCTAACTGTCCGATCAAGCCTTCCTTCTCATGCGCTAATCTCGTAACAATTTTCGCAATATCCCCTGGTATAAGAAGAGTATCTTTATGCTTACTTTCCAATAACACTTTATGTAAATCATAATCACCTGTCATATCAAACATTACATCAATATGCATAGAAAGAAACGGAGTTACACTATCACCAATCGAAATCCCATATTCCTTTGCGATTTGTAATCCTTTCGCAATTGGATTAATATCAATAACCCCTATAATTTGAAATATATTCGAATTTTGCAACAGACTCAGCAGTGTACTTCCACCTTCACCTGCTCCAACAATTAACACATTTTGTTTCATACATTACACTTCCTCTCGAAGTATCTCTGCAAAATTTTTCACATTCTTATCTTACTCGTTCAGCAACCTCTTGACAAACCCCCATTCCATATAACATCATTAAAATATACAAAATAATCTGAAAAGGAGCGTTTATATGCAGCGTTATCTCGCTCTATTATTAGCACTCATCCCCATTTCATTAGCCGTGCTTGGTATTAAACTAATGAGAGATACTGTATTTGGGATTTTGTTCTCTCCAATCCCTATATTATGGTTACAATTTTTAATCGGCGCTCTTTGCTTTGCACTCGGGTTTTATATCTTCGGCGGCTTCGTCTTACACAGAGATCGTAAGAGAAATAAAGTACAAGCACGCTTCAGAAGATAAAACAAAGTTTTCACATATCATAAATAAAAAATGAGACCATTATATTAGGTCTCATTTTTTTATCGGTAATAAAGTTCTTGCTGTTTCAGGATAATCAGTAATAATCGCTGATATATTCATATCAAAATATTTACGCATAAGCGTTTCTTCATTTATCGTGTAAGGACGAACCTCCACACCACTTTCCATCGTTAATTCAGCGATAGCATCTTGAAGATAACGATAATTCGGATGTACTGCAGTAGCACCCATCTTTTTTGCATATGCCCACGGGCTATGCAAACCTTCGCGATACAAAATAGCTGTTTGAATATCAGGAGCCATCATATGACATCGCTTCATACTATAGTGATTAAAAGAAGAAAATACAATCCGATCCTCTAGACTAAACTTACGTACAAGTGTTATAACCTCTTCTTCTAAACCTCTGTATGGGATTTTATTATTTTTCAGTTCAATATTGAGTAGCAATTTCGTTTTTACGAGCCATTCTAACACCTCTTCTAGAAGAGGTATTTTGCAAAAACCTACTTTGTCACCGAATTTATAACTCGCATCCAACTTACATAAATCCTCATATAAATAATTTCGAACCGCACCTTTTCCATTTGTTGTCCGATCCACCGTTTCATCATGAATAACGACAACTTTTCCATCTTTCGTGAATTGAACATCGAGTTCAATTCCATCTGCCCCGAAAGCCTCCGCTGCTTCAAATGAAATCATTGTATTTTCTGGATACGTCCCCGCCGCACCACGATGTGCAAATATAAGAGTCATCCTCACTCCCCCAATCTTATGCTATACTATACGAAAAAGGAGGTACTTCTATGAGACCATTACAAATTTCTCCAGACACTGCAGTCCGCCTATCAAAAGCGTTAGGTGTTCCACTTGAACAACTTATGCATATGCCACAGCATATTTTAATCCAAAAGTTAGTTGAATTAGAAAAACAAAATAAAGACGAAGAATAATATAGTCCTGTTTTGCAGGGCTTTTTATTATCATCTATTATATCATGGATAACTTACCCACTAAAATTATGAATGCATGGAACAACAAAATAAAAAGCCTCTATCATTTCTTCGCATTGTTTACATTTAACCATCGCTTCAGCTTGAATCAGTTCACAAATTTCTTTTTCATTTCCCTCATAATTGTTTAACATTCTTAGAATTTCTGAAACCTTTGCATCCATGTTACTAACTCCTGTCAGTTATTTTAGGACTTTCTTTTACATATTCGCTTCTGAATCCCATAACTCAACAAATTCGAAACCTTTTAAATCGCTTTCTAACACTGCATTTCTAAATTCATCTGATACAAAAACAGCAGTAGGATGAATCCTTTTATTTACATATACTTTAAAAATCACTTCATTTTGAATAACATTAGGAGTAAATGCAAATTTTTCACACCCTATTATTAAACCTGTAATTAGTTTTTTAAAAATTGCTTTATCACTATCAATTGCATCTAATACATTTAAAACATGAACTACATAATATACTTCACCTGTTTTATTGTTAATAAGTGGAAGAAACTCAACGTTAGCGCCTATTAAAGGTTCTAATAATTTTTTCGCTTGTTCTCTAACCATTGGTGCACCAGTTTCTCCCCAAAAATAAGGAAAATCACTATGATTTCCTTCTTCTAGACATTCAATAAATATTTCTCCCCATGAATCTAGTAAAATTGTAGTGGAGTTGAATTTTCCTTCAAAATATTTCTTATCCTTTTTATAATTTAATAGTTGGAAAGACTCATAGTTATCAGATGAACTCTTCAATTCCCAAATTTTCATTTTCCTTCTCCCTTATATTTAATCTATTCATAAATTATTTCGGGCTATTTAATTTTAAGCCGCGATCTAATAAACGTGTTCTTATGTCATGTAAAGCTGCAACAGCGTCTGCTTGAGTACCACCATATTCTTTAACTTCTTTTAGTACCTTAGTTACCTCTTTCATATAATCCGTACTATGATTAACTATATGTAATGCTTCAGTAGTTACATAATCGTTCACTTTATATGGTAAAAATACCCCATTAGCAGCAGAATCAGGATGTATTCCAAACTCTTCTAATAGTTCTTGTACCTGTGCCGCCCTTTTATCATTCCAAGGTCCGATGTGATGTGCTGCATTAGAATATGGGGGTGGTTCAATCCCTGCATCCTTAAGTTCTTCACGTAATACTTTGGATGCTGTATACGAATCGGGATAATCATTTTTTACATCTACTCTATCAAGAACTTTATCCGCATAATCTTTTATTACTTCTTGTACACCTTTAACTCTACTTCTTCCACCAGTTTCAGAAAACATAAATGTATCACGGGCTGCTTGTAAAGCTTCAAAAGTTTTTATCTGATTGCTACCAAAGCCACTAGTACCCGCGAATGCAAATCGGTCTTTCAATGGTAATTGATTCGAAACAGACGAGATACCTTCTGATACCTTTGCTAAATTCGTACCCTTTGCAAGTGTAGTGACTTTGCTTATTCCTTTATCACCAATAAGTCCTAAACCAACTTGAGTTAAAACATAACTTCTCCATTTTGTACGACTTTCTGCGTCACCATTTATTACATTATTAATCAATGAATCCGCCAATACATTATACATGGTACTAAGTGTATCAATAGGATGCAAGGCTGCGTTCCCCATATTTTCCTAAGTTCCTTAAATCCTTCTATAGTATCTTCAACGGCTTCCCCTGCACCTTCTACAATACCATCTCGAATTTTTTCGAAAGTAGATTTTTCAGGTAGATTACCACACATTGCCCCTTCTTTTTTCATGCATTTTCAAATTTATTAAGGGTAGATCGTACCATAGATTTTATTAAATAATCATTCAACTTTGCTTTAATCTTTATTCTATTAATCTACAATTGAAAGTTATTCATACAACAAAAACCTCCTAATTATTGGAATCTAAATTTCAATCCAATAAATAGAAGGTTTTTAAATTAACCGCCAATTACCTATGTACTTTATTGCCTACATATGTAATTGGCGGTTATTAAATTTTGTTATGACATTAATACGACAACATTTACGAAGCCTTATGTTCAAGTCTTAGCTTATCCGCAACCATTGCAATAAATTCAGAATTCGTAGGTTTTGCTTTTGACATTGATACAGTATAACCAAATAAGGACGAAATAGAATCAATATTCCCACGGCTCCAAGCCACTTCAATTGCGTGACGGATTGCGCGCTCGACACGACTTGCTGTTGTATTATATTTCTTTGCGATATCTGGATATAATACTTTCGTAATAGATCCTAGTAATTCGATATCATTGTACACCATAGAGATTGCTTCTCGTAAGTACATGTACCCTTTAATATGAGCGGGTACACCAATTTCATGAATGATACTTGTAATACTCGCATCTAAGTTTTTCGGTTTTCCATCGATCGTTGTTGCTGATCGGAAAGATGGTAATGGACGTTTAATGGTAGCATTTGCCTTACCACTCACTTGACGAATATGACTCGTTAAATTCTCCATATCAAATGGTTTTAATATGAAATATGATGCACCTAAATCAACCGCTTTTTTCGTCACATCTTCTTGTCCAAATGCTGTCAACATAATAACGCTTGGTTGTCTTAACCTTTCAATATGTCGCATTTTCTCTAGCACAGCTAGACCATCTAAATGTGGCATAATAATGTCTAAAACGAGTACATCAGGCTGCTTGTCTGTCAATAAGTTTAAACATTCTTGACCATTGTAAGCAGTTCCGATCACTTCCATATCATCCTGAGCAGCAACATAGCTCTCTAGCATTGATACCAATTCTTTATTATCATCCACAAGACATACTTTAATTTTCTCCACAGTTTTTCCTCCCTTACCGAATCGATTCTTCCGACATGTGTAAGCTTCTAGGCTACATGAATTGTTCGACAATTGTGTGAAAATTCCCTTTTAAAGTTTCTTACTTTCCGATAAAAACACAAAAAAATATATTTATCGCCCATTTACTTTCTTTCGCAACACATTCCATCATAGAATTACAACGAAACGTTCAACCCTTTTCTTATATTTTACAACAAAAAACAGCTCTTGCGGAGCTTTTACAAAATTTCAACGAATTTTTCAATAGAAAAGCGAGCTAATATGCATTAGCTCGCTTTTTTCTCTTGATCATAAATATTAATTCCAGCCTCATGTAACATCCATTCAATATGAACACCGTATCCTGACGTTGGATCATTTACAAATACATGTGTAACAGCACCAATTACTTTCCCATTTTGTACAATTGGACTTCCACTCATCCCTTGTACAATACCACCCGTTTTTGCTAGTAAACGTTTGTCTGTCACTTTTATAACCATACCTTTTGTAGCTGGGAACTTTTGCGGTACCGTACTAACAACTTCAATATCAAACGCTTCAACTTTATCTTGATCAATAACTGTTAATATTTTCGCTGGTCCTTCTTTTACTTGATGGGATAATGCGATAGGCATTGCTTTATCCATTATGCCGTTTGTCATATTTGTATTTAATTTTCCAAAGATACCATACGGGCTATTTATTGTAATATTACCAATCACTTCACGATCCGGTGAAAATCTTGCTAATTTTTCTCCTGGATTCCCGTGACTTCCTCTTTCAATAGAGGTTACGGTCGAGCGCATAATTTGTCCATCTTCTACTTGAATTGGCTTTTTTGTATCATTATCAGAAATGACATGACCAAGTGCCCCGTATTTCATGGAATCCGGATGAACAAATGTCATTGTTCCAATTCCAGCTGCCGAGTCACGAATATATAAACCAATACGATAAGACGATTCCCCGCTGTCTTTTTGTGGCGTTAACTTAGTACGAATGTATTTTCCATCTCTTAGCAAAACAAGATTAAGCGGTTCACCTGTTTCTCCACTATTATGAATAAATGGCGCTACATCACTCATTCTTTCAATTGTTTTCCCATTAATTGCAGTAATCATATCCCCAATCTGTACACCAGCTGTTTCACCAGGAGATACTTTACCCTTTTCAGTTTGAATTAAATGATGGCCTACAACAAGTACACCTTTTGTGTTCAATTTCACACCAATCGATTGTCCACCGGGGATAACTTTAAAATCTTTTAATACTTTTACATTTACTTTTTTCACTGGAAAACCAGCGAGTTGAAACACCATATCAGCTTCACCATTTTGGTGAGAATTCACCATAAGCTCTTGTTCATTTGAACTTACTGTAAATACATTACGATTTGTAGATGAAGCCTTAAAAACTGGTAATGATGCTATTTCTGATTGTTGTCCTTCAAAAACAACAAGTTGCTTCGGGGATGAAATAAACGTTCGAAGCGGTTTAAAACACCCAATAAAAACTAAAGAAACAAGGAGACAAAGACCTATTATTTTTCGAAATCTTTCTAATTTCAATTTGTTCACTCTCCTCGCTCCTACCCCACATTCAGCCTCTTGGCTTCACTTTTTAATCTCTCCTTGCAGTGCTTTATTTATAACCGGAAGAATTAAGAAATCATCATTTGAGAAAAAAAGCTATCCATTACTGGATAGCCTCTGCTGTCTGTTTGAAATGATGTGCTTGCGTAAGTAACTCTTTCGCATGCTCTGTCGTTAAATCTGTAATTTCCACACCAGAAATCATCCGAGCAATTTCTGTTACTTTTTCATCCGTACTTAGCACCGTAACAGATGTAATCGTCCGATCATTCGCCACTTGTTTTCTAATAAATAAATGCGAGTCCGCCATTGAAGCTACCTGAGGTAAGTGCGTAATACAAAGTACTTGCGAGTTTACCGATACACGATAGATTTTTTCCGCAATAGCCTGTGCAACCCGACCACTCACACCTGTATCCACTTCATCAAAAATAACTGAAGCAACACCTTGATGCTTAGAAAAAATACTTTTTAAAGCCAAAATAATACGAGATAACTCTCCGCCAGAAGCAACCTTTGAAAGCGGCTTTAACGGTTCACCAGGGTTCGTTGAAATATAAAACTCCACGTGATCGTAGCCATCCGCCGTAAGTTTCACCGGTGTTCCTTCTACAAGAGGTTCTTCTGCATTTCCTTCCCGCTTCATTATTCTCACTTCAAATTTTGTTTTTTCCATATATAATTCTTTTAATTCTTGATGAATAGCGTTTGTAAGATGGTCTGCCAGTTCATGACGCATATCACTTAACAACGTTGCTTCTTTTAAGATAACACCTTCTAATCCCTTTAGCTGCTTTCTCGTCGTTTCAATATGTACGTCTTTATTTTCAATTGTAAAAATTTCTTGTTCAATTTTATCAGCATACGCTAAAATCTCTTCTACAGTATTTCCATACTTTCTCTTTAACATACGGATTTCATTCAACCGTGTTTCAATTTCATCTAAACGTTTCGGATCATATTCCATCATATCTAACTTTTCTCTAAGCTGATATGCAACTTCTTCTAATAAGTAATAGCTATTTGCAATTGAATCATGGTTTTCTTGATACGCCTCATCTAAATGCGTAATACTCTCCATTTGGCTCATTGCATTCCTTACATGATCTAGCCCTTGGCTGTCCCCACTCAACGAACGATACGCATCCCCTAACGCTTTATAAATCTTTTCAAAATTGGATATTTTCAATCGTTCCTCAGTCAATTCATATTCTTCATCCATTTTTAAATCTGCCTTACGAATTTCTTCATGTTGGAATTGAATTAAATCTAGACGATGAGCCATTTGTTGTTCATTTTCACTTAAAGATTTCAGCTGTTTTTTTAATTTTTCATAGTCTCCGTATACGTTCTGGTATGTGTCTAATTGTTTAACAATACGATCTCCATCAAAATGATCTAACATAAACATATGACGCTCTTCATTCATTAAATCTTGCGTTTCATGCTGTCCATGTATATCAACAAGCGTTTTTCCAATCTCTTTTAATATACTAAGTGTAACAAGCTTCCCATTTACACGGCATACACTTTTTCCGTTCGCAGCAATATCACGTTTCAAAATAATCATGCCATCTTCTATTTCTATATCTAATTCTTCTGCCTTTGCGATACATGGATGCTTATCATCTTCTACATAAAATAAACCCTCTATTTCAGCCTTTTCTGTTCCATATCGAACAAACTCCGCTGAACCACGGCCGCCAACAAGCAAACTAATCGCATCAATAATAATCGATTTTCCAGCTCCTGTTTCACCACTTAAAACGGTTAAACCTTTTTGAAAAGAAATATTTAATGCCTCAATAATAGCAAAGTTTCTGATCGATAATTCCGATAACAATGCCCCATTCACCTCGTTATAAACTAATCCCCTACTAAGGGCTTTTTTTAAGTACTCTTCATTCAAATAGTTATACTATATGTTTATATGTATAAATTACTCATCTAACCCGCTCCATTGTACCAAACATTCGTTTTACGGGTCAATCCACCTATTTTCTAACTTTATTTAAAGAAAATATTATATTGCATTTAATAATTCATATTTTTAACCAATAAAAATATCTTGTTTACTTTCCACTTTACAGAGGAAAGTAAACAAGATTTTTTTGTTACAGCATATTTAAGAAACGATCAGAGACAACACCTGTATCTTCAGGTGTACGGCAAATAATTAAGCAAGTATCATCACCACAAATGGTTCCGATAATCTCATCCCACTCTAAATGATCAATAAGTGCCCCAAGTGAATGAGCGTTACCAGGCAATGTTTTTAGCACAAGCATATGTCCTGCCGTGTCTAATTTTACAAATGAATCCACTAGATTTCGTTTTAATTTTTGCAACGGGTTAAATCGTTGATCTGCTGGTAAGCTATATTTATAGCGTCCATCATGTAATGGCACCTTAACTAAGTGCAGTTCTTTAATATCGCGCGATACTGTTGCTTGCGTTACATTAAATCCCTCATTACGTAAAATATCAACTAGTTCATCTTGTGTTTCAATTTCTTTGTTCGCAATAATTTCCCTGATTTTAATATGGCGCTGACCTTTATTCATACATTTGCACCTCACACTATCTCTTACCATAGTTTAAACATTGGTATACTTCACTTATTTATGTTAACGTATAATTCGTTTCTTGTACACAATTGTTTTTACAATCATTATACAATTACAACAAAAAGAGGAACAACATATGTTATTCCCCTTTCCCTTTTTGTTTTAGAACGTCATGCGCTTCTGTAACAACTTGCTCAATAGAAACCGGCGAATGATTTTCGCCATTCTCACGCTCTCCATGCCATTTTAGATGGATTAAAAATTCAATATTACCATCCCCGCCCGTAATTGGCGAGAATGTTAAACCTTCGACATCATAGCCTTCCTTCAGAGCAAAATCGACAATCATTTCCACGACAGCTTCATGTACTTTTCTATCACGAACAATGCCTTTTTTCCCAACTTGGTCTCGTCCAGCTTCAAACTGCGGTTTAATTAATGCAGCTACGTCACCATTTAACATAAGCATTGTTTTTAAAACCGGCAATATTAGCTTTAATGATATAAATGAAACATCGATACTTGCAAACTGAGGTAAACCGCGCTCTAAGTCTGCCGGTGTCACGTAACGGAAGTTCGTTCGTTCCATCACAACAACACGCTCATCTTGACGCAATTTCCACGCAAGTTGATTATATCCTACATCTAATGCATAAGATAACTTCGCTCCATTTTGAAGCGCACAATCTGTAAAGCCACCAGTTGATGAACCAATATCTATCATAACTTTATCTTGTAAATCAAGTTGAAATATCTCTAATGCCTTTTCAAGTTTATAACCACCACGGCTTACATATGGCATAACTTGCCCTTTCACCGTAATCTCTGTATCTTGTGAGATTTTCTCTCCTGGCTTATCGAGTCTCATTTCATTCGCATATACGAGCCCTGCCATAACAGCACGTTTAGCCTTCTCACGCGTTTCTATAAGTCCTCGCTCTACTAATAGTACATCTACTCTTTCTTTTTTTACGCTCATTTGTTACGCCCTTTTTTGTTTTGATGGAATCATTGTATGAATACGGTCTACAACAGCATCTGTCGTTAAACCAATTTCTTCCAATAATTTTGTTACACTACCGTGCTCTATGAAACGGTCTGGAATACCCATTCTTTCAATTAATGCACTATGGTATCCATTTTCAGATGCAAATTCAACTACTCCTGTTCCAAAACCTCCGATTAAACAAGCTTCTTCAATCGTTAAAATCGGTATATTTTTTCCTAAAAGCTCATGTAAATATGCTTCATCCATTGGTTTAATAAAGCGAGCATTCACTACTTTGACTGAAACTCCAGCCTTTTCAAGACGCTCAGCTGCTTCCATTGCCATCGGAATTGTCGTACCAAACGTTAAAATTGCTGCTTGTGTGCCTTCTTTTAACGTTTCCCATGAACCAATTGGAATCGCCTTTAATTCTTCATCCATATGAACGCCAAGTCCATTACCGCGCGCATAACGCAAAGCAATCGGTCCATCTTCATATTGCATCGCCGTATAGACTAAATGTTGACCTTCATTTTCATCTTTCGGCATCATAAGCACCATATTCGGCAAGTGACGTAAAAACGCGATGTCAAATACACCTTGATGCGTTTCACCGTCTGCTCCTACTAATCCAGAGCGATCTATTCCAATGAAAACATTTAAATTTTGACGACAAATATCATGAACAACTTGGTCATATGCTCTTTGTAAAAATGTTGAATAAATTGCTAAGAATGGCTTCATCCCTTGTGTTGCCATACCAGCCGCCATTGTTGTGGCATGCTGCTCTGCAATACCTACATCAATCATGCGATCCGGAAATTCTTTTTGGAATTTCTCAAGTTTCGATCCAACAGGCATTGCAGGCGTAATTGCAACGATACGTTCATCCGTTCTCGCTAGCTTAAGCACTGTTTCACTAACAACAGCACTCCATGCTGGTGCAACTTCCTTCGGTTTAACGAAGTCACCTGACTCGATTTTATACGGTCCTGTTCCATGCCAAGTTCCAATAACGTCACTCTCAGCTGGTTTATAACCTTTTCCTTTTTTCGTAATTACATGAACAAGTACTGGGCCTTTTGTTTTCTTTGCATATTGCAACGTTTCGAATAACTTTTCATAATCATGCCCATCGACCGGACCTAAATATGTAAAGCCTAATTCTTCAAAAAAGACGCCTGATACTAGTAAATATTTTAGACTATCCTTTATTTTCTCTGCTGTCGCAGCAACTTTCCCGCCAACTGCTGGGATTTTCTTCAATATATACTCTAATTCATCTTTTACCCAATGGTACTTCCCTGCGGTACGTAAACGACCAAGTACATTATGAAGCGCACCGACGTTTGGTGCAATTGACATTTCATTGTCATTCAAAATAACAATCATGTCCGTTTTTTCATGACCAATATGGTTTAATGCCTCTAAAGCCATTCCGCCTGTTAATGCACCATCTCCAATGATTGGTATAACGTATTCTTCCGTTTTCTTTAAATCACGCGCTAGAGCCATTCCCATTGCAGCAGATAGTGACGTCGAACTATGACCAGTTTCCCAAACATCATGCTCACTCTCGCAGCGTTTTGGGAAACCACATAGACCTTGGTATTGCCTTAATGTGCCGAATTCTTTGGCACGCCCTGTTAAAATTTTATGTACATAGGATTGATGTCCTACATCCCATAAAAACTTATCCTTCGGACTATCAAATAATTTATGCAGAGCAATTGTGAGTTCTACTACACCTAAATTAGGTGCAATATGTCCACCTGTTTGAGAGAGCTCTTCAACTAAAAACTTACGAATATCCTCACTCAACCCCTCTAGTTCACTAATAGACATATCTTTCAAAAAACTAGGGTTTTGAATTTGCGTTAGATCCACACGGATCACTCACTTTCATTTCATAATCTGTCAACATGTCAAATATTATAAGAAACATTTACACAACACAAGAAATTCTCTTTCTATTCTTTTTATCTTGTCCTGCTTTCAGAAAACACTTCCATTTTTTTCACTTATCATATTATACATCATATTTCTTTACGCGATGAAAAAAATAGCCGCTAACACGAAGTGATAACGGCAATGTAATCTACATATATTTTTGCCAATAACAAGAAAAGAAAAACCTTTTCCTACATTTATATCATAAAATGATGAATGACTCAACAAATGAAAACGCTGTTATATTAGTTATTACGTTTTGCGATTAAATCACAAATAGATAGTAAATATTCATCTTGTAATTGCAAGGAGCTAATAGAATCTTTTGCTTTTGCAATTGTCTCCTCTAAAATAGATTTCGCTCTATCTACAGTAAATAACGTCGTATATGTGCTCTTTTCGTTGGAAGCATCACTACCAATCGGTTTTCCAATCTCTTCTTCTGTTCCTTCTACATCCAAAATATCATCTCTAATTTGGAAAGCTAGACCGATATATTTCGCAAATGCAAGTAGCTTCTCTTCTTGCTCTTCTGTCGCATTAGAAATTATCGCTCCTGCAAGTACAGCAAACTCAAGCAGTTTACCTGTTTTATGCTTATGGATGTACTCTAATTCATTAATTGTAAGTCGTTTTCCTTCAGCTTCCATATCTGCTACTTGTCCAGCAACCATTCCTTCAGGTCCTGCTGCTTTCGCAAGTTCAAGTACAAGCCTTACTTTTTTTTCAGCAGAGATTTCTTTATGCTCATAGGCCATAATAACTTGAAAAGCATATGTCAACAAACCATCTCCTGCTAAAACTGCCATTGCTTCACCAAATACTTTATGATTTGTAGGCTTTCCTCGTCTTAGATCATCATCATCCATACAAGGTAAATCATCGTGAATTAACGAATATGTATGAATCATTTCAAGGGCACAAGCTGCACCCACTCCAAGATTTTTTTCTTTCCCAAACGCTTGTAACGTTGCAAATAAAAGTAACGGGCGGAGACGTTTCCCACCCGCTTCCAAAGAATATGCCATCGCTTCACGAAGCACATTTGGACATTGTAATTCATTTGCATAGCTTACAAGCTTTTCTTCTACGAAAGTTTTACTCTCTTTCAAAAAAGCATCAAAAGCTATATGTGTCACTATGCTTCATCTCCTAAAGCAGTAAACGGTTTAAGCTCTCCATCTTCCCCAAGGATAACTGCCATTTGTTCTTGTACATCTTTCAATTTCTCATCACAAAGCTTAGATAATTCCATACCTTCTTTAAAGTAAGAAATCGCTTCTTCTAAAGGTACATCACCTTGTTCAAGCTTAGAAACGAGATGCTCAAGTTGCGAAATTGCTTCTTCAAAACTTAACTTATTTTCCACTATTCAATTCACGCTCCTCTATGCTTGATACGCTACAATCTAGTATTCCATCTTGTAATTGAACTGAAACAGCATCTCCAAGGCTAACATCTTTCACACTTTTTAACACTTGCTTCTCTTCATCATATACAAGCCCATACCCTCTCATCATTACTTTGAGTGGACTTAATGCTTCAAGCTTTTGAGCAGCTCTCACAAATGCAAACTCCTTCATCTGAAGTAAGGTTTGCATTTCACGTTGCAATTGCTTTTGCAACGTTTCAATTGCCGTTTTCGTTTGTATAATTTTTTGAGATGGGTGGTGCTTTTCTAAATAAAATGAAAGTTGCTTTAATTGATTTACTTTTTTATCTATATAACGCTCTTTCGCTAAAACAAGTTGTTCAAGAGCCCTGTCTAGCTGCTCTTCTTTTTGTTCATACACTTGCCTTGGATAACGGAACGCATAAGATTTTTGTAACACTTGTAGTTTTTCTTCTTTTTTATGTACTCTCTCTCTCATTGCTCTTTGCAATCTCAGAGTTCTTTGTAATACCTTTTCTTGTAACTCTATAATATTAGGTACCGCCAGCTCAGCTGCTGCAGTCGGTGTTGGTGCACGTAAATCCGCAACAAAATCTGCGATTGTAAAATCTGTTTCATGGCCTACAGCCGAAATAATCGGAATCTCACTTGTAAAAATTGCTCTTGCAACTACTTCCTCATTAAAGGCCCACAATTCTTCAATAGAGCCTCCACCACGTCCTACAATTAAAACGTCAATATCTCCCATTTCATTCGCTGTACGAATCGCTTGTACAATCGAGGGAGCTGCTGACTCCCCTTGTACAAGTACTGGAAAAACAATAACATTCCCAATTGGGTAACGACGTTTAATTGTTGTTATAATATCGCGAATCGCTGCTCCTGTTGGCGACGTGATTACACCTATTGTTTTAGCATACGGAGGAATTATTTTTTTATAAACTTGAGAAAACAAGCCCTCTTCCTCTAAACGAACTTTTAATTGCTCATAAGCTAAATGCAAGTTTCCAATTCCATCAGGCTGCATGTCTTGAATATAAATTTGATAAGAACCACTCGCCTCGTAAACAGAAATCTTTCCTTTTACAAGTACTTTCATTCCATTTTCCGGTCTGAATTTAATGTTACGATTATGACCCGCAAACATAACCGCTGCAATTCTTGCATTTTCATCTTTCAATGTAAAATACATATGACCACGGCTATGATATTTGAAGTTGGAAATTTCTCCTTTTAACCAAACAGACTGCAAATGCGGATCATACTCTATTTTTGTTTTAATATAGCGTGTTAATGCTGTAACGGTTAAATATTGTTTCTCCATTGCTCTCTCCTCATAGCCGATTCAACTTATTGACAAACAACACCTGCACGCTTTGCAGACTCCACAGTGTTGTGAAGAAGCATTGTAATAGTCATTGGGCCGACTCCTTTTGGCACAGGCGTAATGTATCCTGCAACGTCTAATACGTTATCAAAATCAACATCACCACAAAGTTTTCCTGTCTCTAAACGGTTAACACCAACATCAATTACAACTGCACCTTCTTTAATATAATCAGCTGTTACCATCTTCGCTCTTCCAACAGCTACGATTAAAATATCAGCTAACTTCGATAATTCTTTTATATTTTGCGTCTTTGAATGACAATATGTGACAGTTGCATTTTCATTTAAAAACAGTTGTCCCACCGGTTTACCAACAATATTACTTCTTCCGATTACAACAACATGTTTTCCAGAAATATCAAGATTTGTTTCTTTTACTAATTCCACAATACCGTGCGGTGTACATGGAAGGAATGTATCTTGTCCCGTCATCATACGTCCAACGCTGATTGGGTGAAATCCATCTACATCCTTTTCAGGTGAAATTCTTTCAATGATAGCTTTTTCTTCAATATGTTTTGGTAAAGGTAATTGTACTAATATGCCATTAATACGGTCGTCTCCATTTAAGCGATCGATTTCAGCAAGCAAACGCTCCTCAGTAATCGTTTCAGGAAGTTCAATTAGCTCTGAATAAATTCCTACTTGCTCACAGCCTTTTTCTTTTCCTTTTACATAAGAACGCGATGCTGGGTCTTCTCCAACTAAAATAACTGCTAATCCTGGTACAATCCCTTGCTCTTTTAACTTCACAACTTCTTCTTTTAATTGTGCTCGTTTTTTCTCCGCAACTTCATTTCCTTTGATGATTACTGCTACCATTTTAAGATTCCCCCTTAAAGAAATTACAGTGTATCTTTTATATTAGATAAAACGCCGTTAATAAAACGACGAGATTCCTCATCCCCAAATGTTTTTGCAATTTCAATCGCTTCGTTAATTGTTACATTGTGTGGAATTTCTTCCATGTATTTCATTTCATACACAGCTACACGTAAAATACTGCGATCGACAATACTAATACGCTCAAGCTTCCACTTCTTTAAATTTTGACGAATTGCTGCGTCAATCTCTTCTTTGTTGTCTACAAATCCTACAACAAGTGATTCTAGAAACTCATTTGTTTCTTCACCTTCATCTAGCGTATTTTCCACCGCTACTTTCGGTTCTAATTCACCTGTAATATCCATTTGGTATAATGCTTGCATAGCTCTTTCTCTAGCCGTCCTACGTTTCATTGTAACTCTCCTTTATACTTCAAGTCTTTCCTTATGCTTTGTTATATTATTATAATTTATAAGCCGTCAATTCACTTACTCTTGTAGTTTTCATTGATTTTCCAACCTTATAATACAATGATAATAACACAATTTATCGTTTCACACACGGGGTACAAGGCTGAAAAATAATAAAAAGATTAACTTCAAGTTCCATATCTTATCACAATGTACGTTTTTTGGAAAAATGAAACATTCTCTTTTATATTTCTTATTTTTTGAAATAGTATAATAATTTAGAGGTTTTTAATTTGTGAAGAAATGCAACGATAAAAAAGGCACCTATGTTACTAGGCACCTTTTCACTCTTACACTGGTTCGATTTCTGTTTTTTGTGTTTCGAATGTTACGCCAACGATGTGAACATTCACTTCTTTTGGCTCAAGTCCTGTCATTGTAAAGAGTGCCTGGCGTATATTGTCTTGAATTTTTTGTGCAACAACTGGAATTGCTACACCAAAATACATAACAACATAAAGGTCAACAATAATATCTTCGTTTGCTAACTCAACCTTTACACCTTTACCGTGATTTTTCTTACCTAACTTCTCAACAACATCTGTAGCAAAATTACCACGCATTGCCGCTACACCTTCTACTTCAGCAGCTGCAATACCTGCAATTACTTCGATTACTTCTGGTGCAATTTCTACTTTTCCAAGAGTTGTATCTTGACCCATATCTAACATATGTTCAGCCATGAAAAAAACCTCCTTTAATGTATCACTGCGTCACAAGTTCATGCTCTTCCAAAAATTTCGTGTTAAACTCACCTTTTACAAAATCAGGATGATCTAGCAATTGCAAATGGAACGGGATTGTTGTATGTACGCCTTCAATGACAAACTCACTGAGTGCTCGCTTCATTTTTGCAATTGCCTCTTCACGTGTTTTTCCGTGAACAATTAATTTAGCAACCATCGAATCATAGAAAGGTGGAATTGAATATCCCGGATATACAGCTGAATCGACGCGAATACCAAATCCGCCTGGTGGCAAGTACATTTCTACTTTACCTGGAGATGGCATAAACTTTTTGGCAGGGTTTTCCGCATTAATTCGACATTCAATTGCCCAACCATTAAATTGTACTTCTTCTTGCTGTAACGATAACTTTTCTCCAGAAGCAACACGAATTTGTTCTTTAATTAAATCCATCCCTGTTACCATTTCTGTAACTGGATGCTCAACTTGAATTCTCGTATTCATCTCCATGAAATAAAAGCTTTTCGTTTTATATTCATAAATAAACTCAACCGTACCAGCACCTGTATAATCAACCGCTACCGCTGCTTTAACTGCTGCGTCACCCATTTGCTGACGAATATTTTCATCAAGTGCAGGTGATGGACTTTCTTCTAATAGTTTTTGCAAACGGCGCTGAATTGTACAATCACGCTCTCCTAAATGAATGGCATTTCCATGTGTATCTGCCATTATTTGAATCTCAACATGGCGGAAATCTTCAACGTACTTTTCTAAGTATACACCAGGGTTCCCAAAAGCGGTACTAGCTTCTTGCTGTGTAATTTGAATTCCTTTTACAAGCTCTTCTTCATGGCGCGCAACACGAATACCTTTTCCGCCGCCACCTGCAGTCGCTTTAATAATAACTGGATATCCAATTTGATTAGCAAGCTCGATCGCTTCTTCGGTATTTTTAATAATCCCTTGTGAACCTGGTACAATCGGAACCCCTGCTTCTTTCATTGTATCACGTGCAACGTCTTTTGTGCCCATCTTTGAAATAGCTTCTGGGCTTGGACCGATAAAAATCAAGTTACACTCACGGCATAATTCTGCAAAATCCGCATTCTCTGCTAAAAACCCATATCCCGGATGAATTGCATCACAACCTGTTAATTTCGCAACACTAATAATGTTCGTCAAATTTAAATAGCTTTCTTTCGAAATCGTTGGTCCAACACAATACGCTTCATCTGCAATTTGCACATGAAGTGACTCTTTGTCTGCTTCTGAATAAATTGCAACTGTTTCAATATCCATTTCTTTACAAGCACGAACAATTCGTACAGCAATTTCCCCACGATTGGCTATTAATACTTTTTTTATCATCACAAAGACTCCCTTATTACGCTTTTACAAGAAATAGCGGTTGTCCATACTCAACAAGCTGTCCATTATTAACAAGAATTTCAACAATTTCGCCCTCTACATCTGCGTCAATTTCGTTAAATAATTTCATAGCTTCAACAATACATACGATAGAATCTTTCGATACTTTGTCCCCAACACTTACATATTGAGGTGTATCAGGCGAAGAAGAGGAATAAAATGTTCCTACCATCGGTGATGTGATTTTATGTAGGTTTTCATTTTGAACAGCTGTTTTCTCTTCTTGTTTTGGCACTTCTACTTGTGCTGCCGCTACTGTTGTTTCTACTTCAACAGGTGCTGCTGGTTGCATGACTTGTTTTGTTACAGGTGCTTGCACAGTAACTACTTCATTACCACGTTTTTTCATTTTAATTGTTGTACCGTCTTTTTTGTATTCAAATTCATCAATATTAGAGCTATCAATTAATTTAATTAATTCACGAACTTCTTGAATTTTAAACATGTAAAATCCACTCCCATACTCTTGTTTATCCCGTTTTTACAGATTCTCATCACTAAAATTAGATTGACTGTAAAAATACGATGTATTCTATTAGAAAATTCATTTCATTTACTAATAGAAATATATTTACTATTCCCATCTTACGATAAATTTTTTAAACATTCCAATTTATATTTCTTTATAATAAATCGAAACTCCTGTGAAAATATTATTCCACTAAAAAATTATTACCTAGTAATAATACCAAGTTTCACACGAAATTGGCAAGACCACTTCCTAAAAAAACATTTTTTACTTTTACATTGTAAACACGTAATTCCCTAACCACTCTTCTTTTTTTTAAGATAAAAAACATATTTTTACCAAATATTATTTTTTTGTTTACGTGCCGTTCATTCTTCCTTCATATAAGAATAGTATGTTCAAAGTGTATAAAATTTATTGTAGTGAGGTGTGGACATATGATATGGCTCATTCTATTCTTGCCTGCCGTAGTGATTTGGGCATTTGTCCTCTTCATCCACGTCAAATCTGGAAAAAGTAATCACCATTATCATGAACCATTAATCTTTTACTCACAGCGTATTTCCCCGTTTCCAATTGAAAAGACTAAATACAACAAAGATGAAATAGAAAAAAGCTATCGAAATCGATAGCTTTTTTCTATTATTCTTTTATCTCATTTGAAGCAGCAACACCTATTATAATTTCAATTTATTTTACTGATGGATCAAATTTCACACCTACATCTTTTGAACCACCTTCACTTCTTACAAGCTGAATAATTTTATTCGCTTCTTTTTGTGAATGCTTTGCTGATTTAACCGTTACTTTAATGTCCGTTCCATCAGCTCTTACAAGAGCATCTTTATATCCACCTTGAGATTTAATCACTGTCTCAAGTAATTGTTGCTTCGTTTCCATTGTAGTGATTGCATCAAGATTATCTTTCGCTTTACTCTTTTCTTCTGCTGAAGATTTCGATGACTTCATTACATTTTGTAGCTTTTCTTTCTCTACACTACGCTGATCTTCCATTTGCATACGTAGCGCTGTGAAATTCTCATCGCTTGATTGAACTGTTACGCTAGCCTCTTTTTTACTTGTTTCTTTTTTGTCATTCTCTTTTTTGTCTGTTTCTTTATTTGTAGTTTCCTTGCTTGTACTTTCTTTTGTTGTCTCTTTATTTGTAGTTTCTTTCGTTGTTTCTTTTGTAACTGCTTTATCAGCACCTTGCTTTTCTTGTCCCATCTTTTCACCCGTTGCCGGTGCTGCTGTATTCATTTTTTCAGGAGTTGTTACGTAATAAACAGATAGTACAACCACTAAACTTAACATCGTTAATAGCCAAACCGTTTGTTTTTTTAACACTTTATTTCCTCCCTATCAATTTTTCGGTGATACTGAAACGCGATGAGATGGTACATCTAACAATCGCGTCACAGCTTCTTTTACCATTGCTTTTATTTGTATATTATCCACTCCCTTTGCTACGACAAGAACACCTCGTACTTTCGGTTTCTCTGTTCGCAAAACAATTGGAGTTTCTTTATCACCTTCACGTATAATGACGGTCTTTTCATCAAGAGACTCGTCCTCTACTTCCCTTTTACCGCCTGCTTTATCAGTTTCACCTGTTGTTTGCGAGCGTTTTACTGTATTTTTCTCGAGTATTTTTTCTTCAGATGAATCTAAGTTCACTTTAATAGTTACGTCTTTTACTCCAGCTATCTCTTCTAAAGAAGCTTTCAATTCTTGTTCATACGCTTTTTCATATTTTTCTACATTTGACATATTATCATTGTTTTTTTGTCCGAAAGTTGGTACATCTTTATCTTGGTTTTGACTTGTCTTTTCTTTAAACACAGGCACTTCTTCTTTTTTAGGTGCAAAGAAATTACTAGAAAACATAAGCACAATCCCAAGTATGAGTAGGACAAGCAAAAATTTAGGTGTTACTTTTTTCCCCTTCTCATTACTTTCTTTTTCATCCCCATTCAATAAGTTTCGAAAAAATGAGAACCTCGAATTTTTATCTTTATTGTCCATTTACGCTACCTGTCCTCCCTTCCATCTGAACTTGGATTTGTTTATCCTCTAGTTGCCACCTGCTTGAAAAGAAATTTTCCATTTCTACATTCGTTTCTTCTAATTTTTTTGGTGGTTCTTTCGTATTAATTTCAATTGACTTTACTGTTTCGATTGCATCATTTTTACTACGCTCTTTTTCTTTCAACATCACAACAACAGATTGAATATCTTTCGCTGACTTTACTTCTTCTGCATGTTTCACTGCGACTATTTGTATTTCAGAGACTGTCATACCATACTTTTTCTCAAACTCTTTTCCTACGTCTTTTTTCATTTTGGTAGCCATCTCTTCTAAACTATATGCACGTGTTAGAGCTTGTATTTCTTTTTTCTTCGAATCTATCGAATTTTTTACTGATCCATCTGCTACGTACTTTTCTTCATTGAAATTTGCGATAACTTCATTTACATCTGTTTGTAACAACTTAAATAGAGGCGTTAAAATTAATACAACTAACAATAGACTTACAACGAATTTAACGTACTTTTGTAAATTTGAATTCGGAAGAATAAGATGAAGCATTGTCGCTAAGAGTAAAAAAACGATAATATTTCTAACCCACTCTGTAACAAATTGCATACTCTTCACCTCCTATCGCATCATGAGCGTAATGTTCCCCGCAGCAATAATAATCGTGATACTTAAAAAGAACATAAACGACACGATAGCTAAACAAGCAAATACGTAAATGATACTTCGTCCGATAATATCTAAACATTGAATAATTGCTCCTCCGCCAACTGGTTGCAATACTGCCGCTGCGAATTTATAAATAAATGCGATACAAAATATTTGAATCGCTGGAAAAGCGACAATTAGGCACAGAATGACGAGCCCGATAATCCCGACTGTATTTTTTAATAATCCAGATGCACTAATAACGGTATCCGCTGCTTCAGTAAACATCCTTCCTACTACAGGAATGAAGTTTCCTGTTACAAATTTAGCAGTTTTCACAGCTATGCCATCAGCAACAGCTGAAGCGGTTCCCTGTACAGATAATACCCCTAAAAAAACCGTCAAAAAGATACCCATAATCCCAACGCTAACGTTTTGCAAAAGCTTGGACAATTTCGTAACTTTATATTGATCACTCATCGTGCTTACAATACTTAATATAGTTGCAAGTAATAAAAGTGGTAGAACGATATAATTCATAAGAAGCCCACTCGTATTCATTAAGAAAATGATGATTGGATGGAAAAATGCTACAGACACGACACCGCCACCAGTCGCTATGAGTGCAAGTAAAATTGGTAATAATGCTAGTATGAAATCTACCATTGTTTGTATCGTCTCTCTTGCATATGTCATAACAACATAAAAACTATTTAAGGCGAAAATAATAAGTACCATGTATACGACTGCATCCGCAATTTTACTTACACTACTCTTTGAAAAAGAAGATTGTAGTGATTGCAACAATGCACTGAAAATCGTAAGCATAATGAGCGTTCCAAGTAACTTTCCATTTGCAACAAGCTCGTGAAATAAATATTTTAATAGACCTATCATCCACTCTTTTATGGAGAACTCTTTTTCTCCCTTTACAAACTCCATAAAGCTTCCTTTTTGACTCTCTGGTAAATAGCCTCCGTACTTTGTAACAAGCCCGTCCCAAAATTGCTTCACATCTTCAATTCCGAGCTTATCCAATTGTTGATCAACGACGTTTGTTTCTATAGGAGAAGCTTGTACAACAATCGGTAAAGAAAAGAAAAGGAAGCAAGCAAACAGCAGCTTAGCTCCGAACTTCCTCAACATGCACTCCCCCTTATCCCGTAGGCAAAAATCCGAGAATTGTTTCAATTACAACCGTCAAAATGGGAATTGCCATAACGAGAATCAAAATTTTTCCAGCTAATTCAATTTTCGAGGCGATTGCACCTTGACCAGCATCTTTTGTAATTTGTGCACCAAACTCAGCGATATAAGCAATCCCTATAATTTTTAATAATGTTTCTACATATACGTTGCTAACCTTTGCTTCACTCGCCACTCTCTCAATCATTTGCAAGATAGAATGAATTTGATCGATTAAGAGAAGAAACATTACGCTACCAACGAACACAATAAATAACGATGTGATACTAGATTTATGCTGATTTAAAACAGCGGCTAAAAACGTAGCAACGAGGCCTAATCCGACAATTTGTATAATTTCGATTCGAACCGCCTCCTTTACTGGAAGAGAAAGACACTTTTAATCTTGTCGAACAGAGTATTAATTAAAAATGCAACATGAAATAAAATAACGACAAAACCGACAAGGATAACCCAATTTGCAATATCCTCTCGCTTTAATTCTTTTAGTACGGTATGAATGAAAGCTAAAACAATGCCGATTCCGGCGATTTGAAATATTAATCCAACATCAATGGACATCGCCTTTCTCCCCCCTATAGCAGTAAAATTACGATAAGTAGCCCTGCTAACACTCCTAAACTCTTTATCATTTTTTCGTATTGTAGTTGTAAAGCTTTTGCTTCTCCTTCTTCTCTCTCCAAATGTGTAATACATAACCGAATATGTTTTTGTTGTGATTCACGATCATGTTGTCCAAGTGTTTCACCAAATTGTTGCAGTATTTCATACTCGGTTTGTTTAAACGCCGTTAATGTCCAGTTCTCTTTCAAACTATCGATCCAAGCCTCTCTAACTGTTTGTTCCCCGTTCTCTAGACGCCTCGCAAAGCTTTGAAATATCCAATTTAATGGCTTCGGCATTTGTTTAACCAATCGCTCAGCCGCTTCAGATAAAGGCGTGTGCCCATACATAATCTCCGCTTCTAATGATTGCAATGCCGCTTTCAATAATCTAAGTTGCCGCGGTCTCTCACTGTATCGTTTAGCGTATGAAAATCCGAAAAAGGTACTGACCGCAACTATTAATACCGCACCAAATATTTTCACCATACGCCTTGAGCCTTTCTATGCGGTAATACTGGCTTGCCATATTTATCTTTCACTTGCATAACCGTTCCTGGCCCTCTCGCTTTTGACAATTCCACAAACCTATCAAATACGCCAAGTTCCAGCACCGCCTGCAGCGATGGACGTTTCACAACATCATCATAAGAAAATCCGTGTGCACTTATAAAAAGCTGAACGCCTGCATGCACCGCCTCCATAATCGCTTCACTATCTTCTTTACGTCCAATTTCATCTACGATCAAAATATCTGGGCTCATAGAACGAATCATCATCATCATTCCTTCAGCTTTTGGGCAAGCGTCTAATACATCTACTCGCGTGCCAAAGTCATATTGCGGAATCCCCTTTACACAGCCGGCAATTTCTGATCGTTCATCAACAATTCCCACTTTACAAGAAGGAATTTCCGAAGCACTAACACCTTGACTCATGCAGCGTGCCACATCTCTTAATAATGTTGTTTTCCCCGTTTGTGGTGGGCCAATTACCATCGTGTTTAACCATCTTGATGCATAAAGGTATGGCAGAAGTGGCTCAGCAATCCCTATTTTTTGACGAGCAATACGAATATTAAACGAAGAGACATCCCGGATCATTTTCACTGCACTTTTTTCTGTAATGACTTTTCCCGCCAGGCCAATTCTATGTCCCCCTCGTAGTGTCACATATCCACGTTTCAATTCCTCTTCCATCGTATAAATCGAAAATTGACTCAATTTATTCAATAAGTAGATTGCATCTTCCGCTGTAGCAACATAGTCATAAAAAAACACTTCACCATGTGCGATACACTCTAGTGGCCTTCCAATTCGAACGCGAATTTCCTCTAGAGAATCGTATTGCTTACAACCTTCAACTAACTGTTTCATCGTTTTCGGTAATACTTCTAATACTTCTTTCATAAGCTTCTCCCCACTATAATCGACTTACTATTTCAACAACGCGATAAAAATGCAGCCAATTCCAAGTGCTAGAAAAAAGAGTTTCAGGAAAGAAATTTCACTTGCTACACTCGCTATGCCAATTGTCATTGTTAAAATTAATACGGTCGGTCCAACAAACGCCAACATACCATTTATAAACAATGCTTTTTTCGCATCATTCACGTAAAGCATAAGCAAAGCGGCGAATATTTCCGCGCTTCCTGAAAACAACCGAAGTAACCCCATCACAAGTACGGATGTTTCCATTGCCGCTAGCCACTGTTTCATTCTCCCACCTTCTCCCATAACGGTTACTATTGCCGTATGCTCAAAAAGAATATATTTGTACAACCATATGCAGAGGTTGTCTATTTCAGAAGTAAAAACATAATTTTTCTCTAACGCCTTTATTTAAATCTGAATATTCTTATTTTTTATGGTGTATTATGGTATATTTAATTTAAAAGGGATATAAACGATGCAACACGTTACTTTATTACCACTTGATTTACGCTATGCAAATGTGATTTTTGAGCTATCAAGTGAACCACACGTAAAAAATGCATTAGGAATACAGGTAGAAAAAGTCGAAGACACGAAGGCATTTCTTCTTTTTGCAATAGAAGAAGAGCGCCAAAAGAAGTCTTTATCGAGAGTGATTGTAGATGAAGAAAATGAAATAATTGGCCTCACCACACTTAAACATATTAATTATGAGAAAAAGCACTCTCACATTGGCAGTTGGCTCGGCTATCCATACTGGGGAAAAGGATATAATGAGGCCGCTAAAAAAGAAATCTTTAAAGTCGCTTTCTTAGACTTACAACTTACATACGTATTCGCTGGTGCTAAAACGACTAACATTCGCTCTTTAAAGGCGCAAGAGAAACTACCTTATATTTCATTGCATGTGGAAAACAAGTTTTCCGGCGAACACACTGCACTTGAGAAAGAAGTAAAGTCACCTTGCTCACTACATGTCGTATCACGCAAAAATTTTTTAAATTGGCTGGACGTACAAAATGAGGGGGGAAAATATGAAGGTATTAAAAATTAGTTTAACAATTATAGTAGAATTAGCTATTATTTATCTTTTTTCAAAGATGGTCTCTTGGTCATTTATGGAGAGTTTTTTCCTTGGCAGCTTAGCCATATTTGCAATTACGTGGTTAATTATTATGAGTAACCATAGAAACAATATTACAGACCACGCAATAAGTAAGACATTAACTGGTGTTGAAACTGGTGAAATAAAACCATTCCAAATTGTTTTCACTCCATATATCGCGGGTACTCTTTCACTTGTCTTAGTTAGTTTTGTTATAACTGCCATTTACTATCTACCCTACTTTCTATAAAAAAAGCACTCGTGATGATCACGAGTGCTTTTTTACTATGCACGAGAAACGTATTTACCTTCACCAGTGTTGATGATAAGCATTTCGCCTTCGTTAATGAAGATTGGTACTTGTACAACAAGACCAGTTTCTAATGTAGCTGGTTTTGTTACGTTAGAAGCTGTGTCACCTTTAATACCAGGTTCTGTCTCTGACACTTTTAATTCAACAGTATTCGGAAGTTCAACACCAAGTACTTCATCTTGGTATGTCATAATAGATACTTCCATGTTTTCTTTTAGGAATTTTAATTCGCGCTCAATTTGGTTTTCACCAAGTTCGATTTGCTCATAAGTTCCGTTATCCATAAATACGTGAGACTCACCACTCGCGTATAAGTATTGCATACGACGGTTTTCGATGTGTGCTTTTTCTACTTTTTCACCTGCACGGAATGTTTTCTCTTGAACAGATCCTGTGCGAAGGTTACGTAGTTTAGAGCGAACGAATGCAGCACCTTTACCTGGCTTTACGTGTTGGAAATCCATTACTTGCCAAAGGGCATTGTCCACTGAGATTGTTAAACCTGTACGAAAATCGTTTACTGAAATCATGTAAAAAAATCCTCCTGTGTATTACAAAATAATAAGTTCTTTTGGTGATTTCGTTATTACTTCATTACCTTCACTTGTTACAATGATATCATCTTCAATACGTACCCCGCCAACACCTGGAATATAAATACCTGGTTCTACTGTTACAGCCATACCTGGTTCAAGTACTGTATCAGAACGGAACGCTAAACCTGGTGCTTCATGGATTTCAAGACCGATTCCATGACCAGTAGAGTGTCCGAAGTATTCACCATATCCTTTTTCCGTTATGTAATCACGCGTTAATGCATCCGCCTCACGGCCCGTTAAACCAGCTTTAATACCGTTCACACCACGTAGTTGTGCTTCTAAAACGATATTATAAATTTCTTTTAATTTATCAGATGGCTCACCGACTGCAATCGTACGAGTAATATCAGAGCAATATCCTTTGTAATAAGCACCGAAGTCTAATGTAACGAAATCTCCTATTTCTATCACTTTTTCAGATGCCACGCCGTGCGGTAATGCCGAACGAAGACCTGAAGCAACGATAATATCAAACGAAGAAGATGTTGCTCCTTGTTTTCTCATGAAAAATTCAAGTTCATTTGACACTTCAATTTCAGATACTCCCGGGCGAATGAATGATAGAATATGCTCAAAGGCAGCATCTGCAATCTGTGCAGCTTCCTTTAATATCTTAATCTCTGAATCAGTCTTTATCAAGCGTAACTTTTCTACAAGCCCAGAAGTTGGGATAAATTCAGCTTCGATCGCTTCATTATGCGTTACGTAAGAGCTATATGTAAGGGTATCTTGTTCAAATCCTAGTTTTTGAATTCCAAGTTCTTTAACTTGTTTCGCAACTTCATCAAGAATCAATCCTGCATGCTGCACGATTTCATACCCAACCGCTTGCTTACTAGCTTGCTCTACATAACGGAAATCTGTAATAAATAGAGCACGTTCTTTTGAAATTAGTACAACACCAGCTGTTCCTGTGAAATTCGCCATATATCTACGGCTATGTTCATTCGTTAATACGATACCGTCAATACCAGCATCATCAAACGCACTTCTTAATCTCTCGATCTTTTCCATTACTTTATGCCTCCCTCAATTTCTCCATTAATGCAAATAACGCTAGCTTATAACCATAAAAACCAAATCCAACAATTTGCCCCGCACAAACAGCCGCTGTCACAGACTCATGACGAAACGACTCACGCCCGTGAATGTTAGAAATATGTACTTCAATAACTGGAATCGAAACACTTGCGATAGCATCCCGAATCGCATAGCTATAATGCGTAAATGCACCTGGATTTAGAATGATTCCTTCATATATGTCATCAGCCTCATGAATAATATCAATAATAGCTCCTTCATGATTCGATTGAAAACATTCTAACTCCACTCCCATTTTCTCTGCTTCTTGTTTCATATCTGTTTCAAGCGTCGCTAACGTTCCTTCTCCATATACATTTACCTCTCTGACACCAAGGCGATTTAGGTTAGGACCATTTACGAGGAGTAACTTTTTCATTTTCTTAAAACTCCTTAATATTAAAGAATGTCTATACGACATTTTAACATACGAATCACTTGTTTGAATAGTTTGTCTTCTCGAGCCCTTCTCCTCTATTTGTATTGTTCGCTTCGAATGCAACAGAGTATGAAATAAAGACACCATATAATATAAAGATACATGCTGTTGTTATGATTGTTTCTTTCGGTAAATGAAGTGCACTTTTAATAACTGGTGCCATTATCCCCATTCCAAAAAATAAAAATGCCCACCAAAATAAACCGTATAGTATACCAGGTAATACGCCTTCAAACTTTTTAAAAAAAGCTTTATAGAGCAAGGCCACTAAAATTGAAAGAAGTCCCATACAAACGATGCCTAGTACATTTCCCCAAACCCCTTCTTTCCAATCTCCAAATGCAAACGGTAAAAGGAAATAATTAGGTCCAGCTTCTGTAAACGAGAATATATGAAGGAAATACCATATACTTCCCCAAAACAAGCCACCAAATAAACCAATTTGTACAAAGTTCCTTATCGTTGATTGTTCTTGATTCACATTGACACCTCCGCTCAATAGTATGCCCGAAACTATTTTGAAGCATGTTTAAATTCTGCGAAATTTGTCTATAAAAAGAATAAGAAATGTCCTACTCTCGTAACATTTCCCCTTGTCATCTGCTTGTATTTGTCGATAAAATAAAGGAAACTCGGTGATTGTCTTATTTCAAAATGGCAGGACCCAGTATGACAATTACCTCTTTTTCTACATAAGAGAGAAACAAATACAGGTTGGTGTTAACATGGCAGAAGAGTCAAAACAAATATATGGCGGGCAAGCAGTCATAGAAGGAGTTATGTTTGGCGGTAGAGAATATACTGTTACAGCGGTTCGTCGTAAAGATAAATCGATTGAATTTTATCGATTACCACGCGTTCGTAATAGAGCATTATCTATCCTAAAGAAGATTCCATTTATACGAGGTATTGCCGCTATCGTGGACGCAAGTGCGAATGGAGCGAAGCATTTAAACTTTGCTTCAGAACGATTTGATGTCCACCCAGAAGAAGATGAACAAATTGCAAATACAAAAGAAGAACAATCAAAATTAACGATGGTATTAGGAGTTGCAGCAGTTGGCGTTTTATCATTCATATTCGGTAAAGTAATTTTCACAGCAGTTCCTGCACTATTAGCTGAACTAACGAGACCGATTTTCCCATCTCATACAGGGCAAATCATTGTCGAAAGTGTCATTAAGCTCATGTTACTATTGAGCTATATATACTTTATTTCTTTAACCCCACTTATTAAGAGGGTGTTTCAGTACCACGGTGCAGAGCATAAAGTAATTAATGCTTATGAGAATAATCTTCCACTAACTGTAGACAATGTTCAAAAGCAAACTCGCCTCCATTATCGCTGTGGCAGTAGCTTTATAATATTTACAGTCATTATTGGAATGTTTGTTTATTTCCTAGTTCCTACAGATCCACTTTGGGCAAGGGTAGTAAACCGAATTTTATTAATTCCAGTTGTTCTCGGCATTTCTTTTGAAGTATTACAATTTACCAATCGATTACGAGATGTCCCTGTTTTGCGAGTACTTGGATATCCAGGATTATGGCTGCAACTATTAACAACGAAAGAACCAACAGATGATCAAGCGGAAGTTGCAATCGCATCGTTTGAAGAATTATTACGTTTAGAAAACAAACAATAATTATTTAAAAATGGTGTTCAACTCCTTTCCTCATCGTTAATATACTAATTTTAATATATGTTTTTAGGAGGTGTCCCTTATGAACGGTCGTTCGTTTACATTCGCTATATTTGTGCTTATTATCGGATTAGCAATATTCGGCCTTGTTTCATCTGTTATTACAGATCCAATGGGAGTATTGAAAAACATTGGTATCATGTTAGCTGTCGTCGGTATCTTTTACTTACTCTACAAAATGTTTACAAACTCTAGTGGTTCTGCAAATTCGCAAAGCTCATATAAGCGTGCAGCGAAACAATCGAACCGCAAACACGGGAAACAAAATGTAGCACCCCTAAGTAATTCTTTCTTGAAACGAAATGCTTCTGATGACAAGGGGAAAAAGGGTAATTCTCCATCGTTGAAAAGAAAAAGAAAACAATCTCATTTAACTGTCATTGAAGGTAAAAAAAACAAAAAGAAAGACCGTGCTTCCTTTTAGGAAATACGGTCTTTTTTTATCTCAATTAGTACGGGCAAATAATCAGTGGGGATGAGAAAAGCCCCGACTGATTAAAGTTTCACTTTATATGTTGAAGTACTTCTTTCAAACTTTTTTCTTTCATACTTTCGATACGAAGGTGATGGTTTTCAAATTGCAAATTTCTTGTCACATCATTAGGTACGACGACACATTTTAATCCCGCTGCAATCGCTGCTTTCAATCCATTTAATGAATCCTCAAACACAACAGCTTCCGATGGTTCAACTCCTAATTCTTCTATCGCAACTTTATAAAGAGCTGGATCTGGTTTTACCTTCTCGACATCTTCTCTCGTTTTAATCACTTCAAAATACTCTCTAATCTGTAGCTCTTCTAAAAAACGAACGACCCACTCTCTAGATGAGCTAGAGGCTAATGCGATTTTTAATCCCATTTCTTTCGCTTCTTCTAAATATTCTTTTACCCCGTCACGCGCTTCTGGTATTTTCATTTTCTCTTTATGTAAAATTGTTACTTTTTCCTTTAATGTATGCTCATTAAACTTTTCTTTTAATTGCTCTTTTAAAAATGCATAAAGTACTTCATCTGTCGTTCCAATACATTTTGCAAATTCCTCTAAAGGTAACTCGCCGCCGTATTCACGAACAGCATCTCTGAAAGAATGAAACCATATTGTTTCTGTGTCCACAATTAATCCATCAAAATCAAAAATAATTGCTTTCATTATTCTCCCGTCCTTTTCGATTGAAATAAAAAAGGAAACGCCACACGTTCCCCTTAATTACTTTTCTCTTCATTTGCTTTTTGAACACCACGAAGTGTTTCTACTCGAACTTTATCTTGTTCAAAGTACTGTACTAAATCACCGATACGGTCAATTGATTCCCAACTTAAATGATGTTCAATTCCTTCTACATCATTATAAATTTTGCTTTCATCCACACCGATAATGCGCATAAACTGTTCTAACAATTCATGACGATATACAAGACGTTCTCCGATTTTTTTACCTTTTGATGTTAATACAAGCCCTCTATATTTTTCATAAATTAGATATTCGTCCTTGTCTAATTTTTGTACCATTTTTGTTACAGAGGATGGATGTACACTAAGCGCTTCAGCAATATCAGATACACGGGCATAACCCTTTTCATCAATCAACAAATAAATTTGTTCAATATAATCTTCCATACTAGGGGTAGGCATCGGTTTCCTCCATCCAATTTCATTTTGCTTATTCCGTACGAAGCAATCAATAAAATGATACACCAGAAAGAATAACGTGACAAGGTGGAAACGAGCCTAAATATATAAAACAAAAAAAGAATCCATATTCAGATACAGATTCCCCTTATGTAAAATATTGAATTTCTGCATCAGGAAAATACTCATGTATATAACCTCGTATTGTTTCTTCTAATACTTCCGCATCATCCTTTTGATATGCATATTTCCCAATACCGTATCGTCCCCATTTATATTTCCGCTTCTCTTCATCCATTTCAAGCTTTGTATTTGGATAACGCTCTTGAATGACCTTTTTTGCCGGTTTCGTAAAGCGATGTTGAATTAATTCGAACGTTAAATTTGGTATCGTCATGTCTTTTAACGCATTGTACAATCGTTCAAACAATTCACGGTACCCTTCTTCCCACCCTTCATGCATATAAAGTGGAGCAACAATAAAACCAAGAGGATAATTAGCCCCCGCTACTTTACGTGCAGCCTCAATTCGTTCTTCAAATGGTGATGTCCCTGGTTCAAAATTTTTAATCACATAACGTGAATTAATACTAAATCGAAAACGCGTTTTCCCATTATGCTTTGCATTTAATAAATGATCAACGTGCGAATATTTTGTAACGAAACGTAAACGTCCATGTTCACTTTCTCCGATAAACTCTATCGCCCGCTTTAATGCATGTGTTAAATGATCAATTCCGACGATGTCTGATGTACATGCCGCTTCAAATCTTGTTATTTCAGGGGCCCTTTCATCCATATATTGCTTTGCCTTCTCAAATATTTCATCTAGATTCACATACACCCTTACGTAAGGTTTACTACCAAGTGTCGTTTGCAAATAACAATAATGACAATGTCCCATACACCCTGTTGCAAGCGGGATTGCATATTCAGCTGATGGCTTTGATGTATCAAACTTTAATGTCTTCCTCACCCCAACGACTAGTGTCGCTTTTGCGTTACGATACTTTTGCAATTCATTTTCGCCTGGCAAGTTTCTAATTTGATTGTGTGATGTCGTTTCACGAATTTCTAATCCCATCTTCGTAAACTTCTCATAAAGCTCTTTTCCAATCGGATATTCGAGTGCTCTCGGTTCAAAGTAAACGAGTTTTGGCATAAATGGTTTCATATGCTTCCCTCCTCTCGTTAGTATGGGAAACAAAGTAAAATTAACACAGATTAAAGTTTTCCACTTCAGTAACTTGCGTTGCAAGTTACTGAATGTTATAATTTGGATATCAGCTACCTTGCAACGCAAGTTACCTGGATAAAAGGTGGTGAAATCATGCACAGCCAAATGTTAAAAGGTGTACTAGAAGGGTGTATTCTATACATCATTTCACAAGAAGAAGTGTACGGATATGAACTGAGTACAAAATTAAATAAACATGGCTTTACATTCGTAAGCGAAGGAAGCATATATCCGTTATTGTTACGTATGCAAAAAGAGAAACTTATTGAAGGTACATTAAAGGCTTCCTCTCTTGGACCGAAGCGAAAATATTATCACGTAACTGATAAGGGATTAGAACAACTTGAAGAATTTAAGCAAAGCTGGGGAATGGTTTCAACGACGGTAAACAATTTATTACAAGGGGAGTGATAGGGATGAAGGCGAAGGATTTAATTGAACTCAATAACCAAAAGCGTAAATTATTAACTACAGAAAATGAAAGCGCCTATAGTGACATGTTAATATACATCCGCTTGGCTAAAGTGCCAGAATACCATGCGGAAGAACTGCTAATTGAAATTCTAGATCACCTTATTGAAGCGCAGCAAGAAGAAAAAACTGCTTATGATATTTTCGGCGACGACTTACAGGCATACTGTGACGAACTAATTGCTGCCCTACCGAAGCCAAGTTTATGGGAACAATTATCGATTCCTTTATTTATAACTAGTTATTTGTTAGCAATATACTTTGCAATTTCTTCCGTAATTGCATTGGTATTCCCTTTATTTTCAAATGAAACCCGTTTTAAATTTGTACACATTGATTTCATTTATCTGCTTGCATTTATACTGTCCATACATCTCATCATACGTTTTGTCTTTGACTTTATTAACACTGACTTATTTAAAAATAAAACAACTATTTGGAGGCACATAGGAAGTTTTTTAATACGCCATAGCCTATGGGTACTATTAATCGGTATTTCCTTTTTATTTATTAAACAGCCCTATACTACATTACAAATCTCACCTTGGATCGGCACTTTACTGGCCATCTCTTGCTATGTACTATATAAACTCTTCTACAAAAAAGAATATTTAGACTTTAAAAAGGAGTAACGATATGATGACTGAAAAAGAAATGGTTAAGTTAAACAATGAAAAGAGAGAGTTATTAACAGCTGAAAACGAAGCTGCTTATGGTGATATGCTTATTTATTTACGCCTTACTAGCGTTCCACAAAAACAAATGGAAGAATTACTTCTAGAAATATTGGATCATCTTTTAGAAGCGCAAGAATACGGTAAAACTGCACATGATATTTTCGGAGAGGATTTAAAAGCTTACTGCGATGAATTAATTAACTCTTCGGAACATCAAAACTCTTTCCAACAAGCTGCTGTTATTGGGTTTGCAGTTAGTTTATTATTAGCTGTTCAAATTGGATACGATACATTCACTACTCTTATACAAAAACTATTTTCAAATACAAATACTTCAGGAATTCCATTTAGTATTCCTGGAACAATATTATCTGCTATCGTTTTAACAATTGGTGCTTTCATAACTTTTTCTTTATTTAGACGTTTCTCTTTTACAATATTAGTTTCCTGGAAACAAAAAGCACTCCTCTTATTATCAGTATTTATACCTTTTGTCTTATCAGTTTTTGCAAATGTATTTTTCAAAACACAACCATACTTTTTTTATAATTTGTCTATTTTGCAAGGTGCTCTTATTACACTTTTTTTTTATATTCTGTACAAATTTTTATATAAAACATCTAAATTTTAACAGCCTTTCAAAAGGCTGTTTTTCTTCTGTCTAATTTTACAAATTGAAAAATTTCATAAAGAAAATAAGAAAAATGCAAAATAATTAAAGTTAATTGTTGACGTGATGCTTTTATTATCGGTATCATAAATCTTCGTGAGCAATTATTTTTCGTTATACGATTTTTTTATTATTACTGAATTTTTGAGAGGAGAAATTTGATGTCAGTTAAGAAGAAAACGCAAGTACGCACCGGCAAAATGGTACGTGAACTAATGTTAGCAGACGAAGATGTAAATGCTTCGCTAATTATGGTATATAGTGAAAACGGTGTAAACGCAGAAATTAAAATCGAGGGCTTAACGCCAAAATGTAACGAAGAATTATTTTTGAGCGGAAACGTGGATTGGAACAAGAGTGTTATTTATAAAATTGTTGATTTCACTGGGAACGCTGAGGTTGGTAAAGTTACATTAACAGCGATGAACAAAAACAATGTTTCTCTAGAAGTTGAACGCGTTATGTGGAGCAAAGAAAATAAAGAAGCTGCTGAGCAAGAAGAAACAGTTGTAGAAGCTACTCCGAAAAAAGAAGTAGTTGTAGAAGCTCCAAAAGCAGTTACACCAGCTACAAAGCCTGTTACGCGAGTAGAAACACCTGCTGCAGCACCTAAACCTACTCCGGTACCAACGCCGAAGCCAGTAAGTGTTGAAGCAGCTGTAGAATTATCTACTCCAGCACCTGTGAAAAAAACAGTACCTACTCCAGTTAAAAAGCAAGAGACAGCTCCGGTTACTCCTGCAAAACCGAAGCAACCTGCTTTGACTGAAACAAATACAAAACTACAAGAAAATTATGTTAAACTTGTGAAAAAGACAATTGAAGTTTGTCAAGATTACGAGCTTGGCATCGACATAGATGATTCTATTGAAGGATTAAAAGAAGAGCTACAAAGCCAAGGTATTAGCGTTACATTCGACAAAGAAATTATGGACGTTGTAAATCGCCTTCGTTCTTTACAAGATAAAGGAATCAAAGTAGAAAAAGTACTTAATTTACTATAAAAATAAGGAGATGGCGGTCGCCATCTCCTTATTTTTTATAATTCCATTCGTTACTTTCATACTTCTCTTTTGCTAATGTTTGAACTTCATGAAGCTGTTCTTCTGTTAGTTCATACGGAACAAGCTCTATATCTAATCCTTTTTCAAATCCAGTTTCAAACGCTTTAATTAACTGTTCAATCGTAAATGTACGATCTGTTAATTCATTAATCGCTACCGCTTTAGAAGAAAACATATTTTTCATACGCTCTTTTACACGTTCATTCGGGAATAAAAATAGATCGTATAACTCATCTAAATCTATTTCTAACGGAATCGAACCGTGCTGTAAAATAACACCTTTTTGACGTGTTTGAGCACTACCTGCGATTTTTCTTCCTTCAACTACAATTTCATACCAAGATGGTGCATCAAAACATACTCCTGAACGCGGATTTTTTAAATTCTCACGATCCTCTTCTGTTTTCGGAACTGCATAATACGCTTCTAATCCTAATGCCTTAAAACCGTCTAATAACCCTTGTGAAATAACGCGATACGCTTCTGTAACTGTTTTTGGCATATTTGGATGATCTTCAGACACAATAACACTGTACGTTAATTCTTTATCATGTAATACACCCCTGCCGCCTGTTTGACGACGAACGAAACCATATTCTTTTTCGTTAACTACATCCATATTAATGTCTTTTTCAACACGCTGAAAATACCCAACTGTTAATGTCGGCACTTCCCATTCATAAAAACGAATTGTTGGCGACATTTTCTTTTCACTTTGCCAATTTAATAAACATTCATCTAACGCCATATTAAATGCTGGTGAACATTGACCAGAGTTAATATAACACCATTTTTCTTTTCCCATCCTGCACCTCATATAACCAATTATTTTTCACATTCTCTAGTCTACCAAATTCGACAAAATTTGTGAAAGAATACGAAATTTCTTCTTATATGCGAATGAATCTGTTGCATAAATACATATGGGCATTATAATATTGAAAGTAGGATTAGAAAAAAGGGAGCGATAGCATCGTGTCAACAAACTTGATTATTATACTAGCCGCAATTGCAGCATTCATTGGCTACACTGTATGGATGTATTTCTATCAGAAGAAATTAATTAAAACACTTTCAGAAGAAGAATTTCGCGCTGGCTACCGTAAAGCACAGCTTATCGATATTCGCGAAGCAGATGAATTTAACGCGGGACATATTTTAGGTGCGCGTAACATTCCATTATCACAAATTCGCCTTCGCTACAAAGAACTTCGCGAAGATCAACCTGTTTATTTATATTGCCAAAGCGGATTCCGTACAGGTCGTGCAGCTCAATACTTAAAGAAACAAGGCTACAAAGATTTCTACCAATTAAAAGGTGGATTTAAATCTTGGTCAGGCAAAATTAAAAAGAAATAACATACAAAAACTAGCTGTATAATTCAGCTAGTTTTTTCATTCCATATTGTTCGCAATGTACAGTAGATTTTGTTTAATCACATCTTCATCTTTCTCATCTACATTACGATATAATAGCTGATATTCAATCCCCTTCTCTTTCCATATAAGCGTAGCAAATTCGTCCCCTCGCTCGTAATCATCCTTATTTTTAAAATAAGCAGGCGCTCCATTATTCAATTTCATTTGTTCTTGAAATCGATTCTCTTCTACGAGGTATGGAAAACTGTAAGAAAAGTTGGCCACTGTTAATTCTATATAATCATGCCTTTCTTTCTCTTGTTGCTTATATTTAATCGTTAAGACAGCATTCTTCTTTCCCATCGTTCTTACCTCTCCATGCACATCACTCGTAATGTCATAAAGTAAAAACGTTGGAACTTTAAACTTCGCCGGAAAATATTTTGGAAGTTCCTTTAGCGGAATCGGATCAGTAACACGGTCCTTAGCCGCTCCTATTGTTCCCACAAATGTTTTTTCTTCTTGCATTGTTTGCTGAAATGAACATGAGCTAAGTAATACACTAGAAAACACGAAACAAACGATTCCTTTTTTCAATTTGTTTCCGCCCTTTCATACCGCTCTCTTAACGAACGAAGCGTTTATACTCTCTTCTATTCGCTTCGTTATGAAACGCCTCCTCCGAAAACTTTCCACGTTATTCTCACACATTTTGACAAAACTTCTTTGCATACATACAAAAAAAGACCCCGCTACTCTCACGCCCAAATAAAAAGGTTACGCGAATAACAGAAGTCATGTTTATAACATAGTTTGTGAAAAGCTTTTCAGGTCAAGATTTTTTCATTCTTATTATTTTCCCCTTATAATTAAGTAAAGAGGTGATACATATGGCCAATATAAAACAGATTGCAAAAACTGCTGGTGTATCCATAGCAACTGTTTCCCGCGTCCTTAATAATCACCCTTACGTAAAAGAAGAAAAACGTAAGCGTGTTCTAGATGCAGTTGAAGAATTGAACTATGCAAAAAATATTAATGCTATTCATTTAATAAAGGGAAAAACATATACAATCGGGGTTATGCTCCCTTTCATTAATGTTCCATACTTCAGTACCATTATTGAAGGAATCGGAAACGAAGCATTAGCAGCTGGATATCATATTAATTTATGCCAAACGAATTACGATAGCATTGAAGAAATTCGTGTTCTTGAAATGATGAAAATGAAACAATTCGACGGGATGATTATTTGTTCTCGAACGAGTTCATGGGAACAAATTGAACCGTTCGCAAAATTTTCCCCCATTATTTCATGTGAAAAAATGAAACATCCACTCATTTCATCTGTCTTTGTAGATCATTATGAAGGATTCCGCCTTGGTACTTCCTATTTACTCCGTAAGGGCCATGAAAAAATCGGCATTTGTTTAGCAAGAGAAACAAGCGTTAATTCAATCGAGCGTAAAAAAGCTTTCGCCGATACTCTTCGTCACGAAGGAAAAACAGTGCACCCTGATTGGATTTTTCATCAATGTTATACGATGCAGGACGGGGCAAAAATACTTCATCGTATTTTAAACATGAAAAATCGTCCAACCGCTATTTTTACAGCGAACGATCAAGTTGCAGCTGGTTTATTAACAGAGGCGCGAAAACATAGCATTCGAATACCTGAAGACCTCGCTATCCTTGGATTTGATAACCATGAAATTTCAAAAGCATTAGAAATTACAACTATTGAACATCCCGGGCTCACAATGGGCTCACATGCTTTTTCTTTATTCCATAAACAAATTCAAAGTGAGCAAATTATCGGCAGCGCAGAAGAACTTTCATTCCATTTAATTGAGCGAGAAACAGTCTAAAAAGGAGCGTTACCTATAACGCTCTTTTTCAGCTTTTCCCCTATTGACTTTATATTTTCCATCTCATATAATAAACCTAACGAACGGTAGGTAGGGGATGAAAATGACAGCAAACCGCATTAAAGCTGTAGCACTTTCTCATTTCGCACGCTACGGCTACGAAGGAACTTCATTAGCAAATATTGCTCAAGAAGTTGGGATTAAAAAACCATCGATTTACGCACACTTTAAAGGAAAAGAAGAGTTATACTTTACATGTTTAGAGGCTGCTCTTCAAAAAGATGTACAGAGCTTCACAGATGATATTGAAAAATTTTCAAATTCGTCCACTGAAGAATTGCTCTTACATTTATTAAAAGGTTACGCAAAACGATTTGGTGAAAGTGAAGAATCAATGTTTTGGTTACGAACTTCTTATTTTCCGCCTGATGCATTTCGCGAACAAATTATTGATAAAGCAAATGTACACATTGAGAACGTTGGAAAACTTTTATTCCCTGTATTTAAAAGGGCAAGTGAGAAAGATGAGCTGCATAACATTGAAATAAAAGATGCCTTAGAGGCTTTTCTATGCTTACTTGACGGTCTTATGGTTGAACTACTATACGCAGGTTTAAATCGTTTTGAGACACGTTTAGACGCTTCTTGGAAAGTATTTTGGCGCGGACTTTCAAACTGACGGATTGCTCCTTTGCAATGCGTCGTTTTTAAGCCCTTTACCTAACGACTGGTAGGAAGGAGAAATGACATATGGCATGGATTTATGTAATCTTAGCTGGTATTATTGAAATCTTTTGGGTAATTGGATTAAAACACGCAGAGGCACCACTTGAATGGGCTGGTGTTGCATTATTAATTACAATAAGTTTCGTTTTATTATTTAGAGCTTATAAAGATTTACCTGTCGGCACTGTATACGCAGTCTTTACAGGAATTGGAGCTGGCGGAATCGTTCTTACAGAGATTTTCATCTTCGGAGAACCTTTCTCTATTGTAAAAGTATTATTAATCGGTTTAATCTTCTTCGGAGTAATTGGCTTAAAACGAGTAACAGAAGAAAAAGAAGCGAAGGAGGCCGCATAAAATGGCTTGGGTATTTTTAATTCTAGCTGGTATTTGTGAAATTATTGGTGTACTCTTTATGAAAGTAGCCACTGAAAAGAAAGGCTGGGCACCAAAAGTTATTTTAATCGCTAACTTCGGCGTAAGCTTCTTCTTCTTATCCCTTGCGATGGACACATTACCGATGGGAACTGCTTACGCAATTTGGACTGGAATCGGAACTGCCGGAAGTGCACTTCTAGGCATTCTTATTTTCCGCGAATCAGCGGATTGGCGTCGTCTTGCCTTCTTAAGCTGCATTCTATGCGGTGCTGTTGGCTTAAAACTATTAAGCTAACGTGAGGTGACTGTCATGTGGAAAGAAAAAGGAAAACAGATGTTAGCATGGATCACACTCGGGATTATCATTCTATTGCAAATAAGTTTTCATATAATAGAATGGTTGTTTCATAAAGTATTATCCATTCTTACATTCCTTCCTAACATGGCACTTGAATTTGCATCTATCGCTTGGTCAATTATTGCTTCCATTGCAATCGTGATTATATGGAGTATCGTCAAGCTATGAAATAAGTTATTTAAAAAGGACAGTTCTTCTGAAAAAGAGTAACTGTCCTTTTTTATATTCATTCAGATTTTCTGTAGAAGTTTGATGCGATAAGACAAAGCAGACCAACTATGACAATACTTATACCAACCCCTTTATGCAAATTAGGAAATGGTGATGGTATATCTGAATAAAAATTTGATAACAAAAGACCCAGTGAAAAAAACAATACCCCTATTCCAAATAACAATTTTCGTTTCCCCATTGTTCCCCCTCCAATTTTTTTTCATACACTCCTTTCTTTTGGACATACTACCGAAAAAAGGAGTGAATCATATGCAAAATTCTATACATAAGCAAATCCTATTTTTATTTTTCCTCTTTCTCATTCTCGTTATCGTTTTCAGCTTTATATTACATACTCCGAAAGATGTGCCAAGTAACGTTTCCGTTTATAAACTATTGCTCTCGTATTGCCGTTATTGAAGAAGGTGCCTTTTATGAGGCACCTTTTAAAATTCTTTTCTTTCATATAGCTTCATCGAAACAAAGACGGATACTATTAACATGAAAATTGAACTAACAAACAACAAGCTGTTATACAGTTGAATCTGTTCCATGTTGATTTGAAAGAATGTCTCCAAAATAACAATCGGCGCTATGCATATGAATATCGTAATAAAAACAGTTTTTTTATACCCTAGCCAAAACGATATCGGTAAAACAAAGCTTAAATATAATAAAATAAAACTAATACTAGCAATCAATGTCGTTTCAATAAATTCAAATACATTCGCCCCATTCTTCATTCCAATCGTGAAACAACCAATCGCTACGCTTATGAAAAGAATGATAATTGCTACTATATATTTCGCAAACACAATTTGTTTTCGAAATATTGGCAAACTATTAACTATTACTTCACTCTCATTTTTACTATCCACTTCAAATGTTTTTACGGTTGCCCCAACTGTAATGATTACTGACATAATTATGAACAAATTTTCCGTATCTGTTAAGGCCATATAAAAGAAAACCGGATACAGTATGTACCAAATTAAAAATTTCCATTGAACGATGAAATCTTTTAAAATTAGTTGTTTCAAAGCTATCCTCCCCTTACAAATCACGCTCACTATACAAATTAATTGAGAGTAACATAGACATGATATATAAGAGAAGCAGCCCTGCTATAAAACAAACATTTACGACTAGACTTGTGCTCCAAGCATTCTCTATATCTAACCATATGCTACTTACAATCACTCCACTTAATCCCCCAATTATGATTCCAATAAGAAAAGCGACCTGTTTCGTACTGCTATATCCCACCGAAAATTCAATCGGAAGTACAATCACGCTATAAACAACACCACCTGTTATTCCTCCCAGAATCGCTCCCCACAACATAAATCCAGTTATATGTTCATTTTGTAACTGGATTAAACCAACTACAAGTGAGAAGATGCCACCTAAAGCAACTAAAATGCTGACAAATATATATTTTGCTATGACAATTTCTTTACGCTCAAATGGTAAACTATTTACTATCATTTCACTTTTATTTCTAGCCTCATAATTCGTCGACCATATCGTTCCAAGGATGGGTATAGATATACTAAGCGTCATAAGGAAGTTGTCGCTACCAAAATCAACAATTACAAGGAACAGCAAGCATATGAATCCCACAACCCCTAACTTTCTTTGCAACATCATATCTTTTAAGACTAGTTGCTTGATCATGTATTACACCTCCTAATATGAAAGCGTCCCTTCTATAACTCTGCCTCCTGAAACATTTTCATTGAGAGTAACATTGATATGACTATACTTACTAACACTCCGATACTAAGAGCACCCATTGCTAGTGTAGCATCTTCAGATTGAAGTACTTTTAGCATGATTATTTTATCACCAAAAATATTGCACATAAGACCAATCGTACCCATTAAAGGAAAAATCATAATCACATTCAAGACAGTAATAGCTTTATATCCTCCAATGTAATTAGTAGGTATCGTTACTACACAATAAATCAAAGTTGCTACTATTGCTGAAAAGATTGCATATCCAGGCATAACTATATCTCTGTTCAATAGAATATTTCCTAATATTACGACTATAAAAGTTGTACTCAAACCAGCCATAATAAATAATGCGCTTGAAATATATTTAGCTATAACTATCTCTGTTCTCGTTATAGGCAAACTCACTAATACTTTTTCTGTTTTACTTTTCTCGTCATAATAAAAAGAAATATATATAATCGTACTACATGTTATAAATAATCCTATTGCAATTCCCATTGGTTGGACGGGATTCCTAAAAACAGAGAAAATAGGTATTAAAAAATATAAAAGAAACATCTTCTTCTGTATGAAAAACTCCTTCAAAATCAACCGTTGCATCTGAATTCTCCTCTCTACAAATCACGCGTTTCATAAATTTTAATTGTAAGAAGCATAGAAGCAATGTAAATACTAACTAATGTAATGAATCCAACTATAAATACACCAGTATGCATAGGATTCATTATCCACTCAATGAATGAGGGTGCTGTTTCATTCAGCCCCTCACTAATAAACATCCAAAGAATTACACCCACTCCCATTGATGCTGCTGATACTATACTTCTTACTACCTTCGATTTTGTACCGTAATAACTAGGGAAAAGTATCACAACAAAAAATACGGCGTAAACAGCTCCATTTATTACTTCATACCATGGAATTTCAATGTATAGATTAGGATGGTATGCACCGATATCACCAATAACCACAATGCCTCTTATAAGAAAAACAACTAACATCGTAGAGAGTATGCCGCCTACTATGAATATTGCACAGGAAATATATCTAGCAATAATGATATCCTTTCGACTTACCGGTAAACTATTTATAACAATGTCACTTTTATTTCTTTCATCCATAAAGATTAGCGTCATAACAGAAGAAAGTGTTATAAATAAACAACTCATCGAAAATAACAATTCACCACCTGGATCTAACATAAATAACACAAGGGGGAGAACAAGATTCACTAACCAAGTTACCCGAAAAAAGAACAAATCTTTATAGATGAGCTGACGCATAAGCACCTCTCCCTTTCGCAGTGTAAACGATGATATCGTCTAATGTAGGCTTTTCTATTACAACCTCATTTCCAAACCAATCGATAATTGCTTGTTTATCCTTCGCTAAACCTTCGAAACCAAACTTATTTTTTCGTAATCCAACAAACAGCTCTTTTCCTTCTCGATCTAATAAATCATTACTTCCCTTTACGATTACGTAGTTCTCCATTAATTCATCTTTTTCACCAGTAAATATAATTTCTCCATCGTTGATGAACGTAATATAATCTGCGATGCGCACTAAATCTGTTGTAATATGCGTTGAGAATAATACAGATACTTCATCTTCCATGACAATTTCTTGCAACATATCAAGTAATTCACTTCGGACAACTGGATCTAATCCTGCTGTCGGTTCATCCATAATGATAAACTCTGCGTGGTGCGAAAGTGCGATGGCAATCGCAAATTTCATTTTCATCCCTTTTGATAGTTCTTTAATTTTTTTATACTTTGGAACTTGTAATCTCTGCATATATGATTGATATTGATTTTCGTCCCACTTTTTATATAACGGTGCAATAATACGCTTCATTTGTTCACACGTTAAATCTTCGTAATAATGATTTTCATCATATACAAAACCGATATTTTGTTTTATTTCCTTTTCGGCTTTCTTATTGTCTTTGCCAAAAATTTTTATATCGCCACTATCTTTTCTAATTAAATTCATAATCATTTTGATCGTCGTACTTTTCCCCGCTCCATTCGGTCCAACAAATCCCATAATATATCCACGTGGCAATGTAAAACTTATATTTTTCACTGAGAAGTCTTGATAAGTTTTACAAACATCTTTCAGCTCTAACATCTCTTATTCCCCCTTGTATAAATACGCAATCATCTGTTGTAAATCTTCAAGTGAAAGCTGCAACACTTTACTTTCATTCACAATCTCTTCCGCTTTACTTTCCAATAGATGTAGCCGCTGTTCTTTTAATAGTTCATTACTTTTACGTGAAACATAAGTCCCCTTGCCAGCAACAGTTTCTATATATCCTTCTTTTTCAAGCTCCTCGTACGCACGCTTCGTTGTAATTACACTAATTTGTAATTCTTTCGCTAAGCTACGAATAGACGGTAACTGATCTCCACCCTTTAAACCACCATTTAAAATAAGCTGGCTTAATTGTTTCCTTATTTGCACATAAATAGGGTCTTGGGAAGAATTCGAAATAATAATATTCATGTTTTCCTCCAGTGTGTATATACTGTATATACCTTATATATACAGTATATACACACCATCCTATTTTTGGCAAGAAAAAAAGACCAACATTTTCCTGTTGGTCTTTCGTATATGTATCACTTTTCAAAGCGATCTAACATTTCGTCTCTCATTCCGAAACTAACAACCGCAATTCCTACATACATAAATAGAAGGAATGCCGGATGAACTGTATTGTACCAGCTACTATCAACAATTAAATAAATTGTTAACGCCACAACAAGAACAAAAGCTAAAATAAACATATAAAAGTGTCTTGTACTACCCATGATAAACTCCTCTCTGCTCTCTTCACCATTCAACAGTATATTTTATCGAATAATTCGATATGACTCAAGGTTAACTTTCTGTTATGTAATCAAGTTCCACCTTTACAATGTCCTCACATGCTATTGAAATGATCGTTCCCTGTTTATCAATCGCTGTTACTTCTCTATTGTCCATTACACGATGAGCTACTCTTTCTAGCACTTTCCCTTGGTCTCGGTAACAAAATTCTTTTATATCTTTAATTGTTTCTCCATTTTCTAAATGGTATACCATTCTATAACATCGATATCCCACACTTTCACCCCCGTATTGCTCGTTTTTTCACATATACATAAAAATGAGTAATTTTTGCCTCATCACATCTTCTTAATTTCAATAAAATTCTAACAAAAATAAATACTTTTATCAAACCGACTTTTTCAACAAAATCATCTATAAAACTGCTTCTTTACAGCAATATGAAACAAAAAATAATAATTTTTAACACTTTTTTCATCCTACCTGCACAAAAAAAAGAACCCGCATATAGCGAGTTCTTTTTTATTCGAATCAAACTTGTACAGGAGCTAGCTTTTCATAACGTAAAACAGGTTTACGTGCAGCCAATGTTTCATCCAAACGTTTAATTACCGTTGTATGTGGCGCTTCTTGTACAACTTCTGGATTTTCTTCTACTTCTTTAGCGATTTGAATCATCTTATCAATGAAACCGTCTAATGTTTCTTTTGATTCTGTTTCTGTCGGCTCAATCATAATACATTCTTCCACATTTAATGGGAAGTAAATTGTTGGTGGATGGTAACCGAAATCAAGCAGACGTTTTGCAATATCTAATGTACGTACACCAAGTTTCTTTTGACGACGACCTGATAATACAAATTCATGCTTACAATGTCTATCGAACGGAAGATCATAGAATGGAGCTAATCTTCTCATCATATAGTTCGCATTTAATACAGCATATTCCGTTACTGCACGCAAGCCATCTGGACCCATAGAACGAATGTATGTGTATGCACGAACGTTAATTCCGAAGTTACCATAGAATGGTTTCACACGTCCAATTGCTTCTGGACGATCGTAGTTGAAGTGGTAACCATTTTCCGTTTTTTCTAAAATTGGTTTTGGTAAGTACGGAATTAAATCAGCTTTCACACCTACTGGACCAGAACCTGGGCCACCGCCACCATGCGGACCTGTAAATGTTTTATGAAGGTTTAAATGCACAACGTCAAATCCCATATCTCCTGGGCGTGCTTGACTTAATACCGCATTTAAGTTTGCACCATCATAGTATAATTTACCGCCTGCGTTATGGACGATTTCTGCCATTTCTAAAATATTTTCTTCGAATAGGCCTAATGTATTTGGATTTGTTAACATAAGTGCTGCTGTTTCTTCATTTACAACACGTTTTAAATCATCTAAGTCAACAAGACCATGTTCATTTGATTTTACTGTAATTGTTTCAAAACCAGCTACAGTTGCAGATGCTGGATTTGTTCCATGAGCAGAGTCAGGAACAATTACTTTCGTACGGTTAAAGTCACCATTTGCTTCATGATATGCACGGATTAACATTAAACCCGTCCATTCACCATGTGCACCAGCTGCTGGTTGTAATGTAACAGTATCCATACCTGTAATTTCAATTAAATGTTCTTGTAAATCGTACATTAATTCCATTGCACCTTGCACTGTTTTTTCATCTTGAAGTGGATGAATATTTGCAAAGCCTGCGAAACGAGCTACATTTTCATTGATTTTCGGATTATATTTCATCGTACAAGATCCAAGTGGGTAGAATCCAGAATCAACACCGTGGTTACGGTTTGAAAGCGCTGTGTAATGGCGCATAATATCAAGTTCAGATACTTCTGGAAGCTCTGCATCTTCAACGCGAATATAATCGCTCTCAAATACATCTTCTAATTTAACTTCTTCTACATCTAATTTGGGTAAGCTATATCCTACGCGTCCTTCTTTAGTCACTTCAAAAATAAGTGCTTGGTCTTGATTCTTCATTGGATAGCCCCCATTTCATTTACAAGTGTGTCAATTTCCTCTTTTGTACGAAGCTCTGTTACTGCTACAAGCATATGATTTTCATGCTCTTTATAATCACGGCCTAGATCGTAACCACCGATAATATTCTTTTGTAATAATACATCATTTACTTCTTTAACTGGACGTTTGCAATCTACAACGAACTCATTGAAGAATGGACCAGCGAACGTTACAGAGAAGCCTTTCGCTTCGAATTGACGTTTTGCATATTGTGCTTTAGAAATGTTTTGACGTGCCATTTCTTTCACACCTTGTTTTCCAAGCGCAGTCATTGCAACTGATGCTGCTAATGCATTTAACGCTTGGTTTGAACAAATGTTAGACGTCGCTTTATCACGGCGAATATGCTGTTCACGTGCTTGTAACGTTAATACAAACCCACGTTTACCATCTGAATCTACAGTTTGTCCAACAAGACGTCCTGGAATTTTACGCATAAATGCTTTCGTTGTTGCAAAGTAACCACAGTGTGGTCCACCAAACTGCGTTGGAATACCAAATGGTTGTGCATCACCGATTACAATATCAGCACCAAATTTTCCTGGTGGTGTTAATGCGCCTAATGATAATGGATTTGAAGAAACGATAAATAATGATTTTTGTTGATGAACGATTTTTTCAATATCAGCTAATTTTTCAACTTGTCCGAAGAAGTTTGGATATTGAACGATTACACAAGCAACTGTATCATCTACTTCACTTTGTAATACGTCTAAATCAGTTACACCATCTTTATGATTAATTTCAACAACTTCAAGATGTTGACCTTTTGCATACGTTTCAAGTACTGCTCTTGATTCTGGATGAACTGCGCTAGATACAAGAATTTTCTTTTTACGAGTATGGCCAGCTGCTAGCATTGCCGCTTCAGCTAAAGCTGTACCTCCGTCGTACATAGAAGAGTTTGCTACATCCATTCCTGTTAATTCACAAATCATTGTTTGGAATTCAAAGATTGCTTGTAATTCCCCTTGTGAAATTTCTGGTTGGTATGGCGTGTAAGCTGTATAAAATTCTGAGCGAGAGATAACGTGATCTACAATTACTGGAGCGTAATGATCATATACGCCTGCTCCTAAGAAAGAAGCGTACTCTTTTAAGTTAGCATTTTTACTAGCCATTTGAGTTAACTCTTTTAAAAGCTCTGGCTCTGATTTTGCTTCTTTAATTTTTAAATCCCCTTTAAAACGAACACTCTCTGGAATATCAGAGAATAACTCATCGATCGTTTGAACGCCGATCGTTTGTAACATTTCTTTTTTGTCTTCTTCTGTCATTGGAAGATAACGATGCAACATGAAATCTACCCCTCTCCCCGTTACTTTGAACGTTTATAAAATGGTGTTGGAACAACTACTGCTTTGACGCGTTTATTACGAATTTCAATTTCTACTTCTGTATCAACTGCTGCGTATTTTACATCAATTAGTGCTAAACCAATGCTTTTCTTTAACGTTGGAGATTGTGTACCACTCGTTACTTCCCCGATTTTTTCTTCTCCAATAAATACAGGGTAATGCGTACGAGGAATTCCACGTTCGATTACTTCGATGCCGACTAACTTACGAGGCGCACCGTTTTCTTTTTGCTCTTTTAACGTTTCTTTTCCAAAGAAGTCTGCTTCTTTATTTGGTTTTACCGCAAAGCCAATTCCAGCTTCAATCGGTGTAATATCTTTTGATAATTCTTGACCATAAAGTGGTAATGTTGCTTCGAAGCGAAGTGTATCACGAGCACCTAAACCACATGCTTTTAAGCCTTCTTCTGCTCCAACTTCAAGAAGTTTCTCCCAAAGCTTTGCAGCATCTTCACTCTTACAGTAAATTTCAAATCCATCTTCACCTGTGTAACCTGTACGAGATACAAGTGCTGGAATTCCATCTACAAGAATATCGTTTTTAAATTTAAAGAACTTAATTTCTTTCAAATCTTCTGACACAACTTTTTGTAAAATGCCTTCTGCTTTTGGTCCTTGAATTGCAAGCTGTGCAACTTCACTAGAAACATTGACTACTGTCGCATCGCCAATTACATGGCTAGCTAACCATTCGTAATCTTTCTCGATATTTGATGCATTGATTACTAATAAATAGTCTTCTTCACCACGTTTGTAGATTAATAAATCATCTACTGTACCACCATTTTCGTAGCACATAGCTGTATATTGTGCGCCTCCTACCTTTAAGGTAGAAACGTCATTTGTAACAACACGTTGTAAAAATGCTAAACTATCTACACCCTTTACCTCAACTTCTCCCATATGAGACACATCGAACAAACCTGCCGCTGTACGTACAGCTTCGTGTTCTTCTTTAATGCTTGAAAATTGAACTGGTAATTCCCAGCCACCAAAGTCGATTGTTTTCCCACCATACTTCGCGTATACATCAAATAACGGTGTACGTTGTAATGTAATCATGCTCTTTCCCCCTTATGCTCTGACAAATCAATAAAAGTTGCTTTCCATATCTAAACATTTTCATTCTGAAAAGATAGGATATACGGAATCTCATCATTTTTTTTATGAAAGCGTAAATAAAAAGTTACTTTCTTGGATAAAATACGAAAGATTCCACACATTTCACACCATTATCCTAACATCATTCGCTATATTTCATCAATATTCTAGCATAAAAAATAATTTAGAATTTTTTATTCTTATTCTTATTAAATAGAACTTTTGAGATTTATCCCTTTATCACTGCTTATTCTTTAACTTTTAGTAATTGTGATAATGCCTTATAACAAGGCTTATAATAAATATTTTTTAATAATAACTTTAGTTTATAAAAGGTGGGAGCGTCTGAATGAATGTCGATATTTCCGTAGATCGAACGTGGCAAAATAATTTTTTAAAAAGAATTGATGAAGATGGCCCTTGGACAAATTGGGATTTATATCAATTAGCTTATAAAACTGAAAAATCATTACTCGTCCCTACTTTTGATGGATTACAAGCACCAAAACACTTATCACATTTCACGCCACTTCCGCATCAATTAGAAGTTGCTCAAAATGTTATTGAACAAATGAATGGTAAAGCGATTTTGGCAGATGAAGTTGGACTTGGAAAAACAATCGAAGCTGGACTTATTTTAAAAGAATATATGGTGCGGGGACTTGTAAAAAAGGTACTCATTCTAGTTCCAGCTTCTCTCGTATCTCAGTGGGCATATGAACTAAACACAAAATTTTTTATTCCTGCGGTCGCTCAAAAGAAAAGTTATTCTTGGGAACAAGCTGATGTCATCGTCTCATCAATTGATACTGCGAAACGGTCGCCGCATCGCGATATCGTTTTAAACTTAGAATATGACCTTATTATTATTGATGAAGCACATAAACTAAAAAATAATAAAACAAAAAACTATGAATTTGCACAACGATTAAAAAAGAAGTTTTGTTTATTACTAACCGCTACTCCTGTTCAAAATAAAATCGATGAAATCTTCAACCTCGTTTCTTTATTAAAACCAGGTCATTTAGGCAACCAATCTAATTTTGAAGAATATTATGCTTCAAAAAATCGCTCGGCTGAATCTGATGAAGATTTAAAAGCTCTCATCAACAAAGTAATGGTCCGAAATCGACGTCATAATACTGGAATTGATTGGCCAAAAAGGCATGTACGTACAATTTTTGTTGAGTTTAATGAAGAAGAACAAGCGCTATATAACGCGATTGAAAATTGGCGAGGACAAGATGCCTTTACGTCTGCTTTCTCATCTTTAACTTTAAAACGGGAAGCATGTAGTAGTCGCGAAGCTGTTTACTATTCATTAAAAAAGCATGTAGAAAAAAGACAGAAAGAAAATGAACACTACATAAAGGAACCACATATTGATGTGTTAATGGACAAAATTAATCATATTCCTTTCAACTCAAAAGCAAATAAAGCTCTAGAGCTTATAAAGGAAATTGATGATAAAGTCATCATTTTCACTGAATATAGAGCGTCACAAATGTATTTACAATGGTTCTTACAACAACATGGAATTTCCTCTGTTCCATTTCGTGGTGGATTTAAACGCGGAAAGAAAGACTGGATGAAGGAACTTTTCCAAAATCATGCTCAAGTGTTAATCGCGACCGAAGCCGGCGGTGAAGGAATTAACTTACAGTTTTGTAGCCATATGATCAATTATGACTTACCGTGGAATCCAATGAGACTCGAACAAAGAATTGGACGTATTCATCGTCTTGGCCAAAAAAATGATGTTCATATTTATAACTTAGCAACAAAGCATACTGTTGAAGAACATATTTTAAAACTACTGTATGAAAAAATTAATTTATTTGAACGAGTAATCGGTGAACTCGATGAAATTTTAACGAGAATCAACATGAAAAATATCGATGCTCATATTCAAGAAATTTTCGCACAGTCAAAAAGCGAAGGAGAAATTCGAATCAAAATGGAAAACTTGACATCTATTATCGACTTTGCGAAGCGCAATGAAGCTGAGGTGCAGGACTATGCAGCAAAATGAAATTCATAATTACTTATATAACTTTTTTGAGGCGAATAACTGCGAAATTTTAGAACATTCCCCTCACCTATTAGACGTGCAGTTAACAATTGAAATGGATAAGCTATTAATGAACCGTCCTTTCTATTGGCACTATCTTGAAAAAACAGGAGGCGTTCCGAATCCTATGCGCCTTACTCTTATTACAAATCCGGAAAACGAAGAAAACGATGGTGAACTTATTCATTATGGTTCACCACGTTTGCATCAAATCTTTGAAACGACAAAAGAACTAGGCTCATACATACGGTTATACGAGGACGTGAAACATAACGGGGCAACACATACCCCACTCCACCCTTGGCTTGGTGTAAATATAAAAGTATCTTATCAATGCGACCGAAAAAAAGACATCCTTCATTCCATCGGTATTCACCTTATTTCTGGAACAATGATCGCAAACTTCCATGACACTTTAACAGAGATAAGAGTCACCCCGAAAATACCTGATTTTTGTTTTACGCTTTCCCCTATCATTAAGCCACAAAGTGGTTTACAACGTATAGAGGACGCTTTAAAACATATAATCGCAGAAGATGACCATACGTGGGCAAAAGAAGCAAGAGTGCGTTGGAATCACGATTTAGACCTTTTAAATCGATTTTACGAAGATAGCGATGAACTTCCAGAAAGCTATGAAATTGAAAAGCAAGCATTACAAGAACAATACGAACCACGCATTACAATGCAAATTATAAACGGCGGCCTCTTTTATATTACCGCAAATCATTTTCTATCTTAAAAAAAGCTCCTTCAACTGTAGAAGGAGCTTTTTTTAGATGTTTTTCCATCCTATTCTCTATCGTCATTACGCTCTCGTTGTTTTTTCTCTGTCATACGTTTTTGATATGCACGATCCTTTGCACTCACATGATTAGCATCAGTCGGCAGATTTTCTTTTGAACGTCCAATTCCATTGCTCATCTTTTCCACTCCTTTTTAAGTCTTTCAAAATACCCCCTTATTTTCAGCTAGAGGCACAATCCTTATACAAAAAAAATAAGAGCAGCCATTGGCTACTCTTACTCACTCACATATTTTTGAAACATATCATGGATGCCTTTATTTACGAGGTTCGAGATCTGCTCGTCAGATTTATTCGGATAACGATCACGCAATCTGATAGATGCCTTCACCATTAAATTTTCTAATACAGAACGGCCACCTTCTCCATAAATAATTTCAGCGTACTTAACAAGCCTACCATCCTCTAGTGTTGCTGGATTATGATTGAAGAAAAATTTACTCATTGTCTCCACCTCTCTCTTTGGTAACGTTTACATTTATATAGATTATTTATGTTATTTATTTCACAATATTGTATGCATGTATATTTAATTAGTTTCATTATAAAGCAACATATCAATAGTAAATATGTGATTTTCCGTCCATTTTGTGAACAAAACAAAAATGAAAGCGTTTCCTTTATTATATACTAAAAAAACTTACTACGCTAGGGACAATTTTTTTAATCTACTAATCATCTACTTTTCTTTTTTTTATTAAAGATTATACAATTTTCAGAAATTATATTATAAAATATATGTATGACTTAAGGAGGATTTATATGAATCAAAATAAAAAAGCTATATTAGATCTTGTCTTTTATCTCGTATTCCCATTCCTCATTTGGAAATTTGCAAAACCTTATATCGATCCTTATTACGCGATGTTAATTTCCTCTGTTCCGGGGATTATTTATACACTGTATACCTTTAAAAAAGAAAAACAGTTTAACGTGACAGGGTTCTTTATTTTAATTACACTCATTTCTAATACGACGGTAGATTTATTATCTGGATCAGCCGAACGAATGCTATGGAATGATGCATATTATCATATCGTACTTGGCTGCATCGTTATATGTACAATCTTTATAAAAAAACCACTGATGTTATATTTCGCTGCAGACATTGCTGCATTGCAAGGTCATGACCGCGATAAAAGTCGTGAGCTTTACCGAGATAGCCGTATATATCCAGCACTGCAATATTTAACACTATTTTTCGGTCTTCAATTTATATTAAAGAGTTTCTTGAAAATCTATTTCATCTCTGTTTTCGGTGTAGATGGATATGGTGAAATGAGAGCTATTATGACCGCTGTTGGGTGGGGCATTTCTATTTGTATTGGAATTGGATTTGTATGGGTAAACAATAAAATACATGCAGTTACTGAAGAAAAAGAATCTGTGCAATAAAGTGAAACTTTAATCAGTGGGGGTTTTGTTCATCCCTTACTGCCCGTTAATGCGGGATAAACAAAAAATCCCCTAGCATCTTGTTATACTAGGGGATTTTTATTGGCTATACGCCTCACAAGTGAACGAAGAATGATTAACTTGATTTTTTTCTCTTATTTTTTACATTTCGATAAAACAAAGCAGCGCTCAATGGCATAACACCAAACCATTTGTTTAAGAATGGCTCTTTCTCCGCACGACGTTGTTCTTTCTTTTGTTTTCGATCCTCTTTTGGAGCATCCATATACGACACAAATTGCTGTGTCACAAAGCGTACATAATCATTAGTAGACATATTATCATCACCTCTACTTGATTAGTATGTCCACTTTTTTATTCATTAATCTTTTCCTTTAATTCATTCATGATTTGCTTTACCGACTTACTAGTCGTATCAATATGAATATGTGCCTCTTCATAATAAGCTCGGCGCGATTCGAATTTCGTTATAAATGCATCTATATCTTTCTTCTGAAATAGTGGACGTGTCGTATCTTCGCGAAGCCTTTCTGCAATTACATGTGGATCACAATATAAATACACGACAGTTCCATTTTCCTTCATCCACTTTCGATTTTCCTCTCGTTCAATAATCCCTCCACCAGTTGTAATAATTACATTCTGAACCGGTAGTGACCGTAACATTTCACTTTCATATTCCCGAAAAACCATTTCGCCTTCTTCTGCAAAAATATGCCGAATCGCTTTCTCTTTCTGCTCTTCGATTTTTTGATCTGTATCTACAACTTCCATATAAAGTTCTTTACTTAACGCTTTTCCAATTGTTGTTTTCCCGGCTCCCATATAGCCAGTTATGTATATAGATTTCATTTTCGTTCCTCTCAATCCTCCGTTATTATTTGTTATTATAACGAAAGTTGTTGCTTTATTTAATAAAAAAACGTTTTGTTCTTCTTATGCTATGAAGAACAAAACGTAACATACTCGCTATTATCGTGCAGTCAAATAAGCTAGCTAGCTTATTTTTACTTATAAGTACCTCTTCTCACCCACTGCGTTGCAATCCATTTCTCGCCCTTCGTAACAGGTGCCCCTCCATGTAACGTAAGCTCATTTAGTGATTGATCTTGATAAAAATACTCAAAGTATACTGCCATTCCCTTTCTAGGGTGTACAGAAAGATTTAATTTCGGAAAGAATGTTTCTCCGCCTTCTTCTACATCATTTAAGTACATTATAAGCGTACTGATACGATTATTAGCAGCTGATCTACTATGTTCCGCAAAATAATCATAGTGCGCTTTATATTGTTGATCCACTTTATAATTTAAAATGTGCAATCCTTCTCCATGCGCCACAGGAACATTCATGATAGATGAAATTCGTTTTTCAATCGTCGAAGTAAGTTCATTGTCTTCCAAAAATGCACCGCTACTTGTTCGAATATCATTTACATCACGGGATGAACCAACTTTAGAACGTTCCATCTTACTTTTAGATAATTCGATTAATTCATCACACTCTTCATCACTTAGTACATTTCCTAATACGACAATAAGAGGTTCTTCGAATTTTGAAATAATTTGTATTTCCCTATCCTCTGTCATAATCGTATTTCCTTTATGATCAAAAATAGTTTGTTCCTTATTTTCACCTATTTGATTGTTATTTGTCATTTCCTTATCTCCCTAGAAAAAATGATTGGATAGCATGAATATATCATATTCTTTCTACCTTTCTCTTTTTTGAGAAAATTTAAACTTTTGACTGTGATTTTATCCCTTCCCTCAAAGAAATTAACTCACTCCACAATAGGAATTAGTGGTTCTCTCCCGCGTATTTTACACACTATCCTTCTACCCAATCAAATATTTTATTATCTCTTTTCCTATAGCGAAAGCTCACTGTATAGAAAACTCTCTGCTTTGTAACACATTGCAACGAAATGATAATAACATCATTTTCAAAGATGTACTTTCCACTCGCTTCTCCTCTTTCATACTGAAACAAAAAAATATCCTCTTTTTCTTTTTGCTGTAAGTCTCTTTTTATATCTGAAATAGCTCGATCAATAAGTTCCTCCATGAAAAAATTTTGTTCTATTTCAGCATAAAACTTTTTATCCAAAAGTAATATATTCGTTTCGCACATCAAAAAAGAAATTAATAAAATAAGAAAAATAATTGTTCCTGGCATTGCAAATCCATCTTGGTTTCTCATGTTTCTATCTCAATTTCACTATAGCGTACAACCACGCCTTCATATATTTCACCACCTATATCTTTCACACGTATATATAGCAACTGAGGTGTTAATCTATATGAAATCGCTTCAATCCTTTGTAATATAACTTCCCTTCCGCGCATATTTACTTTTCTTATTAAATTACTATTCACTTTTTCATACGTCACCTCATCCTCATTACGAAGTTGGAAACGCAAAATATTCCCATCATTTTCTCGTTCTATCTTCCTCCCACTCATTACTTCACGAAACTCTAATTGCATTTGTCCTAAAAACACATCCCACTCCCAGTCATTTAATCCTTTTGAATGTGTATTTTCTATCCCCATAATATGAAGACGCGGTAAAAGTAAAAAGAACATCGATAAAAGCAACAAACATGCGATCATTTCTATTAAGGTAAATCCCGCTTCCTTTTTATCTTTTCTCTGCATAAAGACATTGCTCCATCGCTTTTTCTCTCATATCTTTCCACACCGCACAAACTTCATCTCCTCTCCAATATGTGTAATATACAATCCCTTTTATGACTTGCTCTTTTTCTCGCTTTTCCTCATCCTCATACTTAAACAAGGCCGCTTCTTTTTTTAATAATATTAATGCTTTATAGCTCATGTTTATATTTTTTCTTTCCTGCATAATTAATAATGTTTGCGGGAGTAATAACGATACCGCCACCATTATTAAACTTAACGCTACAACCATTTCAACCATTACTGATCCTTTTTGACACTTCACGATACGTAAATCTCCCTCTTCCAAGCTGAAATACAATCTCATATTTATACCCTTGATAGGAAAGTAAAATCGTACCACCTCTATTAATATTTCCGCTCGGATTATATGTCATTGGATTTGGAAAGGTATGCAAATCCAATTGGATATCTTTATTGTATTCTCTCTTAACAATTAAAAAATCCGTCTCTGATTCCGAAATATAATACATCTTTTTCCCTTTAAACCAGCGTAACGTATATTTTTTTTGACGCTTAATTGCCAACTGCTGCATATACAAAATATCATTTGAAAACTGTTTCAAAAACTGCTCAACTCTTTGTTTTTCATGTAATGAAGTAACGTTAACATGCGTAACAATACTCAGTACAGAAACAGCAAATAAAACAAGTAGCATCTCTAAAAGAGTAAAACCCTTTTGCTTCACGATTTCCCTGCTGATACCGTGCCATCATCAGAAATATGGATTGGTTTACCTTTCGGACATTCATCAACAGCAATATATTTTTTAGTTTTTAATTCCTCGATTGTAGGTATTTTATTATTTTCGAGTTGATATGCCTGTATTTGTGCTTCTACAGATTTCACGTAGGCTTCACACCCTTTTTCCTGCACCGAGGATCGCTGCTTAACTACATTTGGAATAATTAATAGTAATAATACAGTTATGACAACCATAACTAACAACATTTCTAAAAGAGTAAAACCTTCTTCATTCTGCATGTAAATGCCCCCTAAATAGAATTCATCATTTGAAACATCGGCATAATCATCGCTAAATACATCAGAATGACTATAACCCCAAGACATGTAAATAAAATAGGTTGAATCACAAATAACATACGTTTAATTTTTTGTTCTACCTTTTCAATAATGAGCTCACTGTAATCACCAAGCTCATTTGCTAAATTACCGTTTGCTTGTCCATGCGTAATGATATAAGAAAGTTCTTTCTCGTAATAACCGCTTTTATCAATAATAGATTGTAACGGTTCTCCTGCAATTAATTGCCGCTCAATTCGGGCTGCTTCATACTGAAAGAACGGATTATACTTTTGCTTCATCATTATTGTTAATGCTTCGTGTACTGACAATCCACCGTGTAATAAACCACTTAATTGGGCGGAAAAATAATGCGAATGATTTAAAATAAGAAATGTTTTCATAAGGGGAATACGGATCATAATCTTTACCTTTTGAATAGGCGGAAGTTTTCGGAAATACAATATATATAAACTAAAGCCCGTTATAACGATAAGAAAAATACTATAAATGAAGTAGGGTAATAATTTAATTACAACTAAAATTTGCTCCGTAAGTGGTGGTGCCGTCGAATGTAAAGAACTGTACATCATTTCAAACTGAGGCAATAAAATGAGGTTAAAAACAGAAAGCATAATCATTAAAAAGAACGATAAAAACATAGGATATCTCATTACTTTCATCATATCTTTCCTATATTTATCCTTCTTGTAAAGAAGTACACTACCTTGTTGCAAAGCAAAAGAAATGTCACCATGTCGCTCTGCATAAAACAAATAACTTAACACCTCAGGGTGAAACATTAATTTGTGAAAAGAAGCGTGCAAACTTTGTCCGTTTTTCAATCCCTCGATCATACGCTGTAACTGTAATTTCTTCTCTAATGGTAGTTGCAACTGCAAAAATTCTAACGCCTGCAAAAGGGAGTAACCTTTCTCTAATAAATCACTTAATCTTTTCCATAATAATGCTTGATCACTTAAACTCCATTTTCTCCTAAACATATACATCTTCTTCTAAAAAGCCTAAAGCATACCCTTTTCGAACCGACGATTCCAACGTTTCATAGTGATACGTAACATGTTCTCCACTTGCTTCTTTAATCGCTTGTTTTAATTCATATCCATATAACAGTTCATAAATACTTGCCTGTCTCACTTGCCTCATTGATTTACATAAAGTTGAACACTTCCCTCTGCAAAATGGACATTTTAATTCGACGAGCCGCTGAGCAGCTACTGCTAATAATGATTGTTCAATTTCTTCCCTTGTAATACCATAATCCATAAATCGTAGTATCGCTCCTTTCGCATCATTTGTATGCAAGGTTGTCATTACTAAATGTCCCGTCAAACTGGCCCTTACAGCTACTTTTGCTGTTTCTTCATCACGAATTTCGCCAACTAAAATAATATCTGGATCATGACGCAAAATAGCCTTTAATCCCGTTTTATATGTGATACCAGCTTTTTCATTTATTTGAATTTGTAATAAACCGTCTTTTCTTTGCTCAACTGGATCTTCCAGTGTAATGATGCGACGTGTTTGCCATTTTCTAGCTACTTCTAATAACGCATACATTGTTGTTGTTTTTCCAGAACCAGTTAGTTCAGTTTTTAGGTATAACCCTTAAAAATATAAAAGAATTTAAATGGGATAGACGCGATACTATTATCCCTGCTTGTATTGATTCTAATTTTAGAATGGTTACGCCTTTATTCCTGCGTTCAATCTGTAAGCTTACTATTCAATATTTGATGAATGAAAAAAGAGTTTTTTTACTTTTCTTAAATATTTTTATTATTCACTTCAACATAGAGAATAGAATTGTTATCTTTCTCTGAGTAATCAAATGGAAATTCGAGTTAAATAATGTGGTTTATCCTAGAATAAGACAATAAATTATGCTACAATTTGGAAGGTTTTTAAATTTAGGAGGATAGAAAATGAAAAAATTATTGCTACTACTACTACCTATGCTGCTATTATCCGCTTGTAACGAATCCGGTGGGATTTCAAAAAAAACTATGATGGAACATAGGCATTACGTAAAGGTCGATGACTACGTGTACTATCTATCTGAGAACTTTGATGACTTTCCAATTTGGGTGGATAATCAATTAACAAGCAAAACGAAAACTGAGGAAGAATATAAGGGAAACAACTTTGGACAGTCCTACATTAAAGCAATTGAGTCAATGGGCTGGAAATTGCAAGAGGATATAAAAAGAACAATCCCTCAAGGTACTGTTGATGCTTTTGAAAAAGATGGTCGTCTTGTTTTTTTATATCAGTATCCTGATGAAAAGAAATTCACTATAAAAGAAGAACAAAAGGAATAGAGTCTAGATGGACAGATAAAAAACACTCTGGTTGATACCAAGTGTTTTTTATTTACTGACAAATAACAGTAGGCTTTTTTGAATTTTATACAATTTTAGAAGATAAAAAAGGACTCTAAGCAGAAGTGCCTAAAGTCCTTAAAATTTTTGCTGTATTTAAGATTGCTTCCTTCGATGGTTCGTTTAAAACTTGTACGATTACTTTGACTGGTTTCTTTTTCTTAGCTGTTGCTTTCTTCAATTTTACAAGTACCTCCTTGAATTGATCTGTTCAAATGAGTACTTGCAAAAAGGATATAAAAAAGGACACGATTAAAAAAACGTTTCCGAACCTGATTTTATAGGTCCTTTCGTAAACCTAGTATTAGGGAAATCCTTATAGGTTTCCCGCGGATAATATCATTTGAATTGATCTCCTATTAACTAAGGTTTGTCTTATGACATACCTTTTTTATTTGAATTTCAACTTCTAAATTTTAGAACAACTAGGAAAGAGGAACCACAATGCATACAGTAAATTCCCATTTACCCTATAACCAAAAATATGACTATAGATTTATCAAGCCCGTTAGACATTCAAGAAACAAAAACTTACATCAATTTGCTGAATTTATGGCTGTAGATCACAGCACTGTTGCAAAGTTGGAAAAGGGACAAATCACTTTTACGCCTTACTATGAAAGTAAATTTAAGGACGCTATTAAGCAGTTAAGAGTTTCTAATGTGGAACTATTTAGTATTCGTAAAGTCATTGAAATGAAGGAACGACGTAGCTACAAATAATAATTTAGGAAATGGAAATCAAAGACTTATTCGTTGAAACTAAATAAGTTATATCTGATTACAAATTATAGGTTCAGGGAATCAATTCTAAAGTGGAAATCATTCATTCTATGTTAGAAGCATTAGATGAGAAAAGAACAATGTTGAGACTTGTATATGTACCAGCGTTTTAAGAGGTATTAAGAAAAGAACATATTAGTTCTTATGAATGTGACGTGACAGAACTTGCTATCCGCCACCATTATGAATTATTTACTGCAGTAGCTGATATGGGTAAGCAATGCAAAAAGCAATACCACGCTATTGCACCTGAAATTCATGAAGTATTTGAATATCCAAAGGTTAAAGAAGAATATCGACTACTAGAATAATCTTTTAAACAAGACCAATATAGACCGTACTTTAGTTGGTTTAAAACATCTGTTATTTATAAAGATGAAGTGTTCTGGACTACTCGTGGAAATTTACCAGAACATTTAAAGTCACCTAAGAAGGCAGAATAAGTATGAATACGCCTAATTTAACTAGCATTGTAAAACCAGACGTAATGGACGAACTGAGAAAAGGGAATACAGACGTTTTAAAAGGATTACCACCAGTTTTAGCTATGCAATATGGACTAGCGTTACAAAATGAAGCAGGTAACTATATCTAGGAATCAAAAGTAAATGATAATGAATTAAATGAGGCTGTTCTTAATGGTTTAAAAGACAGTGGTGTTAAAGAAATTCTGATCAAAAAGATTGAGATAGGAGAAAAGGCACACGCTGGCAAGATAGCACTGGCAAAGCAAATTACAGAAGAGGTCACCAGTTAATAGCTTGTGACCTTTTTTATTTAAGGAGATATAGAAACAATGATTTATTACGATAAAGAAGAACAGGAAACAGTAATTGTATTTGAACCAGCTACAAACTTATGGGACATATATACAAATGTTCCTAAGCACATTAAGAGATTAAAAAACGACTATATAGCTTCAATTTTCCATGAAGAAAAAGAAAGTGAAGGTAAAACCATTGCCATACATTTAAAGATCGAAAAACTACCTTCTAGCTACATTTTTAACAAGTAAACAAGGAAGAACTGTTATGAATAAAATAGAATATAAATCAAGATTAACAATGTGTATAACGATACTGTAACGCCTGTGAAACGATGTATAAATATGGACTGCTTTAAAGCGGAAAGACTGATTTAATTGCCTTTCCGCTTTTTTTTATTTATCTTTCCCAGCTATTTCCTCTACTATCTCTTTTGCAGACTTACTGTTCTTATTTATTTCTATAATTTCATTTAACCCTTTACGCACATCACTAAAGCCATTTTCAAATGTGGCTTGTAGTCCTTTAAAACTACCTTCCAAACTATCATCTATTCTGTTATCCAATTTATCTATCCTACCGTCCAACTTATCGATCTTCTTCTCCATTGCTGTTATCTTTGCTAATACCTGTTTTGCTAATTCAATTTCTCTTTCTGTTGCCATGTAGCGGTTCCTCCCATAGTTTTTGTTTGGTTGTTACGAAACTCAGAACAGAACCCATTCATTGTAGTTCTAAAACTAGTGAACTCGTTACGAAACTCTTTTATATCGCCTTTTAATTCTTCCACTTCCTGTGCTATTTCATTTTCTGTCATACAGCACGCCTCCCAAAATGTTTCTAAAATCCGTTGCAAATTTTTTATAAAAAGTGATTATTCATCATTAACAAATGGCAAGGTACACCCTCTTGAAGTAAAGCAACTCGTTAGTCAAGTGTGCTGTTAACACTTTCAAGTAATAATAAAAATGAAAACTTTACAATACTATTTGATATTCCAATATCTATCCACTTTTAATCCAGTCTGGTTATAAAATTCTTCTTCAAAAAACATATTAAAAAGTTCTGCTACAATTTCTTTTTTTAGATATAAATAGTCATTATAATATTTTCCAGTTTCACGATAAGAAAATTCCCCTCCACCGCTATCCTTAAACATTTCCTTAACCAAATTTATAAAGTTCTCAAATTCTTCACTTACTTTTTCCAATTGCACCTTTGTCTCTTCAAATTCTTTTAATTGTTTTTTAAGTCTCGAATAGTCTGCCAATTCCCTTTCGATTTCTTCGTATTCTTCTTCACTTAATATAACTTGTCTAATCAATTCATTTTCCTCCTACGTTTATACTAAACTACCTCGGAAATTTAATAATCAGGCGACCAACTAAGAAGTAAAATTCATTTCATTCAGAATCTTCCTCTGCGACACGAGTTCCCCAAAAAAGTTTCAAAAATATAGTGTATATTTTGCAGCTACTAGACAACCACTAAAACAATAGTGCCTTCCCGCATGGTGGGGTGTGTTACATAAAAAGTTATTATCTATATTGATAACTGTATAATACAGGATAGTTTTGGCGTGGTTAACCTTGTACTTGTCATGTTCTGTCATTGCATTGTTTTCGTCTTTTCTTTCTTCTTTGATTGTTCTTGTTGTCTTATCTGTTTTACTGTGCTGTTGTCCTCGTGTCATGTGTCATGCCGGTTACTTCCCTTTTCTTTTACCTTACTAGTATCCTTGTCACCGATAGTAGGGTATATAGTACGCCTAGCTTAGTCCTTAATCTATTATCCTGCCTACATAATACAGCCCAGTATCGGTATTATACAGTCCCTTCTTATCTATGTTCCAGCAATACGTTTTTGATTGACACTATTGATTGAAGGACATTCGTTATTCCTGTGTTGTTGTATAAACTCAAGCAATTGTGTTCACTTTTGATACAACAAAAAAGCGACCCCTTTTTAATGAGATCGCCTTTTAATAATAGCTGTTTAAACTGATAGTAATTAAATTTTTTAAGAAATATCCTGAACATCCTGTTCTAACAATTTTATTGGTTTATATACCTTTGCATAATAAAATCGTTCAATTTGGTCATCGGTTTTAAGAAATCTATCTTTAACTTTAAAGATATCTATCAATAAAAATTTCTTTTCTTCAGTTGTAAGGGTATCGGGTCTATGTATGTATTTAGTCTTTGACCTATTGTAAATGATCTCGTAATATGTTTTTACAAAACTCTTAATCTCAAGCCCTTTAAAGTTTTCTTTTAATTTAAAGTCATCTATTAGTTTTTTTACAAACCAATCGAAGTGGTGGAAAACCTTTTTATCGCCTATTTGAGAATAGAAGAAAACCCAACCATACTTTTTTTCTTTATCAGAAATTCCATTTAATTTATTACTTATTGAACCGGTTATTTTATTATTTAAATAAAAGATAAATTCTTTCGGGGAAATTGTATTTGAGTGACTATATCGAGAAAACATATCAACAATAGATTTTTCAAACTTTAATTTTGTAGAATTCTTTATAGTTAAACCTACATCCCCTATTGACTCTAATTTTTCAATTCTATATCCCAAAAAATCATAGCCTACACGATCAATCCTTCCCTGACTACATTTGCCTTTATTCAATTTCAATCTATGTTCTTCTTCAATGTTCTTAAAGATATCATTTTTGATCTTAAGTATATCTTTTTCTTTACATAAAATCAGGATGTCATCAACATACCTGTAATATCTAAATCTCTTTTTAGATTTGTATTTTTTGTCCATATCTTGAAAATATACTTCTGCTAAAACGTTTGAAATAGATAACCCTTGTGGGACACCTACACAGTTTGAATATAAGCTGTCGTCTTTTGAATGGTTTTTAGATACGGTTGGCGTTCTAATTGCATTTAAAATTAAATCTTTTACAAGAGGTGTTCTAATCTTTTTAGATAATTTCTTGTCTAAAATACTATGATTTATATTATCGTAAAAATTCTTTATGTCTATTTTAATAAAAGAGTCAAAGTTCTCTAATTCGTTTTTCATATCTCCAACTACCGTTTGAACTAATGGCTGTTCAATTGAAAATGATTCTTGAATTATTTTATGTAATCCTTTCAGAACTATTTTATCTCTAATAGTTGGAATAGAAATCACTCTAGGAAAGTTATTTTTGGATTTTATAAATAACTTCTCCCTATAAGCTGTATATTTATATGAACCATTAAAAACTTTTCTGTTAATTATACTTAAATGTAAATCCACTTTTTTGTCGAATACTCTCTTTACCATTCTATCTATTCCTGAAGCAGTATTATGATGTATTGTTTTCTCATACAGGTTCTTTAAGTTTTCGGTTTGATATAGTATTTCAAAGTGTTTATAAGCTGGTAATGACATTTTCATTTCACTTCCATACAAATAATATTATAAGTGCAACAATCGGAATAATAAATAATGATATTCTTATAACCCTATTTATAATTTTATATTTATAATAAGACATTTGATCATCAAGTGAATTTAATTTCTTATTATTTTTTAAATAAACTAATCGGTCTACCAAACTATGATTATCTGTTTTTTCTAATATATGGCTGTATTCTCTTTTAATTTCATTAAACTTAATTAGTCTATTTTTATAATCTAAATCCTCAAGCAATAAATCCTGACATTGACTTTCAATCTTGGTTAAATCTAAATAACATTGCTTATAGGCAATCGCTTTTTCTTTGTATCCATATAAAGAAATAAACAAAGATATACCGAATAATGCCACTGAAGAAATTACAGTTAGAACTGAAATATTAGCTATCATTTCTTTATCACTAATTACAAGCCCTAAAATAGATAAAGACAATACGATTAAGGTGTAAAAGTTAACAACGAATAGTGAAAAAATATTGTTATCATTCATACGTGCCTCTGATTCCATTCTAGTTTTCTTAGTAACCCATACTTTATGATCTTTAAAATATGTTATTTCACCTAAAAGACCTGCTTCATTATTTGAACTTTCCACAGTGGTTAACCCAATCAATAATTCTTTAATCTCATTTAAAACTTTGGTATCTTCCTCTTCTGACTTACTTATATCATGGAATAATTCTCTGATCTCACTAATCAGAGTGCTATCTCCATTTTCAGTTTTCTTTCCTTCAATATCCTTTTCTATATCAGGCTTTATAGCTTTATCGTAAACTACTTTTGATTCTCCGGCTATTCCAGTGTCTTTTTCTCTGATTTCGATTGCTTGTACCAATATAATCACCTCTTATATAGACTGAGTAAGGTATCCGATGGTTTGGATGGAATATTCCCGAAGGAATCATTGTAGATACATAGATATGTACCATTGATTAGAACACCTCGTGAGGTCACTATGTTGGATACCTTACTCTTATTTAATATCTCATAATCGACAATAATTAACAACTTTTAACAACATTCAACAATATTATACAAGAGATTAAATGGAAAATTAACCATATAAAAGAAAAAATCATTTTGGGACTATCCCTTAAATGTTTCTTTAATCATTTATTTGATTAGGTCTGAAACCAGTGTCCACCTGTCCAAGTATTTAGAGACGTTATACTCTTGATCACGAACCTCTATATACTCACCGTTTTTATACTGGAAGTAAAAATGGTATAAATCTGAGTTATCACTGCGTTTTCCACTAATAAAGCCTTTTAACTCGTCTGATGTGAAAAAGAAAGTGTAGAAGTCTTGATTGTAAGATACAGTGAAAATATGAAGTTCAATTTCATCATTAGTAATATCCTTAAAGCCAACAGTATGCCATGATGAAACGTGTTCTAAATGACTTTTACTGTAATAAAACTTAGCTTTTAGTTCTTTATTGGGATTACTTTTCGACTGAATTACAATTCCTGAACCTTTAGCTTTATTCCCTTTAAAAGCTGTAATATCCTTATTAGCTTCATTAAGACGGTTAATAACATATTGTCTAGCAACAGAACGAGTAATCTTTTCTAGGCTGTCATTTTCTTGAGCTATAGTAACACATGAAGTTGGTATATCGTTTCCTTCTTCTTCGTCACCAACCTTACTTAGCCGATCTTCTAACACCATGACTTTTTCCTCTAAAGACTTAACTCTAGAAAACAGTTCCAAAATTATACCCTCGTTACTCATTTTATCAACCTCCATTTTCGCATACCTGAAATATCTAAAATATCTAAAATATCTAACAATTAAATTCTAAACCACTTTCCAGATAAATGCAATAATCATATTAGATAGTTTAGATAAAAAAGATTTTTCATTTTATCAAATTAGACAGCCACCATACAATGTAACTTATTACTTAAAATGTTACATTCATTTCACCATAAATACTAGAAATAATAAAAAATAGTGATATACTGAGATTATCTAAAAAATATGTTACATTCAAAACCTTGATTTTATTAACTTTGAAAAGAGGAATTAAATGACCACTAAGAAAAGCAAAAAGGACGAGATCAAAGATGTACAGCCTATTAGGTCATTAGATAAATTAGAGGATATGAAATGGTCGCTAAAAAAGTGGTGTGGAGATCGTGACTACACACTTTTTCTTTTAGGAATCAATACTGGATTAAGAGTAAGTGATTTATTGAGGCTTAAGATTGCTGACATTAAGGGAAAACAGAAAATAACGGTTAAAGAGGGGAAAACAGAAAAATCCCGTACAATACACTTAACTAATATCTACAAGGAATTAAATGATTATATAAACACACTGGAAGGAACTGAATGGCTGTTCCCTTCTCGTAAGGGCGATAAACCTATAAGCAGAATACAAGCATACAGACAGCTAAATAAAGCATCTGATATGGTAGACATTCCTGACGGTATAGGAACTCACACTATGAGAAAAACGTTTGGCTACTGGTACTATAAACAAACTAAGGATATAGCAACCCTACAAACTATCCTTAATCACTCACATCCTGAGATCACTTTAAGATATATCGGAATAACTGACGAAGAAATAGAGAATAGCTTATCTAATTTTGTACTATAAGGACATTAGGTTTAACAACTTAGTGTCTTTTTTATTTCTATTTATTAGAACTAATACTAAACCAGTGAGAAAATAAGCGTTATGCATAGCTGGTTCAATTACAGTTGATCTTCCTAGTAAACTTCAAACAAAAAACCCTTTATACTAATGGTTTGTGCATAAAAAAATTATGGTGGGCTTTCTGTATTCAGGGCATACAATCTTTATTTAATGCACAGTAATGCACAGGTCATCTTCCAGCCGGTCTCTTCAAATTTGAACAGCAACTAAATAAAAAGCCATTCCTTAATTGAATGACTTTTTTATAACTAGTAATTTTTTCTTGCCTCCGAGTAAACTGATTTAAGAAGATATTCCTTTTTTTCTTTTAATGTTTCTTGTAATTTCTTTAATTCCTCGATCTCTTCTACATATCTTGCTTCTGTATATTTTTCTAAGTAAATTTCACATTCTTTAATGTAGTCATTTGTTTGGAGAAGGAGACTGTCACAATAAAGATTTACACACATTTCTAAACGTTGTTTTTTAACATCAAAACCACTTTTAAATTCTCTTTTTAACTTTTGTTCTTCCTGTTGTCTTCCTGCATACATTTTAGGTGGAAAAGTTTTATTAGTATCTTGAATGCCAACCTCTAAGTAATCATATAACTCATGAATTAGTAAGTAGATATCTTCTATTTTATCTCTTTTAAATTCTGTATTTTGTTTTCGATTATTAAAATATAAGTTTATTCCTGTAACTATTAAGGTTATTACCCCTCCAAATATCGCACCAATTAGAACTAAATACTCTCTAGGCACTATTCTCCCCCCTTTTTCCCCTTTAAAATTCGACAAAAAAAAACTAATCCCTCTCTTATCTACATTTTCCTCCTTGTAATTATCAAACAATAAAAATCCTTATTTACTAACGGTTCACAATCTTTAATAATCCCAAGACGGTGTGCCTAATAAATTATAGAAAAACAGCTATATCAAAGGGTTATAATTTTAGTAAATCATAACCCTTTGGTACCTGTGATTAACAAGCTTAAAAAAACCTTATATATCAAGAGTTTATAGAGTTTAATAATCACAGTAAAATACCTGATCTAAGGACATTTAAATTGTAATTAACAACAACTATAAAGTTTCTCAGGTTCTCATTAAAAATCAGACAATTAACAAACCCTTGATACGGTTGCTTTCATATCACTTTTCAAAAGTCAGACAATTAACAACCTGTAATTGATGCTGTTTGGCAAACTATATACTGTAAAGAACTGATAATAAATATTTATTTAATTAACTCTATAACAGTAATAAAGAATAAAAGATATACCGAACAAGTTCGGGTGCTAAAGCACTAATATTAAAAAGAGTAACTACTAAATAATAGTATTACTTTTAAAGATTGTATGGAATGAAGCATAAGCGTAATGACATGGCGTAAGCAATAATACTTAATTAAATATTGGCACCAGTAATAGCTGGGGCTATAGATCCTAAGTTAATATCCTTTAACAGTCATAACAGTGTATCTCTTTATCCTCTAATAGCTTAATAGCTGTTAGAGGTTTTTCTGTTTGTAGCCAATAAAAAAAGAACAATCCAAATGGATTATTCTGCTTTAAACCTTATTATTAGTTTTGGTGAAGAGTCACCTTTCTGATAAGACCAAAATATCCCACTAATTAAACCATGCAATAAACGGTTTATCTTCTCATCGGTGTAGCCTTCACCATCAAGAAAATGCCATTTACCTACAAGGCTTTCAATAGACTCTATTTGTTCCTTTAAATTATCTATTTTGACTGACTTATCTTCCTTTTCCAAAGCTGATATCTCTTCTTCAATTAGCTTTATTTCTTCTTGTCTTATAGCTTTTCTTTCTCTATAAGCAATAATATCTATTTCATCTTCTTCAAATAGAATACTGATCTTGTCTAAAGCCCTCTTAGACTTGTTCAATTGGCTTATTAGCTTTTCTTTTCTATATTGAATGTTATCTTCCTGTTTTCCTTCTTCAAACGTTTCTAGTGCCTTTAAAATATTATCTTTATATCCTAACACCTCTTCCTTAATCATAGCTAATATAGGATTGTAATAAAAACTTCTATTACCGCACTTACAATGCTTTATGTAAACTTTATTAAGACGTTTATGATTATTACATCCTTGTATCTTTCCGCAGTTCGCACAGTATATAAGGTTACTTGTAGGGTATATTCTATTTTTACTTCTCGGTGCTTTAAATGAATACTCATTAACGATTTTATTGGCTGAATCCCATGTAACTTCATCCACTATTGCTGGATGTACATTATGAACTATTATCCAGTCTTCTTTAGGTCTAGGCTTATACTGACCAATAGTTTTATTACTCGCTATAGTTCCTTTATAAGCCTCATTATTTACAATTCGTACAATGCTATTGTATTTAAAATCGTAACCCTGTCTTGTTTTTATTCCCATATTATTTAATTGTCTAATAAGTGAGGGAATGGTTGTACCTTTAGTAATTTCAGAAAAAATAAACTGAATATCTTTAGCACGTTCATTAGGAACAAGTTTTTTTGTTTTAGTATCTTTGGTATAACCTAATGGTGCTATACCATTTGTCCAATGACCTTGTTTTTGGGCGTATTCTTTCCCTCTTCTCATACGTTTTAATATTTGCTTGTATTCTCCACTAGCAATAAGATTAGTAATCCCTAATAATAAACTATCGTCATCTTTTGAAAGATCATACATTTTATACGGTGTGACTATGAATGTTTCTGTTTGATAGAGGATCCGTTTAATATCACTAGCGTCATATTCATCTCTTGAAAGCCTATCTATATCCATTACTACAACAGCGTCAAAATAATCCTGTTGAACTCGGTCCAGTAACTTAACCATCTGTTCCCGTTTTATTATCGTACTACTTGACGCTACTTCTTCAAATATCTCAAATGACCAATTATTTTCATTACATAATGCAATTAGTGTCTGACGGTGGTTATCTAATATTTGTTCTATCCCTAAGTTTTCTTCATCACGACTTAATCTTAAATATATTGCAACATGCTTTATATTCTCATTGTTAAATAACATATAATCACCTACCTAAAGACAATTATATATAGTCGCCCCTAAGAACTCAACCAGTCGGCCCAGTAAATACGAGTAATCCATGAGAATGCTTTAAAAAAGAGAGTAATTTTTCCGCTGAACTTGGAAATAACGAAAGATGAGACAATGGCTGAACAGATGCTTGTAAATGGAGGCGAATAACGAGACTTTCTTGATATACTGTTGGAAGTGTTGAAAGGCGTAAATACACTTCTTGTCCATCAATTTGTAAGTCCAACGAACCATTTTGAGGTTTTCTCCTCTCTCCTATATCCATTGATGCTAAAAACTTAAAGTGCGAAACAAGCTTTTTGCCAAATTCCTTTTCAATACACCGTTTCGTAATTAAATCTTTTCCTATACGTAATTGAATTGCCACATCCTTCTGCCTGGGCACAATATGTAAGTCCGATGCTTGCACCCTACAAGCTTCTTTCATAATCGTATTCGCAAAAAGCTCGATACCATTCATCAAATTTCCCTCCTCACCATGTATATATCATGAAGAACTGGAAAAGAAAAATTAGGACTTTTGTATTTTCACTAGGATAAAAAGGGGAAATATGTTTGTGAAATTATGAACAATTTCCGAATTATTGTCTGAAATTACCTATATGGAAGTTTATCTGTATTATAATGTTAATATCTTGGATAAAGTGATAAAGGTGGAGATCCTAATGGAACAAGCTTTAAAAATTACAGGTGTGTTATCTGACCCTACTCGTTATTACATTTATAAATATATTTCTCAAAAGCATAGTTACGTAACTGTACAAGAAATCGCAGATGAGTTTGACATTCATCCAAACGTAGCTCGTTTACATTTATCTAAATTAGAAGATGTTAATATGCTCAAATCAGAAACAAAAAAAACTGGGAAAGGCGGAAGACCAAGCAGACTATACGTCTTGTCTCAAGATGTCATCCAGTTACAATTCCCATTTCGCGATTATCAATTATTAGCACAGATAGCATTTAATTCACTGCTAAGCCTAGGTAGCGCTGGTGAAAAAGCGCTATATGAAACAGGGAAACAATTCGGCAAAGAATTAATGCAACAACATATGCATCGCTTAAATGTAAGTGCAGAAGCATTGACGATAGAACAAAAAATGCAAATCGCAAAAGAAGCATTCTCAACAGCTGGTTTATCTCCTGCTTTTGAAATAAGTACGGATGGTACAAAAATTTTCTATGATGTACACAATTGTCCATTTAAAGAAGTTGCTGCGCATCATCCGACTGAAATTTGTAATATGCACGGAGATATGATGAAGGGGATATTTGAAATCCTATTCCCGGACGTGGAATTAACACGGAACAATAGTCTACTAGATGGATGCAAATCTTGTAACTATAAGGTTCAAATTTAGTTTTTCAACTAAGAAGAAGTCAATATTATAATTGGCTTCTTTCTTTTATATGAATGAATATTTACAATAGTTAGAAAAATAAACTATAATGAAAAGAGGTTTTACTTTTTTTAGAAAAGGAGGGAGATGGCATGGAGCGCATGTTTCGCGTTCTCGGCTTTTGGACTGGAATTTTCTCGGTTATGTTTTACGTAGGGGATATGCATTCGACCGCACTACTATTTTTAGGACAAACAGGATTCTTCGTACTTTTAAGTTATTTAAAATTAACAGAGCGTATGTATATATACGTATTCGGGGCATATTTAACCGTTTTCTTCATCGGATTTACATGGTACACAACATTTTTACTTGTCCCTGGAGCTGGGCATTAAGAGATGGCAAATTGCCATCTTTTTTTAATTCCGTAATTCCCTAGTTGACTTATAGGTTTTATTACCTTATATTCTATATAACAGATTGGAATTAGGGGGAATCAACATGAATACACTGCTTGTCGGAATTAACGTTGCAGTCATGCTCATTTTAGTTGGCGTATTGTATTATATGCAACGTAAGCATGTATCTTTTAATAAACGTGTATTTACTGCTTTAGGAGTCGGAATTATCTTCGGTCTTATATTACAATTTATTTATGAGCCTACTTCTAAAGTAATTATCGACTCAAATAACTGGTTTGGTTTAATTGGTAACGGTTATGTAAAATTGCTTCAAATGATTGTTATGCCACTTATTTTAGTATCTATTATTTCAGCATTTACAAAATTACAATTAACGAAAAACCTTGGTAAAATCAGTGGTCTTATTATCGGAATTTTAATTCTTACTACAGGAATTGCCGCAGCTGTCGGTATAGCTGCAAGCGCAGGATTTGATGTATCAGCAACAGGTTTACAACAAGGTGATGCAGAATCTGCTCGTCTGAAATTAGTAGAAGAAAGATTTACTTCTATTGAAAAGACAACAATTCCAGACAAATTATTAGAATTGTTACCTACAAATCCGTTTCTTGATTTAACAGGTGCTCGTCCAACATCAACAATTTCTGTCGTAATATTTGCAGCCTTTATCGGTATTGCCTTTATCGGTGTAAAACGAAAATATCCAGAACAAGCAGAGCTATTTAAGAAGATGCTTGATGCTGTATATGCAATCGTAATGCGTATGGTAACGTTAATTTTACGCCTTACTCCATACGGCGTATTAGCTCTTATGGCAAAAACAGTTGCTGGTAGCGATATAAATGCTATTTTAAAGCTTGGTAACTTCGTGTTAGCGTCTTACGTAGCACTTATCGTAATGTTCGTTATTCACTTATTATTAATTGCTCTATCTGGTTTAAATCCAATTCAATATTTGAAAAAGGTGTTCCCTGTATTAACATTTGCATTCACATCTCGCTCTAGTGCTGGTGCAATGCCATTAAATATTGAAGCACAAAAAGAAAAGCTTGGTATTTCTGAAGGAATTGCAAACTTCGCAGCTTCATTCGGGGTATCTATCGGTCAAAACGGTTGCGCAGGTATTTACCCAGCAATGCTTGCTATGATGGTCGCTCCAACTGTAGGAATTGATCCATTACAACCACAATTTATTTTAACTTTAATCGCTGTCGTTGCTATTAGCTCATTCGGTGTTGCCGGCGTTGGTGGCGGTGCAACATTCGCAGCATTAATCGTATTATCTACAATGAACTTACCAATCGGTATTGTCGCTCTAGTTATCTCAGTTGAGCCATTAATCGATATGGGGCGTACAGCTCTTAACGTAAGTGGTTCTATGACAGCAGGTCTTATTTCTAGTAAATGGCTTGGAGAATTAGATCACGATACGTACAATCAAGACGAGGTAAAAACTGGTGAGATTGCTTCATAATAAAAAAGGACGCTAACAATTTATACTGTTAGCGTCTTTTTTATTATGTTCCATCTCTATACATCTTATCTTGAAAATTATCACTCCAAGTATTCTTCTAGTTGCTCTTTTAACTCTTCCTCAATCTCATAATAAGATTCATCAACAAGTTCCCCTATTTTCTTACTCCCCAAAATCCTCGATTGAATTGGCATTCCTAAAAAAATATTTTCGCATTTCCAAATTGGAATATTATAAAATCCAATCATCTCTTTTTCTTCATCTAATATAGCTATGGCAACTGATGAATAATAACCCACCTCAAAAGGATGCTCTTTATCTTTAACAAGTTCCATAGATAGTTCCATGTTTTTCTCTATGTATAAATATGAATACTCTTTAAAAAGTTCAAGTGATATTCGCTCTATTTCATTCTCCATACATTGAATCTTCTCTTTCAACTCCAATGTAAGCTCCTGTGCTTTATATTTCATTTCCGCCTCCTTAAACGTAGAAAAAGAGAATACAATAACATATTCTCTTTTTCTCAAATATATTTCATTATCTCACAGCCCGTCCCTTTCACAAATAACCATTTTGCTCGCACCATGTATGAAATTGTCCTACGTCTACTCCAACTAACACGATATCCTTTAGCTCTACATCAATACTTTGTTCTCCAATTACAATAGCAAAGTGGGATTCTAATTGTTTTTCGCTTTTCTTTACAGTTCCAATTCGGTTCCGATACGGTCCGTCTTTTATATATGCTTTTTGTCCTACAATATCAAAGTTCAAGATTCTCACCTCTTTTACTGCGCTCAAATTGGAAATACAATCTCCACCTCGAAAAATTTCCTTTCATTGCACTATTTCTCTATATATATGACGAAACAATAAAAGAGTCCTTCCTTCTTTACAATTATTTTTTCTTTGTTTCATTTTTATGATTGAAACGTAAAGTTTATAATAAAATACACTTGGAAGCGCTTTCTGTGTAATTTTTTATGTTATAATATAAAAGTAGAACTTCGTAAAGAGGGTTAAAAAATGAATACAAACATGATTAAAAAAGTAATTGAAGCATTAAAAGTATATGGCTTTCAGGATGTATCATTCTGTGAAGAAACGAAGCAATTCTTATTTCATAACGAAACCGATATTATGAGCGGCTATGCAAAAATAACATATAGTAGTCAATTCGAAAAATTTAACGTGCAAATTCATCCAATTGAAACACATCACCAAGCAGAGTTACAAGAGGTTGAAAGACATATACAAGCTTGCATACGAAAAGTAGAGTATTTAAATGCACTTCTTACTGGACAAACAAAGCTAGATGATAAAATTATTATTATGTAAAAAAAAGAACGTGATATCCTCACGTTCTTTTTTCATTATACGTTCATCTTTTCCTTCAGTTGTAATCCTGTAATGGATTCTAATACATCCATCGCTTCTCCAAACGTCATATCAAAAATCGTCTTATCCTCTATGTATGGAAACTGTCTGAAACGCTTTTCTAACATCTTCACAGCATCTGATGTAAAGTTTGCACTATCAACACCAAATTCTGTTTCAAGAAGTACGATCCAATCTAACACATGAAAACCTAATCCATTTACGAATGAAATCAGCTTTTCTTCTGGCTGTGAAGCTAAGAATACGTATCGCTCCATCTCACTGAACAATTCTTCGCCTAAAACTTCTGCTAATTCATCATCATGTTCGCGTTCAATAATCTCTTCATATCCGTAATCATCAGTAAGCTCTTCCACTTCTTCACTATCTGCAAAAAGCAATTGGCTAAGAAGCGCACCTTTCTTAAATTCACTGTTTTGTACAACTTCTAAAAAACTTGTTTCCCATCCATTTTCTAATTTCATATGTATAACTCCTTTATATACTTTACTTATCATCACTGTACCCAAAAGATCACTTTTATAACCTTTAGGTAATTACTATTATTCCATATACTTCATAACATAAGATGCAAACTCGGCTGCATCTCCTTCAAAAATATTTATCTCCGGTAAATGATAAAACGTTGTTTGCAGCGGGTTTCCTTCATGATATACATATATCTTTTTCTCTAACGCAATCGCCATTCCAAACTCTGTATGACTTCCATTTCCGCCATCTAATATAAGTAAAAAGACATCTGCTTCTCGAATCGCTTTTTGTTCTTCTTCACCAATTTTTTGCAATTGTTCTCTATTAGTTGCTCTTTCATTTTTCGTCCAATCATATGTATGATGCCATCCTTCTTCTTTCAACTGGCTTGATACGAAACGTACAAGATGCTTATTTTGAAATCCCGAGGCAATATAAAATTTCATTTATGTCCACCCTTTAAATACGTATGGGGAAACTCCTTTTTAGCGTTAATGGTTGTAGAAATAATTAAGGAAGACCGCAAAAAAAATCCCCATCTTTAGAACTTATTTGCGTTTAAATGATGGGGTGCTTCATGGTCTTCTTTTATTTTTTGTTTTTTATAACTTTCATCAGCTAACATTTCTAATTCAGCTGTTATCTCTGATTTTTCAAGCTCTCGTTCTTGTGAAAATTTCCGTGAAATATAAACAATAACACTACCAACGTACAACACAAAGCATATAATAAGTGCAGTATTTTCATAGAGACTTAGCTCCAACACAGTCACTCCTAATCCATTCGTATTTTCACGCTTAATCAATTGGAATTTCCCTACTAACCATTTGTTATTGTAACATAAATATATCAATTCTTGGAATCTTTCATCCTATTAAAAAAGGCATGATTATATAATCATGCCTCTGAAATATGTTGAATGATAGTTTTAATTGCTTCTTTTCCATTATATTTTTTTAATGCTGTTTTATACGTCTCATTATTATGAGATAGCTCCTCTATATGCTTTATAAGCGCGTTCACCGTTACATCCTCTTCATATAATACCGATGCATACCCTTGTCTTTTAAAGGATTCCGCATTTAAAATTTGGTCTCCACGGCTTGCAAATTTCGATAACGGAATTAAAACCATTGGCTTTTGCAATGTTAAAAACTCAAAAATTGCATTGGAACCCGCACGCGAAATAACAAAATCTGTTGCCGCTAATATGTCTGGCAACTCCCCATGTACATATTCAAACTGTCTATATCCTTCTTTATTTTGTAAACTTTCATCGAGATTACCTTTTCCGCAGAGATGAACAATTTGATACTTTTTAAGAAGTTCTGACAACGCCTCTCGAACTGTTTCATTAATTTTCTTCGCGCCTAAACTTCCTCCCATGATCGTAATAACCGGCTTTTTACGTGAAAACCCTAGAAACTCTAAACCTCTTTCACGATTTCCGCTTACTACGTCTTCACGTACAGGCGATCCTGTATATACTACTTTCTCTTTTGGTAAGTGCTTCGCAGCTTCTTCAAATGTAACAAATATTTTCGAGGCAAAACGGAGCGCAATTTTATTTGCTAGTCCAGGTGTCATATCAGATTCATGTAGTAAAACTGGCACCCTATTTAACCATCCCCCAATTACGACTGGTACAGATACGAAACCACCTTTTGAAAAAATAACATCCGGTTTTAGTTTACGAATTGTTACATACGCATCCATAACACCCTTCATTACGAGAAAAGGATCTTTTATATTTTTCAAATCAAAATAACGACGTAGCTTCCCGCTTGCAATACTATAGTAAGGTATTCCTTCTTTTTCTATAATCGTTTTCTCAATCCCTTGATGAGAACCAATATAAGAGATATCCCAGTTCTGCTTTTGTAAATGTGGAATAATGGCTAAATTAGGTGTTACATGCCCTGCCGAACCGCCACCTGTAAAGACTATTTTTTTCATACGTCTCCCCCTTCTACACTATAGTACACTAAAATACCTTGCCTCAGGGTGAGAAAATACCATAGCCGTTACAGACGCTTCTGGCTCCATCATAAATCCTTCTGTTAATGAAATACCTATTTCTTCTGGATGAATTAAGCGAAACAATTTTTCCTGGTCAGCAAGTTCTGGACATGCTGGATAACCAAATGACACGCGAATGCCTCTATATTTTGTACGGAAACGTTCTTCCATCGTCAGTTCAGGTGAGTCTGGAATGCCCCAACGATCACGAATGAGCATATGTGTTTTTTCAGCAAGTCCTTCTGCTAATTCAAGCGCTAACGATTGAATGGCATGACTGCGTAAATAATCACCCTTCGCCTTCCACTCTTCAGCGATGTCCCGAACTCCTTCCCCAACAGTAACAGATAAGAAAGCAACATAATCCATTTCATCTCCAATCGGCCGTAAATAATCACCTAAAGTACGGTATGGGGCCTTTCCTTGTCTAGGGAATGTGAAACGCTCTATAATACGCGTATGATCTTCTGGATCATATATTACAATGTTTTGTCCGTCGCTTTGCGCTGAGAAAAATTGATACACTGCTTTCGGGCGTAACCAAGATTGTCCTTCTTGTAATAATTCATCGATTAAATCATTTAATTCGTGCGCTCTTCTATCTCCTTCTTTCAGGAGTTTTTTTACATTTCCTTTTAATCCGAGATGATGTCCAAGTAGCATTTGTCTATTTAAAAACGGCGCGAGATGTGCAACTGGAATATCGCGTAATACAATTCGTTTTGTTGAATCAGGTATCATAACCTCCGCCTTCGGTAATGGCTCAATTACTGCTGGAATTTCCACTTGTTTCTCTTCTTTTTTAACGATATGAAGATGACGTTCTTTTTTATCCTGTTTCATCTTCTCACGTTCTTCTTCTTTTTGAAGCTTATTAATAATATCAAGCCCCGTCATCGCATCACTCGCATAGCATACGAGCCCTTTATATGATGGAGAAATACGATTATCTGTAAATTTTCTCGTTAGCGCTGCACCACCGACAACGATTGGAATATCAATATTTGCCGCTTTTAAATCTTCAGCTGTTGTTACCATTTGTTGGGCTGATTTTACTAACAAACCAGAAAGACCAATAATATCAGGCTTCTTCTCTTGTACTTCTTGAACAATTCGATCCGAACGAACATTAATCCCTAAATTAATAATTTCATATCCGTTATTTGATAAAATAATTTCAACGAGATTTTTCCCAATATCATGTACGTCACCTTTTACAGTCGCTAATAATACTTTCCCTTTTTTCGCGCTATCACTAGACTCCATATGTGGCTCTAAATAACTTACGGCAGCTTTCATACTTTCAGCACTTTGCAATACTTCAGCAACGATAAGTTCATTACCATTAAATAATCGCCCCACCTCGTCCATTCCTGTCATAAGTGGACCATTAATAATATCAAGAGGTTTTCGTCCTTCTGTAAGCGCGAGACTTAAATCTTCATGTAATCCTTGCTTCGTACCTTCTACAATATAATTTGCTAATCGTTCATCAAGCGTTAGTGTTTCTTGTATAACGACATCTTTCTTTTTAGCAACACGATAAAAGTTTGTAAATTCTTCTAATGTCTCTTTCGTCGTTTCAAATAATAATGCATCTGCAAGACGTTTTTCTTCCTCTGGAATTGACGCATAGCGCTCCAATTTTTCCGTATTGACAATCGCATAGTCTAATCCCGCTTTCGTTGCATGATATAGAAAGACCGAATTTAATACTTCACGGCCCGCCGGCGGTAAACCAAATGATATATTACTCACCCCTAAAATTGTTAAACATTCTGGTAACGCTTCTTTAATAAGACGAATTCCTTCTATAGTCGCTGCCGCTGAGCCTATATATTCTTCATCACCTGTCCCTACAGGAAACACAAGCGCATCAAAAATAATATCAGATGGACGTATACCATACTTCGTCGTTAGTAACTCATAGCTTCTTTTAGCAATTTCTATCTTTCTTTCTGCACTAACTGCCATACCATCTTCATCAATTGTCCCTACAACTATAGCAGCACCGTATTTCCGAAGAAGAGGTGTCACTTTTTCAAACCGTTCTTCTCCATCTTCTAAATTAATAGAATTGATAACACCTTTTCCTTGAATATAAGTTAGAGCTCTTGCCATAACATTTTCATCTGTTGAATCAATCATAATCGGTACTTTTAATACTTTCGTAACTTCTGCCAAGAATCTTTCCATATCTTCTATTTCATCACGGTCAGGGTCTGCCATACAAATATCAATAATATGAGCATTCTTCTTCACTTGCGCTCTTGCCACTTCAGCTGCCTCTTCAAATTTCCCTTCTGCTACTAATCTTTTAAACTTGCGTGATCCAATTACGTTCGTCCTTTCTCCAACAAATAACGGTCTCATAGAATCATCATATTGCAACGCCTCTAATCCACTAACTCCATGCCCTTCTCGTTCATGTTGTTCACGTGGCTTAAGAGATGCTAACGCGGATTTCATTGCACTTATATGTTCTGGTGTTGTACCACAACAACCACCAATAATATTAACCCAACCTTCTTCGGCAAATCGCTTTACTTTTTCCGCGAGAGAAGATGGAGATTCATGATAGTGTCCATCTTCATCAGGAAGACCTGCATTTGGATAACAAGAAATATAACACTCCGATAAATCAGATAAGGAACGAATATGTTCCCTCATAAATTCCGGACCAGTCGCACAGTTTAATCCAACCGATAATGGCTTCATATGCTCTATCGATAAATAAAAGGCTTCTATCGTTTGCCCCGCTAAAGTCGTTCCCATCGGTTCAATCGTTCCAGAAATCATAATAGGAACCGTTTTATTTAGTTCATCAAAAGCTGCTTGAATTCCAATATACGCAGCTTTCACATTACGCATATCTTGACTCGTCTCCACAAGTAGTACATCAATTTCGCCCTTCAATAACCCTCTCGCCTGCCTTGTATAGGCTTCAATCAGTTCCTCAAATGTAACTCCTCCTGTAACACTAATCGCTTTCGTTGTCGGCCCCATCGCACCTGCAACATATACTTCCTTCCCGCTTTCTTTAACAGCTTGCTTCGCCAATAGTGCTGCCTTTTCATTTAGTTCTTCATCTAAATGAGACAACTCATAATCACTTAATACAATATTCGTCGCACCAAATGTATTTGTTTCAATGATGTCAGCTCCAGCTTCAATATAAGCTTTATGAATCTTTAAAATAACATCTGGCCTTGTTTCTACTAAATATTCATTACACCCTTCGTACTCTTCTCCTCCGAAATCTTCCACAGTTAAGTCCTCTTGCTGTATCATCGTCCCCATTGCACCATCTAATATTAGAATGCTATTTTGTAATCTTTCTTCTATACACTTCATCAATTAATACCCTCTTTCACTTCTTGCTTTGCTCTTACATATTTCACGAGATGTTCTGTAATTTCATATTTTAAAAATGGTGTAATAAGATAAACACCGTTAAAGTATTTCATCGCCGTATCGATTAACTCTTGTGAAATACGAATCCCTTCCTCAATAGCCGCCTCTTTCGTTTCATGTCCATCCATTCTTTGTCTTATCTCTTCTGGAAGAGTAATACCAGGCACTTCAAAATGAAGAAAATCTGCATTCCGCTTACTTACTAACGGCATAATCCCAATAAAGATAGGTTGTTCCAAATGCTTTGTCGCTTCATACACTTCCTCAACTAACGCTATATCGTAAATTGGCTGAGTTAAGAAATATTCCGCTCCAGCATCTATTTTCCGTTCCATTCGCTTAACCGCTGCTTTTAAATGTCTTACATGCGGATTAAACGCACCGCCGACAGAAAATCTTGTTGCCGGACCAATTGATTTCCCTAAAATGGAACGCCCATCGTTCATTTCTTTAATCATTTTTATGAGCTCAATAGAAGACAAATCATATACAGAAGTTGCACCTGGGAAATCACCAACACGCGCTGGATCACCAGTTAAAGCTAGCACTTCCTCCATCCCTAACGCCGATAAACCTAATAAATGAGATTGTAGTCCAATGACGTTATGATCTCTACACGTTAAATGAGTCAATACCGGAATATCATGCTTTGTTAATAACGCACCCATTGCCATATTCGAAACGCGAGGCGATGCTAATGAATTATCTGCTAGAGTAATAGCATCTGCCCCAGCTCTTTTCAGTGCTCTTGCCCCTTCAAAAAAACGCTGCGTGTCTAATGTTTTCGGTGGGTCTAGTTCCACTACAACTGTCGTTTGTTTCTTTGCTTTCTCTGCTAGAGTGACGTGAGATTTCGAACGTTTCTCGTGTGTATGAACTACTTTTGGTCTTTGAATCGTGTCCTTTTCTATTACAGGTATAGCATTTGCAATAGCGCGCTTCATACTTTCAATATGTTCTGGAGTAGTACCACAACAACCACCCAATAACCGAATACCTTGCTCAATAAATTTCGGTGTCATCGCTTCGAAATAAGCCGGACTTCCCTCATATACGTAACGTCCCTCCACATAATTCGGGAGACCTGCATTTGGATATGCTGACAAGTAGCCATTTTGAGGAATCGATATCATTTTAAAAGCTTCCGTCATATGAAGTGGTCCTAGTTGGCAGTTCAATCCAACAACATTCGCACCGTAATCTAAGAGCTGTTTTAATATTTCATTTACATCATTTCCATTTTGAGTCGTACCTGCCTCATGTAACGCTAATTGGGCTACAATTGGAATATTCGTTTGTTTTCGTAACACCTTAACAGCATGAAGTAATTCAAATTCATCATAGAAAGTCTCTAATAGCAATCCATCAACCTGTTCTTCTAGTAAAGCACCTGCCTGCTCAAGTAACATAAACTCCCTTTCCATATCAGTTGTTGTAACAGCTCCAATATGTTTCATACCACCAATTGTTCCTAAAATTGCATTTCTTTCTGTAACAGATGCTTTCGCAATCTTCACTGCTGCTTTATTAATTTGAACAACTTGATTCTCTAAGCCATACATACGTAATTTCGCTTCATTTGCTCCATACGTATTCGTCTGGATAACATCCGCTCCAGCAGCTACATATTGTTTATGAATCGATATAATTAAGTCTGGATCAGACAAATTCAATTCTTCAAAACTACTTTGTAAACCATGCGAATGTAATAACGTTCCAACCGCACCATCACCTATTACAATTCCTTTTGATAATAAATCTAGTAATTTCACGAATCTCCCTCATTTCTATCAATATAAAAACCCCCTCTTCACTTTGAAGAGGGGGACATAATTGTTCCGCCTCTTATTATGCAAAACATTCGTTTTGCAGGTATTAGCACCGTTTCAAACATTTCGTTTGCAGGTTGCCGGGTTTCACAGGGCCTTTCCCTCCACCGCTCTCAATAAGAGTTGTCTTTATTATTTTATTTATGTAGCTAAAAGGAAATACGTTCCCCTTTTAACAATGTTTGTTAATTTTTTATAAATTTAGCATGCACAAATATAAAAGTCAATGACACTTGCGGAAAAATAAAAATTATTTAAAATAAAGTTGCAATTCAATTAACTTTTGTTGTAAAGTTAAAAACATAATAAAAATTTCATACGAACATTCTTATCTAGAGAGGTAGAGGGACTGGCCCTATGACGCCTCAGCAACCATTAACAATTTGTTAATAAGGTGCTAATTCCAGCAAATTGTGAAAGATTTGACAGATGAGAAGAAGACTCTATTCAATCCGAAAGCCTTCTTCTTAGAAGGCTTTTTTTATTTTATATTCAACTACTCGTTCAATTTAAAAAGGAGGAATTTTTACATGTCAACTATCGAAACAAAACTAGCACAAATCGGAAATCGTAGCGAAACTACAACAGGAACTGTTAATCCACCCGTTTATTTCTCAACCGCTTATCGTCACGAAGGACTTGGTAGATCTACCGGATTTGACTATTCACGAACTGGAAATCCAACTCGTGGTCTTTTAGAACAGGCAATCGCAGATTTAGAATATGGCGAACAAGGTTATGCCTGTAGTTCAGGTATGGCAGCTGTTCTCCTCGTCCTTTCATTATTCCGTTCTGGAGATGAACTTATTGTATCCGAAGATTTATACGGGGGAACGTATCGCTTATTTTCCGAACACGAAAAAAAGTGGAATGTTCGATGTAGATACGTAAATACACAATCTATTAAACAAATTGAGCAAGCTATCACAACTGAAACGAAGGCTATTTTCATAGAAACTCCGACTAATCCATTAATGCAAGTTACTGATATTGCCGCTGTCGCAACTGTAGCGAAAAGACACGGACTACTTCTTATCGTAGACAATACATTCTACACTCCTTATATACAGCAACCATTAACAGAAGGTGCCGATATCGTACTTCATAGTGCAACGAAGTATTTAGGCGGGCATAACGATGTACTAAGCGGACTTGTCGTGGCAAAAGGAAAAGAACTTTGTGAAGAAATTGCTCATTATCATAATGCCTCCGGTGCTGTCTTAAGCCCATTTGACTCATGGCTATTAATTCGTGGTATGAAAACTTTAGCGCTTCGCATGAGACAACATGAAGAAAATGCGAAAACAATTGTTGCTTATTTAAATGATGAAGACGGTGTGACAGATGTATTTTATCCAGGAAGAGGCGGTATGATTTCGTTTCGTCTTCAAGATGAAACATGGATTAATCCATTCTTACAATCTTTATCCTTAATCACATTTGCTGAAAGTCTTGGTGGTGTAGAGAGTTTAATGACTTACCCAGCAACGCAAACGCATGCTGATATTCCTGAAGAAATCAGAACGGCAAACGGTGTATGTAATCGTCTTCTTCGATTCTCCGTCGGCATTGAAAATAGTAACGATTTAATTCAAGACTTAAAGCAAGCCATTAAACTTGTAAAAGAAGGTGTAAGCATATGAGTTATTCTATCGATACACTCTTACTACACAACCAGTATAAACATGATACTCAAACAGGAGCTGTTAACGTTCCTATTTATAACACATCAACATTTCACCAGTTTGACGTAGATGCTTTCGGGAAATACGACTATAGCCGATCGGGTAATCCAACTCGTGAAGCTCTTGAAGATATCATTGCTTTATTAGAGGGCGGAACAAAAGGATTCGCATTTGCATCAGGAATTGCAGCGATTTCCACTGCATTTCTCCTTCTTTCACAAGGTGATCACGTACTCATTTCAGAAGACGTATACGGAGGCACTTACCGAATTATAACTGAAGTACTCTCTCGTTACGGTGTTTCACATACATTTGTAGATATGACAAATATGGAAGAAGTAAAAGAAAACATTAAACCAAATACGAAGCTATTTTATGTAGAAACACCTTCTAATCCACTTTTAAAAGTGACAGATATTCGTGCTGTTTCTAAGCTTGCAAAATCTATTGGTGCTCTTACTTTTGTTGATAATACATTTTTGACACCACTATTCCAGAAGCCACTTGATCTTGGAGCCGATGTTGTTCTTCATAGTGCCACAAAATTTATTGCTGGCCATAGCGATGTTACTGCCGGATTAGCGGTCGTAAAAGATGCCGAACTCGCTCAAAAACTTGGATTTTTACAAAATGCATTCGGCGCTATTTTAGGGCCTCAAGATTGTTCTCTCGTACTTCGCGGTCTAAAAACATTGCATGTACGCCTTGAGCATTCAGCTGCAAATGCCAATAAAATTGCACATTATTTACAAGAGCACGCTAAAGTTAAAAACGTCTATTATCCAGGATTACAAACACATCTTGGATTTGATATACAACAATCTCAAGCTACATCAGCCGGAGCTGTCCTATCTTTTACTTTACAGTCAGAAGATGCACTCCGCCAATTTTTATCAAAAGTAAAATTACCTGTCTTTGCGGTTAGTTTAGGAGCTGTCGAATCGATTCTTTCCTACCCAGCTAAAATGTCACATGCAGCACTATCGCAAGAAGCTCGAGATGAAAGAGGTATTTCTAATTCATTACTTCGTTTATCTGTCGGCCTTGAAAATGTTGATGATTTAATATCTGATTTTGAAAATGCTCTTTCTTATGTAGAAGAACCTGTAAATGTATAGAGAGAAAAGAAGATATGAAATTAAGTTTTCATATCTTCTTTTTATGCTGTCTAACATATTCGTTTTAATCCTTTTCTGTCTGTATAGTTCATTAAAAAATAAAAGTGCATTATCTATTTCCAAGTAATGGATTAATTGATATATTAAGAAATAAAAGGGGCAAAAAATAATGGATACTTGTGCAGATGTTTTAATCGTTATCGATTTACAAAATGGAGTATGTTATAGCGGAGAGCATTTATTTGATTTACAAAATTTACTTACAAAAGTAAATAAAAGAATTTCTTCATATAGAAAATCAAATAAACCAATCATTTTTGTTCAACATTGCGATGATGATTTAGTACCCGAAAAAGAAATTTGGGCTATTCATACCGATCTAGATGTTCAAGAACAAGATTTTTTTGTAAGAAAAACACATGCCAATTCATTTTATAAAACAAACTTAAAAGAGATTTTAGATCAATTATCTGTACATCGTATTGAATTTTGTGGTGCCCAAACAGAGTACTGTATGGATGCTACAATTAAATTTGCCCACGGACTGAGATACGAAAACTTCATGGTACAGAAAACAACCTCTACGTTAAATAATCCATTTATGTCCGCAAAAGAGACAATTGATTTTTATGAGAATATATGGAACCACAGATTTTTAAAGTTGATAAAGGATGAACTCTAGAATAAAGGACTCAAATATTTAATCATCACCATAAGAAAGCTGATTATAATCAGCTTCTTTTAACCTGTTTTATATTCTATATATATCATTATAATTCCTTTTTCATATTATTTTAAAAATTTCGTATATTCATTTGAAAGAATAAGAAAATCATGATAAAATTGTGTTACAAATATATCTATATCTTTCAATTTTTAAAACGCATCAAAATTTTCACCCAAAAGTGTCATTTTACAAAACCGTACAAATTGATCTATTTTATTTACATCAGGGTCTCTTTTCTTACAATTTCTTTACTTTAGGACTTTTTTTCTGCAACAACTGTTTTCTTTTCTTTAATTTTTTGGTATGTATAGTATGGTATGGTATAACAGCTCACACGGAGGTGGAAAAGAACATGTTAGAAACCTTTCAAAAAGAAATAGAACTATATGAAAGCAATGCAGAATTATTGAAAGTGCTTGCTCATCCTGTTCGCTTATGTATTGTAAAAGGATTAATTGAACGTGGCCCAAGCAATGTTTCTACAATGTACACTGGCTTAAACATGCCACAATCTACAATTTCACAGCATTTAGCAAAGTTAAAAAGTGCTAAAATCGTTTCTAGTGAAAGAAAAGGATTAGAAATTTACTACAAAGTAGAAAACGAAACAATTATTCAACTCGTTCGCGTATTATTAGGTTAGGGACTAATAGACAGAGAAAAAGAACGTATTCTATATTTTTCATCTCATATCTTTAATATAAATATATATCATGAGAGAAAATATACAATACTACATAAGTCGTATGAAAAAACAAGACACAGCAATATACTGTGTCTTGTTTTTTCATACTGTTAAATATTGATTCAAATGTAAATTCTGCATATCTTTTGTATGTATAACAACATCAAAAGCACTGCCTAAGCCTCCGTTCAAAATCATAGAACGAACTGCTCGGTTTCGTTTTTGAGTTTCAGAAAAAGGATTCGTATCTTGATGACTCGTAAGATGTTCTAATATTCCTGCCGCTAACAAAAACTCTGATTGCTTCCTGTGCCATATCGTATGAATCCCTTGTAACTCGAAAATCATCTTCAACTCATCCCAATGAACATGGGTAGTTAAATCCATTTCTCCTGGATATGCAAGAGGGTTACGAATTAGCTTATGCTTATAATATCCTCTTAAACTTCCTTCATGATGTGCAGGATGCATCCATTCTTCTTTTGTATAACCATAATCAACTGTAATACATATACCTCGCTGGAACCATTCCGCAATTTCTTCTATATACTCTTCCATTGCAATAGGTACCTCAAATCGCTGCCCCTCTGCAATATGAATATTATACTTCAATAAGTATCGACCAATTCTTTTCTCTACTGGCCTAAATACTTCTGCAAGGTCCCCTTCCTCTGTATACGTGATACGTACTTCATACAAAATTCCATTTCTTTTCTCAACTACTTCAACAGGAAACGCATCAAATAGCTCATTCGAAAAAATAATTCCTTCGAAAGACTCTCCCATTTCAATATACGATGTATAGTACGATACATTATCAAATGAGCAAAGACTCTCCTGCTGTAATTTTCTATGAAAAGGGCTCACTTCAACAATTGAATAGTTTAAACTACTAAAGGTTTCCGGAGATAATTGTTTCCATTCTTGTAAAACATCATAGGCAAACTTCCCCGTTCCCCCACCAACCTCACAAATATTTGAAGAAACTTCCCCATTTTCAACAAGCCGAACGAAAAACTTAGCAAAAGTTTTCGCAAAGACAGATGATATATTACTACTCGTAAAAAAATCTCCTTGTCTTCCAATTTTTTCACGTTCTCTCATATAATATCCATGTCCCTCTGCATATAATACGAGGTTCATATACGTACTGTATGAAATTGAATAATCCTTTTCTTTCCCCATCCATTCTCTTAAAATGAGCTCCATCCCCATAATAACTCCTTATTGTAAAAATGGATTATTTTCTTTTTCAAATCCAATGCTCGTCTCTGGACCATGCCCACATAGCACCGCTGTTTCATCTGGTAATACAAATAATTTCTCCTCAATACTTCCAATTAATTCAGCAAAGCTTCCGCCAGGCAAATCTGTTCTTCCAATACTCATTTGGAATAATACATCACCAGAAAATACGGCATTCGCCTCTTTACAATAATAAGAAATACTTCCTGGAGAATGTCCTGGTGTCTCAAAAATTTCAAAGTTAAAAGAACCGATCGTTAATGTACCTTCTGCATCAATAATTTGATCTGCTGGTTTCGCTGTAATACTGCGGTTCATCATAAAAATTTGCGATCCATTCACAGTTGCATCTCCTAACCAATCCGCTTCTTCTTTATGTACGTATACCGGAATACGAAAAGCATCTCTCACGGCATCAACAGCACCAATATGATCAAAGTGAGCATGTGTTAATAAAACCGCAAGGGGCTTTAACTGCGCTTCTTGTAAATATGTAACAAGTTTCTCTCCTTCATGACCAGGATCAAAAATAATACACTCATTTTGATCATTCGTTAAAATATAAGCATTTGTTTGTAATGGGCCTAAAGGCATTTGTGTCCATTTCATATAAAAATCTCCTCCAGTTATTGAACTTACTTTCAATGATACAACATTTCTTTCTCTTATGAAAAGAAAGGATGCTATCTCGACATTCATTTTTAAAACATGTACAATATAAAAGAGTAAATATTCCAAAAACTCATCGTAAGAAATGAGAAGACAGAGGAGGATATTGTATGGGCCTTGTTATTATTTTTGCGCTAGTCACTCTGTTAGCTGTATTTGCTACGCTTAGAACACTTCGCGAAAAGAATTTTTTCGCGGGCGGCTTTGCAATTGCAACTGTACTCGTTTTCGGATGGTTTACGATCATGACTGTTCTATATAACGGGTACCCACCGGCAGCTTAATTCATTTTCATGCTATTCTTCATCAAGATTTTGCACAAAAAGAGGAAGGGTTTTCCCTTCCTCTTTTCATATTTCACAACTTATATCATCTTCGCTTCGTATTTGTGCTTTTTTACAAGCCAAGCTCCTCCGATAACACCTGCATCATTACCAAGTATTGCAATTGCTAACTTTGTGCTCTTTACAGCACGTGAGAAAGCATATTGCTCGAAATAACGTTGAATTGGCTCTAATAGTGCATCTCCAGCTTTAGATACACCACCACCAATAACAATTTTCTCTGGATTCAACGTACTAGCAAGGTTCGCTACAGCTAATCCTAAATAAGAAGCTACTTTTTCTACTACTTCGCTCGCTAGCTCGTCACCTTGTCCAAGCGCTTCAAACACATCTTTTGATGTAATACGCCCTTCTTCTGCTAACATAGAACGTAACATACTCTCTTTATCTGTCTCTTGTATTTTTTGCATAGCAACACGCACAATACCTGTTGCAGAGGCTACTGTTTCTAAGCAACCAGACTTTCCGCAATTACAAGGGAAAGGATTCTCTGTAACTACTGTAATATGTCCAATCTCACCAGCAGCACCACTAATACCGTGTACAATCTCACCATTAGCGATTACACCGCCACCAACACCAGTACCAAGTGTCATACAGATTAAATCTTTTGCTCCTTCGCCAGCACCTTTCCACATTTCACCAAGAGCTGCTAAGTTTGCATCATTATCAATAACAACAGGTAATCCTGTTTCTACTTCTAATAAATCTTTTAACGGATAGTTTTTCCACCCTAAATTAACCGCTTCATAAATCATTCCAGATGCCACATGTACAGGACCAGGAGCTCCCATACCAATACCGATCAACTTACTTTTTAATTCACCTAACTCTTCTAACTTTTTATCAATAGCTTTCGCTACATCAAGTGTAATATGTTTTCCTTGCTCATTTGTATTCGTAGGGATTTCCCACTTATGTAAAATTTCACCGTACACATTAATAAATGCTAATTTAATCGTTGTACCACCAAGGTCAACACCAACTAACCATTTCTCTTCCATGTTGCTTACCTACCTTTATCTAATTCTTATTTAGCTCTTTTTGAATTTCTTGCTTCAATAAAAATAAAGCTGTTTGATAGTCTTGTGGATCGATTAGCTGTGACTGATTTAATTCACGCAATTCATCTTGCATTAATTGTAAATCTGCAATTCGATCACCCGTATAAATAATCGTACCAAATTTCTTTAGCAATTGCTGAATATCATAAATAGATATCATTTCATCACCCTCTATGCTTACTTACTATAAAAAACTATAATAAGAAAACGTTCACATATTTTATTATAATCAAGAAGAAAAAGTCTCGTCAATTTTTATTTGTCTATACAAGCCCATTTATAACCATTGTTCCTTTTTCTGTAATAATTTTTTCTACATTTTTATCAAATGGTTCAACAGGAATATGTTTTACCATTTGAAAATCATAAGCTAATGATAGCGTTTCCCCTTTATAATGCACGAGATAACGATCATAGTAGCCACCACCATATCCAATCCGTTCCCCTCGCCGCGTATACGCTACTCCTGGCACGATAAGAAGATCAATTTCACACGCATTCACTTCTTCCGTAAACGCTGGAATCGGTTCACGTAAATTCATATATACTGTTTCTAATTGATCAAAATTACTAATTTTCCGGAAAGACATCGTTCTTGTCCCTTTATTACACTTTGGAACAACAATTTTCTTTCCTTCTTCCCAAGCTTTTTCGATAATAGGATATGTATTCACTTCATGTTCCATCGAGAGAGTGATTCCAATTGTTTTAGCTTCAATCCACTCTTTTTGTCCATACAACGAAACTGCAATTTGTTCCGATAAAGTTGTATACTGTTCTTCAGATAAAGAATTCATGCGTTCTATTATTTGTTTACGTAAACGTATTTTCTCTTCTTTCACACACTTTTCCCCCTTACAGTGACACTTTACTCTACGAGGATAGTGTATCACTTTTACGTAGGAATCGCATAAAAAAAAAGAAACAGTAGGAAAATATTCCTACTGCTTACTTTGTTTCACGGTGTAACGTAGACTTCTTGTCACGCTTGCAATACTTTTTAAGCTCGATACGCTCAGCGTTGTTACGTTTATTTTTCTTTGAGATATAGTTACGATCTCCGCATTCTGTACATGCTAGAGTAATATTTACACGCATTCTTATTTCCCTCCAGTACTAATAACTTAAATCAGACTATACCATAATACCACTTTTAAAATAAAAATTCTACACCTTTTGATATTGTCTAATTTTTTCTATAAGATTTTTCATGTTTTCCCTTGCTATCACTGGGTTTCTAGCATGTGAATACACTAAAAATTTTGGTTGTTTTGCGTCAGAAACGATATAAGACCACTCTTTTTCTGTATATTTGAACTGTACTCCTTCTAATATCCCGTCTTCTTTTCTTTCCATATCAGCCAATAATTTCCGCATTACTTTCCCTTTTTCCTTCCACGAACACACAACTTCATCACAAAGTAAATAGAGCGGAGGTGATTGCTCTATTATGCTGAAAAATGTTTTTCCCTGCAGTGCTATTAACTCAAACAATTTTCCTATTCGATATAAAATATCTCGCTTCCATCTTATTTGAAAAGACTTTTTTTCATCATACATATAAAATAGAAGGTAACAACCGCCCAATTTCAAAGACATTGGATAAATTTTATCTGCTGATTCAAATAATAAATCAGGAATATCTACTTCTTCAAAGTCAGTTCCTTGGTAAATATTACTATGATTATCATATAAATCGAATTGATTTCCTTGTTCAGAAAACATAAGCGCCATATTTGCTTTACTCGATTTCATCAAAGCTTTCACATGATCTTTTTGTTCCCCCGCATAAATCCATGTAACTGTGCACCCAAGCCTTTGCAGAAAGAGAATAAGTAACTGTTGTAACATATCATTTCTCTTATTAATAAGAAGATGAAACTTCTGTTTTTGTATTTTCTCTATATCAATGTGTTCTAATACTGCTTCTATATAATTATTTAAAGAAACATGAACCTGCTTACTTCGCCCCATTTCTTTCTCACATACGTAACGAAACGACTCAGACATATATAGTTGTTCGATCATTTTTTGCTGCTTATACGATAACATTCCATCCCTGCCATACATCTTTATAACAATCCCTCTATCACTTTCCACTTGAATAAAAACCCCACCTGCACAGTTCAAATTATGAATGGCATACTGAAAAAGTGACTCGTTCATTTCTTTACATTCCATCGTATGAATCCCAATACCATGAATAGCATGGAGGAATAAGTTTTTATAGGACGTTGTTTCTATATTTTCTTGACTTCCGATTAATATGCTCTCTCCTTTTACAAAAAGAGAACCATAAGCCATTGCGGCTTTCACAATAAATTGAGGGGTAATCTCAACATTTCCTCTTCCGACAATCCGGCTTTTTTGTAACCATCCTGCCCCCTTTTCACTCTCTTGAACACCAGCAGAGCCTACTATTGAATGACTATCTATCACCTTATATGGCCATAGTTTTCCTTTTTGCTTAATTACTGTACTTTTCCCTATATGGCAATGGTCCGCTACGATACTTTTTTGAAAAAGTGTAACATCATCTTCAACCATTGTATGCTCTCCAATTGTTGTTTCTAGCAACTCACAATATTTTCCGATATGGGCGTTTGCAAAAACGATGCTTTTTTGCAGCTGAGAATAACTTGAAACGATACTATTTTTCCCTATAATAGAGTACGGTTCAATTACAGCCCCCGCACCAATTATTACCCCTTCTCCAATAAAAGAAGGACCATGAATTTTCGTCCCTTTTCCTATCGTTACACCTTCTCCCATCCACACCATTGGTAATACTTCTGTATATGGAATAGGCACCTTCAATTTTTTCGTCAACAAATCGAATTGAGCTTGCCGATATTGATCAAATGTACCAATATCTAGCCAATAGTCTTCTGATAAATATGCAAATAACGCATTTTTATTTGCCAATAGTGGAAATACATCATGACTGAAATCAAAAAATTCCATGGATGGTATGTAAGAAAAAATTTCCGGCTCCATTATATAAATACCTGTATTCACAACATTAGAAACTACCTCATTCCAACTCGGTTTTTCTATATATCGTATAATTTCTTGTTCTTTATTCGTTACAACTAGCCCAAATGAGAGTGGATTTTCTACTTCTTTCACAAACATCGTTACCATTCTCTTCTTCTGTTCATGAAATGCAATTCCTTCTGATAATTGAAAATCAGTTAATGCATCCCCACTAATAACAACAAATGTTTCATCTAAAAAACTTTCCGCTTGCTTAATACTCCCTGCGGTTCCAAGTGGGGGAGAGTCTTCAAAATAATACAAGTTAACTCCCCATTTACTACCATCACCAAAGTACTGCTTAATAGCTGTACTCATATATTGAACGGTAATTGCAATTTCACGAATGCCATGCTGACGTAATAATTCAATATTATATTCAAGAACCGGCTTTTCTAACAATGGTAACATCGGTTTTGGAGTATTACATGTTAATGGTCTAAGACGTCTTCCCTTTCCTCCAGCTAAAATAACCCCCTTCATATACTTCAGCCTCCACTTATATAATGTTCAAGAACTCCGTATACCACATATATATTATTTATCCCGCATTAACTGCCCACAAATAGCGGGATAAACAAATGTACCTTTTAACTCTAGTAAAAAAAAGAAAGCGCTTACTATTAAATCAGCAAAATATTTATAAGACGTAATTAACACATATGTACTTATTTTTCCATTAATTATGATACATCTTATCATCATAAACTAAAGGAAACAACGAGCTTTTTTTGTCATGTTTTGACTAAAAAAAGCAGGTGATTTCTCATCACCTACTCTTTTCCTACTCATTCAATAAATAATGCTTTCCTTTTACTAAATAAAATACATTCTCAGCAATATTGGTAACATGGTCTGCTACACGCTCAATGTATCTTGCAACAAAGGATAGTTGTGTAATTTGTGTAATCGCTTCTGGTTGTCCAGGGATAGAGGAAATAAATTCACGAATCGCCTTCCCATAAATTTCATCAACTGAATCATCCATTTCAGCAATTTGTCTAGCAAAAGTTAAATTTTCTTGCTCGTATGATTCTAATGCTAAATTTAACATTTTATGAGCAATCTCAAACATTTCATCAAGATTCTGCAAGCTAACAACCACTTCTTTTTCTCCAAGACGAATTGTTGATTTCGCAATATTAACAGCGTGATCTGCAATACGTTCTAAATCTGTCGCTGTTTTAATTGAAATGAAAATTCTTCGTAAATCACTTGCTACAGGCTGCTGCTTTGTAATAAGCATAAGTGCAAGGTCATTTATTTCTTCTTCTAAATTATCCATGCGATAATCACCATCAATGACCTCTAATGCTTTCTCTACATCTCTTTTGTGAAGCCCTTCCATAGCAATTAATAAAGCTTCCCTTGCTAATTCACCAAGTTCAACTACCTTTTGCTGTAACGTCTTTAAATCATATTGAAACTGTTCTCTTACCATTGCTTCTTCCCCCCTCAATATTATGTGCATTATATATAAAGTGAAACTTTAATCAGTGTGGGGGTTTTTCATCCCCACTGATTATTAGCCCGCAAATAGCGGGATAAATCCCCTCCCCAGCCTCTTGTACGTTTATTAAGCCTTGAGGAAAGAGAAATATTACTCCCCCTATTTAAAGTGAGAAATGCCCTCTATTAAGAGGGCATTTACTCTTAGCCTTACAACGATATCAACCAAATCGTCCTGTAATATAGTCTTCTGTTCGCTTATCTGTAGGTGTTGTAAATAATTTATTTGTATCTGTATATTCCACAACTTCTCCACTTAAGAAGAAGGCAGTTTTATCTGAAATACGTGCTGCTTGTTGCATGTTGTGCGTTACAATAACAATACTAAAATCTTTCTTTAATTCCTGAATTAGTTCTTCTACTTTTAATGTTGAAATTGGATCTAACGCTGATGTTGGTTCATCCATTAAAATTACGTCTGGCTCAATCGCTAAGCAGCGTGCAATACATAGACGTTGTTGCTGCCCACCAGATAAACCATATGCATTATCGTGCAAACGATCTTTTAACTCATCCCAAATGGCTGCTCCGCGCAAGCTTTTTTCAACGATTTCATCAAGTGTTTTTTTGTCACGAACACCATGAATTTTCGGTCCATATGCTACATTTTCATAAATAGATTTCGGGAATGGATTTGGCTTTTGGAACACCATGCCCACATGCGTACGTAATTCTTCAACCGGATATGATTTATCGAATATATTTCGTTCTCTATATTCGATAACTCCCGTAGTTCGAACGATAGGTACTAACTCTACCATACGATTTAGCGTTTTTAAGTATGTTGATTTCCCGCAACCACTTGGACCGATAATCGCTGTTACTTCATTCTCATGAATACTTAAGTTGATATCTTTTAAAGCATGGTCTTCTCCGTACCATAAATTTAAATTTTTCGTATCAAATACTACTTTTTTTGGTGCTGTCTCAATCTTCTTCTCATTTTTCACCTGTACATTTACTACTGTTGCTACCATTTGAATTCCCCTTTCATCCACTTCCAACTTATTTTCGATTTCGTAACCATAAGACAAATATATTTATAAAGAGCAGTAATCCTAGCAAAACAATCATCCCAGCTGCTGCTACATACTGAAATTCCTCTTGCGGTCTACTCATCCAATTAAAAATTTGAATTGGTAAAACCGTAAATCTATCGAACATACTAAACGGAACATAATTTGCAAATGCAAGTGCCCCAATAACTAACAACGGTGCCGCTTCTCCGATCGCTCTCGATACCGCTAACGTACATCCCGTTAAAATCCCTGGCAAAGCTACTGGCAGTACAGTTTGATACATCGTTTGCCATTTCGTAGCACCTAATCCGTAAGAAGCTTCTAATAAGGAACTTGGTACAGATCGAATCGCTTCTTGGCTAGCCACAACAACTGTTGGTAAGACGAGTAAACTCATCGTCAGTGCCGCTGCGATTATGCTCTCTCCCAAATGGAGAGCGTATACGAAAATAGTTAACCCGAGTAAACCAAACACAACGGAAGGTACCCCTGCTAATGTTTGATTATTCAATTCTATTAACTTTTTAAAAACGGACTCTTTCGCATAATGCTCTAAATAAAGAGCTGTTCCGACTCCAAATATAAAAGAGACCGGTATAACAATACTCATAAATAATATTGTTCCTGACAAAGCAGCAGCAATCCCAGCTTCTTTCGGATTACGTGAAGCGAAGTTTGTAAAAAAATCTATTGAAAGATAACTCATACCTTTTTCAAAAATTTGAAACAATAAAATAAGCAGAATTACGATTGCAAACAAAATTGCTATATAAAATAATGATTTGTAAATTCTATCTTTTAAAAAACGTGATACCATATTTTCTTGTATTTTTTTTTGGTCTAACATTCGCATATTATGTCACCCTCCTAAAACGGCGCATAATATACTGCGAAATGATGTTCATAATAAAAGTAAACACGAATAAAGTCGCACCTACAGCATACATGCTGTAATAAGTAATTGTTCCGTGCGGAGCATCACCTAAACTCACTTGTACAATATAGGCTGTTAATGTTTGAATAGAATGAGTCGGATCTATCGATACATTAGGTGTTGATCCAGCTGCAATAACAACAATCATCGTTTCACCAATCGCCCTGGAAGCAGCTAATATAATCGCTGCCATAATCCCCGTAAAAGCCGAAGGAAACACGACTTGTTTTACCATCTCAAACCGAGTTGCTCCTAGCGCTAATGAGGCTTCTTTAATTCCTTTTGCTACAGCTCTCATCGCATCTTCAGAGAGTGACGCAATCGTCGGTATCATCATAAATCCTATAACAATACCCGGACTAATAGCATTAAAAAACTGCAAATCTGGTATAACCCGTTGTAACAGTGGTGTGACAACTGTTAACGCGAAAAAACCATATACAATTGTCGGGATGCCTGCTAGTAACTCTAACAACGGTTTTAATATTTTCTGAGCGCCATTCGAAGCGTATTCGCTTAAAAACACGGCACAACCTAAACCAATAGGAATTGCTACGAACATGGCAATTGCTGTTACAAGGATTGTTCCACATATAAGTGGTAATATACCGAATTTCGGATCTTCAAAAAAAGGTAACCATTCTTGCTCCGTCAAAAAGGAGTATAATGATATTTTTTGAAAAAACATGATTGTTTCACTAGCCAACGTAATAATAATCCCAAGTGTCGTCACTATAGACACGCTAGCAATTATTTTTAGTAATAACGGAACAATTCGATTGATTCGCTGCGCTTTTTTTCGCCTCTTTGTATTTCTCTCAATCAAATGTTGTACAGAAAATGTAATTTGACTTTTGTCATTATGAGCCAAAGATGAAAACCCCTTTCCACCCTGACATTACCTTTTTATTTCTGTTAACATTCGCAGCTGTTCATTGTATTTTTCTTTTGGCAATTTTACATATCCGACCTCTTCAGCGAGGTTGCCAACATGTTTAATCATAAACTCAACATAATTTGCTACATTCATTTTATTTCGGATAGATGCATCATTTACATAAGTAAATAGCGGTCTAGCTAAAGGCTTATACGCCCCCGACTGAATGGTCTCTTTCGTTGGAAATACACCATCCACCTGTATTGCTTTCACCTTATCTCGATTGGCCATATAATAAGCATATCCTACAAAAGCAATGGCATTTTTATCATTCATTACCCCTTGCATAATAACTTGATCGTCTTCAGACAAAGAAACCGTTTTTACAAGGCGATTATTTTGTAAGACAACATTTTGGAAATAATCATAAGTACCAGAGTCTACGCCTGGCGCATAAAATTTAACTTGTTCACGTGGCCATGATGAATGAATTTGTGACCATCGTTTCAATCTACCATTTTCACTCCATAATAGACGTAACTCGTCTATCGTTATATTGTTTACCCACGTATTTTGACGATTCACAACAATTGTTAGACCATCATAAGCAACCTCAAATGGTGTAAATTGAATGGAATTTTTCTGCATAGCATTTTCTTCTACCGGTTTCATCAATCTCGAAGCATTGTTTATATCTACTTCTCCTTTACTGAAACGATTAAATCCTCCTCCTGTCCCAGAAATACTAATAGAAATTTTCACGTTTGGATAGGCCTTTGTATATTCCTCTGCTACTGCCTCTATAATAGGAAAAACCGTTGAGGATCCATCAACTCTCACTTCTCCCATTTCATTTGTAGCAAATACAGTAGACATATTAAAACAAAGGAAACATGTCGATAATGTCAAAACTTTAATCGATGCGCTCATCCATTTCACGTGTTCTTCCTCCTAGAAGTAACCGGAAATAACAGGATTACAGATATAAGAATACTGCTAAACTATTAATTCGGTTTTAATTGTTTGTAAAAGTTTTGTAAAGTTCCACAAAAACAACTGTATACACAAACTTTATTTTCACTTTTGTACTTTAGATGCAGGAAATTTTCTAATCATCCATAAAACTGCTATCTCCTATCACACAAGACAAACTTAGAGCGTATGCACTCATCTTGTTATGTTCATCGTTTTTAAAACATGTCTTTTCAACATTTTACGCTTGTCCACATTTACTAAACCATATGCATAAAGCATAAAAAAAAGCACACTATCTTTTCAGATAGTGTGCTTTTTTTACAACTTTTTTATTCATCATCTTGTGCTTTATTTTTTTTCTCTTTTTCATCTTTTGGAGCTTCACCAGTTAATGCTTGTTTTTTCAAATCAAAGTAAGCGTCCATTATTTCACGACCAATATATCCATTAATCCCTGTTTTATCATCATGTACCCACGGAACAACAACAGAAAATGCTACTTCTGGATCTTCAAGTGGTGCATAACCTACTAATGTTAAGTTATATGTTTCAACACGCTCATTTTTTGCATTTCTACCAATCTCTTTATCTCCGCCATATACAGTTTGAGCTGTACCTGTTTTCCCAGCGGCTTTATATGGTGCACCTGCAAAGTATTTTGTAGCTGTACCACCTGTATCGTTAAACACTTGTCTAAATCCTTCTTGAACACGTTTAATTTGTGATTCAGGCATATCAACACGATTTAATACTTTCGGTTCCATCGATTGAACAACTTTTCCAACTTCTTCTGGCTTCGCCGATGGCTCGCGAATTTCCTTTACAACTTGCGGTTGCATACGATATCCACCATTTGCAATCGTCGAAATATATTGTGCTAATTGAAGCGGTGTATACGTATCATACTGTCCGATTGATAAATCTAATAAGAAACCTGGTTGATTTCCTTTACCCATTTGACCAGCAGTTTCATTTGGCAAATCAATTCCTGTTTTTACACCAAGCCCAAACTGCCCAAAATAGTAACGCATCGTATCAAATGCTTTTTGTGGTATATCTAACGTACCACCTCGTACGTATGGAACACCAGCGATATTCATCGCTGTTTTAAACATATAAACGTTAGAAGACATTTTTAACGCTGTAAGGTCATTAATATACCCCATCGTTTTCCAAGATGACTTCGTAGGTGTCCCTTTTAATTTAATTGGTTCATCTAACTGTACAGCTCCAGGTTGAATTGCACCAGTTTGATATCCCGTAAGTACTGTCGCACCTTTGACAGTTGAACCCATCGGATAAGAACTCGTCATCGTTCCTAATGCGAAATCTTTCACTTGCGTTTGACCGCCTTCATTTACTAATTGTTTCCCCGCCATAGATAAAACTTCACCATTTTTAGGGTTCATCATTACAACGAATGCACGGTCTAAAAGAGGTTCGCTCCCTTTAAATCTCATTAAGTTTTTCGCAAGAATTTCTTCTACGCGCTTTTGTAATTCCATATCGATTGTTAAATTCAGGTCGTTGCCTCGTTGTCCTTGTGACACATTAATAGTTTCTAAAATATTTCCATCTTTATCTGTAACATTTCTTACTTCAGCTTTTGTACCGTGTAAGCTATCTTCATATTGTTGCTCAAGGTAACTTTTTCCTACACGATCGTTACGATTATAATCGCGAACAAGATAGTAATCTAATCTTTCTCTCGGTAATCCTTCATCAGAAGTCGTTACACCACCAAGTACACTTCGGAACATATCATCATACTTATATTTTCGTTCCCAGTCGACATTTGTATCTACACCTGGCAATTTCGCCAAATTTTCACTAATAATCGCGTATTCTTCTTCTGTTGCACCTTTTTTAACGATTTGCGGCGTCATTGCATATCCGCTTTCCATCTTGCTTTTGATCGCCAATATTTCTAAATCTTTTGGCGACAGTTGATTAATCTCTTCTTCTGTTACACGGCTTCGTTGACGTTCATCTAGTTCTTTATCGTCAATTTTATTCGTTTTAAACTCTTCACGATCTTTTTTTGAGATTTTTGCTTCTGCTTCTTCTTTATGTAAAGCAAGCCAATAATCTTTTTTATCGCGATCCGTTAACTTATCTGTTGGGACCTCAATTAAATCTGCTAACTTTTTCGCCGTTTCTAAGCGATCTGCTGCAGTTGATCCCTTCATTTTTGTAAATGTAATTGTACGAATAGGCTCATTATCTACGACCGCTTCTCCATTACGATCAAATATTTTCCCACGCGGTACAGGATTACTTATCGTTGAATTTTCTTTCTTCTCAACTTCATTTTTATATTCCTCACCACGAACAATTTGTACGTATCCAAGCCTTACAATAACCGCGGAGAACATTAAAAACACGCAAAAAAACAACACGTTTAACCGAAAGGGAACGTGGGTCTTTGTCTTTGTCTGGTTCTTTTTCTGCTTCTTGCTCATACAAACCCCCTCTACCAACAGCTATGTAATGTGAAAGGGACACCTTCATACAGGTGTCCTCACTGCTGTCTTACATCTTTTTCTATTCTAGCATAAAACACACGATAAGTTAACCTTCTGGTTCAGTTTGATTCTGCGCTGTTCCTTGTGCTCCAACGCTGGTTTTGTTCACATTTCCCTCATCATATTTGACATTTTTAACTGCAAAATAAATAAGAAAATGTCCAGCTCCTAAAATACATAGTAAAAAAGGTAAACTTTTTTCAGGAGGAAAGAATATGACAGCACATAAAAAACTTAAGATGGAACAAATTCTTCCAGCATTTAACCATAATTCCCTGACTACTACATATTCTACACGCCATTCTCTCGCCTGTTTTGCTCTACCAATTACATCGTATGTCATGGATCCGTACGGAACGAGTAAAATAGGATATGCAACCGCAATACATGCTGCATAAATAAGTAATTTCGTATATGTAACATTGAAAATAACTAAAAATACGACCGCATATAAAATAATACCACCGAGTAAAATGGCTTTTTTTCGCCATTCCTTCTTTAACATGCGGGCAACTAAATAATAGCATACAAATGATACTGCAGAGTTCACTAAACTATATTTCCCTAACGCTAACTCGCTACCAGATGCTAAATAGACGTATACCGAAATAACGAAAATAAACGTTCCTTCTCTCAAACCCTGGAAGAAATGAGCGCGCGTAATTCTTCCCCAGTTTTCATCAACTTGCCGCTCTTTCAATACTTGTACAATTTCATAGCGCCCTTCACATTCTCTCTTTGATAAAAAAAAGCTTAAAACAACCGCAATCGCAAATAGCATTAACGAGAGGAAAAAAACGACCGTATAACCACTCCATTTTTCCATACGTGAAATTGTATATCCGGCTGCAATTGGCCCAATCATTCCAGAGAACGATGTAAGAAGTCCGAGAAAACCGTTAAAAAAGTCTCTTGTTTCTGGTTCTGTAATCTCAAAAGTCAACAAGTTAAATGCAAGCCAATAAAATCCATAACCAACTCCCAAAAGAGCTCCCATTAGTAAAATATAGTGAGATGCACTTTTTCCCGCTACTAAAACGACGATAAAAAAAACAGCTAACGTGCCTACACCTATTCGCAATAAAATCGAACGATCAATACGTTTCGCTAATTTCCCGCCCACAAGAAATGTTAGAGGCTGTAATACAACGCTGGCCAAATTATACAAGCCCAGATTTACATAATTTTGTGTTTGCTTCCATAAATAAATGTTTACAAACGTATTTGATAAAGAAATTGCGAGCGTGTATAAACCGCCTATAACGAGCAATAATACTAAATCCCGATTCACTTCAACATCACCAATTACATGTTTCCACTTCATACACAACTCTCCTTTACTTCATGTTCTAGTCTTCCAAAGACAAGCTCAATTATGTAAAAGGAGAGCATAGAAAAAAGCTAGGAGAAAACTTCTAGCTTTTTTTAGCTGTATTAACTTTAATTATTTTGCTTCTTGGTAAAGTTTTTCAGCAACGTTCCAATCTACAACGTTCCAGAATGCACCGATGTAGTCAGGACGACGGTTTTGGTAATTTAAGTAGTAAGCATGCTCCCAAACATCTAAACCGATAACTGGAGTTTTACCTTCAGTTATCGGAGAATCTTGGTTTGGAGTGCTTGTTACTTCTAACTCACCATTGTTTACTACTAACCAAGCCCAACCAGAACCGAAGCGAGTTGCGCCAGCTTTTGCGAATTCTTCTTTGAATGTATCGAAGCTACCGAATTTCGCTTCAATCGCAGTTGCAAGTTCGCCTACTGGTTGTCCTCCGCCGTTTGGAGATAGGATTGTCCAGAAGAATGTATGGTTAGCATGTCCGCCACCATTGTTACGTACTGCTGTACGGATTGCTTCAGGTACTTCGTTTAAGTTTGTTACTAATTCTTCAACGCTTTTATCAGCTAATTCTGCATGACCTTCTAAAGCAGCGTTTAAGTTTGTAATATACGTGTTGTGATGTTTTGTATGATGGATGTTCATTGTTTCTTTATCAAAGTGAGGTTCTAAAGCATCATACGCATAAGGTAAATTTGGTAATTCGTGTTTTGCCATTGTTATATTCCTCCCGGTTTATGTATTGTCACTATATATGTGACATACAACTTCATTCTACCCTAATTGCCATAGGGTGCAAACAAATAAATCACATTATCTTGCTATCATTAAAGTAGCAAAATTCCCACTTCTTTTCAATTAAAATGCTCATATATCCGTAAAAAAAGCTTCCTTCTACAAGGAAGCTTCCTGCTGACATAATAAACATGCGAAATGGATATGGACCCTGTAGGACTCGAACCTACGACCGGACGGTTATGAGCCGTCTGCTCTAACCAACTGAGCTAAGGGTCCACAATTATGTATGTAACATTAAAAATAACTAAATTCCCATTGGCTATATCGTTTGAGAAATGTAAGATAAATTTACCATATACAAAAGAAAAGTGTCAATTGTATTTTTCTCTCCTAAAAGAAGAAAATTAAGTAAGAAGAACTTTAGTCCCTTCTACTATATGTAAAGATAATATATCTTGAGCTTCTCTAGATTCGTACGTTACAATGATTTTATACATACATAAAGGAAGTGAATCTATGTCCATTTTTACACAGCTAGCAAAAAGCGTATATTCGCCTAAAGATATGGCGCTTTTCCGTTTTCAAAAAATCGGTAAAACCATTTTGTATATTATGCTTCTTTGCCTAATCACTACTATTCCAAGAACTTTCTTGTACGGTAGCGTTATTCAAGATGGTGTTAACATGGTAAATAAAGTGATCGAAAAAGATTTACCTGATTTCAAAATTGAAAATGGCGAACTAACAGCTGATATTGACCAACCTATCGAAAAAGAAGATGGAAATGCCCTTTTCGTATTTGATCCAAATTCAACAGACTTAGAAAAATATCAAAATAAAACAGGTTTATTTGTTTTAAAAGATAAAGTAGTCTCCATGGGAAATGGCCAACCACAAACATACTCTTATAATGACTTATTAGGTGCATCTCTTGAGAAGAAAGATTTACAAGATTTCATTTCGTTATTTGACAGTATTTATCCAATCTTACTATTCGTTATTGGGTTCTTACTGTACTTGTTCCAATTATTTATTACCTTTGTAGGAGTTACATTACTTGCCTTCATCGGTTCTGCAATGAGCGGTCAACGCAAATTATCTTATAAACAAGTTTGGACGTTAACTGCTTACAGCTACACAATTCCAACAATCTTCTTTATGGTTATGGATTTATTCAAAATAAACGTACCTGGAGCAACATTCATTTACATTGCAGTTGTTTTAATCGTTCTATACTTAACAATTAAAGAAGTTCCAAAACCAAAAGATAAACAAGAACTATAAAAAAATGCCTAAATAGGCATTTTTTTTTTGGACAAGCATATATTCCTAGCAAAGGAGTGAAGGATATGAAGAGATTAGGTGTACTCTTATTCGTGCTTGTCCTCGGTTATATATTTTATTACGACATTAAAATCGGTACTTTACCGATGTTAAGTTCATACAAAAAAACAACAGCTGCCGAAACGATAAAAAAAGAAAATACAGATACAAAGCAGAATAAAGAGAAAGAAACAGAAAAAGAAACGGATACAGCTTATAAAGCAATTGAAGTAAAAACTGGTGATACAGTCCTTTCTATTACAGAAGCGATCAATAAGAAAAAAATTCCTTCTATTGAAAAAGTAATTGATGATTTTAAACAATTAAATAAAAATACATCTGCTACAAAAATCCAAGTTGGAAAGTCTTATAAATTCCCGTTATATCAATAAGCCATCACTTAATCCTTGTCAATTACATAAAGGCGCTGATACAATAGTAAAAGTGAAACCGAGTACTTTGGTTTCTATAGCCCTTTCTCACACATACTATCATTGATGTAAGGGACTAAAATAAGAAACTTCTTTTATAAGGAGAGCGATCTATTCGTGAATGAAATGACTCATCGTACAAAAACACGTCCAGTTAAAGTCGGTAATTTAACAATTGGCGGTAACAATGAATTAATTATACAAAGTATGACGACAACAAAAACACATGATGTTGAGGCTACAGTTGCTGAAATTAAACGTTTAGAAGAAGCAGGCTGTCAAGTCGTTCGTGTTGCTGTTCCAGACGAGCGCGCAGCAAATGCTATTGCTGATATTAAAAAACAAATCAACATTCCACTTGTTGCTGATATTCATTTTGATTATCGCCTTGCTTTAAAAGCAATCGAAGGCGGCATTGATAAAGTACGTATCAATCCAGGTAATATTGGACGTCGCCATAAAGTAGAAGCTGTTGTAAACGCAGCGAAAGAGCGTGGCATTCCAATCCGTATCGGCGTAAATGCAGGTTCATTAGAACGTCACATTTTAGAAAAATATGGATACCCAACTGCTGATGGTATGGTCGAGAGCGCACTGCACCATATTAAAATTTTAGAGGACTTAGATTTCCACGATATTATCGTATCAATGAAAGCCTCTGATGTTAACTTAGCAATTGAAGCATATGAAAAAGCCGCTCGCGCTTTTGATTATCCATTACATTTAGGTATTACAGAATCAGGAACTTTGTTTGCTGGAACTGTAAAAAGCGCTGCTGGTCTTGGAGCAATTTTAAATAAAGGTATCGGAAATACACTACGTATTTCTTTAAGTGCTGATCCAGTGGAAGAAGTAAAGGTTGCACGTGAACTATTAAAGTCATTCGGTCTTGCATCTAATGCCGCAACACTTATTTCTTGTCCAACTTGTGGTCGTATTGAAATTGACCTAATTAGCATCGCTAATGAAGTAGAAGAATATATCTCTACACTTCAAGTTCCAATTAAAGTTGCGGTACTTGGCTGCGCTGTAAACGGTCCTGGTGAAGCTCGTGAAGCTGACATCGGTATTGCTGGTGCACGCGGAGAAGGTTTATTATTCCGTAAAGGGCAAGTTGTTCGTAAAGTACCAGAAGAAACTATGGTAGAAGAACTGAAAAAAGAAATTGATGTAATCGCTGCTGAAATGGCTGCCGAACGAGAAAAAGAAAAAGAAAAACAAGAACAATAAAAAAGACGGTTGCCCACAATTTTTGTGAGCAACCTTTTTACATTTAAATTAAAAACTCGTCAGTTAATAACCGACGAGTTTTCTCATTTTGCACATTTTGGACAACGACCATATATTTCGAACTTATGTCCCGTTACCTCATAACCTTTAAAATCTTTATTCATAAAATCCATTGGGCAAGAAGTGATTTCTTTCGTACCACCACAATCTAAACAAATAAAATGATGATGATGTTCCATAATAGAGCACGTAAAACGAAAATGTTTTTCACCATTTAATTCCGTTTGCTCTAAAACTCCAATTTCAGCGAATACCGTTAAGTTACGATAAATCGTATCGAAACTAAGTCCTGGATAATCATCCTTCATATGCTCTAAAACGTCTTTCGCAGTTAAATAACGATTATGTGCCGCGAATAATCTTAGCATCTCTTCCCTTTTCCCCGTATGTTTATATCCTTTTTCCTTCATTAGGCGTAAAGCTTCTGTTAGATTCATACCTATCCCTACTTTATGCAGTTTTTTTCTTCTTCCATAAAATCGCACCGATTAAAATAAGAACCGCTATCATAACGATTGTACCACCTGGTGCTAGATCAAGTTGATACGAAGCAAACATTCCACCAATTACTGCAATTTCACCAAATAAAATGGAAAAGAAAATTGTTTGTTTAAATCCTTTTGCAATACGAATACTTGCTGCAACTGGTAACGTCATTAAAGATGATACGAGAAGAACACCTACAACCCGCATTGATACCGCAATTACAAGAGCAACTAATATAATGAAAATAAAGTGAATCCACTTTGCACTCAAACCGGTTGATACAGCGTATTCCTCATCAAATGATAGTAAAAACAACTCTTTGTATAATAAAACAATCGTTATAATAACTACAATTGCTACTATACCAATAATAATTAAATCCGCACTTGTCACAGCACTTACACTACCAAATAAATAACTAAATAAATCCGTATTGAATCCATTAGCAAGTGAAATGAAGATAACTCCAATCCCCATCCCTGCTGAAAGTATAATCGGAATTGCTAATTCTTGATAATGTTTATATACAGTACGTAATTTTTCAATTAGCAATGCTCCACCGATTGAAAAAAGCATTCCCATATATAAGGGGTTTAAAAACCCACCGGTAAAGATTGTCTTTTCAAGTAATAAACTTGCTGCAATTCCCGATAACGTCACATGACTTAATGCATCCGCAATAAGCGACATACGACGAATTACAACGAACACGCCGATAAGTGGTGCGACAAGCCCTATTAAAACACCAGCGTATAAAGAATTACGTAAAAAATCATATTGTAAAAAATCCTGTATCATTATATCCTCCCGTGATGCCCATGTTCATGTTCTAAGCGATGAACATGATGTCCATATAAAATCGACATTTCGGCATCTTCTAACTCTCGGAATTTCTCTACATTCCCATGGAAATGTAGATGCTGATTTAAACATGCAACATGCGTCACCTTCTCTGTTACAGCACCCATATCGTGCGTAACAAGAATTAACGTGATCCCTAGCCTTTTGTTTAAATCCTCTAGTATCTCATAGAAGCTTTCCACATTTTTCACATCAATCCCAACAGTAGGCTCGTCCAAAATAAGTAATTCCGGATCACTTACAAGTGCACGAGCAATAAATACACGTTGTTGCTGTCCACCAGAAAGCTCTCCAATGTTGCGACCTTGAAACTCGCTCATCCCTACATCAGCAATCGCTTTTTCTACTTTCGCCTTATCGTCTTTCGTAAAGAAGCGAAAAAGACCTTTTTTGGAAACAAGTCCCATTGAAACAACTTCAAAGACAGTCGCCGGGAAACCTGAGTTAAAGCTATTTGCCTTTTGAGATACATAACCAACTTTATTCCACTCTTTAAATTTTTTACTATCAATGCCAAACAATCTAATACTTCCTTGCTTCGGCTTTAAAACACCCAATAAACATTTAAGTAAAGTCGATTTCCCTGAACCATTCGGTCCAACTAAACCTAAAAAAGCTCCCTTCGGAACTTGCAAATTAATATCTTCTAACACATTTCGATCTTCATACCGAAACGTAAGTCCTTCTATTTCTAATATATTATTCATTACACATCACCTATTTTAATTCAGAATGATTCCGATTTATCTCTATTTGAATTATAGTACAGCTTATTATAGTTGTAAACCAATCTGCCCAAAATATATTCCTTATTTCCAGAAACCTTACTATTATAACAAAAAGCAGAGAAAATTTCTCTGCTTTCGAAAGATATTGTAATTAATTTTTTAGTGAATCGCTGATTTAAACTTACCGCCATTCGTCTCTTGCGTACTCATAATCGTAACAAAGGCATTTTCATCAATTTCATGCACAATCGACTTTAACTTCGTCACTTCAAGACGCGTTACAACTGCATAAATAACTTCTTTTTCTTTATCTGTATAGCCACCTTTAGCAACAAGTTTTGTTGTTCCACGGCCAAGGCGGTGTAAAATTGCATTTGATACTTCTTCATATTGATCTGACACTATTAAAACCGCTTTCGTTTCGTCTAATCCTTGAATTACTGTATCAATTGTTTTAAATGCGATATAGTACGTCATAACAGAATACATCGCCTGTTCGACACCAAATACAAATGCTGCCCATGCAAAAATGAATAAATTCACAAACATTACAAATTCACCAACAGAGAAAGGTAATTTCTTCGTTAATAAAATCCCCATAATTTCTGTTCCGTCCATTGATCCACCATGACGAATAACAAGTCCTACACCAAGCCCTAAAATAAGACCACCAAAAACTGTTGCTAAAATCGGCTCTGTTGTAAATGGTGGGATAGCATGCAACGTTGATTCAATAAATGCTAAAGCTACAATTCCAAATGCTGAAGATAACATGAATGTTTTTCCAATTTGCTTATACCCGGAGTACATAAAAGGAATGTTGAGGATAACAACTAAAGTAGAAAAACTTAACCACCAAATATTAGGAGTAAGATAATCTAATATAAGAGAAATACCAATAATTCCACCATCGATAATTTTATTTGGCATTAAAAACAGTTCAATCGCTACCGCTGCACACGCTGCCCCAAAGACAATCATAACTAAACGATATACAAGATGAATAACACTTTCTTTTCGATGTTGCTTTTTCTCCATAAGTCCTCCTTATACTCTTTATCTATAGTTTTGTTCTTATATTATAGCATAAGCTTCTTTTTCTCATGGAAAAAACGAAACTCTATAAGAATATATACAAGCTATGTGCACATATATTTCGATAGTAGAACGTGTGAAGGAGGACAACACGATGAACCTCATCAAACAAATTGTTAATAAAAAATTAAACCATATTTCTACAAAAGAGCTATTAAAATATAGCAAAGAATATGAAGTTCCAATTACACCCGCACAAGCTGATCAAATTGTTTTACTTATGAAAGGAAAAAACATTAACATTTACGATAATAATGAGCGACTAGATCTCTTAAAACAAATCGCAAAGGTAACTTCTCCTGCCACTGCCCAACAAGTTAATACTTTATTTCAGCAACTATTAAAATAAGGAGGGGAAATCCCCTCCTTATTTCTTATTGCGCTTTAATTTTCTCAAGAATTCCTTCATCAAAAGTACCATTTTTCAGCATTTCGATTTCTAATTTATATGGCGGCTTCTTATCTTTTTTATCTTCACCTACATATGGCGTTTCAAGAATTTTTGGTACGTGCATTAACTGCGGGTGATGCACGATATGATGCAACGCTTTATAACCGATATGACCGAAACCGATATTTTCATGACGGTCCTTTCCTGCGCCGCGTACATTTTTACTATCATTAATATGAAGTACTTGCAAACGATCAATACCAACAATCTTATCAAATTCGTTTAATACACCGTCAAAGTCATTTACAATATCATATCCTGCATCGTGCGTATGACACGTATCAAAGCATACTGATAGCTTCTCATTATATTTTACACCATCAATAATCTTTGCAATTTCTTCAAAGCTACGACCGCATTCTGTTCCTTTTCCCGCCATCGTTTCTAACGCAATGTTAACCGTCTGTTCTGGCGTTAATACTTCATTAAGCCCTTTAATAATTTGTTGAATACCAGCATCCGCTCCTGCACCAACGTGCGCACCTGGGTGAAGAACGATTTGTTTCGCCACACCTAATGCCGATGTTCTTTCAATTTCCATGCGAAGGAAGTCTACACCTAATTGGAATGTTTCTGGCTTCGTCGTATTCCCAACATTAATAATATATGGCGCATGTACGATAATTTCCTCAATACCGTTTAGTTCCATATGTTTTCTTCCTGCTTCTATTTTTAATTCCTCAATTGGTTTTCTTCGTGTATTTTGCGGTGCACCTGTATAAATCATAAACGTCGTTGCACCGTATGAAACAGCCTCTTCACTTGCTGCTAATAACATCTTCTTACCACTCATTGAAACATGAGATCCAATCTTTAACATACAATCACCTCTTCAATATACAATAGATATAATGATAGCATAATTTGTAGAAACATGTAGTGAATTGTTTGTTCGCAAAAAAGGCACTACACAAATTTATATGACTATTTAAACAAGCTATACTCTATATTTAACTTAACTGGATTAGGCGAAACTTTAATCAATATTTTTCTATCCTTATTGATTATATACTCTCACAAATAGCGGGATAAAAAAAGATAAGGGAAAATCCCTTATCTTTTTTTATTACTATATTTTCTCTTAACTTTATCACGTTCTGTTGCAAGTTTTCGTTTATAGTTTGGTTTTACTTTCTTCGGCTTTTTAACAACCTTTGTTGCCATAACATCTAGCCCATCATTTGGTTTTTTACGGCTCTTACGACGACGACGGTCACCTAAATCCGCCCACTCATCTCCGCGTAAATCTACATGCTTAAACTCGATATGACGTTGTTTTTCCAAACTATCTAAAGCTTCTTCATTTGCTGGATCATAAATTGTCACTGCAATACCTGAATGACCCGCACGTGCAGTTCTTCCAACACGGTGAACGAAGAAATCTAAATCTGATGGAAGTTCATAGTTAATAACATGACTAATTCCTTCAATATCAATACCGCGTGCTGCTAAATCAGTCGCAACAATATATTGGAATTCAAGATCACGAATTTGTTTCATCATTCTTTTACGATCACGTGGTGATAAATCCCCGTGAATTCGTCCAACTTTTAGGCCACGCTCTGTTAATCCATCAGCAACTTGGTCTGCCATTTTCTTCGTGTTAGTGAAAACAATTGCTAAATACGGCTTAAATTGAAGCAACATCTTGTTCACTAAATCAATTTTGTTACGATGTCTAGAAGGCACTAAATAATGCTCAATATTTCCAGCCGCAACTTGTTTCGGATTAATATGAATATGCTCTGGATTCTCCATATATTTCTTCAAAAATGGTTTTAATTTTTGAGGAATTGTTGCAGAGAAAACTAGCATTTGCAAGTTTTTAGGCATACGTCCTGCAATTTTATCTACATCTTGAATGAATCCCATATCAAGCATTAAATCTGCTTCATCGACAATAATAGTATTTGCTTTATAAACAAATAGCGCTTTTTCTTCTACTAAGTCTTTAATACGTCCTGGTGTTCCAACTACAATATGAGGTTGTTTTTTCAACTTTTCAATTGATCGTTGTTTATCAGTTCCACCAATTAAGCAACGTGCTGTAATCATTTGATCTTCTGCACAGAACTTTGTTAATTTCACGATTTCTTCGTAAATTTGTTGTGCTAACTCACGAGTAGGCGCTGTAATAACAAGTTGAACTTCTTCACGACTTGCATCAATTCTGTTTAATGTAGGAAGTAAGTATGCATGTGTTTTCCCAGAACCTGTTTGGGATTGTCCAATTACACTTACACCTTTTTTCACAACCGGGAAAATTTTCTGTTGAATTCCTGTCGGCTCTGAAAAGCGTAGTTCACGAACTGCATCTATTAAAAATGGTTTAAAATCATACTGTGTAAAAGTTTGTTGTGTCATAAGTTACACCTTCTTTCTAAATTTCTACTGCGCGCACAAATCAGTCAAGTCTACATTATATCGAAATCTACAAGTAAAATCCATCTTTAGTTTAGGTTTTCACTTCAAAAACTAACCTTCTTCCCTCTTATTGCATATTGTATGTGTATATACCTAACTGAAGAAAGGAGGATTTCCCACATGTTTCCGAAATCCCCTGCAAGACAAATGTATCCGAATCGAGGACAACAATCTTACACACCATATCCGATTCCACAACTACCACCGATGGCTCAAAAAAAGAAAGGTTTCCTTGCTAAACTCTTTAAAAAACACGATCCAACCGAACCTTTCATGCAAATGGTCCCTCCTTATCGACAAATGGAAGGGCCACCGATGATGTACCAACAACCGCCGCCCCAATATCAACAGCAACAGCCCCACCACCAACAATATACACAACAATATCAACCATACATGCAGCAATATCCTCAACAGATGATACCACCTCAAATGTATGAATCAAATGATACACGCGGCGCCGCGTCAGCTACAACCGCAGCGGCATCTAGCAGCGGTATC
>NZ_MACH01000128.1 GCF_001884065.1 Bacillus proteolyticus
CGTTGATATTATTATTAAAATAAGCTCTTCGGAGCTTATTTTTTTTATATAAAAATTGAATATTAATATTCTCTTATTGAGTTTTATCCTCTGTTCATAAAGGGGTACGGCAACGATTCTTTCTTTTTGGAGCCACTTACAAAACTAAAACAAGAAGCTGTATCTAAAAGGTCATTTTTAACGATCTTTTAGATACAGCTTTTATAGGGGTAGTACCATTATAACTGACACCACCCGCAAATTAATTAGATATTAGAATGATTAGTTTTGAATTATATAAATTTTCAGATATAATTGTTTTATATTAGATAATAAAGGAGTCCTACAATGCAAAATTTATTAGACCGAGCCAAGACAATATTATCTTCAGATGAAAAAGTTTTAGATGTTTTACATGGTTCTTTAGACATTTTTGAATATCGGCATCCTGTACGTCCTGGAGTACTAGTTGCTACAAATAAAAGATTATTTTTTTACGGGCCTGATTTAGTTGGTGATGCATGGATTAATGAATATTTTTATGAAAACCTATCGAAATTGAAAGAAAAAAAGAATTTATTTGGTGTATCCAGTATACTTTTTTGGAATAAAAATGAAAGAGTGGGCATCAGAAATATCCAAAGCAACAATCTTAGTGAATTTATGCAGATAATTCGAAATAAAACAACCAAAGACTAAACAGATCATATGAGTAAATCATGTCAATAAAAATCCGATTTCTAAAGAATTTAGAAATCGGATTTTTTAGTTCCTCTAAATTGGTTTTATAATAATCATAACTTCTAAAGTTTTGAACATGTTATTGCAATGTGATAAGATCAATACATTGACCTGCATCAAAACTTATGGTCAAAAGTGAACGTAGAAAAGGTGATGTTTTGGTTAAATATGGATATGCTAGGGTGAGTACATTAAACCAGGATTTGGAATCCCAAATTCAAATGTTAGAAAAAGAGGACTGTAAGAAAATTTACTCTGAAAAATTTACGGGTACAAAATTTGATCGGCCTAAATTCCAAGAATTACTTTCTGTACTAGAAAAAGGAGACTCACTTGTTGTAACAAAATTAGATCGTTTTGCACGTTCGACTGAGCATGCAATCCAAACGATAAAAATGTTATTTGATAAAGGGGTCAAAGTTCACATACTCAACATGGGAATAGTGGAAGATACACCAACCGGTAGATTGATGTTTAACATCATGAGTGCATTTGCTGAATTTGAAAGAGATATGATTGTAGAACGAACACAAGAAGGAAAAGCAATTGCTAAGTTGAATCCTAATTTTAAAGAAGGACGACCAAAGAAATATAGTAAAGAGAAATTGGATTACGCTCTTAAATTATTAAAAAGCGAATCTTACAGGAAAGTAGAGCAAATAACAGGGATTAGTGTAAGCACGTTGCAACGGGAAAAAAGAAAACATTTAAATAAAGAGTAAATAGGTAATTTTATTCAAACTTTATTCAAAAGCTATAAATTGAATATCTTGTTAAACAAAAAGAATCATGTTATTGATGTTGGTTAATGTATAGTTTTTATATAACTACTGTCGCTTTTAAATAAAGTCACGATGTTTTGAAAAATGATGCGATGATTATAATAAAGTCGCGAAGGCTTGAAGAAAGTTGCTATAAAATATAAAAAGGAACCTAAATCAAAGCCTGTTTTTATTATAGCTATTGCTGAAATTACAGCTAAAGGATGTTTAATATATGGATTGTTGAGGATTGCCTTTATGTAATACAATTGTAGTAAAGGGAATTACTGTTTTATATGGTTATAGATATGTATCATCACGTTGAAAATATTTTGACCTTTAAACAGAATAAAATAAACAATTTAAGGGGTATGTAAGATGGGGAAATTTGTGAAAGACCAAAAGGTAGTTGCTTATACACTATTAGGATTAGAACCTTGTACAGTTGTAAGAGTTGGTTGGATTTTTATTATGGTAAAGGAAGAAGAAACGGGTCATCTATATTCTGTTAGAAAAAGTAAAATGACACCTATAGAGGAAGAGGAACACTATCTTGTAGAAGAAAGTATTGATGATGATGGGTTATTTGGTATAGGTAGATTGTTTGCTAAAATAGAGGCAGACGACATGGAAGCTGCAAAGAAATCATTTGAAGAGAATGAAGACTTCCCTAAATACGAAGATTTCCATAAACCATCAGAAGGTAAGCTATACGATGGAGAGTACTATGTGACAATCAAAACAGGTAAAGAGTTATTAGACCAATACTTTAATCGAGAAGAGGTAGAGCGTAATGGTACTAATTAAATTAGATGTGATAACGGTTAAAGATCAAATCTTATTTATGTTAGGTATATAGACTAAAAAAATATATATTTGATTATTGGGAGGACAAAATAAGCAAATATAAATTTTCAAACGGTTTGAAAGCAGCATTATCAACAGCTGATCTCGAAGCATTAAATAAAGCATACGGTGCTACTAAAGGGGATATTAATATATTAAGGACGAAATATCCAAATTGTCCAGAATCATTAATCTCTTTACTTGAAAATATGGAGGAATGTGTACAGAGATAATAAAGTTGTTTAATTTACAATAAAGTCGTTTAAAACATAATAAAGTTGTTTAAAAAACACCAGTCATGTTATTCAACAATCGGGCCAGAATGTGGAACATTTGTTATACTGAATTAGAAACATAAAGTTTTCAATTTTCTGTTATTTATTCTGGTAAAATTACAAAAAAGCACAAGAAACCTTAGAAACAGTGGAAAGGTCGAAAGAATCGGTCATTTTGTTGAGTGAAAAAAGTTTGTTCAATTTTGTAAAAGTGGGGGAATGCTTATGTCATCTTATTTCTTTGAAAACGGGTTACATGGGGAAAATGCTCATGTTGACCCCTTGGAGGTGTTTGAGGGTTTACGGTGGGAGATGGCTGGGGAAAAACCCGAAAACTGTCCATATTCAGTGTGGCAGATTCTAAACCATATGATTTTTTGGCAAGACTTCTATCTTGCCTACCTTAAAGGTAGGGTGCCCAATCATCCAGAACATGACGAAGACTCATGGCCCGATGAAACAGCTCCGTCAAATAAAACCGAGTGGAGTGACACTCTTTTTCTATTCAGTAAGGGGCTAAAGGAAGCAGAAAACGAAGCAAGAAAAGATTTAAAGGAACTGAAAGATGCGAGACTGGAAAGGACTCGTGGTGACATTTTAGCCACTCTTATGGCACACAACAGTTATCATACCGGACAGGTAGCACTGATTCGGCAACTAATTGGAGAATGGCCTCCACCTTCTTGGTGATACTTGGTAGCTAACCGGTTACCGTTCTAAGTTTTGAAAGTTCAACAATCGGGCGCTATTGTTGAATAAACCTTAGATTTTCAAACGACTTTATTGTTATATTTTTAAGTACAGTGAAGTATCTTATATCGAAAATTAAACAACTATATTTTAACCCCGTCCTAAATTTAGAACGGGGTTATGCTTGTTTTAGGATTTAAAATTAAATAACTTTATTGTCTTTTTACAGAAAAATTTATAACTGGAACTTATAGTCTATATAAATAACAAATTTAATTAATGGAGGAATGAAAAATGAAGATTGCTGTATCGGAATGGAAAGCAAGTATAAGTATGCAAAATAAAAGCTCTTCATTTGCAAAAGCAAACGAAGAGCAAAGTCATGAGTGACCGTCTAGGAAAGAAATTGGCGGATTTCTTTCCTCTACATTTTAACATAACATATAAAAAGATGTAGATAAGGAGCGTGTAGAATGGAAGAAGGTCGTATTTCCTTTCAGCATAGGTGTAAAGAATTTCTTGTTATGATCGTCAGTTTCTGGATCATTATGTTTCTCGTGTATGGTGAAAGCCTGTTACAATAGAACTAAGTCGAATATGAAATACCCTTAGGCAGCTCTCATAGGTGTAAGATTTATGGGGGCTTTTTCATTACAGTACATAATAATTTCACGTACCGTAATGTTTAATAAAAACCAAATTACAAAATCAATAGTCTACATTTTTCTTTCCTCAACAACATCATAAAAGGGACCGCCACATGCCCATCAAGCTAACAAATAAAAATACCCTAATATGAATCATTAAGTATTTATAGCATTAACAATCTCGATATACATTACATTGCAGTCCATCTAATTCATTCTCTTTACCCTTTTCTAATTCTTGATCAATCACCTTTGTCAATCTTTCTTTGCTAGCAAATCCCTGAATGACTTCGTCACCAATAATGACAGTTGGAACAGCCATAATTTGCGCTTCTTGATGGGCATGTCTTAGAGCCACTTGATGCATTTCTCGGTATTTTCTTAATACTAATGCTTCTTTAAATGCACCCTGAGAAAGTCCCACTTCCTCCGCCAATTTTATTAACACTTCGATGGCTTCAATATTTTGTTCCTCTTGGAAATGTGCAATAAACACTCTATGGTGAAACTCATTTCCTTTTCCATGTTCCTTTGCAAATTGGTAACCTTCAAACGCAAGGTGCGAATACGAACGAAAATGTGGTAACTTTATTTCTAATCCTAATTTTTCAGCAGTAGGATAAATAAATGAATTCCAAGCTGCCATAACACGAGGTTGTGTCCGTGGATCAATTTTCGGAGATGGACTAGGACGCACTTCAAATGGCATCCATTCTACTTCTACATCTTTTTCCTTTACAACCTCCTCCAAAGGACCTGTTGCTAAAAAACAAAATGCGCATAAAAAATCAGAATAAACTTTAATTTTTACAGTCATGTATATGTTCCCTCACTTTTCCTTTTATCGCCCTATTTATAACTGCATAAGTTACAAATAGGGCGATAAAATATACATTTGAATTGTACTGACATACTTACTGCGAAGAATTTACTTTATCTTGGTTCGATGCCAATGTGGCACCGCACTGAATTTACAATATTTTTTTAAAACTGTACTCCATTTCTCCAGCTAGTGCTTCAGGAGTATCACCAGTTTCTCTGAAATCATGTGTATAAATTTGTTCAAATGGACCAAAATTTACTTGCTTATAAAATTCAAAACAAGGGAAGCCATCAAGTGCACCTTGAATATCTACAATACCATCTTTTTGAACACGTACAGTTAATAGATAGTCAACAGGAGGTGCGTATACATTTAATGGTTGGTTAGCACTAGCACTCATTTGAAACCTAACATCATTAGAACCCCATACAATATCAGTACACAAAATGCCTTCTGTACTCGCTTTTCCCGTTCTTTTATGAATGGAACCATCTGGATTTGTGACTTTTTCTGTTGTTATGCCAGTATTCGCATATGAGAAAATTTCTTTTTTGTAAAAATCTACAACTACTTCTTGTTCCACTCTAGAACGCATAGTGTTTACAGCATAAGGCGTAAATTCACGTGAATCGCCTTCGAATTCGATTATATTGCCCGTTTGACTATCCTTCATAGGTTCAGTCCAAGACATTGGAATAAATACACTCGCTCTAATTTTAATAATGTTAGTCATATAGAACCTCCATGGTATATTGATTTTTTAATGAATCATACTTCTTTTATAACAAAAACAATATAGTAAACTTGATTGACTATATTGCGTATAGTACAATGGGATTCAAATAAAGTCAATTTATTTGACTTTATTTAAGGAGGTTTTATGTATGAATAATCATCAAGTATTTGGTGAATTGGATCTTACATCACTTTTGTCATTCTCATTTAGTACATCGATTAATGAACTACATGACAAATTGAGTGAATTGGGATTTGGAGATATTAGACCTGTACATGGTTTTATGTTTAAACGTATCATCCCTGATGGAGCAACAGGTATAGAACTAGCCGAATATTTAGGAATTACAAAGCAAGCTGTGAGTAAAATGGTGGATTTTCTTGAGAAAAGTGGTTATGTAATGCGCCAAACTCATCCCACTGATAAGAGAGGGAAAATTATTGTTTTGACTGAACGAGGCTGGTTAGTAATGAAAGCAAAAGACAAGATACTAACTGAGATTGAGGGGCGCTGGATTGAAAACATAGGTGCTGAACGAATGCAAATGCTCAAAGAAGATTTAACAAAATTAGTTTATGAAGCAAATGAAGGTAAATTGTCATCGAGGTTAAGACCTGTCTGGTAAATATAGAGTTTATGAATGAGCCAACTTAAAGAACGGATGATCCCCCATAACGAAATTTTTTCTCGCTATATTTATTTATGATAATTAAGCTCACTTTTTTTGTTTTGGGGTAGTTTATTTTTGTTAGGTTGATGGGCATGGGGTATCGCCAGCATTTTGGAAAAAAACCACGCTAAGAGCATGAAAGATTTTATGCAAAAAAGCGGGAGACATAGGGAACAATGGGGAGACCAAAAGGCGCGCCAAAATAGGAATGTATAAAAAATCAATAGATTCATTGAAAAGACAAAGGCGTATCCTTGTGAGAGTAAGGGGACGCCTTTGTCCTTGCTACCGATAATAGGACGTTATGTTAACTTTACATGAATATCCTATTCATCCAAATTTGTACAAATCTTTTCTGTTGACTGGTACAATGGAGAAAAGAGGTGAATAAGTTATGGCAAAGAAAACAAATTGGCTCTACATTGTCGGTTTAACATGGCTGGCAACCATTATATTACTTTCGACAGACCTTATTGATCTGATTCCAAATCAGGTGGTTTCTCTAAGTGTTTCTGTTGTTATAGGTATCATTGCACTAGGAGCTAATCTGACAGGACTTTACTTACTTAAAAAGAAAAAATATTGAGAGCGAATCGTGCTTCTCTCCAAATAAGGAGAGGTTTGAAATAACTTCCAATAACGAGAATTATGTAAATGAGCTGTCCATATGAGCAGCTTATTGTATTTTTTGCTTAGCGTGTTTTTCTTCAAAAATGCTGGCGGTACCCAAACATTACTTAACATAGTAAAATAATATTCGGATGGGAGTCCAATACATATTATTAAAATTAAGATTGTTCAAGTCGCAGGAAGACACCTTAGGGTGTCTTTTTTTATTATAAATTTTTAGGGGTATGGAAATATAGCTATCAGGTCAACTAAACTAGTATCTTAGGGTCATTAACTTAAACACAAAATAACCTCATGTCTATTTTGTGGATTAAGTTCATTCCCCTTGGATAAAGGACAGTAAAACCCCCTGAGTAATTAATTTTGTTGATTTTTATTACAATTTTGTAAGGTTAAGTAATAAAAATCGATAGAACTGGATATTCGAATGAGATACTCTGAATGACGGAGAGAATATTCTGAAAAAAGGGGAGTGGAGTAAATGAAGAATAGGCAAAAAGCATCGATAATTTTCAAAAGTATTTTATGTTTAATCATTTTCATATTAATTACGAATGAAGCGTGGTTTACGAAAGTGGTGAGGGCAGAATCGGGTGCGTTGACTAATAGGAGTGTAGAGAACTTCAAGAAAAAGATGGATGAACAGGTACCAAAATGGCAGGAAAATTATAATGTACCAGGTGTTGCAATAGGTATTGTACATGAGGGTCGTATTGCTTATACACTTAACTACGGTTATGTAGATAAAAAGAAAAAAAAAGCGGTGAGTGATGATACTTTGTTTCAGGCTGGTTCCATATCTAAAAGCCTTACAGCGTGGGGAATCCTACATCTTGCAGACGAAGGTCGTTTATCACTCGATGATCCCGTTGGGAAATTTTTAACCAAATGGAAATTACCTAATTCAGAGTTCAATAATAATGAAATCACGATAAGAAGATTATTAAGCCACACAGCAGGGCTATCTGCACATAAAGGATATCTTGGGGTTGCACCCGGGAAACATCTTGATTCTATCGAGGAGTCTTTGTCTGGAAAAGGATGGTTTAATGAGCCAGTGGAGGTTACCAAAAAACCCGGTTCAGAAACACTTTACTCTGGTGGTGGATATACAATTTTGCAACTTGTTATCGAAGAGGTTACCGGAATGCCCTTTGATCGTTATATGGAGGAACAAATTATGAAACCTTTAGGAATGAAATCTAGTTCATTCCTACAACGTCCTGAAAATCCTAATCTTTCGAAAGCCTATGGATATTTTGGAGAGGAACTCCCTAGTTACCAATTTACCGAACAGGCTGCTGCAGGTCTCAAGACAAATGTTGCCGATATGATGACATTGATACTTGCAAGCATGGATGCGAATAATTATAAAAATAAAGGTTATGGTGTCATCAAAAGTGAACGTGTCGAGGAAATGCAAAAGCCGGTATTAGGGGAGAATGGTTTAGGTGTATTTGAAAAAAAGTTATCTAATCAATGGAAATTAATTTATCATTCCGGTGACAATCGAGGTTGGCATTCTTTTTATGGTTTGATTCCTAATACAAAGGATGGATTGGTAATCCTTACGAATAGTGAAAATGGTATAGACTTAAGACAGGATATTTACCACGCATGGATTGAATATGAAACTGGAAAATTACCTGAAAGTTACTTCTCTCTCGCTGAGCAGAGAAAACACAACTCAATTATATCAATTGTTATTGGAGCCACACTTGGTGTATATTTGCTGCTGTTTGTGATTAGATTGTACAAAGGTAGAGGAACCTTCATTATTAAGCACGAGAAGAAACCTTACATCAGATTAGTTGTTAGGATATTTTTACTTATTATTACTGCTATGCTCGTATTTTGCGCTTCCTATTTGTGGAAGGTTTTAAGTTTAAATTCTGGCAATACAATAAATTTTATTCTAATAATGGCGTGGATTATGGCATTATTAATTAGTGGATTTTTCCCGAAAATTCGAAGTAATAAAAAAACAATAATCAGACAATGATATAATTTAAATTATATATTTAAATACTTAAGGGTTTACAAGGAGTACCGCCCCACATGTCCATCAAGCTAGTAAAAATAAATACCCCAAAAATAGTAAAATTGACATCCCCAGAGTAAAAATGTAAAAAATTATTGTTTTTGGGGCAGCATAAAACCTTAGCTTGATAGCGATGGGGCGGGACACCTTTTACTATGCACTTGTGGCATGAATCGTACCCTTTGTGCAAATACATATAAGACACAGCATTTCAATTAATTTATGATACGATTATAAAAAAGGAGGAAACGATATGCACAATTCACAAGAAGACATGTATGAACAATTGAAAGGTAAAAAAGAGGAAGTCACTTTATTTTTAAAGAGTGGGGTTCCAATACGTGGGCAAATCCTTACAATAGATAAATTTACCATCCTAATGATGGCTCATGGTAAACAACAACTAATTTACAAACAGGCAATCTCTACACTTGCTATGTAATACATACTGGGCTTATGTAAATATTTCTCAATATTATATTATTACTATATAAACTATAATATAAGTAATTCTTTTTATTGTTTATATGTTGTTATTTCCTGTTGCAGAATCCTTATTATATATAAGGATTCCTTTTTTTGTTACAAATCCACAAAAAAAGATAAGATCGGAGAGGATGATCTTATCTTAAGCATAAGGGAAAAACAAGTGACACAAACCATCTTAATTTTTATGATATTATATTTTTTGTTAATTTTCGATATAAAACCCAGATTTAACATCTATATCAATATTGAGAAATTTATTACAAAATTAGCTATAAATGATTCAAAACCCGAAAGTAAACTTTTACCCAAAAGTTTACTTTCATTTTCTTTATTTTATTGAATTCATCGTAATTTAATTGTTTTCAGCAAAACCACTGATTAAAGTATACATTCAAAACATGACAAATAGGGGTACAGCCGAGAAATGTGTATATCTCGGCTGTACCCCAACAACGGATTTATGAAATAGTTCCTGCGAAACGTGGTAATTATCACTTTGCAGAAAGTATTTCACAAATTCTACATGAGGCAAGACGTTGGCCAGAGGTATTTGAACATGTATATGGCAGTATGGAAAAATTCAAAAGTTATTTAAATAAAAAATAATATTAATATTAGCATCCATAACGGATGCTTTTTTCTTTGTTATATGGAAATTACACATTAAACATATATTTATACGCGCTGTTATGACACATTAAGGAATAGTAATAAAAAGATGAGGCCAATGAAACCGTATAAAAACCAAAAGAATCCTAAGATGGGGAATTTTTTATGAAATTTAAGCATGGTAAACCTCCTTGGGTATATAGAGGATTATAATACATCGCTGGTCTATTTAGAATACTAACCATGAATTGGATGGAATTAGGCATGATTAAACCAATGGCAATTATCGTAGGCGCTGCCGTGATCGGTTTAGTGTCTTATTTTATTTTGAAGAGGTGATGGCATGACGTGGTTAAGCTTCTTTATTGGGTACTTCACTGGAACGCTTATTACCTTATTGGTACTCTACTTTGGATATCGGATTAGCGAGGAGAACAAGGTAGATGAAGATTGGCATGAGAAGTCAGTGGAAGATGAAATGGAACAGTTGAAGGCGTTAAGGGATGATAAGGGGTGAGGGGATGGATTGGATAGACTTTATCGGAACTTTAATATGGCTAATTATCCTTCGCATGTATTATCGATATGTTACAAAATAAACGAACAAAAATAGAGATGGTTAACAAATTACAGTTGCACATAACTATATAGACATTTCCGATATGTAAATTACTATAAAATATAATCATAAGTCTTTCAGTAAGAATACTTTCATTTTCTTAATAAAAAGTATAAAAGTTATTAGTTAAAATTTTATATTAATGTTATTTTATAGGAATAATGAGAATTTAATTAAATTAATATTAAGAATATTCAATACAGATATTATCAATTTACTATATATTCTATCTGTGTAAAATTATTAATGAGCTAAACTTTTCTTTAAATCTTTGCCCCTAACAAAGATTTAAGGGCATTACCATTTTTCTGGTTTAAGATATGTTGAAAAAAAGGATCTGTAATAGATTCTTTTTTTCTTTTGTTATAAATAAAAAGCACTTTTTAATGTTTTAAAAGTGTTTTTAACTTGATGTTGATGTGACGGAATCTCAAGTATGTAGAAATTAAAAAAAGTCCCTTAATAAGGCTAAAGGGACTTCGCTCATACAAATGATCTGCATATCAATTCACTTTTGATATACAGATCATTTGTATGATAATTTTTATAAATAATTGCGGAATAATGAACTTACATTACTGCTTTTAAAAGTTCTTGTACAAATGGAATGATTCCACCTACAAATTTTAAAACTGCCATTGCGATTGCCATAGTATTTCCTCCTCTTTTTTCGTATTAAGATATGATAATTTTTATAAATAATTGTGTAATAATGAACTTACATTACTGCTTTTAAAAGTTCTTGTACAAATGGAATGATTCCACCTACAAATTTTAAAACTGCCATTGCGATTGCCATATGATTTCCTCCTCTTTTTCGTATTAAGGTATGATAATTTTATAAATAATTGTGGAATAATGAATTTACATTACTGCTTTTAAAAGTTCTGTTACTAATGGAAGTACTCCACCTAAGAATGATAAAACTGCCATTGCGATTGTCATATTATTTCCTCCTCTGTTGTTGATGCTAAGATGTGATTTACCTTTATGCTTTTATTATAGTAAGCGCTTACATTATTATCAATACATTCTTATATGCAATATTACATATTTATACGTTTAGACAAAAATTAGACCTCTATTAGTCATTCCTTAATGGTATCATAGCGAGGTGAGAGTCTTTAAGGGTTCTCCTTAATAGGAGGAAACGGATATGGAAAGAGTGCAAGTGATTGATAGTAATCTGAAACTCAAGAGCTGGGTTAAACAGGTATTAGCTGTAGGCGGAATGTTAGGTTTCTTCTATTTGATGTTATATGTTTGTGGTTTCTTAATTGTTATGTAAATATATACAGCTATACTAGTGGAGTCTTTCCTACAGAGGTAAGGCTCTTTTGTTGTATCTGAGGTGAATTTTTTTGGAGGTACTCCAAAATATTGGGTTGATGGGCATGGGGTTCCGCCACCAAGCGTTTGGAATTATAGCATATCGCTAGAAATCTACTATCATTTTTTTCTTCTCCTTGTATTTGCACCAGAACCCTTTTTTGTGTTATTTACAAAGTAATCTAAAAAACATATAATTTTATAACAATAATGTATAGTTGGTTTACATTAATAAGGCGTGGAATGAGTCCCACGTCTTTTTGTATTTATCAAATACTAGGAGGAAAGTGGATACGTATGCAAAAATTTCAAACTAATAAAGCTGTAGGATATTTTATGATATTATTTCTCGCTTTATTTTTAATTCTACTACTTCGCTTCTTTTATATTCAAGCGGTAGGGGTAATACAGGGTGCAGATTTAAATGAGTTAGCCAATCAACAACATAATCAAAAAGGTATTTTGGTAGCAAATCGTGGAATAATTTACGATCAAAATGGAGAAGTATTAGTTCAAGATGCAGCTTCATATCGTATAGTTGTAAATTTAAAAGGGGAAAACAAACTTAATAACAAAGAAGAAACTGCTCAAAGATTATCAGATGCACTTATAGTCAATAAAGATGACATCTTGAAATATTTCCGTGATGATCGGACACAAGTTGAAATTGGAAAAATCGGAAGAAATCTATCGAAAGAAACAAAAGAACAAATAAAAAATTTAAAGATACCAGGAGTATCTTTTATTACTGAAAAAACACGAGTATATCCCAATGAAGATTTCGCTTCTTATGTCCTAGGGTTTGCAAAACCAGATGATAAAGGTGATGTAGAAGGGAAATTTGGTCTGGAAAAAAGTCTGGACAAATACTTACATGCTTCAAACGGAAGTATTTCCTATACGGGGAGTAAGAAAGGCATCTCTATTGTGGATGAGGCAAAGAAGATAAACCCTCCTAAAAATGGAAATAATGTATATTTAACGTTGGATAAACAAATTCAGAGTTTTTTAGAAGAAGCTATGGAAACAGCCGCACAACATTATAAACCTTCTATGCTAGTGGGCGTTATCGCAGATCCAAAAACAGGGAAAATCTTGGCCATGTCTAGTAAACCTAGCTATAACCCTAACAAAGGAAACATTGAATATTATTTAAATGATCCTATTGCAAATGCATTTGAACCTGGATCTACAATGAAAATTTTCACATTAGCCTCAGCAATAAATGAGGGCGTTTATAATGGCCAGGAGCACTACCAATCTGGAAAATATGCAGTGGGTTCAACAGAGATTAAAGATCATAATAGTGGTTATGGATGGGGATCTATTACTTTTGATGAAGGTGTTGAACGTTCTTCTAACGTAGCTTTTGCTATATTAGAGGATCAAATACTGAAGCCAAGTAACTTTAAGAAATATATTAATAAATTTGGTTTTGATCAAAAAACTGGCATCGATTTGCCTGGTGAAAGTAAAAATCAAATAGTATTGGATACAAAAATCCAACAAGTAACAACGGCTTTTGGACAAGGTTCCACTGTTACCCCTATTCAATTAATTCAGGCTTCTACTGCAATAGCTAACAATGGAAAAATGATGAAGCCCTATATAATTGATCGGATTGTAGATCCAATAAATGATGAAACTGTTGTAAAAAATGAACCTAAAGAAATAGGAACTCCCGTTACAAAAGAAACAGCAGCTAAAGTACGAGAATTATTAGAACGTGTGGTAACCTCTCCAAAAGGAACTGGAACAATGTACAAAATTGATGAATATCCTATTGGTGGTAAAACTGGTACGGCGCAAATTCCCAATCCAGAGAACGGACTTTATATGGAAGGTAAAGAGAATTATATATTTTCATTCCTTGGAATGGCACCTGTCGATAATCCGCAGTTAGTTGTATATTTAGCGGTTAAACAACCTAAATTGAAAGAGAATGAGTACGGTGCTCAACCTCTAGCTGAAATTTTTAAACCTGTTGTAAAAAATAGTTTAGGATATTTAAAAGTTAAACCTTCTACAGAAAAAGAGGTAAAGGGATTAGCGAAGCAGTCTGAAATCAAGATAGCAAATCTTATTGGCCAGCCAATGGATTCAGCTGAAAGGACCATAGAAAAGGAAAAACTTCACCCAATAGTACTAGGTGAAGGGAATGTAATCAAACAATATCCTAATCAGGGTGATGTAGTAAATGATGCGAGTGGAAGTCGTATATTTTTAGTAGGAAACAATATCAAAATGCCTAATATAATAGGATGGTCAATGCGAGATGTTATGTATTTATCTAAAGTATTACAGCTGAATTTAAAAACTAAAGGTTCGGGGTATGTAATTAACCAAAGTATAGAACAGGGACAAGATTTAAAAGAAGGAGCAACAATTGAAGTGACGCTTGAACCACCATTAGAACCGTTAATAGAAGCTGAAACACCACCTACGGATAAAAAGAAAAATTAGAGCATATTTTCGTTAAAATGTGGGCGATACGCCATGCCTATCAACTTAAGAAAAGTAACCCCCCAAAAAAACCTTAGCTTGATGGCGATGTGGCGGTACCCCTGGTATAAAAAAATAAGAAGACCTATCTAAATTTATAGATAGGTCTTCTTATTTGATAAGATCTCGTTGAGCGCCCCTATAGGGGTCACCATATCAAAAAAAGAAAATTGTACGTTTAGAGCGGGAAATCCAACCCTTATATTAAAAATCCATTTGCTGATACTCATTTGAAAATAAGTAAAATGCGTCACCGTTTATAAAGGTATATCTTTACAAACAGGTGTTTACTTTCTCTATTGTTGATGAGAATCTTCTTTTTTTGATGCGGTGATCCCATTTTGAACGTAAGGAATTTGTAAGGAATAGGTAAGCAAAAAGAGATTTTCATTGTGTATGATCAAGATATAAAGAAGCATGAAAGGCGGAACAGATATGACTTATATATGAAAAACAAACCAGCAACAAGAGTGTTTCAGAAAAAAAGTAATTTCTGGGGTTAACATACCTGTGGAAAAAGAGGGATTTACCGTTTGTTAGGACAGAATGGCGTTTGTAAAAATAATCATTACGAAGATGATTACGAATTCAATGTTGACCCTTTGTCATTAGTGGAGATGATAGCTGTGTGGTTAGTATGAAACAGCAAGCGACCACCTATACAATATGAATAGAGGAGAGGAATGCTTATGAAAATACGTAGTCAAATTACATTTGCAAGTCTGGCCCTTTTAATAACTGGAAGTTCCCTGTTATACACAACGCCAACCTCAATTGTAAAAGCAGAGCTCACTCAAAATGTATCTAGTTCGTTACAAACAAGCACTCAACGAGATCGTAATTCCGTCAAGCAAGCAATGCGGGATACATTGCAACTTGGATATCCAGGGATACTTGCTAAAACTTCTGAGGGTGGAAAAACGTGGAGTTATGCAGCTGGGGTAGCGGATCTGAGCACCAAGAAACCAATGAAAACGGATTTTCGTTTTCGAATTGGCAGCGTGACGAAGACGTTCACCGCAACGGTTGTACTTCAATTAGCCGGAGAGAACCGCTTGAATCTAGATGATTCTATTGAAAAATGGTTGCCTGGTGTCATTCAAGGAAATGGATATGATGATAAACAGATTACTATCCGGCAATTATTGAACCACACAAGTGGTATCGCTGAATACACAAGGTCAAAGGATTTTAATATGATGGATACAAAAAAAACTTATACTGTTGAAGAATTAGTAAAGATGGGAATTTCGATGCCCCCAGATTTTGCTCCAGGAAAGAGCTGGTCTTATTCAAATACAGGATACGTATTACTAGGGATCCTTATTGAAAAAGTAACAGGGAACAGCTATGCGGAAGAGATTGAAAATCGGATTATTGAACCGCTTGAATTGTCGAATACATTCTTACCTGGCAATTCAAGCGTAATTCCAGGAACTAAGCATGCCCGTGGATATATCCAACTAGACGGAGCAAGTGAGCCAAAAGATGTTACTTATTATAACCCAAGTATGGGAAGCTCGGCTGGAGATATGATTTCTACTGCTGATGATTTAAACAAATTCTTCTCTTACTTACTTGGGGGTAAATTACTGAAAGAACAGCAACTAAAACAAATGCTTACTACTGTTCCTACAGGAGGAGCAAAAATCGATGGGTATGGTCTTGGAATCTATGAAACTAAACTTCCAAACGGTGTCTCGATATGGGGACACACAGGTGGCATTCCAGGGTTTTGTACTTTTGCTGGAGGTACACTTGGAGGCAAGCATACGTTAGCCGTCAATTTGAACAGCATGGGTAAAGCTAACAGTCCTGACCCTTTTAAAAATATTTTACTTGCCGAATTTAGCAAGTAGGCAAAAAGGAAAAACGGATAAATTTTGTCATAGTTTTTATAGTTAAACATATACCTTTCTAGTTCAAAAACCCCCAACTTACTCTAAAAAACAAATTTGGTTTTTTTGGATTTTTTTTAGCTTGATAGCAATGGGGTAACACCACATTGCCATCAACTTAAGAAAACAGGTTACCCCCAAAACGATAAATAAGCTTTTTTTTCGCAAGAAAGCCCAAAAATTTCGTTCTGGGGGTGTAATAAAACTTTAGCTTGATGGGCATATGGCGATACCCCTTAAATAACTTTATTATCATTTTACATAAAAGAGGACCTGCTATGTATAGCAAATCCTCTCCTAAAATGGCAAAGAGTAACTCTTACCTTACTCTTTGC
>NZ_MACH01000129.1 GCF_001884065.1 Bacillus proteolyticus
CTTAACGTAATATTACATTAAAAACATCAGGTAAATGTAACCAATTGCAGAAAACAAGGAATAAATAACCAACTAATAAATATATTTTTTCTGAAAATTTATACTATAATTAATCTGTACAAAGGTTGGTATCCTTTTACTTCTAATATTGTATTGATTTATATGTAGTACCCTACTACTTAAATATGGATCTACAAACAAAAAGAACTAGTATGATACTAGTTCTTTTTGTTTGTTTAGAATAAATAAAATTTTAAAGACACATGAATATTCATGTTACCATATATTATGACACTCAATTTTGTTTATACCATACAACAAAATCAAACTAATCCCTTATCTATAATAGATAAGGGATTAATTTGTATAAATAATTTTTATTTAACAATTTTAATCCTGTCCAAGGATTAAAAACTATATTAAAAGTTTACATAACCCCACTTATCAGCAGTCACTGTATCTAAAAACCTAGAAAAAGTCCCTTCGAATCTTCTGAAGGGACTTTTCGTTCACATAATCAATTGTTATTGGAATTTCTTTATTTATAAGTTAAACTCATGGAAATCTGCCGATCTACAAAACCAAATTCTTTATATAGTTCTCTTGCAAAGTTCATTGCATGAACATTTAATCGTATTTCTTTATGTCCTTTTAAAGACAACTCATCTAATCCTGCTTTCATCAATTTCTTTGAAAGCTTTTGACCACGATACTCTGGTAAAACGTATAATTCGTAAATGAATCCTACACTCTCTTGTGAAAAATAATCTTTACCACTGCCAATTAGAATCCATCCCTTTAAGTCATCATTTAGATTGTCATCGTCTTTGAGTACTAAGTAGTATGCTCCTTGTTCTAATGTTGTTTGTATAATTTCTTTTACTCGTTTTTGTGTAGGTTTAAAAGTCTTGAATGTTCCTTCGTATAGAGCATTATCTGATTTTGCTAGAATTTCATTCAGATCATTTTCACTAGCTTGTTTAATCATATTTTTCCCCTTTGTTTACATAAATTTTGTTATCAGTAGTCAATATATCTTGAAACCTACCAAAGTCACTTGAGAGGTTTTTTCCAATTTGAATAATAATAAATGAACTGAATTATTAAAGTCATTATTGCAATGCCATTTAAGACTACAAAATTAATTAATCCAAAATCTAATAAATATATAGCTATTAGTGAAATGACTACAAGAGGGGTTGAAGCTAATACATTGTAAAAACGTTTTTTATAAAAAAGTTCGTCTTTTGCGATTATATAATTATTAAACATGAATATTCCTTCTTTCCTATATAAATTTATTGTATACCTAAATTTTACAACATATTATTCATTTTTCGCTAAATATTCAAAAAACAATAAATCGAATAACTTTTAATTTCTTAGGGATTATTTTATGTCCCAAAAGGTACACCTTTTGGAACTATCAAAATTACATGAAATATTAGTTCCAAAATCTCAAAAATATACTTTTGAAACGTCCCTAAAAAACAGACACCTTTTTAAACTAATTTGGGTTCTGGTGCGAAAACTTCAAGATAATTGCAGGTAATCTCTAAATCTTGGACATACTGATACTATTACTCT
>NZ_MACH01000130.1 GCF_001884065.1 Bacillus proteolyticus
TTGGGACCTTGTCCCTGTGAGAGTAGGACGTCGCCAAGCAAAAACCTAAGTCGTTTCGACTTAGGTTTTTTTGTGTTTATTTTTATTTACCAAATGTTAAAATCCATAAATTGAATAACGCTAAAGAAGAAAAAAGAATGAAAATAAGGCTATTCAAAGTAATAGCAATGATTTTTGGTTTTCCAGGTTTTCCGAGTACTCCTAAAATAACCCCTATGATAGGACACATTATTTCTAGCGCAAGTATATATTTAAAATAATGAGAGTAGAAAAAATGGGATGATATAAATAAGTATTCAATCATTACAGCAATTACTGCGATAGAGAAAAATAAATAGGATAATAGCATAGTTATTTTTTTCAAGATTATTCCCCCTTAGAAATTAATTCGCTACAATAATAAGTTCACAAGAGTGTATATACTTTGATTAAAACATACTAAAGTACTATATAAACAGCTATACGTAAAATAGATCTCTAGAAATATATATTCTAATTCCCTTTCCTTCTTGCATATAGTTGCAATTCTCCTTTTGAATATAACTAAAACACGAACGTTATCAGAGACTAATAAAAAAACATTCGATTATTTGTTGACATTGTTTATGGAATATTGTTAATATAGCCATAGAAACAATAATATAAGACCTCATATAATCGCGGGGATATGGCCTGCAAGTCTCTACCTAACGACCGTTATTCGTTAGACTATGAGGGAAAGTCACTCGGTATTTTTCTATTCACAAGGGATACGTATGCCTGAGTAGAGCGCTTTCTCTCATAGTAAAAGAGAAACTGTTCTATTTCAGGCTTTTTTTATTTGAATCGGGGGGATTCTAATATGAAATCACTAGTTGGAGTCATAATGGGAAGCACGTCAGACTGGGAAACAATGAAATATGCTTGTGACATTTTAGATGAATTAAATATACCGTATGAGAAAAAAGTTGTATCGGCTCATCGGACTCCGGATTATATGTTTGAATATGCAGAGACAGCTCGTGAACGTGGATTAAAAGTTATTATTGCTGGAGCTGGCGGGGCAGCACATTTACCAGGAATGGTTGCAGCGAAGACGAATCTTCCTGTAATCGGAGTTCCAGTTCAATCAAAAGCGTTAAACGGCTTAGATTCATTATTATCCATCGTCCAAATGCCAGGAGGGGTTCCAGTTGCAACTGTTGCAATTGGTAAGGCTGGTTCAACAAATGCTGGATTACTTGCTGCACAAATACTTGGATCATTTCATGATGACATACATGATGCATTAGAACTGAGACGAGAAGCTATTGAGAAAACTGTGCGTGAAGGTAGTGAGCTAGTATGACGAGAATCATTTTACCTGGAAAAACAATCGGTATTATTGGAGGCGGCCAGCTAGGAAGAATGATGGCATTGGCAGCTAAGGAGATGGGATATAAAATTGCTGTTTTAGATCCTACAAAGAATTCACCATGTGCACAAGTTGCTGATATTGAAATTGTTGCACCATATGACGATTTAAAAGCAATTCAGCATTTAGCAGAGATCAGTGATGTTGTCACATATGAATTTGAGAATATTGATTATAGATGTTTGCAATGGTTGGAAAAACATGCTTACTTACCACAAGGTAGTCAGTTGTTAAGTAAAACGCAAAATCGTTTTACAGAAAAGAATGCAATTGAAAAAGCGGGATTACCAGTAGCAACGTATAGATTGGTTCAAACTCAAGAGCAGCTTACTGAAGCAATCGCCGATTTATCATATCCTTCCGTCTTAAAAACAACGACAGGTGGATATGATGGGAAAGGGCAAGTTGTTTTAAGAAGTGAAGCTGACGTTGATAAAGCGCGAAAGCTTGCGAATGCAGCGGAGTGCATTTTAGAAAAATGGGTGCCTTTTGAAAAAGAAGTATCAGTTATTGTAATTCGAAGTGTAAGTGGTGAAACGAAAGTATTTCCGGTAGCGGAAAATATTCATGTAAATAACATTTTGCATGAATCTATCGTTCCAGCTCGCATTACAGAGGAACTTTCTCAAAAAGCAATTGCTTATGCAAAAGTGCTCGCAGATGAACTAGAACTTGTGGGAACACTAGCGGTAGAGATGTTTGCTACAGCTGACGGTGAGATTTACATTAATGAATTAGCACCAAGACCTCACAATTCAGGACACTATACACAGGATGCATGTGAAACGAGTCAATTTGGTCAACATATTCGAGCAATCTGTAATTTACCTCTTGGAGAAACAAATTTGTTAAAACCAGTTGTCATGGTAAACATTTTAGGCGAACATATAGAAGGGGTCCTAGGACAAGTGAATAGATTAACCGGGTGCTATTTACACTTGTATGGAAAAGAAGAAGCAAAAGCGCAGCGAAAAATGGGGCATGTTAATATTTTAAATGATAATATTGAAGTCGCTCTAGAAAAAGCAAAGAGTTTGCATATTTGGGACCATCAAGAACAACTGTTGGAGGGAAAAAGATGATTAATCGTTATACACGCCCTGAAATGGGTGCAATTTGGACGGAAGAAAACAAATTTAAGGCATGGTTAGAAGTTGAGATTTTAGCTTGTGAAGCATGGGCTGAGCTTGGCGATATTCCAAAAGAAGATGTTAAAAAAATTCGTGAGCATGCATCATTTGATATTGATCGTATTTATGAAATTGAAAAAGAGACACGTCATGACGTAGTGGCATTCACTCGTGCTGTATCAGAAACACCAGCATTAGGCGAGGAACGTAAATGGGTTCATTACGGTTTAACATCTACAGACGTTGTAGATACAGCGCTATCTTACATCTTAAAACAAGCGAATGAAATCATATTAAAAGACTTAGAAAACTTTGTAAGCATTTTAGCTAACAAAGCAAAAGAGCATAAATACACGATCATGATGGGAAGAACACACGGTGTTCATGCAGAACCAACAACATTTGGTTTAAAGCTTGGTCTTTGGTATGAAGAAATGAAACGTAACGTAGAGCGTTTTAAGCAAGCTGCTGATACAGTTCGCGTTGGTAAATTATCTGGTGCGGTTGGTACATATGCAAATATCGATCCATTCGTAGAAAAGTATGTTTGTGAAAACTTAGGATTAGAAGCAGCACCAATTTCAACACAAACACTGCAACGTGATCGCCATGCTCATTACATGTCAACACTTGCACTAATTGCAACATCTATCGAAAAGATGGCAGTTGAGATTCGTGGTTTACAGAAGAGTGAAACACGTGAAGTTGAAGAGGCTTTTGCAAAAGGCCAAAAAGGTTCTTCTGCAATGCCACATAAACGTAATCCAATTGGATCTGAAAATATGACTGGTTTAGCTCGTGTTATCCGCGGTTATATGATGACAGCTTACGAGAATGTTCCATTATGGCATGAGCGCGATATCTCTCACTCTTCTGCAGAACGTGTAATTTTACCAGATGCTACAATTGCGTTAAATTACATGTTAAATCGCTTTGGTAATATCGTTAAAAACTTAACTGTATACCCAGAGAATATGAAACGCAATATGACAAGAACATACGGATTAATTTACTCTCAGCGCGTAATGCTTACACTAATCGACAAAGGTATGGTACGTGAAGAAGCTTATGATATCGTACAGCCTAAAGCGATGGAAGCTTGGGAAACACAAGTACAATTTAAAGAGCTTGTAGAAGGCGATGAGCGTATTACGAGCAAGTTAACGCAAGAAGAAATTAATGAATGCTTCAACTATGAGCATCACATGCAACATGTTGATACAATCTTTGAACGCCTTGGATTAAACGAAGCGTAAAATTTCATATGGCACAGAATAGAGTCATTCTGTGCCATTCTTTATAAAAATATTATTCACATTTTTCAAACTACAGGGGGCTTGCGAAATGCAAAAGCTAGAATTGCTGTATGAAGGTAAGGCAAAAAGAATTTATCGTACAGAATCAGCAGATATGGTTTGGGTAGAGTATAAAGATAGTGCGACTGCTTTCAATGGGGAGAAAAAAGAGACGATTACAGGAAAAGGTCGTTTGAACAATGAGATTACAACTTTATTGTTCAGAAAGTTACAAGAAGTAGGAATTAAAACACATTTTGTTGAGAAGTTATCTGAAACAGAGCAACTTGTTAAAAAAGTGAGTATTATTCCTCTAGAAGTTGTCACAAGAAATGTAATTGCAGGAAGTCTTTCAAAACGATTAGGAATGGAAGAGGGAACTGTACTTGCAGAACCAATCGTAGAATTTTACTTCAAAGATGATGATTTAGGAGATCCGCTTGTAACGGAAGATCATATTCGTGTATTAAACGTTGCATCGCCAGAGCAAGTAAGCGTATTACGAGATATGGCTCTACAAATCAATCAAGTATTGATTGAGCATTTCGCAAGCTGTCGTGTAAGATTAGTAGATTTCAAATTAGAGTTTGGTGTAACAGATGAGGGAGAAATTATTTTAGCGGATGAAATTTCACCAGATACTTGCCGTTTATGGGATGAAGCGAGCAATGAAAAGTTTGATAAAGACGTATTCCGTCGTGATCTTGGGAATTTAACAGAAGCATATGAAGAAATTTTAAAACGTTTAGGGGGAATTTCACATGTATAAAGTTAAGGTATATGTAACGTTAAGAGAAAGTGTATTAGATCCACAAGGAACAGCAGTAAAAGGGGCACTTCATAGTCTTTCATTTACAGAAGTACAAGACGTTCGAATCGGAAAGTACATGGAACTAACAATTGATAAATCAGTATCTGACCTTGACGCAAAGGTAAAAGAAATGTGTGAAAAACTATTAACAAACGTTGTAATGGAAGACTTCCGTTATGAAGTTGAGGAGGTTGTCGCACAGTGAAATTTGCCGTAATAGTATTTCCGGGTTCGAACTGTGATGTCGATATGTTCCATGCAATTAAAGATGAGCTTGGTGAAGAAGTAGATTACGTTTGGCACGATAGAGAGAATTTAGATGAATATGATGCAATTTTACTACCTGGTGGATTCTCTTACGGTGACTATTTACGTTGTGGTGCTATTTCTCGCTTTGCTAACGCAATGAAAGCAGTGCAAAAAGCTGCTGAGCAAGGAAAACCAATTTTAGGGGTGTGTAATGGATTCCAGATTCTTGTTGAATCAGGATTACTACCAGGAGCACTAATGAGAAATGAAAACTTAAAATTTATGTGTCGCACTGTTCAGTTACGTGTTGAAAATAACGAAACGATGTTTACATCACAATATGAAAAAGATGAAGTAATCAATATTCCAATTGCACATGGTGAAGGGAATTACTATTGTGATGAAGCGACTCTTAAACAATTAGAAGAGAATAATCAAATCGCATTCCGTTATGTAGAAAATCCGAATGGTAGCGTTTCAGATATTGCTGGTATTGTAAATGAAAAGGGAAATGTACTTGGTATGATGCCACACCCAGAGCGTGCTGTAGATGTATTGCTTGGTGGTGCTGAAGGGTTAAAAGTCTTTCAATCTATCTTAAAACAGTGGAGGGAAACATATGTCGTTAATGCTTGAACCAAATCCAACACAAATTAAAGAAGAGCGCATATATGCGGAAATGGGGCTAACAGACGAAGAGTTTGCCATGGTTGAAAAGATTTTAGGCCGTCTGCCAAATTATACAGAAACAGGATTATTCTCTGTTATGTGGTCTGAACATTGTAGTTATAAAAATTCGAAGCCAGTACTTCGTAAATTCCCAACGACGGGTGAGCGCGTTCTGCAAGGACCTGGAGAAGGTGCTGGAATTGTAGACATCGGTGATAATCAAGCGGTTGTATTTAAAATGGAAAGCCATAACCACCCTTCTGCAATTGAGCCATATCAAGGAGCAGCAACAGGCGTTGGCGGTATTATTCGTGATGTATTCTCTATGGGAGCACGTCCGGTAGCTCTATTAAACTCACTTCGCTTCGGTGAATTACAATCACCACGTGTGAAATATTTATTCGAAGAAGTAGTAGCAGGAATTGCAGGATACGGTAACTGCATTGGTATTCCTACTGTTGGTGGCGAAGTACAATTTGATCCATGTTATGAAGGAAATCCACTTGTAAATGCAATGTGCGTAGGTTTAATTAACCATGAAGATATTAAAAAAGGGCAAGCGCACGGTGCTGGTAATACAGTAATGTACGTAGGAGCATCAACTGGTCGTGATGGTATTCACGGTGCAACATTCGCATCTGAAGAGCTATCTGAAAGCTCAGAAGCGAAACGTCCGGCAGTTCAAGTAGGAGATCCATTTATGGAGAAACTTCTTATTGAAGCGTGTTTAGAACTTATTCAGTCTGATGCACTTGTTGGAATTCAAGATATGGGCGCAGCTGGTTTAACATCATCTTCTGCAGAAATGGCAAGTAAAGCAGGAATGGGTATTGAAATGTACTTAGATGATGTACCACAGCGTGAAACGGGAATGACACCATATGAAATGATGCTATCTGAATCACAAGAGCGTATGTTAATTGTTATAAAAAAAGGTAGAGAGCAAGAAATAGTAGATTTATTTGAGAAGTATGGTCTTGCAGCAGTTACGATGGGGAAAGTAACGGAGGACAAAATGCTTCGTTTATTCCATAAAGGTGAAATGGTAGCTGAAGTTCCAGCAGATGCTCTTGCAGAAGAAGCACCAATTTATCATAAACCATCAAAAGAAGCAGCATACTTTGCTGAATTCCAGCAGATGAAAATGGAAACACCGAAAGTAGATAATTATAAAGAAACGTTATTCGCTTTATTACAGCAACCGACGATTGCAAGTAAAGAGTGGGTATATGATCAATATGATTATCAAGTACGCACAAGCACAGTTGTTACACCAGGTTCAGATGCAGCGGTTGTACGTGTACGCGGTACAGAAAAAGGATTAGCAATGACGACAGATTGTAACTCTCGCTACATTTATTTAGATCCAGAAGTGGGCGGTAAAATTGCAGTAGCAGAGGCAGCACGTAATATCGTATGTTCTGGTGGAGAGCCACTTGCAATTACAGATTGCTTAAACTTTGGTAACCCAGAAAAACCAGAGATATTCTGGCAAATTGAGAAATCAGTAGACGGTATGAGTGAAGCTTGTCGCACATTACAAACGCCAGTTATCGGCGGAAACGTATCGATGTATAACGAGCGTAGTGGTGAAGCGGTATATCCAACACCGACTGTTGGTATGGTTGGTCTTGTACATGATTTAAAACACGTAACAACACAAGAATTTAAGCAAGCTGGCGATTTAGTTTACGTAATCGGAGAGACGAAAGCTGAGTTTGGTGGAAGTGAATTACAGAAAATGGTCCACGGCAAAATTTTCGGTCAATCACCAAGCATCGATCTAGATGTAGAATTAAAACGCCAAAAACAAGTACTAGAAGCGATTCAAGCTGGCCTTGTTCAATCTGCACATGATGTTGCAGAAGGTGGTTTAGCAGTTGCAATTACTGAAAGTGCAATTGGTGCAAAAGGTTTAGGTGCTACTGTGAAATTAGATGGAGAAGCAACAGCAGCATTATTTGCAGAATCACAATCTCGCTTCGTTATAACTGTAAAACGTGAAAATAAGGAAGCATTCGAGAAAGCGGTAGAAGCAATTCAAGTTGGCGAAGTGACAAATACAAATGAAGTAACAATTCATAATGAAGAAAATGAAGTATTACTTACAGCAAATGTAGATGAAATGAGAAAGGCTTGGAAAGGGGCAATCCCATGCTTGCTGAAATAAAGGGGTTAAATGAAGAATGTGGCGTTTTCGGAATTTGGGGGCATGAAAATGCAGCACAAGTTTCGTACTACGGATTGCATAGTTTACAGCACCGTGGACAAGAAGGCGCAGGCATCGTTGTAAATAATGGTGAGAAAATCGTCGGTCACAAGGGGTTAGGTTTAATATCAGAAGTGTTTTCAAGAGGTGAGCTAGAAGGCTTAAACGGAAAATCAGCAATTGGACACGTACGGTATGCGACAGCTGGTGGAAGTGAAGTTGCTAACGTTCAACCATTATTATTCCGTTTTTCTGATCATAGTATGGCATTAGCTCATAACGGAAATTTAATTAACGCAAAGATGCTTCGTCGTGAGTTAGAGGCAGAGGGAAGTATTTTCCAAACAAGTTCAGATACAGAAGTACTTTTACATCTCATTAAACGTAGTACGAAAGATTCTTTAATTGAAAGTGTAAAAGAGGCCCTAAATAAAGTGAAAGGTGCGTTTGCATATCTTTTACTAACTGGAAATGAAATGATCGTTGCGCTAGATCCGAATGGATTCCGTCCTCTTTCAATTGGAAAGATGGGGGATGCTTATGTTGTAGCATCAGAAACATGTGCTTTCGATGTAGTAGGTGCAACATACATTCGTGATGTAGAACCAGGTGAATTACTGATCATCAATGATGAAGGAATTCACGTAGATCGTTTTACAAATGAAGTAGATCATGCAATTTGTAGTATGGAGTATATTTACTTTGCACGTCCGGATTCTAATATTGCAGGTATTAACGTTCATGCAGCACGTAAAAACATGGGGAAACGCTTAGCGGCAGAAGCTCCTATTGAAGCTGATGTTGTTACTGGTGTACCAGACTCTAGTATTTCAGCTGCGATCGGCTATGCGGAGGCAACAGGCATTCCGTATGAGTTAGGATTAATTAAAAATCGTTACGTTGGACGTACATTTATTCAACCTTCTCAAGAACTGCGCGAGCAAGGGGTAAAGATGAAGCTTTCTGCAGTAAGAGGTGTAGTTGAAGGGAAACGAGTTGTCATGATTGATGACTCTATCGTAAGGGGAACGACAAGTAAACGAATTGTTCGTATGCTTCGTGAGGCTGGAGCGACAGAAGTTCATGTAAGAATCGCTTCACCACCTCTTAAGTATCCATGTTTCTATGGCATTGATATTCAAACGAGAAAAGAATTAATTGCAGCAAATAATACAGTAGAAGAAATCCGTGAAATAATCGGAGCAGATTCTTTAACATTTTTAAGCGAAGATGGATTAGTAGATGCAATTGGACGTCCGTATGAAGGGAAATATGGCGGCCTATGTATGGCTTACTTCAATGGAGACTATCCAACAGCTCTTTATGATTATGAGCAAGAGCTTTTAGAAAGTATGAAATAAGAAAGTGGAAAAGCTTCTACTTCTTTTGATGTAGAAGCTAGCTTCTTTCTTAAAACGGCCGCCCTGGATGGGGAGAAATTAAAAGACGAGGTGTAAATAACGATGGCGAATGCATATAAGCAAGCAGGAGTAGATATTGAAGCTGGATATGAAGCGGTATCTCGCATGAAAAAACACGTACAAACAACAATGAGAAAAGAAGTACTAGGCGGTTTAGGCGGTTTTGGAGGTATGTTTGATCTATCAAAATTTGCATTAGAAGAACCTGTATTAGTATCTGGAACAGATGGCGTGGGAACGAAATTGATGCTCGCTTTTATGGCAGATAAACATGACACAATTGGTATTGATGCAGTAGCAATGTGTGTAAATGATATTGTTGTCCAAGGAGCAGAACCGCTTTTCTTCCTTGATTATATTGCTTGTGGTAAAGCTGAACCTAGTAAAATTGAAAACATCGTCAAAGGTATATCAGAGGGCTGTCGCCAAGCTGGTTGTGCATTAATTGGTGGAGAAACAGCTGAAATGCCAGGAATGTATTCTACGGAAGAGTACGATTTAGCTGGTTTTACAGTTGGAATTGTTGATAAAAAGAAAATTGTAACAGGTGAGAAAATTGAAGCTGGTCACGTATTAATTGGATTAGCATCTAGCGGTATTCATAGTAATGGTTACTCTTTAGTACGAAAAGTGTTACTAGAAGATGGAGAACTATCTTTAGATCGCATTTACGGACGCTTAGAGCTACCTCTTGGTGAAGAATTATTAAAACCAACGAAAATTTATGTCAAACCTATTTTAGAACTATTGAAGAAACATGAAGTATACGGTATGGCGCATATTACAGGTGGCGGATTCATTGAAAATATTCCACGTATGTTGCCAGAGGGAATTGGTGCTGAAATTGAGCTAGGAGCTTGGGAAATTCAGCCGATCTTCAGTTTGCTTCAAGAAGTTGGAAAACTGGAAGAGAAAGAAATGTTCAATATTTTTAACATGGGTATTGGTATGGTAGTAGCGGTGAAGGAAGAAGATGCAAAAGATATTGTTCGTCTTCTTGAAGAGCAAGGAGAAACAGCTCGTATTATTGGACGCACTGTACAAGGTGCTGGCGTTACTTTTAACGGGAGCACAGAACTATGAGTAGATTAGCAGTCTTTGCTTCTGGAAGCGGATCGAACTTCCAATCTCTTATTAACGCGTTAGAAGAAAAAAGATTGGATGCAGATATTAGTTTATTAGTATGTGATAAACCAGAAGCACGTGCTGTTGGACGGGCACATTATCATCATATCCCGTGTTTTGCCTTTTCAGCGAAAGCATATGAGTCAAAAGAAGCATTTGAAAAAGAGATATTAAAGAAGCTAGAAGAGTATGAAATTGATTATGTTATTTTAGCTGGATATATGCGTTTAATTGGGTCGACTTTACTGGGAGCGTATGGTGGGAAGATTATTAATATTCATCCATCACTATTACCGAGTTTTCCGGGTAAAGATGCTGTTGGTCAAGCGTTAGAAGCGGGTGTGAAAGTAACTGGAGTAACGATTCATTATGTAGATGCAGGTATGGATACAGGTCCGATTATTGCGCAAGAAGCAGTAGTTGTTTCTGAAGGGGATACGAGAGAAAGCTTACAAAAGAAAATTCAACAAGTTGAACATAAATTATACGTAAATACAGTGAATCAAATTGTTCAGTCTGTGAAAGAAACAACTGTTAACTAACATACAACCAGGGGTGAAGGATAAATGAAAAAGCGTGCATTAGTAAGTGTTTCAGATAAAACAGGAGTAGTAGAATTTGTTAAAGGTTTACTTGAACAAGGGATCGAAGTTATCTCAACAGGTGGTACGAAAAAATTACTAGAAGAAAACGGCTTACAAGTAATTGGTATTTCTGAAGTAACTGGTTTCCCAGAAATTATGGATGGTCGCGTAAAAACATTACATCCAAACATTCATGGTGGTCTATTAGCAGTTCGCGATAATGAAACGCATGTAGCGCAAATGAATGAATTAGGCATTCAACCAATTGACTTTGTTGTTGTTAACTTATACCCATTTAAAGAAACAGTCGCTAAGCCTGATGTAACATTTGCTGATGCAATTGAAAATATTGATATCGGTGGCCCGACAATGATTCGCTCTGCTGCGAAAAATCATAAATTTGTATCGGTAATTGTAGATCCAGTAGATTATGATGTTGTATTAGCGGAACTGAAAGAGAACGGCGAAGTAAAAGAAGAGACGAAACGTAAATTAGCAGCGAAAGTATTCCGTCATACAGCGGCATATGATGCGTTAATCTCTAACTACTTAACAGAGCAAATGGGTGAAGATAGTCCAGAAACATTAACGGTGACATTTGAGAAAAAACAAGATTTACGCTATGGAGAAAATCCACATCAAAAAGCAACATTCTATAAAGCGCCATTCGCTGCAACTTCTTCTGTTGCATACGCAGAACAATTACACGGTAAAGAATTATCCTATAACAATATTAACGATGCAGACGCAGCGCTTAGCATCGTAAAAGAATTTACAGAACCAGCAGTAGTAGCGGTAAAACATATGAATCCATGTGGTGTTGGAGTAGGAACTGATATTCATGAAGCATACACACGTGCTTATGAGGCAGATCCAGTATCAATTTTTGGCGGTATTATTGCAGCTAATCGTGAAATTGATAAAGCTACAGCTGAAAAGTTACATGAAATTTTCTTAGAAATTGTTATCGCACCTTCGTTCTCGCAAGAAGCTTTAGAAGTGTTGCAAAGTAAGAAGAACTTACGCTTACTAACTGTAAATATTGAAAAAGCGACAAGTGCAAGCAAAAAACTAACTTCTGTACAAGGTGGACTTCTTATTCAAGAGGAAGATACGTTATCATTAGATGAGGACGCAATTTCAATTCCAACGAAACGTGAACCATCAGAGCAAGAATGGAAAGATTTAAAACTAGCTTGGAAAGTTGTAAAACATGTGAAATCAAATGCAATTGTTTTAGCGAATGATAACATGACAGTTGGTGTAGGTGCGGGACAGATGAACCGTGTAGGTTCTGCAAAAATCGCAATTACACAAGCTGGCGAAAAAGCACAAGGTAGCGCACTTGCATCTGATGCTTTCTTCCCAATGCCAGATACAGTAGAAGAAGCAGCAAAAGCTGGTATTACAGCAATTATCCAACCAGGTGGATCAATTCGTGATGAGGATTCTATTAAAGTGGCAGATATGTATGGGATTGCTATGGTGTTCACTGGCGTACGTCATTTCAAACACTAATAGAGGATGTTTAAAAGGTCCGGTCGAGATAACCTTCGCATGTCGTCGTTGCAATGCCAGTGCGGTACTCATGTACGGAAACTACACTCCGTGTCCTCCTGGCGAATGCGCCTCGATCTGCTCGGTTCTCTTGATCCTCCCTTTTAAACTTCTATTGATATGAAAGCAAACTAGGAGCATAGCTTCTAGTTTGTACTTATTTAAGTATTGGGGGATGAAATATGAATGTTTTAGTAATTGGTCGCGGTGGGCGTGAGCATGCTTTAGCTTGGAAATTTGCACAATCTGAAAAGGTAGAAAAAGTATATGTAGCGCCAGGTAATGAAGGTATGCGAGATGTTGCAACACCAGTTGATATTGATGAGAATGATTTCGATGCATTAGTCTTATTTGCAAAAGAGAATAATGTTGAATTAACTTTCGTTGGACCAGAAATTCCACTTATGAACGGAATCGTGGATCGTTTTAAGGAAGAGGGACTTCGCGTATTTGGTCCTAATAAAGCGGCTGCTGTTATTGAAGGTAGTAAAGCTTTTACAAAAGAGCTTATGAAAAAGTATGATATTCCAACTGCGGCATATGAAACTTTTACAGACTATGAAGAAGCAGTAAAGTACATTCAAAAAGTTGGTGCGCCAATTGTTATTAAAGCTGATGGATTAGCTGCTGGTAAAGGTGTAACAGTAGCAATGACACTTGAAGATGCATTACAAGCTGTGAAAGAAATGCTGCAAGATGTGAAATTCGGTGAAGCAAGCAAGAAGGTCGTTATTGAAGAGTTTCTAGATGGACAAGAATTTTCATTAATGGCATTCGTGAATGGAACAACCGTACATCCGATGGTAATTGCTCAAGATCATAAACGCGCTTTTGATGGGGATAAAGGTCCGAATACAGGCGGAATGGGTGCATATTCTCCAGTACCACAAATTCCAGAATCAGCAGTTCAAGAAGCGATTCAAACAGTATTACACCCAACTGCCAAGGCGATGATTGCAGAAAACCGTTCGTTTACAGGTATTTTATATGCAGGTCTTATTTTAACAAATGATGGTCCAAAGGTAATTGAATTTAATGCGCGCTTTGGTGATCCTGAAACGGAAGTTGTATTACCACGCTTAGAAAACGATTTAGTTGATGTATGTAATGCTGTATTAGATGAAAGTGAATTAAAATTACAATGGTCAGAAGAAGCGGTAATCGGTATCGTACTGGCTTCTAAAGGATACCCAGAAGCATATAAAAAAGGTGATATTATTAGCGGACTAGATGCGCTGCAAGATGTGATTGTTTTCCATGCGGGTACAGCGATGAAACATGGTGACTTTGTAACAAACGGTGGCCGTGTACTATTTGTTGCTTGTAAGGCGAATAGTTTACAAGAAGCGAAAGACAAAGTATATAAAGAAATCGGTAAAATTGAGAGTGATGGTCTATTTTATCGAAGTGATATAGGATATCGTGCAATTGGGCATGAGATGACGAGAAGCTAATATAAAAATCCCGCTGATTTCTCAGCGGGATTTTTTATTCATCTTTATCTTTTTTTAATTTTCCTTTTTGCTTTGCCATTTCTCGAAGCAAATACTCGATGTGTGCATTGACGCTACGAAACTCATCATTCGCCCATTTTTCGATGACTGCGTGTAATTCAGGATCAATACGTAATGGAAAGCTTTTCTTTTTAGCCATAATTATTTACAACCTTTTAATATAGGCTTCCTGTATTAATAACTGGTTGCGCACCTTTATCTGAAACGATGGCAACTAATAAATTGTTCACCATATTTGCTTTACGCTCGTCATCGAGTTCCAGTACGCCTTCTTCATCTAACATGTGGATTGAATCTTTCGCCATCTTCACAGCACCTTCAACAATCTCTTTTCTAGCAGCTAATACTGCTTTTGCTTGTTGACGTTGGAGCATTGCATGGGCAATTTCTGTTGCGTAAGCTAAATGCGTTAAACGAGTTTCTAATACTTCTACACCAGCAATTTCAAGGCGTGCTTCTAGCTCACGCTTTAATTCTTCAGAGATTTCTTCAGTGTTTCCTCGTAACGTGATACAAGTTTCATCTTGGAAATTATCATAAGGATATTTTGTTGCAACGTGGCGGATTGCCGTTTCGCTTTGGATTTCTACGAATCGATCGTAATGCTCAACGCCAAACATTGCTTTTGCAGAATCAACAACTTTATATACGATAACAGCTGCAATTTCAATTGGATTTCCCTCAACATCATTTACTTTTAATTTCTTACTATTAAAGTTTTCAACACGTAAAGATACAGTTTGACGGAATGCAAACGGAATTGTTAAAAATAAACCGTTTTGACGAATTGTTCCTAAATAATTACCGAAGAACGTAATGACTTTTGCTTGGTTAGGTTGAACAATACCAATACCTGTAGCGAGAACCGCTGCTAAAATAATTGTTAATGCTGCTACTATGAAAATTTCTTGGACAAGGCAAAATACACCGATAGCGGCTAAAACTAAAATTCCAATAACGCCGAGAAATCCATTAACATAAAATACTTGTTTTTCTTTCATATGATCGCCTCCTGATATAAAAATGATATCACTTTTATATCATTCTATGCAAGGGGTTTACACCTAATTTTCTGAATTTTATTGATTGATTTATGTACGTTTCAGGGATGTAACTCTAAAATATAAGAATGTACGTTCTGTTTTGTGGTAAAATAAAGAAGACTTAACCGCCCACTGCAGCAGCTAAGTCTCTTTGAGAGCATCTTGCGTCGTGACAAATGATTCAAAGCGGTTTTGCCAGGATTATATCTTCAATCGCTGACTCAATCTCTTTGTCAGAAGCGTCATAACTTCCATTTGACTGTGGTTTGTCATGATTGGAAGTTTGGTTCACTTCTTCTTTAGCATGTCCTTTTTCAGCAAAATTCATGCTAGGCATTTTAAATGCGCCCATACTCATGAATTTTCCAAATTTACATACTTCAGCAATAGGGCAGAAACGAACAATCCCCTCTGCAATTTTCATTGCACCAAACCATAGTAAAACTTTAGACCAAGTGCACCAAGGTTTGCGTACGAGTTTAGCGGTACTACAACCGAAGAGGATAAGTCCGAGTGTAATTCGAATTAGAGCATTGATTGTACCGATGTTTTGCTTCATTTGAAAAACACTCCTTTTTGATGAACTTCGAAATAGCAAATACTATTTCTTTTATTAGTATCCCGTGTGCTTTTGATGATATGTAATCCAACATTTGACGTTAAAAAAGATGTTGGAATGGGCGTGTGTGTAAGTAGCTTTTTTTGTTATAATGAAAGAATGCATAAAAGGGAGCGCGAAACTCGACTCGCCTTTGTGAACAGATGTAGTAGAAGAATTTCAAAAATCCTAATAAAAACTAACTGCTTTTTTGAGCAGGGATATAGATATGATTAGAAAAAAGAAAGGGTGTTTTCATGTACGATATTTCCAAATGGAAACATGTATTTAAGCTAGATCCAAATAAGGAGCTAAGCGATGAACATTTAGAAATGATTTGTGAGTCTGGAACAGATGCTGTTATTGTAGGCGGAAGTGATGGCATAACAATTGATAATGTACTACACATGCTAGTAAGCATTCGTAGATATGCAGTTCCTTGTGTGTTAGAGGTTTCTGATGTGGAAGCAATTACACCAGGATTTGATTTTTATTATATCCCAAGTGTTTTAAATAGCCGAAAGGTAGAATGGGTAACAGGTGTTCATCATGAGGCTTTGAAAGAATTTGGGGATATTATGGACTGGGACGAAATTTTCATGGAAGGGTATTGTGTTTTAAATCCTGAAGCGAAAGTAGCCCAGCTTACAGATGCGAAATGTGATGTAACAGAAGAAGATGTGATTGCATACGCGCGTTTAGCAGACAAGCTATTACGTTTACCGATATTTTATTTAGAATATAGCGGTACGTATGGCGACATTGAACTTGTTAAAAATGTAAAAGCAGAATTAAAACAAGCGAAGTTGTATTATGGCGGCGGTATTTCTAATGCAGAACAAGCGAAAGAAATGGCGCAGTATGCTGATACGGTAGTTGTTGGAAATATTATTTATGATGATATAAAATCGGCATTAAAAACAGTTAAAGCAGTAAAAGGAGAGTAGGTGCAGGCGTATATGAGTACGACAGATAGGTTATTAAATGGTTTAAATCCGCAACAACAAAAAGCAGTACAAACAACGAATGGACCACTTCTATTAATGGCAGGCGCAGGTAGTGGTAAAACACGTGTGTTAACACATCGTATTGCGTATTTACTTGGTGAAAAAGGTGTAGCACCATGGAATGTACTAGCTATTACCTTTACAAATAAAGCAGCTCGTGAAATGCGCGAGCGTATTGATACACTTGTCGGACCAGAAGCAGAAGATATTTGGATTTCGACGTTCCACTCTATGTGTGTACGTATTTTACGACGCGATATCGATCGTATTGGTATTAATCGTAACTTTACAATCTTAGATTCAGGCGATCAGTTAACTGTAGTCAAAAAAATTATGAAAGAGCGCAATATTGATCCGAAGAAATTTGAGCCGCGCTCTATTTTAGCTGGTATTAGTAATGCGAAAAATGAATTGTTATCTGCAGATAAATATGCGAAAAAAATTACAATCGCTGATCCATATGAAAAATTAACGAGCGATGTATATACAGAATATCAAAAACGTCTTTTGAAAAATAATTCATTAGACTTTGATGATTTAATTATGACAACGATTCAGCTATTTGAACGTGTTCCAGAAGTACTAGAGTTTTATCAGCGTAAGTTCCAATATATTCACGTGGATGAGTATCAAGATACGAACAAAGCGCAGTACCTTCTTGTTAAACATTTAGCAGCACGTTTTAAAAATCTTTGCGTTGTAGGTGATTCTGATCAGTCTATTTACCGCTGGCGCGGGGCTGACATTTCTAACATTTTGTCATTTGAAAAAGACTATGAGAATGCGCAAGTTATCCTGTTAGAACAAAATTATCGTTCGTCACAAAATATTTTAAATGCAGCGAATGCTGTTATTGAAAAAAATTCAAACCGTAAACCGAAAAAATTATGGACAGACAATCAAGTTGGAAGCAAAATCTCGTATTACCGTGCTGCAACGGAAAAAGACGAAGCGTATTTTGTTGCGAAAAAAATTCGTGACGATATTCAAATGGGAAAACGAAAATATACTGATTTTGCAGTGTTATATCGTACAAATGCTCAGTCTCGTATGGTCGAGGAGATTTTCCTGAAATCTAATATTCCTTACAAAATTGTCGGCGGTACTAAGTTCTACGACCGTAAAGAGATTAAAGATATTTTGGCGTACTTACGTTTAATTGGGAATCCAGATGATGAAATTAGTTTCGCACGTATTATTAACATGCCGAAGCGCGGAATTGGTGCGACTTCTATCGATAAAATTATTAATTACGGTGTACAAAATGGAATTTCATTAACTGCTGTATTCGATGAGATTGAGCATGTTGGAGTAAGTGCGAAAATTACAAAGGCAGTAAAAGAATTCGCAGGTTTATTACACAACTGGGTAAATATGCAAGAGTATTTATCTGTTACAGAATTGGTTGAAGAAGTTATTGAAAAGACAGGCTATCGCGACATGCTGAAAAATGAGCGTACTTTAGAAGCAGAAGGTCGTCTAGAGAACTTAGACGAGTTTCTATCTGTTACACAAACATTCGAATCTCAAAGTGAAGATAAGAGCCTTGTTGCATTCTTAACAGACTTAGCTCTTGTTGCGGATATTGATCGTGTAGATGAAGATCCAACTGCTGGTGAAGAAGTTATTTTGATGACGATGCACTCGGCAAAAGGATTAGAGTTCCCAGTTGTCTTTATTGTTGGTTTAGAGGAAGGGATATTCCCGCATACTCGTTCTCTGATGGAAGAAGATGAAATGCAAGAAGAACGTCGTCTTGCTTATGTAGGTATTACTCGTGCAGAAGAAGAATTATATTTATCCAATGCACAAATGCGTACTTTATTTGGTAGAACAAGTATGAACGCATCATCTCGATTTATTACAGAAATCCCGGCAGAACTAGTGGAATCATTAAATGAAACAGCGCCGAAGCGTGAAACTTCGTTTGGGGCAAAGGGAAGAACGAAAAGTACAACAACAAGTACAACTACAACCCGTTCTCGTTCAGCTTTCGTACGTCCTGCAGCTAAGACAACGGGTGGCGAACAAATTGGCTGGGCAGTAGGCGATAAAGCTTCCCACCAAAAATGGGGAGTCGGTACAGTTGTAAGTGTAAAAGGTGAAGGTGATGCAAAAGAATTAGATATTGCGTTCCAAAGCCCAATTGGTGTTAAACGTTTATTAGCAAAATTCGCACCTGTGACGAAACAATAGGAAAGGAATGAGGATATGTCAAAAGAGATAGCAAAAAAACGTATAGAAGAACTACGTGATTTGTTAAATACATTTAACTATCAATATCACGTATTAGACAATCCTTCTGTTTCTGATGCGGAGTATGACCGTAATATGCAGGAGCTTATAAAATTAGAAGCAGAGAACCCAGAGTTTATGAGTGAAGACTCTCCCTCCATTCGTGTTGGGGGGACTGTTCTTGATATATTTGAAAAGGTAACGCATAAATCACCAATGTTAAGTTTAGGAAACGCGTTTAATGAAGGAGATTTGCGTGATTTTGATCGAAGAGTACATCAGGGAATTGATGATGCGAATGTAAGATATATATGCGAATTAAAAATTGACGGACTTGCTGTTTCACTTCATTATGAAAAAGGACGCTTTATTCAAGGAGCAACACGTGGTGATGGTATAACGGGTGAAGATATTACCCAAAACTTAAAAACGATTAAAGCTATCCCGCTGCGTTTAAATGAAGAAGTAACGTTAGAAGCACGAGGCGAGGCTTATATGCCGAAGCGTTCATTCGTTAAGTTGAATGAAGAGAAAGAACAAAATGGTGAAGATGTATTTGCGAATCCACGTAATGCGGCAGCAGGATCGATACGTCAACTTGATCCGAAAATTGCAGCGAAGCGTAATTTATCTATGTTTGTGTATGGTCTTGCTAATGTAGAAGAAAAAACAATTCCATCCCATAGTGAATCACTGGATTTCTTAGGGGAGCTTGGATTTAAGACGAATCCAAATCGTCGTACATGTGAAACAATCGAAGATGTAATAGCCTATGTAGAAGAATGGCAAGAAAAACGCCCGCATCTTGATTATGAGATTGATGGAATCGTTATAAAGGTAGACGATGTTGCTCTTCAAGAAAGCTTAGGAACTACAGCAAAGAGTCCAAGATGGGCGATTGCTTATAAATTCCCGGCTGAAGAAGTTGTTACGAGATTAACAGGGATTGAATTAAGTGTCGGCCGCACAGGGGTTGTAACACCAACTGCAGAGCTAGAGCCAGTGCGAGTAGCTGGAACTATTGTTCGTCGTGCTTCTTTACATAACGAAGATTTAATTCGTGAAAAAGATATTCGAATCGGTGACTACGTTGTTGTGAAAAAAGCTGGAGATATCATTCCTGAAGTTGTGAACGTTATTTTTGATAAGCGTACTGGTGAGGAAGAAGAATATCATATGCCAACGCATTGTCCAGCGTGTGAGAGTGAACTTGTTCGTTTAGAAGAAGAAGTAGCACTTCGATGTATAAATCCGACTTGTCCAGCTCAAATTCGTGAAGGGTTAATCCATTTCGTTTCAAGAAATGCAATGAATATTGACGGACTTGGAGAACGTGTAATTACACAACTCTTTGATGCGGATTATATTCGTACGTTTGCTGATTTATATTCATTGACGAAAGAGCAATTATTACAGCTAGAACGATTCGGTGAAAAATCAGCAACAAATTTAGTTCAAGCAATTGAGAATTCTAAGGAAAACTCATTAGAGCGATTATTATTCGGTCTGGGTATTCGTCATGTCGGTGCGAAAGCGGCACGTACATTTGCTGAGCATTTCGAAACGATGGATGAGCTTGTGAAAGCGACGGAAGAAGAACTAAAAACAATTAATGAGATTGGTGAAAAAATGGCTCAATCCGTTGTAACGTATTTCGATAATGAAGACGTATTAGAGCTATTACAACAATTTAAAGAGTATGGCGTGAACATGGCATACAAAGGGATAAAAATTGCTGATTTACAAAATGTTGAATCGTACTTCGCAGGAAAAACTGTCGTCTTAACAGGGAAATTAGAAGTTATGGGCCGCAGTGAAGCGAAGAAGAAAATTGAGGCATTAGGTGGAAAAGTAACAGGAAGTGTTAGTAAAAGTACGGATTTAGTTGTTGCTGGTGAAGCTGCTGGTTCGAAATTAGCACAAGCAGAGAAGCACAATGTTGAAGTTTGGAATGAAGAGAGGTTCTTACAAGAGCTGAATAAGTAAGAGGTGCAAACTTACGATGAAAAAAATAGCGTTAGCGGTATTAAGTCTTAGCCTACTTGTAAGTGGGTGTAGCATGGGTTCTAACAAAGATGAAAAAACAGTTGAGAAATCAGGGAAAGCGAAAGAGCAAGCTGTTATCTCAAAATACTCCATTTCGGATGAATATTATAAGACAACATTTCCATTTGATCCAGGTAGTGCACGTGGTTTAGTTGGACAAAGTTTGAACAATCGTCTAGATATAGATGAATTTGAAACGGGACTAATGCGCATTGCGAAAGAATCATTTAGCACGAAAGATTATTTCTTTAAAGGTGGAGACGTTTTAGACACACAAACGATTCAAATGCTTGTGAAAAGAAAGCGTACAGATGCTCAACAAAAAGAGCTAGAGGATAAGTTGAAAAAAGATGCGGTTAAATTTCCAAATATAGGGTTAAACCCTGCCTTAGGTGAAGGATCAGAATCGTTAGAAGTAAAAAATACAAAAAATCCAATGTATATCTCAAATATTTTAGAACATGACTATTACTTACAAAATGGTGATAAAGGTACTGAGCCTGATGGTGTTGTAGTTGGATTAGCGATGAATTCGGTTCATTATTACGAGGAAGAGCATGGTTATCCGCGTGAGGCTAAAATTGAGCAAGAAAAAATGTTAGCTGAAGGGAAAAAAATGGCACAAGAAATCTTGAAAGTCATGCAGCAAAAAAGGCCTGGAATAAAAGATGTTCCGGTTACATTTGCAATTTATCGTCAAGGTCCACAGTCTTCGCTTGTATCAGGGAATTTTGTTTCTTATGCTAAGGTAGAAAAAGGCAGTGAAACGGTTGAGGATTGGAAGCCGATCAATGAGAAATATTATTTGTTCCCGTCTGAACAAGCAAAAGCGGATAATAAACGTGAAGACCTTGCAAGGGTGTCAAACTTTAAATCAAAATTAAGTGAGTATTTCCAAGGCGATTATACAGCTATTATTGGTACTGGAATGTATAGAGATGATGAATTAAAAGAAATGAAGCTCGATATTCCTGTCCAATTCAATGGGAAAGCTGAAGTCATTGGTTTTACACAATATGTAGCTGGACTTGTTATGGAATACTTCCCTAATTATATGAAAGTACAAGTAACAATTAAATCAGTGGAACGCCCAGAAGCAATTATTATACGTGAAGCGAAGCAAGATGAACCACTTGTGAAAATTTTAGATTAAAGATGAAAGCTGTTTCTATAAAGGAACAGCTTTTTTTCTTGAAAAATTTTGTTATAATTTTAAATGTTACAAATAAAGGGGTAAGGGGTAAAATCATGGAAGAACTAAGCTTTCAAGTCATTATTTTATTAATTGCATTCGGGTTTTTAGCTGCTTTTATTGATTCGGTTGTTGGAGGAGGAGGGTTAATTTCGCTTCCTGCGCTTATGTTTGTTGGTTTATCACCAGCTTCGGCAATTGCAACAAATAAATTAGCTGCAACGATGGGGACGCTTACGAGTACAATTTATTTTATTCGATCAGGTAAGGTTGATTTTCGAATTGTAGGAAAGTTAATCCCATTAACTATTGTTGGAGCAGTCGCAGGTGCTTTAGTGGTAAAGTTTATTCCACCTGATATTTTGCGTCCACTAGTACTCGTAATGTTGGTTTTTATTGCCATTTATATTATTGCGAAAAAAGATTGGGGAAGTGCATCTACCTATAAAAAGATGACAAAAGGGAAAACATTAATGTTTTTCTTTGTTATTTTAATGATAGGGTTTTACGACGGATTTTTTGGACCTGGGACAGGATCCTTTTTAATTTTTGCATTTTTATTAATTGGTTTGGATTTTATTCAAGCGGCAGCATCTGGAAAACTTTTGAATTTCGTTAGTAATATCGTATCTTTAATTACTTTTTTATTTTTAGATGTGATTCATTTTGAATACGGTATTATTATGGGGTTATCAATGATTTTAGGTGCTTATTTTGGATCGAAGTTTGCGGTTCAAAAAGGTGTTGGATATGTAAGGACTTTATTTTTATTAGTTACTATTTTATTAATAGGGAAAAATGTTTTGGAATATACTCATATTTTGTAGATTCATACGTATGTATGAATCTCTTTTTTTTATTATATTTTAAAAATTAATTAATTTTTAAAATATAAGTCTAGGAATATTTGAATAAATCTAAATTATCGTGTAGAATAATGTTGTAAAATGTAAACGTTTTTCTAAGGGGAGGCTAAAAAAATGGTAGTAGCATACAAACATGAGCCATTTACAGATTTTTCAGTAGAGGCTAACAAATTAGCGTTTGAAGAAGGTTTAAAGAAAGTAGAATCTTATCTTGGACAAGACTATCCATTAATTATCGGGGGAGAAAAGATCACTACAGAAGACAAAATTGTTTCTGTAAACCCTGCAAATAAAGAGGAACTTGTTGGTCGCGTTTCAAAAGCAAGCCGTGAATTAGCTGAAAAAGCAATGCAAGTAGCGGATGCAACATTCCAAACTTGGAGAAAGTCAAAACCAGAAATGCGTGCAGACATTTTATTCCGTGCTGCAGCAATCGTTCGTCGTAGAAAACATGAGTTCTCTGCTATTCTTGTAAAAGAAGCAGGTAAACCATGGAATGAGGCAGATGCTGATACAGCAGAAGCAATCGATTTTATGGAATATTATGCTCGTCAAATGTTGAAATTAAAAGATGGTATTCCAGTAGAAAGCCGTCCAATTGAATATAATCGTTTCTCTTACATTCCATTAGGAGTAGGTGTTATCATTTCTCCTTGGAACTTCCCATTCGCAATTATGGCAGGTATGACAACAGCTGCTTTAGTTTCTGGTAACACAGTATTACTAAAACCAGCTAGTACAACTCCTGTAGTAGCAGCGAAATTTATGGAAGTATTAGAAGAAGCTGGCTTACCAGCTGGCGTAGTTAACTTCGTTCCAGGTAACGGTTCTGAAGTTGGTGATTACTTAGTAGATCACCCTCGTACACGCTTTGTTAGCTTCACTGGATCACGCGATGTAGGTATTCGTATTTATGAGCGTGCAGCAAAAGTGAATCCAGGACAAATTTGGTTAAAACGTGTTATCGCTGAAATGGGCGGTAAAGATACAATCGTTGTTGATAAAGAAGCAGATCTTGAATTAGCTGCTAAATCTATCGTTGCATCAGCATTCGGATTCTCAGGACAAAAATGTTCTGCATGTTCTCGTGCAGTAATCCACGAAGATGTATACGATCACGTATTAAATCGTGCAGTTGAATTAACAAAAGAATTAACAGTTGCTAACCCAGCTGTATTAGGTACAAACATGGGTCCTGTTAATGACCAAGCTGCATTCGATAAAGTAATGAGCTATGTTGCAATTGGTAAAGAAGAAGGTAGAATCCTAGCTGGTGGCGAAGGAGACGATTCTAAAGGCTGGTTCATCCAACCAACAATCGTTGCTGACGTTGCAGAAGATGCTCGCTTAATGAAAGAAGAAATCTTCGGACCAGTAGTAGCATTCTGTAAAGCAAAAGATTTTGATCATGCACTTGCAATTGCAAACAATACAGAATACGGTTTAACAGGAGCAGTTGTTACTAACAACCGTGACCATATTGAAAAAGCACGTGAAGACTTCCACGTTGGTAACTTATACTTCAACCGTGGATGTACTGGTGCAATCGTAGGTTACCAACCATTCGGTGGCTTTAACATGTCTGGTACAGACTCTAAAGCTGGTGGTCCTGATTACTTAGCACTTCACATGCAAGCAAAAACTACTTCTGAAACTTTATAAGAAATAGTAGAAAAGATCTTCACAGACTGTGAAGATCTTTTCTTTTTGAGAAATTCTCTATAATAGAAGCTAGTTTCAATTAAGAATGTTTTACCAAATATTACTATTTGTTCTTTAGGATTAGTTAAACCCTATTAATAGTGGGATAAACATGTAAATAGAAATAAAACAGCGAGAAAAATTGACTTATTAGTCATATTTTTTAGTATTCATTTTGAGAATTTCCTGTATAATACAATTTGAAAGAAAATCTATGGTTAGACAAGAGAACACTCCTTTCGGTTTTGCTCACTGAAAGGAGTGTTTTTTTAGGTCGCTAAAAACTCTGCTGTACTCATTACATTTGCATATACTCCATTTAAACTCGCCAAAATTGTATTATGAATATAAACAGCTGGTATAGTAGCATTCTTAAATGAAAGATCTTTTGTAGCACAAGCATCGTGTATTAGGGTACAGTGAAAGCCAAAATCAAAAGCAGCCCTTACCGTAGCATCAATACACATATGGGTCATCATCCCGCATATTACGACGTGCTCAATTCCTGAATGTTGTAATCGTTCTAGAAGATTAGTTTCTCGGAAGCTATTTGGATAATGTTTAAGGATAACGGTTTCCTCTCTAAGTGGACGGACATTTTCGTGAATATGGACACCTTCTGTATTGGGTAGGAAAAAAGTAGCGTTATCTTTTATAGCTACATGCTGGATATGAAAAATAGGTTCGTTTCTTATTCTAAAATGTTGCAGTAGCTGATTAGCATATTCACTTGCTTCTACTGGATTACGTAATTCCATCTTTCCATTTGGAAAATAGTCATTTTGAATATCGACGAGCAAAAGGGCTGTTTTCATATATTCATCTTCCTCCGAGTTTCATATTCAAATAATGTTATTCAATTCATAGAGAGGATTCTCCTTTTAAAAAATATGAGGGAGGAGAATTTAACATAACATTGTATTGTGAATTTTTATTTGAAAATTTTAATAGAGAAATAATTAATATTTTTCCGAAAAATGTATTAACTCTTATTATTCTGAGTTCTATAATGAGAATTAATTAAATGATAATTAAATCGATACACTCTTATCCAGAGAGGTGGAGGGACTGGCCCTACGATACCTCAGCAACGGATTTTTTAATACCGTGCTAATTCCAGCAAGCTTAAAGTAAGCTTGGAAGATGAGAAGATGTGAACGAGTACATATAAGTGCTCTCCTTCTTATCTTTTACAAGTGATAAGAAGGGGAGCACTTTTTATTTTACCTCGAAAACTCTACTTCAAGTTTTACAGCATATAGGAGGGAAGAAAATGATTTCTTTTAACAATGTAAGTAAAGTATATGAATCAGGTGGGCAATCTGTTCATGCAGTGGAGGATGTAACGCTATCAGTTGAAAAGGGCGAAATTTTTGGCATTATCGGATTTAGTGGTGCTGGAAAGAGTACGTTATTACGTCTAGTAAACATGCTAGAGAGACCAACTGCGGGAACGATTTCAATAGATGATAAAGATATTACATCATTATCGACGAAAGAATTACGGAAATTAAGACAAAGAATTGGGATGATTTTTCAAAGCTTTAATTTATTTAATTCAAGAACAGTGTTTGGAAATATTGCATATCCATTAAAGTTGGCGAAATTGCCAAAGAATGAAATAAAAGAAAGAGTAACTGAATTACTAAAATTTGTTGGTTTAGAAGATAAAGCAAACTATTATCCAGAGCAGTTATCAGGCGGACAAAAACAGCGCGTTGGGATTGCAAGAGCACTGGCGACATCACCGGATATTCTCATATGTGATGAGGCAACATCAGCTTTAGATCCAGAAACAACGACAGAAATTCTGAACTTATTAAAGAAAGTAAATCGAGAATATAATTTAACGATTCTACTTATTACACATGAAATGCACGTAGTGAAAGAAATTTGTCACCGTGTAGCTGTAATGGAGAAGGGGAAAGTTATTGAAGAAGGAAAACTATTTGACGTTTTCACACAACCAAAAACAAAAACAACTCAAAACTTTGTACGTTCTGTTATTAATGATCACTTACCAGACAGTGTTCTAGCGAAAATTCAAAATGGTGGACAAATTTATCGCTTAACATTTACTGGTGAGGAGACAGGGCAGCCAGTACTATCTTATATCGCGAAGAACTATAGCGTCGATGTAAATGTATTGTACGGAAATATTATTGAACTTCAAAATGTGCTATTTGGAAATCTTCTTGTAGAATTGCAAGGTGAACAGAAGGAAATTCAAAAAGCGTTACAACATCTAAGACTGCAAGTGCAGCTGAAGGAGGTAGAAGCTCATGCGAGTTGATTGGAGTATATTTTGGCCCCGCATATTAGATGCGACGGGGGATACCCTCTTAATGGTAATTGTAACTCTTATATTTGCTACAATTCTTGGTATACCTCTAGGTTTACTATTGTATGTAACAAGAAAAGGAAACTTTTTAGAAAATAAATGGGTCTTTTCTATTCTTAATATCATAATTAATACAATTCGTCCGGTTCCATTCATTATCTTTTTAGTAGCTTTAAGCCCACTAACAAGAAGTGTTATCGGAACGACGATTGGAACAGCAGCAGCAATCTTCCCAATGACGTTAGTTGCATCAATTGGTATTGCTAGAATGGTTGAAACAAATCTTGTTTCTGTTCCGAAAGGGGTAATTGAAGCAGCGCAAGCAATGGGAGCTTCACCAATTAGAATTGTTTTTGAAATTCTTGTGCCAGAAGCGTTAGCGCCATTAATCTTAGGTGTTACGTTTATGACAGTTGGTTTAATTGAATTTTCTGCAGTTGCTGGGCTTGTCGGTGGTGGCGGTCTTGGTGACTTAGCAATGACATATGGTTATCAACGTTTTGATACGTCAGTTATGTTCGTAACGGTTGTTTTACTTATTATTCTCGTACAAATAGCTCAAAATTTAGGAAACTACTTTGCAAAAGTCTTTTTACGCAGATCATAAAAAGGAAGAGGGGAAAAGAAAATGAAGAAAATTTTAGCATTTGCATTATCAGCAATCGTAGGAATTACAGCTTTAAGCGGCTGCTCAGGTGGAGATACAGGTGCAGGAGCGAAAGAGAAAGTAGTTCGCGTCGGTGTAACTGGAACAGATGGAGACGCTTGGGAAATTTTGAAGAAAAAAGCTGAAAAAGAAGGGATTAAAATTAAACTAGTTGAGTTCTCTGATTACACAACGCCAAATAAAGCGTTAGCTGATGGAGATATTGAACTAAACTCATTCCAGCATATCGCTTTCTTAGAGCAATTTAAAAAGGAGCATAAGTTAGATATTACAGCTGTCGGTACAACGCAAATTGCACCAATGGGTTTATACTCTGAACAATATAAGAAAGCAAATGAAATCCCAGATGGTTCAGAAATTGCTATTCCAAATGATCCAACGAACCAAGCTCGCGCATTAAAACTTCTTGATGCAGCTGGATTATTAAAGCTTAAGAAAGACTTTGGATTATTTGGAGATCCAAGTGGTATTGCTGAAAATCCGAAGAAGTTAAAAATTACACCGGTTATCGCACAGCAAACACCTCGTGTATTAAAAGATGTAGCAGCTTCAGTTATTAATAACGGTGTTGCTGGTCAAGCTGGATTAGATCCAGCGAAGGATCCAATCTTCTTAGAAGATCCGAAAAATGAAAATGCGAAGCCATATATTAATATTTTCGCAGCTCGTACGAAAGATAAAGATGATCCAACACTGAAAAAAGTAATTGAACTATATCATTCAAAAGAAGTAACAGATGCAATTAAGAAAGAAACAAATGATGGTTCAATTTCAGTAGATCTTTCACTTGATGAGCTTGAAAAAATCGTAAAATAATTATTGAGTTTAACGACTAACAGTAGGAACCCCTCCGCTGTTAGCTCGTTCAACATATAATCTACTTAACAAACAAAACCCTAATTCTGTACCTTCCAATTTTGTATAACATAGAATCCAATGTTTGTTAAGTAGAGTGATGGACCGGGAGTTTTCCTGGTCTTTTTTTATTACTGAAAGCAGCTAGCGAATAGTAAGGTAATCCAAATTATAATAGGATAAGAAAGTAAGCTGAAAATGAGTGTAATTACGAATTGCTTTTTATGAATTAATTGTTTTTTGGATGAAAAAAAGAAAATAGAAAAGATAACAATGAAAACTGAGGATATTACGCCAGGATTATAGGAGCGATAAATCAAAAACAAAATAATATGTTGCACAGCGTTAAAGAAAATGGCTCCTTGTATAAAAATAATCCAATATATAGAAGACAAGAAGTTTAGTTGATATAGAAAGACGATAAGTACGACGAAGATTGTTAATATGGAAATGGCAATGAAAAATTGTTGGCTAGTTATAAGATGAATTGAAAATTGATTAGCAAGATATTGTGGCATTTGGAAAGCTTCTTCAAGGTTATGAATGAAAAATAATAATGGAATGATCCAAAGCGTAATAGTGGAATGTTTTTTCATCAACTTATATCACTCCAATAAAGTATAGAAAGCCTAAAAAAGGCCCTCTATACAGAGATGATTATTCAATTATGATACTTTTTAAATTATCTTCATGATGGTCTCGTTCTTTCGGATAAGCAGCTAGCTCCTCTTGCAAAATACTTAGCATTTGTTTAGCTGATTGCTGGATTGGAGTAGGTAGCTCTTCTAATATAAACATACCGACTCTTACTTTTGTCCGAATTAATTTTCGTAGTAATTCCTCATGCATGCACCACACCTCCAAATCGAATGTTTAGTACATCCTCTTCAAACTTGGCTCCTTGAATAGAAAGGTGTGTTAATGTTTTTGGTAATGTGATGTTCCGTTTAACAGAGCCGGCTCGAATAATAAGCTCATCACCTTTTTGATTTAATGAAAGTTCACTTTTGTTTGAGAAGGGAATGGACAGAACGAAAATATACTCATCGCCATCTTTTTTCACATATTGTGTGCGACCATTGAATTTCACTTCAGTAGGGGAAGGATCGGATTTAAATAAAGCATTGCCTACACGCTCTAACATAGGTAAACCAACAACTTCTTGTTCAAACATGGGAGCTTCGTAAATAGGAAGCGGCTGAAAACTATCTTGAATTAATGTTTTATATTTCTTTTGCGTATCTTTCCATGCTTGAAAATAAGGATCGGTGACAGTGTGAGGGATGACACGGTTAATCATGATGGCATCTACGTTATAATCGTATAAATTTAAATAAGTAAAACTACGCTGAGCTTCTTTAATGACCATTTTTTCAGGATTTACAACGATGCGGATACTTGTTATTTCTCGGTTCGATAAAATATCTCTCATTTCTCCAAGCTGTTCAAGTGTATTTGTTAATTCGTCCATAATATCATCGGTTGGAAGGGGGACACCAAGAAGTGGTTGAGCTACAGGACGAACGACTTTTAAAACTTTTCTTTTAATAGGAAATAATTTTTCCATCCACCAACCGAGCATGTCAGGAAAACTAAGCATTGCTAATGTTTCTCCTGTTGGAGCGCAATCAATGATGATAACGTCGTATGTGTTTTTTTTATAATAATCGAGTACTCGAAGTAAGCTAATTAAATCTTCCATACCAGGAAACATCGTTAATTCTTCTGTCGTAATATCATCAGCTGCTTTGGAAGTGAAGAGCAGTGTAATGTATTTCTGTAACTTTCCCCAGCCTTTTTCCATTTCATAAATCGTATTAATCTCTTGTGCCCATAAATTTTCTCGAATTTCTAATGGTTCAGAAGATAGTTTTATGCCAAATGAATCTCCTAAACTATGAGCAGGATCTGTGCTCATTACTAATGTTTTTAATCCTTGTTTTGCACTTTGAAGTGCTGTTGCTGCTGAAATGCTAGTTTTTCCTACGCCGCCTTTACCTGTATACAAAATCATTCTCATCATTCTATCCCCTTTGTTTCGGATATCGAATATTACGAGTGTCGAAATATTTAATTGAATAAAAACCCAGCTAGGGTTTTATTCAATCGGAATGTTCTTCATTTTAGGTGTAGAAACTTTTTCTTCTGTTTTTTGCTGTGACGTAGCGATGTGATTCATGATCTTTTGGAAGATTTGTAGTAGAAATGCTTTTTCTTCTTCTGATAATGCTTCTGTCACTAGGCTAAAGTAATGGGCTGCATTTTGTTTTACTTCTTGAACGAGCATTACGCCGTTTTCTGTTAAGCGAATTAATACGATACGTCGATCGCTTTCATTCCGGTAGCGCTCAATATACTCCTTTTTTACAAGACGGTTTACAACACCTGTCGTTGTACTCATCGGTATATCAAGAAGATCGGCAATTTTTGTCATTGTAATATCTGTGTTTCGCTCCATCCAAAGCAAACAAAATACTTCTGTTTTAGAAAGTGTTAAATCTAGACTGACCCATTCTTCAGGATAGAAAAGTTTCTTGGCGTTATCTAGCAGTAAGTCTAAAAAATGTTCATATTGCAACAATTATTTCCACTCCCGTATATTTCGAGGTTCGTAATATTTGTTTTTATTTTATGTGGAATTGAAATAAATGTCAATAATTTTAACTGTTTTTTCGGATTAGACAGAAAACTATCTTTAAAATAATATTTTTTTATGATAGATTTATAAATAGCAAAATAGAATTTACATAAAAATCCATCATGATAAATATATTTATCTATAATGGGTGTACAGCCAACGAGGGGGAGAACGATGAGAAGACGAAATACGCAAGCGTTCACGTTTTTAGCATGGACTTCATTTGTTTGCGCGCTTTCAGGTATGCTAATTGGGATTTATACGTTAGATGAAACGCTTAGTGTAAAAGGATACTATTTAATTGGAACATTATTTTTAACGATGTCTTGTTTTGTATTACAAAAAACAATTCGTGACAATGAAGAGGATAACGAGAGATTTCCGAAAAATAAACCGTTAGATAAAGAGTAAATCGTAAAGAAAGGCATTTGCCTTTCTTTTTTTATGTAAAAATACCGTAAGTACCGTGTGTTGACTTGCTTGAAGTACTGAAAATTTGGTATCATCAATAGTATTGTAGATTGAACGATATATTATGGAGGTGGCCTAGCCGTGTCAAGAATTTCCGTTGAGAATGTAAAGCACGTAGCACATTTAGCACGTCTTGCAATTACTGATCAAGAAGCAGAAAAATTTCAAAAACAACTAGATGCAATTGTTACATTTGCAGAACAGTTAAATGAATTAGATACAACTGATGTAAAACCAACAACTCACGTATTAACTATGAAAAATGTTATGCGTGAAGATGTACCAGAAAAAGGTTTACCAGTAGAAGAAGTATTAAAAAATGCACCGGATCACAAAGATAATCAAATCCGTGTTCCAGCAGTATTAGAATAGAGGAGGGAATTTCGATGTCATTATTTGATCATTCGGTATCAGAGTTACATAAGAAGTTAAACAACAAAGAAATTTCCGTTACGGATTTAGTAGAAGAATCTTACAAACGTATTGCGGATGTTGAAGATAACGTAAAAGCTTTTCTTACATTAGATGAAGAAAATGCACGCGCGAAAGCGAAAGAATTAGATGCAAAGATTGGTGCTGAAGATAATGGTTTATTATTCGGTATGCCAATCGGTGTAAAAGATAACATTGTAACTAACGGTCTTCGTACAACTTGTGCGAGCAAAATGTTAGCAAACTTCGATCCAATTTACGATGCGACAGTTGTACAAAAGCTAAAAGCTGCTGACACAGTTACAATCGGTAAGTTAAATATGGACGAGTTCGCAATGGGTTCTTCAAATGAAAACTCAGGTTTCTATGCTACGAAAAACCCATGGAACTTAGATTACGTTCCAGGCGGATCTAGTGGTGGTTCTGCAGCAGCTGTAGCAGCAGGAGAAGTATTATTCTCTCTAGGTTCTGATACGGGTGGTTCTATCCGTCAGCCAGCTGCATATTGCGGCGTTGTAGGTTTAAAACCAACTTATGGACGCGTATCTCGTTACGGATTAGTAGCATTCGCATCTTCACTTGACCAAATCGGACCGATTACACGTACAGTAGAAGACAATGCATACCTATTACAAGCTATTTCAGGTATTGACCGCATGGACGCAACTTCTGCAAACGTTGAAGTAGGAAACTACTTAGCTGGTTTAACAGGCGACGTTAAAGGTTTACGCATTGCTGTACCGAAAGAATACTTAGGCGAAGGTGTTGGCGAAGAAGCTCGTGAGTCAGTACTAGCTGCATTAAAAGTGTTAGAAGGTATGGGCGCAACTTGGGAGGAAGTATCTCTTCCGCACTCTAAATACGCTCTAGCAACGTATTACTTATTATCTTCTTCTGAAGCATCAGCTAACCTTTCACGCTTTGATGGTGTACGTTACGGTGTTCGTTCTGATAATGTAAATAACTTATTAGATCTTTACAAAAACACACGTAGCGAAGGTTTCGGAGATGAAGTAAAACGCCGTATTATGCTTGGTACATTTGCACTTAGCTCTGGTTACTATGATGCATATTACAAAAAAGCACAACAAGTACGTACATTAATTAAAAATGACTTTGAAAATGTATTTGCTAACTATGATGTTATTATTGGACCGACAACGCCAACTCCGGCATTTAAAGTGGGCGAAAAAGTGGACGATCCAATGACAATGTATGCAAATGACATTTTAACAATCCCAGTAAACTTAGCGGGTGTTCCAGCGATTTCTGTTCCATGTGGATTCGGTGCTAACAACATGCCACTTGGTCTACAAATCATTGGTAAACACTTCGATGAAGCGACAATTTACCGCGTTGCACATGCGTTTGAGCAAGCAACAGACTATCATACAAAAAAAGCAAGTCTGTAAGGAGGCGAGCATAGATGAATTTAGAAACAATTATTGGTTTAGAGGTTCACGTTGAGTTAAAAACAAATTCGAAAATTTTCTCTGCGAGTCCAACAGAATTCGGAGCGGAGCCAAATACACAAACAAGTGTAATTGACTTAGGATACCCAGGGGTACTTCCTACTTTAAATAAAGAAGCAGTTAACTTTGCAATGAAAGCTGCAATGGCATTAAACTGTGAAATCGCAACGGAAACGAAGTTCGACCGTAAAAACTATTTCTACCCAGATAATCCGAAAGCTTACCAAATCTCTCAATTTGATAAGCCAATTGGTGAAAATGGTTGGATTGAAATCGAAGTAGACGGTAAAAAGAAACGTATCGGTATTACACGTCTTCATTTAGAAGAAGATGCTGGTAAATCAACGCATACAGCTGATGGTTCATTAGTAGACTACAACCGTCAAGGTATGCCTTTAATCGAGATCGTATCTGAGCCAGATATGCGTACTCCAGAAGAAGCATATGCGTACTTAGAGAAGTTAAAATCAATCATTCAATATACAGGTGTATCTGATTGTAAGATGGAAGAAGGTTCTCTTCGTTGTGATGCGAATATTTCACTTCGTCCAGTTGGACAAGAGAAGTTCGGTACAAAAGCAGAACTGAAAAACTTAAACTCTTTCACTTACGTGCAAAAAGGTCTTGAGCATGAGCAAGTGCGCCAAGAGAAAGAATTATTATCTGGTGGTATCATCCAACAAGAAACACGTCGTTATGATGAAGCAACGAAGAAAACAATCTTAATGCGTATAAAAGAAGGATCTGACGATTACCGTTACTTCCCAGAGCCAGACTTAGTTGAACTTTACATCGACGATGAGTGGAAAGAGAAAGTACGTGCTTCGATTCCAGAACTTCCAGATGCACGTAAAGCTCGCTATGTTGAAGAAATTGGCTTGCCGGCTTATGATGCACACGTATTAACATTAACGAAAGAAATGTCTGATTTCTTTGAAGCAACTGTTGCAGACGGTGCTGATGCGAAATTAACATCAAACTGGTTAATGGGTGAAGTGCTTGCATACTTAAACAAACAACAAAAAGAATTAAAAGACGTTGCATTAACGCCTGCTGGTTTATCTAAAATGGTTCAATTAATTGAAAAAGGTACAATTTCTTCTAAAATCGCGAAGAAAGTATTTAACGAATTAATTGAAAAAGGTGGAGACCCAGAAGAAATCGTTAAAGCGAAAGGTCTTGTTCAAATTTCTGACGAAGGTACACTTCGTAAAGTTGTAACAGAAATTCTTGATAATAATGAGCAATCTATCGAAGACTTTAAAAACGGTAAAGACCGTGCAATTGGCTTCTTAGTTGGTCAAATTATGAAAGCGACAAAAGGACAAGCCAACCCACCACTTGTTAACAAAATCTTACTTGAAGAGATTAATAAGCGATAAAAATAAAAGAGGAATTCTTATTTTTGAGCGCTAAAATAGTATAGATTTTTAAAGATTAAACAGAAAAAACACCCGTATTTGGGTGTTTTTTCTGAGTTAATCAAACGTTTGTTTAAATGGTGAAAAATATTTTAAATAAACGTTTGATTAACTGTCAAAAGTGAAAAAATGTTTGTATAGCAACTATGGTATGATAGTTGCAAAAAGGTGGGAATAATGATAAATCTAGACATAGAGGTTTTTTTCATCTCATGAAATAATAGATAATTATTATTCGTTATATGTAAATTGATGTGAGGAAATAGATGGACATAAATTTTTTTTGTAAAATAAAACAAAACCATTGAAATGAATATTTACTTTTGATGGGCTACACGAATCGGGTTCTTACTGCCTGTTTGAGCGGGATAAAAGAAGGATAGGAAGATGAGAGGAGGTAGGCATGGGAATACTGAATAGAAGTTCGGTATGTTCTTTTTCGATACATAAAGAAATTTCCTGTGCTAATAAATGATGAAGCGAGCAAGGATTATTTATAACCCTACTTCTGGACGTGAGCTATTTAAGAAGAGCTTACCAGAAGTATTACAAAAATTAGAACAAGCTGGATATGAAGCGTCTTGTCATGCGACAACTGGTCCTGGAGATGCGACTGTGGCAGCGAGGCAAGCTGCGGATCGTAAGTTTGATGTTGTTATCGCAGCTGGTGGTGACGGTACGTTAAATGAAGTGGTGAACGGTTTAGTAGGACATGAACATCGTCCAAAGTTTGGAATTATTCCAGTTGGAACGACAAATGATTTTGCGCGTGCGATTGGTGTACCTCGTGCTATTGAAGAGGCTGCGGATATTATTTGTGAAGGGAAAACAGTTCCGTTAGATCTTGGTAGAGCGAATGATACATATTTCATTAATATTGCTGGTGGCGGCCGTATTACAGAATTAACATATGAAGTGCCAAGTAAGCTGAAAACGGTATTAGGTCAACTTGCTTACTATTTAAAAGGAATCGAAATGTTACCATCATTACATCCAACATATGTTGAAATCGAGTATGATGGGAAGTTACTACAAGAAGAAATTACGATGTTTTTAATTACAAATACTCGTTCAGTTGGTGGATTTGAAAAGGTAGCACCATATGCGTCTATTAACGATGGGTTATTTGATTTATTAGTGCTGAAAAAAGGTTCTATCGCTGATTTAATTAAAGCAGCAACACAAGCGCAGCGAGGGGAACATATTAACAATCCAAAAGTGCTATATACACAAGCGAATCGAATTAAAGTGCATTCACCAGATAAATTAATGATTAATTTAGATGGTGAATATGGTGGAGATGCACCGATGGAATTCGAAAATATATATCATTGTCTGGAACTATTTGTTCCAGAACACCAAGAGGATGCCCTGTAAAGGCATCTTTTTTTTGCTTTTACCTCACTATTTGCGAGTAATAAGATTCTCCCGCTGATTAAAGTTTCACTTTATGCAGGTGAATTGTAAATTGGAAGTTAGTTTGATTTTTATGGTATTTTTACAATCCGTTTATTTTATATCCATATTTTATTGATACACTAGAAGAGATAAGAAATGAGAGGTAGGGTGCTATGGAGAAGGTAAAAGCAATACTATTTGATAAAGATGGGACATTAATGGATTTTCATTCAATTTGGATAAAAGTAGCTGAAGAGCTTGTAGCTGAATGTATAAATTTATATCAATTACCAGAATCAATGCAGCAGGTTATATTAAAAGAGATTGGCGTAGACGGAGCAGTTGTTCATCCGCGTAGTGCGCTAGCAGCTGGAACGAGCCTTGATGTAGCGAAGGGGATTTGTAAGTATATCGTATCATCTAGAGAAGAAGAGATGCATGAATGGGTAAGTGAAAAGTTGTTTTCTCTTATGTATGAGTATCGAGAACATATGAGGATGACGGCAGATTTACCAAAAGTTTTACAAGCATTAAAGGATAGAGGGCTTATTTTAGGTGTCGTCACAGCTGATGATTTTGCACCGACAGAATTATTTTTAAAGCAGTATCAATTGGAACCCTTTTTTGATTGTGTCATAGCCTCAGATACTTTTCCGGCACAGAAACCAGATAAAAGAATTATAGAATCGTTTTGTGAGAGATTTAATTTAGAAACATGTGAAGTAGCGGTCGTCGGGGATACACCGACGGATTTACATTTAGCGAAAAATGGTGGCGACTGCTATGCCATTGGTGTACTATCTGGTACGGGTGATCGTCAAACGTTAGAACCACTTGCAGATTTAGTGTTACAATCTGTTGAAGGTTTAATTTCTCATTCAGGTGAGTTTATTTGGAAACAAGGAAAGTCTAATGTATAAACGAACAAGTCTATAAAGACTCTTTATGAGTCTATATAGACTTGTTTTTTATGCTGAGATATTAAGAGGATGGGATGAATACTAGAAAGGGGAAGTTGGCATACATCTTGCAATATAAAGAGAAAACATTGTATAGAAAAGGATGGGGTACACAATGAACACAAAAAAATTTGCTAAAGTAAATGAACAAATTCCAGGACCGAAAGCAGCGTCTTTATTAGAACGCCGCCAAAATATAGTACCAAAAGGAGTAAGTAATGGTATTCCAACATTCGTACAGTCTGCAGATGGAGCTCTTGTAACAGATGTTGATGGTAATCAGTACATTGATTTTGCAGGAGCAATAGGGACGATTAACGTAGGACATTGTCATCCAGCTGTTAAAGAAGCACTTCATAAACAAGTAGATCAATATATTCATACGGGATTTAATGTCATGATGTATGAGCCATATATTGAATTAGCGGAAAAGCTTGCTGTATTAGCGCCAGGAAGTTTTGATAAACAAGTCCTGTTTTTAAATAGTGGTGCAGAAGCAGTTGAGAATGCGGTGAAAATCGCTCGTAAATATACGAAGAGACCTGGGATTATCGCATTTTCTAAAGGGTTTCATGGGCGTACATTAATGACAATGACGATGACAAGTAAAGTAAAACCATATAAATTTGGATTTGGTCCATTCGCTCCAGAAGTTTATAAGGCACCATTCCCATATGAATACCGTCGTCCAGAAGGGTTAACAGAAGAGCAGTATGATGATTTTATCATTGAAGAGTTTAAGAACTTCTTCATATCAGAAGTAGCACCAGAAACAATTGCAGCCGTTGTGATGGAACCTGTTCAAGGGGAAGGTGGATTTATCGTTCCAAGTAAGAAATTTGTTCAAGAAGTACGCAGTATTTGTTCAGAGCACGGTATTTTATTTGTAGCGGATGAAATTCAAACAGGCTTTAGTCGTACCGGAAAATACTTTGCAATTGATCATTATGATGTCGTTCCGGATTTAATTACAGTATCTAAATCACTAGGTGCTGGTGTACCGATTAGTGGTGTTATTGGCCGTAAAGAAATTATGAATGAGTCTGCACCGGGAGAGCTGGGAGGAACGTATGCAGGAAGCCCACTAGGATGTGCGGCTGCATTAGCTGTGCTTGATGTAATTGAAAAAGAGAAATTAAATGATAGAGCGATAGAATTAGGAAAAGTCGTAATGAACCGATTTGAAGAGATGAAAAATAAATATAATTGCATTGGTGATGTGCGTGGCTTAGGGGCAATGTGTGCATTTGAGCTCGTTCAAGATCGTAAGACGAAAGCGCCTGACAAAACATTGGCAGCTAATTTATGTGCGGAAGCAAATAAACGGGGATTACTTCTACTATCAGCAGGAACATATGGAAATGTTATTCGCGTGTTAATGCCATTAGTTATTACAGATGAGCAGCTAGAGGAAGGTTTAACAATAATTGAAGAATCATTGCAAGCTTGTTATGAGCAAGCAAACATCGCTCGTGTTTAAAAACTGAATTATAAATCGCAAACATTCTAGCTTACTCTATATAAAATGCAGAAAATTCACTTTATAATAAAGGTAGTAAAGTGAATCGATGGATATGAAGTAGGGAGTGGCTAGGATGGTTGCAGAAAAGGAACGAGTGTTGATGGATTTACAAGATGTATTTGAATATGCATTTGACGAAATTTTTGTTACAGATGATAAAGGAATCGTTGTGCGTGTAAATAGTATGTGTGAAAGACATTACCAACTCTCTGCTAAGGAATTAGTAGGAAAGCATGTAAAAGAACTACAGAAAGAAGGAATTTTTTATCCGTCTGCAACATTAGAAGTAATTGAAAAGAAAAGGCCAGTTGAACTTGTTCAAACAACAAAATCAGGAGAGTATTTGCATGTTCGTACAAGACCTGTTTTTGATGATGAAGGAAATTTAAGAAGAGTGATTAGTTATTCTCGTGATCTTACAGAACTCTATCAATTACGTCAAAAGGTAGAGGAGATGGATAATCAGTTAAAAACATATAAAAAAGAATTAAGAGAAACATATGAACACGAAGGTCTTATTTTTAAAAGTAGCGCTATGCAAAAAATAGTCGAAACAATAAAAAAAGTATCTGTAGTAGATAGTACAGTTCTCGTTTTAGGTGAGACTGGAGTGGGTAAAAGCCGATTAGTACGTCATTTGCATGAAGTAAGTCACCGGAAGAATGAAAATTTCTATGAAATTAATTGTGCGGCATTACCGACAAATTTAATTGAATCAGAGCTTTTTGGATATTCAGGTGGTTCTTTCACAGGTGCAAATCGTGAAGGGAAAAAGGGGCTATTAGAATCAGCGCATAAAGGAACTCTTTTCTTAGATGAAATTGGTGAAATGCCGCTTGAAATTCAAGCGAAGCTTTTGCAAGTATTGCAAGAAAAAACGTTTCGTCCTATAGGCGGAAGAGAGTTAAAAAAGGTGGACGTTAGAATTGTAGCGGCAACAAATAGAGATTTAAGTACGATGGTGAAACAAGGAACATTCCGGAAAGATTTATACTATCGTCTGAATGTCATTCCAATTTCAATTCCGCCACTTCGGGAGAGAACAGAAGACATTTTGCCGCTCATTTATCATTATTTACAGCATTTTAATAAAAAGTACGGACGTGATGTGAAGTTAGCTCCTAGTACGTTGCAAATGTTTGTAGGGTACCCTTGGGAAGGAAATAATAGAGAGATTGAAAATGTAATTGAACGAATTGTTATCACTGCTGATGATTTTGTAACGGTAGAAGATTTGCCACTATCTATGCAAGAGGCAACAGTTGAACAATCCGGACAAAGTCTTTATAGAATGCTGGAAGAGGTAGAGAGAAATATTATTCTTAAAGCGTATAAAACGTATGGATCAAGTTATAAAGTGGCTGAGTTTTTGCAAATAAGTCAATCTGCTGCTACTAGGAAAATTAAGAAGTTTATAGAGGAGGAAGAAAACATTGGATAAAAAAGCGACGTTCGTAAACTTAGAGAAAAAAGCGATGTATATAAATGGTGAGTGGATTACACTGCAAGAACAAATCGAAGTAAATAATCCAGCGACAAAGGAAGTATTTGCAACGGTACCAAAGGGCGGGATTACAGAGGCAAAGCAAGCAGTTGATGCTGCACATGAGGCTTTTAAATTATGGTCAAAATTAACGGCAGCGGATCGTGCAGTAAAGTTAAAAAAGTGGTTCACACTCATTGATGAAAATAAAGAAGAAATTGCAGCAATCATGACGAGAGAGCAAGGGAAGCCGTTTGCAGAAGCACTTGGTGAAGTGAATTATGCAAATAGTTTTGTTGAATGGTACGCAGAAGAAGGAAAGAGAATATACGGTGAAATGATTCCTGCTTCTCATCCGAATAAGCGCATTTTAGTTATGAAGCAACCAGTTGGGGTTATGGCAGCTATTACACCGTGGAACTTCCCAGCCGCTATGATTACGAGAAAGGTAGCACCGGCGCTTGCAGCAGGTTGTACGGCAGTTGTGAAACCAGCGAGTCAAACGCCATTAACTGCATTGAAATTAGTTGAATTAGCACATGAAGCAGACATTCCAAAAGGTGTAATAAATATTGTAACAGGTAGTGCAAAAGCAATTGCTGATACGTGGATGGAAGATGAGCGTGTCCGAAAAGTTTCCTTTACAGGATCAACTGAAATTGGGAAAGAATTAATGGCTAGCGCTGCACAAACGATGAAAAAGGTTTCACTTGAGTTAGGTGGTCATGCTCCATTTATTGTTATGAATGATGCTGATTTAGATAAGGCGGTAGAAGCGGTAATCGGTTCGAAATTCCGTAACGCAGGACAAACGTGTATATGTACAAACCGCGTCTTCGTTCAAGAAGAAGTGTACGCGGAATTTGCAGGAAAGTTCACAAAAGCTGTAGAGCAGCTTAAAGTTGGAGACGGATTCGGCGAAGGAACAACTGTAGGGCCACTTATTGATGCGAATGCAATTTCGAAAGTACAAGAACATATTGAAGATGCAATTCAAAAGGGTGGAGAAGTTTTATACGGTGGCCATAAATTTACAGAGTTAGATGGATATTTCATTCAGCCGACAGTAATTGGGTTGGCAAATGACACGATGCTTTGTATGAATGAAGAAACATTTGGACCGGTTGCACCAGTTGCGAAATTTAAAACGGTTGAAGAAGTAATCGAACGTGCAAATAATACACCATATGGCTTGGCTGCTTATATTTTCACAAGAGATATTAGTCAGGCATTCCAAATTAGCGAAGCATTAGAGTACGGAATTATCGGCTTAAATGATGGACTTCCATCAGTTGCACAGGCACCATTTGGTGGCTTTAAAGAAAGTGGTATCGGCCGTGAAGGAGGCCATTTCGGTATCGAGGAATATTTAGAAATTAAATATATTTCGTTAGGGCTATAAGTAGTATACTAGAATCTCTATAAGGTAACAGAGAAGGAGATTCTAGTATGATATATTGGCTATTATTACTCGTAACAATTATTTTTGAAGTAGCTGGAACGATTGCGATGAAATTATCGAACGGTTTAACAAAGCTTGTTCCAAGTGTCCTTATTTTCGTTTTTTATGGTATTTGCTTCAGTATCTTTGCTATCGTTGTAAAGAAGATTAACTTAAGTATTGCTTATGCGATCTGGTCCGGCCTAGGGACACTACTTATTACAATTATTAGTGTGTACTTCTTTAAAGAGCATATTAACTTATTCCAAGCGTGTTGTATTCTCTTTATTGTTCTAGGAGTAATTGGACTTAAGGTGTCATCGGCATCATGAAAGCTATCTTTTGTAGAAGATAGCTTTTTTCTTTGTCACAATTTATATCAGCGATTTTTGAAATATATTGATGTGCCGGAAAAAACGACATAATAAGAGGAGGCTGCCCATTGGGGTAGCCTCCTCTTATATTAAAACGCCCAGTTACCTTTACGGAAAATCGGCTCATGTCTTCCATCAGCTGTAATACCGTCGATATCAAGCTCAGCTGATCCGATCATGAAGTCGTTGTGTGTAATACTAGCGTTTGCACCATTTTCAGCAAGTTCTTCTTTAGACATTGTTTTTCCGCCAACTAAGTTAAATGCATAAGCGCTTCCGATTGCAAGGTGGCAAGATGCGTTTTCATCAAATAGCGTATTGTAGAATAAAATATTTGTGTTTGAAATTGGTGAGTCATGAGGCACTAAAGCTACTTCTCCTAAGAAGTGAGAGCCTTCATCTGTTTCTACTAAATGTTTTAAAGCTTCTTCACCAGATTCAGCTTTGTAGTCTACGATACGTCCGTTTTCAAATGTTAACGTGAAGTGATCGATAATGTTACCTGCAAATGCTAACGGTTTTGTGCTAGACACTTGGCCGTTCACACCTGTTTTAAGTGGCATTGTAAATACTTCTTCAGTTGGGATATTAGCCATAAATGGTACGTTCTTTTCATTTAGGCTACCAGCACCAGCCCATATATGCTTTTCTGGAAGTTCGATCGTTAAGTCTGTTCCAGGACCTGTATAATGAAGAGCTTTATAATGCTTTTCGTTTAAGTAATCAACTTTTGTATGTAGCGTTTCATCATGTTCTTTCCATGCTTCCACAGGATTCTCTAAATCAGCGCGAGTAGCTTTGAAGATAGCATCCCATAGTTTAGCTTCTTGTTCCTCTGGTGCTACATCAGGGAATACTTTCGCAGCCCATTCTTTCGTAGGAACAGAAATAACACACCAGCTTACTTTGTCCGCTTGTACGTAATCACGGTATACTTTCATCGCTTCACCGGCTACTTTATGAGCAGTTGCGATACGTGTTGCTTCTACACCTTTTAATAAATCAGGATTTTCTGCATAAATAGACATAAATGCAGCGCCTTCTTTTGCTAATTCTTCACGAGCATGCGCTTTCCAAGAAGGAAATTCAGAGAAAGCTTCTTCAGGAGCTAGATCGAACTTTAAGCGTGTTAACGTCTCATCATTCCAATCAACATATACGTGTTTTGCACCAGATTTATATGCTTTTTCTGTAACGATGCGTACAAACTGTACAGCCTCAAGAGGTGCACTAATTGATAAAGTTTGTCCGGGTTGAATATTAACACCAACATTGACTGCAAGAGCAGCATATTTCTCTAACGTTTGTTCAAATGACATATGTATAATCTCCTTTAGTTTGAAAGATTTCTTACTATATATAATACAAGAAAATTCTAAAAATATATATAAATATAAAGTAAAAAGAGAGCTCAAAATGTATTGAGCTCTCACATTTATTTAATGGAAGAGGCGAATTGCTCCACAGTAGTTGTGTGGTGTATACGGACACGTTTCATTTTTAACAACTCATCCGGTTCACCTTTCGTAATGAATTGTCCAGGCTTCGTTGTCGTTGCAAATTGATAGTATTTCTTTGTTTCGGCGACAACTTTATCGTCTACATGACCGAATGGATAAGCAATTGCGATAACAGGCTTACCTGTTATTTTTTCGAGCTTCTCTTTCGATCCTTTTAATTCTTCTTCATAGTTTGTAATTTTCGGCAAGTCTGCATGTGTTGCTGTGTGAGATTGTACAGAGAAAATGCCGGAACCAACCATTTCTTTTATTTCAGATGTAGAAAGAGCTCCTTCTACATCAACATTATCAACAATCATATATTCTGTTGCCGCTGGTTTAAATGTATCGTCTTTTAGTTTTTGTAAAACATGAAACGCATTCATATTATTTTTCATACCGTCATCAAATGTAACGAAAATCGGCTTGTTTACTTTATTAATATCGCCCCAGCGTTCAAACGTTAACAATGTATAACCATTTTCTTTTAAATATTTCATTTGTGCTTCAAAGTTAGCTGGAGATACGAATAAATCTTTAATACCTTGTCCGTGGTAATCATCAATTGCATGATACATAAGAACAGGAATTTTTTGCTCGAAAGTTATAGTAGACTTTGTAAGCGGAATAGTTTTCCCATCCTCTTTTATCCCTAATGCTTCAATTTGATATTCCCCACGTTTTCCTTCAAATTCCTTTATATCAAAAGGAATAGTGAATTGTTTCTCCTTTTCCTTAGAAGAAAAAGATTTAGTATTTTCTTTTCCATCAGCAGTGCGCCAAATTTTATATTGTACTTCGGTTAAAGAATCCTTTATGTCCGTAATATGAATATTTACGTTTGTAGATTCGTGCGTAATTGGATTATAAGAAATTTTACCTTGTTCTTGCACGGTCTCTTCTTGTTTCTTAACTTCTTGAACCTTTTTCTCTTTTTTAGGTTCTGGACTTACATTGCTAGTACTACATCCTGCTAGAATGGCAGATGTACATAAAGCAATTGCTGCGTATTTTTTCATGAAATCACCTTCTATTGTGTATTATGGTGCATGCTTACATTAAAATCCCCACCGCTATAAGAGTGGTGGGGATATACCCTTGTTCATCATATCATTTGAAGAAAATGAGGGGAATATGATTTTTAGGAGGAGCTATTAGAGCGAAAGATTAGTGACCTTGAATAGAGGTATTCTTTCGTTTCTTATTAGAATTGATAATAATATAACCGACTACAAAAATAAGAGGAATAATGAAGACATAGATCGGCATTCCCCATACATAATAACTTTTCATGCTTAAAACTAGTAAATGTAAGAAGTCGAAAAGAGCGTGGGCTTTCATAGTATCCTCCAATGTGTTTTTTACAAATTATAACATTTTACATTTGTAATTTGTATATTTTGGTAAATGATTTAAGCTAATTTTAAAGTAAGAGGAAGGTTTATTAATATGCAATTTTGCATATTTAGAGTAGTTTCTATTAAAATATCAGGATTTTAAACTATAATAAGAAACGCTATAAATGAAAGTAATACTGATGTACGGAGTGGAGAACAGAAATGAAATATAAAAAAATAGTATATATTCTGCTCATATCGTTATTCATAGTCGGTTGTCAAAGTGAAGTGAGTAAGGCGAATAGTGTGGAAGAGTATATTCCAAAGCATCTGATGAACGCGGAAGTTACGGCGGATATTATGACGATTGAGATGGATCGTGATACCCGTAAAAAAGTAGAGGTTATTACTAAAAAAATGAGTGATCATGTAAAAAATGATAAAGAGTGGTATGTAAACTACATATCGGGGCATATAGATAAGCAGGTGAAGCCTTATCATCCGAATTTTGGTGTTACGGAAGAAGAATATAATTTTTTTAGGAACGCTGTTGAGAATAGTAGTTTATCTAATACAAGTGATGGGAAGCTGCAATTTAAACAAAAAAGTAACCATGAGATAGAAATTGTTTCAAGTAAAAATCTAGAGCTATTTCAGCATATAGTAATTGATACAGAGAAAAATATAATAAAAACTTCTTTTGGAGAATGTCAGTATGTTGGAGAAATAAAACCATCTTCAGAAAAAAGAATATTAGGTCCATTGAATGGAAAGCAATGGATGTTACAAAAAGAAGATTTAATCTATTTATTTTCCTTAGGTAAGCTTGAAGGAGAGGATAAATCTATTATTGATATTTCAGTAAAAGGTATACACGAAGGAAAACTTATTAGTAAAGAGGAAGTAGTTGAATTTCGTTCAGTTTCATAAAGAATCCAAAAAAATCACCTTACTTAAACAAGTAAGGTGATTTTTTATTAAATAAACAATCCAGCGATTGTCGCAGATAAAATAGACGCAAGTGTTGATGCAAATAGCATTTTCCAACCGAATTTTGATACGATGCTTCCTTGCTTTTCAGAAAGGGCACGGATTGTACCAACGATTGCCCCAATTTGGCTAATACTTGCGAAGCTAATTAAGAATACAGTAACGATTCCAACTGTACGTGGGTCTAATGTTGCAGCAGCGCCTTTTAAATCAAGGATTGCTACGAATTCATTTAAGACAATCTTCGTACCCATAATACCACCAGCTGGGATAATATCATGAACTGGGATACCCATTAAGAATGCGAATGGGGCAAGTATATAACCGAAGATTTGTTGTAAAGTAACAGCATATCCCATTGCACCTGAAGCAGCGCTAATTACGTAGTTTACAACTTCCATAACACCGATAAAGGCGATCATTAATGCGGCAACGATACCAGCTACTTTTAAACCATCAAGCGCACCGTTAATCATTGCACCGATAAAGCTGTCTCCGAATAGAGTTCTATCAAATTTTTGAATCACTTCATCTTCTTTTTTCGTATCAACTGGTGTTAATAACGAACAAACGATTAAGCTTGAGAATAAGTTTAGTGGAAGAGCTGCTAGTACATATTTCGCATCTAACATCATTACGTATGATGCTGTAACAGAAGCAGAAACTGAACTCATCGCAGAACAACAAATGATAAACATACGGTTTTTATTAAAATGCTGTAAATCGTTTTTAATAACGATTAACGCTTCACTTGAACCGAAGAATACAGAGTTTACTGCGTGGAATGATTCAACACGTGGTAAACCAGTAATTTTTGAAAGTGCACCGCCGATAACGCGAACGATGAATGGTAAAACACCTAAATAACTAAAGATAGAAAGTAGTGCTGAGAAAAATACGATAATTAATAATACATTTAAGAAAAAGACAAAATCTCTTTGAATTCCATTAAAGAGAAAATCGACACCTGTCGTACCAAGTTTAATTAGTTTGTTGAAAACTTTACCAATGAAAACAATGATTTGTTGACCAATCTTTGTGCCAAACATAAACCAACCGATTAAAATTTGAAAACCAATCATAATAGCAATTGCACGGAAGTTGATTTTACTTTTGTTGTTTGACAAAGCAAAACATAAACCTAAAACGACAAGAATGCCGATAATGCTCATTACATATTGCATGTAGTTGCCCCTTTCAGAAGTTCGTATAAAGTTTGTACATAAAACGCTCGTTATATTACTAAAAATAAAACAAAGAGGTTTTATGTCATACGTAAGATGTCTGACCTTTTAGAAAAATGAAAATAAAAAAAGACCCATATGGATTCACTTTCATCTATGAGAGAAAGCTAATCAATATGAGTCCTTTTTTGCGCATAGGCTAATATTCATTAGTTTTCCCCATAGTCCAGCAATTTAAGGTTGCCGGGTAGAAACTCTCGATCCATATTATCAAGTATATATGAGGTAACATCGTCCGTATTAAATTAGTAGTAGCGTAACATTACTAGAGAACTATCGTCAATAGCTTTTTTTCTTCCAATAGAAATAGACCATATAAGTATGATAAAATGTAACGCAGTGTTATGAAAAAGAGAGGTCGGAAAATGAGTACAAAAATGACGCCACCAGTTGAAAAAAACGAGTTTATAGATGTAGTATTTGAAGATTTAACACATGATGGTGCCGGTGTTGCGAAAGTAAAAGGCTATCCTATTTTCGTTAAAAACGGATTACCAGGTGAAGAAGCGCAAATTAAAATTATTAAAGTGAAGAAAAACTTCGCGTTTGGTCGTTTAATGAAGCTTCATCAAGAAAGTCCATATCGTAAAGATGCAGAATGCCCAGTGTACAATGAGTGCGGCGGTTGCCAGCTTCAGCACTTAACATATGAAGGACAATTACAAGCGAAAGAAAAACAAGTACGCGACGTTATGCAGCGCATCGGAGGACTAAACGATGTTCCTGTTCATCCTGTACTTGGTATGAAAAACCCGTGGGTATACCGCAATAAAGCACAAGTACCAATTGGGGAACGTGAAGGCGGACTTGTAGCTGGCTTCTATCGTCAAGGAACGCATGACATCATTAATATGGAATCATGCTTAATTCAGGCGGAAGAAAACGATACATTAATTCAAGAAGTAAAACGTATTTGTGAGAAACATGGTATCTCGGCGTACAACGAAGAGCGTAACAAAGGAACACTTCGCCACGTAATGGCTCGCTACGGACAAGTAACAGGGGAAATTATGCTTGTCTTTATTACACGCACAGCTGAACTACCAAACAAAAAAGCAATCATTGAAGAAATTGCTGCGAAATTCCCAGAAGTAAAATCAATTGTTCAAAACGTAAACCCGAAGCGTACAAACGTAATCTTCGGAGACACAACGACAGTACTGTACGGATCAGAATATATTTATGACTTTATCGGTGACATTAAATTTGCGATTTCGGCACGTTCATTCTATCAAGTAAACCCAGAACAAACGAAAGTACTATACGATAAAACGTTAGAATACGCAAAGTTAGACGGTAACGAAACAGTAATCGATGCCTATTGCGGAATCGGATCAATCTCCTTATTCCTAGCGCAAAAAGCAAAAAAAGTGTACGGCGTTGAAATCGTCCCAGAAGCAATTGAAGACGCAAACCGTAACGCAGCACTAAACAACATGACAAACGCTGAATTTGGCGTAGGAGAAGCAGAAGTAGTCATTCCAAAATGGTACAAAGAAGGCGTAATTGCTGACACAATGGTCGTAGATCCACCGCGTAAAGGCTGTGACGAAGCACTACTAAACACAATCATCGACATGAAGCCAAAACGCGTCGTATACGTATCATGTAACCCAGCAACATTAGCACGTGATTTAAAAGTACTAGAAGAAGGCGGATATAAAACGCAGGAAGTACAACCTGTTGATATGTTCCCGCATACGACTCATGTAGAGTGTGTGGCTTGGCTTAAGTTGGTATAATAAAAAAGCAGTTGATATAGAAAAAATCTATACCATCTGCTTTTTGGTTTATAAAAATACCATTTAGAAACGATTTTAGTTAAAATAAATATTGCTGATTTTCAAAAATTATAAATTGAGAGTTTGAAATTGTATTCATAGTGAGAGGATTTGAATTTGAAATGATAGATAATTTTTGGCGTGATTTACCACGACCATTTTTCGTACTTGCACCAATGGAAGATGTGACAGACGTTGTTTTCCGTCACGTAGTAAGTGAAGCTGGTTGTCCAGATGTATTCTTCACAGAGTTTACAAACTCGGATAGCTATTGTCATCCAGAAGGTATGAAAAGTGTACGTGGTCGTTTAATTTTTACAGAAGATGAACAACCAATTGTGGCACATATTTGGGGAGACAATCCTGAATATTTCCGTCAAATGAGTATTGGCATGGCAGAGCTAGGATTTAAAGGAATCGATATTAATATGGGCTGCCCAGTACCAAATGTAGCATCGAGAGGAAAAGGTAGTGGCCTTATTCTACGTCCAGATGTTGCAGCAGAACTTATTCAAGCAGCAAAAGCGGGCGGACTACCTGTCAGCGTAAAAACACGACTTGGCTTTAAAGAGTTAAGTGAGTGGGAAGATTGGTTAACGCATATTTTCAAACAAGACATTGCGAACCTTTCTATTCATTTACGTACAAGAGAAGAAATGAGCCAAGTAGACGCGCATTGGGAGCTAATTCCAGAAATTAAAAAATTACGTGACCGTATCGCACCAAATACGTTAATAACAATCAATGGAGACATTCCTGACCGTCAAACTGGAATGGAACTTGCCGAAAAATACGGCATTGATGGCGTAATGATCGGACGAGGCATCTTCAAAAATCCATTTGCCTTTGAAAAAGAGCCAAGAGAACATAGTAGTAAAGAACATCTTGATCTTCTAAGACTACAACTTGATCTTCAAGATCAATATGCAGAAGTACTGCCACGCTCAATTACAGGGCTTCATCGCTTCTTCAAAATTTATGTAAAAGGCTTCCCTGGAGCTGCTGAACTACGAAATCAATTGATGAGCACGAAATCGACTGATGAAGTGCGTGCGTTGCTTGATAAGTTTGAGGCTAGTGTTGATAAGGATGGAGATAGTGAAACATTGTAACTTTTGAAAGTTAGCGGGATGGGGGATAGCGATTTAATTAGTGTTTGTTTCATTTTAATTAAGGTGAACCGTATCATAAGTAAGTGATGTATTCTATGTAAAACAAGGGTAAGCAAAGAATACAGGAGAAAATGGTTGGTCTTGATTTTCACTGATATTATCATGTTTATTTTATCCCGCTATTTGCCGGGTAGTAAAACTCCCACCTCAAAATTCAGCTAGTGCAAAGAAGTTAGGTGGGAGTCGTGCTACCCGTAAAAGCCCGATTGGTGAGGGCTGATTAAAGTTTTACTTTATTATGCCTATAATTGGAGGCTATGTGAATGTTAAGTGATCAGACGAGATATTCTAGGCTCGCGAATATAACAAAAATAATAAATACAAAATTAGAACTACGTGAAGTATTGCAGCGTGTAACAATGGCGATATCAGAGGAGATTGTTAGGTGCAACGCTGTTGGAATTTATTTACCCCAGGAAGATGGAACATTTAGAGGGTTTGCAGGAAAACCAGAGACCATAAATGGCGTAACGCTCGATACTCAGGTAATTGATCCTGAAATAGACTTACTGGCAAAAGAGGTTATTGAAACCCAAAAAACCATCTATATCCCTGATACCTCAAAGGATCATCGACCAGATCCGAGACCAGTTGATGCGTTCAAAATTAAATCCTTATTAGCTCTGCCTATCTCATTTGGGCAGGAGTTATTTGGTCTGGTTTTTTTATTTGATTATGGAGCTCCAATGAACTTAACAGATTCAGAAATTCAAAGTGTTGAAGCGTATGTAAATATGGCTGCGGTCGCAATTCAAAACGCAAATAATTTAACACAAAAGGAAAACCTTATTGCCGAGAAGCAGCTGTTACTAAATGTTACCCGTGATTTATCAATGTGTTCCTCGATACAGGAGAGTTTTGATAAATGTTTTTTTTACCTAGGACAGATTTTAGAGAGTAAAAACATGGGCGTCCACCTTTTAGACCCGCTAGACAAAACAACGATTAAAACAACGAAGTTAAGCAAGGACTGCAATTGGACAGAAGCGGATTGGATGGAGAAAAGCTATGAAGCCAAGATCCAAGAGGTTATTCAAACAAAAAATATAGATAGTAAGGGTCTACTGATGATTCCATTGGTTTCAATGGGAGGAGTATTAGGGGTAATCGTCGTTGGCAAAGAGGGAAAAACTCACAATTACGATAATTCCAAAATTCAACTGGCAAAATCTATCGTTGATGCCACAGCTCCTACGTTATCAAACTTGTTATATATGGATCAATTGGAAAGCATGGTGGAAGAGAGAACGAGAGAACTAGCTGCTGCTAATGAAAAAGTTACAAGTGTGATTGAAAGTATTACGGATGGATTCTTTACTTTGAATAATAAATGGGAATTTACGTACGTAAATAAGCATCAATATTTTCCACAAAGAAAAACAGCAAAAGATGTATTAGGCAAGAATGTATGGGAAATTTTCCGGAGTAGCGTCGACACAGTTATGTATAAGGAATTTCATCGTGCAATGTCAGAGCGAACTACAGTTCATTTCGAATTTCTTTCTACCTCTGATGAATATTGGCACGAGGTTATTGCATACCCGTATGATGATGGTATTTGTTGTATTTTTAAAAACATAACGGAAAAAAAGCAATATGAGCAGGAATTGAAAAGGTTATCCAACATAGAGTTAATAGGGCAAATGGCAGCAGGTATCAGTCATGAGATTAGAAATCCAATGACAGCAGTACGGGGATTTTTGCAGTTATTAAAAGAAGAGAACACCTATGAGAAACATAATAAGTACTTTAAATTAATGATTGAAGAACTTGATCGTGCCAATTCTATTATTACTGAATTTCTCTCAATGGGTAATACAAGGAAATCAGATTTGCAGATGTTAGATTTAAATGTAATTATTCACGACATTATTCCTTTAATAAAGGTTGATACGTATAATCAAAATAAATATATTCAAGTTGATACAAATGACATTCCGGAATTACTTTTAAACCGTAATGAGATACGGCAATTATTAATAAACTTATATCGTAATGGCTTAGAAGCGATGAGCACAAGGAAAGTACTAACCATTAGCACTTACAAGGAAGGTCAAAATTGTGTGGTGCTTGCAGTGCGAGATCAAGGAAAAGGTATCAAGCCTGAAGTATTAGAGAAACTGGGTACTCCATTTTATACAACCAAAGATAATGGAACTGGATTGGGGTTAGGCATATGTTATGCCATTGCTGCCCGTCATAATGCAAAAATAGAAATTCAAACAGGATCGGAAGGCACAATCTTTTTTGTTAAATTTAATTATATAAATAATAAACAATAACCTCGTTTAGATTAGTTAAGGTGAACCGTATCACAAATTTAGAGTTGTATAAAAAGAAATGGACTAACCTATATCAGGTTAGTCCATTTTCAAGTGTGTTAATTAATTGTAAATCCCCATCCGTAATTTCGTACGATTATCCCATCCTTTTTTGCTTTATTAATATCATCTTCAAAGGAAGGAGTTATCCTATTGCCAACTAAAATACCTTTTACGGTATTTGATTTTAATTCTTCTTTACATAGTTTGATATCTTTTATAAGCGCGAATTCTTCGACCACATAATATGCGGTTATATAGAGCTTGTTATGTATTGTTTTATGAAAGGATAGAAAATCTCCCTTTTGTACTTTTAAGTATCAGATCCTGACTCTCCATATGTATATTCTGTTAGCATTGGATCCTCATGTCCGAAGTTTCATTCAGCATCTTTATAACCAATTAGATAATTCAATATTGATTCACTCCCATATTAACTCTAGTAGCATTATAATTCGATTGGGCTTAAATGGATAATTCAAAGTGCCTAAACAACATATGTTGCTGTTTTAAAATCATCCCCAAAAGTATATTAATCCACCTAAGACTACAAAACCTCCCCCTAAAATGTTAAAGTAGTAACTTAACGACATTAATTTACACATGCTAAAAGCATTATTATAATCAACATTTCAGGAGGAAAAACAATGGCAATGAGCAACAACGATATATTAAAAAGAGTAAGATATGCTTTAGATATAAGAGATATAGATATGGTGGAAATCTTTAAACTTGGCGGGATGGAAGTAACGAAAGAAGATGTAGTTGATATGCTTACAAAAATAAAGAGAGCGCCGCAACATGAAGTTGAAAATGACGATGTAATCGAAGATGAGTACATACTAACATGCGATATGATGATGTTAGAGGCATTTTTAAATGGATTTATTACTTTAAAAAGAGGAAAGCAAGATCCGAAACCAGGACAACCGGCACCTGTACAGAGCAAGGAGAGTGCCAATAACCTTCTTTTAAAGAAAATGAAAATTGCACTTTCATTAACGAGTGAAGATGTACTTGATATATTAGATAGCGTAGGCGTTACGGTAACAAAAGGAGAGTTAGGCGCTCTGTTAAGAAAAAAAGGCCATAAAAATTACAAAGAGTGTGGCGATAGATACGCAAGGAATTTCATTAAGGGATTAGGTGTAAAGTATAGAGGATAATAAGTTCGTTAAAGCAGTAAATGATATAATAGATAGAGTAGGACGTTCGTATCCTACTCTTTTTTATTTGTAAAAATAATATGCTAGGTGATGAAATGGTACATACATATTTAGGTGAGACAATTAATTTTCATATAACTTATAAGAAGAAAAAGTCCGTGCGTCTTTTTGTAGATTCGTATGGAAATGTGGAAGTGCAGGCTCCAAAAGGTACACCTGTTGAATACTTAGTCCAGTTGCTAGAGGAGAAATGGGATTGGATTCAGAAAACACGTAAGGAAATGCAAGAGAGAGTGCGTGGTCCACAGGAAAAGGCTTATGATCAAGGAGAGGGGTTTCTGTATTTAGGAAACACGTATCCGATACAGATTTCTCAGGATATAAGTATTGAGCAAGACAATGCGATTTTTGAAGGAGATAAGCTCCACATTTATGTGAAAGAGCTTAAGGATGAGAAAATACAGCAAGCTTTAAAACGATTTTACTATAAGCAGTGCAAGGCGTTAGTAGAGAAGAGTATTAAAGCACATCAAAATAACTTTAAAACAAAACCGCGTTCTATTCGTATTACAGATAGTAGCCGTACATGGGGAACTTGTGATTCGAACTTGCAGTTAACGTTTAATTGGAAGCTAGCAATGGCACCACAGCAGGTAATTGACTATGTAGTTGTTCATGAAATGTGTCATATGGTCCATTTAAATCATGATCGATCTTTTTGGCGTCTTGTCGGGAAGATAATGCCTGATTATAAGGAAATGGAAAACTGGTTAGCGTTATCGAGTTGGAAGATGACGGTTTAGTAATGTGGATTATATAGGTTGCGATTATTGTCAATCTTTGTCGGTAAGTCGATATATTTCAAAAATCGCTGATATATTTGAAGTTGTGGTCGACATATTTTAAAAATCGCTGATATATTTGAAGTTGTGGTCGATATATTCAAAAAATCGCTCATATAATTTCATTTACCAAGGTACAGTTCATCAAAAGAGAAGAGGAGGTCGCCATTCAAATTTTTGAATAGGTGACATCCTTTTCTTTTTGTATATAAATTATCGTCCAAACTTCACAATGAAAGTATCGTTTGTTTTCTCCATCTCATACCCGCGATACCCCTCCGAAAGTAACGATTGCTTTTCACTAACATCACTCATCGGAACATCTTTAATATCCGTCCAATTGCTTTCTTTATCCCCGCGCAACTCCTTCACAAAAACATATCGCATACTCCCGCCGTACTTCTCCTTCAGCGCAGCAATCTCCATTCCTTGCGCAAACTTATCTTTTAAACTCGGAATGTTAAAAGGCGCAACTGTGCAGCAAACGTAATCGTATTTGCTGTCTTCTTTTTGTAATTCACCCATTATAACTGCCGCTAATATTTTTTGCATACCATTTCCGCGACAGTTCGGATGAACGTTTGAGATTTCTTGATAGATAACGCGGTGTAGTTCACTTTCTAATAGGCCAATATCAAGCCCTAAATGTTCATCATCGATAGGAGGGACGAGTAGGGCACGAAATGCGATGAGCTCGTTTTCTATAAAGGCACCAATCATCATGCCATTTCCTTCTAGAATGTATTGAAATTCTTCTAGCGAGAGTGGTTGTAAACGACCTTTATCTTCTAGCGCTTCAACTACAACGTTTTGTAATGATAAAATTTGTTCCATATGTTCTAAAGATAGTAATGTAACGTGAAATGGATCGTTGTTTTGTTTTAATGTTCCTTCGTAAAGAATCGTCATGTGTTAGTCCTCCTTTAGCGTACAACGTCTTGAAAGACGGTTAATTCTTGTAATGTATTTTCGTTTATTTCAATGCCGAGTCCTGGTTTTTCGTTTAAGCGAATAAATGGTACATCGTAATGTAGGTTTCCGATGTCTTTCGTGAATTTTAATGGACCTGTAAGTTCGACACTAGTAATGATTTTTTTTGAGAAAGCGACATGGAATCCTGCGGAAGAGGCAACAGATGATTCGACCATCGATCCAACTTGGCATTCAATGCCTGCCATTTCAGCTTGATGAGCGAGTTTTACAGCTGGATATATGCCACCGCATTTCATTAGTTTTATATTCACTTTATCAGCTGCGTCTAATTTAATAATTTGGCGCATTTCACGAGAGCCTTTTAATCCTTCATCAATCATGAGCGGAAGGTCTGTTTTAGAACGAATATGGGCCATTGCGTCAATATCGTCTGCTACTACAGGTTGTTCAATCCAGTCAATGTTTAAATGTCCTAATGAACGAAGTGCTGTTAATGTGTTTGCGCTATTTTTCCAGCCTTGGTTTACATCAACGCGAATCGCGATATCATTTCCTACACGTTCACGTACAGCTTCAATTCGTTTTACATCTTCTTTTACATTCGTACCGACTTTCATTTTGAAAGATTGGTAACCTTTCTGAATCATAGAGGCAGCTTCTTCAGCCATGTCTTCTGAATCGGCGATACTTAAGACGTGAGTGACAGGAAACTCTTCATGGTAGCGCCCGCCAATTAATTGATATACAGGTTGATTTAGTTTTTTGCCCATTATATCAAAACAAGCAATATCAATTGCAGCTTTCGCTGTTGGAACACCGTAAATTGTATTGTCCATCATGTCGTGTATTTTTTCGATATTCATTGGATTTTGCCCAATTAGAGCAGGAGCAAGTATATGTTTTAAAACATGGAAAGTACTTTCCCATGATTCACCTGTAACGTGATCATCGGCAACGCCTTCGCCGTAACCGATAATACCTTCATCTGTTTCCATTTTGACGATAATAGAAGGCATATCAGAATAAGAACCATAACTAATAACAAACGGATCGCGAAGTGGTAAACGAATTGCATAAAGATGAATAGTTGTAATTTTCATTGAATAAAGACCCCTTCCTGTTTACAATAGTTTTGTACATTTGATATAGTTGACGTTAAATAGTCGTTAATTAATGATGAGGAGTTAGAGAAAATGATAATAAAAATTGCAGTTGTCGGTTCAAAAGATTTTATGGAGAATCTTTTACCTATTGCTCATAAACTAGAAGAGATAGAGATTGATCCATATATTTACCTTCATCCGGCAGAATCTTCTGAAATATTAAAGCGTTTAAAACCTTGTGATGTTATCTTTTTCTCCGGTGCCCTACCTTATTATATGGCAAAAGAAATAAGAGAACAATTACGAATTCCAAGTACGTACTTACAGCAAGACGAGACAACTGTTGCATCTTCACTCCTTTCTATAATATATCATCAAAGTATTCAACCTCATAAAATTTCAATTGATTTAGTAGACCGTTCGTTTATTACGAATGTGTTCCATGATATCGGTATAAAAGAAAATCCACAAGTGTTGGATTATGAAAATATGTTATGGAGTAAAGATGAAATAAGTAGAATCATCGATTTTCACGTAGATAAATATCAAGCCGGAGAGGCTGATTTAGCTCTAACTAGTATTCATGCTGTCTACGACGAACTTCAAAAAATAGGTATTCCCTCAGAGCGTATGATAGATCCGACGCAATCAATTATACATGGGTTAAAAGATGCAAAAATAAAAGCTGAGTTAGCAAAAAGCCATTCAGCTACTGTTGGTGCTTGTATGATTTCTTCTTTAGAACTACGAAAAGATTTAATTGAACAACTAGATGTTATTTCAAAAGAATTACGTGGTTCATTCAAACAAGTTGATGACATGACTTTCATTTTGTATACAACTCGTGGTGATATCGAATCGATTATAAAAACAAATATGATAGATAACGTATTTACAAGTGTAGAAGGAGCGGTATCTATTGGATTTGGTTACGGAAAAACAGTAAATGAAGCGGAACAAAATGCAAAAATTGCTCAAGGTTTCGCAAAAAATAATCCGATAGAACGCTGTTTTTATATACTAACAAGTGATAAAGAATTATTTGGTCCGTTCCCGAAAGAACAGAGAGTACAAAGTTTAAAAAACGATAATCCTGAATTAATGAAAATAGCAAAGGAAACGAAGCTTAGTCCTGCAAACTTGTCAAAAATTATTCAATTTAGTCAGTCGCATCCATCATTGAAATTTACTGCGGCCGATCTTTCTGAGTACTTACAAGTGACTCGGCGATCGACGGAAAGGCTGTTAAAGAAATTAGTTGATTATAGGTATGCCAATATTTGCGGCGAGGAAATGCCCTATCAACAAGGGCGCCCTCGCGCAATATATGAGCTGAATTTACCATTGTATTCGTTTCAAAAATTTTAAGCTTCTAGTTGAGCTTTTTGTTTTTTCAGTAGGTCTGCTTTTTCAATATCCGATAGCTTCGTAATTGTGAGACCAGTTATGCCGTAAATGATGGAGATAATAGGTACGATGAAATTCAATATAGCATAAGGAGCATATTCGAATGCGCCGACTCCAAGTGTTGCGAGTATAAATACACCACATGTATTCCAAGGTACGAAAACAGAAGTTAATGTTCCACCATCTTCTAATGCTCTGGATAAATTTTTAGAATGTAGTCCTTTTTCTGTGTATGCATTTGCATACATTCTTGAAGGAACAACAATCGAAATATATTGTTCAGAGCAAGTGAGGTTTGTTGCAAAGCAAGATGCGATAGTAGAAGCGATAAGTCCCTTTGCTGATGTCGCTAATTTTAAAATTTGATTTACAATTGAGCGAAGAATTCCAGTATGTTCTAATACTCCGCCGAAAGTCATAGCGACAATTGTCATAGAAACTGTATTCATCATCGAATCTAAGCCACCGCGGTTAAATAGTTCGTCTACTAGCTTGTTTCCAGTGTCTATGACAAATCCAGTTTGGAGTGCACCGACAGCGGCTGAGACAGAACCACCTTGAATAAAGACCTGGGATAGAAACCCTAAAATGATACCTACGAGAATAGCTGGTATAGCTGGTACTTTTTTAGCGACCAATACCATAACGACTACAGGTATGATTAATAGGAAAGGTGAAATAACAAAGTTTTGTTGCAATACTTGTAATGTTTGATCGATGCTTTTTGCATCAATATTGTTATCGCCGAACCCTCTTCCTAAGAACGCATAGACGATAAGAGTAATAATTAAACCTGGGATTGTAGTATATAACATATGACGGATATGCACGAATAAATCTGTATTTGTTAATCCTGCGGCTAAGTTCGTCGTGTCTGAAAGCGGTGACATTTTATCGCCGAAATAAGAGCCTGAAATAATGGCACCAGCAACCATTGGGGCTGGGATTCCCATACTTAGGCCAATACCCATTCCAGCAACACCAATTGTTCCCATTGTAGACCAGGAGCTACCAATCGCTAACGCAACGATAGAACAAATCACGGTAATTGAAACTAAAAATAGTGATGGAGTTAAAAGTTCTAAACCGTAATAAATCATTGTTGCGACGATTCCACCGCCAATCCAAGCACCGATCGTTAAACCTACAAGAATAATGATAACGATAGCGGGTAATGCGAGGCGAATTCCTTTATACATTGCTTCTTCAAGATCGTTCCATTTGTAGCCATAGCGCCAAGCGACGATAGAAGCAACGGTTGTACCGATAATAAGTGGGACGTGAGGGCTTTGTTTTAATACAACAATTGTAACCATCATAACTGCAACTGTAATGATAATAGGGATTATTGCTACGCCAAAAGGTATTTCTTTTTTCATAAACTGCCTCCTCATTATGTATGTTTGTATTTTTTGAATTGTCGCAAAATAGACGTTTATTAAGTTATAATAACTAAAAATATATGTAAGCGTCAATAAAAAACAGAAAATAACGAATGTTCTTTCTGTATAAGGTGAGTGGAAATGAGTTATTAATAGCGCTTGAAAATAAATAATTGACTTTTTTCTTAAAATTCAATATGTTCATAAAAACATCTGTTTTTCATAAGTATAATTAACCTGAATGGTTTGTAATTTGGGAAGGAGAATGAAACGTTGAAAACATTAGAACTACAAGAGCGTTTAACGGAAATTTTTCAGCATTTACACGAAAACCCTGAAGTGAGTTGGAAAGAGTATGAAACGACAGCGTATATTACTAATTTTTTAAAAGAAGAAGGAATTTCATATAAAATATTTGATGATTGCCCAGGCGTGATTGCTGAAATAGGAAGCGGTAATCCAGTTATCGCGATTCGTGCTGATATGGATGCACTTTGGCAAGAAGTAGACGGGGAGTTTAAAGCAAACCATTCGTGTGGTCACGATGCTCATATGACAATTGTGATGGGCCTTATTTTACAACTGAAAAATATGAGATGGGATAGCGGTACTGTTAGATTTATTTTTCAGCCGGCAGAGGAAAAAGGAAATGGTTCTTTAAAGATGGTAGAGAAGGGCGCCGTGGATGATGCAGATTTCTTATTTGGTGTTCATTTAAGGCCGATTGAAGAACTGCCTTTGAAACAAGCTGCACCGTCTATTCGTCACGGAGCAGCAGGGTTTTTAGAAGGTATGATTCACGGAGATGATGCACATGGGGCACGCCCGCATCAAGGGATAAATGCAATTGATGTCATTTCTATGATTAATATCGGTTTGAAGAATATATGGCTACCACCACAGACCTCGTATTCAGTTAAGATGACGAGGTGCCAAGCTGGTGGTGATAATCTAAATATCATTCCAGGTAACGGACATTTTAGTTTAGATGTAAGAGCAGAAAATAACATATTACTAAATGAATTAAAGAAAAAAATAGAGCAAGTAATTCAATCAGCTGAATCGATGGGATCTAAAGTTTCTTATGAGTGGATCGATCTTGCATCAGGAGCAGAGGTTTCAGAAGAGGCAGAGCGCTTTATGCGAAAAGGCATTCTTGCAGTGTACGGGGAAGAGGGATGTACGGGACCACTGTATACAACAGGAAGCGATGATTTCCATTACTACACAGTGAAGAGACCACATTTAAAAGCTGTCATGCTAGGACTAGGGGCAAACCTACAACCTGGATTACACCATCCGTATATGAAGTTTGACCATTCTTGCATAATGGATGGAGTAGAAATATTGAAACAAACTGTATTGAAAGTATTAGAAAACAGGGGCTAGAGAGCTCCTGTTTTTTTGTAGGAATTTGTCGTTAAGTCGATATATTCGATTTAGCGACAATATAATTTCACGTACCAATTAATTTGATGAAAAATTCTCCTCCAGTACGTGGTGTATAATAATAGTAATATTTCTTAATAGGAGCAAACGAATGAACGAACAATATTACGATGCTGTATTAAATATAAAAACAGTCGGAGAGCAAAAAGGATTTAATAAGTCTATGCATTACCATCGTTATGAACCGACGCCATATAGCGGATTAGATGAGTTATTGAACCAATACGAAATTAAAAGTAGCGACCGAATTGTAGACTTTGGATGCGGAAAAGGGCGGCTAAACTTTTACATGCATCATAAGTGCGCTGCTTCAGCAGTTGGAATTGAGATGAATGAAGAGTTTTATAAAGAAGCGACGGAAAACCTTGAGCGTTATGCAAGAAAGGTGAGGAACAGTAAAGATAAAATTCAATTTGAGTGCTGTTTAGCACAAGAATATGAGATTGATCCGCGTGATAATCGGTTTTATTTCTTCAATCCATTTTCTGTACAAGTATTTATGAACGTAGTGAATAACATTTTGCTTTCGGTAGAAGAAACAGAGAGAGAAGTGGATATTATTTTATACTATCCTTCGGAGGATTATATTTTCTTCTTAGAGAATCAGACTGCATTTGAGCTGAAGAAGGAAGTAAGGTTACCGGGTGCTTATGAGAAGAATGGGAATGAGAGGTTTTTAGTGTATAGATTGGAGTGTTAATGTATGGGTGCTTGGGGAGTAGCGATATTATCAGACGATATTGCTGAAGATATTAAGTTACTGTATAAGGATTTGTTAGCAAATGAATATTCAAATGAGGAAGCAAGTAGGATTGTAATTGAGGAATACAAGAATGAATTAGATGATGAAGAAACCATTGTTTTTTGGTTAGTATTTTCTTCCATACAATGGAAGTTAGGGAGACTTCAAGAGAATGTTAAGCAGGAGGCATTGCAAATAATAGAGAGTGGTGCAGATTTAGCCCGCTGGGAAGAAGAACCTAAATTACAGAAGAAACGTGAAGTAGTTTTAAATAAACTAAGAGAACAGTTACATTCTCCGCAGCCAGAAGCTAAAAAAGTGCCGAAGAGATTTATAGCTAATACTTCTTTAAAAGCAGGTGATGCTGTTAGTTATGAATTAGTATCAGGGAGTTATATTATTCTTAAAGTCATTGAGATTATTGAGGAATGGCACGGAGATCGGTATCCGCTATTTGAAATATGTGACTGGGAAGGCGAAGAAGTGCCTTCCAAGGAACAAATTAACCAATTCGGTTTAAAGAAAAGGATTTATGAAGATGGAAAGCAAGAAATGATGAAACTCGCTATTTATCCTTCAGGAAAAAGAGATAACCCAACTAAGAGAATGCAAGTAGTAGCAGAAAATGTAAAAGTAGTATTGAATGTAGGAACACCTTATACAGTAATGGGGTGGAAGGAACTTGATAACTATTTACATGAAATATAATAAAAAAGACGCGCTACCTATTGGTAGCGCGT
>NZ_MACH01000131.1 GCF_001884065.1 Bacillus proteolyticus
CACCTGAACCCATAGAGATGATGATTTGTTTGTACGGATTATTTGTACAGTCACCTGCAGCAAACACTCCTGGTACGTTTGTAGCACCGTGCTTGTCTGTTACGATTTCACCGCGAACGCGTTCAACAGTTTCGCCTAACCAATCTGTGTTTGGCACAAGACCGATTTGAACGAATACACCTTGTAATTCAACGTGATGAACTTCTTCAGTTTCACGATCGATGTAAGAAATACCGTTTACTTTGTCAGTACCAGTAATTTCTTTCGTTTGAACGTTTTTCAGAACAGTTACGTTTGGTAAGCTGTTAAGACGTTCTTGTAATACAGCATCAGCTTTTAATTCTGGCATGAATTCAAGAACAGTTACATGCTTAACAATACCTGCTAAGTCGATAGCTGCTTCAATACCAGAGTTACCTCCGCCGATAACTGCTACATCTTTTCCGATGAATAATGGACCGTCACAGTGTGGGCAGTATGCTACACCTTTATTTTTGAACTCAGCTTCACCTGGTACGCCAACATTACGCCAGCGAGCACCTGTAGAAACGATTACGCTCTTACTTTTCAGAATAGCGCCGTTTTCAAGTTCCACTTCAATAAGTTCTTTTTTCTCTAAACGTTTCGCACGTTGTAGATTCATTACATCGATGTCGTATTCTTTTACGTGCTCTTCAAGGCTCGCTACTAGCTTAGGACCTTCAGTGCGTTTTACGCTGATGAAGTTCTCAATGCCCATAGTATCCATTACTTGACCACCGAAGCGCTCAGCAACGATACCAGTGCGGATGCCTTTACGTGCTGCATAAATTGCTGCACTTGCACCAGCAGGGCCGCCACCAACAACAAGAACATCGTATGGATCTTTATCAGAAAGCTCTGATGCATCTGGACCGTTACCCAATTTAGCTAAAATTTCTTCAAGTGTCATACGACCGCTTCCGAAAGATTCGCCGTTTAGGTAAACAGTTGGTACTGCCATGATGTCTTTGCTTTCTACTTCCTCTTTGAATGCAGCGCCATCAATCATAGTATGTGTAATACTAGAGTTAAGAACGCTCATTACGTTAAGAGCTTGTACAACATCAGGACAGTTATGACAACTTAGGCTGATATAAGATTCAAAATGATATTCGCTTTGAATGTTTTTGATTTGATCGATTAATTTTTGTTCAACTTTTGGAGCGCGTCCACTTACTTGTAGTAAAGCTAACACTAATGAAGTAAATTCGTGTCCTAATGGAATACCAGCGAATACGACACCAGTGTCTTCACCAGGGCGGTTTACGCTAAAGCTTGGTGTTCTCTCTAATTCAACTTTTTCTACTGTAATCTTAGATGACATAGTAGCTAATTCGTCTACTAGAGCTAACATATCTTTAGATACGTTATCGTCTCCTGCACTTACTTTAAGTAAAATATCGTTCTCCATTAACTGAAGGTATTGGGATAGTTGTGTTTTTATATCTGCATCTAGTATCATTTTGATCGAACTCCTTAGATTTTGCCTACAAGGTCAAGGCTTGGTTTAAGTGTTGCAGAACCCTCTTGCCATTTAGCTGGGCAAACTTCACCTGGGTTGTTACGTACGTATTGAGCAGCTTTAATTTTGTTAACAAGAATGCTTGCGTCACGGCCGATACCGTCAGCATTGATTTCCATAGATTGGATAACGCCGTCTGGATCGATGATGAATGTACCACGAGCAGCAAGACCTTCTTCTTCCATTAAAACGTTGAAGTTTGTAGTGATTGTGCGAGTTGGGTCACCAATCATAATGTATTCGATTTTGCCGATAGTTTCTGAGCTATCATGCCATGCTTTGTGAGTGAAGTGAGTGTCTGTAGATACAGAGTATACCTCAACGCCTAAGTCTTTTAGAGTTGCATATTGGTTTTGTAAGTCTTCAAGTTCAGTTGGACAAACGAATGTGAAGTCTGCTGGGTAGAAACAAACTACACTCCATTTTCCTTTTAAACTTTCGTCAGTAACTTGGATAAATTCTCCATTATGGTAAGCATTAGCTTTAAACGGTTTTACTTCTGTGCCGATTAATAACATATTAAAATTCCTCCTAAAGGTTGGTTTTGAGCATCGGAAATTAGTTTGCTCATAAAATATATTTTTTAATTAACTATAATAATTCTAATTCAATATTAATTATCATATAGAAGTGGTTATTTTGTCAAGAGAATAAACCAACTTTATACCAATTTAATTAATATTTATTCTCAATTAAGGCTGCTAGGGAATTAAAAGGTAATTTTCAAGTCATAAATTTTCAATGAGTGCTGGAAAGAGTAGTGTGTATGTTAGAGACATGGTGTAAGTATAAATTCTTAGGAAGGAAATATTTCTTAGAAGTTGTAGATTTGAAAAGGAACTGCTTACTTCTATTTTACAAAGAATTGTGAGATAAATAAAACAAAATGTATCGGAATCTTTGTGAACAATTATTGTCATCATAAATATATATAATAAGAAGTATATTGCAATGAGAAATAGAAACATTGACGCTCATTTCTAACAAGATATAATAAAAACGAGATATGTATTGCAACAAATAAGATATAGTATAGATTGAAAAAATTTCAGTCTATTATTTTTTTATGGCTTTTAGAAAACGTTTACATTTAGTGTGGAGGGGAAACCATGTCTAAGTTCACGAAGTATTTTTTAATGGAAGCTAAAGATGTGATTGCATATGTGCAAGAGAGATTACCTAAGTTCGAACATGCAAAGGGATTAAAGTGTAAAGAAATAGGTGATGGTAATTTAAATTATGTGTTCCGCGTTTGGGATGAACAGAAGAACATTTCTGTCATTGTAAAGCAAGCTGGGGATACAGCGCGTATTTCAGATGAGTTTAAGTTATCGACGAATCGAATTCGTATAGAATCGGATGTTTTGCGATTAGAGGGAGAGTTAGCACCTGGACTTGTACCAGATGTATATTTGTTCGATAGTGTGATGAATTGTTGTGTGATGGAAGATTTATCAAGTTATACAATATTGCGCACAGCACTCATAAATCATCAAATGTTTCCTAGGCTTGCTGATGATTTAACTACTTTTATGGTAAATACTCTTCTATTAACATCAGATGTTGTAATGAATCATAAAGAGAAGAAGGAACTTGTGAAAAATTATATAAATCCTGAGTTATGTGAGATTACAGAGGACCTCGTATATTCAGAGCCGTTTACAAATCATAATAAACGCAACGAATTGTTTCAATTAAATGAAGGATGGATTAGAGAGCATATTTATAGTGATAAAGAGCTTCGTATGGAAGTAGCAAAACTTAAGTTTTCTTTTATGACGAATGCACAAGCGCTGCTTCACGGTGATTTACATACTGGTTCTGTTTTTGTAAAAAGTGATTCTACAAAGGTTATTGATCCTGAGTTTGCTTTTTATGGACCTATGGGATATGACGTTGGGAATGTAATGGCGAATTTAATGTTTGCATGGGTGAATGCAGATGCAGTGATGCAATCTGGTATGGAGAAAAATACATATATGAACTGGTTAGAATCTACCATAATAGATGTAATTGATTTATTTAAGAAGAAGTTTTTAGATGCTTGGGATATTCATGTGACAGAGGTTATGGCGAAGGAAGAAGGCTTTAACCAAGTTTATTTACAATCTGTATTAGAGGATACAGCTGCAGTGACGGGTCTTGAGTTAATTCGCCGTATTGTTGGTCTAGCGAAGGTAAAGGATATTACTTGTATTGAGAATGATGCAGCGCGTGCTAGAATGGAGCGAATTTGTCTTCAGGCAGCGAAGAAGTTTATTTTACAAGCGAATCGATATAAAACAGGTACCAGCTTTGTAGAAACGTTAAGAAAACAAATGCATAGTGCGAAGTAAGGGGAGAAGATGATGGCAGAGCAATTAATACCAATTCAGTGGAAAGATGATGCTTTAGTGTTGTTGGATCAAACGGTATTGCCGAACGAAGTAGTCTATGAATCTTTTAAAACGGCTGAGGGTGTCTGGGATGCGATTCAAGTAATGAAAGTACGAGGAGCTCCGGCAATAGGAGTTTCAGCAGCCTATGGTGTGTATTTAGGGGTAAAGGAAGTTGCTGAAAGTTCGGCGGAAGAATTCATAGAGGAAGTAAAAAATGTATGTACATATTTAGCAACATCAAGGCCGACGGCAGTAAATTTATTTTGGGCGCTTGAAAGAATGGAAAGTGTAGCGAAAGAGAATGCTCACTTATCAATTGCGCAGTTGAAAGAGAGATTATTAGAAGAAGCAAAAGAGATTCATAGAGAAGATGAAGAAATTAACCGTCAAATTGGAGAACACGCATTAACATTATTCCGTGATGGCATGGGAGTATTAACGCATTGTAATGCAGGTGCGTTAGCAACGACTAAGTACGGTACCGCGACAGCTCCAATGTACTTAGCGAAAGAAAAAGGATGGGACCTTAAAATCTACTCTGACGAAACACGTCCAAGATTACAAGGTTCAACGTTAACAGCATTAGAACTGCAGCGAGCGGGAATTGATGTAACGGTCATTACAGATAATATGGCAGCAATGGTCATGTCACAAGGGAAAATTGATGCGGTAATCGTTGGATGTGACCGCGTAGCAGCAAATGGGGATGTAGCAAATAAAATTGGAACATTAGGCGTATCTATTTTAGCTAAATACTACAACATTCCATTTTATGTAGCAGCACCAACGCCGACAATTGATTTGAAAACACCGACAGGAAAAGAAATTCCAATTGAAGAAAGAGATGCTTCTGAAGTGATCAATCGTTTCGGACAATATTCTGCTCCGAAAGAAAGTAAAGTATATAATCCGGCATTTGATGTTACGCCATATGAAAATGTAACAGCGATTATTACGGAAAAAGGGATTGTGGAAGCACCGTTTACGGAGAACTTAAAAAAGCTATTTTAGTAAGTAGATATATAGTCAGTCATCATAAGCTTCATACTTAGGGGGATGTATATGTTATTACAAAACGAAAGAGAAGAAATTGTAGCGTATGGAAAGAAAATGATCTCCAGTGGTTTAACAAAGGGGACTGGGGGTAATATTAGTATTTTTAATCGTGAACAAGGGCTTGTTGCAATTAGCCCAAGCGGTTTAGATTATTATGAAACGAAGCCTGAAGACGTAGTTATATTGAATTTAGATGGTGAAGTGATAGAAGGAGAGAGAAAACCATCAAGTGAGCTCGATATGCACCTTATTTATTATAGAAATCGTGAAGATATAAATGCGCTTGTGCACACACATTCTCCTTATGCGAAGACAATTGCATCATTAGGATGGGAACTTCCTGCTGTGTCATATTTAATTGCTTTTGCAGGTCCAAATGTTCGCTGTGCACCGTATGAAACATTTGGTACGAAGCAATTAGCAGAGGCAGCTTTTGAAGGAATGATTGATCGTCGTGCAGTTTTACTTGCGAATCATGGTTTAATGGCTGGTGCAAATAATATAAAAATGGCGTTTACTATTGCAGAAGAGATTGAGTTTTGTGCTCAAATTTATTATCAAACGAAAAGTGTTGGGGAACCGAAATTATTGCCAGAAGACGAAATGGAGAATTTGGCGAAGAAGTTTGAAGGGTATGGGCAGCAGTAAAATGAAAACACCCTCAAGAAAAAATCTTGAGGGTGTTTCTTTACGCTTTCTTAAGCAACAAATACATAAAGTAAGGAGCACCAATTAAAGCAACGACAATACCTGCTGGGATGCCATTAGGATCAACGATATTTCGTCCAATTGTATCTGCTAGTAGTAATAGCCATCCGCCTATTAAAACGGCGATTGGCATGAATATTTGATGTCTTGGACCTACTAAAGATTTCGCGATATGAGGAGCCATTAGCCCGATAAAGCTAATTCCCCCTGTTACGGAAACAGCTGCAGCTGCAAGCGCAACGGCTGCAACTAATAAGTATCTGCGTTCTTTTTCAATTTCAATTCCAACACCGATTGCGACTGGTTCGTTTAATGCTAGAATGTTTAATCGATTTGCTTTATAGAAAACGAACGGAATTAATACGATTAACCATGGGAGCATTGCTAAAACGAAGATCCAGTCATCTCCCCAAATATTTCCGGCAATCCATTTTGAAATAAAGTCTACTTTCATGCGATCTGCGGATGAAATAAGGACAATCATCGCTCCAGATAGTGCAAATGAAAATCCGATACCGGTTAATGTTAATCGCACCGGCCGAAGTCCTGTTGATTTACTATATGAAAATACATAAATTAGAACAGCAGTAAGGAAAGCACCGATAAACCCAACGACTGGTAGTAAGTAAAGAAAAGAACCTACGTCAATTGGAAAGTATAAAAAGAAAATGGAAACTGCAACACCAGCTCCAGCATTGATTCCAAGAATGCCAGGTTCAGCTAAATCGTTACGTGTAATACCTTGCAGGATAGCACCAGATAAAGCGAGCGCCATACCGGCTAATAATGTAATGACAATTCTAGGTAGTCGTAAAGAATATAAAACAAATTCTTCTTTAAATGTACCTTGTCCCATTAGTGTTGGGAGTAATCGATCATAAGATAAAGATGCTGAACCGAGCCCCATTCCAACTACAATGGTTGTAATGGTCAGTATAAGTAAAGCGAGTATGATAATACGTTGTTTTCTTAGAATAGATTGCATCATGAGAAAGTTCTTCCTCCTTTACGAACGATAAATAGGAAGACTGGTAACCCTACAATAGCGACAATTGCAGCAACTGGTGTTTCGTACGGAGCGTTAATCGTACGTCCAATTGTATCTGCAAGTAGCATAAAGGATGCACCAGCAATTGCTGACATCGGTATAACAAATCGGTAATCTGGACCGACAATTGGGCGTACCATATGAGGTACCATTAAGCCAATAAATGCCATATTTCCGACAAGCGCTACAGACGCACCAGCAAGTAAGATAATAATGATAAATAAAATGGTTTTAATAACAATAATTTTTTGACCTAGTCCAACAGCAACTTCTTCACTGAAACTAAGGACTGTCAATTTCCTTGCAAATAAGATAGCGATAAAGATACTAATTGAAATGACTGGAATAATAATTTTTAATTGGCCCCAAGTTGTTCCAATTACGCCTCCAGCCGTCCACATTGATACATCTTGTGAAATTTTAAAGTAAATGCCAACACCTTCTGAGATTGCAAGTAGAAATGCTGAAACAGCAGCACCAGCTAATACAATTCGAAGAGGGGAAAGTCCGCCCTTTTTCACCATGCCAATTCCAAATACCATAATAGCGCCAATTGCAGCGCCGATAAAGCAAGCTAGTGTTAAGTAAAGGTAGCTTATAGAAGGGTTGAAAGCAAGTGTTAGTGCAAGTGCAGCATTTGCGCCGCCAGTTAGGCCAAGTAATCCTGGATCAGCAAGAGGGTTTCGCGTTAATCCTTGCATAATTGCACCAGAAACAGCGAGTCCAGCGCCTACAAAAATAGCAGCAACTTCACGTGGTAAACGTATTTCACGAAGGATGGATAGCTTATCCCCTTTAGCAGAGGAAGTAAGTGCTAACCATACATCTTTTATAGAAGTATCCGCAGCACCTAACACCATTGCGAACATAAAAATAAGAAAGAATGCAATGATACTCAAAATTAATTTGTATGTAAAAGCGTTGGAACGTAGGTTGTCTTTCTCTTTTGTCATCAGTTTCACATCTTTTCTTTTCATAGAATAAAGGAAGAGGAATTCTTAAATTAAGAATTCCTCATGTTTGTATTATTGACCAAGAAAGCTCTTCTTGAAGAAGTCTAGCTGGAAATCTAATGTAAGTGGATCATTGAAATAGAATTCCATCATGTTTGCTTCATATACACGATTATTTTTTACTGCTGGAATGTTTTTATATGATTCTGTCTCTTGGAATGAGTTATCAGTATCTTTGTTTTTACTTACGATTAAGTAATCACCGGCGAACTCAGGTAATACCTCAGTAGATAATGCGTAGTATCCTTCTTTTAAAGCTTTTTCTTTTACTTTTTCAGGCATTTTTAATTTCATTTCTTGGTAAAGAATTTCTGTTCCACGGCCCCAGTTTTCGCCGTATACATAAAGCTGTTTATTGAAGTTTTCAACAACAGAAACTGTTGCATCTTCACCGATCTTAGCTTTAATGTCTTTTCCAGCTGTTTGTGCGCGTTTCTTGAAATCATCAACCCAAGTTTTTGCTTCTTTTTCTTTATTTAATAATTTACCGATTTCTAAGTGTTGTGTTAAGTAATCAACTTTTCCGTAAGTGTATGTTACAGTAGGAGCGATTTTCTTTAACTTGTCAACATTTTTAATATTGGATAAACCAATGATTAAATCTGGATTTAATTCTGCAATCTTTTCAACATTCTCATCTGATACTTCAGCAACATTTTTAAGCTTGCTATCAAAACGTGGGTTTTGTTTAGACCATGAATCTACCCCAACAAGATTTACACCTAATGACATTACGTTACCAGCGAATGATGATAGGACAACAACACGTTGTGGATTTGCTGGAACTTCAACTTTACCATTTTCAGATTGGTATGTAATTGTTTCTGATTTCTTACCTTTTGCGTCGCTCTTCTTGTCTGTTGAACCATTGCTACAAGCACTCATAACAAGGACGAACAGAACTGTTAGTGAAATAAATAATTTTTTCATGGTCTTTCTCCTTTTGATAGATGATATGTAATATACAATAAATTGTTTAGCTTTGATCTTTTGAAAAGTTAGTGGTAATACAAAAGTCTTATTAACAATCTTGAACTTGAGATTTTACCACATAGTATTCACCATAGTAATAGAAGAAGATGTAATCTCACAGTTGCTAATAATTAACAAATTGATAATGATTATCACTATTGATTCTTTAAATACTATAATTTTATATAGGTGTATTGTCAATAGTGATTTTGATTGTAAATTTTGAGGAAACAGGTTATATTTTATTGAGAATGATAATCAATGATTAATAGCTGAGGAGTGAACACGAATGAATCAAGAAGAATTGTTTGATGTAACCGTGATAGGCGGAGGGCCTGCGGGGCTTTATTCAGCTTTTTATAGTGGACTAAGAGAGATGAAAACGAAAATAATAGAATTTCAACCACAGTTAGGTGGTAAAATACATGTTTATCCAGAAAAAATGATTTGGGATATTGGCGGATTATTACCGGTTACTGGCGAGAAATTAATTGAGCAACTTGTACAACAAGGATTAACATTTCAGCCTGAAGTTGCATTGAATACAAAAATAGAATCAATTATTCGTAATGAAGATGGTATTTTTACGTTGAAAACAAGCAATGGAGAAGAACATTTTTCAAAAACAGTGATCGTCGCAACTGGGAGTGGTATATTGAATCCACAAAAGTTGTCAATTGAAGGTGCAGAGAGATTCGAAGTCTCAAATTTAAATTATACAGTTAAATCGTTAAAACGTTTCAAAGATAAAACGGTAATTATTTCAGGTGGAGGGAACTCTGCAATTGATTGGGCGAATGAATTAGAACCAATCGCGAAAAAAGTGTATTTAACATATAGAAAAGAAGAATTGTCTGGTCACGAAGCACAAGTCAAACAACTTATGAACAGTTCAGCAGAATGTTTCTTTAATACATCGATTACAAAATTAATTGCTGGTGATAACCATGAAACGATTGAATATGTAGCATTAACAAATCATGAAACGGGAGAGGTTTCTCAGTTATCTATCGATGAAGTTATTATTAATCATGGATATGAACGTGACATTGCATTATTGGAAAATAGTGAGCTAGATGTCGCAATTGTAGATAATTACTTTATTGCAGGGAATGCAAATAGTGAGTCCTCGGTAGACGGATTATATGCTGCTGGAGATATTTTAAAGCATGACGGAAAATTACATTTAATTGCAGGGGCATTCCAAGATGCTGGAAATGCTGTAAATAAAGCGAAACAATTTATTCAACCAGATGCGAGTGAGTATGGTATGGTTTCTTCTCATAATGAGGTATTTAAGAAGAGAAATCGAGAATTGATTAAGCAGATGATGAAATAATAAAGGAACAAGTATACCCCCATTCACCTCTCTATTCGTATGGACGAGAGAGGTGAATGGGGGGTTTCCTGTTTATTATATCTGCAATCATTATCATGACACCGGTTTCATTAGTTCATGTGACATGAACGTTTTATTTGTAATCTCTCTAGAAAACAATGAATCTAGGTTTGGTTTATGCTGTCCCTTTCGCCTGTTCATTCGGAAATGGCATATTTAGTATAGAAGCAATGTATTGTTTTCCATGTTTTCGAGCTAATGATTCTAATATTTGGCGAACGCGTTTTGTAAGATGGCCTTGTTTTTTTATAGCCTCACAATATGCATCATAGAAAACGTATTTAGCCCAAAGGAAATCATCTTGTTGGAATAAGAAATGATTTTTGTACCATTCGCCAATTGTATGATAGCAATTGCTTTCATGTACTGCTGCACTTTGTGAAAGAATACGATCGGATAAAGACTTAGATAGATGAGAAATTGTGTTTTCTGTTTCAACTCGTAATGTTTTTTCTAACATTGTAATGATGTGACGAGTAGCCATATGTTAACTCTCCTTTGTGTAAATGGGTAATACCATTCTATATTTTAAAAAAATACTTACTATATTATTATACAATATATGGAATGCATCTACCTGCTTTTTAATTTGTATTTACAAAATCTTTTTTATTTGTTTACAAAAATAAAGTAAGATACAGTATATATATGAAAAAACTATAAAGGGATGAACACATTGTATATAACGATAGAAGAGGCTGCGGAATATTTGAATTTACCCAAATCGTATGTTGAAGATTTAATTCAGCAAAAGAAAGTTCGTGCACTGTTTGATGGAGAGCAATATTTATTAAACAAGGAACAGTTTAATACACATTTAGAACAAATGGAGAAATATAAGCAATTAGTGGAAGAAATATTAAATGAGCCAATTCCGGAAGATATGGATGTTAAAGACGAAGATTAAATTTATGAAAATCCCCCGTATTAAGATATGAAGAAATGTATCTTAATACGGGGGATTTTTGTATGAAGATATGAAAAAATCACCCGAAATCCTAGAGTTAATTTAAGGGAAAGAAGATTTTTATAGGGATTCGTACTATTAGTTAAAAGCATATTTTTTCATGGCGGGGACAAACATAGCGAACATAACCTGTACAGATACATATACTATCAGTGCAAAAGCTTATAAATTAATGGAAGGGGTTTTCTCGTGAGTTTATTCAATTGGGATTTTTTGGAAGGTTTAATTGGATCTAATGTAAGAGTAAACAGAGGTGGACCAGAATCTCAAAAAGGAACAATAGTGTCAATAGGTGCGGACTACTTCGTATTACAGAATGAAAAAGGAGAGCACCATTACTATCAGCTTCGTCATCTGAAAAGCATTACAAAAAATACGAAAGATGGTGGAATAGCTGATTCTGGATGGTCGGAAGAAGACAGTGCAGAAGACTTTGAAACGCTACTTCAAAACTTTAAATACCGCTGGGTGAAAATTAATCGTGGTGGTCCAGAGAAAATTGAAGGTATTTTACAAGATGTTTCTAATGATTATGTAACGTTAATTATAAAAGAAGAAATTGTACTAATTGCACTGTCTCATATTAAAAGTGTTAATTATAATGCACCAGTAAGTGGAGAGAGCGATGAGAGTAGCGATGAGAAAAGTAATGAAAACAGCAATAATTCAAGTCGAGCTCGCGCACAAAGACAATCAAGTAGAGGAAGATAATACAGAAAGGAGGGTATGAATTTGAAGAAGTTAGTATGCTGTGATCAAATCAAAGGTTTAGTAGGTGAGAATGTAAAAGTAAATCTTCGCGGACCGGAAAGTCGAGTAGGTGTACTGTCAGTGTTAGGGAAAGATTACCTTACACTACAATTACCTCATGGAGAAGTAGTGTATTATCAGTTGAAACATGTGAAGAGTCTAGTCAGAAAAGTGAAAGAAGCGCAAGGAGACTATGATTCATGTTTCTGCTCTGATGACGATACTTTTTTAGATGTATTAAATGATTTGAAGTATACGTGGATAAAGATTAATCGTGGTGGACCAGAGTGTGTGGAGGGTTTATTAAGTGATATACATGATGGAAATATTACACTAGTAAACGGTGATGAAGTCATTTATGTAATTAATTCTCATATTAAGAGTGTAAGTCAAATAGTTAAAAACAAAAAGAATGAAGAAGAATAATGTTTAATAAATAAGAGGGGCATTATGATTGAAATTGAAGAGCGATTTCATATATCGCTGCAATTATTTCGCGATATATGAAAAGGAATTTCTTACTATTAAAAAACAGAAAAGTGCCCCCGATTATTTTTGGGAAATAGAAGAGAGAAAAGTACAATTTCATAGAAAGGAGGATATAGATGAATGAGCTGAACAAAAATATTGGAGAAAATATATACGTTAAATTAATCGGTGAAAAAAGATTTAAAGGTGTATTAATTGATGTAGGAAATGATATTGTAGTTCTTTACAATGGACAAGACTATGTATATATATCTTTATACCATGTCCAATATTATAAATTTTTGAGAGGGCATGAAGAAGAAATATTAAAACCAGATGTGGACTCTGTAATTAAGAGAGAATCACCTTCAATTTCTTTGAGGAAAGTATTAAGCACATCTAAAGGGATTTTTACAGAAATTTATGTGGCAGGAAATGCTCCAATACACGGTTATGTTACAAGTGTAATGAACGATTATATTGTTTTTTATAGCCCAGTTTATAAAACGGTGTATATATCTTTAAAGCATTTGAAATGGTTAATTCCTTATAAAGAGAACCAAGTACCTTATTCCCTCAACAAAAATGAACTCCCCGTAAATCCACTAAATATTACTTTAGCTAGAACATTTGAAGAACAGCTTATTAAAATGGCTGGGAAAATTATGGTTTTTGATTTAGGTGAGGAATATAACAAAATCGGAAAGATGGAGAAAATTGATGAAGGACATATTGAAATATTAAAAGCACGTGACGCAAAAATGTATGTGAATATTCAACATGTGAAATCTGTCCATTGTCCGTAGGCTAGTTTAAAGGGCTGGCTTTTTCTTTTATATATGCGGAAGAAAAGGTCGAGCCTATTTTTTTACCGTTATTTGGATATGAGGGGGAAAGTGAATTGAATATATAAGTATGTTACTGTTTTTACTTATAAAGAGGTAATCTTGTACTACATTATAAAAAAGATGTACGAGCTACTTTTTGTTGTATTCAATTCACTTTTTGAGTAAGTGCTGCTCAACTAATTTATTAAAGGGGTTTTATTTGTGGAGCAGTTTCCAAATTCGCTTTCGATTACGTTGCTTGGCAGTGCTGGTGGAGCAGCAAAAGCAGTGTTAGCAATTTTGAATCAAGCGGTAGTAAATGAAAAAGATCCAATTTATGAAGTGATAAAGAATGTAGATTTCCATTTGGTGGATATAAAACAAAAAGATAAAAATTATTATGATGAGTTGTTTCCAAATTTGAAAGAGCAATTTTTTTTATATGAAATGAACCTTCAAGATGTAGTCAAATTTAAACAACATTTAAAAGAAAAAAGAACGAAGGTTGTTATTGATGTTTCAGGGGCGGATACGATTAGGGTACTGAGTTGTTGTAATGAACTTGGCATTTGTTACATTAATTCGGCTTTGGAAAATGAGGCAGTAGATCAGGACAATAGTTTACTCGGTTTTCAGCTTACGGAAAGGTATACGAGGTTTGAGAAGGAGAAAGCAACATTCACAAATACAAGAGCGATTATAGGCTCAGGTATGAATCCTGGTGTTGTTCAATGGATGGTTGTGGAGCTTATGAAAGAACGCCCAAATGAAAAGCCACGAGCATGCTATATTGTAGAACATGATACGTCATTTTTGAATGATACGGCACTTATAAAGCCACATACACTTTATGCTTCATGGGCAGTAGAGCGATTTCTAGATGAAGCGATATGGAGTTATCCGATGTATATGAGTCATCATCGTCCTCTTTATTTTTATGAGGATGTATATGCTTCAGAGTACAAAGTAAAGTTAGGAGAAGAAGAGTTTTATGGTTGTTTAATGCCACATGAGGAAGTTTTAATTTTAGGGAAAACCTTCAATATGGAAGTGGGTTTTCTTTACCGAATTAATGAGTATACAACTAATTTAATTAGACAGAACTTAGATAAGGTAGAAGATTTATGGAATTGGAATCGTAAAGTATTTAATCCAGCTGAAGAACAGGTTGCTGGAGAGGATTTGGTTGGTGTGCTACTCGTTTATGAAAATAGTGAAACATATATGTATAACGTGATGAATAGCAGCCAAGTTTTTCAAAAATATAAAACGAATGCGACATACTTCCAAGTAGGGTGCGGAATTTATGCAGGTTTGTGCAGTTTACTTTTAGATCCCTTTGGACAAGGTGCTTATTACGTTGAGGAGTTATTATTAAATACGGAAAGTAAGTACGGCGAATATCTAAATTTATATATGAAGGATTTTGTAATAGGGCATAATAATTTTACTGATGGATTGCTACACGATAGGGTAAGGTGGATATAAATTGTGATTGAAAAGGAAGGAGCTGTATCTCCTTCCTTTTAGTATTAGAAGGTTATATATTGCTCTGAAAGCAATTTCATACGTATAATTTAAGGGGATAACATGTGAAATGTCATTTTTGTATTGATCAAGGGGAGTTTTTATATGAACAAATACAAGAGCTTGATTTATGAAGAAAGAGAAGCTTTAAAAGTATTTATATTATTATTCTATATTATATTCTTTTTATATGACGTTATCTATTATTTTGTTTATCCTGCTATGAATATTAACGAAGCAAGGATAGGTTGGCCAGAAGGTGGTATGGGAATAGGCGTATATATATTAGTAATATCTTTGTTTCCTATTTCAATATATCTTCGAAAACAAGGGTATGTATATTTTGTAAAATATTTATTTTTAATTGGATATATGCTTATTGACATTATTAATAACTTAATGATTTATTTACACAGTGATCGTGTTTTTGAAAATGGAAATATGGTTGAAATATTTTTAATTTTATTTGCACCGATTTTCGTGAATAGAAAATATTTTTATTTCGTTTCCTGTAGTGTAATTGGTAAATATGTATTTTTCACGTTGATATTACAAGATATAAAAGTTGTGATTCCGCTTGTTTTATGTGTATTCTTTTTTATTATTTCACATTCTCTGTTAAAACGTTTCCAGTCTTATGTAAGAACAGTTGTTAAGATGATGAGCAATATGAAAGAGACCGAAAATTTAGCTCTTATTGGGACCATGTCTACAACAATTGCTCATGAAATTCGAAATCCATTAACAGCTTTAAAAGGATTTACACAAATTCAAAAGGAAAGAAATCTTGAGGATACGCTGAGCTATGAGATTATGCTGCAAGAAATTGAGAGAATTAATGAGTTTGTTAGTGAATTGATGTTATTAGGAAAACCGAAACCAACAAATTATGAATGGTGTAATATACGGGAAATCCTTTTATATGTTGTACAGTTAATGGAAAGTTATGCGACTCAATATAAAGTGAAATTTCATTTGCAAGTAGATGGAAATTTACCTGTTATAAATGGTGATGATAAACAATTAAAGCAAGTGTTATTAAACATTATCAAAAATGGAATAGAATCGATGCCAAAGGGTGGAGATATTCAGATTCGTGCATATAAAAAAGGTGGAGAGAATTTGTGTATTTCTATTGAAGATCAAGGTTTTGGGATAGAAAATGAGAAGATAGAAAAGATCGGAAAAGCTTTTTATACAACAAAAGAGAATGGTACAGGTCTTGGACTAATGATTACATATAAAATTATTGAAGAACATCAAGGGAGTATCGCGATTCAAAGTAGTATGGGTGTAGGAACGAAAGTGGAAATTTATTTACCAACAGTGTAGTGCAGTAGACGAAATTACTTTTCAGAAAAGTGTTCTTGTTGTGTAAATATAAACATTTTATAAAATGTTTCAAGAAGGGTTTTTTTTATAAAACACTTCGTTTATAATGGAGGAAAATATCGACATAGAGCTTTTAGCTCGTGTAACGGTTCGGTAGTGTGATGAAAAGAAAAGAAGGGGTGCACGCGCATCCTTTTTTCTATGCGGATATTATGAAAGAGGTGGTATGATGGAATTAACATTAAATTCGACTGTATGTTTACACACGATTCAATTTCGAAAAGAGAAATTGAATTATATTGTAAAAGATACAATTACAGGAGAAACATATGAAATGCCGCCACTTTGGATTGATGCACTAGCAATGATGCGAGACGGCTTTTTATTGGGAGAAATTGAGGAGAAATTAAAAGAAGAGTATCCGGCTGAAGAAGTAAATATGGTAGCATTTACGAGGCAATTGTTAGAGCTAGAACTTGTCGAAATGGTGGATGGAGAAGAGATAACTTGTACAAAGAAGAAAGATAAAGACTATTTAGCTTGGTTACGCCCAAGAGTGGAACAATTCTTTTTAAATTTAAATAAAAAATATAAAAGCAAAGGTCAAAAATGATCTTTGCTTTTTTTGTAGGCGTGTTTAAAAAATAACAGCGAATGCTCTTGCGAAAGCACCGTCACTATCTTTAATTTTTAAAGGTGCTGCTGAGAAAAAGAAACGTTTCGCTTTAATAGCATCTAGATTTGTTAAGTTTTCAATTAAGTAAATGTTATTCCCTAGTAATATGTGGTGAATCGGTGATGTTTCTGTCGTTACCTCATCAGGGGAAATAAAATCTAAACCGACTGATTTTACTTTTAATTGAACCAGTTCTTCAGCTAATTCTTCGGAAAGATAAAACGCTTCTTTCTCATAAGCTGCTGTATTCCACTTATTAGATAGATTGGAATGGAAAATGACAATATCATCTTCTTTTATATCGGTATTATGCAATACTTCCTTAGGTAACTTTCTCTCTTGGATATGAGTTACATCGATAAGAACGGCCTCACCTACAAATTGTTTTAAGGGTAATTGATCAATAGTGGTTGCACCTGAAATGAAATGCGCAGGGGCATCGCAATGTGTACCTACATGAACGACAGAATGAAAATCTGTAACTTGATAGCCCGTCTCTTCAACGTTTGTAATTGCTTCTAGTTGGATTTTTGGTGTTCCAGGAAATTGAGACATATTGTTTTCAAATGTTTGTGATAGGTCGATTACTTTCATTTTAAATACCTCCAATATATGTTTTAAAATATAAAAAACTCATCTTTCATAATCAAGAAAGATGAGTTTTGCACACAATGGTTAAGTTTTATCTTTCAAAATGCATTGCATTTTGCAGGAATTAGCACCTATTCAGTTTGTATAAACTGAGGTTGCTGGGCTTCAAAGGGCCGGTCCCTCTGCCTCTCTTGATAAAGATATATTCAGTTTTAATATTTCGATTTTTTTAATAATTAAATTGTAATTCATTTCCTTTTTTAGTGCAATACAAAATAGGTATTCACCCAAATAAGGTGGCTCGCATATTGTAGCTTATGTAAATAGAATGCTGCGAAGGAGTGAGTGCAGTGACAGGTAATGTATTGAATTATTATGCTGGTGGAAATACAGCTAGAGGATTTCATAATTTATACGAAGAGAATTTAAAAGGGCTAGACAGGTTGTTTATTTTAAAGGGTGGTCCAGGAACTGGGAAATCTTCTTTAATAAAGGCAATAGGTCGTGAATGGGTTGAAAAGGGATATGATATTGAACTTTTACATTGTTCTTCTGATAATAAGTCAGTTGATGGAGTGATTATCCCAAAATTAAAAGTAGGAATTGTTGATGGAACATCACCGCATGTTATTGAGCCTAAAATGCCAGGGGTTGTGGAAGAGTATATTAATTTAGGAGTTGCTTGGGACTCAGATAAATTAAGAAAGCAGAAGTTAGAAATTGAACGATTTGTATCAGAAACGAGCAAGGCTTTCAAATCTGCTTACGGATGTTTTCAAGAGGCATTAGTTATACACGATGAGTGGGAGAAAATATATTTTAATAATATTGATTTTAACAAAGCAAATGGACTAACAGATCAATTGATTCAGAAATTATTTACAGATAAAAAGGGGAAACAATCGATTGTGAAACATCGTTTTTTAGGAGCTGCTACACCGAAAGGAGCAGTTGATTTCGTTCCTAATTTAACAGAAGGATTACCACATCGTTATTTTATAAAAGGACGCCCTGGCTCTGGAAAATCAACAATGCTCAAAAAGTTAGCGCAGGCAGCAGAAGAAAAAGGGTTTGAAGTTGAAGTGTATCATTGCGGATTTGATCCGAATAGTCTTGATATGGTTATTGTAAGAGAATTAGGATTTGCAATTTTTGATAGTACCGCACCACATGAATATTTTCCAAGTCGCGTGGGTGATGAGATTATAGATATGTACGCTCTTATTGTTACACCGGGGACGGATGAAAAATATGCTAAAGAAATTCGTGACGTTTCCATTCAATATAAGGCAAAAATGAATGAGGCGATGTCTTTCTTGGCAAAAGCGAAATCAGTTCGTGATAAATTAGAACGAATTTATATTGCTGCTATGGATTTTTCAAAAGTGGATGCATATAAAGAGGAAATTCAAAAAGAGTTTGAACGAATTACCGCTACTGTAATTGAAAAGAGAAAGTAGGATTTATTGAACTGTCAGAAAATTTCTGGCAGTTATTTTAGTATGTAGTAAAATTGGTAATATATTTGTCGAATTTCCAAGGAAATAATCAAAAAATGGGGATGGTATGAAATGAGAGGGAAAATTGAATTAGTGCTAGAAAGAATTGAGCAAGAGAATGATGTAGAAATTTTATTTGCAGTGGAATCAGGGAGTCGTGCTTGGGGATTTCCATCGAAAGATAGTGATTATGATGTTAGGTTTGTTTATATACATCCAGTAGAATGGTATTTATCAATTCATGATAAACGAGATGTAATTGAATATCCGATTAGTGATGATTTAGATATAAGTGGCTGGGATATTAAAAAGGCATTGCAACTATTCGCGAAGTCAAATCCAGCTTTACTTGAGTGGATTCGATCACCAATTTTTTATTCGAAAAACTCTAATTTTCCAGAGCAGCTTCAGCAAATGAGTGAAAAGAATTTTGATCCAAAGGCAACGATATATCATTACTTACATATGGCTTCAAAAAATTATCGTGAATTTTTGCAAGGCGAGAATGTAAAGTTGAAAAAGTACTTTTATGTATTACGTCCTATTTTAGCTTGTCAATGGCTAGAAGAGAAAGGGACATTACCTCCAGTAGAATTTGACCGATTAATTACAGAAATATCTATAGAACGTAGTGTATTGAATGAGATTGAGAAATTGTTAGTAAAGAAAAAAGCAGGTACGGAATTAGATGTTGGATTGAAAATTCAGGTGTTAAATCAATTTTTAGAAGAACAAATTGATTATTATCAGCAATACGTGAAAGGGATTGAAAAGGGATTAGGGATTGATATTGAGAGTTTGAATACACTATTTAGAAACATGTTGTTTGAAGTATACCAAAAAGAGCACAAATAAATTTGTGCTCTTTTTTATCCCGCGATTTGTGGGAGCCTACTGCCCGTAAGCGCCTAATTGGTGTGGGCTAATAATCAGCTGGGATGCACCCCACCACTGATTAAAGTTTCACTTTATTTTGTAGGAATAAAGAAAACAGATATAGTGCGATAAGACCTGCAAAGGAGAATAAGTAAAAATTCCACGCCAAGTCATATTGCATTGTCATAATAATACCGACAAGAATAGGGCCAGCAATCGCCCCAACTCGGCCAAGTCCAAGTCCCCATCCTAAGGAGGTAGCTCGTATATGTGATGGGAAGTATTGTGTTACAAAAGCATTTAATATTTGAGTAATACCGACTGATCCAATTCCAGCAAGACCAATTAAAAGATAAATGATTGTAACAGATGGCTGAATTGTTAACAGTCCAATACATATGGCTGCCATAAGATAGGAGATGCTAATAACAATTTTTGCTCCTATACGGTCGGCAATCGCCCCAGCAAATAATGCGCCGATAGCTGCAGTAATATTTAGTATAAGTAGAAATGATAAACTAGATCCAAGAGGATATCCTGCTTGGCGCATCATCTGTGGTAACCAAGTATTTAAACCGTATATTAAAAACATTCCCATTATATAAGTGATCCAAAAAAGTAGCGTTGCTTTTATGTATTCTTTTGAGAATAACGTAAGAAATCCATTTTTCTTTTGTATATTAGATGGTGTTCCAGGAATTTCATCTTTTACATGGAATTCAATTTGAAAGCGATCAAGAATTTTGTTCACTTCTTCTTGTCGATTCCGCGATAATAAAAATTGAATGGACTCAGGTAAATAACGAATAATGAAAGGAATGAGGAGTAGTGGAATCATTCCGATGCCAAACATAATTCTCCATCCGAAATCTTCTAACATAAACATGGATAAAATAGCACCTAACACGACACCTAAAGGATAGCCGGTAAACATAAGAGCATAAATAAAAGATTGCCGTTTTTTTGGTGAATATTCAACAGTAAGTGCTGAAGCCGTTGGGATAACACCGCCTAATCCGATTCCTCCGATAAATCGAGATAGCCCAAAGAATTCAGGAGAAGGAGCAATTGCAGCTAAGCCCATTGTGATAGAAAAAAGAGCTAAACAGCATATAAGTGTCCACTTTCGTCCAATTAAATCTGTAATGGTTCCGACTAGAATAGCGCCAATAAACATCCCAAATAGAGCATAGCTAGCAATTGTTCCAGCTTGAGCTGGTGATAGTGCCCAGCTGTTGTCTTCTAGAAGCTTTGGCAGAACGACGCCGTAAATACCTAAATCATATCCGTCAGCTAGAATGGCTAGCCAACAAATAAAAACAACAAGTTTTGTAATAGAGCTTGAAAAGATAGTTTCTGTAGGTTCTAGATGAGGTGGAGCAGAAGGTTGCATAGTATTCACTCCTTTTATTTGTAGATGAATATATTATTTTATTTAATGTTAATATTTCCCTTCTTATGTCGAAATTTATATGAAAAGGTGTCATGAAAAACAAAGAAGTTCAACAGGTTTCTTGTTGAACTTCTTTGTTTTTTTACTCGTTATCAACTCGTTTTAATGGTTGATCTGCAGGACCTTCAATAACGTCGCCCTCAATTGAAAAACGGGAACCATGGCAAGGGCAATCCCACGTACAATCACCGTTATTCCATTCAACTTCACAGCCGAGGTGCGTACAAGTGGTGTCGACGATATGTAATTTTCCTTCTTTATCTTTATAAGCACCTGCGCGTTTCCCATTTACATGTACTACAGATCCTTCGCCAACTTCAAGATCTTCTGGTTTACGTAATGCGGTTTCAATTTTTCCTTCAATTAAATGTTTAGCAACATCAATGTTCTGTGAGAGAAATGTTTTTATATCCGGATTTGCATGAAATCGTGATGGTGCAAACAGCTCTTTATATGGGCTGTGGACTTTTAGAATGGAGTCCTTCAGTAAATGGGCTGCAGCAGTTCCAGTTGTCATTCCCCATTTGCGATATCCAGTTGCAACAAATATATTTGGATTCCTTTCGTTAATATGTCCGATATAAGGAAGCTTGTCTAGAGTAATCAAATCTTGTGCTGACCATCTATAGGAAACTTCATCTACTCCAAAAGTTGATTCAGCAAAAGAATAGAGTGCTTCATAATGAAGCATCGTATTTATTCCCTGTCCCGTTTTATGGCTCTCTCCGCCAATCAAAATCAACTTTTCTCCATCGTTTGTTATATAGCGTAAGGAGCGTTTTGGATCATCAATACTTAAATACATGCCACCTGGATAATCTGTTTTTGCTTTTATTGCAAGAGCATAGGAGCGTTCTGCGTACATTCGCGTAAAGAAAAAGCTATTAGCATCATAAAAAGGAAAATGAGAACAAGAGACGACGTATTCACAAGTGATGCGATGCCCCTCCTTTGTAATTACTTGTGGATAATCTCCTTTTTCTACATCCATAGCTGTTGTTTGTTCATAGACCTTTCCGCCCATTTCCACAAACTTTTCTAAAAGTGTTTTCAAATAACGGAGGGGATGGAATTGTGCTTGATTTTTCATTACAAGTGCAGATTGTATTGGAATAGGAATCGATAGAGATTGAACATAGTCACAAGGTATATTTAATTTTTGATAAGCTTCATATTCTTTCGATAAATTTCTTAAACCATTATCAGTAGTTGTATATAAGTATGAATCTTCATTTGAAAAATTACAGTCGATTTTATATGTTTGCACAGTGTCATTTATGAATTGTAGAGCATGATTATTTGATTCGTAGTAAAGCCTGGCTTTTTCCACACCGAAATGATTTATTAATTCGTCGTAAATAAGATCATGTTGTGCTGTTACTTTTGCTGTTGTATGCCCAGTTGTTCCATTTAAAATAAGACCAGAATCAATTAAAACAACGTCGATTCCTTCTTTTGCAAGTAAATAGGCAGTGGTAATACCTGTAATACCAGCACCGATAACAGCAACTTTCGTCTTTATATTTTCGGATAAACGAGGGAAAGTAGGAAACGGAGTAGATTCAATCCAATAAGATAACGGCAGTTGTGGAAATGTATCACTTGTCATTGTGGAAACCTCCTGATTTTAGAACAATTTTCCTTTTAATATTTCCATATTATATGAAATTCATGTGCGTTATTTTAGAAGGAGTCTACTTTTATTAAAAGAGGGATTAAATTATTTTAATATAATTAATTTGATAGGGCATTATGAAGAAGTAGGATTTATATAAAACTAAATTTAAGTGATTCCGTTTGCTGATTATATAGAGAGTTCTTGAATGAGATAGAGTACATTGTGTTTAAGTATATGTATATATATAGTGGATAAATCCTTATGAAATCTATACTTTTTCTTTAGTGAAATAAAGTATGATTATAAAAGTATAACCAACTTTTATTACTAGGTCATAAAAGTTGTTGACAATATAGAAATTCTATTGTTATGATTCATCATGTGGAAAGGTTGATAGAGAGTAAAAAGAGAAATGTTTTTCATTGATAATAAAAGCGAAAAGTAAGTGACGATAGAGTGAGTATATTTTCCTTATAATAGATGCTTTTTGGATCACCTAGTAAAATCAATCTGGAAGCGAGAATTAATATATGCAAGTTGCGCAGGGCGCGGCATAAGAAAGGGGCAAAAGGATGAAGGAGCTTCATACGTTTGGGTGGTATGCAGCGCGTGTATCACCACATTTGCCGAAAAAAGCATTTAAACCAGTTCCTACTCGTTTATTTGGTGGACTGGCTTATTTACTTGTGGCATTAGCGGGGTTAATAGCGATTGGTGTATTTGAATTGAATGTGTGGGCAAATCTAGGGATTGCGATTGTTCTCGGATTATGTTTTGCTTCACTTGGGTTTTTAGGTCATGAAATTTTACATGGAACAGTTGTAAGAAAGGCATGGCTTCGTGATTTCTTAGGTGCGATTGCATTTATGCCACTATCAACAGGACCAAAACTTTGGAGAAAATGGCATAATGCAACACATCATGTTCATACACAGCATGAAGAGAATGATCCAGATGCATGGCCGACACTTGAGAAGCTTAAAAAGAGTAAGTTTTTGAGTTGGGTATATCGTATGCCGCTTCATGTACGTTCTTTCTTTAGTTTTCTGTCACTAACAATTCAATTTACATTGCATTCAACTCGAATGTTCTTTCATTTTATAAAGGAATTTAAGTCATCCAACCAAAAATCTGTATGGCTTCAACTCCTTTTGCCTTGGACTGTTTGGATTAGTCTATTGTTTATTATGGGACCAGCAAAATGGTTATTTGCATATGTGATTCCGTTGTTAATTGCTAACTTCATTGTAATGGCATATATCGCAACAAATCATCGCTTAAATCCAATTGTTCCAGTAAATGATCCGTTAGCAAACTGTTTATCAGTAACAGTGCCGCGCTGGGTAGACGTTTTACATTTCAATTTCTCATATCATACGGAACATCATCTGTTTCCTGCTATGAGCTCTAAATACTATCCTTTAGTAAAAGAGAAAATTAAAGAAATGTGGCCGGAACGCTATCATGAGATGCCGATGACAAAAGCGTTGGCAGCGCTATGGAATACACCACGCGTGTACTATCAAGGAAGTGAATTAGTGGATCCGCATAGAGAGCATTTCTATGGTTCTTTAGGAAATGGACTAGACCCTCATAATATTTCATATCGTGAGGATCATATAGAGGAAAAAGAGAGTATTAAAAAAGTAAATCAGTAAAAGTTGATATATTTTGCAGTGAAAAAGCAAGCCATCTCAGGCTTGCTTTTTTTTATAAAGAAACTTCTTTTTTATTCTTTGTATGGACTTGGATAGAATTTGTCTCTTTGCGCTGTAATCGTTTTTCTAAAAGGTTAACAAAGTAAGTAAATAGGAGAACAAGTACGAGATAATATAAACCAACGATTACATAAGTATCTAATTGTTGAAAGTTACCTGCAGCAATGGATAAACCAGATCCCCATAATTCGGACATTCCTACGTAAGCAACAAGTGAGGAATCTTTCAATCCAATAATAAATTGATTACCTAGAGGAGGAAGAGATAGACGAAATGCTTGTGGTAATATAATTCGGCGCATTGCTAAAGGGTAAGGCATGCCTAAAGAGCGAGCAGCTTCTAATTGTCCACGGTCAACGGATTGAATGGATCCACGGAAAATTTCGGTAATATATGCACCGTTATGAATTGCTAAAGCAATTGCTCCTGCCCAAAAAGGGGTGAACACAACAACAGATGTAATACCAAAATAGAGAATTGCGATTTGAACAATTAAAGGTGTACCACGAATAATGGCGATGTATACATGAGCAATACTATTTAAAACTTTATTGTTAGAGATTCGAAAGAAAGCAAATAGTAATCCAATTAATGAACCGAGTACTAGGGAAGTTAATGTTAATTGTAATGTGACAATAGTAGCTTTTAAGAGTGTGGGGTAGGTAGAGATAAAAATTTCAAACATGCGTTTCACCTCATAGTGTATAGATTTTAGTAGGGAATGAAATACCCCACATGGGAAGTGGGGCATCATTTATGAAATCTTTGAATAGCTAACTTACTTCGTTTTTGCCTCTTCTCCAAGAATATTACGACCAAACCATTTTTTACTAATCTTTTCGTACGTACCATCTTTAATGATTTCATCTAAAGCTTTATTTACTTTCTCAACCATTTCTTTATCATCTTTGCGAATAGCAATTCCCATTTCATCAAGATTTAATGGTTTTCCAGCTTCTTTTATACTTGATTTACCTTCTTTAATCATTCGAAGACCAACCATTTGATCAGTGATTACTGCGTCAACACGCCCAGGCTCTAAGTCCATAAGAGCGGTAATATCACTATCGTATTCTGTAATTTGATCTGTATATTTTGCAACAAGGGTTTTAAAGGTACTAGCTTTTACAACACCAATTTTCTTTCCTTTCAAATCTTCTGGAGAAGAGATAGATGTATTCTTTTTAGCTACGAAAATCTGGGCACCAGAGCGATAATATGGGTTTGAGAAACTAACAGCTTTTAATCGTTCTTCTGTAATGGCCATACTTCCTAATATCGCATCATATTTTTTTGATTGTAGACCTTGAATTAGCGTTTCCCATGGATTTGTAATAGGAGCGGGTTTCATTCCCATCTTTTTCGCGAGCGCCTCACCTATTTCTACATCAAATCCAGCAAGTTTTCCGTCATTTTCTTTATAGTTAAAAGGTTTGTATAATCCACTCATCGCATAACGAAATTCCTTTTCACCATTTGATGAAGTAGTCGAGCTTTCCTTACTACAGGCTCCTAGTATGAAGGATGTACATAGTGTAATACTCGCAACAATGGTTAATAGTTTTCTTTTCATAAAACCCCTCCTATATATTGATCATACGGATGGTTTTAAGTATGTTATCGAGATATTTTATTTGGATAATTAGTTGTGCACCGTATGAATGTATTTCTTTACGTTTGAAATAGAAGTTACATTATAAAACGTTACGTAAAAATTGCTTTGCTCGTTCATGTGATGGAGCTGAAAAGAATTGCGCTGGCGGAGCATCCTCTACAATTTTCCCGTCATCCATAAAGATGACGCGATCAGCTACATCTCTTGCGAAATTCATTTCATGAGTAACAATAACCATTGTCATTCCTTCTTCAGCAAGTTCTTTCATAACTTGCAATACTTCTCCAACGAGTTCAGGGTCTAAGGCTGAGGTAGGTTCATCAAATAGCATAATTTTAGGATTCATAGCAAGAGCTCGTGCAATCGCAACGCGTTGTTTTTGACCACCTGAAAGTAGGTGAGGAGTTACATCCGCCTTATCTTGTAGGCCGACTTTTTGTAGGAGTTGATTACCAACATCCTTCGCGTCTGCTGTCTCCAATTTTTTTACGTGAATAGGTGCTTCTATGATGTTTTCTAGTGAGGTCATATGAGGAAAGAGGTTAAAGTGCTGAAAAACCATACCGACATTTTCACGGACTTTGTTTAAATTTGAATGCTTTGGATCAATTCGTTCACCTTGTAAATGAATTTCACCTTCATCGTACATTTCTAAAAAGTTAAGACAGCGAAGTAATGTACTTTTGCCGGAACCACTGGCACCGATTAAAACAACAACTTCTTTTTCTTTTACTTCTAAATCAATTCCTTTTAAAACATCAAGTGAACCAAATGATTTTACTAGATTTCGAACTTGAATCATACAAAACCCCCAGTCAAAAATATATTTACAAATGTTGCCCCTTATTTCTGTTATTAGTCACGAATTGTCAGAATCCTTTATTTTTTTGGCGAGATTTGATATTCAAGGAAATTATGATTTTTAAAATTTTATATCTTTCTATAGCGAAAATATGGATAACAATATATAGGTATTACTTATATTGCTTAAAATAAGGGGGAAAGAAGAGATGGAAAAAGAAAGGAAAACATTTTCCTATGGTTTACGTATACAGCTTATGCTATTTACGACAGTTTTAGCTTTCATTACATATTCAACAAGCATATTTTTTATTTACGTTATATATGATTATTTTCAAATTTATGTAAGTCTAACTGTTTATAATATTATCTTTATGTTATTAGGTGTAGTATGGTCTGGAATTTTAGCATATGGAGCAGCAATTTTTTTAATTAAACCACTTCGGAAGTTGGAAGAATCTGCACGGAAAGCGGCTGAGGGTGATATTCGGGAAGATGTCCCATTGCCAAAGACGGATGATGAAATTAAGCCTTTAAGTGTTGCATTTAATAGGATGCTAGGAAATTTAAGAGGTATGGTAAAAAATATTGATACTACATTTTCGTATACAAATAATCAAGTTCAGCAAATTAGAAAACAAACAGGTGAAGCGACAAAGCAAGCGCAAGGTGTGTCTGAAACTCTTGCGGAGATTTCTTCCGGTGCCGAGCAATCAGCAGCATCGATTCAAGCGATCGTTTCTACTGTTGATACAACGACTTCTATTGCAAATGAAGTAGAAGGAAAAGCAAAACAGTCTGACGAGTTGTCTTCAGAAATGGTTCAAGCTTTAGGACAAAGTACACGTGTCTTTACGTCTTTAATTCAAGGTATTCAAACATTGGCGAGAGAAGATGAAGATTCGATGGAAAATGTACAGAAATTAGAAGAGCGAATGAAACAAGTTGAACACATCGTTTCTGTTGTGAGTGAGATTGCTAGCCAAACAAATTTATTAGCACTCAACGCTTCTATTGAGGCAGCTCGTGCAGGAGAGCATGGAAGGGGCTTTGCGGTTGTAGCAGAAGAAGTACGTAAACTTGCTGATGAGAGTGATCATTCCGCAAGAAACATATCGCAGTTATTACGGAATATGCAAGATGAAGTACAGCAAGTCGCATTGAAAATGACAAAGCAGGTGAAGACAGCTAAAGAAGAGGCAAAACGCGGAGAAGCTACAGAATTAATTTTAAAAGAAATGTCATCAAGTGTTATGGAAGTAGCCGATGCAACTAAGCAAATTAGTAGTTATATGAATGAACAAGTGAATCACATTCATCAAACAGGAGCACAAACAAAGGCTGTAGCAGCAATTGGGGAAGAAACGTCAGCTGGTTCACAAGAAGTGGCACGTGTGACGTTGCAACAGTCTAAAAATATGATAGCAATCGATCAATTATTAAAAGACTTAGAGAAGCAATCAGCGGATTTAAAACAAACAATTGAACGGTTTTCAATGTAAAAGAGAAGAACAGAATGCTGTTCTTCTCTTTTTTTAGCTAGATTTAATATCTACAGTTAAAAAGTATAAACTATGAACGTTTCCGCAACATTCTTTTCTGTCCCTTTCGGATGAAAATTATAGCGAGCTATAATATTAAAAGGGGTGTCTTTTATGAAAAAAGAAAAAAGACAACGATTAATTAAACAATTTGTAAAGGAGTATGAAATAGAGAAGCAAGAAAGATTAGTAGAATTGTTAGCAAAAAAAGATGTATTAGTAACACAAGCTACAGTTTCTCGAGATATTCGTGAGTTGAATTTAACGAAGGTACCTTCTCAAGAAGGATTAATGATATATAAATTTTTCTCAGAAGAGCATTTACAAACTGATATAAAGTTAAAGAAAAAATTACGAGAGGTTGTTGTAAAAATTGATTGTGTAGATCAATTAATGGTTATTAAAACATTACCCGGTAATGCACATGTTATTGGTGTTTTGTTTGATGAGCTAGATTGGAAAGAAAAAATAGGATGTATATGTGGAAATGATACATGCCTTATAATTTCTCAGTCAAAATCAGATAGGGAAATTTTAGAAGAAAGGTTAAATTTAATTATGTAGATGCAAAATCCTGTTTTTAATAAAAATTAAAAACAGGATTTTTGTTTAAATACGGAAGTTAAATATTCAACATATATGCGTAATATATGTATTTTTTTATTGAAAAAGCGGGATGAAGTGTTATAAAAATACAAATTCATATGATTTTAAAAAAATAACTTGTTTAATATTTCACAATGATAATGTGGATGCTTTCACAAAGATAAAAGCGTGTAGCATTTATTATGTACTTGTAAGACATCAAACATATTTAAAAGGAGGTACAACAAATGAAGCATCCGATACATGTTACTTCAGAAATTGGGGAATTACAAACGGTTTTATTAAAACGACCTGGTAAAGAAGTGGAAAACTTAACGCCAGATTATTTGCAACAATTATTATTTGACGATATTCCATACTTACCAATTATTCAAAAAGAGCATGATTATTTTGCACAAACATTAAGCAATCGGGGTGTTGAAGTTCTTTATTTAGAAAAACTAGCTGCTGAGGCGTTAGTAGATAAAAAACTTCGAGAAGAATTTGTTGATCGTATTTTACAAGAAGGACAGGCTGACGTAAATGTTGCACATCAAACTTTAAAAGAATATTTACTTTCCTTTTCAAATGAAGAATTAATTCAAAAAATTATGGGTGGTGTACGGAAAAACGAAATTGAAACAAGTAAGAAAACACATTTATACGAGTTAATGGAAGATCACTATCCATTTTACTTAGACCCAATGCCTAATTTATATTTTACTCGTGATCCAGCAGCTGCCATGAGTGATGGCTTAACGATAAATAAGATGAGAGAACCGGCACGTAGACGTGAATCATTGTTCATGGAGTACATTATTAAATATCATCCAAGATTTGCAAATCACAATGTGCCAATTTGGCTAGATCGTGATTATAAGTTTCCAATTGAAGGTGGCGACGAGCTAATTTTAAATGAGGAAACAATTGCAATTGGAGTATCTGCCCGCACTTCAGCTAAAGCAATTGAACGTTTAGCTAAAAATCTCTTTAGTCGACAAAATAAAATTAAGAAAGTGTTAGCAATAGAAATTCCAAAATGCCGAGCATTTATGCATTTAGATACAGTATTTACAATGGTCGATTATGATAAATTTACAATTCATCCGGCCATTCAAGGACCGAAAGGAAATATGAATATTTATATTTTAGAAAAAGGCTCAGATGAAGAAACTCTTAAAATTACACATCGTACTTCTTTAATGGAAGCATTAAAAGAGGTATTAGGCTTAAGTGAATTAGTTCTTATCCCTTGTGGAGGAGGAGATGTAATTGCTTCTGCTCGTGAACAATGGAATGATGGCTCGAATACATTAGCGATTGCGCCGGGAGTAGTTGTTACATATGATCGCAACTATGTATCCAATGCTTTATTACGGGAACATGGTATAGAAGTTATTGAGGTGCTAAGTTCGGAATTATCTCGTGGTCGTGGGGGTCCACGTTGCATGAGTATGCCGATTGTTCGTAAAGATATTTAGTATAAATAACGGAGAAAGCAGGGATGAATTATGTTAATGACTAGACCTAATTTAAAAGGAAGAAGTTTTCTAGCTGAAAAAGATTTTACACAAGAAGAATTATTATATTTTCTAGATTTAGCAGCAGAATTAAAAGAGAAAAAGAAAAATGGTATCCCACATCGTTATTTAGAAGGAAAAAATGTAGCGCTCTTATTTGAAAAAACTTCAACTCGTACACGATGTGCATTTACAGTAGCATGTACAGATTTAGGTGCAAACCCTGAATATTTAGGGAAAGGTGATATTCAGCTTGGGAAGAAAGAATCTGTAGAAGATACAGCAAAAGTGTTAGGGCGCATGTTTGACGGAATTGAGTTCCGTGGATTTACTCATGAAACTGTAGAATCTTTAGCAGAAAATTCTGGTGTGCCAGTGTGGAATGGTTTAACAGATATGTGGCATCCAACACAAACGCTCGCAGATTTATTAACTATTAGAGAACATGTAGGAAAGTTAAAAAATGTGAAGCTTGTTTATGTTGGAGATGGACGAAATAATGTCGCTAATAGCTTACTAGTTGGTGGAGCGATCGTTGGAATGGATGTACGTATTTGTACACCGGAATCTTTATGGCCAGAACAGGAAGTAATTGATTTAGCAAAAAAATATAACGAACGGGTAATGGTAACAAGTAATGTTAAAGAAGCTGTTGAGGGTGCGGATGTAATCTATACAGATGTATGGGTATCTATGGGGGAAGAAGAAAAATTTGCTGAACGTGTCGAGTTATTGAAACCTTATCAAGTAAATATGCAAATGATTAAAGAAACAGGAAATGAAAATATGATTTTCTTACATTGTTTACCTGCATTCCATGATGTTGAAACGATGTATGGTGAGGAAGTTTATGAAAAGTATGGGTTGAAAGAAATGGAGGTAACTGACGAAGTATTCCGCAGTAAACATTCAAAAGTATTTGATCAGGCTGAAAATAGAATGCATACAATTAAAGCTGTTATGGCAGCTACTTTAGGAAACATGGAGTAGAGAAGAAAGGGGATTTTCCTTTCTTCTTTCCCCTCCTTTAGGCACTATCATTCACTATTGCGTTAGTATTGTTATTGCAATTAAAGAGAGGTGAGTGGAATGGGTGAAGATAAGAAATTAGGATTGTTTACTTTAACGGCTCTTGTAGTTGGTTCTATGATTGGCGGTGGAGCATTTAATTTAGCAAGTGATATGGCAAAAGGTGCTGGTGCTGGAGCCATTATTATTGGTTGGGTTATAACAGGAATTGGGATGATTGCGCTTGGATTATCTTTTCAAAATCTAACTGTAAAGCGGCCAGATTTAGATGGTGGTATTTTTAGTTATGCAAAAGCAGGATTTGGTAATTTTATGGGGTTTAATAGTGCGTGGGGATATTGGCTATCTGCCTGGCTTGGTAATGTAGCTTACGGCACATTATTGTTTTCTTCATTAGGTTATTTCTTCCCAATCTTTGAAGGCGGTCAAAATGTAGCATCCATTATTGGTGCAAGCGTATTATTATGGTGTGTTCACATGTTAATTTTACGTGGAGTTCAATCAGCAGCACTTGTGAATTTAGTAACTACAATCGCAAAATTAGTACCTGTATTTGTATTTATTGTTATAGGAATCTTCGCGTTTCATATTGATACGTTCCTAGATGGATTTTGGGGACAAACTGGTTCTTTTTCATGGGGAGCGGTTGGCAGCCAAGTTAAAAGTACAATGCTTGTAACTTTATGGGTGTTCATTGGGGTAGAAGGGGCTGTTGTTTTATCTAGTCGAGCAAAAAATAGAAGTGATGTAGGGAAAGCGACGGTTATTGGCTTAATTGGTACACTCATCATTTACATTTTAATTACATTACTGTCTCTTGGACTTATGCAACAAGCAGATATTGCTAATTTGAAAAGTCCAGCTATGGCTTATTTATTTGAAAGCGTTGTTGGAAAATGGGGTGCTATCTTTATTAATTTAGGTTTAGTCATATCTGTATTAGGTGCTTGGTTAGGATGGACTTTACTTGCTTCTGAAATTCCGTATTTAGCTGCTAAAGACGGAGTATTTCCAAAATGGTTTGCAAAAGAAAATAAAAATAAGGCTCCAATAAATTCATTATGGATAACAAATGGCTTAATTCAAATGTTCTTATTAACATTCGTCGTTTCCGATCAGGCGTATAACTTTGCATTCTCGTTAGCATCTTCAGCTATTTTAATCCCATATGCTTTTTCAGCATTTTATCAACTGAAGCATAGCTTAAAGTCTGAAGAAGCGGATCGAAATAAAAATATAATAATTGGTTTGATAGCAAGTATTTATGGCGTGTGGTTAGTTTATGCAGCTGGTTTAGATTATTTATTACTAACAATGACTTTATATGCACCAGGTATTTTTATTTTCTACAATGTTCAAAAGCAAAAGAGTTCGAAGCAAATATTTACTCGAGTGGAATTAGCATCGTCGGTAGCGATTGGTGCTTTAGCATTCTTTGCCATTTATGGATTGATTACAGGAAGTATTACTTTATAAAGCGCTGTGAAAATGAAATCAATTGGAGGGTTGAAATATGGCACGAAGAAAAATTGTAGTTGCACTAGGGGGAAATGCGATACAGTCTGGAAAAGCTACTGCGGGAGCACAGCAAGAAGCGTTAGAAAAAACAGCGGAACAACTTGTGAAAATAATGGAAAATGATGTAGATATAGTAATTGCGCACGGAAATGGCCCACAAGTGGGGAATATTTTATTACAGCAAAAAGCTGCAGAAACGGAAAAGACACCTGCAATGCCATTAGATACTTGTGGTGCAATGAGTCAAGGGATGATTGGATATTGGATGGAAAATGCGATTGAAAAGGCATTGAAAAAACGGAATATAAAAAAAGACGTAGCAACGGTTATAACACGCGTTGTCGTGGATGAAAAAGATGAGGCATTTAAAAATCCAACTAAACCAATTGGTCCTTTTTATACAGAAGAAGAAGCCAGAAGATTAATGGAAGAAACAAAAGCAGTGTTTAAAGAGGATGCTGGCAGAGGGTGGAGACGTGTTGTTCCATCACCGAAGCCTGTAAGTATTCATGAGCATAAAGTGATTAATTCTTTGGTCGAGGATGGAAATATAGTAATAGCTGTTGGCGGTGGTGGAATTCCAGTGATTGATTCCGAAGAAGGGCTAAAAGGAACTGAAGCGGTTATCGATAAAGATTTCGCTGCGCAGAAACTAGCTGAATTAGTAGATGCCGATACGCTAGTAATTTTAACTGCAGTTGATCATGTGTATGTAAATTATAATCAACTGAATCAAAAGAAATTAGAGCATGTCACAGTGAATCAATTAGAAGAATACATGGAAGAACAACAATTTGCTGCGGGAAGTATGCTTCCAAAAATTGAAGCTGCTATTAATTTTGTTAATACAAATCCAAAAAGAAAAACAATTATTACGTCTTTAGAAAAAGTATATGAAGCACTAGAAGAAAAAGCTGGTACTATTATTTCTAAACAGGATGTATGCATGTATGTTTAAATAATTATGTACTCTACTTATTGGTAAAAAAAGAATGAAGTTAGTAACTTCATTCTTTTTGTTTATTAATATTTTTTGTACTCATTGTTCATAAAGTTTTCATGATGAAATCTGAATATGTAAGTTAATTATGATAAAATTTAATTTGAATACGCTTTCTTGATTTTTCGCTCCAACATACAGCAAGAGAGAGGGAATTTTATGAATAGACGGAACGTAGTTAAAGATTTAAAGCAGTTTGAATTATTTGCTCATTTAACAGAAAAGAAATTGAAAGGTTTGACGGAGTTTGTCTATTGGCGAACTTATAAAAAGGGTCAATTTTTATTTTTAGAAGGGGATTCAAGAGAAAGAATTTACTTCATGTTAGATGGTTTTGTAAAGTTAGAGCGGGTAAATCAAAGTGGGAATTTATTATATGAGGACTATGTAAAGCGGTATTCTATTTTTCCTTATGGTGGTATGTTTACAGACAGAGGATATAACTATACGGCAGAGGCGATGACAGATGTAGAAGTATACTATATTCCGACAGTAATTTTCGAAGATATGGTGAAATCTAGTAGGACGCAATTAATGTACGTTGTTCAGCAATTATCATCAATATTAAAACTAAACGAAAATCGAGTGCAAAATATTACAATTCCTAATGCACAAGATCGGGTCATTCAAACATTAAATTATTTAATGCAAGATTTAGGAGAACAGAGTGGCGAAACGATTGTAATTTCATGCCCACTTACAACAATTGAAATATCAAAAATATCTGGTACGTCCCGAGAGACGGTTAGCGGCGTATTAAAACAATTAAAAAACGATAGTATTGTTACAATTCTTGATAAAAAAATTACAATACATAATCCAACATATTTTGAGGAAATCTCTATGTGAAAATTTCATATGGATTTTCTAATTCATATTGTATATTAATAAAGTTCTTTATATATTTATAAGGAGCTTTTTTACGTTATCCTCTATAAAAAGATTGTATAGTATGGTAATAATAGCTAAAATCGATAATAAAAAAGTAAGGGGAAGGAGAGAAAGAATGGTCCGAATTGAGTATGATCGATTAGTAGCTATTTGTTACAGTATAGGGGTTTTGTTATTATTAAAAATTCCAAACGATAATGAATTAATTGGGGAAAAACTATTCAATTTCTATAAGGTTCCGGTACATACATATATTTATATGGATTATAAAGTCTCAAATATATTGATTGTTTCTTTCGTACTACATGTAATTGCATTTATATTATTCGTAAAATGGATAGGAAAACAGGAATCTAGTACATTTAGAACAATGAATAAGGTAAAAGTAGTAGGCATTAGTATTTTGATTTTAATGATGCCGTTTATTTTAAATAACATCCTCCAGACATTGAATAAAACATGGTATTATGCAGGGAAAACAGGGGTAGAAGCAATAGAATATAAAAAAGAAGATAGCCAGTGTAGAATGGAGAAAAATGGAGAGGATATCGAACAAAAGTGCATTGTTACTTTAAAAAATTATCGTAATCATTCACAAGCATTAAAAGTTGTTTTATATGATAATGCAAACGAGAATTCAAAAAGTTATCAAGTACCGAAACCAGTCTATTTACAAAAACATGAGACAAAGCAATTCGAATTTCAAATTCCTGTTGTTTATAATAGCGGTATTGAAAAAAATAAAGTACCAAATATTAAATTACATTCATTGCATGAAAATGATAGGAAATACAATTAATCCGTAATTGAAAGTTTATGAGTAGGAGTAATAATTTGAATCGATATAGAACATTAACTTGAATCATCCAACATGCTATAAGGCAGCGAACATGTTGGATGATTTTTTATTTTATTCCTCCTTTTTTACGTATGAAAAGGGGGAATACTTTGTTGAAAGTGAAAAACGTTGCAAGGGTCATATGCAGTCTTCACTTTACGTAGTCTTTGAAAATTAGAGCCATAATAACTAGTTTGCCAATTTTTTATGTCGATATCGGGCCAATTGACATAGTCGCCTAGTGTATAAGGATCTAAACTTTCTCGTAAGTCTTTAACCCAGCGTATATTTCGATTTTCTTCATCGTCGCATTTCCAAGAGGTAATATATTCTTGAACAATAATTGCCTTGCGATGGAAATAAGCGGTTTCATTAGGGGAAATATTTTCTACAGCACCTACGAGTGATTGGTGCCAAATGCTTGCCTCTTTATTTGGTGCATGAGAAAGAAAATATTTCATGATTTGAATGCCTTTAAGGGGAATAGGTTTATATACATAGGAACCAGAACGCTTGAATTTTTCAGGAATATTACCACTGTTAAAGAATTGGACGGCCTTTATATAAGGAACTTCATCTATAAAGAGAGAAGGATTACCAGTTTCAAGAAGAGGGGATAATAGGGGATAGAGTTCAGAAGGAGAGCCAACAAATTCACCTTTTACCTCAATTTTATTTCTTTGTTTGGAGAATAATTCGATAGATGAAGTGAGACGTTCATCTATATAAGGGGCCCAGTTTTGCCAAGCTTGAAATGCAGAAATAAAGTCTTTCCACTCCCATGTAAGTGAGAAAATGGATACGTTTTTTATAGGGTGGACTCGAAAGGTTAAGGAAGTAACAATGCCGAAATTTCCACCGCCACCGCCGCGGCATGCCCAAAACAAGTTAGGGTTTTCTTGTTCGTTTGCGCGAATGATTTTTGCGCCCAATTTACCGCATGCTTGTACCATTTCAACTTCTACTAATTGGTCACATGTTAATCCGAATAAGCGTGAAAGCATACCGATGCCACCGCCAAGCGTTAACCCAACAACCCCAACACTTGCACTTGTGCCAGCTGGTATTGTAACACCATATTTCCAAAGCTCTTTATAAACAGTACCAAGATTTGCACCAGCTTCAATTGTTGCTGTTAACTTCTCTGTATTAACAGTAATTCGATGCATTTCACTCACATCAATAATAAGTCCGCCATTTAAAAGAGAGAAATTTTCATAACTATGCCGCCCACTTCTTAAGCGAAAAGGTATATGACGTTCGCGTGCCCATTTTAAGGCGTTACACACATCATTTTTATTTTGACAAAAAACAATAATACAAGGGAGTTTTGGAATACTTAAATTTAAATTTATTCGGGCCACGTCATAGTCAGGATCTGAAGGTACGACGACACGACCGGTTAATTTTGTATGTTTCAATTTATAGCTCCTTCCTAAAATAATTCAGGCTTTTTATTAATATATGAAAAAGGTCTGTAATACGCGTGGACAAGGAGAGGAGAAGAATGAGATTTGCCTTGGCGAGAAATAAATAAAGCATAAGAAGAAGGAATCTACATAGAGTTCAATGAAAACAGTTGCAAACTATTCATATTTTGTTATGATAGTGTTACGAAAACGTTTGCATAAAATTCCGATGGGATGCAAAAGGAGAGAATTAGTATGAATAAGACATGGTGGAAAGAAGCTGTCGCTTATCAAATTTATCCACGAAGCTTTATGGATTCAAATGGTGATGGTATTGGAGATTTACAAGGTATTATTGCAAAGCTGGATTATTTAAAAGATTTAGGTATAGATGTAATTTGGATTTGTCCAATGTATAAGTCACCTAATGATGATAATGGCTATGACATTAGTGATTATCAAGATATCATGGATGAGTTTGGTACGATGGAAGACTTTGATGCTTTACTAGATGAAGTTCATAAGCGTGATATGAAGCTTATTATTGATTTAGTTATTAATCATACGAGTGATGAACATCCGTGGTTTATTGAATCTCGTTCATCTAAAGACAATCCGAAGCGTGATTGGTACATTTGGCATGATGGTAAAGACGGCGTAGAACCAAACAACTGGGAAAGTATTTTTAATGGTTCGGCATGGGAATATGATGAAGTAACAGAACAATATTATTTACATTTATTCTCACGTAAACAACCAGATTTAAACTGGGAGAATAAAGAAGTTCGTGAAGTGTTATACGATACAGTTAATTGGTGGCTTGATAAAGGGATTGATGGTTTCCGTGTTGATGCAATTAGCCATATTAAAAAAGAAGATGGCTTCAAGGATATGCCAAATCCAAAAGAATTAAAATATGTACCATCTTTTGATAAACATATGAATGTGGACGGTATTCAACCTTTATTAGAAGAGTTAAAAGAAAATACATTTTCTAAGTACGATATTATGACTGTTGGTGAAGCTAATGGCGTTAAGATTGAAGATGCTGAGCTTTGGGTTGGAGAAGAGCAAGGTAAATTCAATATGGTATTCCAGTTTGAACATTTAAGCTTATGGGATGCAGAAAAGAAGAAAGACCTTGATGTTGTAGGATTGAAAAAGGTATTAACGAAATGGCAAAAAGGATTAGAAAATAAGGGATGGAATGCTTTATATATCGAGAATCACGATAAGCCACGTATCGTTTCAACGTGGGGAGATGATAAACAATATTGGCGTGAAAGTGCAACAGCTCTAGGAGCGATGTATTTCTTTATGCACGGTACACCGTTTATTTATCAAGGACAAGAAATTGGTATGACAAATGTTCAGTTACCAAATATTGAAGATTACGATGATGTAGCAATTAAAAATTTATATCGAGAGAAAATTGCAGAGGGCGTATCACATCAAGATATGATGGAAATTATATGGGCTTCTTGCCGTGATAATTCACGTACACCTATGCAGTGGAACGATGAGATGAATGCTGGTTTCACAACAAGTGCACCTTGGTTTGGCATGAATCCAAATTACAAAGAAATTAATGTTGAAAAGCAAAAAAATGACGAAAAGTCTATTTTCAATTTCTATAAGAAAATGATTGCCTTGAAAAAAGAGCATGATGTATTGAATTATGGTACGTACGATTTACTTTTAGAGGACGATCCACAAATTTATGCGTATACACGTACATTACAGGATGAAAAAGTCATTGTAATTAGTAATATCTCAAAAGAGGAAGCTGTGTATAATGAGCCTTTATTCGCACTAGAACGCAAACGTTTGCTTTTAAATAACTATGAAGTTGCAGAACATGAACAAGTAACTACAATCACGTTAAAACCTTATGAAACAAGGGTTTATCGCATTTTATAATAAAAAAGGATGCTCTTTGAGCATCTTTTTTTATGAAAAAAAATAAATTTCTATTGCAATGTGAAAACGCTTTTATTAAAATAGATTTATGAAAACGGTTGCGCAATAAAAAATAGGGATATAAGGAATCGTTTTCATAAGAGAGACAGAAATTATAATTTAAATCATTATGTTGTTATAAATAAAGGGGAGGAAGAACAGATGAAAATTACGTCTTTTGATTTTTGGCAAAAGTTCGGGAAGGCATTATTAGTTGTTGTAGCTGTAATGCCAGCAGCGGGCTTAATGATTTCCATCGGGAAGTTAATTGGGATGTCTGCTGGGGATATTAACGCAGTTCATACAATTGCTCGCGTAATGGAAGACATCGGTTGGGCAATTATTACAAATTTACACATTTTATTCGCAGTAGCAATTGGGGGATCTTGGGCGAAGGATCGCGCAGGTGGTGCATTTGCAGCACTATTAGCATTCGTCTTAACAAATAGAATTACAGGAGCTATATTTGGCGTAAACGCTCAAATGTTAGCGGATTCAAAAGCAACAGTTTCTTCATTATTAGCAGGAGATTTAGTTGTAAAAGATTACTTTACTTCTGTACTTGGTGCACCAGCATTAAACATGGGAGTTTTCGTAGGGATTATCACAGGTTTCCTAGGAGCTACTTTATATAACAAGTATTATAACTATAATAAACTGCCACAGGCATTAGCATTCTTTAATGGAAAACGATTCGTACCATTCGTTGTAATTGTTTGGTCTACAGTCACTGCGATTGTATTATCACTTTTATGGCCGTTTATCCAAAGTGGATTAAATGAATTTGGTCGTTGGATTGCAGCATCTAAAGATAGTGCGCCAGTTGTTGCGCCATTTGTATATGGAACTTTAGAACGTTTATTATTACCATTTGGATTACATCATATGTTAACGATTCCGATGAACTACACAGAGCTAGGCGGAACATACACGATGTTAACTGGCTCAAAAGCTGGACAAATCGTAGCGGGACAAGATCCATTATGGCTTGCATGGATTACAGATTTAAATAACTTATTAGCAAATGGAGATACGAAAGCATATAACGATTTATTAAATAACGTTGTGCCAGCTCGTTTCAAAGCAGGACAAGTTATCGGCTCAACAGCAGCACTAATGGGGATCGCGTTTGCGATGTTCCGTAATGTTGATAAAGAAAAACGTGCAAAATATAAACCAATGTTCTTATCAGCAGCATTAGCAGTATTCTTAACAGGTGTAACAGAGCCAATCGAATTCATGTTCATGTTTATTGCTCCAGTATTATATGTTGTATATGCAATTACAACAGGGCTTGCATTCGCATTAGCAGATTTAATTGATTTACGTGTTCACGCATTCGGATTTATTGAGTTAATTACACGTACACCAATGATGGTTAACGCAGGTCTAACAAGAGATTTAATCAATTTCGTTATCGTTTCATTAGTGTTCTTCGGTCTTAACTTTACATTATTCAACTTCTTAATTAAAAAGTTCAATTTACCAACACCAGGTCGTGCGGGTAACTATATTGATAATGAAGATGAGTCATCAGAAGGAACAGGAAACGTACAAGATGGTTCATTAGCAACAAAAGTTATCGATTTATTAGGTGGAAAAGAAAATATTGCTGACGTAGATGCTTGTATGACACGTTTACGTGTAACAGTAAAAGATTTAGATGTTGTTGCACCAGAAGCACAATGGAAACAAAATGGTGCTTTAGGACTTATCGTAAAAGATAAAGGTGTACAAGCAGTATATGGCCCGAAAGCTGACGTATTAAAGTCAGACATTCAAGATATGTTAGGTGCGTAATAATATGAAATTGCTAACTTTAAATTGTCACTCTTGGCAAGAAGAGAATCAAATTGAAAAAATAAAGTATCTTGCTAAAGTAATTCAAGAAGAAGATTATGATGTGATCGCATTGCAAGAAGTAAGTCAGTCTATACAAGCTGAAAATGTATGCGGTAACAAGAAAAAAGATAATTTTGGACTTTTACTGCTAGAAGAGTTAAGAGCATTAAATGTAAAAGAATACAATATTATTTGGGATTTCTCTCATATTGGATATGATGTGTACGAGGAAGGATTAGCAATTATAACAAAGCACAACATTGTAAAGGAAGATACGTTCTTTATCTCAGAAAATAAGGATACAACGTATTGGAAAACACGCAAAATTGTAAGTGCAACAATTGCTTATAATGATAAGAATATAACGTTTTATTCTTGCCATCTTGGCTGGTGGAATGATGAAGAAGAATCATTCAAAGACCAAGTTGATCGTTTAATGGAGCGTGTAAATAGCAATGAACTTTCCTTCTTAATGGGTGATTTTAATAACAATGCTCGTTTGGAAGGAGAGGGTTATGAGTATATGATGCAAAAAGGTTTATATGACACATATGAACTAGCGATAGAGAAGGATGAAGGAACAACTGTCCAAGGTGAGATTGCTGGTTGGGATGAAAATAAACATAATTTGCGAATCGATTTAATATTGTGTAACCAAAGTAAAACAGTTTATTCTTCAAAAGTTATTTTTAATGGCACAAACCGAAATGTAATTTCAGATCATTTCGGTGTAGAGATGCAATTAGACATATAATAGAAGAAATCCTCACAGATTATAAAAAGCTGTGAGGATTTTTTAATGAATACAAGTATTTCCAAGAGAAAATACTTGTATTTTTTATGACATTTCCTATATATTTGTTATTACTGAATGTAAAACCAATTTGGTCATTTTGTATTCATGTTTTCACTTACTTCGTTATATAATGAAGTAAGTGAAATATTTAATAGGGAAAATAATGCATTTTCGTTTAATCCACGATGTAGAAAGTGATATAATTGCAAAATGTATGTATCATTTTCTAAAGAAGGAAAAATATATAATTAGGTGATAACTTTTATGAAACAAATTTGGCGTATTTATAAGACAGATTTACGGAATGTAGCCAAACATTGGGCTGCAATTGTTATTGTTTTAGGGTTAATGATTTTACCATCGTTATATGCATGGTTTAACATCAAAGCTTCTTGGGATCCTTACGGAAATACGAAAGGAATCCAGATTGCAGTTTCTAACCAAGATGTTGGATCAAATTTAAGAGGGAAAGATATTAATATCGGGAAAGAAATTGTAGATTCACTTAAGAAGGACAAAAATTTCGGGTGGAAGTTTGTTGATGAAAAGCAAGCAATTTATGGAGTAGAGCGTGGAGATTATTCCGCAAGTATTACTATTCCAAAAGATTTTTCTGAAAAGATTGCAACAGTCTTGAATGAAAATCCACAGAAGCCGGAAATTGATTACTATGTAAATGAAAAGGTGAATGCCATTGCACCGAAGATTACAGCTAAAGGTGCATCGGGTCTTACAGAAGAGGTTAGTAAAAACTTTGTTAAAACAGCAAACGGTGAGATTTTTAAAATCTTCAATGACCTTGGAATCGATTTAGAAACAAACTTACCGAGTATCGAGAAAGTAAAAGATCTTGTATTTAAGTTAGAAGCGCAGTTCCCAGAAATGAATACACTTATGGATAAGGCGTTAGATGATGCAACTCGAGCAGAAGATGTTGTGAAAGTAGCGCAAAAAGAGCTGCCAGTTGTAGAAAGTGTTATGAATGATGGTCAAGAAGCGTTAGGGAATTTAGATAAGTTCTTTGCAAACAACGATCAAACATTGCAAAATGCTCCTGGGACAATGAGAAATAATTTAACTGTAGCAAAAGATGTAATGGATAAAGCAAATGCTGTTACGAACTTTTTAATGAACCCAGGGGTAGACCTTTCTGGTATGAAGGGATTACCTGAGTTTCCAGCGCGTCCGGATCTTTCAAAGTTGAATGATGAAGGTTATAAAAATATTGCAAGAAATCTTAATCAAACAGTGAATAATGTTTTAAACTCGGCGCGTGCAGGAACATCATACGGGAAAAGTGTTGTAAACGGATTACAAAATGGCCAGTTTGATCCGGAAAAGGCAAAGCAAGATCTTAATGCGGTTTCTGAGAATCTTCAAGGTCGTACAGATAGTGTTGCGTACCTTATCAATGTATTTACTGAACTTCAAAAATCGGCTACGACTGATTTTGGTCAAAGCTTTTTCCAAGGGCGAGTGGATCGCTTAACTAAGCTGAAAAGCGGTATGGAAAATGCAAATAACGGTATTAAAGATATTGTAAATGTTATTGGCACAGGACAAGAAGTAAAGAAAGATGTAACAGATGCAGCAAATCAAAAATTAGATGCAGCAAATGGATTAATTGATCAAGCTGAAAAAGATTATAATGAAACATTTGTAGCAGATTATAAAAAAGCAGTTAGCACAGTTGATCAAGCGAAAGCTGATGCAAATGAAGCATACGACACTGTGAAAAATGAATATGATAAGGCAAAAAATACTTTTGAAGGTGTTATAGCAGACGTAAATAATAGAGGTGTTAATGGATTAGATAGCACAAAAGTAGCTTTAAACGATTTAAATGGTCAATTACAAGCTACTAAGAATCTAATTGGTGATGCGATTCCGGTTCTAGAAAGCACAAATAAGGTATTAGCAGATGTAAATAGTGACAAAAACCTTAATAATGGAATTGCAAAATTGAATAAAGCACAAAATACTGTTCAAAAAGGTATAGATGCAACGAATAAGGCAACTACACTAATTAACAATGGACAGAAGCCTACAAAAGAGGTTGTAGAAAGTATTAATGAAGCAACTAAAAATGCTTCAGCTCAATTAGGAGATTTCTTAGCAACATATGATTCAGAAATCGTTCCAAACTTTAACACAGCAATTGAGCGTACGAAACGTATGTCTAAAAACACAACTCAAATTTTAAGCGAAGCAGACAAAAAGCTTCCAGATGTTAAAAAATTACTAGAAGATTCATCAAAAGGCTTAGTAGACGGTAGAAAGAAATTAGCAGACATTAAAGCTGAAATGCCGGAGACTGAGAAAAAGATTAAAGAATTAGCAGATAAAATTCGTGATTTTGAATCTGAAGAGGATATAAAAGACATCATACGCTTATTGAAAAACGATGTTGAAAAGCAAAGTGACTACTTTGCAAATCCAGTAAATTTAAAAGAGAATAAATTATTTGCGATGCCGAACTACGGTTCAGCAATGTCACCATTCTATACAGTGCTTGCATTATGGGTAGGTGCATTATTAATGGTTTCATTATTAACGGTAGAAGTACACGAAGAGGGCGCGAATTATAAGAGCCATGAAGTTTACTTCGGACGTTTATTAACATTCTTAACGATAGGTCTTTCACAAGCGTTTATCGTATCGATGGGGGATATATTCTTACTCGGTACGTACGTAGTCGATAAATTCTGGTTCGTGTTATTTAGTTTATTTATTGGGGGAGTATTTGTTTGTATCGTGTACTCACTCGTTTCTATTTTCGGAAACGTTGGGAAATCGATGGCGATTATTTTACTTGTACTACAAGTAGCAGGATCGGGTGGTACGTTCCCAATTCAAATGACACCACCATTCTTCCAAGCGATTTATCCGTTCTTGCCATTCACATATGCAATTAGTGCAATTCGTGAAACAGTAGGTGGGATGCTTTGGGATATAGTAACTAGAGATTTACTTGTGTTAAGTGCTTTCGTAGTAATCATGGTTGTGGCTGCATTATTACTGAAAACACCAATTAACAAATCAAGTGAAAAGTTTGTTGAGAACGCAAAAGGAAGTAAAATTATTCATTAAAAATAAAAGGTTCCTACCGATAGTGGTAGGAACCTTTTTGTTTAATTAAATTTTAATTTCTTTAATGCTTCTGCGAATGGATTATTTAATGGTTCTTCTTCTTTGTTCTGTTGTTTCATATATTTTTGGACGTCACGTTTATCAGCTTTGCTGCCGGATTCTTTTTTACGTCTCTCTTGGAATGTAGAAAGTTTCTCACGATAGCCACATTTACATGCGAAAATTTGGCCCGCTCCTTCACCACGTAGTTCTAGTTTCTTCTTACATTGCGGACAACGAGCGTTTGTTGTACGAGATACATTTTTACGATGACCACACTCACGGTCTTGGCAAACGAGCATTTTACCTTTTTTGCCGTTTACTTCTAACATCGGTTTACCGCAGTCTGGACAAGACTTCGTTGAAATGTTGTCATGTTTATATTTTTTATCACTCGATTTAATTTCAGCAACAATTTCTTTCGTATAGTTCTTCATTTCTGAAATGAATACTTCTTTCTTTAATTTTCCTTTAGCGATAGCTTCTAACTTTTGCTCCCATTCACCAGTTAGTGTAGGAGATTTCAGTTCTTCTGGCACTAAATCAAGTAACTGACGGCCTTTTGAAGTAATATGAATATCTTTACCACGTTTTTCAAGTAAGAACGAATTGAATAACTTGTCGATAATATCAGCACGCGTTGCTACAGTACCTAATCCACCAGTTGACTTTAACGTGTCAGCAAGTTGTTTGTTTTGCGTATCCATGTATTTTGTTGGGTTTTCCATCGCTGAAAGTAATGTTGCTTCATTAAAGCGTGCAGGTGCTTTCGTTTGACCTGATGTTTGGACAATTAGTTTTATGTTTAATGTATCGCCTTTTTCGATTCGAGGTAAGATTTGTTCTCTTACATCATCGATTGCATCATCATCTTCAAATCGATTTTCATAAACCTCTTTCCAACCAGCATGTAAAATCGTTTTTCCGCGTGCGATGAACGTTTCGTCACCAATTTTCGTGCGCAATGTTAGTTGTTCATATTCAAAGGCCGGGAATAAAACAGCTAAGAAACGTTTTACAACTAAGTCATAAATTTTACGCTCTTTATCTGTGAAAGCTGAGAAGTTTACATAGCTCTCTGTTGGAATAATTGCGTGATGATCACTTACTTTACTATCATCAACAAATGATTTATTAGATTTTACAGGTTTCTGCAATACTTTATGTGCTAAAGGACGGTATTCTCCAACTCCGCAAGCCTTCAGACGCTCTGGAAGTGTTCCGACAATATCAGATGAAATATAGCGTGAATCTGTACGAGGGTACGTTAAAACTTTATGCTGTTCATATAATTTTTGCATAATGTTTAATGTTTCTTTCGCAGAGTAACCAAATATTTTATTCGCATCACGTTGTAGCTCAGTTAAATCGTAAAGACCAGGAGCGAACGATTTCTTTTGTTTTTTATCAATGTCTACAACAGTAGCATTTTGCTTACTAATTTTGTTCACGATTGCATCAGTTTTTTCTTTATTAAAGCTACGGCTATTTCCTTTTGTATCTTGCCAAGTTAGCTTTAATCTCTCAGCTGTTTGAGCTTCGATACCATAGAAAGTTTGAGCTTTGAAATGTTTGATTTCATCTTCACGGCTTGCAATCATGGCTACAGTAGGTGTTTGAACACGACCACAATTTAGTTGGGCATTAAAGCGAGTAGTTAATGCTCGAGTCGCATTAAGCCCGATATACCAGTCAGCCTCTGAACGTGCGACAGCCGAAGCATATAGATTTTCATATGCTTTTCCTGGTTTTAAATTTGCGAAGCCATCTTTAATTGCTTTATCGGTAACAGATGAAATCCATAGACGTTTAATCGGTTTCTGCATTTTAACTTTATCGATAATCCAGCGTGCGACCAACTCTCCCTCACGACCGGCGTCAGTAGCTATAATGATTTCATTTACATCTTTTCTAATAAGCTGACTTTTCACAGCGTTAAACTGTTTCCCTGTTTGTTTAATAACTGTTAGTTTTAAACGCTCCGGTAGCATTGGTAAATCTTCTAAATTCCACTGTTTGTATTTTACATCATAGCTTTCTGGATCAGCTAATGTAACGAGATGACCTAAAGCCCAAGTAACAATATATTTACTACCTTCAAGATAGCCGTTCCCTTTTTTATCACATTTCAGTACACGTGCGATATCACGTGCAACAGAAGGTTTTTCAGCAATTACAATACTTTTTGCCATATTTAAAAACATCCTTTCAAATTTCCATACGTTAAATATAGCATACATCTTTGTTCTATTCAGTCTCGCGGAAGGTTTGAGTTATTTGTGATGAAATATACCGGGGAGAGTTTTACTTATGTAAATAAAAGATTTATATAAATATCAGATTTTAAAGGGTATCCATTGACATTGTAAATGAATTTTATTTTTATTATATAAAGGCGAAAAATGGTTGAACCAGGAGAGTTAAGATCTCTATCATTCTTAAAAGGAAAGAACTTGTTATTTTATTAGAATAAGAGTAGACTTTGAAGTAGATGAATAAGTAACACATGGGAGTTTGTGGATGCAAACTGAGAGTATGACTAATCCGTCATTGACCATTTGAACCTGTTGGATAATGCCAGCGTAGGGAGAGTGTAAAAGCACATGTTCAGGCACTTTGCGTACGCGCAAAGTGCCTTTTTGTGTATCTCCCATCATTATAGTTAGGGGATGAGAAGGATGAATATGAAAGAAATTAGTAAAGTAGTGGATTTGGTGAGAGAGTCTAATCCGCTCGTTCATAATATTACAAATGTTGTTGTAACAAATTTTACAGCTAACGGTTTGTTAGCGTTAGGGGCATCGCCTGTAATGGCGTATGCAAAAGAAGAAGTAGCGGAAATGGCTAGCATTGCTGGAGCGTTAGTATTAAATATGGGGACACTTCGTCCTGAAGAAGTAGAAGCAATGTTGCTTGCTGGTAAATCAGCAAACACGAATGATGTACCAGTATTATTTGATCCAGTTGGTGCAGGCGCAACTTCTTATCGGACAGAAGTTGCGAGACATATTCCGGCTGAAATCGATTTAGCGATTATCCGCGGAAATGCAGCTGAAATAGCGAACGTTATTAATGAAAGATGGGAAATTAAAGGGGTAGACGCCGGTGCTGGAAATGGCAATGTAGTAAGTATTGCAAGGCAGGCAGCAGACGAATTGAATACAGTTGCGGTGATTACTGGAAAAGAAGATGTTGTTACAGACGGAGAGCGAACTATTCTTATTCGAAATGGTCATCCCATTTTAACGAAAGTTACGGGAACTGGTTGTTTACTAACTTCTGTAATAGGAGCATTTGTAGCAGTAGAAAAGGATTATGTAAATGCAGCAGTAGCGGCATTAACTTTTTATGGTGTAGCTGCGGAACTGGCAGCTGCTAAGACAGTGGAAAAGGGACCTGGTAGTTTCCAAATTGAATTTTTAAATCAGTTAGCGAATACAACTTCAGATGATATTGAGAAGTATGGGAAGATTGAGGTTATACAGTAAGGAGGGGAACTAGATGTCGCGTATTACAATGGATAAAATGTCTAGGTTATTACCAGTATATTTTATTATGGGAAGTAACAATTGTACGAAGGAGCCAATACAAGTATTGAGAGATGCACTTGAAGGCGGTATAACAATTTTTCAATTTCGTGAAAAGGGGGAAGGCGCTTTAACGGGAGAGAAACGTATTTGTTTCGCAAAAGAACTACAAGAAATTTGTAAGGAGTATGGTGTACCATTCATCGTAAATGATGATGTGGAACTAGCTCTTGAGTTAGATGCAGATGGCGTGCATGTTGGACAAGATGATGAAGGAATTACTTCTGTTCGTGAAAAAATGGGAGATAAAATTGTTGGTGTATCTACCCATACAATTGAAGAAGCATGCTGGGCAATTGAAAACGGAGCTGATTATTTAGGTGTTGGCCCTATTTTCCCAACGAGTACGAAAAAAGATACGAAAGCAGTTCAAGGAACGAAAGGTTTAACCCACTTTAGAGAACAAGGAATTATGATACCGATTGTTGGTATCGGTGGGATTACGATTGAAAATACCGCTTCGGTTATAGAAGCCGGTGCGGATGGTGTCTCTGTTATTTCTGCGATTAGTTTAGCGGAATCTGCGTATGAGAGTACGAAGAAGCTAGTAGAGGAAGTAAGTAAGAGTTTGTAGAAAAAAGCTATGTAGTATTAAAACGCTACATAGCTTTTTGTTTGTTTTTGATATTAAAAATTAGAAATAGGGAGGAGATTGTTTGAAACGGAATAGGTTTGTAGAGTTGCAAAATGAGTTGTTTCGTTTATTTGAAAAAGGGGAATTTGATGCCGTTTATAGATGCATAGATGAAACGAAAAGGGAGTTTCCTGAAAGAATGGATAAAACGAGTTTTTGGCAAGCTTGTGCATATTCAGTGGAAGGTAAGCATGAAGAGGCAATTGCTATTCTTAATGAAGCCATACAAAGGGGAATTTGGTGGAACCCATATACACTCATGCATGATGAAGATTTAAAAGGATTACAGGATAAAATAGATTTTAAGCCAATAGTCAAAAAGTGCGAAGAGATTTTGAAGGGGCATCAGATGATGAGTCAGTCAAAATTATTTACTTATGGAAATGAAAAAGCGCAGGCAGGTATATTTTCTTTACATTGGAGAGGATCAAACATAAATGATTTTGCACCATATTGGTGTGAAGAAGAAATACTACGTGAGTATATGTTAGGTTTTTCTCAATCCTCACAAATATATGGAATGAATTCTTATAGCTGGGATAATCATGAGATAGCTATAAAAGATGTTATGAAAAGTTTTAATGATTTTACAAATAAATATAACTTGGAAGATATCATCATCGCGGGAGCTTCTCAAGGGGGGAATATAGCAATAGAGTTAGCGTTAAAGAATATGTTAGCGACTCAAAAGTTTATTGCGGTTATACCTGCTATTCGAGATGTAGAGGCAATTGAAAGTATCGTTATATCGAATGATATAACGAATGTGAAAGGATATATTGTCACGGGAGATAAAGATCAATTTTATGAAAACACACTTCAAGTAATGTCTATGTTCGAGAAATATAATGTGAACTGTAAATTAATTGTGAGAAAAGGATTAGGTCATCTTTTCCCAGAGGACTTTACACAAATAGTAAAGAACATAATGGAAGAATGGACGGTTAAAAATATTTAAACAAACGTTTGATTAAAAAAGCACAAACCCTTTAAAATTGTAGGTTTGTGCTTTTATTTAAAACATAATTGAAATTAAGAGCATTCCAATTCCAATAGAAGTGAATGTTGCAATTAGGCCCGGAATCATAAAGCTATGATTTAATACATATTTACCGATGCCTGTTGTACCAGTGCGGTCAAAGTTAATTGCAGCAACGATTGTCCCGTAGTTTGGAATGAAGAAGTATCCATTTACTGCAGGGAACATTGCAATTAGTAAAGCTGGTGGAATACCAAGTGATAGTCCAAGTGGCATTAAAGCACGAACTGTTGCTGCTTGGCTATACAGTAAAATAGATAGAATGAATAATGCGATAGCAAATAGCCATGGTGCACTAGTCACTAAGTGCTGAATTGATCCTTGAATCATATTTAAGTTTCCGTTAAAGAAAGTATCTCCCATCCAAGCGATACCGAAAATAGCAACAACTGCTGTTGCCCCCGCTTTAAAGACGTTACCAGACACAATGCTTTCTACATTTGGTTTACAGAAAATAATAATAAGAGCTGCAATAGTTAACATAACCATTTCAATTGTGTTTGGCATGGAAAGACGAGCTAACTTCCCGTCAACCATCCATCCCGGACGAAGTGCTTCAAATGAACCAAGAAGTACGACAAGGAAAGTTCCTACTAGGAAAAGGATAACTGATAATTTAGCACCTTTTACACCCACAAATTCTTTTTTCTCTTCAAGTTTAGGGATCATTCCCTCTTTTAATCGCTTCAAGTATTCAGGATCTTCATTTAATTCTTTTCCCATTTTACTAGCAACGAATGCAGCTACCATACAAGCGATGAAAGTAGAAGGGATGCTGACTTTTAAAATATCTAACAAGGTGATTTTATAGTCGGCTAACATTGCTAAAAGTGCAACTGTTGCAGCCGATATTGGACTAGCTGTAATTGCCTGTTGGGAAGCGATAACGGCAATTGACATTGGTCGTTCAGGTCTAATTCCTGATTCGCGAGATACTTCGGCGATAACGGGAAGTACAGAATAAGCGACATGACCAGTTCCCGCGCATAGCGTGAATAAATAAGTAACAATAGGAGCAAAAAATGTAATGCGCTTTGGATTTTTTCGTAATGCTTTCTCAGCGAGATGGACAAGGTAATCCATTCCTCCAGCAGCTTGCAAAGCACCGGCAGCTGTAATTACTGCTAAAATCATAAGCATTACATCAATAGGAGGAGCTGTAGGTTGTAAGTGGAAGACGAAAACAAGTATTGCCATACCAACGCCACCCATTACTCCTAGACCAACTCCGCCTAAGCGTGCGCCAATAAAAATGCAGAGTAGTAACGTAAGAAATTGTAGCCAAAACATGATAAACTACCTCCGAAATTAGTAAGTTAAGATATATTCGAATAGTTTAATTTGAATGAAAATTAAATGAATATCCAGAATAATCCTTGTGTTGTATACGTTTTTTATTATATAACACAAGAAATGTAACATTCACGAACTTTGTTAAATTATTTCGAAAAAATAATACATTAAAACTTTATATTTACATCTTTAAATGGGTGGACATTTTAATTTTTATGTTGTAATATTTGGAAGAGAATATTTTAATTCTCATAGAACTCCCATATCGTTCAGCGAGAAAGGCAAACTTATGGAAACATGAGGACGCAAAACTACAGGGGCTAAGGTCAAACGACTATGCTAGCCAGTTACCGGACGGATAGGGTTGGTCTTGACCAATGCTTTTTCATTGGTCTTTTTTTATTTATAAACAAATGAGAACTGTTATCATTTATTAATAAGGTTTATATTTTAATAGTTTTACTTTATATTAAGTTAATTAAGAAAGGTGATGTTAATGAAAAAATATTGGCACAAGCTATCATTTCTTCAAAAAAATGTATTGTTAACTGTGTCAGTTATTTTGACGCTTGTTGGTACTATGGGAGCGTTAAGTTTTAACATGTTTCAAAATAGTGTGATGTCTATATTTGAAAGGCATTCTTTTGAAACAGGAGATACGGTGTTACATAAATTAGACGCAGAAATATTGAGAGATGTTGCAAAAGACCCAACGGCAGAAAGAGAAAAAAGAGAGAAATTAACAGAGAAATTAGATGAATCAACGAAAGAATTGAACAGTGTTGGACAAACGTATGTTGTTGGAGCGAAAAAAAATAAAAAAGGTGAGTTACAAATCGTCGGTTTGTCTACAGGTTTAGCAAATGTTGTTGAAGTAAAGCCGGGAGACTATTATAAACAACCAGATCGTTGGATGAAAGCATATGATAAAGTAATGAGCACGAAAAAAGCAAATATGACAGAAGTATATGAAGACGAATTAGGATCATGGGTAACGATATTAGAGCCAATTAAAGATGGAGAAGATAATATTGTGGCAATTGTTGCAGCCGATGTAGATGCCTCTATTGTTCCTATTACAAAGGAAAAATTCATTGTACAAGGTTTAATGTTTATTTGTATTTCTGTTTTAATTGCAACTGTTATTCAATTCTTAATTGTACGTAACGCACTTGCTCCATTGCGAGATTTACGTGAAGGATTACGCAAAGTCGGTGAAGGTGATTTAAGTATTAAATTAGAGGAAAGACCAGATGATATTGGTATTATTAATGCGTATTTTAATAATACCATCGAGAAGTTTAAAGGAATTATAGATAAAGTGAAGCAGACAGCAGAACAGGTTTCTTCATCTTCACAAGAATTGTCAGTGAGTACGAAAGAGAATAGCATGGCAGTCCAAGGAATCGTAAGTTCTATGGTTGAGTTAAGAGCTGGCGCTCAGTCACAAGAAACTTCAGTACCACAGTATTTAGGTATTGTATGTGAAATGGAAGATAAGATGGAAGAGATAACGAATGCTGCAAAACAAATGGCGAAAGAGTCTGAAGGTATGGAGCATCATTCAGTAAAAGGAAATGGTGTTATTGAACAGACGATTAATCAAATGAACATAATACAAAATACAGTACAAGATTTATCTTCTATCATTTATTCTTTGGAAACAAGATCAAAAGAAATTAGTGATATTGTAACAGTAATTACAGGTATTTCAAATCAAACTAATTCGCTAGCTTTAAATGCTTCTATTAAAGCTTCGCGTGCTGAGGAAACCGGAAGGGGATTTGCGGTTGTTGCTGATGAAGTGCGTAAATTAGCAGAGCAGACGGAAGCATCAGCAAAAGATATAGCAAAATTAATAGGGGAAACACAAGCTGAAACGGAAGAAGCTGTTGTTTCAATGCAGAAAGCTTCAAAAGAAGTAGAATCTGGAATTAAACTTGTTCAAAGTAGTGGTGCTTTCTTTGAAAAAATTTCAAAGTCAGCACAATCTGTTACAAATCAAGTTAGAGTTGTTTCTAGCAATTCAAGTGATATATTGCATAATAGCCAAAATATTGTTCGTGTTGTAAATGAACTATCACTTATCGCAAATACGTATGCGAATAGTAGTAATATTGAAGAAAGCATGAAAGAACAGGAAATGTCTGTACAAGATATTGCTGAATTAGCTAGTTCTTTAAGCTGGCTTTCACAGGAGTTACAAGAGTTAATTGGGGAATTCAAAAGTTAAATGAAATGATTATACATGCTTTTGTTTGTTCAATAAAATAAATCATGCTACAATGAAAACGAATTAAGAACCGGGGAGCCAATTGGCTGAGAGGATGTAAGTATACATCGACCCTCAACCTGATCTGGATAATGCCAGCGTAGGGAGTTACTTTAAAGTGATGTAGCATAAGTTATTATAGAATAACTTGTATACAAGGCTTTCCTACATGGTAGGAAAGCCTTTTCTTTTTTTGAAACATATTTTGTAAGGGGGATTTTATTATGTCACAACAAGTTACAATTTCATTTTCAGTAGTACCACAAGCGAAGAACAAAGATGTGTATTCCGTTGTTGATAAAGCAATTGAAGTTGTACAACAATCGGGAGTTCGTTATGAAGTAGGAGCAATGGAAACAACGTTGGAAGGAGAATTAGATGTACTTCTTGACGTCATTAAACGCGCGCAACAAGCTTGCGTCGATGCTGGAGCAGAAGAAGTAATCACTTCTATTAAAATTCACTATCGTCCAAGTACGGGCGTAACGATTGACGAAAAAGTTTGGAAGTACCGTGATGAATATGCAAAACCAGAAGCGATCTAAAATAATTACAACAATTTGGCTGATCCTTCTCATTGCTATATGGGAAGGATCTGTTTCATTATTTAAAATTGAGCCGTGGATTTTACCAAAGCCGTCAGCAATTGTGCAAGAGTTAATTGGAATGAAAGATTTACTATTACCGAATACGGTGCAAACGTTACAGGAAGTAATAATTGGGTTGCTTTTTGCAATTATACTTGGGACGAGTATTGCTATCATTATGGATGTTATCCCTTTATTTCGGATTTTAATGAATCCGTTGCTCGTTATTTCGCAAACAATTCCAATCGTTGTGCTCGCACCATTATTTATTATTTGGTTTGGGTACGGAATGTTGCCAAAAGTAATGGTTGTTATTCTTGTTTGTTTCTTCCCAATTGCGCTTAGCATTTTAGAAGGTTTCCAAACGGTAGATAAAAATATGCTGAAGTTGCTACAAACGATGAAGGCGACAAAGTGGCAAATTTATCAGAAAGTAAAATTTCCAGCGGTGCTCCCGTACTTTTTCTCAGGTTTAAAAATAGCTGTTACATATAGTGTGATGGGAGCGATTATTGGAGAATGGCTTGGAGCGAGTGAAGGATTAGGGGTTATGCTCACGAGAGCGACAAAATCCTTTTTAACAGCTCGTGTATTTGGTGTTGCAGCGATTATCGTTATGGTGACATTATGCCTGTACTTTATTGTTGAATTTATGGCAAGAATAACAGCACCATGGATATACAGAAAGGGTGGCAGAAAATGAAAAAAGGTTTAAAAATTATGTTAGCTGCATTATTAGCAGTTGGTGTTGCCGGGTGTAATCCGGCGAAGAAAGAAGAAAGTTCAAGTAAAGATAAAAAAGTAAAAGTCGTTTTAGATTGGTTTCCAAATACGAATCATACTGGCTTATATGTAGCGCAAACGAAAGATTATTACAAAAAGCAAGGGCTTGATGTAGAAATTATCCAGCCTGGTGATAATGTAACGGCAGAGCAGATGATTGCTTCTGGGAAAGCGGACTTTGCGATAAGCGCACAAGAAAATGTAACGTTAGCTCGTGTTGAAGGAATCCCAGTTGTTTCTGTTGGTGCAATTATTCAGCATAATACCTCTGCTTTTGCATCGCTAAAAAAAGATAATATGACGTCACCGAAAGATTTTGAAGGTAAACGTTATGGAGGCTGGGGAGGACCAGCAGAAGAAGCGACGTTAAAAACGATTATGGAGAAACATCAAGCTGATTTTAATAAAGTCGAAAAAATTATTCTTGGACAAACAGACTTCTTCAAATCAATCGGTCGTGATGCAGATTTCGAATGGATTTATTACGGATGGGATGGAATTGAAGCGAAGCGTCAAGGAAAAGAGTTAAATACGATTATGGTGAAAGACTTAGATCCAGCGCTTGATTTCTATAGTCCTGTTATTATTACAAGTGAAAAACATACGAAGCAAGATAAAGATTTTGTGAAAAAGTTTATGACTGCAACGACAGAAGGTTATGATTTTGCAATTAAAGAACCGAAAGAAGCTGCGGATATTTTAATTAAAGCTGTTCCAGATGTGAATAAAGAATTAGTGAAAGAAAGTCAAAAGTGGTTAAGTACAAAGTATCAAGATGATGCAAAAGCGTGGGGAGTACAGAAGGAAGAAGTTTGGACGAATTACATGAATTTCTTATATGACAACAAAGTTATTAAGAAGAAAATTGATGTGAAAGATGCCTTTACAAATGAATTCCTTCCAAGTGAAAAATGAGTGGATTACTAATAAAAGAGGTTGTAAAAGCTTTCGATGGAAAGAATGTATTAAAAAATATTAGTGCTTCTATACAAGAGGGGGAATTCGTCTCTTTTGTAGGTCCAAGTGGTTGTGGAAAAAGCACTTTGTTAAATATGATCGCGAGTGTTGAAGAGCCAACGAGTGGAGAGGTATTTTATAACGAGGAACATGTGAAAAAACAAGATGTTGTAAGTTATATGCCGCAACAAGATTTATTACTACCGTGGCGATCAGCTTTGCAAAATATAGTACTTCCATTGGAAATCGAAGGGAAGTCTAAAAAGAAAAGGCTAGCAGAAGGAATGGAAGCATTAAAGCAGTTTGAGCTAGATGAATATGCGAATCATTATCCAGATGAGTTATCAGGTGGCATGCGTCAAAGAATTAGTTTCCTTCGCACATATTTATGTGAAAAGCCAATTATGCTGCTGGATGAGCCTTTTGGAAAATTAGATGCATTTACAAAAATGGAAGTACATAGTTGGCTTTTAAATTCTTGGCATCAAGAAAAGCAGACAATTGTTATGGTTACACATGACTTAGATGAGGCAATTTTACTTTCTGATCGCATATTTATTTTATCTCAAAGACCAGCATCAATTGTTGGAGAGGTACAAGTGAAGTTACTTAGGCCACGAATGATGGATATGTTAACATCACTTGAGTTAAAGAAGGATAAGGAAGAAATTTTAAGAGTATTAGCTCCTTACATGAAAAAATAGAAAAAAGTCTTTTAACAGCTTTTGGTATGATGACTGTTAAGAGGCTTTTTTTTTAGGAGGAGGAAAATGAAATCTATAGAAAAAATGGTCGATTCATTAACAGCTGATAATCTTGAAGAAGGAAAGGTTGTATTAAAAAATCATATTTTATTAATGAAGTATGGTATGGAGCATTACGAATTAAAAGAAGAATTTATATTTGGAAATCATTAACGCTAACCTTTACAAGGCCATACGCATTAGAAAAGATGTATAAATAAATTTACGCAGAATATGAAAAAACTGAGAAGGAACAAAAGAAAAAATAGAGAATAGAATATAAGAGAGTAGTTTATACTCTTAATATAACAAATTTTAAAGGAGTGAAAGGATAAAATGACTTTATCAACTGTTCTTCAAATGGTTTTAGCTTGATATGGGAGAAGTCTGCCCATTTTTAACAAATAAGCTAAATTGAAGACAGCAGGTAAAGAACCTTAATCCTTTCTTACGATAATATGTAATGGGTAAGGTGTATTCACCTTACCCATTTTTTATATGTATAACTAAATAAGGCTTTATACTGTTGTTCTCTCTATTTAGCTTATGGATCATAAGAAAAGGAGAGAGAAAAAATGAGTATATTAACAGTAGAAAATGTAAGTCATTCATATGGTGAGAAAACCATTTTATATAATACATGCTTTCGATTATTAAAGGGTGAACATGTTGGGCTAGTAGGGAAAAATGGAATTGGAAAATCAACATTATTACGCTTGTTAACAGGAGAACTTATACATGATGATGGGAAAATTGAATGGTTTCCACATGTGAAGATTGGCTTTTTACAACAACATATCGATTTGCAAGAAGGTATAACAATTGAAGAATACTTGCAGAGTGCGTTTTCTAATCTGTATGAGTTTGAACGTGAAATGTTAAAACTTACAGAAGAGATGGCTGGAGCAGGAGAAGTAGGGAAATTGTTAGTAAGGTACGGAGAGTTACAAACTATATTGGAGAATTCTAATTTTTATCAAATTCATACAGAAATTGAAGAAGTAGCAACTGGCTTAGGGTTGTTTGAAGTAGGAATGGAAAAGGATGTTTCAAAGTTAAGCGGTGGTCAACGGACAAAGTTATTACTTGGTAAACTCCTTTTAGAAAAAGCGGATGTTTTATTATTAGATGAGCCAACTAACTATTTAGATACAGCTCATATAGAATGGTTGCAATCATATTTACAAATGTATGAAAAAGCTTATATTATCATTTCGCACGATGAAGTATTTTTGAACAATATTACGAAAGTTATTTACCATCTAGATGAGCGCACAATTAAGCGCTATGTAGGTGATTATAATAGTTTTGTGCGTAATTATGAACTGCAAAAGAAACAATTACAAGCAGCATATACGAAACAGCAAAAGGAAATTGCACATTTAGAGAGCTTTATTCAAAAAAATAAAATTCGTAAAGCGAAACAAGCAAAAAGTCGTGAAAAAGTATTAGAGAAAATGCAAAAGGTTGAAAAGGTTAACGATGTACCTCGCGCTCGTTTTGATTTTAATGTTTATACTGAGCCAGTGAGTCGTATATTACAGGTAGAGAAACTGAAAATTGGTTATGGTGAACCGTTATTTTCGGAATTGGATTTTCAAGTGAAAAAAGGGGAAAAGATTGCGATTATTGGTCATAATGGGATTGGAAAAACAACAATGTTAAAAACATTACTAGGACAAATAAAACCGTTAGGCGGTGCAGTTTCTATTGGGGAACGAGTAAAACCCGCTTATTTTGCACAAGAGGAATTTTCCTCAGAAATAACTGCACTAGAGAGAGTATGGGCAGGAAGGCCAGACATGACAAGAAAAGAAATCCGACAAGCATTAGCAAAGTGCGGATTGAAAGAAGAACATGTATTAAAACCTATTCAATTATTAAGTGGAGGAGAACAAACAAAAGTACGGTTATGCGAACTTATCGTAACTAAAAGCAATGTTTTAATTTTAGATGAACCAACTAACCATTTGGATACAGAGACTAAGAGGGCTTTACAGGAAGCGTTAAAACAATATAAAGGTACGGTTTTAATTGTTTCACATGAGCCATCTTTCTATGAAGCGTGGATAACGAAAATATGGAATATCGAAGAATGGAACGTTTAACAATAATCACAAAGAAAAGGCATTAGCTTTTATGAGCTAATGCCTTTTCTTTGTGATTAACATGATTTTCGAGAACTCTTACATGAGAATTGTATGAAGAAGCACTCTTATGGTGCGCAGGAATATTACCGTCTTTTTATACATTATTAATTTTATATATCGTTTAAAAGAATTTTCGGTGAATTTGTGGAGTCAATTTGGAATGACGTAGCAGGATGATGAAATTTCATGTAAAATAATAGTAAAAATATGTAAAGGAGGGGATGGTGTGGATGTGTTTTTGAACATTGCTGAGGAAAAAATTCGTCAAGCGATACGGAATGGTGATCTTGATAATATTCCGGGACAAGGAAAACCACTACAATTAGAAGATCTTTCAATGGTACCTCCAGAATTAAGAATGAGTTATAAAATCTTGAAAAATGCAGGCATGATTCCACCAGAAATGGAATTGCAAAAAGATATATTGAAAATAGAGGATTTAATCGCTTGTTGTTATGATGAAGCAGAGAGAAAAAAATTACAAGAAGAGTTAACAGCAAAAACACTACGCTTTCAGCAAGTAATGGAAAAGAGAAAGATTAAAGATAGTTCAGCATTTCGTATGTATCAAGATAAAGTGAAACTATAATCAGTGGAGGGGTTCATCCTCCACTGATTATTAGCCTTTACCAATCGGGCATTTACGGGCAGTTGACCTCTCACCTAACTTCTTCGCTCCAGCTGAATTTTGAGGTGAGAGTCTTACTGCCAGTTAATGCGGGGTAAAGTATTTCGTAAATTGCGTTAAGAGGGATAAGATGAAAAAATTTGAAACGATAGAAGAATTAGCGATATATATTGAAAAACAACAATTGGTACTTCTATTTATTAAAACGGAAAATTGTGGCGTTTGTGATGTTATGCTACGGAAAGTAAACTATGTATTAGAGAATTATGATTACGTAGAGAAAGTAGAAATATTACTACAAGACATGCAAGAGATTGCAGGGCGATATGCGGTATTTACAGGACCGACGATTTTATTATTTCATAATGGAAAAGAGATTCTTCGTGAATCGCGCTTCATTTCACTTGAAAATCTAGAGAGAACGATTCAATTATTCGAAGATTAAGGGAGGCTTTTATATGGAATTTATTATTGTCATACTATTATTTGTTGTAGTTGGAACGATCGTAACAGCAGTTCGATCAAACAAAAAGAAGGTAAATCTTACGAAACAAAATAACATTCATAATTCATCTAACAGTTCATCACCATTATTTTTCTTTGCTGGATCTGATAATGATAGCTCGCACGATGGAGGTTCACATGATTGTGGAGGATCTTTCGGTGGAGATAGCGGAGGCAGCTGCGATGGTGGTGGAGGTGGCGGTGATTGATGAGAATGCGTCCTATAGGGGTCGTATTTCTTTTTAAACAAACGTTTGATTAGTTGGCTTGCCTATGCATAAAAACAATTAAACAAACGTTTGATTCAATATTTTTAACATACTAAGGGGAATGGAAATGAAAAGGGAGCCGAAAGTGAAAAATAAGGGGAAAGTAGTGTTATTTTTATTAGCTGCGGGAGGCGTATTTCTTGTCAAATTAGGATTTAAAATTGGAATAATACATACGATTCGAACGTGGTTTGAAAGTACGTTTTCTTAAATAAGGAATATGGCCTCTTGCGATAGAGGTTTTTCATTTGTTATTATTAGACTGAGCGGTCGGTTTAGTGAGGTGTGAATATGAGAAGAAATGCAGAAGAGATAAAGAAAGAAATTGCATATAAAGCAGAAAGTCTGTTTTCACAAAAAGGTTATGCAGCTACATCGATGGAAGATATTTGTGAAATTACAGGGCGAAGTAAAGGAAGTATTTATTATCACTTTAAAAGTAAAGAAGAATTATTTTTATTTGTAGTGAAACAGCATACGTATGATTGGCTAGAGAAATGGAATGAAAAAGAGAAGTTGTATAGTACTAGTACTGAAAAACTATACGGTCTCGCCGAATATTATGTAGAGGATATACAACAACCTATTTCGAATGCAATAGAGGAATTCTCTATGAGTCAAGTTGTAAGTAAAGAGATTCTGGATGAACTGTTAGCTTTAACTAGAGAATCATATGTTATGTTTGAGAAATTAATTGAAACAGGCATACAGTCTGGAGAGTTTCGTGAAGATAATACGCGCGATCTTATGTATATTGTGAATGGATTATTATCGGGGCTTGGAGTACTTTACTACGAGTTAGATCATAAAGAGCTAAAACGTATTTATAAAAAGGCAATAGATGTATTGTTAAAAGGAATGGCAGCTAAATAATAAGTCAGCTGCTTTTCTTACAAAACAAATTAGACTGAACGGTCGGTTTATAAAAGGAGGAATGAAAATGAACGCCTTATTTAAAAACCGAGCATTTATGCTCGTTATGGCATCTGATATTTTACAACAATTTGCAATTTGGATCAGAAATATGGCTCTTTTATATTTCATAATGGAGCGAACGAATAATGATCCGGTTTCTGTTTCTTTATTATCAGTTATGGAATATGCACCTATCTTTATTTTCTCGTTTATCGGTGGTGCGCTAGCTGATCGCTGGAATCCGAAAAGAACAATGGTTGCTGGGGATGTGCTAAGTGTACTGTCTATTATAGGAATTGTCTTGTTGTTAAAGCTGGATTATTGGCAGGCTATATTTTTTGCAACACTCATTTCCGCGATTGTAGGTCAGTTTTCTCAGCCATCATCTTCGCGTATATTTAAGCGCTATGTAAAGGAAGAACAGGTAGCAAATGCGATTGCATTTAACCAAACATTACAGTCAGTATTTATGATTTTTGGACCAGTGGTAGGATCGCTTGTGTATACACAACTTGGTTTATTTACGTCACTATATAGCTTAATCATTTTATTTTTGTTATCTGCTATCGCTCTTTCATTTTTACCAAAATGGGTTGAACAAGAGCAGGTGGCGAGAGATTCATTAAAAAATGATATAAAAGAGGGTTGGAAATACGTTCTTCATACGAAAAATTTACGTATGATTACGATCACTTTCACCATTATGGGCTTGGCTGTTGGACTAACGAATCCATTAGAGGTGTTTCTTGTAATAGAACGCCTTGGAATGGAAAAGGAAGCAGTTCAATATTTAGCCGCAGCTGATGGAATAGGTATGTTAATCGGTGGTATTGTTGCTGCAGTTTTCACATCAAAAGTAAATCCGAAAAAGATGTTTGTATTTGGTATGAGTGTGCTAGCTATATCATTTTTGGTAGAAGGCCTATCTACATCGTTTTGGATTACTAGTTTCATGAGGTTTGGTACAGGAATTTGTTTAGCTTGTGTTAATATCGTTGTCGGTACGCTTATGATTCAACTTGTACCAGAAAATATGATTGGAAGAGTAAATGGAATGATTTTACCACTGTTTATGGGCGCCATGCTAATTGGAACATCACTAGCTGGAGGATTAAAGGAACTAACTTCACTAGTTACTGTGTTTTGTATAGCAATGGCACTTATTTTATTAGCGATAGGGCCAGTTCTACGTATGCAAATAAAGAAAGAAGATGTCGCTAATAAAGAGGAACTAACAAATTCGTTAGCTTCGAAATAAATATTTTAGGGGAGCAAAATTGCTCCCTTTTTCTTTGAGAAATTTTTGACAACTATATGAGCCAATTATATACTGATGTTGTAAAAACAATTTTACAGGTTAGGAGAAATGGTGTGAAAAATCAAATCTATGAATTACGCACTGAAAATAATATTTCACAAGGTGCATTAGCGGATAAATGCAAGGTTTCTAGACAAACGATAAATGCAATTGAGAATAATAAATATGATCCAAGCTTAGCATTAGCATTCCGTTTAGCTGAAGTATTAGGAACAACTGTTGATAAATTATTTTTGTACAAGCAGTAGAGTCGTTCATTATAAGGCGCACCGTTAAAAATAAAAAAGATCCTCTTCTTATGAGAAGAGGATCTTTTCTTATAGCGTTTTAGTCTTTGGACTAGGTGGTGTAACGGATGTATTATTTTCTGGAACCCTAGTGAGTAAGAATCCACCGATAATAAATAATACAATAATACTAAGAACACCAGCGTTTGTTTTTCCTGTTAATTGTGTTGTGACACCTACTAATACTGGACCCATAATTGCCGCGAATTTACCAAAGATATTATAAAATCCGAAGAATTCATTTGCAGATTCTTTCGGTACTAGTTTTGCGAAATATGAACGGCTAAGTGCTTGAATCCCGCCCTGAGAAGTAGCAACTAACATTGCTAAAATCCAGAAATCAAGTGTCGTTTTTAAGAAATAAGCATATGTGCAGATAATGATATAAATAATAATACCGACATATAGCATTTTTTTACCGGTAAATGTTTCTGATAGTTTTCCGTATAATAAAGCGAATGGACAAGCGACAATTTGTGTTACAAATAAGATGATTAATAGATTAGTTGCACTAATACCGAGATCTGTTCCGTAAGCGGTAGACATAGTAATAATTGTATCGACCCCGTCAATATAGAAAAAGTAAGCTATTAGGAACATAAATACAGTTTTATATTCTTTAATATTTTTAAAAGTATCAGCAAGGCGCTTGAAGCTCATTGCAATTGGTCTTGGGTGACGTTCAATATAGTGTGTTTGCTCTACATTTTTTAGCATTGGAATTGTAAATAACCCCCACCAAAGAGCTGTTATTGCGAAAGAAATTTGACTAGCAATTCCGACTGATAAGGGGATAGTTCCTTTTTGAGAAAGAATAATAAGAGCGATACAACCGATAAAAGGAATTGTGCTTCCAATATAACCTAATGCAAAGCCTCTTGTAGAAATTCGATCCATTCTATCTTTAGAGGTAACATCTACTAAAAATGCATCATAAAAAATATTTGCTCCAGCAAAGCCGACTAATGCGAGCATATAGCATCCTAGTAATAAGTACCACTGAGATGTTGGAACAACTGCTAGCATACTTGTAAATATAATACCAAGTCCAAAGAAGAATGTGAAAAATCGTTTTTTAAATCCTTTATAATCAGCAACTGTGCCGAGAATAGGAGCAAGTATAGAAATTAAAAGTGTAGCGAACGAGTTTGCATATCCCCAATAGGCTGTTGAAGTTGCACCAGATAGCCCAGCTTCTTTTGCAGCTGCTTTAAAGTAAATTGGAAATAATGCAGTTGTAATGACGAGCGAATATACCGAGTTCGCCCAATCGTATAATATCCAGCTTTTTTCTTGTCTGGACATTTTTTTCATATAATGTTCCCCCTTAAATTTGTTCTACTAACAGTGTACAAAAATAAAAATTATAAAAAGAGAAACAGTGATGATTTTTACATAACTTTTACATATATACACAGTTCTTTACAATTGAAGTAAATCCTCCACAATTGCGCCGTCTGTTTCACCTAAGTGCAAACCGAGTAACCTAGCAATAGTGGGACCTTCATCAATCAGTCTCATATACGGAATTGTAACGCCACTTTGAATGCCTTTCCCAGCAGCCATAAAAATTGTTTCATAGTTAGGTTTTGTCGGGGAATATCCATGTGTTCCAAATGTATATTTCTTGCTAGAAGTAACATCTTCTTTATTAATTTCTTTTATGAAATCACCTGTATAATTTTCAATGAAATAATAACCTTCCATGGCCTCTAGCATAAATAAGCAATTACCATCAGCACCACGTTCTTTTGCATCTTCATCGTGCAAAATAAATTCAATTCCGTTTTGTTTATTCTGAAGAAGCTCTTCAAGAAGAAGTTGAATCTCTTTAATCGTTTCAGTATCATTTTTATCTTTTACATGTACGTAGGCAGATCCATCACAGCTTTGACAATAAGCTTTCCAATCTAGTAACTTTCCACTTTTATTTACGGATATAAGTCCTTTTTGACGAAACAGGACATTTAATTGAATTGCTTTGTTTTCACTTAAAGCGCTATGATCGCCAAGTGCAATAATTGTACTGTCTTCGTATATCCCGCTTTCTTTTAATGCTTGAATAATTTTTCCAAGGCGTTCGTCGTGCCTGTGGATTGCAGCTATTGTTTCTTTAGACTCAAAGCCATGATAGTGTCTTTGAGTATCTAAATCAGTAAAATGTACGAACATAACATTAGGCTGTTTCGTATGGATTGTATGTACAGTAGAAGCGAGGACGAAATCATCAAGTTCAGGCTGTGACAGTCCATTTCGTATATGGCCGAAACGACGATTTAAATCTAATTGATATAGCGGACTACCGCTAAATAATGAAACTAAAATTTGATTTTGCCACGGTCTATTTGGAAAAATTTCTGGTAAATTGTAATCGATATTTGCTCTTCCAGTAACAGGCCATAAAAGGGAAGCTGTCGTTAAATTTGCTTTGCGTGCTTCATCGTATAAAGTTGTTCCTTTAATGGACTTTCGATACCAATGCCAATCTGGTGACTCACGTCCTGGTTGAAGTAATGTATTGCTGACAACGCCATGCTTATTAGGATAATTACCAGTTACGATTGTTGAGTGGCTTGGATATGTTACAGAAGGATAAATAGGTTCCACTTTTTTTGCAATCGCACCCTTGTTTATTAATGTTTGGAAATTAGGGAGTTTTTGTAATATAGGAAAATCTAAAGCTGATAAACAGTCGAAAGATAATATGATGACATGATTTGTTAATGCTTTACTCATAAAATAGACCTCCTGATTATATAAAACCTATTCTTATACATTACTATTAATACCTAGTAATAAAAATATGTTTCTGAATAAAATTTATTATTTATTTTCAGAAAAATTAAACATATAATAATTATAAGAGAATGAATGTAAGGAGGGAATACTATGGATTGGCTAGATGGCTTTGGTATCTTTTACATCATTGGTGGAATCACTATTTTTCTTGTATTTGCTATTTCGTATTTACTAAAGAAACGGTTTCCAGACAAACAGTTTGATATTATATTTGCACTTAGTTTAATACTTCTTTGCTTAGCATCCTTTCCCGTTACAATGATGGTTATTGGTGGATGGGAAGGAATGGGATATGGATTTATTGGTTTCTTCGTTCTACTAGGTACACTTATCGGTATGATTGCACATCAACTTGTAAAAATTTCGCGAAAAAGCTACGTATAAAACTGCAAAAAATGAAAAGAATATATAATAATAAGAAAATTAGCTATTGTTTTAAAAAAGAATTTGTATTATGATAATCAACAAATTTATTTCGTTATAACGATGAAAAAGGATTAGTACATGTTCAACCTTTTTAGCAGAGAGAGAATCCGCCAGGCTGAAAGATTCTTAAAAAGGCAATATGGAACCTGCCTTTGAGTTCTGCATATGCAGCGGGAATTTCCCGTTATCAAGAAGAGAGCATATACAATTTTTGTGTATGAATCAGGGTGGTAACGCCGGCAAAGCTCGGTCCCTATTTGGGGACGCGGGCTTTTTTTATTGTCTAAAGGAGGAAGAAAGGCTATGGCAAAAGAACAAGTACAAGCCATTACAAAGATGGAAGAGGACTTTGCTCAGTGGTATACCGATATTGTAAAAAAAGCAGAACTTGTTGATTATTCAAGTGTAAAAGGGTGTATGATTTTACGTCCATATGGTTATGCATTGTGGGAAAATATGCAGAAAGTAATGGATGAAAAACTAAAAGAATCTGGTCATGAAAATGTGTATATGCCAATGTTTATTCCAGAGAGTTTATTACAAAAAGAGAAAGATCATGTTGAAGGATTTGCTCCTGAAGTAGCATGGGTGACACATGGTGGGGATGAAAAGTTAGCGGAGAGACTTTGTGTACGCCCTACATCTGAAACTTTATTCTGTGAGCATTTTTCAAAGATTGTGCAATCATATAATGATTTGCCAAAGCTATATAATCAGTGGTGTTCAGTAGTTCGTTGGGAAAAGACAACGAGACCGTTCCTCCGTACAACTGAATTTTTATGGCAAGAAGGTCATACAATTCATGAAACAGCAGAAGAATCTCAAGCTGAAACGTTAAATATTTTAAATCTATATGCTTCTTTCTGTGAAGACTACTTAGCGATACCAGTAATTAAAGGACAAAAAACGGACAAAGAAAAGTTTGCGGGAGCAAAGGCAACTTATACGATTGAAAGTTTAATGCATGATGGAAAAGCGCTTCAAACAGGAACCTCTCATAACTTTGGGACGAATTTCTCTGAAGCATTTGATATTAAGTTTTTAGATCGTAATGGTAAATGGCAATATGTACACCAAACATCTTGGGGTGTATCAACAAGAATGATAGGTGGACTTATTATGGTTCATAGCGATAATAATGGACTTGTAATGCCGCCGAAAGTTGCACCAGTGCAAGTTGTTATTGTCCCTATTGCTCAGCATAAAGAAGGTGTTTTAGAAAAAGCAACAGAGTTACAAGGACGTATTCAGAAGGTTGCACGTGTAAAAATAGATGCTAGCAATAAAACACCAGGATGGAAATTTAATGAGTATGAAATGAAGGGCATTCCAATTCGAGTAGAAGTTGGTCCAAAAGATATTGAAAAGAATCAAGTTGTACTTGTAAGAAGAGATACGAAAGAAAAAGAGTTTATATCAATGGATCGATTAGAAGAGCGCATCCCATCATTACTTGAGGAGATTCATCATTCTTTATTTAATAAAGCAAAAGTATATAGAGATGAGAGTACTTATAGTGTGACGAATTTCGAAGAGATGAAAAAAATAGCCGATGAAAAACAAGGCTTTATTAAAGCAATGTGGTGCGGAGAACTAGCTTGTGAAGAAAAGCTAAAAGACGAAGTTGGAGTATCTTCACGTTGTATTCCGTTCGAACAAGAAGGTTTAGCTGACGAATGTATTTGCTGTGGTAAAGAAGCTAAGAAAATGGTGTATTGGGGAAAAGCGTATTAATGCTCTTTTTGATAGATGATGAAAAGGACTTTGGGGTGCATAATAAAATGCAATCCAAAGTCCTTTTTAGTTTTACAATTTGTTTCATGTATTTTTTAGATGGAAGGATGTGTTTTTATTTTGCATTTTTACGGCGAATAAATAGTAACATACCGATTAGGAATGTTGAAAGTCCCATTAAAACAGATGTAGGATAATGTGTTGCCGTATTAGGTAACTTATCGCCTTGTTTTTTCGCGTTATCTTTTACATTGCCACCTTGAGAACCGTTGCCACCCTGAGAACTGCTATCGCCTTTAATACGGTTGCCGCCTTGAGAGCCGTTGCCACCCTGAGAACTGCTATCGCCTTTAACACGGTTACCGCCCTGAGAACCACTGCCACCAGAACCGTTGCCACTAGAACCGTTGCCACCAGAACCGTTGCCACCAGAACCGTTGCCACCAGAACCGTTGCCACCAAAGCCGTTACCACCAGAACCGTTACCACCAGAACCACTGCCACCGGAATCACTGCCACCAGAACCACTGCCACCAGAGCCACTGCCACCAGAACCACTGCTACCAGAACCGTTGCTACCAGAACCGT
>NZ_MACH01000132.1 GCF_001884065.1 Bacillus proteolyticus
CGTGACAGTAGATAAGAATCCAGCTTATCCTATAGCAGTTGAAGAATTGAGAAAAGAAAAAAAGATGCCATTAGGCATCCAACTAAGGCAAGTGAAATATCTCAATAACATAGTGGAACAAGATCATCGGTTTATTAAAAAGCGGGTTCGTTCGATGTTAGGATTGAAATCCTTTCGCACAGCTACATCCATTCTTTCTGGAATAGAAGCTATGCATATGGTGAAAAAAGGGCAACTTGTTTTATTGGACAAGTCTGTCCAAAAT
>NZ_MACH01000133.1 GCF_001884065.1 Bacillus proteolyticus
ACATAAGAGAATAGTAACGTGCTTTCACCTTCAAGAATAGTCTAAATCCTTAAGTTGATGGATGTGGGGTACTGACCCATACCTATCAGGCTAAGATTTTAAGACACCCCATCGCCATCAAGCTAAAAAATTGTATCCATAAAACGAAAAAAACGCTATTCTTTTTGGAGAAATATACAGAAAGGGGGGTGTTTTTGGTATGAATTTATCGATTTCTGATGAATTACAATTGTTTTCTCAAGAATTACAGCAACATATGCCACAACATGCTCTGGATCAGTTAGCTAGAAAAGTTGGATTTGTTCAACGAAAAAGTAAATATCGTGCACAAGACTTAGTGGTCAATTTTTACATGTTTATGTAGGTTCGGGAAAGCAAAATGATAAAATTTATGGTTCTACTTGCTTATCGTCTCTTCAACCGCACGATAGGATATTCTACATACGATAGACGAGTGTGGTGCTTATTTTATTCCTTACGATGGCAAGTTGAACTTATCTTTAAAACTTGGAAATCATTTTTTCGTATTCATCATTGTAATTCTGTCAAATTAGAACGACTAGAATGTCACTTATACGGACAATTAATTAGCATCCTTCTTTGTTCCTCCACCATGTTTCAAATGCACCGATTACTCCTCATCAAGAAGAAACGAGAATCAAGCGAATATAAAGCGATTTATATGATAAAAGATTATTTTCCACTTATTTATCAATCTCTACAAAAAGAGACACAAACATTAACAAAGATATTGTCTCGGCTGTTTAATCTTTTACAGAAAAACGGACGAAAATCCCATAGGTATGAGAAGAAAACAGTCTTTGATATTTTAGGCGTCGTATATAACTTTTCTATGTCTCACAATCATGTAGCGTAATCCGAAAAATTGAAACCTGATAGGGTTTATTTGGTATGCACATCTTTAAAGAACTTACACTAGATCTTTAGAAAAAAGAAAAAATCTCACATGAAATTAAACTTATATAAGCTTAGCTTGATAGCGATGTGGTGGTACCCCTAATAGTTTTATAGACAGCTGATTATTTTATTCGATTTATAATCCTCTGTTTTAAACTCTTTCGCGTATAGTATGTAGTCTTTTGTTTTTAACTAATTTATTCTAAAAAGACTACGGAAATTTTAAAAGCTCAAACAAATATAACCCCGTTCTAAAGTTAGAACGGGGTTTAAAAATATAATAATAAAGTCGCTTAAAAATCTAAGTTTTATTCAACAATAGCGCCCTTTTATTGAATAAGAATTTTCTTCAAATATTTTTACTTCAGCAATGTATATTTCAGTAAAGGCTTTTTATAAAACGTCATTTACTTATTTGTTATTGAGTTGTTCCGCTAAACCGATTAGAAGTCCTTCGACTCCACGAATATAACAGAGCTTATACGAGCCCTCGTACTGAACCACTTCGCCAACGAGCTGAGCACCATGCTTAGTGAGTCTGGATACCATTTCGTCAATGTCTTCAACGGTGAACATGACGCGTAGATAACCGAGGGCGTTTACAGGAGCAGTCCGGTGATCTGCTATAGTAGGTGGTGTGAGAAATCGCGAAAGTTCAAGTCGACTGTGGCCATCTGGAGTAACCATCACAGCAATCTCTACGCACTGAGAACCGAGTCCCGTGACGCGACCAGACCATTCACCTTCGACAGTTGCTCGCCCTTCGAGGTTCAAGCCAATCTCCTCGAAGAAAGAGATTGCGTCATCAAGGGATTCTACAACGATGCCAACATTGTCCATTCTTAGTAAGTTGTTTTTTGCCATAGTCTTATCTCCTTATTTGTAAAAATTTATCCCGCTATTTGTGGGAGTTTTACTGTCCATAAACGCCCGATTGGTGTGGGCTAATAATCAGTGGGGGATGAACAAAAACCCCACCTTTAACTGAAGTTATAATTAATATTATACCATTAAAAAATCCCCTTATAGTAGACGGGAAAAGAAAGCACATTAACCTGTTTACTTACTATGGAGGGGATTTTTCTATGGGGAAAATTAGAGTAGCTTACGATGTAGAATGTAAGAAAAAAGCTAGTTGAAATCATACATGTAAAGAAAATAATTGACTTACTTTAAACGTGTAACTATAATAGTTACAAAATAACCATCAGTAATGGGAATGAGTAATATTTTTTTGATATAATTGTAACTAATATGGTTACAATTAAAAAGAGAACATAAAACAACCAAAAAATGTAAAACCTTTAAATAGCAATGTGAGAAAGGAGACGGGAATTTTGAAACGGTTTAAGTTTTATATGATTAGCGGTATTGTTCTTGTTGTATTAGTAGTATGTAACTTCGTTGATAAACCGATTGCGAAGGTTGAAGAAGTGAAAGATACTGTTATGATGAAGTTCAATACGAAAGAGAAGATGGCGCAAATCGATGGGCAGACGATTTATTTTAAGCAACTTGGTGAGGGGAAACCGCCCTTACTTATGCTTCACGGATTTGGCGGTTCTTCAGATGGGTTTAGTGATATTTATCCGGAACTCGCACGAGACCATACGATTATCGCTGTTGATATTTTAGGATTTGGACGATCTTCTAAGCCGATCGATTTTCAGTATTCGTTTCCTGCGCAAGTGAATTTATATTATAAGTTAATGAAGAAACTTGGATATGATCAGTTTGCGGTGCTCGGTCATTCGATGGGAGGAGAGATGTCCCTTAATTTAGCGTATTTATATCCGGATGCAGTGACGCATCTCATTTTAGCGGATTCTACAGGGATTGAATCTTTCCAGCAAAAAGAAAGTTATGAAATGCCGCCACTATCGACAGACTTACAAACTGTAACAGAGATTACGGATTATAATAAAAATGCAGTGAAAAATAGCCGCAACGATAAAGAGCATTATGATCAGCTTACGAAAATGAGAGAGCGCCGCATTGCGATGGAAGCGGATAAAATTAAGGTGCCGACTTTAATTATTTGGGGTAGGCACGATAAGAGTGTTTCTTGGGAAAATGGTGAACTGTATCATCAGCTATTTACAAATAGCACGTTTCATATTATTGAAAAAGGATACCACGCACCGTTTCGTCAGGAGCCAATCGAGTTTATGGAATATGTACAAGCATTCTTCGCGGAGAATCCACAATGAAATTTTAAGCATAAATCCACTTCTTTCCTCATAGAGTGAAACTAATAAGGCTTGTCTAAGGAAAGGAATGAAGTGATTTGGAAACTTTACCATGGTGGATTTATCTTGTGATCATTGGGATTGTACTAAGTGGCTACATGGTTTTATATACTTCAAAAAAAGAGCAAGAGATGGATAATGAGTTTATCGAAAAAGAAGGCGAAGTTTATATGAAGCGCTTAGAAGAAGAGCGAGAGAAACGTAATCAGGATAGTGATAAGGATTCGGTTTTGCTTTAATAGAAAAGGTTTGAAGAAGAGGGATGTATTCCATTTCTCTTCTTTTTTGTTGTATGAAATATTTGTATAAGAAAAAAGTATATGTTTCGCTTATTAGCTGTCATTTTAAAATTGAAGACTTACTAAATGAAAAATTGATTTTTTCTAGAGGGCACTATACATTAAAATTATTAAATATACAATTTTAACGTTGTTCGGAGGGGTGAGAACTAACATGAATACAGAAAAATTTCAAACCTATGTATCGTTGTCAACAAAAGACTGGAGTGCTGAAACGTTTGTAAGAACTCTAGAAGAGATTGTAGCTTCGGCAAAAGAATATGAAAATGATTATATTGAAATCCATCAAGTTTTAGAAATGGTAGTAACAGAAGTTGAAGTTGAGTACGTAATCATTCTAAATCATACAAGAAACTTAGATGATTTGGGGAAATACCTTAAATAATAATTTCTAAATACTGTTTATAAAGAGGAATGCCGTTCTAGTTGAATAGAATAGGCATTCTTTTTTAATCCCTACTAAAAATGGAGATATTAATATTGCTACTTTAAAAAGGACGTAATCAGGATTCAGTTTTATTATAATTACGGGAAAGTGGATAGCATGTTGTTATCCACTCTTTTATTTCTTGGAATATATCAACGATTTGTTCAATATATCGACTTACCGACAGAAAGAGACAATGTTAAGAGATACGATTATTGTTCGGGAAATTATTATACAAGAAAAGTATATGAAATCTACATACTACATAGCCCCATTTTAAGCTGTAACGCACAAGTTGCACAGGTTATGCAACGATAACTCGCTTTACTCTTCATCATTTATTTGACCATACTAGGCATAGAGAGGTGATAAACACAGTATGATTTTCAGTGAACGTTTAAAAGAAGAAAGAGAAAAAAGAAATTGGTCGCAAAATGATTTGGCTGAAAAAATTCATGTGAGTAGGCAATCCGTTTCGAAATGGGAGACGGGAAAGAACTATCCGAGCATTGAAATTATTATTCATTTAAGTGATCTGTTCGGTATTACAATTGATGAGTTATTGAGGAGTGATGAAGAGTTGACGCAGAAAGTAATTGAAGATAGTAAACAATTAGCGTATCCAAAATGGAAGGTGTTCTTTGATGGTCTATTCATGCTGGGAGTATTTTTGTTTATTACAAAAATCGTTGTATGGATGTTAAATAAGTTTGCTGGAGCGAGCATTACACTTGTAGCGGATGCTCCATATGTAATGAATTTTTTACCCCTCATATTAATGGTTATAGGTGGCACGGCTTCTGATAAGTTGAAGAAAATATATAGATAGAGGAAAGAAATCCCCCTACACTAGCTGTTCTTTTCACTTAAATTGTGTACTATAAAGGATAGGATGATATAAAGAAGGGGACATTTAGAATGGAATTTCATGAGCAAAAGATTTTGCCGGCAGTGAGGCAAATTAAAGATTTAGAAAAGCTATTACATAGTTCGTATGAGTATATTGTTATTTTAGATATTCATGTCGGTCAATTGAAGAGTGTTATATCACTTGCGAAGCAGCATAATAAAAAAGTATTTTTACATGTTGATTTGATCCATGGCTTGCAGAGTGATGGGCATGCGACGGAGTTTTTATGCCAAGAATATAAACCGTACGGGTTATTATCGACAAAGGCGAGCGTAATTATGAAGGCGAAGCAAAAGGGTGTCGTCTCCATTCAACGTATCTTCTTAATTGATTCTAGCGCGATGGAAAAGAGCTGTAATTTGCTAGAAAAGACGAAGCCGGATTATATAGAGGTGCTTCCTGGTGCGTTAACGGATGTGATCGCTGAAGTGAAAGAGCGTACAGGTGTACCGATTTTAGCGGGTGGTTTCATTCGTACTGTGGAGGATGTTGAAAGAGCTTTAAATGCTGGTGCGACAGCAATTACGACATCGAAGAAAGAACTATGGAAACATTACCAGCAAAAGTGACGAAAATGTGAAAAAATTCTGTTGACACCGCTTTCACGAAAGGTTAACATTATAGATAAGTTAATAAACGTGACGGAGAAAAGAAGAGATCCACATTTTATTGTTTCTATATATTTTTATATAGAGGCATGTAAGCTGTGGATCTTTTTCTTTTGAAAAAAAACGAATGGCCATTCATTTTACCTCTATCACTTTTGAAAGCGTTTAAATTGATTGCGGAGGGATACTATGTCAGCATTTTTAGGAGAGTTAATAGGGACTGCATTGTTAATCTTACTTGGTGGCGGCGTTTGCGCTGGTGTAAGTTTAAAGAAGTCGTTTGCGAAAGATTCTGGTTGGATTGTAATTACGATGGGCTGGGGCTTAGCGGTAGCGGTTGCAGCGTATGCAGTTGGATCAATTAGTGGGGCACATTTGAATCCGGCTTTAACGATAGGACTTGCTTTTAAGGGAGCGTTCCCATGGAGTGACGTACCAATGTATATCGCAGCACAAATGATTGGGGCAATTATCGGGGCAGTTCTTGTATATTTACATTACTTACCACACTGGAAAGAAACAGAAGATCCAGGAACAAAGTTAGGTGTATTTGCAACAGGTCCAGCAATTCCGAACACATTTACAAACCTTTTAAGTGAAATGATTGGAACATTCGTTTTAGTATTTGGTATATTAGCAATTGGAGCAAATAAATTTGCAGATGGTTTAAATCCATTTATCGTAGGTTTCTTAATTGTAAGTATTGGTTTATCATTAGGTGGAACAACAGGATACGCAATCAACCCGGCTCGTGATTTAGGTCCGCGTATTGCACACTTCTTCCTTCCGATTGCAGGAAAGGGCGGTTCAAACTGGAAGTATGCATGGATTCCAGTAGTTGGTCCAATTTTAGGTGGATCACTTGCAGGATTATTCCATCAAGTTGTATTTGAAGGAAAACAAAATTCAGCACTTATTTATGTGATTATTGCAACTGTGATTGTACTAGCAATCTCTTATATGACAAGTAAAAAAAGCGGAACTACTACAAATAGTAGAAAAGTAGCATAGGGGGAAACCGATATGAAAAAATATATTCTTTCATTAGACCAAGGAACAACAAGCTCACGCGCAATTCTTTTCAATAAAGAAGGAAAAATCGTTCATTCAGCTCAAAAAGAGTTTACACAACATTTTCCAAAGCCAGGCTGGGTTGAGCATAATGCACAAGAAATTTGGGGATCTATTTTAGCAGTTATCGCAACTTGCTTAAGTGAAGCGGATGTAAAACCAGAACAAATCGCTGGTATCGGTATTACGAACCAACGTGAAACAGCGGTTGTATGGGATAAAGAGACTGGAAAACCAATTTATAACGCAATCGTATGGCAATCTCGTCAAACAGTTGAAATTTGTGATGAGTTAAAAGAAAAAGGTTATAGCGAGATGGTTCGCGAAAAAACAGGTCTTTTAATTGATGCATACTTCTCTGGTACGAAAGTAAAATGGATTTTAGATAACGTTGAAGGTGCAAGAGAAAAAGCGGAAAACGGCGAGTTATTATTCGGAACAATTGATACATGGCTTGTATGGAAATTGTCTGGCGGAAAAGCGCACGTAACAGACTACTCAAATGCATCACGTACATTAATGTTTAACATTCACGACTTACAGTGGGATGATGAGCTTCTAGACATGTTAACAGTACCAAAGAGCATGCTTCCAGAAGTACGTCAATCATCTGAAATATATGGAGAAACAATTGATTACCACTTCTTTGGCCAAAATGTACCGATTGCAGGTGTAGCTGGTGACCAACAAGCAGCATTATTCGGACAGGCTTGTTTCGGTGAAGGTATGGCGAAGAATACTTACGGAACTGGTTGCTTCATGTTAATGAACACAGGCGAAAAAGCAGTTGCTTCTGAGCATGGCCTATTAACAACAATTGCATGGGGTTTAGATGGTAAAGTGAATTACGCGCTAGAAGGAAGTATTTTCGTAGCAGGTTCTGCAATTCAGTGGTTACGTGACGGAATGCGCATGTTTAAAGATGCAAGTGAGAGTGAAGAATACGCTTCTCGCGTTGAATCAACTGAAGGCGTATATGTTGTACCAGCATTCGTAGGACTTGGAACACCGTACTGGGATAGCGAAGTACGCGGCGCTATGTTTGGCGTAACACGCGGTACGACGAAAGAGCACTTCATTCGTGCAACGCTAGAATCTTTAGCTTACCAAACGAAAGATGTATTATGCGCAATGGAAGCAGATTCAGGTATTGAACTGAATACATTACGCGTTGATGGCGGGGCAGTTAAGAATAACTTCTTAATGCAGTTCCAAAGCGATATGTTAGACGTTCCTGTAGAGCGTCCAGTGATCAATGAAACGACAGCTTTAGGTGCAGCATATTTAGCTGGTCTTGCGGTTGGATATTGGAAAAACCAAGATGAAATTAAAGCACAGTGGCATATGGACAAACGCTTTGAACCAACGATGGAAGCGGAAACAAGCGAAGAACTATATGCTGGATGGAAAAAGGCAATTGAAGCAACAAAAGCTTTCAAATAATCATAAACAGTGTTATAATGGTGACAAGTTAATAATTCGGTAGGAGATTTGGAGAGACCACAACGCGCTATAGAGGCGAAATCTATAGCGGAGTTTGTGGTCTCTTTTTTCGTTATCAAAGGGAGGAATTACCATGAAATTTTCAAGTAAACAACGTAAAGACGTATTAAATGGAGTAAATAAACAAGAGTTAGATGTGATCGTAATTGGTGGAGGTATTACTGGTTCTGGTATTGCATTAGATGGGGCAACACGCGGTTTATCAACGATTGTGTTTGAAATGCAGGACTTTGCAGCAGGTACATCAAGTCGTTCAACGAAACTTGTACACGGCGGTTTACGTTATTTAAAACAACTTGAAGTGAAAATGGTAGCAGAGGTGGGGAAAGAGCGTGCGATCGTATATGAGAACGGTCCCCATGTAACAACACCAGAGTGGATGTTACTTCCGTTCCATACAGGCGGTACGTTCGGATCATTTAGTACATCAATTGGTCTTCGTGTATACGACTTCTTAGCAGGTGTAAAACGAAGCGAGCGCAGAAAAATGTTTAACCGTGAAGAAACATTAAACAAAGAGCCTCTTGTGAAAAAAGAAGGATTAAAAGGCGGCGGTTACTACGTAGAATATCGTACAGACGATGCGCGTCTTACAATTGAAGTAATGAAAGAAGCAATTGAGCATGGTGCGAAAGCTGTTAACTACGCAAAAGTAGACAGTTTCTTATATAAAGATGGAAAAGTATGCGGTGTACGTGTAATCGATTTACTAGACGGAGAAGTGTACGAAGTTTACGGTAAGAAAATTGTAAACGCAGCTGGTCCTTGGGTAGATACACTTCGTGAAAAAGATAACTCGAAAAAAGGAAAAGTACTTCAATTATCAAAAGGTGTTCACTTAGTAATTGATCAAAAACGTTTCCCATTAGGTCAAGCGATTTACTTTGATACACCAGATAAACGTATGGTCTTTGCGATTCCACGCGGAGGAAAAACGTATGTAGGTACAACAGATACGTTCTATGATAAAGACGCAGCTGTACCACACATGACAACAGAAGATCGCACATATATCATTAATGCGATTAACTACATGTTCCCAAGCGTGAAAATTACAGAAAAAGATGTGGAATCAAGTTGGGCTGGTGTACGTCCGTTAATTTATGAAGAAGGTAAGAATGCATCTGAAATTTCTCGTAAAGATGAAATTTGGACTTCTGAATCTGGTTTAATTACAATCGCAGGTGGTAAATTAACAGGATACCGCAAAATGGCTGAAATGGTAGTAGACTACGTAACGAACCTATTACAAAAAGAAGGACATAGCGCATATCCGAAGAGTGACACGAAACATATGCCAATCTCTGGTGGACATGTAAGTGGTTCACATGGATTCTCAGCATTCGTTGCGAAAAAAGCAGGCGAAGGTACGAAATACGGTTTAACAACAGCTCAAGCAGAAGAATTCGCGAAATTCTATGGCTCTAACGTAGACGTACTGTTCGACTTAGCGAAAAAGCATAAAAATGAAGCGAAAGAATACAACATGCCGCTAGACGTTCTAATCCCTCTTGTATACGCAATGGATTACGAAATGACAGCGAAACCAGTTGACTTCTTCGTACGCCGCAGAGGTGCTGTATTCTTTAACATCCACTGGGTATACGAGTGGAAAGAAGCAGTAATCAACTACATGGCTGCAAAACTAGGCTGGAGCAAAGAAGAGCAAATGAAATATACTGCTGAACTAGAAAAAGCATTAACAGACGCTGTAATTCCTGTAGATCAACAAGAGCAGGCAGCTGCGTTAGCATAAAATAGAGAACCACCTGAAGGGGAACCTTTAGGTGGTTTTTGTTTTATTATGAATGCGCTAAAATATCGATTAAAGTGTTGTGTTTTACTCTTCCTAAAGGGAAATAAGCTTGAAATAAAGGTATAACAAAACGGTATGGACATAGCCAGCCATATTGTTATAGATTTATCCCGTCTTGTTTTATTTTTTTCTTATTATTGGAGGTGTAAATATAAAGAAAAGCAAGAAGCCCATATAAGATTCCTCCTAACAAGAAAAACGGTTCAACAATTACCAATAGTAAAGAAAGGGATTCTGAGTCCAACAAGCTTTGAGTTATCCCTACGCCACCCCGCAAACCTAAAATTGCACATGCTCCCCATGCTGCAGTGAGCAACAACCAGGATGGAAATCTTCGTCCCCATGCTTGAACAAGTGCAAGTGCAGTAAATGCAGCAACTATACATAGAGCAATTGCAACTAGATTAATGATGAATAACACTTTGCCCATTGTCCTGCCTTCAAATCCTAAAGTACCCCCTGCTGCCCAATAAATGTGAATTAACCCGAATAGAGCTGACCAAACAAAAGCTGCATAACCAGTAAAAACCAACCACTTCTCGATTTTGTCCGGCGGATGTTGATTATTATTGTTTTTGATTGTAATAACTCCTTTCATTATGAGGGATAATAGAAGTCTTTTTCATTTTATAATTTATTATTATTAAATCCAATGAAAATGCGGAAATATTATGATTATATTTATGCGATCAGTTACTACATTATATGTCCCTTTTATGGAACAAAAATCAATTAGGACTTTTTAACCAAGGAGCTAAAATGTAGGGGAAACACGAATACGGTAAATGATGTCAAAGTGCCAAATATACTCATGAAATAATTGATCTACTTATAAAAAGTTATGTAGAAAATGAACTATCTTCGGATCAAAAAAGAAAATTCGAATTGCTGACGGAATTATAAAACAACAGAAGTACCACTACATTAGGGGTACTTTTTATTTTGTATCTTTATTGTGAATTTGAAACAAAGTTGTATACACCCTTTATATTAAAATCAAGTTATGTTTAAATATAAATGTTAAAAATACACCAAATGAGGTAAATTCTACGAAAAAGCTTTGCACTATTTTATTCTCTATCTTTTTACTACTTATTCTCTCTAGTTGCGGACGAGATATTTTAACTAAGGATACTATTGAAGACGGGTTCACACATCGATTAGACTTTGAAAATAAGTTAAAAGAATACTCAAATGGCATGATTGAGATCGAAGATTCAAATATAGAGTATCGTGATAAAGAAAACGATCGTATCTATAAAGCAGACTGGAAATGATTTGAAATTTATTCCAAAATAGGTAAAAGTGATTGGCTGTCAAACTCCTATTGGATTACAACTGAAAAACTGGTATTTGAGGATAAGACAGCTAATGAGCAGTATCGAAAACTAATGGAAATCATCATTCGTATTGCAGACCCAAAACTCACTATTGAAGAAGTAAATAAGCTAATAGATAGTGGAGTAGACTTAAACGAGGTAAAAGATGGGAGGGGTTTCTACTACCAACTAAAGGTAGGTCAAGACCCAGTAAACAACATTGACTTTACGATTGTACCTAAAGGTGGATGGTAATTGAAGAATGAATAGAAAGAGATAAGATTCTTAGTTGCGGTCTTAGTTTTTTGTTCTTTTAACTGATATCATTTTTGAAAAAAACATGTTAAGCAAAATACAATGAGCTGCCCATATCGGCAGCTCATTTACATACTTATCGTTAGCGGAAGTCATTTTAAAATTCTATGTGTCGATTTTTTCTTTGCCCTTGCGGATAAACCACCATATCAAAGCTACAAGTAGTAGGAGGAGCGGTATTCCCTGAATAAAGAGAAATCCTCCCCAAAAATCAAGTTCAGTACTATATGGAGAGTCTGTTGCCATCACACCTATAAATAAAGCCACTGGAATTGTGCATAGATTTACCCCTAAACTGACCATTATGAATGTTAGATTTTTATCCTTAGTTTTTGGTGAATCAGAATTGAAGAATGAGAATACTGCAAGGCCGATTATAAAATACAGTATTACATAAAGTTGATTAAGATATCCCATAATATTCCTCCGTTATCCTAATTGTACCATTAGCAAGGCCTAGTTTGTGTACATTTGGATGAATAGGATATGCATATAAAGTTAACATAACGTAACATTATTGATAGCAAGAAAAAAGTGGATCCCTACTCTACTCTCACAAGGAATCCACCTATTCATTATATGCTTCTATACTTGTTTTGTTTTCTTTGCTAGTGCCAACTTCAAAAAAGCTGCAAGTAGTATGAGAAGCGGTATTCCCTGAATGAAGAGAAATCCTCCCCAAAAATCAAGTGCAGTACTATCTGGAGGGTCTGTTGCCATCCCGCCTATAAAAAAAGCCATTGGACTTGTGAGTAGATTTATCCCTAAACAGACCATTATCAACGATAGGTTTTTAGCCTTAATTTTTGGTGAACCAGACTTAAAAAATAAGAATATTGCAGTGCCGAATATAAGAAACAGTGTTACATAAAAATTTAACATAATATCCCTCCATGACTTTAATTGTACCATCAGCAAGGACAAATTTGAACAAATAGGATATTTATGTAAGTCAGATATAGTGTCTCATTATCAGTAGCAAGAAAAAAGCGGATCCTTACTCTCAAAAAGAATTCACTCTCTCTTTTTCTATAACTATATTTTTATATGTTCCTACCATGCTGGCGGTACCCCATGCCCATCAACTTAAGAAAACAGATTCACCCCAAAAAGAAAAAATGAGCTTAATTCTCATATATAACTGTCGAGTTTGGTGGCGCTTTAAAATATTAGCTGGGCGGGACCCCTTATATGTGGTGCATAATTTGAGATTGTATATTGCCGTTCCATAAATCCTCCCTCATTGAAGTAGAAGGAACATCTATACTAGGAAACAAAAAATAAAAAAGGAATATTTTAATAATAAAACAGATGTTATAGTAAAATTGGTTTCATGGTATGAATGTACAATTTAAAGATGAGCCCAATGAATCATATACTTATAGAATTGGGAAAGATCTTAAAACAAATAAGTTATCTATATTTCAAGACAGTAATGCTTCAAGCAGTATAGGTGGAAATGTCAAGAACTTAAATAATAAAGGTTCACACTATATAAAAGTTAAAGTATATGACTAAGGAAAAGAATGCTTTGAACTGTGTTGCACATTCAAGAATTAATTCTTACGTAGGGAGTGCTTATATGAAAAGCATGAAAAATGTAATATTGATAGTAGTATGTTTCATATTTTTAAGTGGTTGTAATCAAGAAAATGAAGCTGAGGTACAAAAATATATAAAAGAAAAACATGGTATCGATGTTGATGTAACAGAATGGGGCTCGATAAACGAGAATAATTTTGGTAACACTTACCATACTGTGCAAGGAAAGAGCAACAAAAATCTCAAATTTCGAGTAAAGGTACAAGGTCTCCTCTATTCATCTATAGTTGATGATGAATACCAATATGGAAAAAAAACATATGAGGCATATCAGAAATTCAAACCAATTCTAGAAGAAATAAAAAAATTAGGCTACACGGAAATTGAAAATGAAAATGCTCTTCAATATATGACAGATAATAGAGAGCCAGATGAAGGAAAACCAACTGATGAATTGTTATTAACTTTGAAAATGAGCAACGAAATTGACTTTAGCCAATTGGATTCCGTAGAATTAGATCGTTTATATGCTCTATTTCAACTGATTCAGAAGAATAATAAAAATATAACAGAACTTGAAATTAAGGATTATACAGGAAAATCTTTAGGTGGACCTTTTAAATATGTGCAAACAGTGATAACAAAAGAAGAACTGTTACGAACAATGAAATCCACGATGAAAGACGCAATAAACAAGTACTGGGAAAATTGGATTAGAACGCACACCAAAGTAGAAGAAAGATTACATGAAATGCAAAACGATCGGTTTGCAATTGGAGGTATTATGTATTCAAGTTCGGATGATGAGGATAGTCGAAAATATATAGTGCCTTTAGTTATTAATACCGACAATACTATATTTGAAAACACCCCTCCTTTAATTGAGGATTTAATCAAAGTAACCACAATCCTTAATGAAGAACTATATACGAAAAACTTTGATATCTATTTAAAAAATAAGACTGGAACAAGATATACAAATTGGTTATCAGCAAAAGAAATCCAAGAAGCAAAAAACATTGAAGATCTTGTAAAAGAGAGATTTCCTAAGAATTAAATGGAAAGCCCTTTTCATGTTTGTTATTTGATGTGAAAGCATGATATTTCGAAGTCTTAACCTATACCCATCAACTTAAGAATTTTATAACAACACAGGCTAAAAATTCCATGTATTTTTGAAAGAAAACGGCTTATATTTTCGTTTTGGGGTATTTGCTTTTCATAGCTTGATGGTGATGGAGTAGCGCCAACAAAACGCGAATTTTGTACGCTAAGCAAAGTTATTAAAAGAAAAACCCGTTTTTCTGAACAGGTGAGAGTTATACAGTATTGTAGATGGAAAACATATCTAGATAATTCAAATCAGCTCAAATTATTTGACGTTGACTTTACTTTTTTGGTGCTTTGCATATCGATGGTAAATTCGTTGACCACGGTAGGACTTTGTTTCAAACCCAAACAAGAAAAATAAGATTACCTGCACACTAAAAAGTATAGCGAACAGGTAATCTAGGTTAGGTGTTTTGAGATTAATGAAAGCTAATTTATTTTTTGGATTCTTCCATCAATAATAGGCTGAATTGGTTCTTTTGCTTGTTTTATATAATCTACTAATGCTTCAAAATCAGTTGGTCCTGTTTCAGCATCTTTCCCATTTTTAAAGGACACAAATCCATCGCCACCTGAAGCTAGAAATGCATTCGCAACAACGCTGTAAGTTTTAGAAGGAATAATTTCTTCTCCATTTGTTAAGCGAATACTTGTGACTTTTTCTCCATTTGGCTCGTTCGCATCCCAAGTGTATTGGATCCCTGAAATTTGAAGCATTCTTGTGATGTCTTTTTGCCATTGTTGATTTAAAATATCACGTATGTCTTGACCCGTTAAATTAACCTTTATTAATTGATTTCCGAATGGTTGAATGCCATATATTTCTCCCCATGTAATATCACCAGCATCTAAGTCATTACGAATACCACCAGGGTTCATAAAAGCAATTTGGGATTGCATTGTTGCACGCTGGGCATCAGCAACTAAATTGCCGAGAGTAGATTCACCAGCCGTATTTAGTTTGCGATCTAGTGGAGTGGTAGACTTACCAATAACCTCATTGACAAGAGGTGCGATTTTAGCTTGATACTTCTCCATCTTCTTCTTTATTTTTTTATCAGGCTCTATGCCTTCATGGTAAGTTGTAACAATTTCTGCTTTTTTCTCGACAATATCTTTTGTCTTACGATCAATCTTTACATCAACATCAGCAAAAGCCATTCCATAAGAATTTGCTTGTACGACAAGTTTATTATTAACAGTTCCATTTACATAGGTGTGGCTATGCCCCCCAAAAATAACATCGACTTCTGGATCAGTCTCATTTGCTATTCGGACTAGGTCACCATTTGTTACGCCGTTCTCATCTGTTGTACCTCCGTTATGCGCAAGAACAACGATAGATTTAACGCCTAGTTCTTTCAATTGCTTTACGGATTTGTTAATGGCTTCAACTTCATCTGTAATTTCTACATTCTTTAGCATAGTAGGCATAACAACGTTAGGAACATCTGTTGTTACGACTCCGATAAAGCCAACAGGAACTCCTTGTACCTTTTTTATAGTAAATGGTGGTAAAAATAGACGCCCGGTGGATTTATTATAGAAATTTGCGGCAACATATGGGAATTTTGCTCCTTTAAAATTCCCTGTTTTTTCATGGTATCCACCATAAATAAGGCGGTGCATTTCTTCAACACCTTCATCAAATTCATGATTTCCGATGGTTCCAACATCAAATTTTAAATCGTTTAGAAATTCAATCGTAGGTTCGTCTTGTAATAATGCTGAAACAGGAGGACTTGCTCCAACGATATCGCCCGCATGAACCTTTAATGTATTTGGATTTTGTTTTTCACGATCACGTAAATAAGCCGCTAAGTACTCGATTCCCCCTGCATCTTTATTGTTAATTTTCTTTACAGTGTCTAGTTGCCCATGAAAATCGTTAATACCGAGCATTTGTACATCTATGTAGCGGTTTGGTTCTGTATTTGTTTGAGCCGAAGGCGCAGCAAATACACTTGAAAAAGTAATTGTACTTAATGCTAAAGCAACTGGAATGATTTTTTTCAACATAAAATTTTCTCTCCCCTTATTACAATCTGACATCATATGATATAATCTGACATCATTCGATATAATTTTAATAGATTAAGAAGATTATTTCTATAAAAATTCTACTAATTATAAAAATTAATAAGATTTTATTGTTTTCTGACAAAAGACTCCTTCCTCAAAAATGTGAAACACTAATTTTAGGTGGGAGATGGATATCGGTATGCGCTACATAAATTGTTAGATATTCGCACACATCTGTTTTACAAACTATTCACAGGAAAACAGATTCATATGGATGAAATGACAGAATCAGAGTAAATGTAAAATAGGGTGAGTGCAAAATTATGGATGTTACTTTTATATTGTTCTTTGTAGGGGAGACCTTACACATCCATCAAAGTAAGAGTGAAAGTAAACTGAGCTTGCGAAAGGATAACGCTTTTTTATATTTGAGGGTATTAAAATTAACTTTAAAGAATGTATGCGATATGTTTTTCGTTCGGATAATTATGAAAGTTTATAGAAATGAATGTTAAAACAGTTTTTATTTACACTGATAGGACATAATTATATTCCAACTACAAATATTGATACGTCTATTAAATGGTATACTCATAACCTTTATTAAGGTAACGAGTTAGAGTTTTTCGTAACAAAAATGAGCAAAGGGATTTTGCTCTTTGGTTGAGCTAATACAAATGAATAAAAGGTTTACTCTTCGTAAAGAAAATTAGATTTAAAATAAAGGTAAAAAACGGTACGGACATTGCCATCCGTATTTTTTTATGAATTTATAAAACTTTTCCATGGCGTGCGTCGTCTAATATATGGGAAGGAGGAAATGATGTGGATGAATTAACGATAGAAGCGTTTGAAATAGAAGATAAGGAGGACCTTATCGACGAAATAATGAACAAGTATGGACAAGAAGTCCTGCAGCTTGTGTATTCATATGTCAATAATAAAGAGGTTGCGGAGGATTTAACGCAAGATATATTTGTGAAATGCTATAAATCTCTTCATACATATAAAGGGAATTCTAATTTAAAAACATGGTTATGGAGAATTGCGGTTAACCATTGTAAGGACTATTTAAAAAGTTGGTATAACAAAAAAGTTATCGTTACAGAGGGTGACTTTACGTATATTGGGAGCCAAAAAGAAAGTGTGGAACAAACAGTTATTCAAAACGCAGAGGATAGTAGGCTGGCTTCTGCAGTAATGAATTTACCGATAAAATATCGAGAAGTGATTTATCTATTTTATTATGAAGAGTTATCAATTAAAGAGATTGCTACGGTAATAGAAGTGAAGGGAAACACGATAAAAACGAGACTGAAAAAAGCGAAGGAACTATTGAAGAAAGGATTGGAGGAATAATCAAATGGAAGATCGATTAAAAGGCTTGCGAAAATCAATGGAGAACACAACTTTTAAACATTTGAGTTTTTCTGATCAGCATCGAAAGCGGGTGCGTGAAAAAATCAATCAATCGTCCGAAAAGGAAGAAGATATCCTTTTAGCAGTGTTGCAACTTCTTATGAATGAAAAAACAGGTTATGAATTGATGCAGTTACTACGGGGGAGAGGGATTCAAAAATTCGAAGGCAATGAAGGATTTTTATACACTTTATTACATCGTCTAGAGCAGAATCACTTTATCCAATCTAGCTGGGATCACGAAGGAGCTAAGTATTATCAATTAAATGATAAAGGAAATAAGATGCTGCGAAAGGCAGAGAAGAATGCTACGAAGGCACGAATTATATTAAAAGGATTAGTACAGGAGTGAGAAAAAATTGAACAAAAAAGGGGAGCGTTTTTTAAAAGAAGTTACGAACCATATTAAATCAAAAGAAGCGAAGGACTTGGTGGCAACTGAACTAGACTTTCACTTAAAACAGACGAAGAATATGTGGATGGATAAAGGGGTAAGCGAGGAAATTGCTGAAGATAAGGCTGTTGAGCAAATGGGGAGTCCGATTAAACTTGGCCGGGAACTGAACAAACTGCATAAGCCAAAGGTTGATTGGTTCCTACTTATGTTATTAGTGGCTGCGATGGGGCTAGGATTTTTGCCAGTTATAGCTTTTGGGTATATGAATGATTTACTAATGAATAAGGTGATATCTGTTGTTCTCGGTATTGCAACAGTTGTAGTGATGATGCTACTTGATTACCGGAAATTAGAGAGATTAGGGTGGCTGTTTTATACAATTGGTGTACTTATCTTGTTAATATTAAATTGTTTTCCGAGCGTTAGGGTGGCTGGAGAACCGTTAATAAAAATTGGTCCCGTTGCAATTAGTCGCTTAATGGCGGTACCTTTCTTCTTTCTAGCTTGGGCTTCTTTTTTCAATAATAGTAGGATAAAAGTAATACATCTTGTGGCTCTGTATTTATTTTCTTTGTATTTATTTTTAATTGGGTCAGCTCTTTCAACAATGTTTATTTATATTGTGATGGTATTCGGTATGCTTTGGTGGAGTAGGTTAGGCAAGAAAAAGGCAACAATTATTACAGCTGTGCCCATTTGTTTATTTATTTTCGGGGTATTCTCTTATTGGCCTTCAGTGAAAAGTTATCACTGGCCTACCTTTTTAGCATATATAAATCCAGAGCGTGATGCACGTGGCGCAGGGTTTATGTATATACGTTTAAAAGAGGTAATGTCATCGGCTGGTTGGTTTGGAACATATGGAGATACAAAGTTCATCCCTACTGCGGATACTGATTTTGTATTTGCAAGTTTGACTTACTATTATGGATATGTGCTTGCGTTAATTCTTATCTTGATCCTTTCTCTTTTCGTAGTAAGGTTAGTGGCCATATCTTATAAAATAAATGATCGGTATGGTAAATTGCTTTTAGTTGGAGGCATGACTCTTTTTGTAGTTCAGTTCATTTATAACGTTGGAATGATATTAGGCTTATTGCCGATTGCTTCTATATCATTGCCTTTTATTAGTTATGGATTAACACCAACCGTATTTCATGCGCTTTTAATGGGGATTGTGCTGAGTGTATATCGACGTAAAGATATTTCGTTTAGAATGAGAAAAACACCTTGATACTTATATAAGTTGTATATAAAAAAATCATTACCATGATCAAGTACAAACGTAAATAGATAGTAGAAGAGGGTTATGATAAATAACCCTCTTTTTATGTTTAAATAAGCGAACTGGCTTTAATAGAAGTGCATAATTCAGAACGAGAGATTGTTTCAGCTAGTTGTTGTAAATAGGCGTATTCTTCCGCATCTTTTTCAGAAGTGTTCGGATCCAACAAAGGAGAGGAAAGAAGTACATCAATCGTAAGTATGTCTGCGTCATGAGAAGTGATGTTATAACCTGCAAATACAGGTCGTTTTAAGTCTTTTACTTTTTGAATCATCTCATGGAATTTCGTAACACTTATATTGATTTGTGCTAATGGAAAGCATTTTTGAATGGGATTCTCGATGGTCTTTCTAATTTTATAATCGTATACATAGTAGTACTTTTCTTGCTGCTCAAGTGCTTGCAACTCTTTCGTTAATAAGTGGTATTTGTCTGTAAGTCCAGTTGTGAGTGCATCATGTTCTTCGCCAACTAATAATGTGAAAGGTCTTGGTGATGAGATTTTGAGAGGGCGGATGTTTAGGTCGGTAAAAGTAGGATTAGATTGTAAAATGGTATGTGATTTTTCGGTAGGAAACACGCCGTCATAAATAGCAATAAAATAATGGTTCATCTTGTCACTCCTTAGCTTTTTCTAAAATGATATATTCTATTTTAAAGGTGTAAATCCTGCATAAAAAAGAAACACCTTGAATCATCAAGGTGTTTTTGTTATAAGTTCAAAACTCTCCGAATCAGCCCCAAGTACAAAAGGACTAACCTCACCAACGCTATAAAGTTGCAACTCATGCATTGCGCGCGTACAAGCCGTGTAGAACAATCTACGAACGCTCTCATCACTGTATACATCTTTAGAAGCATCGTAAATAATAACAGCATCAAATTCGATACCCTTTGCTAAATAAGCAGGGATGATAACAACACCTTGTTCATATTCAGCAGAGGTGCTCTTCACAAGTTTAATATCGTCAATGCTACTAAGTGCTTCATATGCAGCGGCGCTTTCAGCTGCAGATTTACATATAATTGCGATCGTATTGTACTGTTGTTCTTGTAGTTCAGCAACTTTGGAAGTAATACAATTATGCAGTTCGCTGTAATCAGAAACTTTAGTCACTGTAGGTTTCTCGCCGTCACGTTCAAATGCGTGAATGTTCTTGCCTTCCGGTACGAGATATCGTGTAAATTCAATAATCGGTTTTGTTGAGCGATAGCTACGAGTTAAGTTGATGCCGTTTGTTTCATCTGGTCCATATAAGCTAGTAAGTGTATTGAAATTCACTGTTTCACTTGCGTGAGCGAATATTGCTTGGTTAAAGTCTCCGAGTACAGTCATTTTTGCTGCAGGGAAGAGACGTTTTAAAAACTCGAACTGAAACGGAGAATAATCTTGCGCTTCGTCTACGAGTACGTGTTTAATTGATCTGTTCGTTTGGAAGCCTTCAATTAATTCTTTTAAAAGTAAAAATGGAGTCGCATCCTCGTAATGTAGCTTTCCTTCATCGAGCATGTTCACCGTTAGCGAGCAAATGTCGTCCCATTCTTTCGGTTTTTCTCCAGTAACCCATGATGCATCTGTGAAGAGTTGTTTATATATTCCAGTGAAATTGATGAAACGCAATGTTTGGACGCCTTTACGAAGTGGCTTCAATTTTTTACGGACAATCATACGTCCGAGTACTTTCGTTTCTTTCTCATAATCATTAAAGGAGTTGTCTTCAAACTCTCCTTTTTTCTGTAAGTATTTATAAGCTTTTTGATATTCATCTTTACTAAGTAGTTCAATTTCTTCTTCTACCCAAGGTTTTTTTAGTTCTGCCTTTTCGATTGCATCTATTTGTTTGTTTAGCCACTCCGTTAATTTCTCGATTCTATTATGGAAGCGGAGGGAGGAATCAGTATTATAAAATTGCTCTGCGATTTCTTTAGCAGAGGCAATCAGTTTTCCTCTAAATTTCATTCCTCTAAATAACATGCCTGAAGATTCAAGGGACTGTCTATACGTTCTAATCATTTCGAAAAATTGAGTGGATGCTTTAAAGCGAATGCTCGCATTTCTAGTTTTATAGGCAGGGCTATTCGTTTCAGTCAGCATATATTCTAGTTGTTCATAAGGATCTTCAACGTCAAATGACTTACTGAGTCTATGGTTTAAATATTCCTGGAATGTCACTTGCTGCATATTCTCTTCACCGAGTTCTGGCAATACGTTAGATACGTAGCTGTTGAACATGGAGTTAGGGGAGAAGAGGATGATTTGATCTGCTTTTAACCATTCGCGATATTTATATAGTAAATAGGCAATTCGCTGCAAGGCAGCCGACGTTTTACCACTACCAGCAGCTCCTTGAACGATAAGTAGTCGCCCTTCATCGTGACGAATAATTTCATTTTGCTCGCGCTGAATAGTAGCAACGATACTTTGCATATGTTTGTTTGTACCTTTTCCGAGCGCTTGTTGCAGGATTTCATCGCCAATTGTAAGGCTCGTATCGAACATAGAATCAATCTCGCCATTTTGAATAATGTATTGCAATTTCTTTTCCACATTACCGTGGATTACGCCCCCTGGTGTACTGTATTCAGCCGGTCCTGGTGGATAATCGTAGTAGACACTCGAAATAGGTGCGCGCCAATCGTATATAAGAAAGTTTTCTCCGCTTGCATCGGTAAGGGTAGCGACGCCGATATAAATTTTCTCTGCATCAGATTCTCCTTCTTCTTTAAAATCGATTCGTCCGAAGTAAGGTGCTTTATGCATACGTCGTAGTGCGGCAAGTCGATTAAAGGTGTGCTTATGGGTGATTTGTGTTACGGCTAGTGACTGAGCTTGTTGTCTTAAGTTGATAACTGTTTCAAGATAATCATCAAAAGTATCAGTGTTAACTTTAACATCATCCCAGAAGTGTTTACGAATGTTGATTACTTCTGCCCGGCGTCTGCCGGTTTCGCTTTCCAGTTTATCAATTTGCTCCGTAATAGTTTCTATTACGCTATCCAATCGTTTTTGCTCTTGATCAAGTTTTTTGTTCATACGTAAGCGCTCCTTTAAAAGTGAAAAATAGAGGTTGACTGAAGATGTGTTTTGGTGTACAATTAAGATACGGATAAATACATTCTGATGTTATTAACGAATGCGTTTCTGTACTAATTTAACATAGTTTTTTAATTTAATCAATGATAATAAGATAAACCTTGGTTCCGCATGCGCGAATCGAGGTTTTTTTGTTTTTCTTTAAGAGGGGACTGCAAGCATTGTCAGTTTTTGTCGGTAAGTCGATATAATTGAAAAATCGCTGATATAAATAGATCTATAGTTGATCGATTTGAAGAACCAATTGTATAATTTCATTTACCGAATCCGGATGTAACGTATCACGAAGAGAGAACATACAAAAAAACTCGGGCTTAGCCCGAGTTTTTCATTATTTCTTTTCGTCTTTTTTAGCGTCAGCTTTAGGCTCTTCGAAAAGATCTTTCAAATCTTTATCGTCAACTTTTACGTCAGCTTTTTTGATTTCTTTCATCATAAGATCGTTCATAAATTGAGCGTCTTGTGTTTTTTCTTGAACTACTTCTTTTTTGATGTCAGCTTTTGCTTGATCGAAAGTTTTGTCAGCATGAGTATCTGTTAGTTTAATGATATGGTAACCGTATTGTGTTTTTACAGGTTCACTTATTTCATCTTTTTTCAGCTTATGAGCTGCTTCATCGAATTCTTTTACCATTTTACCTGGTCCGAAGAATCCTAAGTCGCCACCTTTTTCTTTTGAACCTGGATCTTCAGAGTATTGTTTCGCTAACTCTTCGAAAGATTTACCTTGTGCAAGTTCTGCTTTCACTTTTTTAGCAGTCTCTTCATCTTTTACAAGAATATGGCTTGCTTTAATTTCTTGCTTATAGTCCTCATATTTTGCTTTTAAATCTTTATCAGTAATTGATTTTTCAATCGCTTGTTCTTGAGCTAATGAAGCGCGAACACCATTTTTAACTGTTTCTTCTTTAAGACCTTGTTGTTTCAATAGTGTATCGAATTGGTCACCGACTTGCTTTTTCATTTCATCGTACTTTTTGTCTACTTCTTTGTCATCGACTTTGTAGTTTTTGATAAGTACTTTTTCCATAACCATGTTATTTAGTACTTGTTTACCAGCTTGTGTCTTCATTTGATTGTAGAACTCTTCTTTAGTGATGTCACCAGCTTTAGATGTAACAATTTTGTCTGATGATGATGATGATGTTCCACATGCTGATAATGCGATTACACTTGTTGCGGCTAAGGCAAGCATAGCTTTCTTCATTCAATAAACACTCCTACTATTATGTATTTTTAATTTATCCCATACAAATGAAGAAACGCCTTATGATAGGTTATTTTCGTTCATAAGAACCCGATTAAGTCTCACTGATGTCTTTGCTTTTTTATATGTAAAAGCACGCTTAACAGGGCTTAGCGAGGCTTTAGGATAAAGTTTAGATGCGTGTCGTTTATTTCATAGTATAAGCAATATGTACAAAATTTAATATATCATATTTCGACTCGTTTTCCTATTGATAAAGAAATTTTAACCAGTTTGTGTCAGATTTTGAAGGGGTACCATATTGGGCGCATGTTGCATATACAGAAAAGAGGAGGGGATGGGGGATGAATTCTCAACTTATTTTATTACTTGTACTGTTTATTTTATTGGTTATAGTAGGTATAATTTGCTTATAGAGGAAAAAAATGAGGAAGGGGCTTTCCTTCCTCACTTTCCATGAAATATAATTTCTATATAACTAGAAATTAATAGAATGGTAATACATACATTAATAACTCGAAAGACACCTGGCTGGCGGCTCGCAGATATTTGTTTTCGCTCACACAGTGTATGTGTCATGAAATTCGTGTAAAATATAACAAGAAGTGCGAATGCGACAAAAACAACGGTTATAAGAGTCATGAGGCGAGACCTCCTTTTGGCTAAAATACATATACTTTATATATTGTATCATACGATATTTTGTTCGTGTTACAAAATTCAGAAATAGAAGACTTTGTGTTAGGAAGCGAGGGAGAAAATGGACGTTGTAAGAAGACTAGAACAAGCTGAATATTACGTAGACCTACTATTTAAAATGATTGATGAAGAAAAGTGTCCATTTTATTCTTTAATCATAAAGAAAAAAGCTCGTAAAAAAGATATTGAACGTATACTAAATCTTTGTGAAAAGCTGAACGAACAATACGTAAAGGAGAAAGCAGAAGGCTTTCTATTGTTCGATGCGCTGTTAGATCAATTTGAAAAAGCGCTTCCACATCAGCTCGAAGTAAACGAAACTGCGGAAGCGCTAGTAAAGCAAGGCTTATTTGTGCCACTTATGAATGAATTTTTACGCATGATTGCGAAAAGATAAAAAGATTATTTTTTAACTAATTTTTGATCAGTCTCCGTAAAGTTCTCCTCAATATTCTCTAATGATTTCTCAAAAATATCGATGAAGTCTTGTCCGTAAATATTACGCAGGATTGCGATAAGTTCGATATTTTCTGGGAACTTACCGTAAAAATTACGAAGTGCAAGAGCCCCATTAAACACAGAATTATTTTCAGGATCATACTCCTCCATTAAGCGAAGTAGTAATTCTTCCCCTTTGTCTGTAATTTCAATGTACGTATTTCGTTTATCATCTTCTTTTTTCGAGAATACAAGATAGCCGCGTTCTTCTAGCTTTTTAGAGAAGTTAAACGCCGTTGATACGTGCATAACTCCAAACTTAGCAATCTCAGAAATAGAAGCCCCTTTTAAATGATAAGCGATTGATAAAATGTGATGCTCGTTAATGTTTAAATCGTAAGGTTTAATCCACTGTTGCCAATCTTTCTCTACGCATTTCCATAACGCTTTCGATAATTGAGCAATGCGTTGGCTGAAAATCATCGCTTCTTTTACCGAGTAATCTTTTTCTCCACTTTTCATTTACTCACCCACTTTAACATTCTTTTTCATTACTATCTATTATGCCAGTAAAATAAAAATTAATAAAGTCTTTTTGTGAGAATTGTGAAAATTTTTTGGAAAAATGACAATCTATACAAATCATGCATAACTATGGAAGCGTTTTATGAGTCAAGAATACATGTGTTGTCTTTACATGTTAAGGGATAACAGATATTGTAAATGCATAAAAACACGGCATATCTATGTGATATGCCGTGTCAAGGTCAATTCGTATAAAAAATATTTGTTATATGCAAAAAACTAAGCAGGAATATGTTTACGCTTTTTCGGGAACGGCTTCTTGTAGTTTCTCAATTGACTTTTGAATGTCTAAAATTTCTTTTTCGATATGTCGTTTGTTTTGAGAAATATCTTGTTTCCAGTTAGAAAGCGTGTCTTGCATATCGTCTTTTAGTTCTTGAAATACTTCTTTACCTTCTGAAGCAGTTTCAACGATTTGGCGCTTTAACAACTTCGTATCAGCTGTAATATCAGCTAATGTCTTTTTAATATCAGTTCCTTTTTCTTTCAGCTTACCGCGCATAGCTTTACCAGAAGAAGGAGTTGAGAAAAGAACGGCTAGTCCAGCAACTGCTCCGCCGCAAATTACACCTGTAATAAAGGATTTAGCTTTTGACATAAAAGGAAACCTCCTTATTTTTCGTTCGTATTCATGATGTATAAAACTGTGCATATCTTTAAGACATGAGGAAGAAAAGTGAACTTTTCTCTCTTGTACGTGCTATGCACAAAAAATCATATCCTCGGCATTTTTTGTGAAGAAACAAGCCATAGGGTATATATGCCAAAGGGATAGGCTTGTTATGTATTACTTCTTATTATAGTGGCACTATTTCACACTATTTGCAATTGTACTTGCGATGTTTTGTAAATTTTCCATAGTGTATTCATTTTGGTGTGATTTCCAAACAGCACCGAAACCATCGTTTTCACCGTAGCGTGGAATTAAATGAAGGTGGAAGTGGAATACAGTTTGTCCAGCTTTCTCGCCGTTATTGTTAAGCAAGTTGAAGCCAACTGGATTAAATTCTGCTTTCATTGCATTTGCGATTTTTGGAACGACAGCAAAAATGTGTGATGCGATTTCTGGCGTTAACGCAAAAATGTCTTGTTTGTGAACTTTTGGAATAACAAGGGTATGTCCTTTTGTTACTTGACTAATATCTAAAAATGCAAGCACATGTTCATCTTCGTATACTTTTGAACAAGGGATTTGCCCGTCAATAATTTTACAAAAAATACAATTGTCCGCTGTATGATTCATCGATCTCATCCTTTCAAATAGCCTTAGCCGTATTTTACCATAATTACATAGTAGAACAAACACGAAAAACAGGAAGCTGACTCAGCTTCCTGTTTTCTGAAGAGGGATTGAAAAAGCATTTTTTATAATTTACGGTTCGCAGACACCTCATTTATTTAAGAAATGCACGGTAAATCGGCTAAAGTTTCTGCCGTAGACACCCCATTTTCAAGTGAAATGAATTGCAATCTTTTTTTAAAATGAAATTGTTTATTTTTTAAAACAGTATATGCTCTTTCGGAGACACCCCGTTTCGAAAATGAAACAAATTATCTGGTTATGTGTAAATTTCATTGTCCAACTTGGACACCCCATTTCATGATGACTTCACTGTGTTGTTATACTCATCAATTGGTGGTTGCTTTTTCAATGTGTTCCTTCCTCACTAATTATGATGTCCGCTTTCGTAAAAATATATGCTAATAAATTTAAATTTTTTTTGGAGGCATCGATACTATGTAGTACAGCGCCATTTTTGGTAAGATGAATATAGAATGAATACTAATGAAGAAAGTGGTGTCGTATGAGCGAGTTATTGCGTGTAGAAAATGTTACAGGAGGATATACGAAACGACCTGTACTGCAAAATGTTTCGTTCTCTGTTAATAAAGGCGAGCTTGTCGGCTTAATCGGTTTAAATGGAGCTGGTAAAAGTACGACAATTAAACATATCATCGGTTTAATGGAACCAAAAAAAGGAACTGTCACAATTAACGGGAAAACAATTCGTGATGATATGACAGCGTACCGTTCTAGTTTCTCTTTCATTCCAGAAACGCCAGTATTATATGATGAGTTAACGTTAGAAGAGCATTTGAAATTAACAGCGATGGCGTACGGTGTAGATGAAAAACAATATGAAGAACGCGTAGGACAACTATTACAAGAATTTCGTATGAAAAATCGTTTAAAGTGGTTTCCATCTCATTTCTCAAAAGGGATGAAACAAAAAGTAATGATTATGAGTGCATTTTTAGTTGAGCCATCCCTTTACATTGTGGACGAACCTTTCGTTGGGCTTGATCCGTTAGCGATTCAATCGCTTCTTCAAATGATGGATCAAATGAAAAAGAGTGGTGCAGGTATTTTAATGAGTACACATATTTTAGCGACAGCAGAGCGCTATTGTGATTCATTCATTATTTTGCATCAAGGTGAAGTGAGAGCGATGGGAACATTATCAGAACTTCAATCCGGGTTTAACATGCCTGGTGCAACGTTAGATGATATTTATATTGCATTAACAAAGGAAGAAGATTATGAATAGCACAGCATTATGGAAAGAACGATTTCGGCACTTTCTAAAAGAAGTTCGTACATATAGTAAATACGTATTTAATGATCATTTGAAATTTATTTTCATATTTATCATCGGCGCAGGAGCGTATTATTACCAGCAATGGTTACAAACGTTAACATCTTCGTTTCCGACAGCGCTCGTTATGGCAGTCTTACTTGGCCTCGTATTAACAGCTGGATCCATCCAAACGTTATTAAAAGAAGCGGACCTCGTGTATTTGCTGTCAGTTGAAGAAAAGTTAAAGCCTTACTTTACAAAGGCATTTCTCTTTACGTTTATGATTCAGTTATACATAATCGCAATCGTAGCGGCTGCGCTTGCCCCGTTATATTTCCAGCAAATGAAACAAACAGGAGCGGCTTACATATGGATTGTACTCGCATTCGTCATTGTAAAAGCGTGGAATTTATTCGTTGCGTGGGAAAAATCATTTTTAACAGATCAAAGCGTTCAAAAAACAGATTGGTTCATTCGTTTTATCTTAAATGGATTATTTGTGTATTTCCTTGTAGAACGTACTTCAGTCATTTTTACTGGTGTAATTGTCTTTTTAATGGTGCTATACCTTGCTGTTATGCATCAAAAGGTGAAGGGAAAGCCGTTGAACTGGGAGTATTTAATTTCTGAAGAAGGTAAAAAAATGATGCTGCTGTACCGCATTGCGAATATGTTTGTTGATGTACCGGAGTTAAAAGAGAGAGTATCACGTAGGAAATGGCTTGATTTTATTCTTTCGATGATCGGTGAGAAGCGTACATATTTATACTTATATACGAGAACATTTTTAAGATCTGGTAACTATTTTGGCTTATATGTGCGCCTGCTCGCTCTTGGAGGAGTTATTCTTTACTTTACTCCATTTTTATATGGACGATTTATCGTAAGCCTTGTTTTCTTATACTTAATCGGTTACCAGCTCTTAACCCTTTGGAAACATCACCGTATGAAAGTTTGGCTTGATTTGTATCCAGTAGAGGAAGACGAGAAGAAGGAAGATTTTCTTACTTTATTAAATGCGATTCTTATTATCGGCAGTGCTGTATTTACAATTTTATTTGCACTTGCGACGAAAGATTTCATTATGACCGGCATTTTATCTGTAGTAAGCATATTATTTAGTATTGGTTTCGTTTATCGATACAGTGCGAAGCGCATTGAGCGTTTAAACTGAAAGGAATGAACCTATGATTACGTATGAAGAGAAGGTTATAAAAGAATTGGAGCAGTGGAAAGCTACATTCATGAAAGATTCTTCTATGATGACACGGTTCTCAAAAAAAGTGCAGACGAAAGTACAACAGCTCATTCCGGCGAAAGTACAAAAAGTATTAACAGAAACGATTCGGATGATGGTGCAAACGATTAGTGCCGGATCAAATTTTATAAAGCCGAAATTAAAAGAGACGAACTGGTCACTGCAAAGACGTGATGATGAAGTCCGTAAAAAAATGGATGAGTACAAAAAAATAGCAGCAGCAGAAGGAGCAGGTACGGGAGCTGGTGGTATTCTTCTTGGTCTTGCTGATTTCCCGCTTTTACTTACGATTAAAATAAAATTTTTATTCGATGCAGCAACATTGTATGGATTTGATACGAGTAACAAAGAAGAACGCCTCTTTATCCTTCACGTGTTCCAACTTGCTTTTTCAAGTGACGACCACCGAAAAGAAGTATGGAAAGCAATTGAAACGTGGGATACAGAAGAAGAAAATCATATGGACTGGGAAAAGTTCCAAACAGAGTACCGAGACTATATCGATTTAGCGAAGATGCTGCAGCTCGTACCAGTAATCGGTGCCCCGGTCGGCGCGTATGCGAACTATCAATTACTGCAAAGGCTTGGGGAAGTGACGATGAATTGTTATCGTATGCGATTGCTTAATAGAAATTAATTTGTTTTATCAAAAAAGAAAGCCTCTTAAATGTGTAATTTAGGAGGCTTTTCTATTTATTATTTTGGCTGTTTTCGTAGATAGTGTTGCTTTTGATGCAAAAACGAAGAGGGGCTTTACCCCTCTTCGTTCCTACTTCCTCATCGAACTTCCTATGACCTTACCTGATGGTTCGTCCACGAGTCTATTTATATCGCCTAACAACTCTCGCTGTTTAGCCGGAATGGTAACGAGTGTTACTTCTTTTCCTTTGAATGACGCATCATCGAGTTGATATTTGGTTGCATCCGCTATTACCTTGCTGACTTTGGCATCTTTCCAACTGCCATCTACTTCATCTTTCTCTGCTTGCGATAACGAGTTCCAAACCAATTCCCTTACATCCTTTGTCGTTTGTACCGTTTCTGTTTTCGGGGTTTCGTTGGTTTTTGTTGTTCCACAACCGCTTAAAAGGATGGATACGCAAGTGAATGCAGATACAATCATGCCGATTTGTTTCTTCAAGATGCAAAACTCCCTTCATCGCATAGATACTTCTATATTCCACGCCCTGACACATATCCCTTCTTCACACTAAGATATATCAATATACGATATTTCGGGATTGGCTCATACACATCTCAAAGAAGAGACAGTATCAAAGTTCGCTCGTTGACACACTTGCAGAAGCAAGAGCTTTGTTTGTTCCGACTTTGGCATTTAGTGATTGAGATAGTCCTCAATCACTTTTTTTATATTTTTATTCATATTTTTTATTTTTTTACCAATAATATACAAATAAAGTTACTTGAGCTTACTTTACTGTATTTAGGGGTGCAAAATATGAAAGTATCAATTTTTATCACTTGTGTTGCAGATATTTTTTATCCAGAAGTAGGGAGAGATGTTGTGGAAATTCTTGAAGATTTAGGGTGTGAAGTCGATTTTCCGAAAACTCAAACTTGCTGCGGACAACCTGCTTATAATAGCGGGTATGTGAAAGAAACAAAAACAGCTGCAAAACATATGATTGAAGCCTTTGCTAGTTCAGAATATGTTGTGGCGCCGTCGGGATCTTGCGCTATGATGGTTCACGAGTTTTCTAGCTTGTTTTCTGAAAGTGAAGCTGAATGGAAGAAAAAAGCGACTGAACTTGCGAATAAAACGTATGAATTTACACAATTTCTCGTTGAAGTATTAGGGAAAGAAGACTTAGGTGCGGTGCTTCATAAAAAAGCAACAGTTCATACATCTTGTCATATGAGCCGATTAATGGGGATTAAAGAACCGCCGCAAAAATTATTAAAATGTGTAAAGGGATTGGAAGTTGTTTCACTGCCGCATAATTATGATTGCTGCGGATTTGGAGGGACATTCTCGGTGAAAATGCCAGAAATCTCTGAGCAAATGGTTGAGGAAAAAGTAAAGCATATTATGGAAACCGGTGCGGACTTATTAATTGGGATGGATTGTAGCTGCTTAATGAATATAAAAGGACGTTTAACACGTAATGGTTATCCAATTGATGTAAAACATATTGCTCAAGTATTAAATGAAGATCGAAAATAAGAGGGGGATAAAGAGATGGGAATGAAAATTGGGAACGATCCCTTTCATAAGCGTACTGAAACAGGCATTGGGGATAAATTTATGCGACAGGCTGTCAGGAAAGCGCAAGATGGTCTTAGAGTCAAGAAATTAAAAGCGACTGAGAGTCTTGGGAACTGGGAGGAATGGCGAGCTTTAGGAGAAGAAATTCGAAAGCATACATTAGAAAACCTTGATTATTATTTACATCAGCTAAGTGAAAATATTGAGAAAAACGGTGGTTTTGTTTATTTCGCAAAGACTGCAGAAGACGCAAGGGAATATGTAAAAGAGATTGTAAAAAAGAAAAATGCGAAAAAAATTGTGAAATCAAAATCGATGGTAACAGAAGAGATTAGTTTAAATGAAGCGATTGAAGAAACTGGGGCGGAAGTTTTAGAAACAGATCTTGCTGAATTTATTCTACAAGTGAATGACCATGATCCTCCCTCGCATATTGTTGTCCCGTGTCTTCACAAGGATAAAGAACACATTTGTGAAATATTTAAAACAAAGTTAAATTACACTGGAACATCTGATCCTACGGAAATGGCGAGGTTTGTAAGAGATTATTTACGTGATGATTTTTTTGCAGCGGATATAGGGGTGACTGGATGTAACTTTGCTGTTGCAGAGTCTGGATCGATTTCTATCGTAGCGAACGAAGGAAATGCAAGACTTACTACGACACTTCCAAAAACGTTGATTACAGTTATGGGGATGGAACGTATTGTTCCGACATGGGAAGAGCTTGATGTTTTAGTCACACTTCTATGCCGAAGTTCTGTAGGACAAAAGTTAACAAGTTATATTACAGGGTTAACAGAGCCCGGCGGAACAGATGGACCTGAGGAATTCCATTTAGTCATTGTTGATAATGGTCGTTCCGATATTGTAGGAACAGAATTCCAAAGTGTCCTTCAGTGCATTCGTTGCGCGGCATGTATTAATGTGTGTCCTGTATACAGGCATATTGGTGGACATGCATACGGCTCTATTTATCCAGGACCGATTGGAGCTGTGTTGACACCGCTTTTAGGGGGATATGATGAATATAAGGATTTACCTTATGCATCTAGCCTTTGTGGAGCTTGTACAGAAGCGTGTCCAGTGAAAATCCCGTTACACGACTTATTAATTAAACATCGCAGCCGCATCGTAGAAGAAAAACAATCGCCTGTAGCTTGGAACGTAGCTATGAAAGGTTTTGAAAAAGTGGTGAAGAGTCCTAGATTATTTTCTTTTGCTGCGAAGAGCGCTCCGTATGCATTAAAACCTCTCGCAAAAGGAGATAAAATCGAGCGCGGCATTGGGCCGTTAAAAGATTGGACGGACGCGAGAGATTTTCCAGTCCCGAAAAAACAACCGTTTCGAGAGTGGTTTGAAAAACACGTAAAGGAGAACGATGATGGCCATCCAAAATCGTGAGGAATTTTTACTCCAATTATCAGAAAAGCTTGGTAGGAAACGTCCAGAGACAGTGGAAAAGCCGAAATGGTCTTTTGCCCCGCAGTGGAATGTTTTTAGCGGACTTTCGCAAGAAGAACTTGTATTACAGTTAATAGAACACTGTGAAGTCATTCATACAGAAGTAAAGCGAACAACAAAGGAAAATCTTGTTGAAACATTGGGGTCTTTTATAAAAGATTGGAATATCAAATCTGCTATGTATGCGAATGATGAGCGCTTTAATGAGTATGGTCTTACTCCATTTTTCAAAAATGAAGGTACAACACATTTTCGTGCATGGGGATTAGATGATAAAGAAGAGGACATAAAATTTGCGAAAGCTGCTGACCTTGGCATTACGTTCAGTGATATGACTCTAGCGGAATCAGGAACCGTTGTGCTTTTTAATGACGGGTTAAAAGGAAGGCATGTTAGTTTGCTTCCAGAGTCATATATTGCAATCGTTCCTAAAAGTACGATCGTACCAAGGTTAACCCAAGCTACAAAACTGATTCATGATCAAAGTAAAGCGGGAGAAAACCTGCCGGCTTGTGTGAACTTCGTTTCTGGTCCGTCAAATAGCGCAGATATTGAAATGAACCTTGTCGTAGGTGTGCATGGGCCAATTAGAACAGCTTATATTATTGTGGATGATCAATAATGAAACACACATGATGTAGAAGAATGCTGAAAATAGAAAGCACTGGCCGTTAATATAGCCAGTGCTTTCTATTTTGCGAACATTACTGGTGAAAGTTAAAGACCAAGTCCACTATAGCTGACTCCAGCTACGATTAATATGATAAAGAGCACAATGAGTAATATGTAGCCGCTACTAACGCTCTTACCAGCTTGTCCAGCTTCACCGCCACCAGTTCCGCCGCTACCGCCTTTACCACCAAGTCCCATATAAATGTCCTCCTTATTGTTATATGTTGTTTTACTTTATACTTTTCTAGATTTATCAAGAAGTTCCTTGCAAATCATTCCGTTTCATTTTACAATTCACTTACCGACCGGTAAGTAAAAACAAGTGAGGTACAGTATGACAAAAAATTTACAAACATCGAAGCACATTGTAGAGGCATCATTTAAACTAATGGCAGAGCATGGTATTGAAAAGATGAGTCTCTCCATGATTGCGAAAGAAGTAGGTATATCAAAGCCAGCTATTTATTATCATTTTCCGTCTAAAGAAGCGTTAGTGGATTTTTTATTTGAAGAGATTTTTTCTGGATATCATTTCGTGAGTTACTTCGATAAAGACCAATATACGAAAGAAAACTTTGAAGAAAAGTTAATTGCAGATGGTTTACATATGTTGTCGGAGTATAGAGGTCAAGAAGGTATATTACGCATTATAAATGAATTCATCGTAACTGCGACGCGAAATGAAAAGTATCAGAAACGCTTATTTGAAATACAAGAAGATTTCTTAAATGGATTCCACGATTTATTGAAGCAAGGCGCGAGACTTGGTGTTGTGTCACAACATGCAACAGAAGAAAACGCGCATACGTTAGCGCTCGTTATTGATAATATGAGTAATTACATATTAATAGGATTCGATTTAAAGTATAAAGAAATTTGGATTCAAAATGTGAAAAACGTTATGAAGGAGGAATAAAGGTGAAAATGCAAAAAAACTGGTGGCTCGGTTTTCTTGGATTCATTGGGATTTATAAAATTCCAGGTATGATTGAGGCTTTTCAAGCGGATAAAGGTTGGTTTGTATTAATCGGTTTCGTGTGGTTACTTTGGTTCGGATATTTTATTCCTGAAAAAAAAGCGGATAAATAATAAAATTTCAATTTTATGTAAAGTTATGTAAAATATAGTTTGAGAGAATTCATATATTAGATTAATAGATTTGGAGTGGTTACATGGATCCATTGAAAAATGAAATTCACCCTGATATGGTCAAGGTGTGGAAAGTTCGTGCTGTAATTGAAGAAGGAATCGGTATTCTCGTCATTTTAGCTTACCTTTTCCTCATGATAAAGTTTGATTGGTGGGCATGGATTTTGTACGTGTTAATCGGATTAACGGTTGCGCTAGCACCATTTGAGTACTTCTTATTCCCGAAACTACGTCAGCGTTATTACAGCTATCAACTAAACGAAGAAGAGCTTGAAATTCAGCACGGTCTATTCGTTGTAAAACGTGTATTAGTGCCGATGATTCGTGTGCAGCATGTTACGATTGAACAAGGTCCGATTATGAGAAAATATGGCCTAGCAGAATTACACATTTCAACAGCAGCAACTTCTCATAGCATTCCAGGCTTAACGATGTATGAAGCGGAAATGTTAAAAACGAGAATCGCAGAATTAGCGAAAGTGAGTGATGAGGATGTATAAGAGGCAGCATCCCATTACGATGTTATTAGAATTAAAAATAACAGATTTTATACCACTCATTATTTTCATGTTTAGCTTAAACGGAAAGTTCCCATTTTGGTATTTAATTCCCGCTGGATTCGGTTTACTCACCGTTTTTTCAGCGTTTGAAAAATGGTATTACACAACATACTGGGTTGAAAATAACGTATTACATGTGAAACAAGGGCTTTTTGTGAAGAAGGAGAGCTACTTAAATAAAGAGCGTGTCCAAACAATTAATACAAGTTCTAACGTACTATATCAAATGCTCGGTTTAAAGAAAATTCAAATCGAAACAGCTGGCGGAGACGACGACGCAGAAGTGAGCTTAGCTGGTATTACGGAAGATGAGGCAAAGGAGCTTATTTCCTTACTAAATGAGCCGACTCCAGAAGTGAAAGTAGAAGCAACGTTAGATGAATCTGCAGAACATGCAGTAGAAAAAGAAATCATGACAGAGGAAACACAAGCGACAGAATACAAGTTAACTTGGAAAGAAATTTTATTAGCGTCTATTACATCTGGTCAATTTGGATTATTATTCTCTTTAATATTTTTCGTTTATAACCAAGTGGATGAGTATATTCCGAAATGGATCAAAAATAGCGTAGAGTCATATGTAATGGACCACGATATATATGGATGGATTTACATGGTAGCTATTTTACTAGTTATTTCTTGGATTATATCGACAATTGGTTATGCGTTAAAACATGGAGATTTCACAGTGAATCGAAGAAATGATGAAGTCCGCATTTCGCAAGGATTACTTGAGAAAAAAGAACTCGTACTAAAGTTACATCGTATTCAAGGTATTACGATAAAAGAAAGTATTTTACGCCAACCATTCGGTTATTGTGCTGTGCAAGTAGAAGTCATTCAAAGTGAGGGAAAAGAGGAAAAAGTTACACTGCATCCTATCATTCGAAAAGATCGCGTGCAACAGTTACTCGCCCATTTACAATTACCATACGAATTGAACGCAAATATTATTTCATTACCAAAAGCAGCATTGCGCCGCTATCTTATTGATAGTTTCATCTTCTTTGCCATGCTTGCAATCCCGCTTACTGGAATAAGTATATACTTTGAAAAGTATTTCATCATGTGGGCGTTAATTCCGCTCGCGATCCTCATCTTTACACTTGGATATGCAACATTTAAAACAAATGGTTACAGTGTAAACGGAGAGCAAATTACGATTATACATCGTAGTATTGGGAAACATACAGGACTTGTAAGAAGAAGACACGTCCAATCAATTGAAAAAACACAATCATATTTCCAGCGCCGGGCGGATTTATGTACGTATACGTTTTCTAGTGCATCATCGAATTATAAACTAGAGCATACGAGAGTAGAAGATGCGGAGAGAATGCAGGATTGGTATAAGAAGAGAATAAGTGAGAATTAATTTGAAAAGGCTTGCCTATTATGAAAGGTAAGCTTTTTTGTTATAGGAAAATGAGTGACTTCATCCATATATTAGTACAGCTACAGCGCACATATATCAATACATATCAAAAAAAGTAGTATACTTCTATTTCAGGAAAATCTGTGGAATTTTTGATATAAATGGTATACTAATATAGAAATAATATTAGGAGGTTATATATGATAAGTCAGTTGAAAAGAGAAGCACTTGATGCATTAAAAGGAAAATGGGGATTAGCGGTAGGTGCAACACTATTACTTGGAATTCTTATTGGAGCTGTGGAACTTCTAGTCACAGGTGTTTTTTCGATGTTTTGGGGTTGGGAAGAAGCAAGTGATTCGCTTACAGTAAGTATTATTGCAATGCTTGTTATCGGTCCGTTAACAATAGGTGCCTATTATCTTGTTTTAAATGCAATCCGTGGGAATAGTGCTCGCATTGGTCATTTATTTAGATGGTTTAGCGACGGAAGTAAATTTATGAAGGCATTTTTAACATATTTACTAATGTATGTATACTTGATTCTATGGACATTACTTCTTATTATTCCGGGAATTATTAAATCATTTTCTTATGCTATGACGTACTTTATTTTGAATGATCACCCAGAATACACAGCGAATCAAGCAATTACTGAAAGTCGCCGTATGATGGATGGGCATAAAATGGATTACTTTTTACTATGCTTAAGCTTCATTGGCTGGTTCATTTTAAGTATTCTTACTATAGGAATCGGTTTCTTATGGTTGGCGCCTTATTTCTACGCAACATCGGCAGCATTTTATGAAGAGATTTCAAAAGAATATTATAAAAAAGAAGGTACTACTTTCTAATAAAAAACCTAAACCATCTCTCCTAAAGAACATAGGGAGCGGATGGTTTAGGTTTTTTTATATAGAAATTCTTCCATCTATATTTCATTATTTCCTATCATTTTCTTATATGAAAATGATAGGAAATAATGAATAATATAGGTAAAGAAAAAAGTGAGGTGAATGAGAGTGAGCAAATTTTTAATTCCGTACTCATTTTCTATATTAAGTTTCTTTATTTCAGCAACGGCACTTGATTTATATGATAGGATAGGAAAAAATGATGAGATGACTTCGCCGAACATACTTGGAAAGGTAATTCAATCTACTTCGCAAATGGGAGTCCTTACATTGTATTTCGGAGTACCTATTATTTTAGGTGGATGTCTTCTTGGAGAGTTATTATTTAGAGGTATCATTTTACGATTTAAATTAAGCTATATTATATCTTTATTATTATATCTACTTTTAGCTTTTAGTATTGTTTTTATCTTTTTGTCTGTAATAGTAGGAGTTCCAGCTGCATATGAAGAAGTTCGTACTCTTGAAATGATGTATTTCATAGGGATAACTATGATTTGCGCTGTTACATTCTTTGTGGGTCGGAATATATGGGAGAAAAAACAAGTTAATAATGGAGTGATAAAATGAAATATACATGTCCATGTTGCGGATATAGAACATTAGAAGAAGAGCCACCAGGTACATATGAAATTTGTAATATATGTTATTGGGAAGATGATGAAGTTCAATTTAACGATCCTGACTTTGAAGGCGGGGCAAATGAAGCTTCGCTAAGAAAAGCACAGAAAAATTTCATTGCATTTGGTGCTTGCGAGGAATGTTTTGTGAAATCAGTTAGAAAGCCGACTAGTGAAGATGTGAAGGATGCTAGTTGGAAGCAAATTTGTTAAGTAAAATGTTATTCCTCAGTTCAACAGGAGGAATAACATTTTTAATTTAGTGCTGAAAGAATTACTGCCGTCTTATAAAGTAATAAGAAAGACTAAATCGGTAAATTTTATTAATGGATATATTAGGAATGAATATGAAAGTATAGATGTATAGTCAACGTTGTATGTTTGATGTTATCATATTGAATGATATGGAAATTTTTAATAGAAGAATCAACTAACAATTCAAAGGTAATGAAGCCTTTGTTGTATAAAGGAAATACTTAGTAGTACTCAACAATATTAAAAATAAGATTCGTATTTATATAAATTTAGTAGAAAAGGGGTTTTAAAAAGGAATGAACACGGGCATAACACGGCAAAAAATTTTAGCTGCCGCTTCTCAAATTGTGCAATATAAAGGGGTTGCTAAACTAACTTTAGAAGCAGTAGCAAAAGAGGCAGGTATAAGTAAAGGTGGATTGTTATATCACTTTTCAAATAAAGAAGCTTTAATAGAGGGTATGATACTCAAAAGAACGGAGGAGTATCAAGGTGCTATTCACAATAAAGTAGCGGAAGACTTAGAGAAAAAAGGAAGGTGGGTTCGTTCTTTTGTAGAGGAAAGATTAAAGAATGAGAAAAGAACAGAAGAGTTGTGTAGTAGTATGATGGCTGCATTAATGCTAAAACCTGAATTACTTGAGCCATTACAACAATCATTTCAGCAATTGCAAACTAAAATAGAAAATGATGAAATGGATTCTGTTTGTGCCACAATTATTAGATTAGCAGCTGATGGATTATGGTATTCGGAATATTTAGGGATCGGAAGACTAAGTTCTGAATTAAGAGAAAAAGTGATTCAAGCTCTTATTAATGCTTCCTATAAATAGAATATATAAACTATAGAATGAAAAAAATCACCATTGGTCTATTTAATCCAGTGGTGATTTTTTTTGACAGAATAATAGAACAATAGTATGGAGTGTTGAATTATAACCGTCCAGACGGTATAGTAACATTTGGTGCAAATGGAAAAAGAAAAACAAAAAAGACTAGAAAATATTTTTAGCACACTATTCGAAAGGATAGGCCGCAAAGCTTATTTTATGCAATAGAAAGGTTGAAAAAATAGAAAAAGATAGTAATAGCTATCAAGTATATGTAAGTAAAATAGTTTAATGGCATTGAAGAGTAGAACTTTTTTCATAGTATGTTTGTACCAGAACCTAGAAACATTGAATTTTATAGGGAGGGTAACGTATGTATTTAAAAAGAATAACTTCGATTTTTTCGATTATAATGATTTTTATGTTTACTATAGGTCAAAGTCTTTTACCTATAATAGCAAATGCACAAGAGTTAAATACAGCAGGACTTGTGGATAGTTTTCAGATTGGTAAAACAAATCTAAGTACCACAGAACGGACTAAAGTAACTGTAAACTTCAGTGAAAAAGATGGACTTAGGCTGAAGCCTGGAGACACACTAACATTAACACTGCCTCCAGAATTAAAAGGATTAGATAGAGAGTTTCCATTAAATGACTATGGCACTTGTAAAGTTACAGCAGGTACTGTGGTATGTACATTTAATGATAAAGTGGATACATATGAAAATATTCAAGGGTATTTAAACTTTTTCGTGGAAGCTACTAATGTAGGAACGGATCAAAAGAAAGAGATTGAAACTAATTTCGGTACAACTGTAGATAAGCAGTCTGTAACAATTACCGGTCCAAGTAGTGGTGGTGGCACAGATCCTGGAAAGCCACCGTTTTTTTATAAAACTGGTGATATGAACTCAGGTAAGGACAATGAAGTACGTTGGTTCTTGAATATAAATTTAAATAAAGAAGAGTTAAGTCGTGATATTGTTGTGACTGATAATTTACAGGAAGGTCAAACACTTAATAAGGATAGTTTCTATATAAGTGTAGATAATTATCTAGGTAATCGATATTTAACGCTACAAGAGTTTGAAAAGCAAGGTTACGGAACGATTACCTTTACTGGTGACAGATCATTTAAAGTTATGCTTAATAAGGATAAAGCACGTCTTGCCGCCTTTTCGATTGGTTATACATCTACTATAACGGAAGCCGGAAAGAAGCAAGAGTTTTTTAAGAATGATTATACGATTGATTACCAAGTTCTAAACAAAGAACCAGTTACTGAGTCGGGTACTCATCCAGTCGAAAATATGACAGCTGGTGGTGGTGCTACTGGTAACAAGGTTCCAAAAGGAAAGCTGAAAATTGTTAAGCATATTGAAGGAAATAAAGAAAAAGTAATCCCGAATGTTTCGTTTAAGTTGTATAAAGAGTCTGGTGAACAAGTTGGGGGCGAATATAAAACAAATGAAAAAGGGATAGTTGAAACTCCTCAATTATCACCAGGCAAATATTATGTGCAAGAGGTTTCAGCTCCAGACTATATTGATTTCGATCCGCAGAAAAAAGTAGAGTTTGAAATAAAATCAGATGATGAAAATGGAGTCGAACTGGATATTCCAAATAAAGTGAAAACTATATCTGTTTCAGGAACGAAGATGTGGAATGACAACAACAACAAGTTCAACACACGTCCAGAAAGCATCACAGTTCAATTGCTTCAAAATGGTAAAGAGTTCAAAACAGAAGAAGTGAAAGCTGATAAAGAAGGCAACTGGACTTTCAGCTTTAAAGATCTACCAAAGTACGATGAACAAGGAAATGCGTACACGTACACAGTAAATGAAGTAAAAGTTGATGGCTACGAAACAAAAGTAGAAGGAACAACGATTACAAACATTTACAAAAATACAGAAACAACAGAACTGAGTGGTAAGAAAGTCTGGGAAGACTACAACAATAAGTTCGGTAA
>NZ_MACH01000134.1 GCF_001884065.1 Bacillus proteolyticus
AGTTATATAGTATTTACATAGCAAATAAGAAACATAAAACATATAATACCAAGTAGCAGAACCCTAACATTCCGCCTATAGCTAGTACCTGTTTAACCCAGCTCTTGAATTTCAGATTACTGTCAATAATCGCTTGCACTCTTTCCATATCCGTTTCCTCCTATTAAGGAGAACCCTTAAAGACTCTCACCTCGCTATGATACC
>NZ_MACH01000135.1 GCF_001884065.1 Bacillus proteolyticus
CCCGATTGGTGAGGGCTAATAATCAATGGGGATGCCCCCCCACTGATTAAAGTTTCACTGTATTTCACCATTTCATTTGAAAGTAAGATGTGGAAATTTAAAATACTTTTTCTAAATTGTTTTATAACTATGTAAAGGAAAGGACATTTTCATAAATAGGAAAAGTTATTTCTAATACGTATCAAAATAGCGCTGTAAAAAAATATATACCATGCATGCTAATACAAAGCTTAAAAAATACTAATACGAGGGAGTAAGCAGTAATTAACTATAAATTGTAAAAAGGCAGCTTTTTTAGCTACCTTTTACAGGGAGATTGAAAAATCTTGGAGGCCATTCATGAGTATAAGCAAAAATTGCTTATATATAGTATGCACATTATTTATAGTTTTATCCCATTATTTAGTATGAAGAAAACGTATACTTATCGTTAATAAATGTAAAAGAGAAGAACTTGTTTATTATGAATAAAAAGAAATTATATAGTTTTAAAAAATAATGAAAATATATTTATTTGTTTTATAGAGGCTTGTTATTAGGCATATGGGTCTAACAATAAAACAAGCTTTGAATAAGCTAATAAAAAAGGAGTTGATTAATAATGGGTTATATTGTAGATATTTCGAAATGGAATGGAAATATTAATTGGGATATTGCAGCGGCTCAGCTAGATTTAGTTATTGCTAGAGTTCAAGATGGTTCGAATACTGCGGATTTTATGTATCAAGGTTATGTGAAAGAAATGAAGAAACGTAGTATTCCATTTGGAAATTATGCATTTTGCCGTTATATATCTATTTCAGATGCAAAAAAAGAAGCGCAAGATTTTTGGAATCGTGGCGATAAAAATGCCAAATTTTGGGTGGCAGATGTAGAAGTTCAAACAATGGTAGATATGCAAGGTGGGACTCAAGCATTTATTGATGAATTACGCCGATTAGGTGCAAAAAAAATTGGTTTATATGTAGGACATCACACGTATATATCATTTGGAGCTCGCAATATTGATGCTGATTTTATTTGGATTCCTCGTTATGGAGGGAATAAACCAGCATACCCTTGTGATATTTGGCAATATACTGATTCAGGAAATGTTCCTGGTATTGGAAAATGTGATTTAAATCAATTAATTGGGAATAAAAATCTTTCTTGGTTTATAGGTTCAAATCAAACAAATCAATCTAGTATTGGAGATAGTAAGCAACCAAATGGAATTGGTATTGCAGTTTCAAAATATAATGATGGATACGGCATTAATTTATATGAAAATCCTGCGAATCCACAATTTACAGGAAGACTTACGAAAAAAATCCCATATTTAATTTTTAAAGGTTATTGGGAAGGTGGCGAAAAAGATATGATTTGTTTAGGTGGAGAACAACAGTGGGCTAAGTTAGAGCATTTTAATGTGCAATGGTACTATGCATACTCAAAATACACACCTGGATATGAAATTAGAACGTACGATGGACCAAACGGGAATGATACAGGTGCGGTCGATGTGAAAATTCCTTATCGTATTTGGAATCGTCAGGATGGATATGTAGATATAGGTGGAAACAAATGGATCAAAGAAGAACATGTACAGATTAAATGATGTTAAAAAATCGGCTGCATGCCAGCTTTTAGTGTTTAATAAATCTTGCCTCTGACATGAAGAGAAATACTTGCGGAAAACACATTAATTTCACAATAGCGCTGTATAGTTCCTAATATACAATTATCAAAGTGAGGTATTTGAATTGAAAAAGAATAAGCTATTTATGGGAACTATTATTACATGTGTGGCGCTAGCATTGTCTGCGTGTGGTTCCGCAGAAAATGTTGCAACATCAAAAGTAGGAAACGTGACAGAGAAAGAGTTAAGTAAAGAATTAAGGCAAACATATGGAAAAAGTACTTTATCTCAAATGATGTTAAATAAGGCATTGCTAGATAAATATGAAGTTTCAGATGAAGAAGCTAAAAAACAAGTAGACGCAGCGAAGGAACAAATGGGTGACAAGTTTGATGTGGCTTTAGAGCAAGTAGGGTTAAAAAATGAAGATGAACTAAAAGAGAAAATGAAGCCAGAAATTGCGCTTGAGAAAGCGATTAGAGCGACTGTCACAGATAAAGATGTGAAAGATAACCATAAACCTGAAATGAAGGTAAGTCACATTTTAGTGAAAGATGAAAAAACTGCGAAAGAAGTAAAAGAGAAAATAAATAATGGTGAAGATTTTACTGCTTTAGCGAAACAATATTCGGAAGATACTGGTTCAAAGGAACAGGGCGGAGAAATAGCTGGTTTTGCTCCTGGTCAAACTGTGAAAGAGTTTGAAGAAGCTGCGTATAAATTAGATGCAGGACAAGTAAGTGAGCCAATAAAAACATCTTATGGTTATCATATAATAAAAGTGACGGATAAAAAAGAATTGAAACCATACGATGAAGTAAAAGATACGATTCGAAAAGATTTAGAACAACAAAGACTGCAAGATGCGACAGGTAAATGGAAACAACAAGTAATCAATGATCTATTGAAAGATGCGGATATTAAAGTAACAGATAAAGAATTTAAAGATACATTTAAATTCTTAGATGAGAAATAAGGTTTAGAAGAAAAACAGAGATTTAGCATAATGCTATATTTCTGTTTTTTTATTTTCAATAGAAAAGGGAACTCGTATAGAGTTCCCTTTTCACGTTAGTGTGTGTGTTATAAATAGATAGTAAGACAATACAATATTACATTTAAATATTAAGAATTACAATGGGAAAATTTGTATGTAGATAAAAGGAATAAGCAATTTAATTCGCAAAATGTTGAAATGATAATATTTTAGTTAATTAATCTTGTTAAATATAAACTAAATATATTTTTTGTATTTTCTTAGAGAATGAATAGAAGACATAATTTAAAGAATGATACATACCATATTATCGGAGAGTAAATTGACTTTATACGAAATGAAATGTAGAAATTTTTATTGCAAAAAGTGTTCTATATTATAATATGAATATTTTTAGATTTGCTAGATTATTAAATTAACTTGGAGGAGAATATATGAAAGTTATTTTTAAAAGAGAAGGCGGAGGGAAAATTTTCGAATCAGCTAATGAAAATATAAGTATTTTACTAGATGTATTAAAAGAAACAAAAGGGATAAAGATTGGGATGATTGAGTATGAAGTAATAGAATATAAACTGGAATATTATCGGAATCCGAAAAAAACAGAAACAGAGAGAGAATTACATATTATTATGCAACCTAAACTTAATCAATAGAGAAAGTAAAGTAATGAAATAATTAGTTTTGACTTTGTTCGTCCTTACTGATTATTATCCCGCACATAGCAGGATCAGTGAAATGATTTGTCGAAATGTATGAAACTTATAAAGAATGTATTGTTTTACATTCTTTATAAGTTTCGAAAATTTTGTGATTTCCGTTCATAATAAAAGTATATGCTTATGTCGATGGATGGTTAATGAATAGTAAAACTAAAATTTCTTTTATCTATGCAGGAAATGAATGTATAAATGAATAAATAAATGTATTTATGAAGAGCTTTGTTGAATAATATTGGAGGAGTTAAAAATGAGTTTAGCTAGTTATATAGGTTGTAATGTAGAAGTGCCGTTAACCCCAGAAGATTCCAATGATTTAATCATAATTGGACCGTGCTTTTCAGATGAAGGTTTACTTGAAGTTGTAAAAAAGCATCAATTTCAAACAAATTACATTTATGAAGTATCATCAGGATGGGGAATAGAACTGGTTGAGTGGCAAAGATTAGTTGATAAGAAAGAATCTCAAAATAAACTTTTAACTTTATGCTCGATTATGGAAGGGTATTTAAAAGAAGGAGATTACTTTGAATTATATAGTTGTTGGGTTGGTGAAGAAAATCAGGAAAAAGTAGGGGGATTAAATTTGAAAATAAATCATTTTGATGTAGCTGAAATTTGTATTCCAGAAAGAACGTTAGTTAGGATAGAAAAGTAGAAATATAAAAGCGACTCCTCATTGGGTGGAGTCGCTTTTATTGTTGCTACACGTATTCTATGGTGTGATAGGAAGTGCAAAGAAAATTGATTAATAATAGGGAGTAATCAATGGGTATGAATAAACTTCATAGATTAAAGTTACATTTTGTTTGAAAAATTTACATATTGCACTTCCAAAAGAACGTTCGTTCGTGTATGTTGAGAACAAATGTTCTTTTGTAGTGGAGATTTCTACAAATTCATAAATAGTTTTGAATTGGAAAGCTACGCTACATATTAAATAAGAGATGGATAAAGTGTATTTAGAAGTGAAATTTCTATTTTGTGAATGGATAGATATAGAAAATTGAGGAGTAAAGAAAATGAGTTATGTAAAGATACAGGAAACAGGAAGAGAGTGGGTTCCGTTTACAGTAATGTCGGAACAATTATTAAGTATGAAAAAAATTATTGGAGAGAAATTAAAAGTCCAAAGACCGCTAATAACTAATGAAGCGAAAGAAAGTATTACAGACAAGTTATTAACTTCATTATTGTCTGAAGAAGAGATGTTAGTGACATATTTTGAAGAAGGATACATACTTACAAGTTATATGACAGTGGTTCATATAAATCCTATTCAACAAATTGTAAAATGTACAGATGCATTTTATAAAACATATATATTTTCTACAATGGACATAATTGATGTAACCTAAAAGAAGCTGAATTTTGAAATTTAGCTTTTTTAATTTGTCCCGCTATTGGTGGGTAGTTAGATTCACACCTCGAAATTTGGCTGTACGTCAGGCTGCCTGCAAAAGCCCAATTGTTATGGATTAATAGTCAATGGATAATAGACAAAACCCTTACTATTTTTGAAGAGGTAAAGAATTAAATGAAAAAGCAGCTAGATGCAAACTAGCTGCTTAGCCCCAGGGAAAGGGAGAAAAAGATTGGGCACTCAAAAAATTAACGATAGCTGTTTATCAGCCTGAGTATAGTATAGACAAATTTAAAAATATTATACAAATCTGATTACAGATCTGGTTAGGCCGTACCAACTTGGTTTTGATCTGCTAAATCAGAATCAAATGTATTAGTCGCGCTAACCCCGCTAAAAGTGTTCACAATGAAACCAACGTTAGATGCGCCAGAGCCGTTATAAGCTTTTGTATTCTCCTTTGGAGAAACGTTGTAGAAATCACCTAAGTTGAAAGATCCGTTACTATTTTGTACAACTAAATTCCCAACAACTGAGGGCATAATTTTCACCTACCTTATAAGTAATTGTTTGCACTACTATATGAAGGTATAGTTTAATTGGTTCATGTGGCAAATATTGTGGGATAGGGAAACGTTTGAAGCTTTATTTAATCAATTTAGCAAAAAGTATGTTAAATTTAATGAAGAGTTGAATTTTATAAAGAGCAAATTCTAATAATTAATATATACGGAATTAAAGGAGGCGAAATGTAATGGATAATGTTATAAAAACAGTAGATTTAACAGATGTAGAATCAAGTAAACTTGTTGCTTTTATTTGTAGTAATGATGTTACATTGATCGAAAAAGCATTTTGTCCTAATGAAATAAAATTAAAGTTTAATGAAATAGCGATTTTATCGGCAATTAAAACAGCATATATTACGAAAGTATCTATAAGGAAAGAACTTGAAGCGATTTTTCACGATACAGGCGTTTTATTAGTGAAGCAAAATGTTGAAAGGAATAGTATTCAATCTATAACAATGCATTTTGAACAATTTAAAAAGTTGCAAAATGAGATTGAGAATTTAAATGAAAGCGTGTTTAAGGCTACGTGAAAATACTTGGATAAAGGTGGATCATGTTATGTTGAAAATGTGGATTGAAAAGTATTTGGATAAATCGAACTGTAAACATAAATATAAATATACTTTCATCAATGTGTAACCTATATTTATTGATATGAGAAATGTAGGAAAGAGCAGATACAATTTAAAAATAATAAAGATACAAACAAAAAGAGTAACTATGATGGTTACTCTTTTTGTTTGTAATATGTAATATCAAAAATACTCCTAAAGTATGAAATGAATTGATACTTAAGTAAGAATTTGAATAAGAATAAAAAGAGTAATATTAATTGAAAGGAGGAGATGAAGTTGGAGCGAAACGACATTGAAAAACTTGTAATTATTACTGGAGTAACGCAAGGGTTAGGACGTGCATTGGTTGATAGGTTTCATGAATTGGGATGGAATATAGTAGGGTGTGGACGCTCAAAAAATAAAATTGAAGAGCTTAATAAATATTACGGTACTTCACATGATTTTCAAATAATTGATGTTTCAAATCATCACCAAGTTAGTAAATGGGCAAGTTGTATTCTTAATAAGTATAGGGCTCCTGATATGTTAATAAATAATGCATCGATTGTTAATCAAAACGCACCGTTATGGAAAGTTACCGCTCAAGAATTTGAAAGTGTAATGAGTGTAAATGTGAACGGGGTAGTAAATGTCATTAGGGCGTTCGTCCCGGCGATGATAGCTAGAAAAGAAGGGATTATTATTAATATGAGCTCTAGTTGGGGAAGAGAAGGTGAGGCTGAGCTTGCTCCATATTGTGCTTCGAAGTTTGCTATTGAAGGTATCACGCAGTCCATGGCAATGGAATTGCCAAATGGCATGGCCGTAGTTGCTTTAGATCCAGGTGGAAGTATTAGCACTCCAATGCTTCACTCCTGTGCACCTCAATATGTAAAAGAATCTCCTACACCTGAAATATGGTCACATAAAGCAATCCATTATATATTAAATATATCAATAGATAAAAACGGAGACTCATTGACATGTCCGATATGCGTTTAATGTTTAGCTAGGTATTAAATGTGATATGCACATTTTTGAAGGACAAGCATATATTGAAGTATGTAAAAAGCATTTGCAAATTAGACATTTATCGAGAAAGCCCTTGTCAAAAAGAGCGCCTGAATGGTGCTCTTTTGTATTATTAGTACATTATGTGATGCACAAAATTACATATGAAAAATAAAATAAAGAATTGAAGGTGATATTTGTTTGTTTCGAATGTACTAGAAAATTTTAATATAGGTGATGGGAAATGAACCTACGCGATTTAGAATTGACAGGGGCCTGGTTTCAAGTAGGAGGAAATCTTACAGCAGCAATTGGAACAACTAGAGGTTTTTCAGGAGAAGAAAAGATTGAGTCGGATCTTGTTATTGTAGGGAGTTCATTACAAGCCCTCGGATATATATTACAAATCATAGCAACTATTGATGCGAAAGATGAAGATAAATGTGAGAAGCAAGAGATAACTATAGATAACAAAAATAAAGCGCTAGCGAAAACGGGGATTGAGTTATTAGCTTTAGGTAATATTTCAAATGTAATAGGAACGTATTTTAATCTCAATGAACAAATGAAAGAAAATGATTTCCTTATAATTACTGGAAATAGTTTGCAATCAATTGGTGCTTTTTTAGGAGTAGAAGTAGCATTGAATGAGATAAATGGAATACAGTGGATTATCGTATTAGGGAATTCAATGCAAAGTTTAGGTGCGGGATTACAAGCATATCAAGGTATTAAAAATATATCAAAAGAAGAAAAGGGAAACGAAGACAGTAATATAGATAAAGAAGCTCAACGTATAATAGGGCTAATAGGCATTTGGATACAGGCAATAGGTACTGTAATTTCAGCAATTGGATTAACCGAAATAGTAGAGGAACAACGATTGGAATCTAAGAAAAGGTGATGAAATACTCATTTCAATGAATTTTGGAGTATTTCAATTTTAGATGTAGGACAAGATTGATGTGTTAATTCATTTTGTAGGCTTTTTCATATAGGTGTAGAATATACATATAAACGAACAAGTGAAAATAACTTGTTAACGTTAGTGAGATGCTCCTCATTTAGTTATACTATTATATGTGATTTTTGTAATGGCGAATTCTTATATATGCTTTTAGAAATAATATAATTTCATAGGTTTGATAGTGTAGGAGATGGATGGGTAAGAATTGAAAAAATAAACATTAAGGAGTTTTTTAGACATGATGTACTTATTAGCAATTCTACTTCCGCCAGTAGCTGTTTTATTTTGCGGAAAGCCGTTTCAAGCGATTATTAATTTCATTTTAACCTTGATTTTTTGGGTTCCAGGAGCGATACACGCAGTTCTTGTCGTACATGATAAAAAAGCCGACAGGCGACTTAAAAGACAAATCCAAGCGTACGATGAAATTAATAAAAGAAGATAGAAGGTAAATTGCGAGTGAAAACATACAAAAAAGAAAGGGAATTTGATTCGCCTTTCTTTTTTGTATGCCAATCGAGTTTAAATTTTAGTGTAGCGGTAAGAATTTTTAATATAGGTATTATGATAATAACTTTTAGAGTGTGCGTTTAATAAACCGGTGTAAATGCTTTCTGGTACATTAAAGAAATCATACATACCATTCTTTAGTTGAATACGTAAAATCATTGAAAAAGGATTATAGCCTACAGCAACTATATTTTTTGAGATAACGGGAGAGAGCTTCATCAATACGCAACTCCTTACTTTTCATTTTAGATGGTTTCTTCTAGATAAGGGGATTGTCGTGTTGAAATCCTAATAATTAAAGAGGTATTATATTTATATGCGATATATCAAATGTTCTTTATACGCAATTATAAGGAAGTTCACACGAAGTACATATCGTTGTGCTATTTTTATTTCACCTTTGATTTATAAATAAGAAAATATTGACCATTTGAAAAAAAGGTATATTATTTATACAAGGTATTAAAAATTCACTTCTTACATTCTATGCTTTAAGGGGCAGCATTATTAGAAAAAATAGAAGTGAAAATAGTTTGTATAAGAAGTATTCTAAAATTTATAATCTGTGAATTGGGAAAATATTGAATGCTCCAGGTCAATATACTTTCTTGACTAAATGTATTTGTGAAAGTGACCTCAATATTTTTAAGTAAATCAACGGGAGAATTGAAAGGCAGGAGAAAGTAACATGTCAGAAAATTATCGTTCTCGAGAGGAGCGAAGACAAGTTCAAAAGAAAAAACAGCCAGCTTCTAAAAAAACAAAACCAAAAGGTAAAACATCGTTTTTCCGTAAATTTTTAATTAGTTGTTTACTACTTGGTATTGTAGGTTTAGTGGCAGGGGTGGCTACCTTTTTCGTTATGATAAAGGATGCGCCGAAACTTGAGAAAGCAAAACTTGTTAATCCGTTATCCTCAAAAATTTATGATAAAGACGGGAATTTGGTATATGAATATGGGAAAGAAAAGCGGACGAATGTTACGTATGATCAAATCCCTAAATTGGTAGAAAATGCATTTTTAGCGACGGAAGATGCACGTTTTTATGAACATAGTGGAGTAGACTTTAAAGGTACTGCACGTGCGGTTTTAGTCAGTCTTAAAGGAGATTATGGCTCTCAAGGTGGAAGTACGATAACGCAGCAAGTTATTAAAAATTACTTCTTATCGATGGAAAAAACGTCAAAGCGTAAGGTTCAGGAAATATATTTAGCGTATAAGCTAGAACAACAATATTCAAAACATGAAATATTAGAGATGTATTTAAATAAAATTAATTTAGGTAACCGTTCATATGGAATCGCAACTGCAGCACAAAACTACTATGGTAAGGAATTAAAAGATTTAACTTTACCAGAAGTTGCGATGCTTGCCGGTTTACCGAAAGCACCAAATAACTATGATCCAACGAAAACAGAAAATATTCAAAGGGCAACAGAAAGAAGAAATACTGTACTAAACTTAATGAATCGACATGGTTATATTACAAAGGCAGAAATGGAAGAAGCATCAAAAGTTCCAGTAACAAAGGGACTTAAGACTGCAACTGTACAAACAATGCCATATCCTGCATTTATGGATGCGGTTGTGAAAGAAGTAGAAAAAGAACTACCAGATGCTAATATTGGTTCTGATGGTTTAGAAATTTATACAACATTGGATCCAAAAGCACAGGATTATGCTGACAAGCTTTTAAATGAAAATATTATTAATTATCCAAATGAGAACTTCCAAGGCGCTTTCACATTTATGGATACGAAAACAGGAGAAGTTCGTGCTATAGGTAGCGGACGTGGTGAAAATAAAGCGGTATTTAAAGGGCATAATATGGCAATTGAATTAGATCGTGCAGCTGGTTCGACAATGAAGCCAATTTTTGACTATGCTCCTGCAATTGAATATTTAAAATGGGCTACTTACCATCAAATTGATGACTCGCCATTTAAATATTCAACTGGACAAGAAGTTCGAAATGCAGACAGAAGTCATTTAGGCCCAATTACTATGCGTGAAGCATTAAAGATGTCGCGTAATATTCCGGCAATTAAAACTGCAAAAGAAGTGGGAATTAGTAAATCGAAAGATTTCTCTGAGAAATTAGGTATTACATTTAATGCAGCACCGACAGAATCTACAGCGATTGGTACAAACGAAGTATCACCAACTGAAATAGCGGGTGCTTATGCGGCATTTGGTAATGATGGTAAGTATACGAAGCCGCATTTTGTTAAGAAAGTAGTTTATCCAGACGGCAAGTCACAAAGTTTTGGACAAAAACCAAAACAAGTTATGGCGGATTCTACAGCATATATGATTACTGATATGCTTCGTTCTGTCGTTACATCAGGTACTGGTACATCGGCAAATGTGGACTCTTTAGATGTAGCTGGTAAAACAGGTACAACTAACTATTCTTCAAAACAACTAGCACAATATGGAATTCCAGAAAGTGCAACTCGTGATAGTTGGTTTGCAGGTTATACACCGCAATATACGATGGCAGTATGGACTGGATATATGAAAGATGGCAAAGATGAGTATATTAGTAGTAAAAATACGAAAATTGCGCAGTTGATTTTTAAATCAATGATGAGCGAGATGGCTACAGATAAATCACGCTTTAAAATGCCAAGTAGTGTTATTCAAGAAGGTAGTGAGTTACGTATAAAAGGTGAAAAACGTGATTCATCTCCAAATACGAGCGTACCGGATACAACGGAACAACCAAAACAAGATCAACAGCAAAAAACTGAAGAAGAGAAAAAGCAAGAAGAATTAAAGAAACAGGAAGAACTTAAGAAACAAGAAGAGCAAAAGAAACAAGATGAACTTAAGCAACAAGAAGAGCTTAAGAAGCAAGAAGAGCAAAAGAAACAAGATGAATTAAATAAGAAAAATGAACAAAATAATGGAAATGGTCAAGGAAATACAACTCCACCGAACAGTGGTGGAGGCCAAGGAAATACAATCCCACCGAACAACGGTGAAGGCCAAGGGAATACAACTCCACCGAACACCGGTGGAGGCCAAGGGAATACAACCCCACCGAACAACGGTGGAGGTCAGGGGGATACAACCCCACCGAATAACGGTGGAGGGGGCCAAGGGAATACAACTCCAACGCCACCAGCAACAACGCCACCAACTACTGGTGGGAACACAGGAGAAGCCCCTGTCAATAATGGACAATAAATAACGTATATAAAAAAGCACCAAAGGTACCGATAAAACGGTTCCTTTGGTGCTTTTTATATTATAAAGATTACTATTATTTTTAAATGTTAAAAGTACCATAGAAATTTTGAAAGTAAATTGATGGGAAATGATAAAAAATTTGAGTAGGAGGTATTGGAGGATAGCCTGGGTTATAGAAACCAGTACTACTAGGATGTGTGCCATGATTCCAATATACAGGGGTGACTTGCCCAGGAGTTTGGAATTGTTGCCAAGTAGCAGGAAGTTCAATACCAACATCGGAGCTAGCTGTATGAACAGAGGGGACATGTATTGAAGGAACTGACGGAACTGCAGTAACTATTCTTGGTGATACCCACATGAAACGATCACTCCTAAGTTTAATAATAAAATAGTATATTCTTTTAGAACATATAAAGGTACATATATAGGACTTTCGCTTAAAACATAGGTATAAAGTCGTAAGACCAACTTAAATTGATGGTAGACCATTTATTATGAAAAGATACGTCTATTAGCGGAGGGAAAAGGAGCATGAAAAATATACAATTGATGTGTTGATTGCAATATTTTGCGTGTTTATGGAGGAATTTTAATGGAACGATTATGGACGAAATCATTTATTCAAATGACTATCGCGATGTTATTTTTATTTACAGGGTTTTATTTACTTGTTCCAACGCTACCGCTCTTTATTAAAGAGATTGGTGGAAATGAATCACAAGTTGGACTGATGATGGGAATGTTTACAATAGCTGCAGTTGTAATACGACCGATTATCGGAGGAATGTTAGATCAATATGGTAGAAGATCTTTTATTATTTTCGGACTCATATTTTTTGGGATAACGATGTATTCGTATAATTTAGCATCGACTATTGTCCTTTTAGCTGTTTTACGCGTTATTCACGGAGTGACGTGGGCTGTTTCTACAACAGCAGTTGGAACAGCGATAACTGATATTATTCCAGATTCACGTCGTGGTGAAGGAATGGGCTGGTATGGCATGGCGATGACAATCGCGATGGCAATTGGCCCAATGATTGGATTATGGGTTGTACAAAATTATTCATTTCATGGTCTATTCTTGTTAGCGACTTTTTTATCCTTTATGGCAGTCGTATTATCGTTAATAACGAAAATACCATTCACGCCACAAAAAGAAAAAGGGAAAATCCAGCTGTTTGAAAAATCCGTTTTATCAATAACGATTGTTGTTTTTTTTTATCATTTGCATATGGAGGAATAACAACATTTTTACCGTTATTCGCGTCATCAATTGATGTGAATCCTGGGACATTCTTTTTTGTATATGCAATTGCTTTAACAATTGTAAGGCCGATTTCAGGTAAATTATTAGATAAGTATGGAGAAGTATTTATCATACTCCCGGCACTATGTATTACCATTTTAGCGATAGTTGTATTAACGATTTCAAATGGTTTGACTGGTGTAATTATCGCAGCAGCATTATACGGTGTTGGATTCGGTTCAGCACAGCCCGCTTTGCAAGCAGCGATGCTGACAATTGTTGATCCTAGTAAAAGAGGAGTTGCTAACGCTTCATTCTTTACTGCATTTGATTTAGGTATTGGATTAGGTGCGATTTTACTTGGAGTTGTTTCACAAATGTTTGGTTACCGTATTTTATTTGTTGGTAGTGCAATTTCTGGATTAATAGCTTTAATTCTTTTCGTTGTTTTTGTAAAACAAAGATTAGGCAAAAAAGATTTTGCGTAAACAGGAAGGGCGAAGATGAAAATTTCAATTGAACATGATGCTCTACGATGATTTAAGGAAGAATTGCGTATAAAGTATGATGAATCGCTTTAATTTATCCCGCTATTTGCCGGGCAGTAAGACTCACACCTCAAAATTCGGCTGGAGCAAAGAAGTTAGGTGGTAGATAAACTGCTCGTAAACGCCCGATTGGTAAAGGTTAAAAATCAGAGGGAGATGAACAAAACCCCCACTGATTAAAGTTTCACTTTATTGTAATGTGCGGAGGAAATAGTGCAATTCATCCAGGATACTCTTTAGGAATTGTTTCTGAGAAACCAGTTCGGGAAATAGTGTCAGTTGAGAAAGACGGTATATTATTTTTATAGATTTTGATAATCTTTCGTACCTTCAAAACTATGATTTAGTTGTCAGCTATCGTAAAGAAACGGAAGAAATTCAATTTAATTATGTAAAATAATAACTTTATTAAAAATAAATAAATTTTATATAA
>NZ_MACH01000136.1 GCF_001884065.1 Bacillus proteolyticus
AGAACTACTTGGTCGCTCATTTGCGACTTCCTTATGTTAACATCTTCGTTTTTCGATGTCAACTAAGTTTTTTAATTTCTTTTTTGTCGTTTTCTGCGTTTCCGCATCAGCGACGTTTATTAATTTATCATATACTCACTCTTAACGTCAACACTTTTTAATAAAAAATTCTTTTTCTTACATACCGAATACATTCTTCTCTATTAGCAACTCTCCGAAATAAACAAAAAATGATTTTATATCTTTCTTCCATCGCCTTTTTCACAACGCTATGTATACGCTCATCTTCAAAATCAAATAAAAGTTCCTCTAACTCTCTCTTCAGTATGTATTCCATTTCTTTTCTCTCTTCCTTCGTTAACATAATCCCAAGCAAATTATCACCCCAATAGTTCCTTACATATATCAATAAACGCCCCACTCATTTTCAGTTACCAATAATGTATCATCAAAAAATAAAATTCTATCATTCATTATATCCACCACCTACGATGTTAATCCCTTGTTCTCTTTTTTAAATTTAAAGCATATATGTAACTGAAAAGGATTGGACAAAGGGGCGTAATATTATGTTTTTCTTTTTTATTACGAGTAAAAGAACATTTAAACACATTAGCTTAATAGTCGTACTTTCCTTATTTACAGCATGGCTACTCTTTTTAAAAACATATTCACATGAATCTGCTTTTTCAACCGCTACTGGCCCTAAGGTGATTTACAAAGGGGACACCGCAAAAAAACAAGTTGCATTCACGTTTGACATTAGTTGGGGAGATAAAAAAGCTATTCCAATCCTTAATACACTCAAAGAAAGAGAAATTAAGAATGCAACCTTCTTTCTCTCTGCTGCATGGGCCGAAAGACACCCTGATATTGTCGAACGAATCATGAAAGATGGACATGAAATTGGTAGTATGGGCTATAATTACACATCCTACAATTCACTAGAAGCAAATGAAATACGAAGAGATCTTTTGCGAGCGCAAGATGTTTTTACGAAACTTGGCGTAAAACAAGTCAAGCTATTACGCCCACCTAGTGGCGACTTTAACAAAACAACCCTTAAAATAGCCGAATCACTCGGATACACCATCGTTCATTGGAGTAACAATTCAAATGACTGGAAAAATCCCGGCGTAAATAAAATCGTTTCCACAGTCTCTAGCAATTTAAAGGGTGGAGATATTGTCTTATTACACGCTTCTGATTCTGCTCTTCAAACAAATAAGGCTTTACCATTACTCTTACAAAAATTAAAGAGCGACGGATATGAACAAACATCTGTATCACAACTTATTTCCAACACAAGTACGAAAAGCGAAGATATTAAGTAATTCTTTTCTACACGATTCTTCACACATAAAAAGCTCTGCTATTTTAATGAAAAATAGCAGAGCTTTTTTATCCTCGCATTTACAAACAATAAGAATCTGGCTAATTACAAATCCACTCTCTCCTCATTAAGCTGACTTACTCTTTTGTCCAATTAAACGATGCAATACAAGTAACTGATATGAATTACATAATAGGAGTGGTATCACCATTAAATATAACCAATCTGTATCATTAATCCGGAGCGCTGGTACCCATTCAAGAATTGTTACAACAACCATAAAGAACAGAGCGGGCACAAATGCTTTTTTATTCGTTTCTTTACTCTTTATGTATGCGACAATTGCCCCAAACACAAATAATATCCCCGCAACAAGTATGTTATTCCCTAATGAAGCTTCCCCATTTGCAATAAGTACTGACCTTAAATAAACGAAATCAAACAATACGAACGCAATAAAGAAGAGTTGCACCGCATTCCATAAAGACGATGACCGAAACATCCCTAATCCAAAACGATGGATCGTTAAATACGCAAAGAATCCCATTTGACTTATAACACTAAAAATAAATCCTACGCCCATCAACCAAAAAGAAATTGCTAAAATCTCTTTTCCGTCGAAATTTTGAAAAAATTTAGCGTACTTGTCCCATTCTAAAACAAATCCAATAAAGACTGTGCTAATCCCACCCAGAAACAACGTCGTAAAAAATAGTCGTACCCACTTGCGGCTATTCACAACACATCCCCCATTATTCTTATATTTCTAATTAAATTGTATCAATGACAATTTCAAAAAGCTAGCCATGTTAATGTATAAATTCCTTAAAGAGATTTATATTAAAAAAAGAGAACTGTGCTGAAAGGAGCTCCAATTTATGAAACGGCTGCTGCTCGTTTTGATTTCTTCTTTTCTATTTATCGCACTAGTGGCATGTGCACAAGAAAAAGAAGCAAAATCCGAACTTGATTATGATCAAACAAAAAAAATGATTGTTGATATTTTAAAAACAGACCAAGGAAAAAAAGCGATCCAAGATGTATTAACTGATGAAAAAATGAAACAAGCACTCATACTAGATGAAACAGTAGTAAAGAAAACGATTGAAGATGCAATGGTATCCGAAAAAGGGCAACAATTCTGGGAAAAGCTCTTTAAAGACCCTGAGTTCTCATCGAAGTTTGCTAAAAGTATGGGAAAAGAACAAACAAACTTAATGAAAACTTTACTAAAAGACCCTGAATACCAATCAGGTGTTATAGAGATTATGAAAAATCCTGAAGTAGAAAAAATGATGTTACAAACAATGAAGAGTAAAGAGTATCGTCTATATTTACAACAAGTACTAACCGAAACTGCCGAAAGTCCACTCTTCCAGGCTAAGATGATTGACATCATTAGTAAAGGTGTACAAAAAGCCGAAAAAGGCGGGTCTGATAAAAAAGGCGCAGGCGGTGAAGGTGGTTCTCAAGGTGGGAACAAAGAACAACAATAAAAATTATAGTAATGAGTGGACAATGTATATATTGTCCACTCATTACTACTTTATTTTTGCGTGACAGCTGTTTTATCAATAACTGTCTCAGCTATCGAACGATAAATAAGACCAGTTGTATGTGTATCTTCATATACTGACGGCGCAAAGTCCTCTTTATTCCAATCCGGTTGTTGAAGTGGAATTCGACCAAGCACATCTGTTTGGAGTTCCGTAGCTAATTTATCTCCTCCACCTCTTCCAAACACATACTCTTTTTCACCAGTTGCTTTACTTTCAAAATACGCCATATTTTCAACAACGCCAAGAATACTATGTTCTGTACGTAAAGCCATAGCCCCAGCACGCGCTGCTACAAATGCTGCTGTTGGATGCGGCGTTGTTACAATAATCTCTTTGCAAGCCGGCAACATCGAATGCAGATCTAAAGCAACATCACCCGTACCTGGTGGTAAATCCAATACTAAGTAATCTAAATCACCCCATTCTACTTCAGTGAAAAAGTGATTTAACATTTTCCCAAGCATCGGTCCTCTCCAAATAACTGGTGCATTATCTTCTACAAAGAATCCCATTGAGATCACCTTCACACCTAGACGCTCCACTGGTATTATCTTATCCCCTCTTACGATTGGACGTTTCTCTATACCCATCATATCCGGTACACTAAAACCGTAAATATCCGCATCAATGATACCGACCTTTTTCCCTAAACGAGCTAAAGCAATTGCAAGGTTAACGGAAACAGTCGATTTCCCTACTCCACCTTTTCCACTTGCCACTGCTAAAAATGTTGTATGTGAGTTCGGTGATAATAAAGATTCACTTTTCTCTTCCTCTTGCGGTGGTGCAAACTGAGCTAATTCCTCTTCTGTAAATTCTGCAAAACGAAGTCCAACTGTTGTTGCCCCAAGTTCTTTTACTAACTTTACAATTCCAGACTGCAACTGCATTTGTTCCGCTGTACCTGTTTTTACAATTGCAATTTTAACACTTACATGTTCCTTCTCAGGCTTGACTGTTACCTCTTTAATTGCATTTGTTTCTTTTAACGTTTTATGTAAAAACGGATCTACAATCCCTTCCAACGCTTCCACTACCTGCTCTTTTGTTACCATAATTAGCCCAGCCCCCTGTATGAAAAATAACGTAATGTTAATTAAATTTATCTCTCTTTATTTTTGAAATAAATGCGTTTACATTTCCAGTATAACATATTTTCGGAAAACTTCGTTAACGAGAGAAACTCGAAAAATCCTCCTTATTCCGGAGGATTTCCTTTTTCTGTGAAATAACGTAATATACCACGATATATTGCAGCTGCTACTTTTTGCTGATACTTCTCCGAATTTAGCATATACCTTTCATTCACATTCGACAAAAAGCCAGCCTCAATTAAAGCACCCGGTTTTTTAGCATACTTCAATAAGTACACGTGAGGAATTGTTTTAGCAGAACGATTCGTATTTTCTAAGCTCGTTCTCAATTCAGCCTGTATAAATTTCGCAGCCCGTTCATTTTCAATTAAAGAACGGTAATAGAACGTTTGTGCGCCTTTAGATCCACCGCTAGTTAGAGCGTTTAAATGAATGCTTGCAAAAAAGTCTACATCAGGCTTATTAATAATCTCTACACGCCTTTTTAAGTCCTCTGCTTTACGCCTACTATATGACTTTGTATCTTTGTTAGCTAAATCATAATCTCCTTCACGAGTTAAAATAACTAACGCACCTTGTTCTTGTAAATAATCTTGTACTTTTTTTGTAATTTCAAGCGTAATATCTTTTTCTACAATATCCTTTCCACCAACAGCCCCTCCGTCTGGACCACCATGCCCAGCGTCTAGTACGATCACTTTCCCTGATAAGGGCAAATTCCAGGCTCGCCACGATTTTGTAATTTGAAATTCTTGTTTGACTAAAAAAAACAAAACAACCGCAGCGAGCGCAAAAGAGATAATTCGAATTCTCTTCATACCTTTCCTCCTCCAGCTAGTCCCTCTAATTACTTATATGGGACAAGAGGAAAGTTTATGCTTGTCTTAGTGTAGCTTTAATCGATATCTTCGTTCACCTTTTTCATACCCTTCCTGCCACCACAGGCCGATAAACTGCTGGCAAGATTCAAAAAGTAATTCCTCGTCTTGCAGTTTAATTTCACGCATAGTCATACTTGTTAAAAATTGAAATAATGTTTCAGTTAATTGTTGCTCTTCTTCCAAGGCTCTATATTTCACATCAAAGAATGATTCACCATAATAACCAAATTTACTGTATCTCGCTCCTAATAAATAAGATTCTATCCCTAGTTCAATACAATAATCTTCATACTGACGATGAAGTTCTTGCATCTGAAAGGCATCACGAATATTTGAGCGCAATGTTTTTAATGATAATTCTCGCAGCATCTTCCGCTCGTATTTCAACTGCTTTTCTTTTTGTTTTTCTTGTAAGCTGACAATGACATTCATAGTACTTATAAACCTCCCTAATACGTATTAGTCTAAACTTCTAAAGAAGAAGCATACGCAAGGCGGTGACACTAAAATATTCCAAACTACAAAAATTACAAAAGAGGAATTAAACATAAAAAAACCCCAACCAAAATGGTTGGGGTTTTTAGTTCGCAAAAATTAACGTTTTGAGAACTGAGGTGCACGACGTGCGCCTTTAAGACCGTATTTTTTACGCTCTTTCATACGTGCGTCACGAGTTAATAGACCTGCACGTTTTAATGTTAGACGGTATTCTGGATCAGCTTTTAATAAAGCGCGAGAAATACCGTGACGAATAGCACCAGCTTGACCAGTGTATCCACCACCATTTACGTTTACAAGTACATCGTAGTTACCTAAAGTTTCTGTTGCAACTAGAGGTTGTTTCACTACTTCACGTAATGCAGCAAATGGGATATAGTTTTCAAAATCACGACCGTTAATGATAACGCGTCCTTCGCCTGGAACTAGGCGCACGCGCGCTACTGAACTCTTACGACGTCCAGTGCCATAGTATTGAACCTGTGCCAAAGTAAGCCCTCCTTTAATTAATTATCCGCGAAGTTCGTAAACTTCTGGTTTTTGTGCTTGGTGTGGATGCTCTGCTCCAGCATACACGTTTAATTTCTTAGATACTTGACGTCCTAAACGTCCTTTTGGAAGCATCCCTTTAATTGCAAGCTCTAACATTTGTACAGGGTAGTTTGTACGCATTTCTAGAGCTGTTCTTTGCTTAAGTCCACCTGGGTGGTTAGTGTGACGGTAGTAAATTTTATCGTTTAATTTATTACCTGTTAAATGAATTTTCTCAGCGTTAATAATAATTACATGATCACCCGTGTCAACGTGTGGTGTAAATGTAGGTTTGTTTTTACCACGTAAAATGGATGCTACTTCAGTAGATAGGCGACCTAAAGTTTGACCTTCAGCATCAACCACATACCATTTACGCTCAACTTCGTTAGCTTTTGCCATAAAAGTCGTACGCATGTGTTTCCCTCCTCGTTATCTTTTCCATAGAAAAAATCTATTGTTTATCTTAAACACGATTTCCTTCCGGGGCTAATCGTGGTTTTAGAAACAATACCATATGTTATGATATACTTTTGAGTTTCTAATGTCAAGCAAATGTTACACCAGGATTAGTTGTTATAGTTTACCTGCCATAAGTAAAGTCCATGGCCTGGAGCCATCTTTCCAGCAAACTGGCGATTTTGTTTCGCTAAAATCTCTGGAATGCTATCAGGATCAAGCTTTCCTTGCCCTACGTTAAGTAACGTACCAACAATAATTCTGACCATATTATATAAAAATCCATTACCTACAAAACGAAAAATTAATTCATCGTCTTGCTCAATTAACTCAATTTCATAAATTGTTCGCACTTTATCTTTTTTGTCAGTTTTTGCCGAACAAAAAGAAGTGAAATCATGCGTTCCAATAAAATAAGGAATCGCTTTTCTTATAGAGTTTATTTCAAGTGGATATGGATATTGATATACGTAATTTCTACGGAATACATCCGCAGTCTTTGATAATAATACACGATAACGATATTCTTTTTTCTCGACACCGTAACGCGCATGAAATTCTTCTGTTTTTTTCTCTACCTGTCTGATAACAATATCATCTGGCAACATTGTGTTTAAAGCATTACTCCATTGCCACTCTGCAAGAGACAAAGTGGTATCAAAGTGTATCACTTGTCCTTTTGCATGAACCGTAGAATCTGTTCTGCCCGATGCTTGAACACGAACAAGTTCTCCTTTATGCAATTTCTGCAATGCTTTCTCTATCTCTTGTTGAACAGTACGATGCTGCGGCTGAATTTGATAACCACAAAAATGCATGCCATCATATGCAACCGTACATTTTATTCTATCCATTTCTTTATTCTCCATTACGATCGCACCCATGCCAAAATACAAGCTAAACAAAGTAAGCTTATAATCGTTACTGTATCACTTGTTTTCCAGCGTAGTTGCCTAAATTTAGTACGTCCTTCGCCACTTTGATATCCACGCGCTTCCATCGCAATCGCTAAGTCCTCTGCACGCTTAAAAGCACTAATAAATAACGGAACGAGTAGTGAAATAATAGCTTTCATCCTATCTTTTATCGGTCCCCCGGCGAAATCAATGCCACGTGACGCTTGTGCTTTCATAATTTTACTCGTTTCATCCATTAATGTCGGGATAAAACGTAGTGAAATTGACATCATTAATGCGATTTCATGAACAGGAACTTTTATACGCTTCAACGGCTTTAATAACGTCTCCAACCCATCTGTAATTTCAATAGGTGTCGTCGTTAACGTTAATAATGTCGTCATTAAAATAATAACGAAGAATCGTATAGAAATGTATACCCCTTGCTCTAATCCTTTTTCATGTATCGAAAACCAACCAAGCTGGAATAGTACTTCCCCTTCTTTATTTGTAAAAATATGCAGGAAAAATGTAAAAAGAAAAATCCATAGAATTGGTTTTAAGCCCGAAAGCACATAACGAATCGGCACTTTTGCAAAAAATAAAGCAATGAGTGCATACAAAAATAAAAATCCATATGAAATCGCATTATTTGCTAAAAAAACAACAAATACATATAAAAAGACAATCAACAGCTTCGTACGAGGATCAAGTTTATGAATGACTGACTGACCTGGAATGTATCTCCCAATGATCAACTGCTGCATGATTCATGACCACCTTTTCGTAACACCTGTACAACTTCATGAGTAAGATCCTCTAAAGATAAGGTAGCCTTCGAAATTGAAATACCAAACTTTTCTTCAATTGCACGTTTATACTTTAAAGACATCGGAAGATCCACACCAATTTTCTCTAATTCATCTCCATGTGAAAATACTTCCTCTGCTCTTCCTTGCAAAAAGACCGTTCCTTTATGCATGACCACAATTTGATCTGCATACTTAGCAGCATCCTCCATATTGTGGGTGACAAGAATGACTGTAAGCCCCTGTTCCTTATGAAGCTTGTAAAACATCTCCATGAGCTCGTGCTGTCCTTTAGGATCAAGCCCTGCTGTAGGTTCATCTAATACAAGCACTTCGGGTTCCATCGCAAGTACGCCTGCTATTGCAACGCGCCTCATTTGCCCACCGCTTAACTCAAACGGAGAACGTGCTAATAACTCTATGTCCAATCCAACAAGCTGGATTGCATCTTTCGCCTTTTGTTTTGCCTCTTCTTCAGATACACCAAAATTAGTAGGTCCAAAACAAATATCCTTCTCAACTGTCTCTTCAAATAGCTGATGTTCTGGGAACTGAAAGACAACCCCTACTTTTTTTCGTAGTGGTTTAAGTTTCTTTTCTTTCTTCCCTGCTGAAATTAAATGTTCGCCAATTTGAACCGTACCATTTGTCGGCTGTAATAAACCATTTAAATGTTGAATCATCGTCGACTTTCCTGAACCAGTATGACCAATAATGGCATAATAGCCCCCACTTGGAAACGACACGTCTACATCATAAAGTGCGCGTCTTTCAAATGGAGTTTTATATTGATAACGATGTTCTACTTTTTGGAATGTAATCTCCAAAGTTCGTTCACCAAGCTTTCCATTGTAAGATGCGTATTTTGCAAGTGAATTTCATTTCTTTTTAATAATTCTGCTATTTTCACCGAAAAAGGTACATCTAATCCAATCTCTTGGAGCATATGAGAGGATTTGAAAATTTGCTCTGGAGTACCTTCCTCTAATATTTCTCCCTTGTTCAAAATAATAATACGGTCTGACTGTGCCGCTTCTTCTAAATCGTGCGTAATCGATAACACCGTAATACCCTTTTGATTAACAAGTTGTCTAACCGTTTCTACTACTTCAAGTCTCCCCTGAGGGTCTAACATTGAAGTTGCTTCATCTAGTATTAAAATAGATGGCTGAAGTGCTAAAACACCTGCTATTGCGACTCGCTGTTTTTGTCCGCCAGATAACGAATGGGGTTCATCATTAAGAAAATCTTCCATACGGACCAGTTGCAGGGCTTGTTCTAGTCTTTCTATCATCTGCTCCCTTGGCATTCCGATATTTTCTAGACCAAATACAACGTCATCTTGTACTGTCGTTCCAACAAATTGATTATCAGGATTTTGAAATACCATCCCAATTTGTTTTCGAACATCCCATACCGTTTCCTCTGATAAAACCACTGTATCATTTACAGTAATGGTCCCTGATTCCGGTAAAAACAAACCATTCAATAATTTTGCAAGTGTAGATTTACCTGAACCATTTTGTCCAATAACAGATACCCATTCTCCTTCATATAAGGAAAATGAAACACCTTTTAATGCATAAGAGGCTGCCCCAGGATATTGAAATGATATATTTTCTGTCCGAAGTTTCTCTTTTTTCAATACAAGGCACCCTTTCCTTCGCCAAGTTAGCCTATTTTTTATATTTAAAAAAAAAGGGCCATGACCAGTTACTTGAAAAGAACTGTCCTGCCCTTTTAATCATCATTATACTAACTCGATAATTACCATTGGTGCTGCGTCTCCGCGACGTGGACCAATTTTTGCAATACGAGTGTATCCGCCTTGGCGCTCAGCATAGCGTGGAGCTACATCAGCGAATAATTTTTGAAGTGCATCTTGACCAGTCTCAGCGTTAGCAACTTCATTGCGAATGAAAGCTGCTGCTTGACGACGAGCATGAAGATCTCCGCGTTTACCTAAAGTGATCATTTTTTCCACTACAGAACGAAGTTCTTTTGCACGAGTTTCTGTCGTTTGGATGCGCTCGTTGATAATTAAATCAGTAGCTAAATCACGTAACATAGCTTTACGTTGCGCACTTGTACGGCCTAATTTTCTGTATGCCATTCGTAGTTCCCTCCTTTGTTGATGGGTTTAAATCCTCAGTCGTCTTTACGTAAACCTAAACCTAATTCCTCAAGTTTATGTTTAACTTCTTCTAAGGATTTACGTCCTAAGTTACGAACTTTCATCATATCTTCTTCTGTTTTGTTCGCAAGCTCTTGTACAGTATTAATTCCTGCACGTTTTAGGCAATTATAAGAACGAACAGAAAGATCTAGTTCTTCGATAGTCATCTCAAGAACTTTCTCTTTTTGATCTTCTTCCTTCTCGACCATAATCTCAGCATTTTGTGCTTCATCAGTTAAACCAACAAAGATATTTAAATGCTCAGTTAAGATTTTGGCACCTAAAGAGATAGCTTCTTTTGGCCCGATGCTTCCATCCGTCCATACATCAAGCGTAAGCTTATCATAATTAGCCACTTGTCCGACACGTGTCTTTTCCACTTGGTAAGTTACACGTGATACTGGAGTATAAATAGAATCAATAGGAATTACTCCTATTGGTTGATCTTCGCTTTTATTTGCATCAGCTGGCGTATACCCACGGCCACGCTTTGCAGTTAAACGCATGCGGAAATGCGCATTTTTTGCTAACGTTGCAATGTGTAAATCTGGATTTAAGATTTCTACATCACTATCGTGAGTAATATCAGCAGCTGTGACAATACCTTCGCCCTGCACATCAATTTCCAACGTCTTCTCTTCTTCAGAGTAGATTTTAAGAGCTAACTTTTTCAAGTTTAAGATGATCGTCGTAACGTCTTCTACTACGCCCTCAACTGTTGAAAATTCATGTAATACGCCATCGATTTGGATAGCAGTAACAGCGGCACCAGGGAGTGAGGATAAAAGAATACGACGTAAGGAGTTACCCAAAGTAGTACCATATCCACGCTCAAGCGGTTCAATTACGAATTTACCATATTTAGCATCTTCGTTAAGTTCAACCGTTTCGATTTTCGGCTTTTCGATTTCAATCATTAACTAAACCCTCCTTCAAAACGTCGAAACCCCGGTTAAACAAAGGGATACCCCCTGTCTAACCGAAAGTCCCCCTTAGGCAGTTCCCGATTGTGCACAACAAGCGATGTTTCTGTACGAAATTTCTCGATAATGCATCATATCCATTATAGACAAAAGGGAAAATTCTATACAGAAAAATTACACACGACGACGTTTTGGTGGACGACATCCATTATGAGGAACTGGAGTAACATCTCTAATTGCTGTTACTTCTAGACCTGCAGCTTGAAGAGCACGAATTGCAGCTTCACGACCAGCACCAGGACCTTTAACAGTAACCTCTAATGTTTTTAAACCGTGCTCCATTGCAACTTTAGCAGCAGCTTCAGCAGCCATTTGCGCAGCGAATGGAGTAGACTTACGAGATCCACGGAAACCAAGTGCACCAGCACTAGACCAAGAAAGTGCGTTACCATGAGTATCTGTAAGTGTTACGATTGTGTTGTTGAAAGTAGAACGAATATGAGCTATACCAGCTTCAATATTCTTTTTCACACGTTTTTTACGAGTGTTTGTTTTACGTGCCATTGTTAGTTCAACCTCCTTTACTTATTATTTCTTTTTATTTGCTACTGTACGACGTGGACCTTTACGTGTACGAGCATTGTTTTTAGAGTTTTGACCACGAACTGGTAAACCACGACGGTGACGAAGACCACGGTAAGAACCGATCTCCATTAGACGTTTAATGTTAAGAGATACTTCACGACGAAGGTCTCCCTCAACTTTAATACGATCGATGATATCACGGATACGTCCTAGTTCGTCTTCCGTTAAATCACGAACTCGTGTTTCTGAAGAAATACCAGCTTCAGTAAGAATTTTTTCAGCAGTTGTACGACCAATGCCGAATACGTAAGTTAAAGAAATAACAACGCGTTTGTCTCGAGGAATATCTACACCTGCGATACGTGCCATTCTGAATGCACCTCCTTCTGATTAACCTTGTTTTTGTTTATGTTTAGGGTTTTCACAAATAACCATTACTTTTCCACGTCTACGAATAACTTTACATTTTTCGCAGATTGGTTTAACTGACGGTCTTACTTTCATGTCTCGAACCTCCTTAAAGATTACGGAGTGCTATATTATTTAAAACGGTACGTAATACGACCACGATTTAAATCGTACGGAGATAATTCTACCGTAACTTTGTCTCCTGGTAAAATACGAATGAAGTTCATACGGATTTTACCAGAAACGTGAGCCAATACGACATGCCCATTCTCTAATTCTACTTTGAACATAGCATTTGGCAACGTTTCAAGAACGGTACCTTCGACTTCAATTACATCATCTTTAGCCATTCAATAGTTCTCCCTTCTTCAAATCAGTAACATTTTACACTGCTCTGAAATCCCGGAGAGCCAGCTACTTATAAAGTGGTAAGGATTTCGTATCCTGCTTCTGTAAGAGCAATCGTGTGCTCAAAGTGGGCACACCATTTACCATCTACCGTTACCACTGTCCAGTCATCAGATAGTGTTTTTACATATCGTCTTCCTTGATTCACCATCGGCTCAACACAGATGACCATTCCCGGCTTTAATCTAGGGCCTCTATTTGGTGGACCATAGTGCGGGATTTGAGGGTCCTCATGTAAGTCTTGCCCGATTCCGTGACCAACATACTCCCTAACGATCGAGAACCCATTCTCTTCAGCATGGGTTTGAACCGCATGTGAGATATTTGATAATCTTTCGCCTGGTTTTACTTGTTCTAGACCAAGATACAACGATTTTTCTGTGACATCAAGTAGCTTTTGAACAGATTCAGAAATGTTTCCAACTGGATACGTCCATGCAGAATCTCCATGGTACCCATTGTATTTCGCACCAATATCGATACTGATGATATCGCCCTCTTCGAGCTTGCGCTTCCCTGGAATTCCGTGTACAAGCTCTTCATTTACAGAAGCACATATGCTCCCCGGAAATCCGTTGTATCCTTTAAAAGATGGCGTAGCACCATATTTTCGAATCGTCTTTTCCGCTATTTGATCGAGCTCTTTCGTTGTAATTCCTGGAGTAATGTGCTGTTTCAACTCTTGATGAGTTAAAGCAACGATCCTGCCGGCTTCTCGCATGATTTCTATCTCGCGAGGAGTTTTGCAGATTATCATTACGCTAAGCCTCCGATGAGAACATCGATATCAGCAAATACTTTATTGATATCTTGCTCACCATTAATGCTTTGTAAGTAACCAAGCTCCTCGTAGAAATCAAGCAAAGGTTTTGTTTGCTTAATATTTACATCTAAGCGATTTGCCACAGTTTCTTCATTGTCATCAGAGCGTTGATATAATTCGCCACCACATTTATCGCACACATCAGCTTTTGCTGGTGGATTGAATTCTAAGTGGTAAGTCGCACCGCACTCTTTACAAATGCGACGGCCTGTAAGGCGTTTTAATAACAACCCTGAATCCACATTAATGTTTAAAACATAGTCGATTTTTTTGCCAAGATCTTTCATAATCTCTTCAAGAGCTGATGCTTGTGCAACAGTTCGTGGGAAACCGTCTAGTAAGAAACCTCTTACGCAGTCTTCTTGACTTAAACGTTCACGAACGATTCCGATTGTAACTTCATCTGGAACAAGCGCACCTTTATCAATAAAAGATTTTGCTTGTAGACCCATTTCAGTTTCAGCCTTCATAGCTGCACGGAACATATCTCCTGTTGAAATGTGAGGGATGTTATACTTGGCAACAATCTGTTCGGCTTGTGTACCTTTACCAGCACCAGGAAGCCCCATTAAAATTAAGTTCATCCTTGTTCCCCCTCAGAGTACATGAGCATGTAGGGAAGACAATTCTTCCCACTTACTCACTGCTTGATAAACCCTTTGTAATGGCGTTTTACCAGTTGGCTTTCTAGCTGCTTCATTGTTTCTAAAGCAACGCCGACAACGATTAACATACTCGTTCCACCAATCTGTGCAGATGGGGGAAGATTTCCCAGTTTCGTAAAGATAACTGGTAAGATTGCAATCGCTGCCAGGAAAATTGATCCTACAAAGGTCAAACGATACAAGATTTTTGTTAGATATTGTTCCGTATTCTTACCCGGACGAATACCTGGAACATATCCACCTTGTTTGTTTAGATTCTCTGACATTTGCTCTGGATTAACCTGAACAAACGCATAGAAATATGTGAAGGCTACAATGAGCGCAACATATATGATCATTCCCACTGGGTGAGAATAGTTAAAGTTTGCAATGATCCACTGCGATACATCATGATTCGGGAAGAACTGTGCAATAGTTGGAGGCGTAATTAAGAATGAAACAGCAAAAATGACTGGAATAACACCCGCACTATTTACCTTAAGCGGTAAATGTGTGTTTTGTGCTCCAGCATGATTCCCATTTCCTCCTGTTACACGCTTCGCATATTGAATTGGGATCTTTCTAACAGCCTGTTGAATGAAAATAACACCAACAATAACTGCTAGCACAGCTAGTAAGATCAATGCAACTTTAACGATACTCATGAACAATTGATCTCCGATATTTTGAAACTGTTGTTGATACACTTGAGATATAACACTTGGGATCGCTGCGGCAATACCGCCAAAGATAAGGATGGAAATACCATTACCTACACCTTTAGCTGTAATCTGTTCACCTAACCACATTAAAAATGCAGTACCAGCAGTCAGTACCGTAGCAATGTATAAATAAGTGCTCCAACCAGGATTCAAAATTAATTGCCCACCTACCATACCGTTAAAACCGATTGACATACCAAACCCCTGAATAAACGCAAGAACAATTGTAAAGTAACGCGTGAATTGCGTTAGTTTACGACGGCCCATTTCACCTTGCTTCGACCATTCCGAAAATTTAGGAACAACATCCATCTGCAATAATTGCACGATGATGGATGCTGTAATATACGGCATGATTCCCATCGCGAAGATGGAGAAGTTTTTCAAGGCGCCACCGCCAAATGTATTTAGGATACCTAAGGCATTTAATTGATCTTGTGCTTTCAGTACGTCTCCATTTGTAAATGGCACTGGGATAAACGTGCCAATCCTGAATACGACTAACATCGCTAAAGTGAATAATATTTTACGTCTTATCTCAGCAACGCGCATAAAGTTGGAGATTGTACGAAACATTAGATCACCTCAACTGATCCGCCAGCTGCTTCAATTGCTTCTTTAGCACTTGAAGAGAACTTGTGCGCTTTAACAGTTAATTTTTTCTCTACTGCTCCGCTTGCAAGAATTTTAACACCGTCGTTTAACTTGCTGATAACGCCAGTTTCCAGCAATAATTCAGGTGTTACTTCTGTACCATCTTCAAAACGATTTAACGTTGATAAGTTTACAATAGTAAACTCTTTACGGTTAATGTTTGTGAAGCCGCGTTTTGGTAAACGACGGAATAATGGAGTTTGACCACCTTCGAAGCCAAGACGAACACCGCCGCCAGAACGTGCGTTTTGTCCTTTATGACCTTTACCAGCAGTTTTACCGTTACCAGAACCGATACCACGACCGACACGGTTACGTACTTTACGAGAACCTTCTGCAGGTTTTAATTCATGAAGTTTCATTCCCAGGCACCTCCTTATATTAATGAGTTATCCTTAAGCTTCTTTTACAGTTATAAGGTGAGAAACTTTGTTGATCATACCAAGAATAGCAGGAGTTTCTTCCTTAACTACAGTTGAATTCAACTTTTTAAGACCTAAAGCTTCTACCGTCGCACGTTGATCTTGTGGACGACCAATTACACTACGAGTGAGGGTAATTTCTAACTTTTTCGCCATTTGTTTTCCCTCCTTAACCTAGTAGCTCTTCTACAGATTTACCGCGTAATTTTGCAACATCTTCAGCGCGCTTAAGTTCGCTTAATCCGTTCACAGTAGCGCGAATCATGTTGATTGGTGTGTTAGAACCAAGAGATTTCGAAAGAATATCTTGTACACCAGCTAATTCAAGTACCGCACGAACAGGTCCACCAGCAATAACACCAGTACCTTCAGCAGCAGGTTTTAAGAATACTTCACCAGCTCCAAAGTGACCGTTGATTGTGTGTGGAATTGTTGTACCAACTAATGGTACAGCGATTAAGTTTTTCTTAGCGTCTTCGATAGCTTTGCGAATTGCGTCTGGTACCTCTTGTGCTTTACCAGTACCGAATCCAACATGACCGTTTTTATCGCCAACTACAACTAGTGCAGCAAAGCGGAAACGACGACCACCCTTAACAACTTTCGCGACACGATTTATCGTAACTACACGTTCTTCAAGTTCTAATTTACTTGGGTCAATGCGATGCATCAATTTTCCCTCCTTTGACCATTAAAATTGTAATCCAGCCTCACGAGCAGCTTCAGCTAGAGCTTTAACACGGCCATGGTATAAGTAACCACCGCGATCGAATACTACTTCTTTAACGCCTTTCTCTACAGCACGCTTAGCAACTGATTCTCCAACTTTCGTAGCAGCTTCAGTATTGCTAGTACCGTTAAGAGCAAGGTCTTTATCAAGAGTAGATGCACTTACTAACGTTACACCATTTACATCATCAATAACTTGAGCGTAAATATGTTGGTTAGAACGGAACACGTTTAAACGTGGACGTTCTGCAGTACCAGTAAGCTTAGCACGTACACGTGCATGTCTTTTCTTACGAGTCGCATTTTTATCAGCTTTAGTGATCATTCTTGTCACTCCTTTCTCTCACCTAACGGGTTTACTTAGCAGTTTTACCTTCTTTACGACGAACAACTTCGCCTTCGTAACGAATACCTTTACCTTTATATGGCTCAGGAGCACGTACAGCACGGATGTTAGCAGCAAATTCGCCAACACGTTGCTTGTCGATACCTTTGATTACGATTTTAGTTGGTGCAGGTACTTCAACTTCAAGACCTGCTTCCGGAGTCATTTCTACTGGATGAGAATAACCTACGCTTAAAACAAGTTTATCTCCTTGTTTTTGAGCACGGTAACCAACACCGACTAATTCAAGTCCGCGTGCGAAACCTGCAGTTACACCTTCAACCATGTTTCCGATTAAAGCACGAGTTGTACCGTGTAATGCACGGTGTTCCTTCTGTTCAGATGGACGCTCAACTGTTAGTGTATTTTCTTCAATTTTGATAGACATATCAGCATTGAATTTACGAGTTAATTCACCTTTAGGGCCTTTTACTGTTACAGTATTGTCTTCTGCAATTGTAATAGTAACACCTGCAGGGATTTCAAGAATCTTTTTACCAATACGAGACATGTGGTCACACCTCCGTTCGTTTTAAATATATATTACCAAACGTATGCTACTACTTCTCCACCAGTTTGTAATTGACGAGCGTCTTTGTCTGTCATTACTCCCTTAGATGTAGAAACAAGAGCGATACCTAATCCGTTAAGTACACGTGGTACTTCATCAGCTTTAGCGTAAACGCGTAAGCCAGGTTTACTGATACGTTTTAATCCAGTGATTACACGTTCATTGTTTGCACCATATTTCAGGAAAATACGAAGGATACCTTGTTTGTTATCCTCGATGTATTCTACATCACGAATGAAACCTTCACGTTTTAAAAGTTCAGCGATCTCTTTTTTGATTTTAGAAGCAGGAACCTCTAATTTCTCATGACGTACCATGTTCGCATTACGGATGCGAGTAAGCATGTCTGCAATTGGATCTGTCATCACCATGTGTTTTACCTCCTTCCCATTTGTGGGTTTTACCAACTAGCTTTTTTAACACCAGGAATTTGACCTTTATATGCAAGTTCACGGAAACAAATACGGCAAAGCTTAAATTTGCGGTATACAGAATGCGGACGACCGCAGCGTTCGCAACGTGTATACTCTTGTACTTTAAACTTAGGAGTACGCTTTTGTTTCGCTATCATAGATTTTTTAGCCACGTTTTCGCCTCCTCTACTTAGCGTTGGCTTCCATTATTTTTGGAATGGCATACCGAATTGTGTTAAAAGTTCACGAGCTTCTTCATCAGTTTTCGCTGTAGTAACGATTACGATGTCCATACCGCGGACTTTGCTTACTTTATCATAATCGATCTCAGGGAAGATAAGTTGCTCTTTAACACCTAATGTGTAGTTCCCACGACCATCAAATGATTTCTTAGAAACACCACGGAAATCACGTACACGTGGTAAAGAAACTGATACTAATTTGTCGAAGAACTCATACATGTGCTCGCCGCGTAAAGTTACTTTCGCACCGATTGGCATACCTTCACGAAGACGGAAACCAGCGATTGATTTTTTAGCACGAGTTACAACAGGCTTTTGACCTGCGATTTGTGTTAATTCTTCTACTGCATTGTCTAAAGCTTTTGAGTTAGATACCGCGTCACCAACACCAGTGTTGATTACGATCTTTTCGATTTTCGGTACTTCCATCACAGATTTATAGTTAAACTTGCTCACTAGAGCAGGAGTAATTTCCTTTTGGAACTTCTCTTTAAGGCGATTCAATGAAGTGACCTCCTTTCTTAAGAAAATTATTTATCTAATAATTCACCAGATTTTTTTGCAATACGAACTTTTTTACCATCTTCTACTTTGAAGCCTACGCGAGTAGGTTCACCTGTTTTCGGATCTAAAATCATAACGTTAGAAACGTGAATAGGTGCTTCTTTAGTAATAATTCCACCTTGTGGATTTAATTGAGATGGCTTAGAGTGTTTTTTAACGATGTTAACACCCTCAACGATAACACGGTTTTGCTTTGGGAAAGCCACAAGGATAACGCCTTGTTTTCCTTTGTCTTTTCCAGTGATTACCTGTACTTTATCACCTTTTTTTACATGCATCTTAATTCTGCACCTCCTTAGCAAGGCAATACCTTAAATTATAGAACTTCTGGAGCTAAAGAAACGATCTTCATGAAGTTGCTATCACGTAATTCACGAGCTACTGGTCCGAAGATACGAGTACCACGTGGGCTCTTATCGTCTTTAATGATAACCGCTGCGTTTTCATCAAATTTGATATAAGAACCGTCCGGACGACGAGCTCCGCTCTTCGTACGTACTACTACTGCTTTAACAACGTCACCTTTTTTAACAACGCCACCTGGTGTTGCTTGTTTTACCGTAGCAACGATAATATCACCAATGTTAGCATATTTACGACCAGAGCCGCCTAATACTTTAATTGTTAAAAGTTCACGTGCACCAGAGTTGTCAGCAACTTTCAAACGAGATTCTTGTTGGATCATGTTATGAAACCTCCCTTCGGACTAAAAATTCCGATTCGTCTATTTAGATAATAACCGCTTCTTCAACGATTTCAACTAAACGGAAACGCTTAGTAGCAGAAAGCGGGCGAGTTTCCATGATTTTAACGATATCGCCAAGTTTCGCTTGGTTTTGCTCATCATGGGCTTTGTACTTTTTAGAATACTTAACACGTTTTCCGTACAAGGAATGAGTTTTGTAAGTTTCAACTAAAACTGTAATCGTTTTGTCCATTTTATCAGACACAACACGACCAGTATAAACTTTGCGTTGGTTACGTTCGCTCACTATGCAAACCTCCCCTCAATTTATCGATTAATTCCGATCTCTCTTTCACGAACTACAGTTTTCATACGAGCAATCGCTTTACGCACTTCACGGATGCGAGTTGGATTCTCTAATTGTCCTGTAGCAAGTTGGAAGCGAAGATTGAATAATTCTTCCTTTAAAGCTTTAACTTTTGTTTCGATTTCGGCAGTGGTTAGTTCACGAATATCATTAGTTTTCATTAGATTCACCACCATTTTCTTCACGTTTTACGAATTTACATTTCACAGGTAACTTGTGAGCTGCAAGACGTAATGCTTCGCGTGCTACCTCTTCAGATACACCCGCGATTTCAAACATAATTTTCCCAGGTTTTACTACTGCTACCCAGCCTTCTGGTGCCCCTTTACCGGAACCCATACGTACTTCTAGAGGTTTTGCAGTGTAAGGTTTAGAAGGGAAAATTTTAATCCATACTTTACCGCCACGTTTCATGTAACGAGTCATTGCACGACGAGCAGCTTCGATTTGACGGTTTGTAATCCATGAAGCAGCTTGTGCTTGTAAACCGAATTCACCGAAAGCAATTTCAGTTCCACCTTTTGCACGACCACGCATTTTACCACGATGCTCTCTACGATATTTTACGCGTTTTGGCATTAACATATTATTTTCCTCCTTCCTCAGAAGCTTTCTTTTTTGTAGGAAGGACTTCTCCACGGTAGATCCATACTTTTACGCCTAATTTACCGTATGTTGTATCAGCTTCAACTGCTGCATAGTCAATATCAGCGCGAAGTGTATGAAGTGGAACAGTTCCTTCACTGTAAGATTCTGCACGAGCGATATCAGCTCCGCCAAGACGACCAGAAACCTGTGTTTTAATACCTTTAGCACCTGCACGCATAGCACGTTGAATAACTTGCTTTTGTGCACGACGGAATGATACACGGTTTTCTAATTGACGAGCGATGTTTTCGCCTACTAATTTAGCGTTAAGATCAGCTCTCTTAACTTCTAAAATATTGATGTGTACACGCTTGCCTGTTAATTGGTTAAGAGCTTTACGAAGTGCTTCAACTTCTGTACCACCTTTACCAATTACCATACCAGGTTTTGCAGTGTGAATTGTAACATTTACACGATTTGCTGCACGTTCGATTTCTACTTTAGCAACAGCAGAATCTTTTAAGCGTACAGTAATGTACTCACGGATTTTGATGTCTTCATGTAATAATGTAGCGTAATCTTTCTCAGCGAACCAACGAGATTCCCAGTCACGGATAACACCGACACGAAGACCAATTGGATTAACCTTCTGACCCATCGATTATCCCTCCTTCTTTTCTGATACCACAACTGTGATGTGGCTTGTGCGTTTGTTAATTTGGCTTGCACGACCCATTGCACGTGGACGGAAACGTTTCAACGTTGGACCTTCGTCAACGAAAACTTTTTCAACAACTAAGTTGTTAATATCCATCTCATAATTGTGCTCTGCATTTGCGATTGCAGATTTTAAAACTTTTTCTACAACTGGAGAAGCAGTTTTTGGTGTGTGGTTAAGGATAGCAATCGCTTCACCCACTTGCTTACCTCGGATTAAGTCTACTACTAAACGAACTTTACGAGGAGCAATACGAACTGTTCTCGCTACTGCTTTAGCTTGCATTGAAGTGCCTCCTCTCATTATCTTCTAGTTTTCTTATCGTCAGCAAGGTGACCTTTATACGTACGAGTTGGTGCGAATTCACCTAACTTATGGCCAACCATATCCTCAGTGATGTACACAGGTACGTGTTTACGACCATCATATACAGCGATTGTGTGTCCGATGAACTGAGGGAAGATAGTTGAACGGCGAGACCAAGTTTTAACAACTTGTTTTTGCTCAGATGCAACTAATTTTTCCATTTTGCTCATTAAGTGATCATCGACAAATGGTCCTTTTTTTAAGCTACGAGCCATTTTGGTGCCTCCCTTCGTGATTGGCGTACGGTTCTTGAAGCGAACCGTACTACAATCCCATTATTTTTTACGACGACGAACGATAAATTTATCAGACGCTTTGTTTTTCTTACGAGTCTTGAATCCAAGAGTTGGTTTACCCCATGGAGACATTGGAGACTTACGTCCGATTGGAGAGCGTCCTTCACCACCACCGTGTGGGTGATCAACCGGGTTCATTACAGAACCACGAACTGTTGGGCGCTTACCTAACCAGCGAGAGCGACCTGCTTTACCGATTTTGATAAGTTCGTGTTGTTCGTTACCAACTTGACCGATTGAAGCGCGACAAGCAGATAATACAAGACGTACTTCACCAGAAGTTAAACGTACAAGTACGTATTTTCCTTCTTTACCAAGTACTTGAGCAGATGTACCAGCAGAACGAACTAATTGTCCGCCACGACCAGGCTTAAGCTCGATGTTATGAACAACAGTACCTACTGGAATGTTGATTAATGGTAATGCGTTACCGATTTTAATGTCAGCTTCAGGGCCAGACATAACTTCCATACCTACTTCTAAAGTTTTAGGAGCAAGAATGTAACGTTTTTCACCGTCAACGTAGTTAATTAATGCGATATTCGCAGAGCGGTTTGGATCGTATTCGATCGTAGCAACGCGTCCTGGAATTCCATCTTTGTTACGCTTAAAGTCGATGATACGGTATTGACGCTTATGTCCGCCACCTTGATGACGTACAGTAATTTTACCTTGGTTATTACGACCAGCCTTTTTGCTTAAAGGAGCAAGTAAAGACTTTTCCGGTCTGTCAGTCGTGATTTCAGCGAAATCATTCGTAGTCATGTTACGACGACCGTTAGTAGTTGGATTATACTTTTTAATTCCCATCTCAATTTCCCTCCTTCTTTAGTAAGAATTAAACGCCTTGGAAGATTTCGATTTCTTTGCTGTCAGCAGTTAGCTTAACGATTGCTTTACGACGACGGCTAGTAAAACCAGCGTGACGACCAACACGTTTTGCTTTCGGCTTGTAGTTCATGATGTTTACTTTGTCTACATTAACACCAAAGATCGCTTCGATAGCGTCTTTAACCTCTGTTTTATTAGATTTAACGTCCACGTCGAACGTGTATTTTTTTTCAGCCATCATTTCCATAGAACGTTCAGTGATAACTGGGCGCTTAATGATATCACGAGGATCTCTCATTATGCAAGCACCTCCTCTACTTTTTCCACTGCCGCTTTTGTCATGATTAGCTTATCATGATGAAGCACATCTAGCACATTTACGCCATCAGCAGTGATTACTGTTACTCCAGGGATATTGCGAGCAGATAACTCTACAGATTCGTTTGCATCAGCAGTTACGATAAGAGCTTTCTTCTCAACAGTTAATCCTTTAAGTACTGCTACCATGTCTTTTGTTTTTGGTGCATTTAACACTAGGTCTTCAAGAACTACAATGTTGTTCTCAACTACTTTAGTAGCTAATGCAGATTTGATCGCTAAACGACGAACTTTCTTAGGAAGTTTGTACGCATAGCTTCTTGGTGTAGGTCCGAATACCGTACCACCACCACGCCATTGAGGAGAGCGGATAGAACCTTGACGAGCACGTCCAGTTCCTTTTTGACGCCATGGTTTACGACCACCACCGCGAACTTCAGAGCGAGTTTTTACTTTGTGTGTACCTTGACGTAAAGATGCACGTTGCATCATTACAGCTTCGAAAAGTACAGCTTCATTTGGTTCGATACCGAAAATAGCTTCAGCTAATTCGATTTCACCAACCTGTGAACCAGTTTGGTTATATACAGTAACTTTTGGCATTGGAATTCCTCCTTCCTATTGTGAATTATTTGCTAACCTTCACAGCGCCTTGAACAACTACAAGAGATTTCTTAGCACCTGGAACGTTACCTTTTACTAGTAATAAGTTGCGCTCAGTGTCAACTTGAACGATTTCTAAGTTTTGGATAGTAACTTGGTCTCCACCCATACGTCCAGCAAGTTTTTTACCTTTGAATACACGGTTCGGAGCAACTGGCCCCATTGAACCTGGACGACGGTGATAGCGAGAACCATGAGACATAGGTCCGCGAGATTGTCCGTGGCGTTTGATAACACCTTGGAAACCTTTACCTTTAGAAATTCCTGTTACGTCAACGATTTCACCTGCAGCGAAAACTTCAACTTTTACCTCTTGACCAACCTCTAATCCGTCCACGTCTGCATCGCGGATTTCGCGAATGAAGCGCTTAGGAGTTGTAGATGCTTTAGCAGTGTGGCCTTGTTCAGGTTTGTTAGTTAACTTTTCACGTTTGTCTTCAAATCCTAACTGAATTGCGTTGTAGCCATCAGTTTCAGTTGTTTTCTTTTGAAGAACAACGTTTGGATTAGCAGCGATTACCGTTACTGGGATTAACTCACCGTTCTCAGCAAATACTTGAGTCATACCGATCTTTCTTCCTAAGATTCCTTTGGTCATGAGTTACACCTCCTACATTTTTAAGTTATATAATTTATAGTTTGATTTCGATATCTACACCAGACGGTAAGTCTAAACGCATTAATGAATCTACTGTTTGTGGAGTAGGACTCACGATATCGATTAAACGTTTGTGTGTGCGCATTTCGAATTGCTCACGAGAATCTTTGTACTTATGAACAGCACGAAGAATTGTGTAAATAGTCTTCTCAGTTGGTAATGGGATCGGACCAGAAACTGTTGCCCCAGAACGCTTAGCTGTTTCTACAATTTTCTCAGCTGATTGATCAAGAATACGGTGATCATAAGCTTTTAAACGGATACGAATTTTTTCTTTTGCCATTATTTTCCCTCCTTCGTTCGCCTATTTCTAAAATAGACCTTCTCCATGGAAATTTCCCCACACCATGCCATGGCAAAGCGGCCGGGTGTGTCAGCAACCTTCCACTTCATCGCAGTCAAAGACCAACATTGTCTATTATACAATGTTATTCGTCTAGATGCAAGCATCTTTTTGTTTGCATCTGCTTTTCTCTACTTTTGCTATTATACATGGCACTTTAAAGAATTTCAAGTTTTCATCTCACAGAATTCATTTTACAGTTTCTGGATTTTGGTTTTATTGATTTTGTATTACTATAGAAGAAACTCGTCAAAATATAAAAAAATCATTTCATTCATTATATAAATACAAACAAAAAACCCAAGGGAAAATCCCTTGGGTTTTTTTATATCAGTTAAGATTACTCAACGATAGTAGCAACTACACCGTAACCTACTGTACGTCCACCTTCACGAATAGAGAATTTAGTTCCCTCTTCGATAGCGATTGGAGCGATAAGTTCGATAGTCATTTCGATGTTGTCACCAGGCATTACCATTTCAGTACCTTCTGGTAATTGGATGATACCAGTTACGTCAGTTGTACGGAAGTAGAACTGAGGACGGTAGTTAGCGAAGAATGGAGTATGACGTCCACCTTCTTCTTTAGATAATACGAAAACTTCAGCTTTGAATTTAGCGTGTGCTTTTACAGAGCCAGTTTTAGCAAGAACTTGTCCACGTTGGATGTCTTCACGAGCAACCCCACGAAGAAGAGCACCGATGTTGTCTCCAGCTTGAGCTTGGTCAAGAAGCTTACGGAACATTTCTACACCAGTTACAGTTGTAGAAGCATTCTCTTCAGCAAGACCGATAATTTCTACTACGTCACCAACTTTAACGATTCCGCGCTCTACACGACCAGTTGCAACTGTACCACGACCTGTGATAGAGAATACATCCTCGATAGGCATTAAGAATGGTTTGTCAGTTTCACGTTCTGGAGTTGGGATGTAAGCATCAACTTCAGTCATTAATTCGATGATTTTTTCTTCCCACTCAGCTTCTCCTTGAAGAGCTTTAAGAGCAGAACCTTTAATTACAGGAATATCGTCGCCTGGGAATCCGTATTCAGATAATAGGTCGCGAACTTCCATTTCTACTAATTCTAATAATTCTTCGTCGTCTACCATGTCGCATTTGTTTAAGAATACAACGATGTAAGGAACACCTACTTGACGAGAAAGAAGGATGTGCTCACGTGTTTGAGGCATTGGGCCATCAGCAGCAGATACTACTAAGATACCGCCGTCCATTTGAGCAGCACCAGTGATCATGTTTTTAACATAGTCAGCGTGACCTGGGCAGTCAACGTGTGCATAGTGACGAGTTTCAGTTTCGTACTCAACGTGTGCAGTTGAGATTGTGATTCCGCGCTCTCTTTCTTCTGGAGCAGCGTCGATTTGATCGTATCCGCGTGCTTCAGCACCACCAGCTTTTGCAAGAACTGTAGTGATCGCAGCAGTTAATGTAGTTTTACCATGGTCAACGTGGCCGATTGTACCGATGTTAACATGGGGTTTAGAACGTTCGAATTTAGCTTTAGCCATTCTAAATTCCTCCTTAGTTTATATGGGTTATTTTATATTTAGACTAGAAAGTGAAACTTACGTCCCACTTTCTAAGCTTACATAAGTAGTTATACTTGAACAATCGATAAAAATCAATTATTCACCTTTATTTTTTTTAATAATTTCTTCAGAAACAGACTTCGGTACTTCTTCATAATGATCAAATGTCATTGAGAATGTTCCGCGTCCTTGAGTGTTAGAACGTAATGCCGTTGCATAACCGAACATTTCAGAAAGTGGAACCATAGCGCGAACAACTTGAGCGTTACCGCGAGCTTCCATACCTTCTACACGTCCACGACGAGATGTTACGTCGCCCATAATGTCACCCATGTACTCTTCAGGAATTACAACTTCAACTTTCATCATTGGCTCAAGAATTACTGGGCTACATTTAGAAACCGCAGCTTTAAGTGCCATAGATGCAGCGATTTTGAACGCCATCTCAGATGAATCGACATCATGGTAAGAACCGTCAACTAACGCAGCTTTAATGTCAACTAGTGGATAACCAGCTAGTACACCATTTTTAAGTGAGTCTTCAAGACCCGCTCCAACAGCTGGGATGTATTCACGTGGAACTACACCACCGACGATTTTGTTTTGGAATTCAAAACCTTTACCTTCTTCATTAGGTTCAAACTCAATCCAAACGTGACCGAATTGTCCACGACCACCAGATTGACGAGCGAACTTACCTTCAACTTTCGCAGCAGCGCGGAAAGTCTCACGGTATGCTACCTGAGGAGCACCAACGTTTGCTTCCACTTTGAATTCACGACGCATACGGTCAACGATGATATCAAGGTGAAGTTCACCCATACCCGCGATGATTGTTTGGCCAGTTTCTTGGTCAGTGTGAGCACGGAATGTTGGATCTTCTTCAGAAAGCTTAGATAATGCTGTACCCATTTTATCTTGGTCAGCTTTAGATTTTGGTTCGATAGCTACAGAGATAACTGGCTCTGGGAATTCCATAGACTCAAGGATAACAAGACTCTTCTCATCACAAAGAGTATCACCAGTAGTAGTATCTTTTAAACCTACAGCAGCAGCGATATCACCAGCGTAAACTGTTGATATCTCTTCACGGCTGTTAGCGTGCATTTGTAGGATACGACCTACACGCTCACGCTTACCTTTAGTTGAGTTTTTCACGTATGATCCAGAGTTTAACACACCAGAGTACACACGGAAGAACGTTAACTTACCAACATAAGGGTCAGTCATGATTTTGAATGCTAAAGCTGCGAATGGTTCTTCATCGCTAGACTTACGTTCGATTTCTTCCTCTGTATCCGGAAGAGTACCTTTGATAGCTGGTACATCTAATGGAGACGGTAGGTAGTCGATAACTGCGTCTAACAGAATTTGAACACCTTTGTTTTTGAATGCAGAACCACAGATTACTGGGAAGAATTCTACAGAAGTTGTAGCCTTACGGATACCAGCTTTAAGCTCTTCTATAGTGATTTCTTCACCTTCTAGGTACTTCATCATCATTTCTTCATCAAGCTCAGCTACCGCTTCAATAAGTTTTCCACGGTATTCTGCAGCTAATTCTTTGTGCTCTTCAGGAATTTCGACACGCTCGATGTCTGTTCCTAAATCGTTACCGTACATGTAAGCACACTCTTCAACAAGGTCAATGATACCATTGAACTCGTCTTCAGCACCGATTGGTAACTGAATTGGATGTGCGTTTGCTTGTAAACGATCGTGGATTGTTCCTACAGAGTATAAGAAATCTGCACCGATCTTATCCATTTTGTTAACGAATACGATACGAGGTACACCGTAAGTAGTAGCCTGACGCCAAACAGTTTCTGTTTGTGGTTCTACACCAGATTGTGCATCAAGTACTGCTACCGCACCATCAAGTACGCGTAAAGAACGTTCTACTTCTACTGTGAAGTCTACGTGTCCTGGAGTGTCAATGATGTTTACACGGTGACCTTTCCATTGAGCTGTAGTTGCAGCAGAAGTAATTGTGATACCACGCTCTTGCTCTTGCTCCATCCAGTCCATCTGAGATGCACCTTCATGAGTTTCACCGATTTTATGAATACGTCCTGTGTAATACAGAATACGCTCAGTTGCTGTTGTTTTACCAGCATCGATGTGAGCCATGATACCAATATTACGAGTGTTTTCTAAAGAGAACTCTCTAGTCATTTGGTGTCTTGCTCCTTCCATATATGGATTGGATTATTTTATTTTAAGTAGCAAAAAAGCCACTTTATATTGTTACATATGCCAGTGTCTTGTACCCTCATTATGTAAAACGAGCGCCCAACGAAAGGGAGAGGCATTCTCCCTCTCCACACTTCCATAAGCGACAAATAAAGCGGTTTATGCTTACATTTATTTTACGTTGAATCCTACCAACGGTAATGAGCAAATGCTTTGTTAGCTTCTGCCATTTTATGAGTGTCTTCACGTTTCTTAACAGATGCACCAGCATTGTTAGCTGCATCTAAGATTTCGTAAGCTAGACGCTCTTCCATAGTTTTTTCACCACGAAGACGAGCATAGTTTACTAACCAGCGAAGACCTAAAGTTGTACGGCGTTCTGGACGAACCTCAACTGGAACTTGGTAGTTAGCACCACCAACACGACGAGCGCGTACTTCAAGAACAGGCATGATGTTCTTAAGAGCTTGCTCGAATACTTCCATTGGTTCTTTATCTGAACGTTCACGAACGATATCGAAAGCGTTATAAAGAATTGTTTGAGATTTACCTTTTTTACCGTCAACCATCATTTTGTTGATTAGGCGTGTTACTAGTTTCGAATTGTACATTGGATCTGGTAACACGTCACGTTTCGCAACAGGTCCTTTACGAGGCATATTGAGTTCCTCCTTTCATTATAAGTTTATTATTTTTTAGCAGGTTTTGGTCGCTTAGTACCATATTTAGAACGTCCTTGCATACGTTTGTCAACACCAGCTGTATCAAGCGCTCCACGAACGATGTGGTAACGTACCCCTGGTAAATCCTTTACTCGACCACCGCGAATTAATACTACGCTATGCTCTTGTAGGTTATGACCGATACCTGGGATGTAAGCTGTAACTTCAATACCGTTTGTTAAACGTACACGAGCGTATTTACGTAACGCTGAGTTAGGTTTCTTTGGAGTCATTGTACCAACACGAGTACATACACCACGTTTTTGAGGTGCAGAGATATCAGTTGATTTTTTCTTTAAAGAGTTAAAACCTTTGTTTAACGCAGGTGATTTAGATTTCCATACTTTATCAGTACGACCATTTCTCACTAATTGGTTAATAGTAGGCATTTGATTATCCTCCCTTCGCATGTTTGTATGACCACATATCCAGGTGGTTCATTATTAGTTGAAAACAAAGTTTTTGCAAGGAAGAGCAAATGCTCTCTCCTCACAAAAACAGTTTTAACTTATTATTCCTATTGCTGAAGCTCCCACTTGAATCCCCGAAACTTTTCCAAGCTTACGAACTGATTCAACTTTGGTTATGGGTATGTTATGTTGCAAGGCGGTACGAATGATAACATGGGTTAACCGCACGTCAGCATCTTCCGCAATAACAACTTCTTTAACTATACCATTTTTGATTGCTTCCAATGTTCGTTTATGACCAACGACTACATTTTCAGCATTTGACACTTTTTGATAAGACATATAAATATCCTCCAAAGCATCGTTCAGGAGCAACCTTGATTATAGTAACATTTTGACTCATACAATGTCAACTAGGATTAGATGTTTTTATACAAAATTTACGACGGAAAATTTTACTGTTCCACATAAATCTCATCGTTTTCTACATTCATGTCATCTTGTGTTGTTTTTACAAGATCCACTTTGCGATAACGATTCATACCTGTTCCAGCAGGAACAAGTTTACCGATAATAACGTTCTCTTTCAATCCTAGAAGCTCATCACGTTTACCTTTAATTGCTGCATCAGTTAAGACACGAGTTGTTTCTTGGAATGATGCTGCAGATAAGAATGAATCAGTTTCAAGTGAAGCTTTTGTAATACCAAGTAAAACAGGTCTAGCTGTCGCTGGCTGTTTACCTTTTAGTAACACCTTCGCATTCGCATCAGTAAACTGATGGATATCTAGTAATGTTCCTGGTAATACATCTGTTTCACCCGCATCACTTACACGAACTTTACGTAGCATTTGACGTACCATTACTTCTACGTGTTTGTCACCAATTTCTACCCCTTGCATACGGTATACTTTTTGAACTTCACGTAATAGGTATTCTTGAACTGCCGTAATGTCCGTTACTTTTAGTAATTCTTTCGGATCAATAGAACCTTCTGTTAACTCTTTACCGTGGCTAATTGGCTGTCCTAGAATTACTTTCAGACGAGCACCGTAAGGAATAGCATACGTACGAGCTTCAACCTCACCCTGTACAACTACTTCTTGACGATCTTTAACATCGTTGATCGCTGCGATAACACCGTCGATTTCACTGATAACTGCCTGACCTTTCGGATTACGAGCTTCAAAGATCTCTTGGATACGAGGTAAACCTTGTGTGATATCATCTCCGGCAACCCCACCTGTATGGAACGTACGCATCGTTAACTGTGTACCTGGCTCACCGATAGATTGAGCTGCGATAATACCTACCGCTTCTCCTACTTCTACGTCTGTACCAGTTGCTAAGTTACGACCGTAACACTTCTTACATACACCATGGCGAGTATTACACGTAAACGCTGAACGAATGTTTACAGTTTCAACACCCGAATTTTCAACAATATGAGCGATATCTTCAGTAATCAATTGATTTTCAGCAACTAATACTTCACCTGTTTCAGGATGTTTTACAGTTTTTCTTGCAAAACGTCCAACAAGACGATCATATAATGACTCAATTACTTCATTACCCTCTTTAATCGCACCGATTAGTAAACCGCGATCTGTTCCACAATCATCTTCACGAACAATTACATCTTGTGCAACGTCTACAAGACGACGTGTTAAGTAACCAGAATCGGCAGTCTTAAGTGCTGTATCGGCAAGACCTTTACGAGCACCATGCGTAGAGATGAAGTACTCAAGTACTGTTAAACCTTCACGGAAACTTGATTTGATCGGAAGTTCAATGATACGACCAGATGGATTGGCCATCAGACCACGCATACCAGCAAGCTGAGTAAAGTTAGATGCGTTACCACGGGCACCGGAATCACTCATCATGAAGATTGGGTTGCGTTTATTCAAGGACTTCATCAGTTTTCCTTGGATAACATCTTTTGCATTACTCCAAATAGAGATAACGCGATCGTAACGTTCTTCTTCCGTGATTAAACCGCGACGGAATTGTTTAATTACATTATCTACTTTTGCTTGTGCTTCGTGGAGAATTTCATCTTTTTCACCTAATACAAGAATGTCAGATACCCCAACTGTAATACCAGCTTTTGTAGAGTATTTAAATCCTAAGTTCTTCATACGGTCAAGCATGCGAGACGTCTCTGTAATCTTGAAACGCTTGAATACTTCCGCAATGATGTTACCAAGGATCTTCTTGCTAAATGGCGCCACTTCTTCGCGACTAGCAATAATTTCTTTAATGTTCGCACCTTTTTCAACGAAATATTCCGCTGGTGTTTCTTTTTCAAGGTTTGAATTTGTTGGTTCATTAATATAAGGGAACGACTCTGGTAAGATTTCGTTAAATATTAATTTACCAACTGTTGTTAATAGAAGCATACTCTTTTGCTCTTCAGTAAACGTTACATTATTTACTGAACTTGCAGCAACTGCAACACGTGTGTGCAGATGTACATATCCGTTTTGGTATGCAAGTATTGCTTCGTTTGCATCTTTGAAGACCATACCTTCACCGATTGCACCTTCACGCTCAAGTGTTAAGTAGTAGTTACCTAATACCATATCCTGAGATGGAGTAACAACTGGTTTTCCGTCTTTTGGATTCAAGATGTTTTGTGCTGCTAACATAAGAATACGAGCTTCTGCTTGTGCTTCTGATGATAACGGAACGTGAACCGCCATTTGGTCACCGTCAAAGTCCGCGTTGTATGCAGTACATACAAGTGGGTGAAGACGGATTGCACGACCTTCTACTAGTGTAGGTTCAAACGCCTGGATACCAAGACGGTGAAGTGTTGGTGCGCGGTTTAGAAGTACTGGATGTTCTTTGATCACAGATTCTAAAACGTCCCAAACTTCAGGTTGTACACGCTCGATTTTACGTTTCGCACTCTTAATGTTGTGTGCTAATCCTTTTTCCACTAACTCTTTCATAACAAAAGGTTTGAACAGTTCAAGTGCCATTTCTTTCGGTAATCCACATTGGTACATCTTTAAGTTCGGTCCTACAACGATTACAGAACGACCAGAGTAGTCAACACGTTTACCTAATAAGTTTTGACGGAAACGTCCTTGTTTACCTTTAAGCATGTGAGATAGTGATTTTAATGGACGGTTACCTGGTCCAGTAACTGGACGGCCACGGCGACCATTATCGATTAATGCGTCTACAGCTTCTTGTAACATACGTTTTTCGTTTTGAACGATGATGCTTGGTGCACCTAAGTCCAATAGACGTTTTAAACGGTTGTTACGGTTAATTACACGACGGTATAAGTCGTTTAAATCAGAAGTAGCAAAACGTCCACCATCCAACTGTACCATTGGGCGTAGTTCTGGTGGGATAACTGGAAGAACATCTAGGATCATCCAAGATGGGTGATTTCCAGAGTTACGGAATGCTTCTAATACTTCTAGACGTTTAATAGCACGAGTACGTCGTTGTCCTTGTGCTGTTTTTAATTCTTCTTTTAAGAAGTCTACTTCTTTATCTAAATCGATGTCTTGTAATAGCTTTTTAATTGCTTCTGCACCCATAGCAGCTTGGAATGTGCTGCCATATCGATCACGATATGCACGGTATTCTTTTTCAGAAAGTAATTGCTTCTTATCAAGTGGTGTATCTCCACTTTCTGTTACAACATAAGAAGCGAAATAAATTACTTCTTCAAGCGCGCGAGGGGACATGTCTAAGACAAGTCCCATGCGGCTCGGGATACCTTTGAAATACCAAATATGAGATACAGGAGCAGCTAATTCGATATGACCCATACGTTCACGACGAACTTTTGCACGCGTTACTTCAACGCCACATCGATCACAAACTACACCTTTATAACGTACACGTTTATATTTTCCGCAATGACATTCCCAGTCCTTTTGTGGTCCGAAAATACGCTCACAGAACAAGCCGTCTTTCTCAGGCTTTAACGTACGATAGTTAATCGTTTCTGGTTTCTTAACTTCACCGTATGACCAAGAACGAATCTTGTCAGGTGAAGCAAGTCCAATCTTCATATATTCAAAGTTATTTACATCTATCAAGGGGCCTACCTCCCTTTTAGTCTACAGGTTATCCCAATTATTCCTTAGTTGTCTCAACTTCGACATTCAATTTATCTGCTGATTGATGATCATCGTCATCTTCCGTATCACGCATTTCAATTTCTGTGTCGTCGCTAGACATCATTTTAACGTCCATACCTAAACTTTGCAGTTCTTTAATCAATACTTTGAATGATTCTGGAACGCCTGGTTCTGGAACATTTTCGCCTTTAACAATTGCTTCATACGTCTTAACACGTCCAATAACATCATCAGACTTCACTGTTAAGATTTCTTGAAGAGTATAAGCAGCACCGTAAGCTTCAAGTGCCCAAACCTCCATCTCACCGAAACGCTGTCCACCGAACTGAGCTTTACCTCCAAGAGGTTGCTGCGTTACAAGTGAGTATGGTCCAGTAGAACGAGCATGAAGTTTATCGTCAACCATGTGCGCAAGTTTGATCATATACATGACACCAACAGATACACGGTTATCGAATGGTTCACCAGTACGTCCGTCATACAGGATTGTTTTCGCGTCATTTGCCATACCAGCTTCTTCAATTGTGCCCCATACATCTTCCTCACGAGCACCATCGAATACTGGTGTTGCAATGTGAATACCAAGATATCTTGCTGCCATACCAAGATGAAGCTCTAATACCTGACCGATATTCATACGAGATGGTACCCCTAATGGGTTTAACATGATATCGATTGGCGTACCATCTGGTAAGTAAGGCATATCTTCTTCTGGTAAAATACGAGAGATAACACCTTTGTTACCGTGACGTCCGGCCATCTTGTCACCTTCAGAAATTTTACGTTTTTGAACGATATATGCACGTACAAGTTGATTCACGCCTGGTGGCAATTCATCGCCATCTTCACGGTTGAATACTTTTACGTCTAAGATAATACCGCCACCACCGTGTGGTACACGTAGTGATGTATCACGTACTTCACGTGCTTTTTCACCGAAGATTGCATGTAATAGACGTTCTTCTGCCGTTAATTCTGTTACACCTTTTGGTGTTACTTTACCAACAAGTAGGTCTCCATCTTTTACTTCAGCACCGACGCGAATAATACCGCGCTCGTCAAGGTTACGAAGTGCATCTTCTCCAACATTCGGGATATCACGTGTAATTTCTTCTGGTCCAAGCTTCGTATCACGAGCTTCTGACTCATATTCTTCAATATGAATAGAAGTGTACACATCATCTTTTACAAGGCGCTCACTCATGATGATCGCATCCTCGTAGTTATAACCGTCCCATGTCATGAAGCCAACAAGCACGTTACGTCCAAGTGCTAATTCGCCTAGTTCCATAGAAGGACCATCCGCAAGGATTTCACCTTTTACAACTTCATTTCCAACACTTACGATTGGACGTTGGTTGTAACAAGTTCCTTGGTTAGAACGAATGAATTTCTGCATTTTGTAGCGATCTAAGTCGCCTTTTACTGTTTGACCGTCAACTTCTACATAACGACGTACCCAAATTTCACGTGCTTCTACGCGCTCAACAACACCAGGGTGTTTACAGATTACTGCAGCACCTGAGTCTTTTGCTGATACGTACTCCATACCTGTACCTACAATCGGAGATTCCGGATTCATTAACGGAACCGCCTGACGTTGCATGTTCGCTCCCATAAGTGCGCGGTTAGAGTCATCGTTTTCTAAGAACGGAATACAAGCTGTCGCTGCCGACACTACTTGTTTTGGAGATACATCCATGTAGTCGATGCGCTCTTTATTTGTGACAATGTTTTCACCACGGAAACGAGCTACGATATCTTCATCAAGGAATTCCCCTTCTTCAGATAATTTCATATTCGCTTGGGCTACAACATAATTATCTTCTTCATCTGCTGTTAAATAATCAACATGCCCTGTTACAAGACCAGTTTCTGGGTCAACACGACGGTATGGTGTTTCGATGAAACCAAACTCATTTACTTTCGCGAACGAAGATAATGAGTTAATCAAACCGATGTTTGGTCCCTCTGGTGTTTCAATTGGACACATACGACCATAGTGAGAGTAGTGAACGTCACGTACTTCAAAGCCTGCGCGCTCACGCGTTAAACCACCGGGTCCTAATGCAGATAGTCTTCGTTTGTGAGTTAACTCTGCTAATGGGTTTGTTTGGTCCATGAACTGAGATAACTGAGAACTTCCGAAGAACTCTTTAATAGATGCAATAACAGGACGAATATTGATTAATGCCTGTGGTGTAATTGCATTTGTATCTTGAATCGACATTCTCTCACGAACAACACGTTCCATACGAGAAAGACCGATACGGAATTGGTTTTGTAATAGTTCTCCTACTGAACGCAGACGACGGTTTCCTAAGTGGTCAATATCATCTGTATCCCCTACTTTGTATAGTAAGTTGAAGAAGTAACTAATAGAAGCCAGAATATCACCTGGTGTGATGTGTTTTACATCGCGAGTAATATTTGCATTCCCAATTACGTTGATAGAACGTTCGCCTTCTGATTCTGGAGCATAAATCTTAATAGATTGCAGCTCAACATCGCCTTCTACCACTCCACCCATTGGTTTCGCTGTTTTGAATCCAATGTTCTTCTCTAAGTAAGGTAAAATGCGATCCAGTGTACGACGATCTAAGATTGTTCCTTCTGCCGCTAAAATTTCACCAGTTTCTGGATCCACTAATGTTTCAGCTAAACGTTGGTTAAACAATCTGTTTTTAATGTGTAGCTTTTTGTTGATCTTATAGCGACCTACATTTGCTAAATCGTAGCGCTTTGGATCAAAGAAACGAGACACAAGTAAGCTCTTTGCATTTTCTACTGTTGGTGGTTCACCAGGACGTAGACGCTCATAAATTTCAAGCAATGCTTTTTCTGTGCTATCTGTATTGTCTTTTTCTAACGTATTGCTTAAGTATTCGTTATCACCTAAAAGCTCGGTGATTTCTTGATCAGAGCCAAACCCTAATGCGCGTAACAAAACAGTTACAGGAAGTTTACGCGTACGGTCAATACGCACATATACAACATCCTTAGCATCTGTTTCATACTCTAACCAAGCTCCGCGGTTTGGAATTACAGTAGCAGTAAAACCACGTTTTCCGTTTTTATCCACTTTGCCACTATAGTATACGCTTGGAGAGCGAACTAACTGGGAAACGATAACACGTTCTGCACCGTTAATTACGAATGTTCCAGTCTCTGTCATGAGTGGGAAATCTCCCATGAACACATCTTGTTCTTTTACTTCACCAGTTTCCTTGTTGATTAGACGCACTTTTACACGAAGTGGTGCTGCATACGTCACATCACGCTCTTTGCATTCGTCTACAGAGTATTTAGGTTCACCTAAGCTGTAGTCGATAAATTCAAGCGATAGATTTCCCGTAAAGTCTTCGATCGGAGAAATGTCTTGGAACATTTCTCGCAAACCCTCATCAAGAAACCACTGATAAGAAGAGGTTTGAATTTCGATAAGATTTGGTAACTCTAATACTTCACTAATACGGGCATAACTTCTTCGTTGGCGGTGGCGTCCGTATTGAACTAGTTGACCTGTCAACTGCTTCACCCCTCAAATCATGAGTATTATAAATGCACAAAAAAATTTGTGCAAAATCACAAATAAATACAACTACTGCTATTAGCGTAGTTTTTTCTCTTAAAGATAGATACGTTGAGTCTTTCTACCTGCTCAAAAAAGAAAAATGGCTTCTTTAAGAAAACCATCATTCTGTTTCATAATCTGCTGATTTTACTATCTTTTCCAAGAGAAACAAAAATATACATCTTTCTCAACGCAGAAAATCATATATTGGCATTGTATAATGTTAACATAGCCAAAAATAACCGTCAACGCTTTTTTGATTTTATGATATAATATCCTTTTTTCTTTTCTACAACTTCAACTTCAGAAAATACTTCTTCTAGTTTCTTCAGCGCAGATGGTGCACCTTGTTTCTTTTGAATAACAATCCACAATTCTCCACCTGAAACCAAATACTCCACAGCCTTTTCTAAAATCTCGTGCACGACATCTTTACCAGCACGAATTGGAGGGTTAGATAGAATAGCAGCATACTTGCCATCTACATTTTCATAGACGCTACTTTGAAAAATACGTATATTCTCGATTCTGTTATTAGCGGCGTTTTCTTTCGCAAGCCCAAGCGCCCTTTCGTTCACATCCACCATGTGAACGTCGCGACCTTGAAACTCTTTCGCTAACGACAAACCAATAGGACCGTATCCGCAACCTACGTCTAATATATCACCTTTAATATCCGGCATTTGAAACGCTTCAATTAAAAGACGAGAACCAAAGTCCACTTCGTTTTTCGAGAACACCCCGTGGTCAGATAAAAAAGTAAATCGAGATTCACGAAGTGTAAATTCCCATCGTTTACGATCACTTTTACTAGAAGGGTCGTTAGAAAAATAATGGTCTGCCATATGGCCACCTCTTTTCTTTACAGTTAAAAAAAAAGCTCGCATGAGAGCGAGCTTTTTTTAAAGCATCAAAAGTTAATTACTTAACTTCTACAGCAGCGCCAACTTCTTCAAGTTTAGCTTTCATTTCTTCAGCTTCCTCTTTAGAAACGCCTTCTTTGATTGCTTTTGGAGTGTTGTCAACTAATTCTTTAGCTTCTTTTAAGCCAAGACCAGTGATTTCACGTACAGCTTTGATAACTTTGATTTTTTGAGCGCCAGCACTTGCAAGTACTACGTCAAATTCAGTTTTCTCAGCAGCAGCTTCACCAGCGCCACCAGCTACAGCTACAGGAGCAGCAGCAGTTACGCCGAATTCTTCCTCGATAGCTTTTACTAAGTCGTTAAGTTCTAATACAGTCATAGATTTAACTGCTTCAATGATTTGTTCTTTAGTCATTGTAAATATCCTCCCTTAAATAGGTTTGTATTGTTTTATAGATAACAAGTAATTATCTTTTAAAAAATTAAGCGCCTTGCTCTTCCTTTTGCTCTGCAACTGCTTTAGTAGCAAGTGCAAGGTTACGGATTGGAGCTTGAAGAACGCTAAGAAGCATAGAAAGTAAGCCTTCACGTGATGGAAGAGTAGCGATAGCTTTAACCTCATCAAGTGTTACAAGTTTACCTTCGATTACGCCCGCTTTAATTTCTAAAGCTTCATGTTTTGTAGCGAAGTCGTTTAATACTTTCGCAGGAGCAACTACATCCTCGTTACTGAACGCGATTGCGTTTGGTCCTGTTAAGAATTCGTTTAACTCAGCCATTTCAGCAGACTCTGCAGCACGACGAGTTAAAGAGTTTTTGTAAACTTTGAACTCAACGCCAGCCTCACGTAAGTTTTTACGTAATTCTGTTACTTCAGAAACTGTTAAACCACGGTAGTCAACAACGATTGTAGATTTACTCTCACGAAGTTTTTCAGCGATTTCAGTTACAACTTGTTGTTTAGTTTCGATTACTTTGCTCATGTTATTACACCTCCTGTAGATTATATAGAAGATGTACCGAAAGTGCACTAAAAACCTCCATGCCCAACTTGTAGACATGGAGGCATATAGTCACAGAAAAAAGATTCCGCTTCGTATATTAACACCTAGGTAGGAAATTAAGTCGAATGACACCTACTGTCTACGGTACACTATTTAAATTCACAACATAAATAATTATATTAAAACTTCTTTATGAAGTCAACTTCCAATTTTTACGCAAGTGTAGAAACGTCTACGCGTACGCCAGGTCCCATTGTAGAAGCAACAGTTGCATTCTTCATGTAAGTACCTTTTGCAGCAGCTGGCTTAGCTTTTTGTAGCGTGTCAGCAATTGTTTTGAAGTTTTCTACTAGTTTAGCATCTTCGAAAGATACTTTACCGATTGGAACGTGGATGTTACCAGCTTTATCAACGCGGTATTCAACTTTACCAGCTTTGATTTCGTTAACAGCTTTAGTTACATCGAAAGTAACTGTTCCAGTTTTAGGGTTTGGCATTAAACCTTTAGGTCCTAATACGCGACCAAGTTTACCAACTTCACCCATCATGTCAGGAGTTGCTACTACTACATCGAAATCGAACCAACCTTGTTGGATTTTACCGATGTAATCAGCATCGCCTACGAATTCAGCGCCAGCAGCTTCAGCTTCTTTTGCTTTTTCGCCTTTAGCGAATACTAATACACGTTGTACTTTACCAGTACCGTGTGGAAGAACAACTGCGCCACGAATTTGTTGGTCAGCTTTCTTAGGGTCAACGCCTAAACGGAATGCAGCTTCTACAGTTGCATCAAATTTAGCTGTGTTTGTTTTCTTTACTAATTCTACTGCTTCTGTTGCAGAGTAAGCAGCTGCACGATCAACAAGCTTCGCAGCTTCTACGTACTTTTTACCTCTTTTAGCCATTTTTATTTCCTCCTCGAATGTGGTTTTAGCGGAATAACCTCCCACGTTTACGCCTTTTTTTCAGGGTTAACCTGAGGATGCGCGCCATCCTTTTATTTAAAAAACGATAATCATTTACGATAATAAAGGTTGCGAATTGGAATTCCAGACCCGCAACCTTTTTTTAAAAACAAATCGAATTAGTCTTCGATAACGATGCCCATACTGCGTGCAGTACCTTCAACCATACGCATTGCAGCTTCTACGCTAGCAGCGTTTAGGTCAGGCATTTTAGTTTCAGCGATTTCGCGTACTTTATCACGCTTAACAGTTGCCACTTTATTACGGTTTGGTTCACCAGAACCAGACTCAATACCAGCTACTTTCTTAAGAAGAACAGCAGCAGGAGGAGTTTTAGTAATGAAAGTGAATGAACGGTCCTCAAATACCGTAATTTCAACAGGGATGATAAGACCAGCTTGATCCGCTGTACGAGCGTTAAACTCTTTACAGAAGCCCATGATGTTAACACCTGCTTGTCCTAATGCTGGACCAACTGGTGGAGCTGGGTTAGCTTTACCTGCAGGAATTTGAAGCTTTACCATTTTAATTACCTTTTTAGCCACGAGACACACCTCCTTAAGTCCGTGATGTGGTCAATTGGACAGTGATTTGCCCTCCCACGTCATATTTTATCTGTAACGATAAAATCTTTCAAAAAACGTCTCCGATAACGAAGACGTACTGACTTAAAAGATATTATCACTTTTTACAATTCATTTCAAGTTTCATTTTATAATTTTTCAATTTGATGGAAGTCAAGTTCAACTGGAGTCTCGCGACCAAACATGTCTACAAGCACACTAACTTTCTTCTTCTCCACATCAATTTCTTCAATAGCACCTGTATAATCTGCGAATGGACCCTCATTTACACGTACTGTCTCATGAAGTTCAAAGTCGAAATCAACCACTTCGTTGTCCATTCCCATATGTTTCATAATGGTAACAACTTCCTCTTCTAATAGAGGAGATGGTTTAGATCCAGAACCCGAAGAACCAACAAAACCTGTTACACCTGGTGTATTACGAACAACATACCAAGAGTCATCAGTCATGATTAGTTCCACTAACACGTAACCTGGGAACACTTTTCTTTTCATTAATTTTTCTTTACCATTTCTCATTTCTACTTCTACTTCTTCCGGGACAACAACACGGAAAATTTTATCTTGCATACCCATTGATTCTACACGTTTCTCTAGGTTTGCTTTTACTTTATTTTCATATCCAGAATAAGTATGGACAACATACCAACTTTTTTCCATTCATTTAGGACGAGCGTCCTTCCCTCCCTGACGTACATTTTTTTGCGCAAATGAAAAAACCCGTTCACCGGGCTTTTACACAGTTCTTATAAATAACATTATATCATGGATAAGTGCTTCTTATTCAAGAATTAACCAAGAATTAACCGAATTAAAGAAGAAATGCCCATATCAACTACTGCGAAGAAAATCGCAAAGAACACAACTGTAGCGATAACAGTCGCTGTTGAGCGGAGTAATTCATCTTTTTTAGGCCAACTTACTTTTTTCATTTCGCGACCTACATCGCCGAAAAAGTTCGTTAAACGCATCTACGGGACCTCCAGTTTATTATTTCAATTATTTATTTTGTTTCCTTGTGAACTGTATGCTTATTGCATGTTTTACAAAACTTCTTTATCTCAAGTCGCTCTACTGAGCTCGTATCTTTCATCGTAGAGTAGTTTCGATTTTTACACTCTTCACATGAGAGTACAACTTTTTTCCTCATTAGTTACACCAGCCTTGTAACGTTATGTCCCTAAAAATGTATCATACAACAAAAGACAATGTCAATGTCATGACTCTCACTCTCTTTACAAAAAGAAAACAGGTGAATTAATTTACACCTGCGGTATTTTCTATGAATTTAAATTTGTACTCTCTCTCATTTCCATATATCGTTCCAACTTCCTTTTCACACGCTGCAATGCATTATCAATGGATTTCACATGTCTGTTTAACTGTTCTGAAATTTCTTGATAGGAACGGCCATCTAAGTATAAAGAGAGTACTTTTCTTTCTAAATCGCTTAATAATTCAGATATTTTTGATTCTATGTCGGTATATTCTTCCTGACTTATAATCATTTCTTCAGGATCAGTTACTTTCGCTTCCGAAATAACATCTAACAGTGTTCGATCAGATTCCTCATCGTAAATCGGCTTATCTAAAGACACATACGAATTTAATGGAATATGTTTTTGCCTTGTTGCTGTTTTAATAGCGGTAATAATTTGTCGTGTGATACACAGTTCAGCAAATGCTTTGAACGAAGATAGCTTGTCCTCTTTATAATCACGAATAGCTTTAAACAATCCAATCATACCTTCTTGAACAATATCTTCTCGATCGGCACCCACTAAGAAATACGATCTTGATTTCGCGCGAACAAAGTTCTTATATTTGTGTATTAAATATTCTAGAGCGTCAGTATTACCTTTTCGAACTAACTCAACGATTGCCTCATCCTCTAAATCACGAAATGTAACGTCGCCTACACTTACGAAGCCTGCTTCCACCTTGATCCCTCCGACCGCTATTTATTTAGCAATATTATACAGTAAAAAGATAAAGAGCGTCAATGCTTCAACGCTCTCCTCTTCTTAATTTTTCTAACTTTTCTGTAATATCCTTACTAAATATCTTTCGCATGGCTGGTTGATTTTCTTTCGTGTCTTTCGTGCGTCTTCTTACTTGTTGCTCCATCGCTTGTACTTCTAACTCTAATTCACGCGCAGATTTCCGAAGGGCACCTTGCGCAAATATAACCCATTGTTCCGTATAATCAGAAGTCGCAACATATATTTGTGTATTAATATTTCTAAGCTCGATTGCAAGTTTCTCTATCTTTTCGTCCGCAGTTTGATTCTTACGCGTGAATATTACTTCCACCCGCGATTGTTTCATCTTTTTTTCAATTCCATGGACTGTATAGGCATCAAAGACTATCATTACTTTCGTTCCTGTATAACCTTGATAATCCGCCATCTTATCAATAAGCGCGTCTCTTGATGATTGCAAATCTACATCCCGTAGTTCCTTCAAGTCTCCCCAAGCCCCGATAATGTTGTAACCGTCAACGATTAAAATATCGTTCATTTTTTATTTACCAATTTCGTGACGTTTACGATATACCTCATACATTAACAAACTTGCGGCTACTGAAGCATTTAAGGATGTAACTTTACCAACCATTGGTAAAGTAATTAGGAAATCACATTTTTCACCAATAATACGACTCATACCTTTTCCTTCACTACCGATTACTAATCCGATTGGCATTTTACCATCTAAATTACGGTAATCTGTTTTCCCTTTGGCATCTGTACCAGCAATCCAAAGTCCACGTTCTTTTAATTCATCAATTGTACGAGATAAATTTGTTACACGCGCAACAGGAATATATTCAATTGCCCCAGTCGACGCTTTCGCAACTGACGCTGTAAGTCCTACTGCTCTTCTTTTCGGAATAATAATTCCATGAGCTCCCGTCGCATCAGCTGTACGCATAATAGAGCCTAGATTATGCGGATCTTCAATTTCATCTAAAATTAAGAAGAACGGATCTTCATTACGTTTTTCTGCTAGTTTAAATAAATCTTCTAGCTCAGCATATTGATATGCAGCTACTTGAGCAATTACACCTTGATGATTCCCCTCAACTAATTGATCTAATTTCTTCTTCGGTGCATGTTGCAAAATAACTTTATTTTCTTTCGCTAATGCCAGTACAATCTGTACTTGCCCTTTGGCAGCACCTTCTGCGATCCAAATTTTATTAATATCTCTCCCTGATCGTAACGCTTCAATTACAGGGTTACGTCCGATAATATATTCACTACTCATGATGATGTGCTCCCTTCCTTTTCTTCTAAAACAGCAATTGCCTTATATACAATTTCGTCTAATCTTTCACGATTATTTAATAAGTGATGATAACCGATTAGAGCTTCCAAAGCTGTACTATATCGGTATGTTTGTACATCCGTATTCTTCGGAACAGTACCCGAATTCGCATTGCGCCCTCTTCTTAGTACTGCCTCTTCTTCCTCTGTCAAAAATGCCGTCTCTAATAAATGATAAACAACTTTCGCCTGTGCTTTTGCCGAAACAAAGCTCGTCCCTAAGCGATGTAATTGATTAGGGCGAACTGTTCCTTTTTGAAGAAGGTGATAGCGGATATATTGTTCGTATACCGCATCACCCATATATGCTAACGCTAAGCTGTTCAATTGCTTTGCATCAATCATTTTTATCCTCTTTTCCATCTTGTACCTTGAGCGGTATCTTCTAAAATAATATTACGTTCTTTTAAATCATCACGAATTTGATCGGATAATGCGAAATCACGATTTTTACGAGCTTCAATACGCTTTTGGATAAGCGCCTCAATTTCTTCATCAAGTAATTCTTCTTGCGCTAATTCTAATCCTAAAATATCAAATAATGTTTCAAGTTGTTTCACGTATGCTCCAATTACAACTTTAGAAGTATGTTCTTCTAATAAATATTGATTTGCGTGATTTGCTACATTATATAATTCAGTAATCGCATTAGCCGTATTGAAATCATCATCCATTGCTTCTTCAAATGCAGCCTGGAATTTTTCCATTTCAGCTAACCATTTCTCATTATGATCTGTTAAATCTGCACTACTCTCCATACGATGCTTTAAATTACCGTAAGCTGTTTTAATTCTTTCTAGCCCATTATTCGTACTTTGTAATAACTCTTCGCTAAAGTTAATTGGATGACGGTAATGTACTGATAACATAAAGAATCTAATTAACTGCGGATCATATTGCTTAATGATATCGTGAACTAAAATAAAGTTTCCAAGTGACTTAGACATTTTCTCATTATCAATATTAATATATCCATTATGCATCCAGTAACGTGCAAATGTTTTTCCAGTCAACGCCTCAGACTGTGCGATTTCGTTTTCATGATGAGGGAATGCCAAGTCTTGACCACCAGCATGAATATCAATTGTATCCCCCAAATATTTACGCGCCATCGCTGAGCATTCAATATGCCATCCTGGGCGTCCTTTCCCCCATGGGCTTTCCCAGAAGATTTCTCCTTCTTTCGCAGCCTTCCATAAAGCAAAGTCAAGAGGGTCTTGTTTCTTTTCTCCTACTTCAATACGTGCACCGTGACGTAAGTCTGCGATTGGTTGATGCGATAATTTACCGTAATCCTCGAATTCTTTCGTTCTAAAGTACACATCACCTTCTGATTCATATGCATACCCTTTATTCACAAGTTCTTGAATAAATCCGATAATGATATCCATATTTTCCGTTACACGCGGATGAACCGTCGCATGTTTGCAACCTAGCGCTGTTACATCTTCAAAGTACGCTTCAACAAAACGATCAGCAATTGTCGGTACATCTTCACCTAATTCGTTTGCCGCCTTAATTAATTTATCATCCACGTCAGTAAAGTTAGATACATACTGCACTTCATATCCTTTATATTCTAAGTAACGACGTACTGTATCAAATACCATAGGTGGTCTTGCATTCCCAATGTGAATGTAGTTATACACTGTAGGTCCGCACACATACATCTTTACCTTATTTTCTTCTAATGGCATAAACTCTTCTTTTTGACGCGTTAACGTATTATAAATGTGAATAGTCATTTTTATCCTTCCTTTCTACCTTCACTTCAAGTTGCTTTCTCAATTTATCAAGTTCTGCTTCCATAACCTTTAATTTATCAAAAATCGGATCCGGAAGATCAGAATGATTTAATTCTTGACCAATCTTTACTCCATTTTGAATAACGACTCGGCCAGGTATACCTACAACTGTAGAATGCGCAGGAACTTCCTTTAACACGACAGATCCTGCTCCAATTTTAGAATTCTCTCCAACAGTAATAGAGCCTAGTACTTTAGCACCTGTTGCAATTAATACATTATCCTGAATTGTAGGGTGCCTCTTTCCTTTTTCTTTACCTGTACCACCTAATGTGACACCTTGATAAATTGTTACATTTTCGCCAATTTCACACGTTTCGCCAATCACAACCCCCATTCCATGATCAATGAAAAAACGACGACCAATAGTTGCTCCTGGATGAATCTCAATGCCAGTAAAAAAACGACTAACCTGCGAAATCCAACGTGCCATAAAGAAAAAATTCCTTTTATAAAAAGCATGTGCAATTCGATGGGCCCAAACTGCATGTAATCCAGAGTAAGTTAAAATGACTTCGAAATAACTTCGTGCCGCTGGATCCTGTTCAAAAACGACTTCAATATCTTCCCGAAGCCTCTTAAACATCGATGTTCCCTCCCCTTTATGGGCTGCTTTTTTCGAGTGAACTAAATCCCCTAAATCCCCACTTACTCCTAAATCTTTATACAAGGGGATAAAACTTATACTCACACCCATTTACATGGTATAAAAAAAAGACGCCTCTGTCATATAGACAGAGACGCCTTATAAGCGCGGTTCCACTCTGTTTAGGCTAAAGAAGCCTCAAACTCATCCATGATAACGGTTTAAACCGCTTCTGTTTACTTTGCGCCCTAAGACGTTCCGCGAAATGCTTCGCTGTTCAACAGAAGACTCGAAGGGGCATTTCAAAAATCCGCTTATAAACCACTTCCAGCCTAAGGGTGGTTCTCTCTGTAAAAAGCCTGATTTTCTACTTCTCCTTCTCGTCGCTTTTCCTTATTAGATTTTAGGTATACTTATTATATTGCTAAACCTAGAAAATGTTAACCAATTACTTTTTGAATACGATTTAAAACTTTTTCTTTTCCAAGAAGAGCAATCGCATTAGGAAGTTCTGGACCATGTGTTTGTCCAGTAGTAGCAACACGGATTGGCATAAATAAGTTTTTACCTTTATGTCCTGTTTCCTTTTGAACTGCTTTAATAGCCGCCTTAACTGCTGCTGGCTCCATTGCTTCTAGAGCTTCTAATTGATTGGCAAATGTACGAAGTACTTCAGGTACTTGTTCACCTTTCAATACTTCTTGTCCTTCTTCTTCATGATCAACATGATCTTTAAAGAACATTTCAGAAAGCTCTACAATTTCAGCTCCAAAACTCATTTGGTCATGATATAAAGCAATTACATCACGAACCCAAACTTGTTCTTGTTCGCTTAAGTTTTCACCTACGCGGCCCGCTTTCACTAAATGCGGTAAGCTTAGTTCAACAACCGCATCTAAATCTTGCTTTTTCATATATTGGTTGTTCATCCATTTTAGTTTTTGAGAATCAAATAATGCAGGTGATTTTGATAAACGAGCTGCATCAAACATTTTGATAAACTCATCTTGAGAGAAAATTTCTTCTTCTCCTACTGGTGACCAACCTAATAGTGCAATAAAGTTAAAGATTGCTTCTGGAAGATACCCAAGCTCTTTATATTGCTCAATAAATTGAATAATAGATTCGTCACGCTTACTTAGCTTTTTACGGCTTTCATTTACAATTAAAGTCATATGACCGAATTGCGGGATATCCCAACCGAAAGCTTCATAAATCATCATTTGTTTTGGCGTGTTTGAAATATGATCATCACCACGAAGTACGTGTGTAATTTCCATTAAGTGATCATCTACTGCTACCGCAAAGTTATAAGTTGGAATTCCATCTTTTTTCACGATAACGAAATCGCCAAAATCATTTGAATGGAATGCAACTTCATCTTTTACGATATCTTTAAACGTGTAATCGCGATCAGTTGGTACACGGAAGCGAATGCTTGGAATGCGGCCTTCAGCCTCAAACTCTTTCATTTGCTCTTCAGTTAAATCACGGTGATTTCCTGCATAACGCGGTGTTTCACCACGAGCGATTTGACCTTCACGCTCTGCTTCTAGCTCTTCTTCTGTCATATAACATTTGTAAGCTAAACCACGCTCTAATAAATCTACATATAATTTTTTATAAAGATCTAAACGCTCTGTTTGACGATATGGTCCGAATTCACCACCAACATCAACACCTTCATCCCAGTCCATACCGAGCCATTTCAAGTATTTTAATTGGCTTTCTTCTCCACCAGCAACATTACGTTTTACATCAGTATCTTCAATACGAATAATAAACTTACCATCTTGATGACGAGCAAATAAATAATTAAATAATGCCGTACGCGCATTTCCGATATGTAAGTGTCCTGTTGGACTTGGCGCATAGCGCACTCTCACTTGCTTTTCCATAATTGGTACACCTTCCAATCTTAATGTCAACACATTCTATAATTGTACACCAAAAAAACGTGATTATCCATCTTACGAATTAAAAACCACTATTTTTTCTGTAATAAAACAACCGCTTGAGAAGCAATCCCTTCTTCTCTACCTGTAAATCCTAATTTTTCTGTTGTTGTTGCCTTTACATTAATATTATCAATAGACGTTTCTAATAGTTCACTAATGCGTTTACGCATACATTCAATATGCGGTGCCATTTTTGGCTTTTGGGCAATAATTGTACAATCTAGGTTCCCTAGCTCATAACCTTGTTCACGCACAAATTCCCAAACCTTTTGTAACAATACAGCTGAATCCGCATCTTTAAAGGCAGGATCTGTATCAGGAAAATGCTTTCCAATATCTCCTGCTGCAATTGCCCCTAGACATGCGTCAGCAATCGTATGTAACAATACATCTGCATCCGAGTGACCGATTAATCCTTTTTCATAAGGAATTGTAATTCCGCCGATAATTAACGGTCTACCTTCCGCAAATTCATGTACATCAAAACCTTGTCCAATTCGAAACATTCTTTACATCCTCCTCAGTCTAAACTACTTTATGAATTCTATATTATATTGCTATCCCTATAAAGAAAAGCTCGGCAACTGCCGAGCTTTTCTTTACTATAATACCATCACTTCTATTTCTTCTGAACATGAAGGAAACTTTCAGCAATTAGTAAATCCTCTGGAGTCGTCACTTTAATATTATAGTAACTCCCCTGTACTACGCCTACTTGCTTCCCGACACGTTCTACGAGACTTGCATCATCTGTACCAAGAAAACAACTTTGCTTTGCACTTCTATGGGCCTCTAATAAAAGAGGAACAGAAAATCCTTGCGGTGTTTGAACCGCTTGAAGCTGAGAACGTTCTACCGTTTCAACAACAACACCCTGTTCTACTTTCTTAATGGTATCCTTCACTGGCACCGCACAAATGGAAGCACCATATTTCTCTGCTGTAGTTAATACATCTTGTATCATTTTATTCGTTACGAACGGGCGCGCACCATCGTGTACGAGAACATACTCGACTCCGCTCACATGCTGAAGCGCATTATATACGCTATCTTGCCTTTCAGCCCCGCCTTGAATAAATTGCACCTGTTTTTCAACTGGGTACTTCTGCATTAACTCCTCAAAATACGGGCGTTCTTCTTCGTTAATTGCCATAATAATACTTTTGCATGCTCTATCTTTTTCAAAAGCACGTAATGTATGCACAATAATCGGCACTTCATTTATAAGTAAGAATAACTTATTTTTGTCAGCACCCATCCGTTTTCCTTGTCCCGCTGCTGGAATAATTAATGTATACATATTAATAATCCTCTACTTATAATGCTTTTTCTAATAATTTACGTTTGGCGAAAATCATACGACCAGCCGATGTTTGCAACACACTCGTAACAAGTACATTAAGTTGCGAGCCGACATATTCTCTACCGTCTTCTACTACAATCATCGTGCCATCATCTAAGTATGCAACACCTTGATTTTGTTCTTTACCGTCTTTCACAACATAAACACTTAATTCTTCACCAGGGAGTACAACTGGTTTAATTGCATTCGCTAAATCATTAATGTTTAACACAGTTACTCCTTGTAATTCAGAAACTTTATTTAAGTTGAAATCATTCGTTACTACAGTTCCACCAGTGACTTTCGCTAACTTTACAAGTTTGCTATCCACTTCTTGGATATCCTCGAAATCGCCTTCATAAATTTCTACCGGAATTGGCATCTCTTTTTGAATACGATTTAAAATGTCTAATCCTCTGCGACCACGATTACGCTTTAAAGCATCGGAAGAATCGGCAATATGCTGGAGCTCTTCTAATACGAATTGTGGAATCACAATTGTTCCTTCTAAAAATTTCGTTTGGCAAATATCAGCAATACGTCCATCAATAATTACACTCGTATCGAGAATTTTCCAATGAGTTGTAGATTTTTCTACCTCTGCCTCTTCGTTCTCGCTATTGTTTTTCTTCTTACCTCCGCGTTGGGGTAATGTAAATAACCCTAGCAATTCATTCCTCTTTTTAAATCCTACTTGGAATCCTAAATACCCAAGTAAAAGAGTAAAGAATACTTGCAACACTGTGCTAATAACTGGAATTGTAAATTCTCGAATTGGTATTAAAATTAAATATGCAACAATAAGACCAGAGATCAACCCTAATGTACCAAATAAAACATCTGCTACAGGCGCCTTTACAAGTGCCTCTTCAATATGCTTAATAAGTTGAACAATATAATCTACAAGCCAAAATGTTGTTAAAAATAAAATAATTGCGCCAATAATTGCACGAACATACGATCCCTCCAATAAAGGAACAGCACCGATGTCTAATACATTAATAACTTTTGGGATTAAGTAAATCCCTAACGCTCCCCCGATCACTAAAAAGAAGAGCTGTACGATCCGTTTTAACATCCAACCACCTCCTACTCATTATTAACCATTGTTTTGCTAATCAAAACGCCGAATGCAAAAGCGGACGTGTTTTTTTGTAAATAGTTTTATTTACCAATATACCATATCATATACCAAAAATGTTCTAGTGTCGTTATATTATGGAATCAATGTAATATTCTTAATTGTGTCTACTCATATAGAGATGCTCTTGAATTCTTTTTAGGCCCTCTCGTATTTTCTTCGCCCTAACTTCCCCAATTCCTTCCACATCATCCAATTCATTAATAGTTGCACGACAAACACCTTGCAATGTTTTAAATCGATTAATTAAATTTTCAATGATAAGTGGTGGAACACGAGAAATTTTGCTTGTGATTCGGTATCCCCTCGGTGTCACACTTTCTTCTAAGCTCATTTGCCCTGGATAGCCAAGCAATTTAACTAAATCGCTATCCTCTAAAAGCTGTGTATTTGCAAGATCTTGTAACTTTTTCAAAATTTGATGGTGATCCTGCGTTTTTTCTTGATAATAATCCTTAATTAATAACGCTGCCTCTGCTTCTAAGTCGGCCAGTAATTCTGTAAGTTGTAAACGAATTAACCTTCCTTCCGTTCCTAACTCATGAATGTAGCTCAATATTTCATTTTTAATACGCAGTACCATTTCAACACTATGTAAAACGTGAACTACTTCGGACATTGTAACGACCTCTTCAAATTCTAGAATGCCCAAATTCGTTATCCCATCATTCCATACAGCTTTATATTTTTCTAACGTTTGAATAGCTTGGTTTGCTTTTGTTAAAATTACACCTATATCTTTTAGTGTATAACGTAAATTCCCTTGATATAGTGTAATTACGTTACGTCTTTGTGAAATAGCAACAACAAGGCTAGCCGTCTGCTTCGCTACACGCTCTGCCGTTCGGTGACGCATACCTGTTTCAATAGAATCAATGGATGGATCTGGAACTAATTGTGCATTTGCAATTAAAATTTTGCTCCCAGTTTCATTTAAAATAAGTGCTCCATCCATTTTTGCTAATTCATATAAACTAGCCGGTGAGAATGCACAATTAATGTGAAATCCTCCATCAACAATACTTTTAATCTGCTCATTATACCCAAGAACAATTAGCCCTCCAGTTTGCGCACGAAGTACGTTATCTATCCCTTCGCGTAGTGGTGTTCCCGGGGCAACAAGCTGTAGAATGTTAATCATACTTTTAACACGTTGCTTGTTTTCCTCCATAGCCTAGCCTCCTAATGTCAAACGAAGCGCTTCTCCTAAATTAGAAACACCTACTACCTCAATCCCATCTGGAATTGTCCATCCTCCCAAATTTTTTCTAGGAATAATAGCACGTTGAAATCCTAATTTCGCTGCTTCTTGTACACGTTGTTCAATTCTTGATACTCTTCTTATTTCTCCAGTTAGGCCTACTTCTCCTATTACCGCATCGGTTGGTGCAGTAGCTTTATCTCTGAAACTTGAAGCAATACTTAAGGCGACAGCTAAATCGATTGCTGGTTCATCTAATTTCAAGCCACCCGCAACTTTTAAATATGCGTCTTGATTTTGCAACAATAAACCTGTTCTTTTTTCTAGCACTGCCATAATAAGTGAAACGCGGTTATGATCAATTCCCGTCGCCATTCTTCGAGGATTCCCAAAACTAGTAGGGGAGATTAATGCTTGTATTTCTACTAAAACCGGTCTTGTTCCTTCCATTGAAGCGACCACTGTGGATCCTGCAACTCCAACTGGTCGTTCCTCAAGGAAAATTTCAGAAGGATTTAGTACTTCTGCAAGACCTAGTTCCTTCATTTCAAAGATACCCATTTCATTTGTGGAACCAAAACGGTTCTTCACAGCTCGCAAAATACGATATGTATGGTGACGATCTCCTTCAAAGTAAAGAACTGCATCAACCATATGTTCTAGCATACGTGGTCCTGCAATTGCCCCCTCTTTTGTCACATGTCCGACGATAAAAATAGGAATCCCTTTCGTCTTTGCAAGTTTCATTAATTCCGCTGTACATTCACGTACTTGTGCTACACTCCCTGGGGCTGACGTCACTTCAGGTAAATGTATCGTCTGAATGGAGTCAATAACAACAAAAGCTGGATTCATCTCTTCAATGTGCGCTGCAATTCGCTGTAAATCAGTCTCTGCTACAACAAATAGATTACTACCCTTTACATCCAAACGATCTGCACGAAGTTTAATCTGCTTTGCTGACTCCTCACCTGATATGTATAGTACATCATATGAAGAATCTGCTAATTGCGATGAAATTTGTAATAACAATGTTGATTTTCCAATCCCAGGGTCTCCACCAATAAGTACTAAGGACCCATCTACAATCCCACCACCGAGTACACGGTTAAACTCTTGGAATTTCGTTTCAATACGCGCCTCTGACTTTGTTTCTACTTCTGTTAGACGTCTTGGTTTTGTTACTTCTGATTGGATTGCATTGGCATAATTAAGGCGCCTTGATGATACAACCGGTTCCATCTCTTCAACAAGTGTATTCCATTGACCACATCCAGGACATTTCCCCATATATTTTGGTGACTGATAACCACATTCTTGACATGTAAACTTCGTTTTCTTTTTAGCCATATCTTTTTATAGTTCACTTCACTTTCATCTATAAACGTTTATCCTTCTCGTACAAGAAAGAGGGCTATCGCGTAGCCCTCTTTGTTTGTCTATACTTATTTTACCTTTTCCGCACTATGAATGACAAATGATTCTCCTTCTACATCAAAGATAACTTTTTGTCCTTTCTCAATAGCGCCTTTTAACAGTTCTTCTGACAGTCTATCTTCCACATGCTTCTGAATTGCCCTACGAAGTGGACGAGCACCGTATTCACGATCAAATCCTTTATCAGCAATCGCTGCAATCGCTCCTTCTGTTAGGTGTAATTCAATCTCTTGTTCTTTTAAGCGCTTCACTAACTGATTAACCATAAGTGTTACAATCTCTTGAATATGTTTTTTCTCAAGCATATGGAACACGATAATTTCATCAATACGGTTTAAGAATTCTGGACGGAATGCCTTTTTCAGTTCATCCATTACTTTACCTTTCATATCTGAATAATCGCGGCTCTCATCTTGTACGTTAAAGCCAAGATGTTTATTACGTTTTAACGCTTCTGCACCGACGTTAGACGTCATAATAACAATTGTATTACGGAAATCAACTGTACGCCCTTTAGAATCCGTTAAACGACCATCTTCTAATACTTGTAGTAAAATATTAAACACATCAGGATGAGCTTTCTCTACCTCATCTAATAGGACAACTGAATATGGCTTACGACGAACTTTCTCTGTTAATTGTCCACCTTCTTCATATCCAACATATCCTGGAGGAGATCCAACTAAACGAGAAGTAGAATGCTTCTCCATGTACTCAGACATATCGATACGAATCATCGCATCCTCATCACCGAACATAGATTCCGCTAACGCTCTTGCAAGTTCCGTTTTACCTACACCTGTTGGTCCTAAGAAAATAAATGAACCAATTGGGCGCTTCGGATCTTTTAATCCTGCTCTTGCACGACGAACAGCTTTTGCCACAGCTACGACTGCTTCATCTTGACCAATTAAACGATCATGTAAAATTGATTCTAAGTTTAATAATTTATCTGTCTCTGTTTGTGCAAGTTTAGAAACTGGGATACGTGTCCATGTGGAAACGACATTTGCAATGTCTTCTACTGTTACTTCTGAATTTTCTTTTCCTTGTTGCTCTTTCCACTGGCGTTTTGTATCTTCTAACTTTTCACGTAAACGTTGTTCCATATCACGTAAGGAAGCAGCTTTTTCAAATTCTTGACTTTGTACAGCTGCATCTTTTTCTTTTCTAATTTCCTCAAGCTTCACTTCAAGCTCTTTTAAGTTCGGCGGTGTTGTGTAAGAACGTAAACGTACTTTTGATGCAGCCTCATCAATTAAATCAATTGCTTTATCAGGTAAGAAACGATCTGTAATATAACGATCTGAAAGTTTTACAGCCGCATCGATTGCATCATCTGTAATAGATACACGGTGATGCGCCTCGTAACGATCACGTAAGCCTTTCAAAATTTGAATTGATTCCTCTAAACTCGGCTCATCAACATGGATTGGCTGAAAACGTCTCTCTAAAGCTGCGTCTTTTTCAATATATTTACGATATTCATCTAAAGTTGTCGCCCCAATACATTGCAATTCACCACGAGCTAAAGATGGTTTTAAAATATTTGACGCATCAATTGCACCCTCTGCTCCACCTGCACCAATTAATGTATGAAGCTCATCAATAAATAGAATAATATTGCCTGCTTGACGAATTTCATCCATCACTTTCTTTAAACGGTCTTCAAATTCACCACGATATTTCGTTCCAGCTACAACTGTCCCCATATCTAATGTCATAACACGCTTATCTCTTAAAGTTTCAGGAACTTCATTATTTACAATTTGCTGTGCTAATCCTTCTGCAATTGCTGTCTTACCTACACCAGGTTCTCCAATTAATACTGGATTGTTTTTTGTTCTACGGCTTAACACTTCAATTACACGTTGAATTTCTTTACTACGTCCAATAACAGGATCTAAACGATTTTCACGTGCAACAACTGTTAAGTCGCGTGCTAAACTGTCAAGTGTAGGTGTATTTGCATTTGTTGACGAACCGCCTTGGTGACCTGAACTAGCTTCGTTACTTCCAAGGAGTTGCAGTACTTGTTGCCTTGCCTTGTTTAGACTTACACCTAAATTGTTTAAAACACGTGCCGCTACCCCTTCACCTTCACGGATTAAACCAAGTAAAACATGTTCTGTTCCAACGTAGGAATGGCCCAGCTTACGCGCTTCATCCATAGACAACTCAATAACCTTTTTAGCACGAGGTGTGTAATGTACTGTTTGTGAAGCTTCTGTTCCACGCCCAATTAATGCTTCTACCTCTTTTTGAACTTTCTCTGGACTTAATCCAAGAGCAATTAACGCTTTTGCTGCAATCCCTTCGCCTTCGCGTACAAGCCCAAGTAAAATATGTTCTGTACCAATATTATTATGCCCAATGCGAATTGCTTCCTCTTGAGATAAAGCTAATACTTTCTGTGCTCGTTCTGTAAATCTTCCAAACATCATAGAAATCGCCTCCTACTTGCGCTTAGTTTTGTTCAATACGTAATCGCTCACGGATTAAGGTTGCTCTTCGGTAATCTCTTTCTTCTGGCCCTAAAGGCCCTCCTGCATATTGCTGCAAAATGCCTGGCTGAGTAAGGACCATTAACTCAGTCAAAATATTTCTTGATATCCCTTTTATATATCCTAGGTCAATACCAAGTCGTACATCTGATAAACAAGTAGCCGCTTCCGCTGATTGGATTAAACGACTATTGGAGAGTATACCGTAAGAACGATATACTTTATCTTCAAGCTCAATGCTCGAATTTTGTACGATTAATTCTCTAGCTATTTTTTCTTGTTGTATAATTTGTTGAATGACACTCTTTAAATCTGCAATAATATCTTCTTCTGCTTTACCTAGCGTCATTTGATTGGACACTTGAAATATATTACCTAACGCTTCGCTACCTTCACCGTATATTCCTCTTACTACTAGCCCTAATTTTTGAATTACCTGTATAATACGGTTAATCCTTTTCGTTAAAACGAGTCCCGGTAAATGAATCATTACAGAGGCCCTTAATCCTGTACCAACGTTAGTAGGACAACTCGTAATATATCCAAGTGATTCATCAAAAGCGTATTCAACTTCTTCCTCGATCCAATCATCTATTTGATTGGCACTCTGAAGCGCCTTTGATAACTGTAACCCTGAGAATAAGCACTGAATCCTAACGTGATCCTCTTCATTAAGCATGATACTAATATGTTCACTTTCTGATAGTAAACATGCTCCGTATTCTGTTCCTGCAAGATTTGGACTAATTAAATGCTTCTCAACTAAAACCCTCCTTTGAAGAGGATTTAATTCATTCATTTTTAATAGCTCAAACTTCCCAAAAGGTTCTACCGGTTTATTTACAAACTGCTTCTTAAATAATTCATGAATCTGTTTAGGTTCTTTCTCGTTTTGCATAGTAGAGAATTGATATTTTTTTAAATTACGAGCCAAACGAATTCGACTACTTAAAACAATATCAGAATCAGGGCCATCTCCCTTCATCCACGGACTAATTGCTTCGTTCATAATTCTGTCCAGTGACATAGAACTATTCCCCCTCTCTATGCTCACTAAGCTGATTTTCAAGACCTCGAATTTCATCTCGTATTTCAGCAGCTTTCTCAAACTCCTCTTTTTGTACAGATTGCTTCAGAGTGAGTTTTAGTTCATCTAATTCTTTCTTTAAGTGGATATTTCCTTCTATACGCTCTGGAATTTTTCCACAATGATTTGTATGTCCACCGTGTAGACGTTTTAATAATGGTTTTAAATGCTCTTTAAATGTATCGTAGCAAGAAGCACAACCAAAGCGTCCCACTTTTGTAAATTGTTCATATGTCATCTTACAATCTGGACATCTTAGTATATTTGTATTTGAAAATGTATTTTGTCCTTCTTCAAACATTGCTGATTCACCATGTAATAATCCAGCTAATAGTTCATTGAATGAAAAATTAGACTGCTGTGATTGAAAGAAAGACGTATAGCCACTTTGTTCTGCACATTGCTCACAAAGATGAACTTCCGCCTTTTTTTCGTTGATTACTTTTGTATAATGTAAAGTTGCTGGTCTTATATTACAATTTTGACAAGTCATCGCTATCCCCACCTTTACAACAGGAACGATCTATCTCATGATACTTTTCATACATTACTAGATTGTTCTCTTGCCTTAATCCATTTAATAAAAGCACATGTTGCCTTTCAAAATCTCTACAATATTAAACTGCATTATCTTAGTTATCATTTTTTACAAAAGTTATATTTATTTATATTTCAGTGTTCTTAACATTGCGCATAATATTCGAGCCCTAAGTTCATCTCGAGAAGGAACATCCATTAATAATACAGAACGATCTAGTACACTTAACATAAGTTTAGCTTCACGATTTGTTATGATGCCCTCTTCTATTAAACGTATAACCATACTTTCTGCATTTCCTTGTGCAACGCTATGATCAATCATATGAAGCATTTGATCAATAATGTCTATATCGTCATGCAGTTTGACTTTTATAATGCGAATGTAACCTCCTCCACCTCGTTTACTTTCTACTACGAATCCTCTTTCTAACGTAAAACGGGTATTGATTACATAGTTGATTTGAGACGGAACACAATCGAATCGATCCGCGATCTCATTCCTCTTGATTTCAATCACATTATTATTACTTAAGTCAATAACTTGCTTTAGATATTTCTCAATGATATCAGATATATTTCTCATTTATCCGCCACCTTTATTGACTTTGACTATCTTTGACTTTAATTATATACGTATTAAAAAAATTTGCAACTCTTTTGCTTATTCACTATCCTAGCCACATTTCACAATCTTTAATCAAAAGGACGATTCTTTAAGTAAAGATTTTTTAAATTACTATGAATTATAAAAGAAAACACGAAAAAACACGAGTCAAATGACTCGTGTTTTAGTTGCTTGGCGACGTCCTACTCTCACAGGGACAAGGTCCCAACTACCATCGGCGCTAGAGAGCTTAACTTCCGTGTTCGGTATGGGAACGGGTGTGACCTCTCTGCCATCATCACCAAACTATTGAAGGCATATTCCTTCAAAACTAGATAACATTGCTTCATATTATATGGTTAAGTCCTCGATCTATTAGTATTCGTCAGCTCCACA
>NZ_MACH01000137.1 GCF_001884065.1 Bacillus proteolyticus
TCACACAACGATTATGCGCTGGGTTCATCAATATGGACCTCAATTAGAAGAGAAAGTACGACATCATCTTAAATCAACAAATGACTCGTGGAGAGTCGATGAAACCTATATTAAAGTAAAAGGTCAATGGATGTACTTATATCGTGCGGTTGATTCAGAGGGCAATACAATTGATTTTTATCTAAGTAAATCAAGAGATAAACAAGCAGCCAAGCGCTTTTTCAAGAAAGCCTTGG
>NZ_MACH01000138.1 GCF_001884065.1 Bacillus proteolyticus
TTTTTTCAAATTTAATTGCGAATCCAACTAATATGATAAATAATATCGAAAAAGTATCTCAAGTCGTGCAATCTGTCGGTCCTGTTGTCGAACAGTACGGTCCCATTATGCGTAGTCTACCAAGCATTGTTAAAATCCTCACCTCCGGAAAAAGTACGGAAGAAAATCAAACTGAAGATGCAACAGAACAGGTTGAGGTAGCAACTCCACCTCCTCCGCCTCCAAAAAGGAAACGAAAACGAAAAAAAATAGTGCTGGAACCGGCAATAGAAAAAGAGGTTCCGAAAGAGCCCGTTCAACAATCAGCAACAAAACCAAAACTATATGTGTAACAATCCTTTGTTTTCTATCCCCTCCTCCTTTATAATGTAAAAGACTATGCACAAAAGTATCCCTTGTTTAGAAGGAGAGGATTACTCATATGAAAATTGTTAAAATTTCCCCTCGTGGTTATTGCTACGGTGTTGTCGACGCAATGGTAATTGCACGTAACGCTGCATTAGATAAATCATTACCGAGACCTATTTATATTTTAGGTATGATTGTTCACAATAAACATGTTACAGACGCTTTTGAAGAAGATGGCATCATTACATTAGACGGACCAAGTCGCTTAGATATTTTAGATCAAATTGATTCTGGTACTGTTATCTTTACTGCTCACGGTGTTTCTCCTGAAGTTAAACAGCGTGCAAAAGAAAAAGGTTTAACGACAATCGATGCCACTTGTCCAGATGTTACAAAAACGCATGACCTTATTGAAGCAAAGAAAGCTGAAGGTTACCATGTCATTTATATCGGTAAAAAAAATCATCCTGAACCAGAAGGTGCGGTTGGTATTGCACCTGACATCGTTCATCTTATCGAAAGAGCCGCTGATTTAGAAACATTAGAAATCCCAACGGATAAAATTTTAGTTACGAATCAAACAACGATGAGCCAATGGGATGTTCAACATTTAATGGAAGACATCCAAAAGAAATTCCCAACGGCAGAATTCCATAAAGAAATTTGTTTAGCAACTCAAGTTCGCCAAGAAGCTGTAGCTAAACAAGCGGATGTTGCAGATTTAACAATCGTTGTTGGTGATCCAAAAAGTAACAATTCGAATCGCTTAGCGCAAGTATCACAAGAAATTGCTGGTACGAAAGCTTATCGTGTTGCGGATGTAAGTGAAATTCAATTAGAGTGGCTACAAGGTGTAGAAAACGTAGCTGTTACAGCAGGCGCTTCTACTCCAACACCAATTACAAAAGAAGTTATCGCTTTCTTAGATCAATATGACCCAATGAACCCAGCTACATGGGAGAGAATTCGAAAAGTACCACTTCAAAAGATATTACCTCGTGTAAAGGTAAAAAAAGAACAATAATAAAAACCGTTGCCTATATGAGCAACGGTTTTTATTTTTCTTATACAAATGTAAATGGGTCTGTATGTAACTGAGAAGCATGAATGTGTACATTGAGTTTTTTCGCATCTACTTGTTCTTGCAATTGCTTTTGCACACCTTGCTTCATTACTTTTTCAACGTTATGTCCTGGATCAACTATATTTAAACCGAGCATCATCGCGTCATGAGCAACATGATAATACATGTCACCTGTTACATATACATCTGCCCCTTTAAATTTCGCTTGATTTATATATTTATTGCCATCTCCACCAAGTACAGCGACTTTACGCACCTTGTCATCTAACTTGCCGACAACTCTTGCACCCTTTACATGTAAAGATTGTTTCACATGTTCTGCAAATTGACCAAGTGTCATTTCTTCTTCTAAATATCCTATTTTACCAAGACCTAAAGTTTCACCTTTATTATCAAGCGGATATACATCATACGCCACTTCTTCGTATGGATGGGATACCAACATCGCTTTAATAATTTTTCTTTGTAATGAAGCTGGAATAATCGTTTCGATACGTACCTCTTCCACACGTTCTAACTGTCCAGTTTCCCCGATATAAGGCTTTGTTCCCTCTTGAGGCACAAACGTGCCTGTCCCCTCACTATTGAACGTACAGTGGCTATAATTGCCGATATGACCAGCACCTGCATCTCCTAGCGCTTTACGTACTTCTTCTGCGTGAGTTACTGGCACAAATACAACAATTTTTTTCATTTCTTCTGCGTATGTCGGAGCTAATACTTCTGTATTTTGTAACCCTAACGCATCGGCAAGTAAATCATTTACCCCGCCCTTAGCAATATCTACATTTGTATGTGCTGCATAAATCGCAATATCATTTTTAATACACGTTTCAATAATTCTTCCGTACGCCTTATCTGTATGAATCGCTTTTAATGGACTAAAGATTAAAGGATGGTGCGCTATAATGACATTCGCCCCTAATTGGATCGCCTCGTCCACAACTCCCTCCGTTACATCTAACGCGATTAGTACGTGCCGCACAGGTTTATTAAGTGCCCCAATCTGCAGGCCGATTTTATCACCTTCCATCGCTAAATGCTTCGGATACATACTTTCAAATAAAGAAATAACCTCATGGCCATTTGGAATTTTACTCATGATAAAATCTCCCCTATCATTTTCATTTTCGCTTCTACTTCTATACGTTTCGCTTTTGTCTCTTCAGAATCTGCTGCACGTTCTAATTGTTTTAAGATATTTTGGAAGTTTTTCAATTCTCCTTCCCACTTTTCAACAAAAGCCTCACCTTTTTCTTTTATTAAAAATGGACCCATAAATAATTCAGCTTGTTTATTATCTGAGTAAGGTGCTGCAATATTTCCTCGTTCCCCAACTAAAATTTCGTAAATTTTCCCGTCTTCTTTTACGATTTTTTCACGGATAAGCTCCCAGCCATTTTCAATAAACCATTCACGAATGTGATGTGCTGCAATGTTCGGCTGTAAAATTAAACGTGTTACACCTTCTAATTTTTCTTTACCACTTTCTAAAATGTCACGAATTAGTGCTCCACCCATACCAGCAACTGTAATTACATCTACTTCCCCTGGTGTAATTACTTCTAATCCATTCCCTTTACGAACGTCTACTTTATCTTGTAAGCCACTTTCAGCTACAGTTGCTTGCGCAGAACGAAACGGCCCATCCACAACTTCTCCTGCAACTGCTTTTGTAGCAATATTATTTATAATTGTATAACACGGTAAATACGCATGATCCGATCCAATATCAGCTACTGTAGATCCTACTGGAATCTCGCGCACAACTTCTTCTAATCGTTTTGAAAGCTTTACTTCATTCATGTATTTCCATTACTCCTTCTCTTGTCAGTCTGTCTCCATGATAATGAATTTATAGTAGTTGTTGCAAGCCCATAACAACAATTCCATTCTCTATTACTCATCGTATTTTAGAAAGTATAGAAAAACAAGCCTTTTGCACAAAAGCAAAAGGCTTGTTTTATGGAACTTTATTTTTTCTTCGATAGCCAATCAGCTACTTTAGCCGCTTGGTCAGCTGGAACTATATTCGGTGGCATATTCCCTTTTCCTTTTGAAAGAATTTCTTTAATTTCATCTTTCGAAAGTTTCCCACCAATTTTTTGTAAATTAGGTCCCACTGCCCCTTGTAACTGATCACCGTGACAGCTCGTACAGCTTTGCTTTACAATATCCTCTGGCTTTGATGCTGTTTGCGCTGGTTTCCCACCATTTTTTGCATCAGCTAACTCTTTAGATTTATTTAGCCCCTGAAATGAAAATACAAACATAACGATAATACCTAATGCTGCAATAAGAGCGAACGGAATCAACGGATTACGTTTCATATCTCTTCTCCCCCCTCTATACCCCTAAATAGTTAGATGATTCAGTCATTTTTATTGTACTTGAAAACGTTCTATCAGAAAAGAGCAAACTACCATTTGTTAAAAATATTCCATAAATTCAGTTTATTGATTTTCACTATTATATCGCATATTATTTCGATAATTACTAACGTTTCTCATCATATTTTTTACTTTTCTACATATTATTTTGTATATAATAAACAAAATAAATCGAAAAATCGAAAAATGAGCATTTGCAAATCAAAAGACAATTCTGTAAAATAAATTACAAGAAATTGTAATCGTTGCCGATAGCTAAATTTTAACAAAAATTAACAAAATAAAAAAGTTTACTTCACAAAAGTGAAGTAAACTTAAAGGTAGCCTATTCTAAGAAATCCTTAAGACGCTTACTACGGCTTGGATGTCTTAATTTGCGAAGTGCTTTCGCTTCAATTTGACGAATACGTTCTCTCGTTACGCCGAATACTTTCCCAACTTCTTCAAGCGTACGAGTTCGTCCATCATCTAAACCAAAACGAAGACGCAGAACATTTTCTTCACGATCTGTTAGTGTATCTAACACATCTTCTAATTGTTCTTTTAGCAACTCATACGCTGCATGGTCCGCAGGCGATGTTGCTTCTTGGTCTTCAATAAAGTCACCTAAATGGGAGTCATCTTCTTCACCAATTGGTGTTTCAAGAGAAACTGGCTCCTGTGCAATTTTTAAAATTTCGCGTACTTTTTCTGGAGCAAGATCCATTTCTTCACCAATCTCTTCAGGAGATGGTTCACGTCCTAAATCTTGTAGTAATTGACGTTGTACACGGATTAACTTATTAATTGTTTCAACCATATGAACTGGAATACGAATTGTTCGCGCTTGGTCTGCAATCGCACGTGTAATAGCTTGGCGAATCCACCAAGTTGCATACGTACTAAATTTAAAACCTTTACGGTAGTCGAACTTTTCAACTGCCTTAATTAGACCCATATTTCCTTCTTGGATTAAGTCTAAAAAAAGCATACCACGGCCCACGTAGCGCTTTGCAATACTTACTACAAGACGTAAGTTTGCTTCCGCAAGACGGCGTTTTGCTTCTTCATCGCCTTCTTCAATACGTGTCGCAAGTCGAATTTCTTCTTCAGCAGATAGTAAGTCTACACGACCAATTTCTTTTAAGTACATACGAACAGGGTCATTGATTTTCACACCTGGCGGCACACTTAAATCATTAAGGTCAAATTCTTCTTCCGTTTTTGTAATTTGGCGATTATTAGGACCTTCTTCGTTGTCATTGTCACCAACTAAGTCAATCCCTTGTTCACCTAAATATTCATAGTATTCATCCATTTGATCGGATTCAATTTCAAATCCATTCATGCGTTCTGCAATCTCTTCATATGTAAGAACGCCACGTTTTTTTCCGAGCTCAGTGAGTTGTTCTTTCACTTGCTCAAGGGTCATTTCAGTTTCAATTTGTTTAGAACGAGCTGGTTTGTCAGCCATCTGTTCCCCTCCTTACGCGAGATACAAACATTCATTATACTAAAATTTTATCAAAAAAGCTATTTTCTTGCTTTTTGATTTTGTAAATATGCCACATAATATTTAGCAGCCTCTACAGGATCTGTTTTTTCCATTTGTTTTACTTTAAAGATGATTTCCATCTTTTCAAGTTTTTCTTGATGACGTTTGAGCGTCTCCAAATGACCTTGCAACACTTCTTCTGTGTATTCTGGATTAATAAATTCATCCGTCGAAATATCAGTGATAATATTTTTCAACTTTTCATCAGAGAGCCAACTTAAAAATGTTCCGACTGAAGGTTCATTTCCCTTTTCATAATATGCGTATAGTTCATATAAAATCCCTTTATGTTCTTCTGTATGAAAATCTTCTATATGGGGTTCCATACGAACGGCCACTTCTGCACTTTGCAACATATGGTAAATAATTTCTCTTTCTGCCCTTTCAAAACCTGTTAACTTCGGTTTCGTTTGAACAATTTGAGATGGCTTAGAAACCTGCTTTATTTGTTTTTGCTGTACCTTTTGTTCTTTGCGATATTGGTGCAATTGATTCAAAAGTGTTTCCATTGAATACGAAAATTCTTGCGATAATGACTTTAAATATGATTCAGCCTGCATCGCATCCTGTAGCAATGATAACTCTTTTAAAACACTTTTTACATATTCTTCTTTGCCAGACTCATCTTGCAAATTTTTCCCTAAACGCAAATAATTTATTTTGAAACCAACAAAACTTATACTTGATTTCACAAGATTTTCAAAAGCCGTTGTCCCATATTGTTGCACATATTCATCAGGATCAAGCTTATCTGGCAAGGGTGTGACTTTCACTTGGCAACCAACTTGCAATAACAACTGCCCTGCTTTCATCGTCGCTTCTCGCCCTGCTTTATCACCATCATAGCAAAGAACAACAGTTTCAACGTTACGTCGCAGAAGTTTCGCTTGTTCTTCAGTTAAAGCTGTTCCCATTGTCGCAACCGCTTCTTCCACACCACTTTTTACCGCGGCTAGTACATCGGCATATCCTTCAAAAAGGACAACCTGCCCACGTTTTCTAATAAACGGCCTTGCTTGGTGGAAGTTATACAACAACTTACTTTTATGAAAAATTGGTGTTTCAGGGCTATTTAAATATTTTGGAGTATCATCTCCTAGCGCCCTTCCACTAAACGCTATCACCTTACCTTGTAAAGTATAAATTGGAAACATAACCCTTCCACGGAAGCGGTCATAATGACTACCATCCTTCTCGCTTCTTATAAGAAGGCCGGCTTGTTCCATACTAGATAGCGAAAAACCTCTTTTTTGCAAAATTTTTGTCGCTGCATCCCAAGCTGGTGATGCATAACCAATTTCAAACTTCTCAATCATTTCCTTTGTAATACCACGTTTTAATAAATAAGAAAGTGCTTCATTTCCTTCTTCTGTATTTACTAATAAATGGTGATAATACTTCTTCAAAAGTTCATGAGCCTGTTGCATGATGACAGTGTCATCAGATATGTTTTCTTGTTGCCCTTGCCCTGATGTATATTCTGCAACTGCAATTCCATTGCTTTCACCTAGCTTTTGAACAGCCTCGGTGAAAGCAAGTCCTTCCATTTTCATAAGAAAAGAAAATACATTTCCACCTTCTCCACATCCGAAGCAATGAAAAATTTGCTTATCAGATGAAACAGAGAATGAAGGGGAATTCTCACCATGAAATGGACAAAGGCCGAAATAGTTACGCCCCTGCTTTCTAAGTTGAACATACTCACCTATCACTTCTACAATATCGGATGACGTCCGAATCTGTTCAACAACTTCTTCGGGAATTCTGTTCCCCATAACTCCATCTCCGTGTCGTATTTTGTATTCGATATTAATTACAAGATTCCTTTATAATTCGACAATATTTTTTCTAAATTTATTAGAAAGTGCTGTCGATCACGTTGTGTAAACTATTTTGGTCCTTTTGTATAAGCACCTTGCCTGCGTAACTTCACAAATACATACCTACTATATAAAATTGTATCCATTTGCTCATCTTTTACAAATGTACTTCGTGGAGACAATACATGTACTCCTTTTTTCAAAAGAAGACTAGCAAGCCACATATCGTATGTGATCACGAAATCTGTAGCTTTTGCATGTTGATAAATATAAAAACTGACTTCATCTTGCTTAAAATCTACATAGACCCAATTATCTTGCTGTTTTCTTAAACGATGAGCCTACGATACGACAAACAAAATTTCGACATAAATTCTTGTTCTAACGCGCACAATTTCATCCTTCACGGGACATGCATCTGCATCAACTAATATCTCACTGATGTTTTGCATATTTCTGTATTCTACATCCCTTCTGCGAATCCTTCCATAATGTGCGTTTTCTTGTTTAGATTTTGTCGATTTAACGTAAATACATGTCTTTTTCGCAAATCCTATCCCTAGTTTATTCTGAAAAATTAAAGTCTAAACGTAAAATATAGGTTTTTATCACAATTTTTTATTATAATATATTTTCTTCAACTACGCTACATATCCCTTTAATTTTCATTTTACATTTAAAGATAACGAAATCGTTCCTTCAACATAATAAAAAAACAGAAGAATATAAGTATAACCATTACACTGTATTCTATTACTAAATCGACAGTTATTGTCCTACTTCTCATGAGCGAAAAAAGCACATTCACCTGTGGTAAATGTGCTAAAACATTTTTTGGTTTTGCACTGCATTCACAATAATATTAGCTGTTTCTTCAATCGCCTTATTTGATACATCGATCACTTGACAATTTATTTTACTCACTACATTCTCAAAATGAACGATTTCTTCTTTAATACGATTAATATTCGCATATGTTGCTCCGTCACTTAATCCAAGTGATTTTAATCGTTCTTTTCGAATATGATTTAACTTATCCGGTGTAATTTTCAAACCGAAACATTTCTCTTTTGCCACTTTATATAATTCCTCAGGCGGATCTACTTCTGGTACAAGCGGTACATTGGCAACCTTCAAGCGTTTGTTATGCGCTAAATATTGTGAAAGTGGTGTTTTTGATGTACGTGAAATTCCAATCAATACGATATCGGCTTTCAAAATACCACGTGCATCTCTACCATCATCATACTTAACCGCAAATTCAATCGCTTCAATCTTTTTAAAGTACTCTTCATCTAATCTTCGAACGACACCTGGCTCATACCTTGGTACTTGCCCTGTAATTTCTTCAATTTGATCGATAAGAGGTCCGATAATATCGTATGCCTCTACTCCTTCTTTTGCCGCCTCTGTCAATAAATATTGACGCATATCAGGCTTTACTAACGTAAAACAAATAAGCGCCTGATTGCTCTTGGCAATCGAGATCACTTCTTTTAATGTCCCTGTATCTTCTACATAAGGTACACGTCTAATATCAGGAGCGAACGGGAACTGTCCCATTGCCGCTCTAACAACCAAATCAGCCGTTTCTCCTACAGAGTCAGATACGACATATACGATTTTATTATCCATTACATTACCTCACTTTAAACAAATTACACTTATTCGTTATTTACTAAATTTACAAACGCACGTGTAATATTTGTTTTTGTAATTCGCCCAATCACTTCTAGACCTTGTTTCGTGTCCTTTACAACTGGCATTGCATCAATCTGTCTTTCTATTAATTCCATCGCAATATCATATAAAGAATCCTCCCTGCGACACATCGCAATGTTTGGCATCCTTGTCATGATAATATTAACCGGAAGAGAGGTTAAATCCTGCTTCCCTAAGCTAGCTCGTAATAAATCTTTACGAGATACAACGCCCACCAATAAAGTAGCTTGATCTACAACAAACAATGTACCAACATCCTCTAGAAACATAGTACAGATTGCATCGTATACTGATACATTTTTATCAATTACAGCAGGTCTAGATTGATAATCTTGCACTTTAATTTTTTTAACAGCTTCAGATAATAGCTGTCCCCCAGTTTTACCCGTATAAAAATAACCTACGCGTGGACGCGCTTCTAAATAACCAGCCATCGTTAAAATTGCTAAGTCTGGTCTTAGCGTTGCACGTGTTAAACCCAATTGCGCAGCAATTGACTCCCCTGTAATAGGACCGTGATCTTTTACAATCTGAATGATATGTTCTTGCCGTTTATTCAGCTCTATGATAATCACCACCTTTAATGCACAACGAAAAAAGTTATACTATCTCTTAAATATTATATACTAAATATGCTATTCGAAAAAGAAAGTATGTAAAAAGGACCGTATACGGCCCCAAATTATATTTGAAACTTATCAAGTTGTTCTAGGAAACGTCTTGATTTCAAATAAATTCCGCAATATTCATCATAATATGTATTCAATACTAAACGCATTTGTTTTTTTGTGCCATCCTTCACTGATACATTGCCGAGCCTATGTAAATCGAAATGGAAGAAAAGACGTAACAATTTATGTACAGCTTCTCCCACCGGTATACGATACGGATCTTGCTCCGCATGACGTGAGCACAGAAAACCGCCTTCCCTGACAGAGAAGGCGACAAAATCTGTTTCTTGATGACAAATCGCACATGTATCAAAATACGGGCGCATCCCTAATACCGGAAGCATTTTCGTTTGATAAATTAATGATAACACTTCTGGATCAACACCCTCACACATATAACGCAACGTTTGATATAACATTTCAAATAAGTACGGATTATGTTTTTTATCTTCTGTTGCTTTATCAGTTAACTCAACAACAAATGATGCATAAGCAGTTAAAAATATATCCTCGCGAATTTCTTTCATAGTTGAAATAATCTCGCCTTGTTGCAAAGTTCCAAGCCCAGATCCCACTTGGATAAGAAAATGCCCATGTGTCATAAGTTGCGAAACAGATGCTAACCGACTTTTCGGTTTTTTCGCCCCTCTTGCCATTGCACTTATCTTACCAAATTCTCTTGAGAATATTGTAACAATCTTATTCGTTTCTCCGTAATCTGTCGTACGGATAACGATGCCCTCAACTTTTTGAAACATGTTCGTCACCATCCAAGGTTTGAACAAAACGGGTCAAGAAATTGGAGAGTCTAGATGCGCTAGCTCCTCTTCATGTTGATCCATCTCATCGTTTACGTCTTTTTCCATTTCTTTTAAAAGCAAATACGTTTCAATGCTTCCTGTTTTGGAGAAAAACTTCCAGGTAAAATCTAGCATAAGAATCCACCTTTCTCAATAAGCGTAGCCTATAAACCAATTTCCTTTGTTATTAAATTGACCCATTTTGTCCATTTTCATGTGAGAAAAATTTTTCCTAATTTATTAAAGCTTATAAAAACCAATAATCAGCGGATGAGCAAACATCCACTGATTACAGCCTTACTTTATTTTAGTACTCGTCTTCGCGGAAACCAAGATCACGAAGCTGAGACATCTTATTGCGCCAATCTTTTTGTACTTTTACCCATACCTCTAAAAATACTTTAGAACCAAGAAGTGCTTCAATATCAAAACGAGCTCGTTTCCCGACTTCTTTTAACATCTTCCCTTGCTTACCTATAATAATTCCTTTTTGTGATGCACGTTCAACAACAATCGTTGCGTTTATATAAACTGCACCGCCCTCACGCTTCTGAATTGCATCAATAACAACCGCTACAGAGTGTGGCACTTCTTCACGCGTTAAATGTAATACTTTTTCACGAATAAGCTCTGAAATAATAAATCGCTCTGGATGATCCGTTACTTGATTATCCGGGTAATATTGCGGTCCTTCTGGTAAATACTTTTTAATTGCTCCGATTAACGCTTCAACGTTATTACCGTCCAATGCAGAAATTGGCACAATCTCCGCGAACTCATATAATTTACGATATTGATCAATCAACTCCAGCAATTGCTCTGGATGAACTTGGTCAATTTTATTAATTACCAAAAATACCGGTTGTTTCGTTTCTTGTAATTTTTCAATAATGAATTCCTCACCACGACCAAATCCTTCAGTTGCATTGACCATAAATAGAACAATATCAACTTCTTTCAATGTCGTTTGAGCCATCTTCACCATGAAATCACCTAGCTTATGTTTAGGCTTATGTATTCCTGGTGTATCAATGAAAATTACTTGTGAATCATTTTCTGTATATACGCCTTGAATTTTATTACGAGTCGTTTGTGGCTTATCACTCATAATAGCAATTTTTTGGCCGATAATACGATTTAAAAATGTAGATTTCCCAACATTCGGTCTGCCAATAATAGAGACAAAACCTGATTTATAACCTTTTCTATTCATGTAAATCCTCCGCTAAAAATGCTCCTGGTAACAATTCTCCGACTGTCGTCTCTTGAACGTCACCATGTATATTTGATAGGTATACTTTCGTATCCTGTTTACATAATTCTACCATAACTTGTCGACATGCTCCACAAGGAGGTACTGGACGTTTTGTATCTGCTACAACCGCAATAGCTACAAACTCTTTATCTCCTTCAGAAACTGCCTTAAATAAAGCAGTTCTTTCTGCACAGTTACATAAGCCATATGATGCATTCTCAACATTACAGCCACGATATACTTTCCCATCGTGCGTTAATAATGCTGCACCTACTTGAAATTTTGAATATGGTACGTACGCTTGTTTACGCGCTTCGATTGCTTCTTGAATTAATTGTTTACTATTCATATCCCGCATCCTTCCTGTTCACAGCTGTGAATAGATACATTCTTCTATTAAAGGCCCTCACGGCGCTCCCAAAGCTTAATAAAAGCTTTGGAATGCAACTATACCATATACGGTAAGAAGATAATAGCACCAATTGCAACAGCTATAATCGTAAATAATAAAACCGATCCCGCTGCAACATCCTTTGCGTTTTTCGCAAACGGATGAATATCGGTGGTTGCTAAATCTACTGTTTTTTCAATAGCCGTATTCACCATCTCCAAACTCATTACAATTCCAATCACAATAAGTAATACAATCCATTCTATTTTTGTAATATGGAAATAAAAGCCGCAGCATATGACAATGACTGCGGCTAAATAATGAATTTTCATATTTCGTTCATGACGAAGACAAAAGCATATACCAGCTATAGCATATCCAAAACTATTTATAAGTTTTCCTTTTTTCATCGCCCTAATCCAAAGGCCTCTAAAATTTCTTTTTGTCTTCCAAACATTTCTTTTTCATCTTCTTCTGTCATGTGATCATAACCAAGCAAATGTAAAAAGCCATGTAACGCTAAAAATCCAAGTTCACGATCAAAAGAGTGTCCATATTCCTCAGCTTGCTCTTTCGCTCTTGGAATAGAAATAATAAGATCCCCTAACATACGTGGCATCTCCGCACCGATAATTTCCATTTCTCCTTCTCCCATTTCTTCCATAGCAAAAGAAATAACATCCGTAGGCTGATCCTTATCTCGGTAATCACGGTTTATTTCACGAATACGTTCATTATCTACAAATGTAACCGATAATTCTGCGCCTTCTTCTATGTTCTCCATTTGGGCCGCTTTCTCTACTAAACCTCTAATCAAACTTATATATTCGTCTTTCACTTCTTCTGTTTCATCAATAAAATCAATTAATAAACTCATTCTTTCTCCTTTTCTTCCGGCAGTTCCGGATATGTAATACGGGAATGGAAAATACCATTTAACGTTTCACATAACGTTTTTCCAACGATTTGTAGTTCCTTAAATGTCAAATCACATTCGCTAAATTGACCATCTTGCAAACGATCTCTAATAATACTTTGCACTAAATTATTAATCTGATCTGGTGTTGGATGGTTCATCGAACGTACCGCCGCTTCTACACTATCAGCAATACCAACGATTGCCGACTCTTTAGAAGTTGCTTTTGATCCTGGATAGCGGAACATTCCCTCCGTATATTTCTCTTTATCTTCTTTAATCGCCTTATAGTAAAAATATTTAAGTAACGTTGTACCATGATGCTGTCCAGCAATATCGATAATTTCTTGAGGTATATGGTGTTCTTCTAACATTCTTACCCCATCGGTTACATGAGCAATTATAATATCTTTGCTCGTTACAGGGTCTAATCTATCGTGCGGGTTTTCAATACCCATTTGGTTTTCAATAAAAAACTGTGGCTGTACCGTTTTCCCTACATCATGATAATACGCCCCTACACGCGCTAACACTCCATTTGCTCCAACTGCTTCACAAGCAGCTTCTGAGAGATTAGCTACCATTACACTATGGTGATATGTACCAGGTGCTTCCAATAAAATTTTGCGCAAAAGTGGGTGATTCGGACTTGAAAGTTCCATCAATTTCATACTCGATACAATCCCAAGGCCACTTTCTAAATACGGTAAAATCCCCATAGCTAGAACAGAAGAGATAATACCCGAAACAGCAGCCATTAATAATTGCACCCCAATTTCAAGAGGTGAAAAATTCCCGTTACGTAATAATAGCAAAGCCGCTAATACGACTACATTTAATACAGAAACAAGTATACCAGCTTGTAAAATCATCGTACGACGATTTTTTTCTCTCAAGAAAATACTAACTGATAATGAACTTAATAAAACATAAATCCCCACACTATAATTCAGTGTACTCGTTACACCTTCATTAAACATAATACTTCCGCATACAGAAAAGATCATACTCGTTAAAAATACAAATCGATCACCAATCATTAATTTTACAAGTATTGTTCCCATGGCAACTGGAACAACATACGCGATTCCTGCATATTCAAGCTTTTGGAATAAACTAATGATTTTCATTAAAACAATCGTGATAGACAGAATTGTGATGTATGCTAAAACATACGGCCTATCTTCTCTTTTTCGCTGTAAAAATACTTCAAACTGCTTATGCATAAAGTATAGCAACACACAAATGAGCACCGCCAAACCAACATAAGGTTGGAAGCTATTACCTTTCTCTAGCAACCCAACTAATTTCAACTGATTATACATATCACTTGAAATCGTTTCTCCTTCTCTCACAAGAACTTGCCCTTGAAGGATATAAACAGGCGGCACTAAATCTTCCTCTGCTTTTCTCTTCTCTTTTGTTAAAGTCGGATCATAAAAATAATTTGCTGAAATTGCATATTTCCCTAGTGCCTTAATAGCTTCTCTTAAACCACTATCGACATTAACATTATTCATCTCACTTACATACCGCTCTTTAGCGTCCTTCAATTCGTCCATTTTAATATGCATAGCCATTATACTATTAACGGCTGTGACTGCTGCATCTTTTGCTAATACCAATTGGCTTGAATCCGCGTTAATCAAGTTTAGTAAGTTTGAATCCGATAAATCTTTTGTTAAATCGACAGGTAGTTTCTTTTTCAACTTGTCCACTTTATCAGCATCGGTAATCTTTTTTTGCTCATCTGGTCCAACAGCTTTAATCTCTTGCACCACTTCATCTACCTTAGCAAAAACATCATTAACAATATCCACTTTATTTTGTTTAAGCTCACTTCTATATGTATACTGATCTTCAACTTTGGTAGCGGCTTCTTTTTTCTTTTTTTCCGTTGTAACTTTATCTTCAATTTTAATAGGAGAGTGGATTGTTTTTTTAGCAATAGAGTATGTTTCAACATCTAATTGCTCTGGCTTTACATTATTCATAAGTGCAAAAAACAGTACTGCTCCTAATAATACGTAAGAAACCCAACTTAGTTTTTTCGAATGTTGTATATTACGAAACCACTTAAAAATTTCTTGAGATCTTGACATGATTTCAATACCTTCTCCTCTCCAGAAATAAAGTGAAACTATTTATAGCTTTCATTTCCTCTAGGCAACGATACTTTTGGACAACATTTTTATCCACTATCACCTATAGTTCATTTCCCTCGTCTTTAATGATAGTAAAAAATATGCCATTCGCCAACTTTATCATACAAAAAGAAATGATCCTGACAAATAGGATCATTCCATTTTATCATATGCCTCAATAATACGTTGCACTAATGGGTGTCTCACAACGTCTGTTTGTTCCAGTGTTATGAACGAAAGACCTGATACACCAGATAAAATATTAGCAGCAATAGAAAGACCTGATTTTACCCCTTTCGGCAAATCTACCTGTGAGGGATCCCCCGTAATAACCATTTTAGAGCTAAAACCTAATCGTGTTAAAAACATTTTTATTTGAGCACCAGTTGTATTCTGTGCTTCATCTAATATAACAAATGAATCATCAAGAGTACGTCCTCTCATATAAGCAAGAGGTGCAATTTCAATTACACCACGTTCCATCATACGCTGTGTATATTCTTGCCCAAGAATATCGTGCAACGCATCATACAATGGGCGTAAATACGGATCTACTTTTTCTTTCAAATCACCTGGTAAAAAGCCTAAACTCTCTCCAGCCTCTACAGCAGGTCTTGTTAAAATAATTTTCTTTACATACCCTTGCTTTAAAGCTCTCACAGCCATTACTACAGCTAAGTATGTCTTCCCTGTCCCAGCAGGTCCTATCCCAAATACAACATCATTCTTTTTCATTGCATGAATATATCTTCTTTGTCCCATCGTTTTCACACGAATGGATTTACCTTTTGCTGTTTTAAAAATTTCCTCTTCATATAACTCTTCGAATTGAGCAATTTTCCCTTGTTTCCCAAGCTGAATTGCATACGTAACATCTCTTTCCGAAATTGATACACCTTTACGGATAACAACAAGTAGCTGTTGTAAGATTTTTTCTACGAGCACTACAGCTTCATCTGCCCCAGATACACGAACAAACTCTCCTCTAGTTATAATCGATACACTAAGTTCTCGTTCAATTACTTTTAAATGAGCATCATTTACCCCAAATAGAGCGATTGCCTCGTTAGGACTTTCCAATTTTTGGTTCATTTCTACTAATTGTTCTGCCATCACTCAGTCTCCTTGAATATCGGATTCAGATATTGGTTGCGGCTCTGCAATATTTTCAATCACTGTGTAATGTAACGTGACCTTTAAGTGATCCGCCTCAATCTCTTTACTCAAAATCTTATCACTTACAATCATAGCATGTTCATCCAATTTTTTCTTTAGTTCTTTTTCAGCCATCTCTTTTGCTACTTTCATCGCTTGTTTTTCAGTATATTCTCGGTTTGCTTCTTCTTCTTCTCGTACAATATCTTTTTTGTATGCAATCGGTAATGTGAAGCCAAATAATTTCACATCATGTTTTACACTTTCAGTACGAGAGTGCTTATACTTATCATGTTGAAATCCCCATATTTTTATTTTAACACTACCAAATTTCAGAAAATATTCATTATAAGAATTACCAGTATACACTTGAAATTGTGTCTTTAACGGAACATCAACCTCAGATTTGTACCAAGTTTCCCCGTATACAATACCTTTAGCCGAAACAACTGTCGGATTCTCCTCATTACCATACATCCCTGATACGAGAAGCTGTCCCTTTTCTACATGGTCATTTTTCATAACGACCGGTTTTCCTACCTCCACAAACGTTTTCGTAATAGTTGCTTCTTTTTTCGCAACTAAATTTTGCGGCCTTTGTTCCTTTTCTTTTTTCGGCTCGTTTTTTTCAACAATTTTAAAATGATATGTTGTTCCTCTTATTTCCAATCCTGCCCAAGTAATTGCATTAATATTGTCCGTTAAATGCCGCTGAACATCTTCTACACTAGGCATTTGAAACTGTAATTTCCCCTTTTTAATACCCATTTTGTCCAATTCTTTCATCAATATATATTCCGTTTCAGGTTTCGCTCCTGTAATTTCAATTTTCCAAACCATATTTGATAATGCAATCATTCCGAAAAAAAATATTAAAAACCCAATTAAAAATCCACTATTCCTAATTAAACGCTTATTCCAAAATGGAAAACCGTAACGTCCAATAAAATATAATTTACATTCATTCTTTCTATAAATTGGTTTTATCTTTTTCACATCTCGTAATAACATGCAAAAAACTAACGTTTCATCCGCTATTTTCTTTACATCCCAAACTAATAATTTCCTACGTACACATTCGTTAACGAAGCGTTCTGCTCCTCTACCTTCAATTCGCACTTTTACATACCCAAGCCATTTTATAAACCATTTATTTTTCATCGACTACCTTCACTACCTTTCTAAAAGTAGATACAACACTTTTCACTTTAAGCATCAAATAGCTCGTACTAATCGAAACTTTAATCGGTGAGGTTTTTCTCCTCACTAATCGGGCATATGCATAAGATGAAAGTTTAATAGGTGGAGGTTTTGTCCATACCCACTGATTATTAACGCACACCCATCGAGCTTTTACGGGCAGTGAATGAGGGATAAAGTGAATATTAAGGTCAGATCACTAAAATAAAGAAGAAAAACTTCACAAACGGAAGTTTCCCTCACTCCTCTTTCTTTTCATTTTCTAAAAACATCACTTGTTCGATAATCCCTTCAAGCAAAAGTTCTTCCGGGAGGATTGTTTTAATAACAAAGGATTGCCCCTTAATTAATAGTTGACCTTGTTTTAATAACAACCTTACTTCTTTATCTGAAAATACTAATAAGCCTCGATGATTTTCTATATAGATATGCACTTGCCCAACAAGCGTAATCCGAGGTAGATCCATTAGCACATCCACTGGCAGGTCTATTTGCTTCGTTAACCAATTCTTCATTTGTTCTAATTTTTTCATCTCAAAAGACCCCCTCTCATCCCATATGTATGAAAAAAGAGCTTGTAATATCACGTCCAAACTGAAAAAAGCATAAAAAAACGTCTCATACGAAATGAGACGCTTTTTTATGCTAATAGCTGGATAACCAGCTTATTCACAAGTGATCCGTCTGTTTTACCTTTTACTTTCGGCATAACAGCAGTCATCACCTTACCCATATCTGCTTTAGATGTAGCACCAACTTCAGAAATAACTTGCTTAATTATATCAGCTAGTTCTTCTTCTGTTAATTGCTCCGGCAAATATGCGCTTAAAATCTGAATTTCACTTTGCAGTTTATCAACAAGGTCTTCACGACCAGCTTTTTTAAATTCAAGGAGGGAGTCCTTATACTGTTTTACTTCACGAGCTAAAACTGTTAATTCCTCTTCTTCAGTAAGAGTATGTTGCAGTTTAATACCTTCATTTTGTAAAGCAGCCTTAACCATACGAATAACGGTTAATTTTTCTTTTTGTTTATTCTTCATCGCTTGTTTCATATCATCGTTTAAACGACCGAGAAGACTCATCACTTACACCCTCTCTTAGAACTTACGCTTTCTTGCCGCTTCAGATTTCTTCTTACGTTTTACACTTGGCTTTTCATAAAACTCGCGCTTTCTTGCTTCAGCAAGTGTACCAGTTTTAGAAACCGATCTTTTAAAACGGCGAAGTGCATCCTCCAAAGACTCGTTTTTACGAACGACTGTTTTTGACATTCTCTTTCCCTCCCTCCGAAACATCACACTTACATACTAACTTCAGCATGCAAAAAGAAACACTTCTTCAGCATGTCTTTTACGATTATAATACATTTTATCACTTCAGGTCAACTATTTGGCAGAATAAAAGAAGAATAGATGCTCTTCCTTTTCCAAAAATCTATGTAAACAGCCGTTATCGCTCCCACCTCAAAACAAATATATTTTTATCACGAAAACTTTCCCATACAAAATTTGCTAAATAACCACTTATTTAACGGGCACTCCATTACATCCATTTCAATACTTAAATTCTCCACGAAAGAAAAAAGCATGCAAACCATTTCCGGTTGCATGCTTTTTATCCCGCTATTTGTGGGCAGTAAAACTCCCACTAATTATAGTTTCACTTTATTATGCGCTTGCTGACTCTTTTTTTATATCATCTTCAAGAACACGAACAAACTGCGCTTCGTTATATGGATAGCCAGCTTTTGTAATTTTCACTTTTACTAACTTACCGATTAATTCTTCAGATCCTTCAAATACAATTTTTAAGTAGTTATCTGTATAACCTACATATAACCCTTCACGGTCACCCTCTTTAAATTGCTCTTCCGGAATAATTTCAAGCACTTCACCTTCGAACGCAGAAGCATACTCTTTCGCCAATTGGTTAGACAACTCAATTAGACGATGAACACGATCATTCTTCACATCTTCAGGAACTTGATCTTCCATACGCGCCGCTGGTGTACCTGTACGTTTTGAATAAGGGAACACGTGTAATTCAGAGAAACGATTCTCTTTAATGAAATTGTATGTTTCCATAAATTCTTCTTCTGTTTCACCTGGGAATCCAACAATTACGTCTGATGTAATCGCAAGACCTGGTAACGCTTCTTTCAAACGATCTAAACGCTCTTGGAAAAATTCCATCGTATACTTACGGCGCATACGTTTTAGTACAGTATTAGATCCTGACTGCAATGGAATATGCAAGTGGCGTACAACTACTTCAGATTTATCTAACACTTCAATTACTTCATCTGAAATTTGACTCGCTTCAATAGAAGAAATACGAAGACGTTTTAATCCGCCTACTTCCGCTTCCATATCACGAAGTAATCCGGCTAAGTTATAATCTTTAATATCTTCACCGTATCCACCTGTATGAATACCTGTTAATACGATTTCTTTATAGCCTGCATCTACTAATTGCTGTGCTTGTTTAATAACTTCTTTCCCATCACGAGAACGCATTAAACCACGTGCCCAAGGAATAATACAGAATGTACAGAAGTTATTGCAACCCTCTTGTATTTTTAAAGATGCACGTGTACGATCCGTGAAATAAGGTACATCAAGTTCTTCGTATACACGCGTTTTCATAATGTTTCGGACAGCATTAATTGGTTGACGCTCTTTACGGAATTCTTCGATGTATCCTAACATCTTTTCACGATCCTGTGTACCAACAACAATATCTACACCGGGGATCGCCATAATTTCAGCTGGAGATGTTTGCGCATAACATCCAGTTACACAAATAACCGCATCCGGATTTTGACGCACAGCACGTCTAATGACTTGACGGCTTTTTTTATCTCCTGTATTCGTTACTGTACATGTGTTAATAACATATACATCAGATTTCTTTTCATATTCAGTTCTTTCATAACCACCTTGTTTAAACAATTGCCAAATCGCTTCTGTTTCATAGTGGTTTACTTTACAACCTAACGTGTGGAACGCAACAGTTGCCATTGATTATCACCCCATCAATTCAAAATGATAAGAAGCGGCACTTAACGCATAAAGCGGAGCCGTTTCTGTTCTTAAAATTCTTGGTCCTAAACTACATGGTACAAATTTATGTTCACAAAGCGCAGCAATCTCTTCCTCTGCTAAACCGCCTTCTGGGCCAAAAACAATTAATAGCTTTTGACCTGGTGTCATTGTCGCTAAAGCTTTTGCAAAATTAGATTTCTCACCTTTTTTTGCTTCCTCTTCATACGCAACAAGACATACATCATATTCATTACTCATTGAAAGCAATTGCTTAAACGATGCCGGAGTATGCACTTCTGGAATTTCGCTTCTATGCGATTGTTCCGCAGCTTCTTTCACAATTTTTTTCAAACGCTCAACTTTTTTATCAGCTTTTTTTGCATCCCATTTTACAATCGAGCGGGATGCTTGGAATGGTAAAAATGCGGCTGCCCCAAGCTCAGTTCCTTTTTGAAAAATCAACTCTAGCTTGTCTCCTTTTGGCAGTCCACTTGCAATCGTCACAAAAACAGGAAGTTCACTTGACGCCTCTACCCATTCTACAATAGCTGTATTAACAAATTCACTGGTAATTTCATCAATTGAACACACTGCTGTTTTTCCGTTTATACAGCAATAAATGTGATCACCAGCTGACATACGCATCACTCTCACGATATGATGTACATCGTCACCTACAATGCGAATATTTGTCTCATTTACATATTTCTCTTCTACAAAATAACGTTGCATATAATCACCTTAGTAGAGTTTCGTTCCTTTCGTAAGTCAACACTTACGAAAAGAACGAAACGTTATCATTTTTTCATATAACAAACGGCAAGCCCCTCACCTTATAGTGAGAGACTCCCCTTTTTCATTATAGACTAAAATCTATATTACGCATTTCGTGCAATAATTGCTACCCAGTCTTCAATTCGTAACACTTCTTCAATTGTAAATCCAGCTGTTTCTAACGCCTCAGAAATCACTTTTTCTTTCGCGGCAATAATGCCCGATGTAATAAATAATCCGCCTGACTTCACAACTCTTGCTGCATCTTCAGGGAATAAAAGAATAATTTCTGCTAATAAATTAGCTACAATTAAATCAACAGGACCTTCGATACCTTCTAAAAGGCTATTTTGTCCAACATTGACGATGTTATCAGTTTTATTTAAACGTACATTCATTTCTGCACTTTCAACTGCAACTGGATCTAAATCATATGCTTGAACTGAAGACGCACCTAATTTTGCCGCTGCAATACTAAGTACACCAGAACCTGTTCCTACATCAATAACAGTATCACCTTGCTGAACTGTTTTTTCTAATACACGAATACACATCGTTGTTGTTGGGTGAGTTCCTGTCCCAAATGCCATACCCGGATCTAATTCAATGATTTTTTCATCCGGAGAAGATGGTGTATATTCTTCCCACGTCGGTACGATTGTGAATGTATCAGAAATTTGTACTGGATGGTAATATTTTTTCCAAGCAGTAGCCCAATCTTCTTCATCGACTTCGTTAATGGTAATATTTCCAGTACCGATTTCGATGTCATAAGATGGAAGCACATCAATAGATGATTTTACACCTGCAATTGTTTCCTGTAAAGAATCCGTTTGCGGGAAATACGCTTTAATTAATACACCCTCTGCCGGGTATTCATCTGGATTCAATGCATAAATTTCACCATATTGTTGCTCGCGCTCTTTCGTCAATTCCGCTGGGTCCTCAATCGCAACTCCACTAGCACCAGCTTCATGTAAAATATGAGAGACAGCTTCTACTGCTTCTTCTGTTGTATGAATACTAATTTCTGACCATTTCACAATTTACCAACTCCATTTTTTATTTCCATTATTCCCCTTTGAAAGCACGTTTAAGCTTTCCAAACAAACTATCATCTTGCTCTTCTTGCCCTGCAAATTCACGCAATAAATCTTTTTGGTGTGAAGTTAATTTCGTCGGCACAACAACACGAACGACTACGTATTGATCTCCTTGACCATATCCACGTACGTTCGGAGCACCTTTTCCTTTTAAGCGGAATTCTGTTCCTGTTTGTGTTCCTGCTGGAATTTTTAGCTTCACTTTGCCATGAACAGTAGGAACTTCTACTTCCGCACCAAGTGCCATTTGCGCAAATGTTAATGGCATTTCGCAAATAATGTGATCTCCTTCGCGCTCAAAGAATTCATGGTTTCTTACATGAACAACAACATATAAATCTCCTGCCGGTCCACCATTTACGCCTGCTTCACCTTTTCCAGATACACGAATTTGTTGACCATTATCGATACCCGCTGGAATTTTAACATTAATCTTTTTACGTTTACGAACTTTACCAGAACCGTGACATGTCGTACATTTCTCTTTAATCATTTGACCAGTTCCTGAACAATGACCACAAGCTTGACGGTTAACAATACGACCAAATGGTGTATTTTGTTCTACACTTACTTGCCCTGATCCTGAACAATGTTTACATGTTTCTTTTGAAGTTCCTGGTTTTGCTCCGCTACCTTTACAAGTATCACATGGATCTTCTACTGGAATCTCAACATTTAACTCTTTACCAAAAATAGCTTCTTCAAACTCTAAAGTAACTTGGTATTGTAAGTCAGCACCTTGGCGCGGAGCATTCGGATCACGACGTCTGCCACCGCCGCCAAAGAATGAACTAAAGATATCTTCAAAGCCGAAGCCACCACCGAAGTCTCCTGCGCCGCCAAACCCTTGATTTGCACCAGCATGACCAAATTGATCGTACTGCGCACGCTTTTGATCATCGCTTAATACTTCGTATGCTTCTTGTACTTCTTTAAACTTTTCAATTGCATTTTCTTCTTTACTTACGTCTGGATGGTATTTTTTAGCCAAACGACGATACGCTTTTTTTATTTCATCTTTAGAAGCACCTTTGCTAAGGCCAAGGACTTCATAATAATCTCGTTTACTCATAAATTTGCAACCCCCGAATCTTTCACATAAACGTAATTTTAACACCGAAAGAAAGTGCTTTGCAACAAAGTTTCCTCACTTACAGTATGCAAAATAAAAAACTTAAGATCCTCACACATTTCTTCTCATTCATGAAAAAAGCCAAAGCCAAGGCACGCTTGACTTTGACTTTTTGTCATCTTACTTATTTATATTACTTATCTTCTTTTACTTCTTCAAACTCAGCGTCTACTACATTGTCTTTCTTCGCGCCAGCATCTTGTGCTCCTTGTGCACCTTCCGCTTGCCCTGCAGCAGCTTGAGCTTGCTCGTATAATTTAACAGTTAATTGTTGTACGATTTCTTGTAAAGCGTCTTTTTTCGCACGGATTTCCTCAAGCTCGTTCTTCTCAATCGCAGCTTGTAATGCTTCTTTCGCTTCTGTTGCTTTTGCAACTTCAGCCGCATCCACTTTACCTTCTAAATCTTTTACAACTTTATCCGTTTGGAATACAAGTTGGTCAGCTTCGTTACGAAGTTCAACTTCTTCCTTACGTTTTTGGTCAGCGTCAGCATTTGCTTCTGCTTCTTGTACCATACGATCTACTTCTTCATCAGAAAGACCTGAAGAAGATTGGATTGTAATAGCTTGCTCTTTGCTTGTTCCTAAGTCTTTTGCACGTACGTTAACGATACCGTTCGCATCAATATCGAATGTTACTTCGATTTGTGGAATACCACGTGGTGCTGGTGGAAGGTCTGTTAATTGGAAACGACCTAATGTTTTGTTGTCAGCTGACATTGGACGCTCACCTTGTAATACGTGAATGTCTACTGCTGGTTGGTTATCAGCAGCTGTTGAGAATACTTGTGACTTACTTGTTGGAATTGTAGTGTTACGCTCGATTAATTTCGTGAACACGCCACCCATAGTTTCAATACCTAAAGAAAGTGGAGTTACGTCTAATAATAGTACGCCTTCTACATCACCAGTAAGTACGCCACCTTGAACTGCAGCACCTAATGCTACAACTTCATCAGGGTTTACACCTTTATACGGTTCTTTACCAGTTTCACGTTTAATAGCTTCTTGTACAGCTGGGATACGAGTAGATCCACCAACAAGGATAACTTTATCTAATTCGCTTGGAGCAAAACCAGCGTCTTTTAATGCACGACGAGTTGGCTCTAACGTTCTTTCAACAAGACCTGCTGAAAGCTCTTCGAATTTCGCTCTTGTTAATGTTAATTCTAAGTGTAATGGACCAGCAGCTCCAGCACTAATGAATGGTAATGAAATTTGTGTTTGTGTTACGCCAGAAAGATCTTTTTTCGCTTTTTCAGCTGCATCTTTCAAACGTTGAAGTGCCATTTTATCTTGGCTTAAATCAATGTTATTTTCTTTTTTGAACTCAGCTACTAAGTGATCAATAACAACTTGGTCAAAGTCATCCCCACCAAGACGGTTGTCACCAGCAGTTGAAATAACTTCGAATGTTCCGTCTGCTAACTCAAGGATAGATACGTCAAATGTACCGCCACCTAAATCATATACTAAGATTTTTTGCTCTTCATCTTGTTTTTCTAGACCGTAAGCAAGTGCTGCTGCTGTTGGTTCGTTAATAATACGCTCAACTTCTAAACCAGCGATACGACCAGCATCTTTCGTTGCTTGGCGCTCTGCATCGTTGAAGTATGCAGGTACTGTAATAACAGCTTTCGTTACTGTTTCACCTAAGTATGCTTCAGCAGAAGCTTTTAGGTTTTGTAAAATGATTGCAGAAATTTCTTGAGGTGTATAATCTTTACCTTCAACTTCTACTTTGTAGTCTGTACCCATGTGACGTTTAACAGACATGATTGTATTTGGGTTTGTAATTGCTTGACGCTTTGCAACTTCCCCAACTTGACGCTCTTCATTTTTGAAAGCTACAACAGAAGGTGTTGTACGGTTTCCTTCTGGATTTGGGATAACCTTTGGTTCTCCACCTTCCATAACAGCTACACAAGAGTTTGTTGTACCTAAGTCAATACCGATAATTTTACTCATGGCGATTCCTCCTATTTTTATGTAAATTATTGATTTACTTTTACCATTGATGGGCGAATCACACGGTCTTTTAGTTTATAACCTTTTTGGAATTCCTCCACAACCGCGTTTGATTCAAATTCACTGTCTTCCACTTGCATAATAGCTTGGTGCTCATTAGGATCAAACTGTTTACCAACAGATTCAATCACTTCAACACCTTCTTTAGTCAACGCTTCTAGCAATTGACGATGCACCATTTCCATACCTTGTAACAAGGATTTCGTTTGCTCATCAGTTGTTTCCACTTGCATCGCTCTTTCAAAATTATCAAGAGCTGGCAAAATATCTGAAACTAAACTTTGTGCTCTATATTTTTCAGCAGCCTGTTTATCCATTTGGACACGGCGCTTATGATTTTCAAAATCAGCTTGTAGACGTAATGTGCGACCTTCCGTTTCCGTTAGTTTCGCTTGTAACTCATCTACTTTTTCTTGTAAAAGAGCAGCCTCACTTTTTTCTTCTACAGCTTTTTCACTGTTTTCTGGCGTGACAGCTTCTTCAACTTGCGCTTCTTTCACTTCTTCTACCACTTGTTCGTTACGCTCTTCCACAATTTTCACCTCCTTAAAAGGTATTAGGTATCATGTATAGCATGATTACCTAAGCATTATATATTACACACAGCAATGAGAATCTCATCACTTGAGCGAATGTATTACTCTCATTTACTTTTTAAGTCCGTCTGTAAATTGTCTTGTAAATAACTGCAACAAACTAATTACACGAGAGTATTGCATTCTCGTCGGACCTAAAATCGCAATTGTTCCTAGTTGCTCTTCTCCAATCGAATATGTTGCAGAAATTAAACTACAATCTTCCATAGCTATTGAAGAATTTTCCCTACCAATTTTCACTTGAATACCAACTTGTTTATGACGCAAAATATCATAAAACTCAGCTTCGTTATCAATCATCGTCAGCAAGGACCTTACTTTTTGAATGTCATGGAACTCTGGTTGCGAAAGCATATTTGCTTTTCCTCCAAAGTATATCTTTTCCGATAAAGGAACTTGAAATGTACCATCTAACATTTTTATTGCACTATCGTAATTATGAACATACCCACGCAAGACCGTAACAATCTCTTTAAAGATCTTATTATGAAGTTCCGACATAGGTACACCCGATAGCTTTTCATTTAAAATATTAACCATTTTTTCTAAATCTGATAAATCAACAGATTCCGGAACGGTAATCGTTTTACTTTGTACATGCCCTGTATCCGTTACAATAATAGCGACTGCTGTTTGACGATCAAGCGGTACAATTTGTACGTTTTTAAGTTTATTTGTGCTTAACTTAGGCCCAAGAACAATGGCCGTATAGTTCGTAAGCTCTGATAAAATTTGAGCAGATTGCTGTGCAACTTTTTCTGCTTCAAAAATTCTTTCAGCAAACAAATCTTTAATTTGTACAATCTCAGCGTTCGGTAAGTTTTGCGGGGCTAAAAGATGGTCTACATAAAATCGGTATCCTTTCTCAGAAGGAACACGTCCAGAAGAACTGTGCGTTTTTTCAATAAAACCTAATTCTTCTAAGTCCGCCATTTCATTTCGAATAGTAGCTGAACTAAATGTAATTTCCTCTTTTTTAGCCAAAGTTCTAGACCCAACGGGCTGTGCTGATCCAATAAAGTCATCAATAATTGTTTGTAAAATTAAGAGCTGACGTTCCGTAAGCATCTCATCATCACCTCTGTTAGCACTCTTTGTCTTCGAGTGCTAAATCTATTAATAACTTACCAAAATTGACATTCAATTGTCAACGGAAACGTCACGAAATAATGAAACTTTTTCACGTTTATGGAACATTTAATTAGTCAATCAAAAATGACTGGAACACTTCATTCCCCAATAATTTTCCTTTTCGCGTTAAACGCACATATCCCTCTCTCTCTTCAAGCAATCCTTGTTCTTGATTGCTTTGTAACTGCTTCGCGAAAACTTGATCCATCTCCATATTGAATTTCTTTTGGAACTCTACCTTGGAAACACCTTTTGTTTTTCGAAGTCCTAAAAACAACTCTTCTTCCATTTTTTCTTTCTCAGTCACTTCATGAACATCTAAATAAGGAAAGCCTGTTTCATCAATTTTCGTGAAATATTGCTTGAGCGGCCCTACATTTTGAATACGTTCCCCATTTACATAACTATGCGCGCCAGCTCCAAATCCATAATACTCTTCATTATTCCAGTATGTGAGGTTATGTCTACTTTCATTATCACCTTTTGAGAAGTTGCTAATTTCATACTGGCTATAACCATGTTTCTCCATTTCATCCATTACCATTTCATACATTTTCGCTTCATGGTCTTCACCCGGAAGTCTCAACTTCCCTTTATTCATTAAGTTATAAAATACAGTCTTCGGTTCCACAATTAATGAATATGCTGAGAAATGTTGTACCCCAAGCGTGAAGGCAATATCTAATGTTTCTTTTACATCTTCTATCGTCTGTCCCGGCAAAGCATAGATAATATCTATATTTATATTTTTAAAGCCCACTTCCTGCGCTTCTCTAATTGCTAAAAATGCATCTTCCCTCGTATGCTTACGCCCAATCTTCTCAAGCAATTCATCACGAAACGTTTGTACACCAAAACTAATCCGGTTTACTCCACCTTCTAACAATAAGTTTAACTTCTCTTTCGGTAAGTCGCCTGGATTCGCTTCAAACGTTAATTCACAATTCGGCGCAAACGGACGCAAACGGCGGTTAATGATATCGAGTAGTTTTTTTGTCTGTTCCATATTTAATGCTGTCGGCGTTCCTCCACCAACAAAAATCGTTTTCATACTATCAAACGGTACTTTTTGAACCGTGTTTATTATTTCTTTCTCTAAATACTCTAAATATTGATCTACCGGTTGGCGTTCAATAAACACTTTATTAAAATCACAATAGTGACAAATATGCTGACAAAATGGGATATGAATATATGCAGCTTGTACCAAATATAACTCCTACCTTTCTAAAAAGAAAACCTCCGCACTCCGGAGGATTCTCTACTTCTCTAACGTATTACGGATTTGTTCCATTCGTATTTTTCCCCAATCATACATCATTTCAACGATCGGTAAAAGCGACATGCCTAGCTCCGTCATATAATACTCAACACGAGGAGGAATTTCCGGATATACTGTTCGATTAACAATCCCGTCCTCTGTTAATTCTTTTAATTGATTCGACAACACTTTATGAGAAATACTCGGGAACAGTCGTTGCAATTCACTAAAACGATGCGGACCTTCCACACCTAAGTGCCACAATATCACAACTTTCCACTTCCCACTAATAATAGAAAGCGTCAGTTCCTTTTCACAATTAAAATTCCCTTTTTCTATTTTATCTTGAATATCTTTACGAATATTTTCGGACATTAATAGTCTCCTAACTCTAGATCAATCACTAAAAAGCTCTCTCATCATTGTAAATGAGAGAGGCTAAGATGTCTAAAAAGTAATTATACAGAAAAAAAGAAGCCGCATAAACGACTCCTTTTTTATTTTAATTATTAGTTGTCATCCATTTTCAGTACAGCCATGAATGCCTCTTGTGGTACTTCTACAGAACCAACAGACTTCATACGTTTTTTACCTTCTTTTTGCTTATCAAGAAGTTTACGCTTACGAGAAATGTCACCACCGTAACATTTTGCAAGTACGTTTTTACGCATCGCCTTAATTGTAGAACGCGCTACAACCTTGTTTCCGATAGTAGCCTGAATTGGCACTTCGAACTGTTGTCTTGGAATCAATTCTTTTAATTTCTCTACGATTACTTTACCACGGTCATACGCTGAATCACGGTGCACAATAAATGATAAAGCATCCACTTGTTCATTATTTAAAAGAATATCCATTTTCACAAGTTTAGATGGTTTATAACCAATTAACTCGTAGTCAAATGATGCATATCCTTTCGTATTTGATTTCAATTGATCGAAGAAATCATATACGATTTCTGATAACGGGATGTCATATGTCAATGTAACACGTGTTTCATCTAAATATTGCATATCAATAAACGTTCCACGTTTACCTTGGCAAATTTCCATTACAGCTCCAACATAGTCATTCGGAACCATAATTGCTGCTTTCACAAACGGCTCTTCTACACGATCGATAGACTGTGGATCTGGCATATTAGATGGATTATCAACAATAACATCTTCACCGTTTGTTAAATAAACTTTATAAATAACGCTTGGCGCTGTTGTAATTAAGTCAATCTTAAATTCACGTTCAATACGTTCTTGAATAATTTCCATGTGAAGAAGTCCTAAGAAACCACAACGGAAACCAAACCCTAGCGCTTGAGATGTTTCAGGCTCAAATTCAAGAGCAGAATCATTCAATTCTAGTTTTTCTAATGCATCACGTAAGTCGTTATAACGAGCAGAATCAATCGGATATAAACCACAGAATACCATTGGGTTTAACTTACGATATCCTGCTAACGCCTCTGCAGCTGGACGTTTCGCATGTGTAATCGTATCACCAACGCGTGTATCACCAACATTTTTAATAGACGCTGCTAAGAAACCTACATCACCTACTGTTAACTCGTCACGTTGCGTTGTTTTCGGTGTAAACACACCTACTTCTGTTACTTCAAATTCTTTTCCAGTTGCCATCATACGTACTTTATCGCCAACTTTTACCGTTCCATTTACAACACGGATATATGCAATTACACCACGATACGGATCATATAAAGAGTCAAAAATCATACATTGTAACGGCTCTTCTGAATCACCTGTTGGAGCTGGTACTTTTTCAACTATTTGTTCTAAAATGTCCTCAATACCAATGCCAGCTTTCGCCGAAGCAAGTACAGCTTCCGATGCATCTAAACCAATTACATCTTCTACCTCTTGACGTACGCGTTCTGGGTCCGCACTTGGTAAGTCGATTTTATTAATAACTGGTAAAATTTCTAAATTATTATCAAGAGCTAAATATACATTCGCTAATGTTTGTGCCTCAATCCCTTGCGCTGCATCCACAACAAGAATTGCACCTTCACAAGCCGCTAAACTACGAGATACTTCGTACGTAAAGTCGACATGTCCTGGTGTATCGATCAAGTGAAGAATATACTCTTCACCGTCTTTCGCTTTATACGTTAATTGTACTGCATTTAATTTAATTGTAATACCGCGCTCACGCTCTAACTCCATAGAGTCAAGTAATTGCGCCTTCATTTCGCGCTGTGTTAACGCGTTTGTTTTCTCCAAAATACGGTCTGCCAACGTTGATTTCCCGTGGTCAATGTGAGCAATGATGGAGAAGTTACGAATTTTGGACTGTCTTTTTGCTCTTTCTTCTTTATTCATCTATGTTCTCAACTCCTAATAGTCTCGCCAATATACACTAGCACTGATTATATCAATAGAGCAGCAAAGATTCAATGAAAACTCGTGCTGCTTACAAGACAAATCATTCTATCTATATCTTATGCGAACAAACCATAAGAGACAAACCTTTTTCAAATAAAAAAAAGGCTGTCGTACAAAACGATAAGACAACCGTGCTTCCCGCTACTCTTAGCTAAAAATCTCTTTGACTTTCCCAACAACTATATCCGTTCCAAACTTTATTATTTCATAAGCAACACTTGCTATCGCCATACCAATACCTTCTACGACATTGAAACTCCTTAAGTTTTCTAACTGTTTTTGTTTTTCAGCAGCTGAAAATGCCTCGCTCAAAATTTCCGATTCAGCTCCTGCACCTTCTGTTCCTGTCATATGAGCAATTTGTTCATATGACAGCTGACGATAGCCCTTCATGCTTTTCAAGCCATGATTAGCGAGCCCTACTCCAGCTATCATCATAAGTAAGCATACGACTGTACCACACATACACAAGAGCGCAAATCGATTCCAACTATTGTCATCTCTTCCCATCAATGTGTATATGCCCCTGTATTATCCTGATCAATTTGATGATGCAGCGCTGCATTTAAACCACTTGCTATTACATTTGCCATATCCTCTATAAAAGCATCTACTTCTTTTGGGGTCACCATTAAATTATGACCAAGAGGAGATAACACTTCATAAATTAATTTCCGCTTCTCTTCATCCTCCAACGTACCGACAGCACCTAAAAACATATTTCGGCTCTTTTCATCCGGCATATCTTCTTCTGTTAACTTTTTCTTTTCTCCAAATGAAAATCCCGCTGGTAATAAAGATCGTGACGGCTTATGTCCCTCTTTCATCTCTCTTCCAAAGTGCTTCAAAATAAAATCGATTGTATCACTCGTAATAGAAACTGCGTCTACTACAGTTGGAACACCAATCGCAATAACAGGAATTCCTAATGTTTCTTTACTTAGTTCCTTACGTTTATTCCCAACACCTGATCCAGGATGAATCCCTGTATCAGAAATTTGTATCGTGCTATTTACTCGTTCAATAGAACGGGCAGCTAATGCATCAATTGCAATTACAAAGTCTGGCTTTGTTTTCTCAATGATTCCATAAATCACATCGCTCGTTTCAATTCCTGTAATTCCCATTACTCCTGGACGGATTGCACTAACAGGTCTAAACCCTTCTTCTACACTTTCAGGCTGTAATTGAAATAAATGTCTCGTTACCAGTACGTTTTCTACAACTATCGGTCCGAGCGCATCTGGCGTTACATTCCAATTCCCAAGACCAACAATTAAACAACTTGCTTCTTTTGAAACTCCAACATCCTCTAGGAAATAAGAAAATTCCTTCGCAAAAATACGCTCTACTTTTTGTTGAAGTTCTGTATCTTGTTGACGTATACCTTGCACTTCAAGAGTTAAATAATTTCCAGGTTTTTTCCCCATCGATTCAGATGCAATTTCATCAATAGTTACTTTTGTAATCGTAACTCCCTCTTCTTCCCTCTCTTTTACAATAACTCCTTGTATCCCTTTTTGTTCTTCTTGGCGCTCTTGCAGCATTTGGTGCGCCTCTACAGCAAGGTCAGTTCTAACATTATATTTACTTAAATCTAATGGTTCTTTCATCGTATCTCCTCCGTAATTCATAGTAAATATCGTTAGATTTCCCAAAGTTATATAAGGTCATTCTTTCCTTTACGTGAAATTTCATTGATATACTATTGCAATTCTCTTCACCGTTTGATAGAATATCACTTGTTCTATGTAAGAATCGAGTCATTCGATTGCACCAGGGAGGTGAAAAGTATGGCAAACATCAAATCTGCTATCAAACGCGCTAAACTTAGCGAAGAGCGTCGTGCACATAACGCTTCTATCAAGTCTGACATGCGTTCTGCTGTTAAAACTGTAGAAGCTTTAGTTACTAATAACGATCTTGAAAATGCTAAAGAAGCTTTCAAAACTGCTTCTAAAAAACTTGACAAAGCAGCTCGTAAAGGTCTTATCCACCAAAACGCTGCAGCTCGTCAAAAATCTCGCTTAGCGAAACAAGTAAACGCGTAAGGCGTTTAAAAAACGATCCATTCGGATCGTTTTTTTATATACAAAAAAGTTCATGTAACAAGTACATGAACTTTTTTGTATCATTACAGATGATTTAACCGCATTAAGAAAAACTCGAGCACAAGTTTCTTATCCATTTTTCCAGTCTTCATACTGTAATCAGCTTCCGCTAATTCTAAAATAACTCTTTTTAATTCTTCAAAAGAGAAAAATTTCGTTTGATTCATCGCCAACTTTACACGATACGGATGTACACCAATATGGGAAGCAATTTGATTTTGTCCATAACCGCGCTGTTGTAACTCCTTTACTTGGTTCAGCAAACGGAATTGACTTACTAACAATGCGAGTAACTTAATTGGTTCTTCCTGTTGTGTGAATAATCCATCCAAAATTTGCATCGCACCTGCGATATCTTTTTTTACTACTTTTTCTGTCAAAGCAAACACATTTTGCTCAACGGATTTTGGTACAAGTTCCGCCACAAGTTTCGATGTAATTTCCCCGCCCATACCGACATATAACGTTAGCTTGTCCATTTCCTTCGCTAACATTGTGACATTACTTCCCACAAGCTCTAATAACAAACTAACAGCCGTGTTATCAATATATACATGCGCCTCTTCCGCACGAGAAACAACCCACTTCTGGACATCTTGCACTTGCATCGCATTCGCTTCTACTACATCCGCTGTTTTCTTTAATAGTTTCGTAATTTTTTTTCGTTCATCTAATTTTTCATAAGGCGCAACGAAAACAAGAATAGAAAAAGGAGAAGGTTCTCCGATATATTCTTCTAAAATTTTTATATTTTGTTCTAATTTTTCTTTTTGTGACGTTAAAAATAATGGTGATTTTATTAATATAACTTTACGATCTCCAAAGAATGGAAGGGTACGTGCATCCTCAACCACGTCTTCTAAATACGCTTCTTCCAAATCATATGTCACAACATTAAACTCTCGATCTTCCTCTTCGAGCGCTTCCGTTGTAATCAGTTTTATCGTTTCATTTATAAAATACGCTTCCGTTCCATACAGTAAATACAACGGAGCAAACTGTTTCTTTTTAATTTTCTTATGTATATCACTCATACTTTTTCCTACTCCCTAACTTGGCAATATATATTTATACTAATGCCCTGGCTTTTGTTTTACAAGTACAAAGGAACAGGCTTTATAACCCGTCCCTTTATTTATATAAAACGCCACGCAATAAGCCCCGGATTTCTTATTGGTGTGCGGTAATCACCTTCCCTTTATTATTTACAATAGTAATCCAAGTATAAGTGCCAACTGTTAACATGCTTGGAAACAAAAAACTCTTGTTACTTAGCTAACAAAAAAGAGTATATATGCTCTTTTTTTCTCCATTTATAAATTGTAGATTTTTTTCTGACAATATTTTATACTAAAGTGGAATGTTGGGGAGGGATTCTAAATGAATAATTTTGAACAAAACGTTCAAAGTAAACGCAATGACGCTATTGATTCAGGGGTAGGATTTATCGTCTCATTTGGTTTTTTCGCAACACTTTTCATCATTGCAACTGTTATTAAATTTATCGGTTCTTAAAGGCTGCCGCTTAATGGCAGTCTTCTTTTTTATCTATTATGTGTTTCATCATATGTGATTTTACTGCGAAAGGTTCCTTTTTCCCCTTTAAAAACATAAGAAATGGCACCTTGCTTATCTGTGCGCCATATTTCAATACCATCCTTCTTAAAACCCTCTATAACTTCCTTATGCGGGTGCCCATACCTATTGCGCTCTCCAGCTGAAATAATCGCTACACTCGGCTGCACAAGGCTCAAAAAAGGTTCGGTAGATGACGTTTTACTCCCATGATGCGCAACCTTCAAAATGTCAGCCCGCAACTCCGGATATGTTGATACTACAAGCCGTTCACCTTCTTCTTCTAGGTCACCCGTGAATAACCATGTTAACCCTCCTAATTTCGCCCATATTACAACCGAAGAATCATTTTCTCCTTTTTCTTTTCCTTTTGGAGCTAACACAAAAAATTCTGCTTCATTTACTCTCCAGCTCTCACCCTCTCCTACTACACTTACCTTCACTCTCTTTGCTAACGCTTGTTTCTTTAACGCTTTTTCTAATACAGCATCTTGGTCTTTTCTCCCAAATACAACTTCTTTTATAGTAATAGATGATAATAAATCCTGTGCAGCACCTATATGATCCGCATCTCCATGCGTTACAATTAATTTATCAATTGTTTTAATACCTTCCTTTTGTAAAAAAGGAATAAGAATATCATGTCCAACAGAAAATTCATGCTTTTTTTCTTGCCACGCCTCCTTCTTGATATGAAGCGCTCCACCTGTATCAATAAGATAAACCCCTTTATCGTACGGGAGACGAATTAATATCGCATCTCCCTGTCCAACATCAAGAAATGTAACACTCCCACTTTCGCGAAAATATGGTGATACATAATGACACGTACAAATAAAAAGAAATACGCCTACAACCATGAAAAAAATCCTTTGGGATATTCTCTTTTCCCAAAACACCAATATGCTAATAATGCTAAAACAATATATAATCACAAGAATTAAGGGTGTTTGGCCGAAAGTAAGGCGGATAAACGGGAAATTTTCACAGTAGCTTAAAAAATTATTAGAAACGGTTAAACATATCGATAATACATATGCAATTCCTTTCGCAAGAAATGGAATGATTGGCGTACATAGAAGGATAACAATGCTACAGGGTAATACAAGAATAGATAGAAACGGAACATACAAAAGATTGAGGAAAATACTATAAGGAGAAAAATAACCAAAATGATATAGCAAAATCGGGGTGCTAACGAGCTGTGAAACAACAGAAATATAAATCGCATTTCGGATTGCTCCGTTACTACGCGCTAGTAATATCGGGGCAGATAACAGTAAGGCAAAGCTACCTACAAATGAAAACTGGAATCCAATATTGAAAATAAGATACGGATCGTATATAAGCATACATATAGCCGTTATACTTAATGCATCTAAGCTAGATAAGCGAACAGAACATATGAAAGCTACTAGTAACAATACTCCTGTTATAGAAGCCCTTACGACAGACGGTGATGCACCTGCTATAATCATATACAGAGGAATACAAACTATAAGACATACTGTTGCTCTCTCCTTCGTTACACCACTTCTTAGTAAAACAAAATACATTATAACTATCAGCAGTACGATATGCGAACCTGAAATTGCCAACAGATGTATAAGACCAAATTGTTGATATTGTTCTTCTACTTCAAACGACATTTGTTGTCGATCTCCAAATAATAATGCGTTCATAAAAGCACCTGACTGTTCCGGAAATATTTCTGTAACTTTCGAGATTACTTGTTGCCTAAAAAAGAAAATCCACTGCACGAGAGACAACGATGTTTTATGACATTCAGAAATATCTATCACATTGAATATAAAATGTATTTTTTGCTGGTATAAATAATCACGATAATCAAAAGCATGAAAATTTCTGGCAGTTTGCGGTTCTTGCTTCTCCCCTTTAAATGTACATGCTATTCCTGCAAATAATTGGCGCAATTGCTCCTTTTCTGATACAGATTGAATTTTATAGTTCAACTGCACTATATTCTCATTTTGATCTTTAATTTGAAAAGAAAGGCGATTCCCATTAATAAAAGGTGTATTTTGTATAACACCTCGTGTAACTTCGTAGGACTCTCCTAGAGGCTTATTTTGACTTTGAACATATGCGGTATACATAGCGCCACTAAAACACGCTAACATACAAATGGTGAAGGTTATATGAGAAGTACGATACAAATAAAATAAAACATAACCAACGAAACAACAAGCAGTCAACAAATACGACGAGGAAAAGGCAATTGCAATCCCCATTATAAACGAGATTGCAACATAGCCCCATTGTCCCTGCAACTCATATCCACTCCTTATAGCATCATTTTTACTTTAGTGAATACATGCTGTAATTCTTCCATTGACAAACTATCTTTTTCGAAAGATGAGAATAGTTCTTTTAACTGCAAATGACGCTCTTGCTCCTCTAGCGAGGCAATATCATATTCTAGCGGAACGTGTTTCACTGTCACATTTGCTTGTTCAAACAACTCTATGGCATACGGATGGTTTTTATAATCCTGTGCATAATAAACTGCTGTAATACCACTTTGAATAATCGCTTTGCAACATTGCAAACAAGGGAAATGCGTAACATATATTTCCGATTCCTCTGTTTTCACACCAAACTTCGCACATTGCAATAAAGCATTCATTTCAGCATGAATTGTACGAACACAATGATTATCAATGACATAGCAACCATCGTCTATACAATGCACACCACCTTTAATTGAACCGTTATATCCGCCAGCAATAATTCGTTTATCACGAACGATTGTCGCTCCTACCGCAAGCCTTGTGCATGTACTACGCAAAGATAATAAATGGCTTTGCGTCATAAAATATTGATCCCATGAAATTCGTTCCATATCTTCACCTACTTTTTTGTCTACTTGTAGTGTAGCGAAAAAAGAAAAACTTCGTCAATCTTTTACGGAATAATTATTTGATCTTTTATTTTCTCAAGTGACTTCGTTCCAATCCCGTCAATCTCCAATAAATCTTCTATTTTCTGAAACGGTCCGTGTTCTTCTCGATATTTCAAAATACTTTCCGCTTTCCGGGAACCAATACCTGTTATTTTTTCAAGTTGTTCTTTAGAAGCTGTATTTATTTGTACTTTCCCCTCTTTTTTTGAAGAAGCAGCTCCCTCTTGCACTGGTTCATTTTTGCTCGGAATATAAAGAAGCATTTGATCTTGTACAACTTGTGCCAAATTCACTTTCTTTACCTCTGCATCCGGTAAAAAACCACCTGCTTTTTCAACCGCATCCTTCACCCGCTCCCCTTCCTTCATTTCATACACACCCTCTTTAAACACAGCTCCTTTTACATCAATTACAATGGTTTTTTTCTGCTCCTTTGTGCCCAACTCTTTCGGCTTCCCTTTTTTCTCCACCTCTTTCATTTTGACATCTGTTGTCATAATTGTTTGCTCTGCATGCTGGTTCGTTTTCCAGAAAAGAAGAAAAATTACAGTTCCAATAATAACCACTAATCCCAACCATTTCTTTGGAAAATCCCACATCATTTTACACCTCTAATCATAAATTCATAACATCATTCATATTGTTTAGGAGAAAGCCGTTACGAAGGAGGGATGAAACATTGAACATAGGAATTATAGGGACAGGGAACATGGGGAATATACTAATCGATGCATTTTTAGAAACCCGTGCTGTCAAACCTTCGTGCCTTACTATTATTAATCGGACGCCTGCCAAAGCATATCATATAAAGGAAAAATACCCTTCTGTTCATATAGCCAAAACAATCCAAGAGGTAATCGAACACTCCCAGCTTATTTTCATTTGCGTAAAACCGATAGATATATACCCTATCCTACAAAAATACGCTGAACATTTTTCAGATGAAAAGTGCTTAGTTTCTATTACAAGCCCAATATCTCCATCACAATTAGAAACGCTTATACCTTGCCATATCGCACGAATCATTCCAAGTATTACAAACCGTGCTTTATCTGGCGCATCACTATTTACATTTGGAAATAACTGCTCTGAAGAATGGAAACAAAAACTACTTCATCTATTCAAAAACATTTCTACTCCCCTTGTTATAGAAGAAGATATAACGCGCGTTTCATCTGATATAGCAAGCTGTGGCCCTGCTTTTTTTAGTTATTTATTACAATGTTTTATTAACGCTGCTGTAGATAAAACAAACATTACACATGAAGAAGCCACTACTTTAGTAAGTGAAATGGTCATTGGAATGGGGAAGTTACTTGAAAAAGAAATTTTCACATTACCTACTTTACAAGAAAAGGTATGTGTCAAAGGCGGCGTTACAGGAGAAGGTATTCGTGTTTTAGAAGAACATGTTGGGGATATGTTTCATAAATTAATCGAACGGACACATGAGAAATTTGATGAAGATTTAAAATGCGTTGAGCAGCAATTCAATAAACACACATAATAACTACTCCATCGTAATTCCAAATCCTTTAATTAATACTTATCTTTTTCATGCTACATTTTCACTAAAACTAGCATTTTTACACTTTACACATATCATCTCTTTATTTTTCTAGAACTAAAACTACATCTTTTCTATAAAACAAAAGCAACCTTAGCGGTTGCTTTTGTTTTATCTATTTTTCTTCGCCATGAAGAAAATACGCTCTGTTTGTTCTGTAACTTCAAGTCGCTCAAAGTCACCAGTCACGCGAAGTACTGTAAAACCAGCTTCTTCAAGCCATTTCGTTAGCTCTTCAACCTGATATGCACGTTGCACGTGACATTCGTCAAAACGATGATACACATCTTCTTCTGGATCTTGAACAAAGAATGTTAAATCATGTTCCACACTATCTGATTCTTCTCCAGGGAAGCAGTTCCAAATAAGTGATATTTCTTCGCCATTCACTGTGTACGTTTCATTTTGAAATACATGATGTATTTTATATAAAGAGTGTACATCGAATAAAAACAAGCCATCTTGACGTAAATGGTGGAAAACTCTTCTAAATGTTTCTTGTACTCCATCTTCTTGCAATACATAATTTAATGAGTCACAAAAGATTGTCACACAATCAAATTCACCAGGAACATCAAGCTCTCTCATGTCCTGTTGGTAAAAAGGAATAAAGTAACCTTCTCCCCCCAATTTCTGCTGTGCAACAGTTAACATTTCTTCAGATAGATCTACACCAATTAAATCATAACCTTTTCGCACAAGCGGAAGTGTTACGTTACCCGTTCCACATGCTACGTCAAGAATTTTTGCCTCTTTCATAGATGCCTGTTGCAAACTTTCCTCTGTGAATTCCACCCATTTATCATAAGGGACATCATTCATCAGTTCGTCATACAGCAAAGCAAATTGTTCGTATTTCATTGATCTAGCTCATCTGCAATATCTTCACGCGGCACATCGCCCCATAGACGCTCTAAATTATAGTGATTACGCTCGTCTTTATGGAATACATGAGCAACCACATCACCAAGATCTACTAAAACCCAACGCGCTTCATCAAAGCCTTCCATACGTTGTACGTTAATTTCGAACTCATGTGCCTTCGCTTTAATTTCACGTGCAATTGCTTGCACTTGCTTGTCTGAATTTCCGTGACAAATAATAAAATAGTCTGCAATCGGTGAAATACCTTGCATATTTAGTACAACCATATCTTCTGCTCTCTTATCATCAGCTGCTTTTGCCGCTAATACTAATAACTCTTTATCTTTCATTTATTAATTTCCTCCTTGATAACTGCATTGTATGTTTGGAATGTTAATGGATAAATCGTTTGATCTTTTTCCATTAAAAATTGAATTGTTCGCTTTAAAGCAAACAGTAAAGCTTGATTTATATCTTTATATGCGAGTTCCCTCGCTTCTTCCACACCAGGAAACTTACGTCCTGGTTCAATGTAATCCGCTACATAAATAACTTTATCTAACATTGTCATTTTTTCATGACCACTTGTATGATATGTAATGGCTTGTAGAATTTCAGGATCAGTAATACCTACTTCTTTTTCTACTAAGTATGCCCCAACAGGTGCATGCCATAACTCTTTGTTATAGTGCAACAAATCCTTCGGCAAAGCTTCTCTCTTAATAATCTCTTCCATTTCTGGAATCGCTCTACATTTTGCATAATCGTGAAATATAGCAGCCGTCTCTGCCTTCTTCTCATCTACACCATATGACCGAGCAAGTTCAATCGCTGTTTCCATTACACCAACCGTGTGTATATAACGTTTTTCATGCATTTGTTGTTTGACAATGCTAAGTGCTTCCTCACGATTCATACAACCCATCCCTCTCGATATATACCTGTACTTTTTCGGGGAGTAAATATTTGCACGTTTTCTTCGTCATATATCTCTCACGTAACAAAGAAGAAGAAACTGCAAACTCCGGAATTTCCACTTTTACGATATCATAAGGCGTATGTAATGTATAACCTGGTCTTGCAACTCCAACGAAAGTCACAAGTTTAAGTAACTTTTCAATGTTATACCACTTCGGCAAATACTCAACCATGTCTCCGCCAATAATAAAGTGAAACTGCACATCCGGATACTTCTCCGTTAATTGTACCATAGTATCGTACGTATAAGATGGGCCTTCTCTGTCTAGCTCTTCTAAACAAATTGAAAAGTATGCTTCTTCCTCAGTCGCTATTTGCAACATGTTTAATCGACTTTTCACACTCGTAATGTTACGTCCTTGCTTGTGCGGTGGAATTTGATTCGGTAAAAACCATACCTCTTCCAACCCTAAAGCATGATACACTTCATTTGCAATTAACAAATGCCCATTATGAGGCGGATCAAACGTGCCACCAATAATACCAATTTTTCTCAAAAGAAACGCTCCTTCCTTTTACATACAGCAACTCTCCTCATAAATATTCGAAGAGAGTCTACCGTTAATAAAAGTTCAATTGGTTTCACTTTCTACATATCAAGCGCCTATTACGAAATAACTCACGTATACCTTTTATCGTGGAAGCTTAATTTGCTTATTTTCTCTAGATTCTTTGTATAAAACAATTGTGCTTCCGATTACTTGAACGATTTCAGCTCGCGCACCTTGTGCAAGTTCTTCTGCAACTTCACGACGATCAAATTCACAGTTTTGTAGTACACTCACTTTAAATAGTTCACGAACTTCTAATGCTTCTCCAATTTGTTTCACCATATTTTCATTTACGCCACCTTTTCCAACTTGAAAAATCGGTGTTAAATGATGTGCCTTTGCACGTAAAAATCTTTTTTGTTTTCCTGTTAACATATAATTAGCCTCCAAGCTCTCTCATTACTAATTGTTTCATTCTATCAATATTCGGCACACAACCTGTCCACATTTCAAATGCAAGTGCACCTTGATAAACGAACATATCGATTCCATTTTGAATTATTGCACCTTGTTCTTTCGCATCGCCTAAAATTTTTGTTTCAAATGGATTATAAATAATATCAGAAACAATCGCCCCTTTTTTCAATGAACGAATTTCGAGCGGCGTATGCTCAACATGCGGATGCATACCTATCGTTGTTGTTTGAATGATAATATCATATTCCCCTTGAGCTTTTGCTGCGTGTTCTAGCGATAGAGCATGTGAATTAACATTTTCCAAACATCCAGCGACAAGATTCTCCGCCTTATCTCTCGTACGATTAGCAATATCAATTGCTGTCACACCTACATCTGCAAGTGAGAAATATATAGCTCGACTAGCACCGCCTGCACCGAGCAATAAAATACGTTTCTCTTGAAGCGGCTCTTTACTAATTGACTGTAAGGCACGAACAAAACCAATTCCATCCGTATTATACCCAATCAATTTTCCATCTCGATGAACTACTGTATTTACCGCACCGATTTGCCTTGCAAGCGGGGCAATCTCATCCAAGTACTCCATAATCGCAACTTTATGCGGAGTCGTGACATTAAATCCGGAAATACCTAATGCTTTCAAACCTTTTACTGCTTCCCCTAGCGCTTCTTCTTCTACAAGAAACGCATGATAATGGGCATCCATATTCAAGTGTTCAAATGCATCGTTATGCATAATGGGTGATAATGAATGTCCAATTGGATTTCCGATTACACCATATAATTGTTTCATAAATCCCTCTCCATATTAAATTAAAGATTTACGCAATGAAACACTTACTCCTTTTGGTACATGAGCAACAACTTTTGCTCCTGATTCATTCACAGTAACCCATCCTAATCCAGAGAATACAACGTCTGTTTTTGGCTCACGAATATTAAATTCATATTTCACAAACTCAGGCATATTTTCTAATTCTTCTGGTGTCGGTGGATTCAATAATTCTCCAGCGTGTCTTTCGTACAATTCATCAGCCTTTTCAAGCTTTGTACGATGGATTGTTAAACGGTTTGAGAAATGACAAGTGAATGCACGGCGGCCCCCACTTACATAATCAAATCGTGCTAATCCACCAAAGAATAATGTTTGTTCTTCATTTAATTGGAATACCATTGGCTTAACTTCTGTAGTCGGTGTAATAAGCTTTAAGCTTTGTTTCCCAACATAATGTGCCATTTGATGATGGTTAATAATCCCTGGCGTATCAAATAAAGAAGATTCTTCGTCTAATGGAATATCAATTAAATCAAGTGTTGTTCCTGGGAAATGTGATGTTGTAATTACATTCTCAGTCTCATCACTAAACTCTTTAATCATACGATTAATAAATGTTGATTTACCAACATTCGTACATCCAACAACATAAACATCTTTACCTTCGCGGTAATACTCAATTGCATCCGCAAGTTCAGTGATTCCTTGCCCTTTAGCTGCACTGATTAAAAAGACATCTTCTGGTTTTAAACCAAGTTGCTTTGCACTATAGCGCATCCAATGTTTTACTTTATCATGCTTAACTGACTTTGGAATTAAGTCAGCCTTATTCCCAACAAGTAACACTTTATTATTCCCTACAAAACGATGTAAGCCTGGTAACCAGCTACCATTGAAATCGAAAATATCTACGATTTTAACCACTAATGCGTCTGATTGTCCAATTCCGTTCAAAATACGAAGGAAATCATCATCTGTTAAAGATACATCTTGAATTTCGTTATAATGTTTCAATCGAAAACAGCGTTGGCAAATTACTTGTTCCTTTTCTAAAGATGATGCAGGAGCGTATCCTACTTCATTTTTATTTTCTGTTTGAATTTCTACACCGCAACCAATACATTTAATTGTTTCAGTCAAACTTTATTCCTCCCAATTAATTAAGCCTTTTTTCTTCATGTTTCTCATAATTCTTCGTTCAATTTTTCGATTAAAGCGTGTTACCAATCCGTCTGTTTGCGCTACTGGTACAACTAAAATTGTATGAAGTCCCACACGATTCCCACCGAGCACATCCGTTAGTAACTGATCTCCAATTACTACAACTTCATCTGGTTGCAGGTGCATTTCGTTTATTGCGCGCTTAAAGGCACGAACAAACGGTTTACGCGCGCTATGAATAAACGGAATACCTAATGGGTCAGCGAAGTCTTTAACGCGTTGCTCGTTATTATTTGAAACGACCGTTACTTGAATATCATTTTCTTTCATTTTCAAAAACCACTCTTCAAGCTGTGGTGTTGCGTTTGGACGATCCCATTCAATCAAAGTGTTATCTAAATCAGTGATAACTCCTTTAATTCCACGCTTTTTCAAATCTTCTGGTTGAACATGATATACATTTTTCACATATTCATTTGGTAAAAATAACTTCAATTTCTTTCACCTCTTTGAGGATTTTTCATAAAATTTTTCGACAACATTTTTCGATAGATAACCTGTGGATAAACTTGTACACACTTTCCACATTAATTTTTCAGTTGATTTAGAATTTACTAACAATCTATACACATTTTATCCACTGAGGTATGTGGATAACCTCTTGTTTGTGACTGTCATATTTTTTTGGTACATTAAATGCAACAACGAATCAATCCTTATATTATTAGGAGGTGACTCACCTTGAAAACAAAACATATGGAACAGTTATCTACTGAGTTACTCACTGAGTCTTATTATAAAGCAAAAGAACTAAAATTAAATCCCGACTTCATTTTACTTATAAAACAAGAAATTATTCGACGCTCGTTAGAGGACAAGCTCGTCAAATCTTCTTGAGTACATATAGATTGCTGGTTGACCTGTAAAAAGAGCCATCCTGCGATGGCTCTCGAATAAACAAGTACTCCCATCTAGGGGATTTCTTCATTAAGCATCTTTGTCCATATTTCTTAATTAGAGCTTCATAAGTATATTATAAAATCTTTTCTTTACTTATGAGATAATCGTGTTGCAATTTTTTCACCCAGACGCAGCTCTTGTCCACTTGTCAATTCCTGCACTGCTTCAATCATATCTTTTTCAAATAATAAAACAACTGTTGAACCAAATGTAAAGTATGCCATCTCTTCACCTTTTTGAACAGTACTTCTTTCATGAAGGAGCTCAATACTATTAACAAACATAGCACCTACTTTTACAAGCGCCATATGTTCACCTTCACTATTTACTTCTGTAACAGAGCGATAATTTTTTGACAATGGTTCTTTTCCATACTCCATACCCGCTGCATTTACCGGATATGATTTTCTGCCAAGTACAAATCTTTCAGTGACAGATCCAGAGAGCGGACTATGAATACGATGATAATGACTTGGACTCAAATAAATTACCATGTATGTACCGCCTGCATATCGCTTTGCACGCTCTTCATTACCTAGCATATCCACAATTGAATAACGCTTTCCTTTTATATCGAATGTTTTTGTATCCTCAATAGGACCTTGATCAGCAAAAACACCATCAACAGGACTAACGATACTCGATGCATCTGCATCAATACTACGCTTTCCTTCTTTTAGCCTACGCGTAAATAAATCATGCAATGTTTGATATTCCTTCAAACCCTTTTCCATCTCATCTTGATTAATTTGAAAAACTTTCGCATACGATGGAATAATGATAGAGCTCAAACGCGATTGTGCAAATTTACGTAATATATAAGAAGTAAAACGACCATTTGTAAGTTCGATCATAAGTCGATATAATGTACGTCGCAAATTACGAAACCTCCTAACCAGTCTATAACTTTAGTTTCTCCTTCTTTTCTCTCTATATCATATGTAGAATTGGTTCTTATTCCCACATATAGCATGGAGCCGTCTCTTTATACATGAAGAAAACTAAGTATAATTTTTATTCTTAAATTGTTTAGCACCTTCTAATATTACAGATAGAACCCGCCATTTTCAACAGTGAACATGTATTTCTTCTTAGAGTAGCTCGTTTTCTTTCCTTTTTACAGAAGAAAAGGCAGCCGCTTTTGAAATACGGTTGCCTTTCCTATACTCTATTCTTTCGCTTTCTTCTCTTTCTCTGCCCTTACAAATTCATGGAACATTTTCATTAAAGCGCGCTTTTCAATTCTTGATACGTAGCTTCTGGAAATACCAAGTGCCTTAGCAATCTCCCGCTGCGTTTTTTCCTTATCAAGCCCAAGTCCAAAACGCTTCACGATAACTTCCTTTTCTCGTTCGTCTAAAATATCTATATACTCTTTAATCTTTTCTAACTCCATACTAAGCTGAATCATATCAATTACATCTTCAGACTCTGATTTTAATATATCAATAAGCGATATTTCATTCCCCTCTTTATCTTGCCCGATTGGATCATGAAGTGAAACATCTTTTTTCGTCTTCTTTAGCACACGTAAATGCATCAAAATTTCATTTTCGATACAGCGTGCTGCATACGTCGCAAGCTTAGTTCCTTTCCCTGCAGAATAACTCTCGATCGCTTTAATGAGCCCAATTGTACCAATTGAAATTAAATCTTCTGCATCTTCACCGGTGTTTTCAAATTTCTTAACGATATGAGCTACAAGCCGTAAATTATGTTCAATTAAAAGATTTCTCGCTTGAGCATCACCTTGCTCCATTAACTCTAAGTACTTTCTCTCATCATCTGATGATAACGGCTGCGGGAACGCATTATTCTTCACATAAGAAACAAAGACAAACACCTCTCGAACCATATATCCAATTGCGGCGAATAGACTCAAACCTTTCACCTCCGCCAAAATAGTGGTCTTTATTATGTGTATGTGGGCGTAGGGTTGTTTGTGTCTGTACGACATAAATATGGAATCCTTAGCTTTTTGAACGAAATAAGTCTTTCATACCTTGAATATTTTTTCCAATGTATTACAATATTTTAAGTTCCAAAATTTTGAAAGAGTTGTTTTCATGCGATACTTTACTTCACAAATAAGAAACCTTGTAGTACTCACACTATCTTTTTTCTTACTGTCAGCTTGCGGACAACAAACTTCGCCCACAAAAACTGAAACTACTAAACAAGATACTGCAGCATCAACAGACAGCACAAAAACTGAGAACAACACAACTACTGAAAACAACAAAAAAACCGAAAATAACGAAACAGCTAAAAACAATACAAAAACTGAAACAGAATCTAAAAACACACAGAAAGATCAACAACCAGCTAAACAACCAACTAAACAAACTGATACTATTAAATTCACAAGTGAAGATGCTGTGAGAGTTCTCGAGAAAAGAATGGGAGCTCGATCAGCTGAAATTCATTACGGCTCTGGGGAAGACCAACTAATCGGCACAGTAAATGGTATTAAGCTATATGACGTTTTATACACACGTGGTGACGGTGAACATCAACGTGCTGTAAATTTCGCAGTAGGATCAGATGGGAATTTATATGAGTGGTCGAAAGCTCAAGATGGTATTCTTCAACCACTTAACGGCAATTAATAAAGTGGAACTTTTACTGCCACTTTATGCGGGATACATTATTCTATGAACATAGTAAAGCCAATCGAAACATATCGATTGGCTTTTACTAATATTCACTCCAAATTTTCTCCCCAGTATGCGCATCAATATAACGAATTTCTCGAATACAGTCGAAGGGGGCTTTATGATTTTCATCCGTCGTTTGTTTATACAGTAGTTCGTATTTCGTTTCCTCTGCATCAACATCTATATGCCATTTTAATTTGACTCGGATGGCATCTATATATATTTGTAACGCGTTTTCTTTTGTTACTTTTGGTGTTGTTTCATATGTAAGTAATTCTTTTATAAATTTGCTAGACTCTCCAGAGTAGTGCATCACTGCACCATTTTCTGCATTGATGTTGATCATAATATATTTCTGCTCTACATGAATGTCATTTACATACATTGAAAAGGAAAACCTCTCTATCCCCTCTTCCTCTTCATAATCATCCCAAAGCTGAATATACTTTGTCGCATCTGGGATAGTATGCTCTAAAAATTGAAGTGCTTTGCTTAAACATTGCTCTCTTGATAAGATTGTTCTTCTTTTTTTCTCATCCTTCCACATAAAAAAAGAAAGCAATTGATTTGTTTCTTTATCTAGAGTAATTACAACAAATTCATCATGCTTCAGCATTGGAACGTGTTTTTTATAGAACTCATCCATTGAATATGGATCCTTCTCTTCTATTTCTTTTTGTAATTCTTCTTTTAATACAAATTTTATCCGGACTTCATCCTCATCTACTTTTCCATCTGATTTTACAAATTTCTCCTTGTCCCAATCAAATAAATCAAGCACATCTTTTTTTGGACTACTCTTTAGCGGTTTATCAATAAGTACTGTAGAAGGTAATTTATAATGGCCTGGCCCATATAAATCTTTACCTGTACTTGCATCAATAAACGCATGACTAGGCTCTGGTTCATATACAAGATGGTACCCTTTTACTTCTTCCCCATTTTCATATTTACATGAGGAGTATGTTAAATCTACAAATACAAGTCTCATATCTTGTCTAGCTTTCAAATTTTCTAAAACGATATTCTCCTCAACAATTTCACTTGGCCATAACGGTTTTTTCTCTATCGCTTTTTGTCCATTATAATGGAAATTCACAACATTACCTGAAGGATGAACACGCACAACACACCCCGTATTCGGCAATGGATACCCATTCACTTCTTGCATATAATTTATTTCTTTCCAGCCACGCCTGTCGTCCTTGACCTTCACATATGTATAACTTTCTAATCTTTCTTTCACATATTTCTTTATAAATACATTTGCAATTTCTCTTGCTTTATTCTCCTCTATCGCTTCCTTACCGCTCGAAAAAGAATTGTCATCCTCTATCCTAAATTCAATTAAACTACCAGTATGTCTATTCAACGTAATTTGTACCGTTCTCTCCTCATCCTCTTTATGCTCCCACCATAATAGATGATATGGGTCACCCACACCTTCTTGATCATCTACAACAAGCCTATAATCATCTGGAATGTTAATAATATGAGCCACTTGCTCTTTTCTTTCTTTATCTTTTTGATTCACTATACCTTCTCCTTTAATTACAATTTAAGGTAATTATAACAAACAAAACCAAAACTCATTAAAAAAAAGACAAAAAACTGAAACAATTAGTTCATACGAATTTCACATGAATCTATTACTATTGGAATTGTACATAGTGAACTTACTAACAACTGCGTTTATTAATATATAAAATTTCATTTGAAAGGAGTTGAAAATATGAAAACTAAATATCGCTTTATGATTTCATCATTTGCTGCTTGCGCCTACATGATTTGGTGTTTAGTATAATAACAACTTCACTTGTAAATAAGAAAAGGTGTGTATATAAATGGAATATAACCAATCAACAGTTAACTACTGGAAAGCTTTTGTATTACCTTATACATTCGCTTTAGAAGAGTTAAAAACTAAATTTGAAATTATGAACCGGGAAGCTCAATTTTTAGAAGACTACAACCCGTTTGAACATATAAAAACAAGACTTAAACAACCCGAAAGTATCATTAGAAAGCTTGAGCGTAAAAACTTATCACCAACAGTTGAAAATGCTCAAACACAATTACAAGATATTATTGGCATCCGTATTACATGTTGCTTTGTAGAAGATATTTACCATTTAAAAGAGGTTATTGAAAATCGTGGAGACATGGAAATTGTAGAAGTAAAAGATTATATTGCTAATCCAAAAGGAAATGGCTATAAAAGTTTACACATGATAATAAAATATCCATTGTCACTAAATTCTGGTACGAAAGATGTCTTTGCAGAAATTCAATTACGTACACTTGCCATGGACTTTTGGGCAAGTTTAGAACATAAACTTTACTACAAATATGAAGGAAACATACCTGATTATTTGAGAGATGAACTACATGATGCGGCTATGAAAGCTGAAGATCTCGATAATAAAATGGCGACCATCCGTCAAGATATTGATGATATTGAAGCATGTTCAAATCAAATTTTATTACCACTTTAAAAAGGTTCTCTCTACGAGAACCTTTTTTATTTCTTTTCTATCGTACGAACCTCTTCAATTTTCCAGCCTTCCTCTTCTTTTCCAAGTGCATACTGTACTTTCTTCTGCAAAGTAACTCCCCCGTCTACTTCTTTTTCCTCTGTTTCAACGATAACAAGTCCCTCTTTAAGAGCTTTCATATTCATATGCCCTAATTCAATTTTCTTATTTCCCTTTTGAAACGCTGCTTCCTTTTGTGTTTTTAAGTCTTCAGCACTAGGCATCTTCTTTGAAAATAACTCCATATGTTCAGCAAGATTTTTTTCATTCGTCGTCCGTACAAATGCCTCAATAACATCTTGAATGGATTTCTCTTCTTCTTTCGTTATATGTACCTTTTCCTCAGTTTTTTTAGCAGATTTTTGTTCTATATTATTCTCTTGAGATTGACATCCAACTAGCAATAATACAAATACTAAAAGGAATCTTACTTTCCCTAAAAAAATCCTCATCTTTCCATCTCCTAAAAAGAAAAGTGAGGCATTTCGCCTCACTTTCATTTATAATTAGCGTCTTCCTTTATTCGGATCGCCGCCGCCAACGATGTCAAAGACACGTTTCGCTATGTTTGTATTCTCTTGAACCCCAGAGAATAAGTATTTACCTGGTCCGAATGCATATACGTTTACATCTTCACCTGTATGTCCACCCGTTGTCCAGCCAGTAACCGAACGCTTATTGAAGATATCTTCAATTGCATTATCAATCTTTGTTACATCTTTTGATGGAGCGATATCATTTACAGCTTTAATTTCTTCTGGTGTTAACTGTAAATCAATATACTTTTTCAATGTTTCTTCTACATTTGCACCTTTTGCAATCTCATTTGCCATAAAGTCTGGCGTACGTTTCGCAGCTTTAATCGGATCTACTTTAAAGTTATACTCACCATTCGCACCTAAAGATAATCCTCCAGTAGCATGGTCTGCAGTTGCAACAACTAAGGTATTCTTATCTTTTTTCGCAAACTCAATTGCTGCTTTAAACGCTTTTTCGAAGTCTTCCATTTCACTCATTGCACCGACAATATCATTATCATGTCCAGCCCAATCAATTTGACTACCTTCGACCATTAAGAAGAAACCATTTTTATTTTTGTTCAAGCGCTCAATTGCTGCATTTGTCATCTCTTCTAATGAAGGTGTTTTATCATTACGATCAATCATTTTATCTAAACCACCTGGTGCAAATAAGCCAAGAACTTGATCGCTTTTATCATTTAATAGTTGATTACGATCTGTTACATAACTATAACCAGACTTCTTAAACTCTTCTGTAAGATTGCGGTCTTTTCTAACAAAGTTATTTACTCCACCGCCAAGCATAACATCTATTTTATGCTTACCTTTAATTTTTTCATCAAAGTAATCATTTGCAATTGCATCCATATTTTTACGGCTAATATCATGTGCACCGAATGCAGCTGGTGTTGCATGTGTAATTTCAGAAGTCGCAACTAATCCCGTTGACTTCCCTTTTTCTTTCGCTTGCTCCAATACTGTCTTCACTTCAGCTTTATCATTATCTACTGCAATAGCTGCGTTATATGTTTTTATACCTGCTGACATCGCAGTAGCTGCCGATGCAGAGTCTGTAATATTTTCATGTTCATCTTCTGGATATGTTTTTTGTGTTCCTACAAGATGCTTATCAAATTCTGTAGATTCCATCTCAAATGTTTTTGGATTATCTTTCATATAGCGATGTGCTGTCATATATGAAGGTCCCATACCATCCCCAATTAATACGATGACATTTTTAATCTTTGCATTGTTTCCATTCTCATCCGCATTAACCTCACTAGAACGCGTAAAATTCCATGTCGCTACCGAAGTAACTGCTAACGACGCCACAACTGCAAATGGCCATGCTTTTTTCACAAACTTTTTCACTGTCTTGTCCCCCTAATTAGGTTATTCATTTCCCACTATCAAATTTAATAGAAGACTGTTAAGAGAAAATGAGTTAAATGTAAATTTTTTGTTAACTTATGTAAATTCCAGTTATAATTTGTATAAGTTTGTCTTTTCGTATTAACGATACTTCCCTTTACAAAGAAAAATATAAACATGTTGGATTCCTTTTAATACGAACCTATTATTTTACATTTCGTAATATTATTCTTATTTTTTCAAATTTAAATAGAAATATGGTGAACTTTATGAAAACAGTAAAACTAGACGAATCTTTCATTCCAGCCTTACTCTCTCTTTGCGAATCAGTTGGGTGGTTACAGCATGCGAGTTTTATGAAAGAGCAATTCCATATGTACCTTTCCATTGGTACAGTTTTTGGCTATGTACATGAGAATAAACTTATTGCAGCGGGCGGGGTCTTTTCATTTGCCCCTGGATTTTCTTCTATCGGTATGTTAATCGTGCATCCTGATTTTCAAAGAAAAGGAATTGGCCGTATTTTGTTAAACAATAGCTTAAAAGTAACTCATCCATCGCTCCCTATTACGCTCATTGCAACAAAAGCTGGCGAACCCTTATATGAATCTTATGGATTTCAATCAATAACAACAATTCATCGTTTCGAAAAACAAGCTACTTACAAAAATACAAATTTTGTCCCTATAAAACAAATTCAGCAAACGGATGTTCAATCTCTAATTTCTCTTGATCAAACTGCGACTGGTGCACATCGTTCTAAGCTTTATTTATCACTACTATCAAGAGCAATTTACTCATTTAAAATAGAACGGGATAATCAAATAGATGCCTTTGCTTTATGCATACAAAAAGGAGATTTACTTTGTATTACCCCTCTTATTTCAAAAAAAGAGAAGGACGCTATTCAGTTATTAGAAATAATTTGTAACTCGTGGAATGGGACGATACGCATTGATGTCCCACATTCACAATTCATATTCCGCCAATTTCTTCAAACGGCAAATTTCCATGAAACACTTCTTTCACCTCTTATGATAAAAAATGGGGATCAACTTCCTGGAAATCGTAATATGCTATTTGCTATGATAGATGCAGCGTTATGTTAGAAAGGGGACACCTAATTGAAGCGATTTAGCTATTTTATGGTAGGTTGTCTTACTCTTACACTATTAGTAGGATGTAGTGCAGCAGAAAAGCCAGTAGAACAAGTAAAACAAGTTAAAAATACACTTACAGCGAAACTAGCTACTGAGGAAAAAATGGTAGAGATAGATGGTCAAACGATTTACTTTAAAAAGATTGGTGATAAAAAACCACCTTTACTTATGATCCATGGATTTGGAGGATCATCCGATGGTTTTCAAAAGATTTACTCAGATTTAGCAAAAGATCATACGATTATTTCTGTTGACGCCTTAGGATTCGGACGTTCCTCTAAGCCGATGGATTTTTATTATTCTTTCCCAACTCATGCAAATTTGTATTATAAGCTAATGAAAAAACTAGGATATGACTCATTCGCAATACTGGGACATTCGATGGGGGGAGAAATTTCTCTTAATTTAACATATTTATACCCTGAAGCGGTTACCCACCTTATTTTAACTGATGCTACAGGCGGCCCTCATACGCTCGTTAATAAACAAGGTTCACCAAAACCAAAGTTGTCGACTGATTTAAGTGCCGTTTCTTCTATTGCAGATTATGATGAGGGCAAAGTTAAATTCAAGCGTAATGATGAAGAACATTATAATAAAATGAAATTATGGCCTAGACGTCTTCAAATCAATGCAAATGAAATCAAACAACCAACTTTAATTATATGGGGAAGAAATGATAGTAGCGTTTCTTGGAAAGAAGGAGAAACTTATCATCAATTCTTAAAAAATAGTACTTTCCATATTATCGAAAAAGGTTATCACGCACCATTTCGTCAAGAGCCACAAGAATTTGTAGGATATGTAAAAGATTTCTTCAAGAAAAATCCTATAAGTGCTGAAAAATAAACGGGTATCTCATGTTGAGATACCCGTTTTCATATATTAAGCAGCTTGCTTTTGGCGTTTTTGAGTTTTTGATCCTAGTACTTTTGGAATAATGAAGCCATCAACTCCAATTTTCCCAGCATTCATACCAGAAACAAGAACGAACATCGATAAAATAACCATCTCAGGGTTCACACCAATTGACCCACTAAACATATAGGAAAAGTTCATTAAAAGACCGAAAAAGACCGCTGTTTTTGTTAAACAGCCTACAATTAAACCAATTCCTACTAAAATTTCTCCCCACGTCACAAGTGTATTAAATAAATCAACGTTTGGAATTGCAAAATCTTGTAAGAATGATGCCCACCAAGATTGAACAGCTGGTTGTGCTCCTTTAGATTTTTCAATTGCACCTTGTAAATAACCAGTTGCATCGAATCCTTTTCCTTGTAGTTTACCGATTCCAGCCATTACCCATGTGTAACCAAGATACACTCGAACTATCGCTAATACAAAAGAAACTGCTTTGTTTTCTCTTAAAAATTGAATAATCATATCTTCCTCCTAAAGTTGTAATTAAGTCAGTTACAGATAATATAATAACATTAGTTACTTACTTTTGAAATGTTAATTATGAATAATTTGTGACATGCATAAAAAACATTAAATACTAACATATATATAGTAACTTTTATTACCCGCAAAAACTTGAACATATCATACCACAAGTGATAATCATTTTCATTGAAGAAAATGTAAAAAAAATGTGAGTTAAATGTGAAATGTATTCATTCGAATATAGAACAAATGCGTTTCATATTGTTTATATACTCGAAATGTACATGTCTTCTCATCGATTAATCTCGCTTCTCGAACAGCTTCTCCTAACGTTTTGTCATGGGAAATAAGCCTGTAAAATAAGCGTATTGTAAACATAAGTACTACATTTCCACCTACATAATCTATCGAGCTAACATACGATTTGGCATCATTCTGTAAAATCGATTCTACTAGCTTCAACTCTCCAAACTTATACCAATCATTTACAATATGTGTAATATGCAATTTTGCATATTACTTAATTTCTGCTACGCCAAAGTATACCCTCTGCTCGTTTAAGTCGTATACATTTCCCCCTAAGTCTTCCATTACAAATTCCCTACCCTATAAGTCAATTTCATACATACCCGTTTCTTTCAAAAAATCAGCTCTAGTTAAAGCGACTTTCTGTAAATATTGCCTATACGCTGTAATTGTTCCATCATGTGAAACGATACAAATTTTTTCTGCTTTTAACTGATAGCACCAGTGCAGAAATTCATCTACTATTTGCGGAAACTCCTTCTCCAAGATGATATTGACTCCCTCATTCCATAACAATTCATTTGTACTTTCTTCTAATGAAAAATGTGGAAAAAAATTTTTCATTATCTTTCGATCTAACAATTGATCGCATGGCAATGTTTTGGCGGATTCCCGATAAGGAAAAATACGCGGGGATACATATGGATGAACAATTTTTTGACAAGCAACTTCCTCACTCCATATTGTCGCAGTTTGTAAAGTTCGAAGTGTAGGACTAACGATTAATATATCCTTTTCTTGTAATGGTACATCGCGCTGAAGCAATTTTGCCTGCTTCTTTCCCACACCCGTCAATGACGGATTCACCGCTTGTAAACTTAATGATAAATTTTTCGTATGCTCACCTTCACCATGCCGAACAAAGACAAGTTTCATTCTCCTCTTCCTCTCACTAGAAAATGGTCTCACATATTTCTTCCCTATTTTTTTCTTTACTCCTGCTATTTTAAAAAGCAGAATGTAAAAAGTGTTTGACATCAATATTTGGAAAATATTATAATTTTACACATATATATGTAAAACACTTTTTACAATAAGGGGAGGAATATAAATATGAAATGGATTATCATCTTTCTCGGAATAATCATATGGGGATACATAAATGGCTTTTTTATTAGTGATAAAACTGCTAATCCTTGGATTACAGATGATGAACGTAAAACGAAAATTAAGCAAAAAGCAATTATCGCAAGCTGGTCCGGTGTTTTCATATTTTGTATCATGAACCTCTTAAACAAATGGTTAGGTTTAGAAACGAGCGATACATCACCTTATTTACCAGATCCTGTCGCAACTATTTTTAAAGAAAATGTAGAGTTACAAATTTTACTTATGTTATTCATTACGTATGGACTATTTTACTTATACTACCAAAGAAAACTAAGCGCTTAACTTTTATATCATGATTATCCTCCTAAATGGTTATAGTAACTAGGACGTAATAAAAAAAGGAGCGATATAAAAATGAGTAACTCAAATGACTTTTTGGATACATTACATGAAAAACAAGCAAAAGATGAACAAAATAGAAAGCGCCAAGGGAACGGAAACCCTTCGAAAAAAAAGCCAAATAAAACACATAAATAACATTAAAAAACCTGCCTAAAAATTATATTTTAGGCAGGTTTTTTACTCGTCTTTAACCGAAAGGACATCTTCCCAATTCCATTTCTCATAATACCACTCTGGCACATCTATATTTTCAATCCACTTCTTTTCATATTTCCCATCGCTATGAGCAAGCCATACATCAGCTTTCTTACGATTCGAACGGAGCCACATTAATTGGTTACTCTTCTTAATAAAAATAGGATTATAATCACCTTGGCTATTAGGTGGCTTTGTAATTTGATGTTGTTCATCGTTTATACTATTTACCTCATATAAAGATGGTAGTGGTCTTTTTTCTAGAGGTACAGATAAATCTGCTTCCTTTACCCTTGAAATGATAATTACATTATCATTCTTCCATGTGAAATCCCAATCAACATATCCTTTTGGAGTAAATGTGTTCTGCTGTAATGCCGGTAGTTCTTTTACTTTTAAATGTTTATTCTCTAATGCAACTCTCCCACTTCCTTCAATATAGGCTAATATATTTTTGGATGGCGCCCATTTGAACCATTGTGTGTTTAATAACATTGGATCTACTGTTTTAAAACGACTGCCGTCTGATCGAATTAAGCAAAGTGTATTACTATCCGCTGATAAAGAAGCTGTTGGTACTGCCAAAAACGAAATCCACTTTTGATCTGGCGACCACTTAAATCCACTTCCAACTAATGCTAAAAAGTCATCATGCTCATTCGGTAGTGCATATAAATGTTTCATCTTATGAGGATTCATATTTGCATCCTTTTGTATTTCATATAACTGAGCACCTGTCCACCCTGTTGGAAGCAAGTACGCTTCAGAGGAAACCAAAAATCTCTGTCCGTCTGGGTACCAAGCATAATCCCCTACACCATTGGCTACATTTTCAAAATCGGCAATCTTTTTTTCTGCATCAAATGTATTTAATGTACCTGTAAATATAAATGCAATTATATTCTCTGTTGGTGACCATTGATAATTCGATGCTTCTGATTGAGATGGTGTAACTTTCTTTCCATCTTTCAGCCGATACAGTTCAAAATGATTTCGCTTCTTTCCTTTTGCATATGCAAGCCATTCTCCATTATGTGACCATTTCGGCCCTGTTATGTACTCTCCTTTTGTAATTTGTTTTTCTTTCTCACCGACTTTAATCCATAGATTATGATTACGAATAAAGGCAACTTTCACTTCATTGCTTTCTGCGTCTTTAATCGAACTGGAACAGAAAAAAAGGAACAAAATCATGATTACACTTACTATAAACCTTTTCATATAGCACCCCCATTTTCCATCTTTAGCATTCCTCATATTCGGCTTACTATATGCAAATTTTATCCATTCGACATAATCCCAAAAAATTTCCCAAGAAATTTTCAATTCAAAGAGGATTGGTATGAATTATGTCGAAAATATAGTTTAGCCAACATTCGTTTTTATATTTAACAATAAAAATGTAAGATAACTTTTCTAAATATTGGCACTTTTTATTAGAGGGAGTTTCAATGAAAAAAACTACATCCACACTATTAAGTATGGCGCTCGTCTTTTCGAGTTTTGGAGCTTTAAGCGCCCATGCTGAGTCACTACAAAAAGAGAAGCAATTTAGTCCACAGTTAAAAGCGAATATTGAACAATGGGGCGAAAACAAAATCGCGCAAAATGTTGAAACAAAAACATCAAAAGAAATTTCAGTCATTGTAGAATTGCAACATGCTCCACTCGCTTCACAAAGTAATATTCAGCATGCTCCGGATCTAAAAAATAGCAATGTGCAATCATACCATGCACAACTAAAAAAGGCACAAGAGGATACAACAAAAAAAATTAAAGAAAAAGCACCGAAGGCAACGATAAAAGAAACATATAGTACGTTATTTTCTGGATTCTCTATTTCTATCCCAGGAGATCAAATTGCTGCTTTAGCTTCTTTACCTGAAGTAAAGGCAATTTATCCGAACTTAACATATAAGTTACATGAAACATCAAAAAGCGCTACTAACGAAGAAGCACCAAATATCGGCGGACCGACAATTGGTGCACCTGAAGCATGGAATTTAAAAGATCCATCTGGCAAACCGCTTGATGGAAAAGGTATGAAAGTAGCTATTATCGATTCAGGTGTAGACTATACCCATCCTGATTTACAAGCAAATTATATTGGTGGCTATGATACAGTCGATGAAGATAATGATCCGATGGATGGAAACGTCCACGGTACCCATGTTGCTGGAATTATTGCTGGTAACGGAAAAATAAAGGGAATTGCTCCTAATGCTTCTATATTAGCTTACCGTGTCATGAATGATGGTGGTACTGGTACGACCGAAGATATTCTTCAAGGTATTGAGCGCGCTATTCAAGATGGTGCCGATGTTTTAAATCTATCTCTCGGTCAAGATTTGAATGTACCTGATCAACCTGTAACAATGACGCTAGAGCGTGCAGCAAAACTTGGTGTTACTGCGGTCGTCTCAAATGGAAATGATGGACCAAAACCTTGGTCTGTTGATGCTCCTGGTAACGCAAGTAGTGTCATCTCTGTTGGAGCATCCACTGTTTCTATTCCATTTCCAACATTCCAAGTAGCTGGTTCCAATAAATCTTATCAAGGATTACCGTTATCAAAAGCTAATTTCCAAGTAGGCAACGATGCTCAGCTTGTATATGTTGGCTACGGTAATTCAAGTGATTATGCTAAACAAGATGTAAAAGGTAAGTTCGCCCTTGTTTTACAAGGAACTTCGAGCACATTAGTAAAAGCAGAACAAGCGAAACAAGCTGGCGCTCTCGGCGTGCTATTAATTTCTAACGAAAAAGAAATTAATATTATGCCAGAATATTTCGTACGCGAAGATTTAGCTCTTCCAGTTATGCAGCTATCAAATACGAATGGTGAAGAGTTGAAGAATTTAATTACAAAGCGTAAAAAAAATATAAAAATTGGGCAACCAAGCCAGACGGAGCTAATTGGTCAATTTAGTTCAAGAGGGCCATCACAAGGAAGTTGGCTTATAAAGCCTGATATTGTTGCACCTGGAGTACAAATTACTAGTACTGTACCAAGAGGCGGCTATGAATCTCACAACGGAACAAGTATGGCTGCGCCACAAGTAGCGGGAGCCGTTGCCTTACTGCGTCAAATGCATCCGGATTGGACGACAGAACAATTGAAATCTGCTCTTGCCAATACTGCAAAAACATTAAAGGATGTCAATGAAAATACATATCCTGTTATGGCACAAGGATCTGGTTTAATTAACATTCCAAAAGCAGTCCAAACAGATGCATTAGTGAAACCGAATAACGTAAGTTTCGGTCTTATTAAACCTAATAGCGGCAAAGTGAAACTAACACAAAATATTACGTTACAAAATCTTTCTAATAAAAAGAAAAACTTTTCAACTCGTATTGAATTACTAGATACAAAAACAAAAATCCAGACTTCTTTCCCTTCTTCGATTAGTATGAAACCTAATAGTAACATCGAAAAGCCTTTTACTATTACTGTTGATAGCTCCTTACCACAAGGCGTATATACAGGAAATCTATATGTAAAAGAACAAGGAAAGACTGAAGAAATGCGTATTCCATTTACATTTAGCATCGATCCAAAAGAATACAAGCGTATTGACGGCCTTGAAATCGTTAATTCTACTTTCAGTCCAAATAATGACAAAATACTAGATGATAACCTAATCAATTACTATTTAGTTACGCCAGTTGAGGATATAGCGTTTCATGCTAATTTAATTACGAAAGACCGTGTGACATATCAAGGTATGGTGTATCAAGGTAAAAACGAAACACCTGGTTATAAATCTTTCAAATGGAATGGTACAAAAACTGATGGATCCCCTCTATCTGATGGCTTATACCAAATCGAAGCTGTTGCTTCTAACTCTGGCGGAGAAACAAAGCAAGCAGGAGCTGTGTTTATCGACCGAACTGCACCTAAGTTAACATACGAAGTTGACCAAGAAAACCTTGTAATTACAGGAAAAGTGGATGATATCCTACTAGATTGGATGACAGAATCTGGTTGGATAGCACCTGGTATTCCAGTGAGAATGCAATATGAAATTAACGGAAATGGTGTATGGGAAAGTGCATTCCTAAATTCTTGGGAGAAAAATTACGGCATTTATTTCGATCGTAGCCAATTACAAGAAGGAAAAAACACAATTCACATCGTAGCAACTGATGCAGCAGGAAATACAACCAATTTAAACGTTGATTTGGAAATAAAGTAATATTTTTTTGTTGACAAGCTTTTAAACATAGTTTTATAATACGAAACATAGTTTAGTTGAACAAATTATATATCAGCTTTGAAGGAATACTAGTAGCGACTTATATCCCTGTCTCAGAGAACTGATGGTTGGTGCGAATCAGTACACATACAAGCGTGAATTACAATTCTGGAGCTTCTTTCCCGTAGTGCACATAATGCATGAAGAGAAAGACGGAGTTTTCCGTTATCTTAAAGTGAGTGGTAAACAATTTTTCTGTTTACAATTAGGGTGGTACCGCGATTTTTATCGTCCCTATCGGATTTTCCGATAGGGGCTTTTTTGCGTCCTTCCCTTTTATACAACTTCATATATACGCATTGAAAGAATCGCAGTAGTATATTATATCCCTGTTGCAGAGAGCTAATGGTCGGTGGAAATTAGCACATATATAAGTACGAATTACAATTCTGGAGCTTCTTTTTCGTAGTGCTTTTATGCATGAAGGAAAAGACGGAGTTTTTCCGTTATCATGAATTGAGATGTAAGTGTATTTTCACTTACAAATAGGGTGGTACCGCGATTCTTTCGCCCCTATCGGATGTTCCGATAGGGGCTTTTTCTATTTCTCAAAGAAACAAATGTTAAATAATTCCGAATCTTATGATAAAATTTTATAAGCGCTTACAATTTGAAAGGGGGTGGTATAAGCTATACGAAACCCATATTCAATTTTATAGAAAACAAGGAGGATGTCTAAATGACAAAGAAAACAGAAATCCCATCGCATTTAAAACCATTCGTATCCACACAACATTATGATCAATACACGCCGGTGAATCACGCTGTTTGGCGTTACATTATGAGACAAAACCATAATTTCTTAAAAGATGTTGCTCATCCAGCCTATGTGAATGGACTACAATCATCTGGTATTAATATAGATGCGATTCCAAAAGTAGAAGAAATGAATGATTGTTTAGCACCAAGCGGCTGGGGAGCCGTAACGATTGACGGACTCATTCCCGGCGTAGCATTCTTTGATTTTCAAGGTCATGGATTATTACCAATTGCAACAGATATTCGTAAAGTAGAAAATATTGAGTATACACCGGCTCCTGACATCGTTCATGAAGCTGCAGGCCACGCTCCAATTTTGCTTGATCGTACATATGCAAAATATGTGAAACGCTTTGGACAAATTGGTGCGAAAGCTTTCTCTACAAAAGAAGAGCATGATGCATTTGAAGCTGTTCGTACATTAACGATTGTAAAAGAGAGCCCTACTTCTACTCCTGATGAAGTTACAGCTGCTGAAAATGCTGTAATCGAAAAACAAAAACTCGTTTCTGGCTTATCAGAAGCTGAGCAAATTTCACGTCTTTTTTGGTGGACAGTGGAATACGGCTTAATTGGTAATATAAATGATCCGAAAATATACGGTGCTGGTCTCCTTTCCTCTGTCGGTGAAAGTAAGCATTGTTTAACAGATGCTGTGGAAAAAGTTCCTTTTTCCATCGAAGCTTGCACTGGGACAACTTATGACGTAACAAAAATGCAGCCACAGCTATTTGTTTGTGAATCATTTGAAGAGTTGACTGAGGCACTTGAGCAGTTCTCTACAACGATGGCGTTTAAAACAGGTGGCACAGAAGGATTAGAAAAAGCAATCCGCTCCGAAAATCATGCTACAACTGAGCTAAGTAGCGGATTACAAATTACAGGTACATTTACAGAGACAATTAAAAATGATGCTGGTGAAGTCATTTACATGAGAACAAGCTCTCCAACTGCATTAGCAATGCATAATAAACAGTTGGCAAATCATTCTACATCTGTACATAGTGATGGATTCGGGACACCGGTCGGATTACTAGATGGAGACATTGCATTAGAAAATTGCAAAGAAGAACAGTTACAATCTTTAGGTATTACAATTGGAAACGGTGCAGATTTTACTTTTGCAAGTGACATTCATGTAAAAGGAACAGTAACTAACATTGTAAAGAATGATAATAAAATTGCCCTTATCTCGTTTATAGATTGTACAGTTACTTATAAAGATCGTTTACTATTTGATGCTTCATGGGGCGCATTTGATATGGCTGTTGGTTCAACAATTACTTCCGTATTCCCAGGTGCCGCAGATGCTGCAGCATTTTTCCCAATGAATGAAGAAGTTCAAGAAATTCCTGCTCCACTTGTACTGAATGAACTTGAACGTATGTATCAAACAGTTCGCGATATTCGAAATGAAGGTATTTTACACGACGCGCATATCGAGCAATTAGTAGCAATTCAAGAAGTATTAAGTAAATTTTATGCGAAAGAATGGCTGCTCCGCCTTGAAATATTAGAATTGCTTTTAGAGCATAACAAAGGGTATGAAACATCATCAGCATTATTACAACAACTTTCTACTTTCACAACTGACGAAGCTGTAACACGTCTTATTAACAATGGTCTTGCACTACTTTCTGTAAAGGATGTGAAAAATGATGCTACGATTAACTGAGGAAGAAGTTCAAGAGGAATTATTGAAGGTAGATAAATGGATGATAAAAGATGAAAAATGGATTGAACGAAAATATATGTTTTCCGACTACTTAAAAGGAGTCGAATTTGTCTCTGAAGCCGCCAAACTATCAGAAGAACATAATCACCATCCATTTATCCTTATCCAGTATAAAGCAGTCATTATTACTTTGTCATCTTGGAATGCAAAAGGTTTAACGAAACTAGATTTTGAGCTTGCGAAGCAATTTGATGAACTATTTTTACAAAATGAAAAAGCAATTATAAGAAAGTAAAAAGAGAAGCCTTCTTAGGCTTCTCCTTTAATTTTGAAATGAATACAATGTCCAAATGGATCCTCGACCTGTAATATTCCATCTTTGTACGTAGCAATCTTGCCAATATTTTTTAAGCTTTCACATACTTGCTCTTTTTGTTTTTCCTCTGCTAGTACAATTGTGAAATATTTCAACCCAACGGAATTTGGCATTTGCGGTGGTATTCCTTCACCTTGCCACGTATTTAAACCGATATGGTGATGATAGCCACCTGCCGATACGAATAGCGCACCATTACGAGCTGGGATTGTTACTTCAAAACCAAGACCATCCACATAGAAACGTTTCGCTTCTTCTAAGTCAGCTACATGTAAATGAATATGTCCCATCACAGTACCAGCTGGGAATCCATTCCATGTACTGCCTTGCTGTAATAATCCTTCGCCATCTAACGGGTTACTAACAAATGGTAGCTCTCCATTTTCATCATGCCAAACTTCTTTTTGGCGATCATGATAAATTTCAATCCCGTTTCCATCTGGATCAGCTAAATAAAGAGCTTCACTAAAGTAATGGTCAGCCCCACCATGTAATGGGTGTACTCTCTCAACAAAATGACGAAGAATATTTGCTAAGTCTTGTCTGTTTGGTAATAAAATTGCGTAGTGATATAAACCAGTTCGACCTCTTTGCTTCGGAAGAGCGTCTTCCTTTTCTTCTATGATGAGAAGTGGCTCATTTTCCTCATTACCAAACGTAACTATTGTACTTTTTTCTTCCAGTACCTTCATACGCAATACTTCAGTATAAAACTCTAGTGATTTCTTTATATTTGATACGTATAAATGAACAACATCAAGTGTTGTGTCGGGATGAAGTTGAAAACTCATCTTGTTAGCCCCCATTTCATTTAGTTCTTCTTTGACATTTTCTCTTTTAAGAAATTATCTACAAAACCATCAGCCTTCGCAACAAATAAGTATGCACCCATCGCTAATAATGCAAGTTCTAACTCAAACCCAGGATTTTTCCCGTCTCCTAACAGGCCTGCTGACCATTTTACTTTCACAATCGCTCCAACCATAACAAGTGCAAATAATAAGCCAATATATCTTACACCTAAACCTAGAATTAACAATAGACCTCCAACTAATTCAACTGTTGCTACACCGTATGCAAGTCCTCCTGGTAAACCAATGCTTGTAAACCACCCTGCAATATTGTCAATTCCTGATTGGAATTTTGTTAAACCGTGCATAAAGAACGTTACCCCTAACACGATACGAATAATTAAGTTACCAATATGTTGATTCATTTCTTTCTCTCCTTTATAGTTTTCTTATACAAAACTTTTATTCACATTACAAAACATACACTAATTATTTTTATTCGTCAATTCATTTTTCATGAGAAAAAATATATTTTTTTTGCTATGATACAAATAGTTGTTTACAAAAAAGGAGCATGATTTTATGAATATCGGTTCTGCAATTCGTGAAATTCGTCAACGTAGAGGTATTACGATCGCCCAAATCTGTGAAGGAACAGGTCTTTCTAAAGGCTTTATGAGTCAAGTTGAAAACAATAAAACATCACCATCTATCTCAACTTTAGAAACGATCTCTAATTTTTTAAATATTCCCCTTCCCTATTTATTGTTAGAACAAAAGGATCGTTTAAAAATTGTAAAAAAAGAAAAACGTAAATACAGTGTTTATGGAAAAGATGAACAAAGAATTGAGCATGTCGCGGAGCAAGGTGGCCTTCGCCTAAATCTCGTAGAAATTCCTGCTGGGTTTCCAAAAGAAAACTCACCAAATGCTCATGAAGGTGAAGAGTGTCATCTTGTATTACGCGGAAAACTAGAAGTTCAACATGGTGAAGACATTGCAATTGTAGAAGAAGGCGATTCTTTCTCCTGGAATGCATGCGTTCCTCATATTGTTCGTAATATAGGTGAAGAGTCCGCGTTATTACTTATCTCTAGTCATGCGGAAAATCGAAAACGCGTTTACTAATTGATAAAAAAAGAAGCCTGTTTCGTAACAGGCTTCTTTTTTATCCCCTTATAATTCCATAACTTGTCCCAACTAGTACGGTCTTTTCATGTTGATTACGATATACTGACTCAATTGAAACTTTTTTATACCCTTCCATTTGTTCAATATTTGTTAAAGTTAATTCACAAGTAATCGTATCCCCTGTAAAAACTGGCCTAATAAATTCGCTTACTAATTCCCTTGCTATGTAATGTAACTCTTCGCCTACTTTCGTCCCAATACTAGCCGTCAATAAACCATGAACCATTAACCTTCCATTCTCATCATATTCCATATGATGCCTACCTTTATCACCTGTAATATTGGCAAATTCGAAAACTTCTTCCTCGGTAAATCTTCTTTCATATTTAAATACATCCCCAACTTTTACATTCATTTTTATCCCCCATTCAATAAACTGAATTTTCTTTCATTTTATCATAAAATGAGTCTCAATTCAGTTTATATTAATTAAAATAGCAATCCTTTTTCTTCACTACCTTATAAGTTTATCGGTGCCCATCCTTTTTTGCTACTTGATACCCGTAGTACGCACATGTCCCATTTCTTGATAACTCTCTTACTTCAAAACCACAACTTCTATAAAAATCAAAATTGTTAGCGGCTGTATGTGCAAACCAATCACCATGAGGAAGCTTTTGCAAACAAAGAGCTACCAGTTTCTTACCTAATCCTTTCCCTCTATACTCACACTTCACAACTAAATTTACTATGTTAGCAACCATGATTTGATCAGAAATTACTCTAACCATCGCGACCATCTCTTCTTCATCCCAAATTGTGAAAGCCCATGTTGAATTTTCAAATGCTATCGAAAATTTTTCAATTTGCCAAGAAGGGATATTATCATTACTCCAACCAGCATCTTCAAATAATGTTTTAACTGCATATGCTGGCACTCCATTCGTTCCTTCACGAATAATTAGTCCATTATGATAAATATACATGTAATCCCTCCTTTTATTTTTATATACCATTCTTCAAAAAGTATATTTCACCTTTAAAAAAGTGAACTTTTTCATCCAACTCTCTTAATAGAATAAACTAAGACATCAATCCCATGAAATGCAGTTGTTTTTTCATAGCTAAGTCCTGTTTTTCTAGCTACAAATATTGAAGCTGGGTGGTTCGGATTAATAAGTGAAATTAATTTATTCATTTGTAATGCTTGAAAACCATAGTCTCGAAATGCCGCCGCAGCCTCTTTCGCATACCCTTTCCCCCAGTACTTAGGAAGTAGCCAATAGCCAATCTCAATTTCCTCTTTTCCATCTACCTTCTGTTTGACAAGCCCTGCATGACCAATTCGTATTCCCGTCTCTTTTTCAATCATTACAAATAAACCTAGACCATTTTTATAATTCGGAAGCACCCATTCCTCCAAACTTTTTTTGCATTGCATATATGTTTTTAACGTCCCATTTCCAATATAGCGCATTACCTTCTCATTCCCCCATAAAGACGCATAAAACGATAAATCATCCCTTGTGTATTTACGAAATTGTAAGCGATCTGTATGGAACACTTTTTAACTCACTCCCATCATTTTGAACCTTATTACATATCAATATATTTCAAACTATATAAATGTTTACTAATTCGCAAAAGAAAGAAAATTCAGTCTTATAAAGGTGTATTATATCAAAAAAAAGCAGTAGACAAAAGAGTGTCTACTGCATCCATATCATAACTAGCAAAAAGAAAACTACAATTGAGGGGGGGTGTAGGATTTTCAAATATACTAGATACTTATCCCGTTCTAACGGGCGGTAAACTTTCCAATTATATTAAAATGAAAAGTTTACCGCACATAAGAACTTTTACGGTGATTAAGAGAGCACCGTTAAGTACTTAAATACACGCTCTGCTTTTTCTCCACCCATTCGAGCATGTTGAAGAAGGGAAATACTATGTGGGCCAGATGCACGTAATGCTTCTGGTTGTGCTACTAAAATAGCTTGTACAACTTCTAACTCTCCAAGCATAGCTGCTGCAAAAACATCCATCCGAGCACCCTTTTCTAGTAAATAAAGAGCAATATCTTTACGCCCCACATGTGCTGCTGCTCCTAAAGCACTTTCCCAATCTGAACCGCCCCAATTATAAGAAGCATGAAGTAAGCTTGGTGATTCGAACAAAAGCTCCTGTACCCTTTCTAGATCTCCATGAGCTGCCATAACAAATTCTCTTACTAATTCAGTGGTAATACATTCTTCTGTTTGCATCGCTCTGCTCCTTTTTTAGAAATTCGTTTCGGTGTAAAAAATGGCTTGTCGCTTCCTTGAAAAATATCTACTTCTATGCCAAATACATGTTGAAACATTTGTTGACATAATACTTCTTCTGGTACACCGTCATACTGAATCTTGCCTTGCTTTAATACGAGTAAACGATCACTATATTGAGCCGCTTGGTTAATGTCATGTAAAACCATTATAATTGTCATACCAAACTCCTCTTTTAATCGTTTCACAAGTTCCATTACTTCCAACTGGTGAACGATATCCAAAAAGGTTGTTGGTTCATCTAATAATAAGACATTTGTACGTTGTGCTAGCGTCATCGCAATCCAAGCACGTTGTCTTTCTCCTCCTGACAAAGACTGTAAAAGACGATATTCATACCCTTCAAGATTTGTAACAGACAATGCCCAATCAACAATTTCTTCATCTTCTTTATTCAAGCGACTACTCCATGATTTATGAGGACCTCTTCCGAACTGTATTAACTCTTTCACTGTTAAATCTAATTGATGATCATGCATTTGTGGTAACATCGCTAATTGCTTCGCTACATCCACACTCTTCATCGTATGAATATTTTCCCCATCTAAAATGATATCTCCTTCGCTTTGTTTAAGTAGCCTTGCTATTAAACGAAGCAAAGTAGACTTCCCCGACCCATTCGGACCGATTAAACTAACGATTTCTCCAGCTTTAATATGTACATTCATATTTTGCATTTGAAATCTTTCAGAATGTGCGTAAAACACTTTGTTAACGGAAATCACGTTGTTTTCCTCCTCTATGAATTAAATATAAGAAGAACGGACCGCCCAAGAAGGACAATAAAATACCAACAGGCAATTCGATTGGATCGAACCAACTTCGAGCTATCGCATCCGCGAAAACAAGTAATATCCCTCCGCCAAGGCAGGATAATGGCAGTAAATATTTATAGTCATTTCCAACTAATAAACGTAACATATGTGGTACAACAAGACCGACAAATCCAATAAGTCCAGAAACACTAACCGCAATTCCAGCTAATAATGTACTTACTACTATTAAATAAAACCGACTTCTCTCCACGTTATGCCCTAATAATTTCGCCATTTCATCTCCTAGCATTAATACTCGAATATGCTTAATGCCAAAGAAAGCCAATATAATAGCGAATATTGCATAATAAATAATCATGTTTAAATGCGCCCAACTTACACCACCAATACCACCAGCTAACCACGGTAATACAGATTGTACTTTATCACTATGTAGTAACATTAATGCTGACGTTGCTGCACCAATTAATGCATTGATTGATACACCTACTAAGACGATTCTTGAAGGCGGTGCCCCTTTTTGCCATGATAAAGCGTAAATAACCATCGCTGTTATGAAAGCACCTAAAAATGCTCCTAGCGGTAAAAAAGCCATATGCTGAGGGAATAGAATCATAATTACAATTGCTACAAGACCTGCTCCGGATGAAACCCCGATAATACCAGGGTCTGCAAGAGGGTTTCTCATAACCCCTTGCAGTAATGCTCCAGATGTAGCTAAACACGTTCCTACTATAAACCCCACAAGCACTCTCGGTATACGAAGATCCCATACAATTCGATGAACTGTCGAATCTTCATCTTGTATCCCTGTTAGAATGTCTCCTAAAGAAAAGGATAAACTTCCTGCGAAAAGACCATAAAAAAGACCTAGAATCGTTAATACAACTAAAATAACTGCTGTTACCCATCTTTTTTTCGCAAAGGGATGTTCCTTTTCTCTTACTGCTTCACTACTCTCCATACTCATCATTTCCTTACATCTTGTATACTTTTATACATAAAGTCCATTGCTTCTGTTACTTTTGTTCCAGGATTTGATCCAAATAAATTTGGTGGCAAAATAACAACACGATTTTGTTTGACTGCATCTAAATTTTTCCACGCTTCATTTTTCATCATTTCGCCTTCAAATGCTTTTTTCACACTATTTGGATCTCCATGTGTAATTAAATAAATTACATCTGGGTTCGCCTCAATAATGCGTTCTACACTTAGCTGTGCATATTGCGGATATTCTTTCATTTCTGGAAAACCAGCTGCAATATTTTTACCGCCCGTTTTTTCTAAAATATCACCTGACAGAGATGTTGGTAACGCTGCTAAATAAGTGCCTGGTGCTCCATACACTAGTAATGCTTTAACGTCACTCTTTTTCTCATATTTCTTCATTTGATCATTAATTTTTTGATTAAATTCTTTTGCTTTATCTTCTTTCTTCATCACTGTTCCATACATTTCAATACTCTTTTGAATATCTTTTACAGAATTGGCTGAAGAAATGATTACTTTTGTTCCTTGTCCTTCAACCGTTGGAATGTTCTTTTGGAATCCATTGTTAGCAACAAGTACATCCGGTTTTAAACTAGCAATTTGCTCAAAATTCGGTTGATGTGCATTCCCGATTACTTGCGCTTTCTTTAATTCCTCTGGGAGAGTTAATTTTGTATCAGGACGACCTACTATTTTTCCACCTAAAGCATGAATAATATCCATGTCTCCCATACTCAACGTAGCAAAACTTTCAGGAACTTTATTGAATGTTACCTTTCTGTTTGAGAGATCGGTAATTTCGATTTTGTCTGTTCCTTTTTCTGTTTTTGTTGCAGATGCTTTTTCGTTTTCCCTTGCACTGCAACCTATTAACAAGAAAAAAATAGATAAGATTGCTGTGAACAGCGTAATAGATTTTTTCATTCTTCCACCTCTAATTGATAATGATAATCATTGACTACTATTCTACTTTAATTGATAAGGATTATCATTGTCAACATGAAACGCATACATTTTCTACAAAAAACAAAAAAACGCTACAAAAAGATTTCTTCTTTTCGTAGCGCCCTATTTAACAATTTTCTTCATATTCGCTCTCCTCTAATTGGTCACGCATCGTTCTAACACGCTTAAAGAAGAAAAAAGCAAGAACTAAAAATACAATAATACTTCCCATCATAGCAAAAGACTGTACCATACTTTTTATTCCACTTGGAATTAATAAACCGATCATTAAAAATGTACTTATAGCTAAAAGTACTTGTGCAAACCGGGTATAATCTGCTATTTTTTCTTGTAATTCTTTCATCTGCTTATCACTCCCATCCTCACTTTATCACATTCTATCAAGCTTAAAGACAAGTAAATAGAACCAATCTGGGAGATGTTTTCCAAAGTAAAAAAGAGCCGCTTACTCGCGGCTCTTTTTTATCTATTATACGCCTTTATATGCTTCCATATAGATTTCTTTCAGCTCTGAAATGAGCGGTAATTTTGGATTAGCTGTTGTACATTGATCTTCAAAAGCTCTTTCTGCTAATAATCCAACAACCCCTTCAAATTGGTCTTTAGCAACTCCTTGTCCTGCAATACTCATATTTATATTTAAACTTTTTCCAAGCTCAATAATTGCTTGGACGAGTGATTCCACACCTTCCGCCGCTGAACTTGCTGGAATCCCGAGCATTCTCGCAATATGTGCATAGCGTTCATCAGCCACAAAGTGCTCATATTTTGGGAACAATGCGTGTTTTCTTGGCTTAATAGCATTATAGCGGACTACATGCGGCATAAGAATTGCATTCGCACGCCCGTGCGGAATATGGAATTCTGGTCCAATTTTATGCGCTAAACTGTGATTAATACCTAGGAAAGCATTTGCAAATGCCATCCCTGCGATTGCGGAAGCATTATGCATTTTTTCTCGTGCTTCTTCATCATTTCCATCTTTATATGCTCTCGGTAAATATTTAAATACGAGATCAATTGCTTTTAATGCTAATCCATCTGTATAGTCATTTGCCAAAACAGACACATACGCCTCGATTGCATGCGTTAATACGTCCATACCAGTGTCTGCTGTTACATGTGGTGGTACTGTCATTACAAATTGCGGATCAACAATTGCTACATCTGGCGTTAATTCATAATCCGCGAGTGGATACTTTATATTATTTTTCTTATCTGTAATAACTGCAAATGGTGTCACTTCTGACCCTGTTCCTGATGTTGTTGGAATGGCAACAAACTGCGCTTTATTTCCTAATTCCGGATATTTACATGTACGTTTTCTTATATCTAAAAATTTCTGTTTAATGCCATAGAATGTTGTTTCTGGGTGCTCATAGAAGAGCCACATCCCTTTTGCCGCATCCATAGCTGAACCGCCACCAAGTGCGATAATTACATCAGGCTTAAAGCTTTTCATCATGTCCGCACCTTTAAATACAGTTTCATCTGATGGATCTGGCTCAACTTCAAAGAAAACTTCAACTTTCACATCATTTGCATGCTTACGTAAATAGTGCGTAACTGTATCTACATAACCGTGCTCAACCATCCCTGGATCCGTCACAATAAATGCGCGGGAAATGTTAGGCATGTTTGCTAAATATGCTGTCGCATGTTTTTCAAAATAAATTTTGGGTGGTAATTTGAACCACTGCATATTCTTTTTTCTATTTGCCAACCTTTTTATATTTAATAAATGAGTAGCTGTTACATTTTGAGAAACTGAGTTTTTCCCGTAGGAGCCACAACCAAGCGTAAGTGATGGAATAAATCCATTATATATATCACCAATTCCACCTTGTGATGAAGGTGCATTTACAATGAGACGGCAGGCTTTCATACGTAACCCAAATTGTTTTTGTACTTCTTTATTTGTAGAATGGATAACCGCTGAATGCCCTAGGCCACCAAGGTCTAACATTTCTTCGCAATATGTAAATCCTTCTTCTAATGAATTTGCCTTTACACAAGCTAACACTGGGCTTAGCTTCTCACGAGATAGTGGATATGATGCCCCGATACCTTTAATTTCAGCTACAAGCATTTTTGTATGTTCAGGTACAGTAATTCCTACTAATTCAGCAATATACTGCGTAGATTTCCCAACAATATCACTATTTACTGCACATGTATTTTCATTAATAACAAGCTTTTCTAATTTTTTTCTCTCTTCTTCTGTTACAAAGTAACAATTATTTGCAATCATTTCTGTTTTAACATCATCATAGATTTCCTTGTCTACAATGATAGCTTGTTCCGATGCACAAATCATACCGTTATCAAATGTTTTCGATAAAATTAAATCATTAACAGCGCGTTTTACATGTGCCGACTTCTCTATATAACATGGTACATTACCAGGGCCTACACCTAGCGCGGGTTTGCCAGTAGAATAAGCTGATTTCACCATACCAGCTCCTCCAGTCGCTAGAACGAGTGCAACACCTTCATGGTTCATTAATTGTTTCGTTGCCTCCACAGAAGGTCTTTCAATCCATTGAATACAGTGCTTTGGTGCACCGGCCTTCACTGCTGCATCATATACTGTTTTCGCCGCTGCAATGGAACAGTTTTGTGCAGAAGGATGAAATGCGAAAATAATTGGATTTCTCGTTTTTATCGCGATTAACGCTTTAAACATTGTTGTCGACGTTGGGTTAGTTACTGGCGTTACCCCAGCTACTACACCGACAGGTTCTGCAATTTCTATTACTTCTTCATGAGGATCTTCATGAATAATTCCTACCGTTTTATCTTTCTTTATACTATGCCAAATATATTCAGTGGCAAAAATATTTTTAATGCATTTATCTTCATATACACCACGGCCCGTTTCTTCAACAGCCAACTTCGCAAGCGGCATATGTTGATCGACACCCGCAAGCGCCATTTTATGAACAATGTTGTCAATTTGCTCTTGTGTAAAACTTTCTAATGCTTGTAAAGCTTGTTGACCGCTCTTCACTAACGTATCAATCATCTCTTTTACCTCTTGCATTTCATTTACAACTTTCTCTTTGACTACCATGTAAATTTCCTCCTATTCTGTTATCACGGTCTTTATAAGTCCCTATAGGTCATAATAAGTCCCGATTAGCGAAAAAAAATAGAGTTACCGTCCTACATGAATCCCATTGTTTGTGAAACATTTCACAAGTTTGTTCGTGAATAACATTTCATGAATTCAATATACATGAAATCATTTCATTTGTGTATGTCTAATTTGTGAAATATTTCACAAATTAATATAATAAAATGCACTGCTCTATATTAGCAGTGCATTTTTACTATGCTAACGCTTGTGCCAAATCTTCAATTAAATCTTCTCCATCTTCAATACCAACAGAGATTCGAATTAATGTATCTGTAATTCCTAATTCTTTACGGCGATCTGCTGGGATTGATGCATGTGTCATTTGAGACGGGATAGAAATTAAACTTTCTACTGCTCCTAAACTTTCAGCAAGTGTGAAGTACTGTAACTTCTCAAGTACTCTATTTAACGTTTCCTCACTATCTACATCAAATGAGATGATTGCACCAAATCCATTCGCCTGTTCTGTTGCTAATTCGTGATTTTGATGTGATTCAAGACCTGGATAATATACTTTATTTACTTTTGGATGGTTATTTAAAAACTCAGCAATTGCGCGTGAATTTATTTCATGCTCTTCCATACGAATTCCTAACGTTTTTAGACCGCGAAGTAGTAGGAAGCTATCTTGTGGTCCAAGAATACCTCCTGTTGAGTTTTGCACGAAATGAAGGTCTTCTGCTAGTTGTGGGCTATTTACAACGACTAGGCCTGCAACTACGTCACTATGACCTCCTAAATATTTCGTTGCACTATGAAGTACAATGTCTGCTCCTAAAGAGATTGGCGACTGCCAATATGGCGTCATGAATGTGTTATCAATAATTGTTAATAAATCGTTTTCTTTAGCAAGAGTAGATATTTTCTTAATATCAGTAATTTTTAGTAATGGATTTGTTGGTGTTTCTACATAAATTGCTTTCGTATTTGGGCGAATTGCTTCTACAACTTCCTCTAGGTTTGTTGTATCTACAAATGTATGCTCAATACCGAAGCGGTTTAATACTTTCGTAATAACACGGTACGTTCCGCCATAAACATCATCTGTTAAAATGACATGATCACCTTTTGAGAACAACATAATTGTCGCTGTAATAGCAGCCATTCCTGAGCCAAATGCAAATCCAGCATGACCATTTTCTAATACAGCAATCATTTCTTCTAAAGCTGCACGTGTCGGGTTGCCTGTACGTGAATATTCATATCCTTGATGCTTACCAACTGCTTCTTGTTTGTACGTACTTGTTTGATAGATCGGTACGTTTACAGATCCAGTTGAAGGTTCTCCTATGCGAATACCATGAATTAACTTTGTCTTTGCTCTCATTTTTTATTCCCATCCTTTGTATATGTCTTTGCTTAAATAGCGCTCACTACTATCAGGAAAAATCGTTACAATATTTGTACCTGGTGTTGCTTTCTCTGCCTCAAGTAAGCTCGCATGAAATGCTGCTCCTGAAGAGCTTCCAACGAGAAGTCCTTCTTTTTGCGCTAATTCTTTCACTCGTAAAAATGCATGTCGATCAGAAATCGTATGAATTTCATCAAAATAAGATGTTTTTAAAAATGGTGGAATGAATTCAAGACCAATACCTTCTGTTTCATGTGAACCAGCTTTACCGCCATTTAAAATAGAGCCTTCTGGTTCTACAATAACCGCTTTAATATCAATATTTTTCTCTTTCAAATAAGATGCAGTTCCCATAAACGTACCGCCAGTCCCTGCCCCTGCAACAAATATGTTAATCTCTCCATTCAATGCATCCCAAAGTTCAGGACCTAATGTTTTGAAATAAGCACGCGGATTTGCTTCATTCGCAAACTGACTTGGAGAGTATGAATTCGGTATTTCATTTACTAACTCTTTTGCTTTTGCAATTGCGCCGGTCATTCCTTGCTCAGTCGGTGTATGCACGACCGTTGCACCTAGCGCTTTCATTAATTCTTGTTTCTCAATACTAAATTTCTCTGGTACACAAACAATAACGCGTAAATCATGTTCTAACGCTGCAAGTGCCAGTCCAATGCCAGTATTTCCAGCCGTCGGTTCAATAATTGTTCCGCCCTGGGTAACAAGCCCTTTTTCTAACGCATCTTCGATTAATTCTCTTCCTAAACGATCCTTAACGCTTCCGCCTGGGTTGTAAAATTCAAGCTTTGCAAATAAACGGACTCCTTCTGGAAGTGAAAAACGAGTAATTTCTACAATTGGTGTATGACCAATCAATTCATGAACGCCACGATATACATTCATCGTGTTCTCCCCCTTATTTGCCAATAAAGAAAAGGCAACTGTATGTATTTTCTTTATATGAGACAGTTGCCTTTTTGTTACATTACTTTAACTCTTCTAGTACTTTTACGATAAAGTTTGTAGAATGAAGAGCTGCTTGATCTAAAAATTGATCAAATGAAACATTTGATTCTTTACCAGCAATATCAGAAAGTGCACGAATAATAACAAACGGAACTTCATATTGGTGGCATACTTGTGCAACAGCTGCTGCTTCCATTTCTACTGCATAAAGATCTTCAAATTTATCACGAATTGCCGCAACGCGGTTCGGATCACTCATAAATGAATCGCCTGTTGCAATCATACCTTTTACAACTTGAATATTTTCTTCTGCCTGCATACATTTCTCAGCTAATGCAACTAATGCGTCATCAGCTTTAAATCCAGGCGGCATTCCTGGCACTTGACCATATTCATAGTTAAATGCTGTTACATCTACGTCATGGTGACGAACTTCTGTTGAAATAACCACATCTCCAACATTTAAAGAGTGATGGAATCCACCAGCTGAACCAGTATTAATTACTTTTTCAGGCTTATATCTTTCTAATAAAATCGTCGTTGACATCGCTGCGTTTACTTTACCAATACCAGACTTTAACAAGATTACTTCATGTCCTGCTAATAGCCCTTTCGTAAATTCACAACCTGCAACAGTTTCTGTTTCTGCTTGTTCTAGTTTGTCACGTAAAATACGTACTTCTTCTTCCATTGCTCCAATTACAGCAATTCTCAATCTAATCCCTCTTTCTATCGCTTAGTTGCCTCCATTACCCAAACGAAATGATTTAATCTCGTGAACGTTACATGGAAGCCATTGTTTTCAAAAATAGATTGCATGATAGGAATACGTGTATAGTATTCTGTTTGCAAATCGTTTGCTAGCTGATGAAAACCTCTTTCTTTTGCTACTTCGACAGTTTTATCATATGCATCTTGATCTGCAAATATCGTATCAGCAAACACTATTTTACCACCTTTGTTTAGCAATTGACTATACTTCGCAATTGCTACGTCTTTTTCTTCATCTATTAAATGATGAAATGCGTAAGTGCTCACAATAGTATCGATTGAATTTGGGACTTCAAATGAAAGAAAATCACCCTCTGTAATTGAAAATTCTTTTGGTAATTTCTCTTTTGCAATAGTACGCATTTCGCGTGACGGTTCTATACCGTAAACTGTGCGACCAGCAAGTAATAATTTATTTGTTAAATTGCCAGTACCAACACCAAATTCTAATACGTTGCCAAATGACTTGTTAACTACATCCTCTAAAATGTCCTCATAATGGGCGAAAACTTCTTTATATTGTATATCTTCGCCTTGTACAAATGAGTCGTACGTATGAGCCCATTCATCAAATAAACCATTAAATTCTGTTCCCATAAAAATTCCCCTTTTTCTTATCGGTTTTATCAGTATAATATGCCCTCTTTCCAAAAATGTCAATTGAAATGCACATGGTATTTCCTTCTTTTCTTTGTTACACTATAGGTGATTACATAGGAGAGGGGTCGTCTTCGTGTCATTTACCTTTGAAATGTTAGAAGATAAAGTAGAGTTTTTTGAAGCGGGAGACTTAGCTTCTTTAGAACGAAAAATTAGTGAACAAATCGATAATAATAAAGCACTTATGCTTGAAGTTCATCACATCTCGCATCAAATGGTTATGGATCCGGAAAGCAAAAGACCATATTATAGCGCGGTTGTTCATTTTAAATTAAAAAAATTACGCTAACTAAAAAAGAGAAGCTCATAAGAGCTTCTCTTTTTTAGTTTAGAGTTTGAACAAGTACTGGTTTCCAGCCTTCATTGTCTACCCAATCAATATTCACATAATACTTTTTACCTGATTGTTTATCTTGTACGTTACCGTAAGCTTTATTCTTACCGTTATTTCCGATTCTATGAATAACTAATTGCTCTACTGGAACGTCAATTGCAGCTGAAATTGCTTGATTCATCTCATTCCAATCTGCTGTACCTTTTTTAAACGTCATCGCAGGTGTTGCACCTTGCTCTGTACCTACTGGCTTCCAAGAAGATTTCGTATAAGCGTCAGTTGCCTTTGGCTGTGTTTTTTCAGCTGGTACTTTCTCGTTAGCTTTCGCTTCTTCTTCAGCTTTTTTCTGTTCTTCTTCAGCCTTTTGCTTCTCTTCTTCCTTCTTCTTAGCCTCTGCCTTCTCTTGCTCGTTCTTCTTCGTCTCTTCTTTGCCTTTAGCTTTCTCAGCTTTATTCTCTTTTGTTGTTTGCTGAGCTACTTTTTTATCACTAGAAGCCGCTTGCTCTTTTGTGTCAGGAACAAACAATTGATATGCTACAATAGCTACTGCTATTAATACAATAGCAATTGCAATATTTAAAACACCGTTTTGACGACGTTTTTGTTGTTTCTGTTGAAATCTAGATCCTCCTGCCATTCTTCAAACCTCCATGCAGTTTTTCATACTTGCTATTGTAACATTAAATCTATAAAGGTTGAACATTTACAATAATATTTTCACGAAATGAAAACATTTCATAAATAATTGCAAGATTACTTTTCATTTTCTAATCTATGAATTACTTCTACCATTTCTGTAAAAACGGGTGTAACTACATTTTTGTTACTATCTGTTTCTATATCAACTACAACTAAAGCATACCTTGGGTTTTCATATGGAAAATAACCTGCAAACCAGCGATTCACCTTTTCTCCTTTTCCTGTTTGTGCCGTTCCAGATTTTCCGGCAACGTTTAGTGGTAACGAACGGAACACTGTTCCCGTTCCTTTCTCCGTCGTTACAACACCTCTTAATAACTCTTGTAGTTTTTTCACCGTTTCATAAGAAAGCTGTTTCCCAGTTAATTTATGATTTTCAAATGTAAAAAAGTCAGTTCCATTTTTATATACTATTTTTTTTACAGCTTTCACTTCCAACTTCTCTCCATCTCTAGCAATTGTCGCCATCATATTCGCTATAGCTAGAGGCGACACGCGTACATCTTTTTGTCCAATCATCGTTTGAGCAATGGCTTTTCTACTAACTTTATTTTCTTCACTTCTCCAAATAACAGCATTCTTTTCTTCTGGCAATTGTTCAAATTCTGGTGTATGAAATACTGAACCTTTCCAACCAACCGTCTTACTTGCCCCTAGGGCCTCTATATACGTCTCTAACACTTCTCTATCCTTTTGTATTAGTTCATTACCTAATAGGGCAAACGTCCGATTACAGCTTCTAGCAAAGCTTTCCTTAAAGTTTAATGACCCCATCATAACTTGTGGAAGATTTTCACCGTATAAATCCGTATTACAGTTAAATACACGGTTAAATCGCACCAAATTTTGATCAATTACCGCCGCTGCAACTACTGTTTTAAAAACAGATCCAGGAAAATGAGGAGTTAACATTTGATTTTCAAGTGTTGCTTTGTATGCGCTCCTATCATTCATCTGTAAAGATGGCTTACTTACCATTGCTAAAACTTCACTATTTTTTATGTCTAGTAATACTAACCCACCTTTTTTTATTCCGTTTTCATTTATAATCTTTTCAGCTTGCCGTTGCAACGTTTTATGTAGCGTTGTTTGAATAGTAACTGGATAAAATGGATTTCCTGGTGAAGTGTATTTTGCCTGTTTCCCGAAAATCGGCTCTCCTTGCCGATCCACTTGATATAGTACTTTTGCCTCTCCATCAGTAAGTAAAAATTCATCAAATGATTGTTGCAATCCGGAAATACCAATTGGCGTTTGTTCCGAAAGTTTTTTCATTTCTCCATAGCGTTTTTGAAATTCCTGTTCATTCTCTCCCACATCACCAATTAAATGATTTGCCTCTCCCGTTTGCTTCAATCGAACTTCTACTGCTAAAATACCTAAAGTATCTAACTGATTTACCTTCTCCATCTGCTCAACCGTTAATTGAAATGGGATATTCCCCCTTTGTAATATAAATGCTTTATTCTTACTTTTCATTTGCAGTCTTATCTCTTGTCTCGACAAACCAATGATATGCGAAATTTTCTCTAACATGTCATTTTTTATTTGTAAAAATGGAAAAATAATTAGAACTGGATATTTCTCTTCACCGATTTCCTTACCATTTCGATCTGTAAAGTGCCCTCTTCCATTATCTACTGTAAGTGATTGCGTTCGTTGCGTAACACTTTTTTCAATTAAATTGATATTTTGGTCAGTAAATGATTCCGTATCTAAAATCTGTATTTGGATTAAGCGACAAAGTAGTAAAAACATTACACTCATAAAACAAATTAAAACAACTGTAATTCTCCGTTTTATTTTCATAAAAAACACCTCGTCTCATGTAGTTTAGACGAGGTGTTTCATCTTTTATACAAATAAAAAAATCACCCGTTTTTACACGAGTGATTTTTACGTTATTTTACAGAGATAATCTCTACTTGCATTTCTCCGCCCGGTGTTTGAATTGCTACCTTCTCACCAATTTGCTTACCTAATAAGCTTTTTGCAATTGGAGAATCATTAGAAATTCTTCCTTCAAATGGATCTGCTTCTGCGCTACCTACGATTGTGTAAGATTCTTCATCTCCACCTGGTAACTCTTTAAATGTTACTGTTTTACCTAATGTAACAACTGTAGATTCTTCACCGTTATCTGTGATGATAACTGCGTTACGAATCATGTTTTCTAATTGTGTAATACGTCCTTCTACGAACGCTTGCTCATCTTTCGCTGCATCGTACTCAGAGTTCTCAGAAAGATCTCCGAAGCTACGTGCAATCTTAATGCGCTCTACAACCTCTTTACGTTTTACCGTTTTTAAATCCTCAAGTTCGTTCTCTAATTTTTGCTTACCCTCTTGCGTCATTGGGTATGTTTTTTCTGTTGCCATATTTTCCACTCCTTTTATATACCAATCCCCCGAAAAAAAAGAGGAGTTCCATATGAAAACTCCCCCACTTATATGTATAGCGGAGGTTTCTAGCACGCCTGTACTAGCGGAGTTGTCACATACAACCCCGTATTCCCAATTCTTCTTTATATAAAGAAGATATGTATGGAAAGTTGATATAAATATGCCCTCACCTATATATAGATGAGGTTGCATGTTTCATTGTATTCGATAGGAAGGGAAAAAATCCCTTCCTATCGTATATCTTTTACTATGCTATTACAAATTTACTTTTTGTTCAAGAATTGTTGCAATTTTTGTCACCATAATATCAATTGCAACATGGTTTTGTCCACCTTCAGGGATAATAATATCCGCAAATTTCTTAGAAGGCTCAATAAATTGATTGTGCATTGGACGTACAACAGTTACATATTGATCAATAACTGAATCCATCGTACGACCGCGCTCTTTAATATCACGCTGCATGCGGCGCAGGATACGAAGATCCGCATCTGTATCAACGAATAGCTTAATGTCCATTAACTCACAAAGACGTGGGTCTTCTAAAATAAGAATTCCTTCTAAAATGATTACATCTTTCGGCTCAACTGGAATAATTTCTTCTGAACGCGTATGCAATGTATAGTCATATACAGGCTTATCAATTTGCTCATATGCAAGCAACTGCTTCAAATGTTCAATTAACAGATCATTATCAAACGCAAGCGGATGATCATAATTTGTTTTTAAACGCTCTTCCATTGGTAAATGGCTTTGATCTTTGTAATAATAATCTTGCTCCAAGATTAAAATGGAATGACCTTTAAAATGGTCAAAAATCGCTTTCGTTACACTTGTTTTTCCTGATCCTGAACCACCAGCGATTCCAATTACAACAGGCTTATTCGTCCCCATTCGACTACCACTCTTTCTTATTGAAGTATGTTTTTGCGCATCATATTATTCACATACACTGGTTGATCCACTTTGAATTTCACGATTTGCAACGGATGTCTCGCTGCATCTAATTCGTTTCCATCCTCATCCCAAATTTTCTCCACCGTCTGCGTAAAGTTTTCTATTTCTGGTCCAAAGAACTCCACTTCATGTCCTGGTTTGAAGTGATTACGTTGCTCAAGCGTTACGATGCCCGTTTCTTCATTATAATCTAACACTAAACCAGCAAAATCATACGTTGTTTTCTTACTATGATTTCCAAACATTTGCTCTTGATGTCCTGGAACCCCTTCAAAGAATGCAGGAGCTGTGTCACGATTTGCACATTTATCAAGCTCATCTAACCACTCTTGTTTAAACTCAAAGTTATCCGGATCCGCACAATACGCATCAATTACTTTACGATATACAGTTGCTACAGTCGCTACGTAATGGATAGATTTCATACGTCCTTCAACTTTTAAGCTATCAATTCCAATTTCAATCATTTTCGGAATTGATAAAATTAAATTTAAATCTTTTGGACTCATCGCAAAGTGAGCATCTTCTTCTTGGAATAAAGGAAGCTCTTTTGCATCTTTATGTTGTGATACCGTTTGAACTAAATCATAGTCCCAGCGACAAGATTGACAACAACCACCACGATTAGAGTCACGCGCTGTCATATGGTTACTTAATGTACATCTTCCTGAATATGCGATACACATTGCACCATGGACGAATGCTTCAATTTCAATATCCACTTTGTCTTTAATTTCTTTCATCTCTTCATAGCTTGCCTCACGAGCTAATACAAGACGATGTAAACCTTCTTCTTTCCAATACTGTGCTGCTTTCCAGTTGGATAGCGATTGTTGTGTACTTAAATGCACCTCAACAGAAGGTGCTACACGTTTACATGTCTCAATAATAAGCGGATCAGCAACGATAATTCCCGTTACGCCAGCTTTTTCAATCCCTCTTAAATATTCCTCTAGCCCGTCCATATTTTCATTATGTGCAAAAATATTTGTTGTTACATATATTTTCGCTCCATATTTCTTTGCAAATTCAACGCCTTCTGCCATGTCTTCCAGCGTAAAGTTACCTGCATTCGAACGAAGACCAAATTCTTGTCCACCTAAATATACAGCATCTGCCCCATAATGGATAGCTACTTTTAATTTTTCTAAGTTACCCGCAGGGATTAACAGTTCAGGTTTCTTCACAATAACGCGTTTGCCATCGATCACTCGTGAAATTTCTTGTACAGTCATTTCCTACACCCTCCTCGTTTAGTAAACCGTCTCTTTAAAGAAGAATCCTGTATCTAACGGACGATTTACTGGTTGCATTTCTTCTATCTCTTTATATAAATCATCTTTCACATCATAATACGCATCACGATCTTCTACACATAAATCAATTGCTTTACGATATTTCTTCGTTACTTCAATAATGTATTCAGAGCTTTTTAGTACACCGTCGATTTTTAAGCTGTCAACTTCAGCTTCGATTAGTTCCTCTAATTCATCGATGAAACAAATATCGTTCGGACTCATAATGTGAGTACCATTTTCATCTTCATAAATTGGATATTTATTGTTACGCTCTGGGTCATATAAGAACATATTCTCTTCATATTTTTTCTTTTCAATGTCAAGATTACGTCCTTGATACTCAAAGTAGTTTCCTACTAATGAACGCTTCGATTGGAACATACAAGTCATACCGTGAATTTGTACTTCTAGTTCCACTTCAGCATTTTCTTTTAAATCAACAATTTCATCTAAGCTAAGCTCACGAGCTAATACAGCACGCTTCGCCCCTCTTTGTCCCCAGTAATTACAAGTGAACCAGTTTGTTGCTGTCGTTTCTGTATTCCAGTGCAACTGCATATTTGGCGCTACTTCACGAACAGCCATTAATACCGCTGGATCTCCAAAAACAATTGCATCTACATTCACTTCGTTTAAAAATGAAACGTATTCTGTTAATTCTTCTACTTTATCGTTGTGGAACATAGCATTCATGGCTACGTATACTTTCACACCATTTTCATGTGCAATCTTCGCAGCTTGTTTTACATCTTCACGTGAAAACTCCCCTGCTAAACGTAAACCAAACTTTTGCTCACCGATCATTACCGCATCTGCTCCTGCTTTCGCAAGAGGTTCGATATCCGCCACCGCTCTTGGCGTTACTAACAATTCAGGTTTCTTCATACCTTGGTCACCCTCTCTTTTTACTAACAGCTACTCCATCACCAATCGGGAAAATCGTTGTATCATATCCTTCATGGTTCATAAGCCACTCATTGTACGTCTTAATACGACGGATTAAACCACGCGTACGTCTGTTTTCAATTTTCTCTTTTGTCGTTACAAGACCATGGTACATAACATTATCTGAAATAATTACGCCACCAGGATTTAATAACGGTTCATATAAGTCAAAAAAGCGACGATACTGTCCTTTTGCTGCATCAATAAAAATAACGTCAAATGTTCCATGTTCTTTCACTTGTTCACCCGTTTCTAAAGCATCACCATAAATAACAGAAACGCGATTTGTTACTGGGGAACGTTCTATATATTCAAGTGCCTTTTCATATCGTTCACGATTGCGCTCTACTGTCACAATACGCGAATTCGGAATAGCTTCCATCATACGAATACTAGAATAACCGATTGCTGTTCCAAGTTCTAAAATGCTTTTCGGTCCAATTAAACGTAAAAATTGCAGCATAAATTCCATTCCAAGTCGATCCATAATCGGCACATGGTTTTCTGTTGCATACTCTTCCATTTCAAGAATTAATTTATCTTTTGGATCAATAAATGATAATAGGTACTCGTTAACTGCATCCTCCATAATTGGTCCTCCTTATTTACATGGAGAAGTGCCTCTATGACGCGTCAATCTTTGTCTTTTCACACATAGAATGCAATAAAAATACAAGCCAGCTTCACCCTTAGCTTGTACGTCCCGTTTTGATATTAAAAACGATTCTTCTGCCAGTTTTTAACCCGATATATTTTACCACAAAAAAGAGGGATGTGCGACCTTTTTCGCTATCCCTCCCCATTTCACTGTTTTTTCGTAATGTATTTTTGCTTTAATGCATTATGCTCTTCTAATGTTTTCGCATAGTACACTTCACCACTTGGTGCAGCTAAGAAATAATAATAATCTGTTTGCGCAGGTTCTAACGCAGCTTCCACTGAATGTTTACCAGAATTTGCGATCGGCCCAACTGGCAATCCTTTCACAACATACGTATTGTACGGTGAGTTTACTTTTAAATCCTCATATAATACGCGTTGTTTATGCTTTCCAAGCGCGTATAACACTGTCGGATCTGTTTGAAGTGGCATACCTTTTGCTAAACGATTATAGAAAACACTAGCGATCTTTTGACGATCTGTAAAGCCCGTTGCCTCTTCTTCAATAAGTGAAGACAATGTTAAAAGCTGATGAACATCCCAGTTTTTCGCTTTCATTTTTGCCTCGTTTTGAACAATAATGGCATTCGTTTTCTCAAGCATTGGAATTACGATTTCTTCTAACGTCGTATCTTTTTTATAGAAAGAATACGTCGCTGGATATAGATAGCCTTCTAATGGATATTTAATATTGCTATCAAAAATTTTATCAGTCAATAACTTCGGATACTTTTGCTGCATTTTTTGAACAAATGCTTTATCGTTTAATTGACGTACAACATCATCTTTATTCCACTTTAATTCTGCCGCAATCACTTCTGCAATTTCAGTTACTTGCGCCCCTTCTTTAATCGTCACTTTATATAGCGCTGGACGATGTACATTACCAGATGACATTTGTTCAATGATGTCATTTGTACTCATCGAAGGATTTAATAAATATGTACCTGCTTGTAAGCTTTTTGACTTAACCTTCGTATAAAAGCTAAAAACTGTACCGCTTTTCACAGCACCTTTTTCTTCTAAAATTTCACCAATTTTACTTGTAGATGATCCTTTTGGAATCTCTACTTCAATTTCTTTTTTATTCTCGCTATCAACCGGTCCTAAAGCCGATGAAATATATGCATAGACTGAACCACAAACTAAAAGCAGTGCAATAATCGAAAATAAAAAAATGCGTCTACGCTTCTTTTTCACTTGATTCTCTATCAAAACTCTTCCTCCTTATTCAATTGTAGGCCATATGTACATCTTTCTATACAACACAATGAAAAATCACAATAAACTTACCTATCATTTTTTTACAGATATTTTATTTTTCTACAATCCGTCTCATTATACTACAAAGGATTACACAGTTTCGACAAAAAATCTTTCATTTTACATATAAAAAAAGATGGACTATATATCGTCCATCTTCTCAATACTTATTATTCTGCTTCTTGCTCATCAGCAAGAGTGTTGAACATTTCTTGTACCATTTCCCACTCTTCTTCAGATTCGATTGGAAGTAAAGTTCCGCCCTCTTCTTCATTTTGCTCATAAGCCATTGCATCATAAATTTGGTCTCCATCTTCGTCTACTTCACCGATTGGAGAGAAGACTACGTATGATTTTTTGCCAAATTTTTCAGCATCAAAAGTGAAAACAATCTCACATAAATGTTCGTTACCTTTTTCGTCTACAATTGTAATTTGATTTTCTTCCATTTTGGTCACCTCTTATTTACTATCTAAAAATCCTTGTAAGATTACGACTGCAGCCATCTTATCGATTACTTGCTTTCGCTTCTTACGGCTTACATCAGCTGAAATGAGCAGACGTTCCGCTGCCATCGTCGACAAACGCTCGTCCCACATTACAACGTCTAATTGTAACAGCTCTCGTAGGTTTTCTGCAAATTGCTGGCACGCTTCACCACGCGGACCAATTGTACCATTCATATTTTTAGGTAAACCTACTACTATTTTGTCCACACCATACTGTTTTACTAACTCAGAAATACGGTCAAAACCAAAGTGGCCTCGTTCTTCGTTAATCCTGATTGTTTCCAGCCCTTGTGCTGTCCAGCCCATTTCGTCGCTCATTGCAACTCCGACTGTTTTTGTACCTACATCTAAACCTAATATCCGCATAAACTACTCCTCACGATGATGTTTCAAGTAAGACTTCACAAGCTCTTCAATTATCTCATCACGTTCAAGCTTGCGAACGATGCTTCGTGCATCTTTATGGCGAGGTATGTATGCTGGGTCTCCACTTAATAAATAACCGACGATTTGGTTAATCGGATTATAGCCTTTTTCTTGAAGTGCATCATACACAGTTAAAAGTACATCATTTACATGGACACTCTGTTTTTCATCTTGAATGCTAAACTTCATTGTTTTATCAAAACCGTCCATTTCAAGCACCTCACTTGTAAGTAGTAAGTATAGGGAGAAGAACTTCTCCTCTCCCTACCATTGTACACTACTATCTCTTTATTTTGAAACAGATTTAACGTACTCTTGTACAAACGCTAAAGCTTCCTCAACTTGAGCTGGGTTTTTACCGCCTGCTTGAGCCATATCAGGACGGCCACCACCGCCACCACCACAACGAGAAGCCACTTCTTTCACAAGCTTACCTGCATGGTAGCCTTGGCTAATTAAATCTTTCGTTACGCCAGCTAAAATGTTTACTTTGTCATCATTTACAGACGCTAATACAACAACTGCAGACTCTAATTTATTTTTTAGATCATCCATCATTGTACGTAAGTTGTTCATATCTGCAACATTTACTTTCGCCGCTAATACGTTCACGCCATCAACTGTCATTACTGAATCAGTTAAGTTTCCAGCTTCGATATTGCTTAATTTCGCAGCAAGAGATTCGTTTTCTTTTTGAAGTTGTTTTACTTCAGCAAATAAACCATCAACTCTTGTTAAAATATCTTTCGAATTTGTTTTCATTTTTCCTGCCGCTTCTTTTAATAAACCTACTTGATCGTTCATTAATTCGTATGCAGACTTACCAGTTACCGCCTCAATACGACGAGTTCCTGCACCGATACCAGACTCAGCAACGATTTTGAAAATACCGATAGAAGCTGTGTTATCAACGTGACAACCACCGCAAAGCTCTAAGCTATAACCGCCAACTTGTACAACACGTACCACATCTCCGTATTTTTCACCGAATAATGCCATTGCACCCATTTCTTTCGCTTCTTCAATTGCTTTTTGAGAAATCTCAACATCAATACTTTCCCAAATTTTTTCGTTTACGATACGCTCAATTTTTTCTAATTCATCAGCTTGTACTTGGCCGAAGTGAGAGAAGTCAAAGCGTAAACGTTCAGAAGTTACAAGAGAACCAGCTTGGTTAACATGCATTCCAAGTACGTCTTTTAATGCTTGGTGCAGTAAGTGAGTTGCTGTATGGTTTTTCACAACGCTACTACGATTCTTCGTATCAATAACAGCTTTCACAGCCGCATCTTTCGTTAACGTACCTTCTTCTACAACTACTTTGTGTAAGTTTTGACCGTTTGGTGCTTTTTGTACGTCTTTTACAAGAACTTTCACACCGTCAGCAAGAAGATAACCACGGTCAGCAATTTGTCCACCGCTCTCAGCGTAGAATGGCGTTACATCAAGCATTAACTGTCCTTCTTCACCAGCTTGCAAGCTATCTGTATACTCACCATTTTTCACAAGTGCTACAACGTTACTTTCTGTTGCAACTGTACCGTAGCCAACGAATTCGCTTGCTACTTTAACTTCACCAAGTACACCGCCTTGAACTTGCATAGAATCAACATCTTGACGAGCAGCACGTGCACGCTCACGTTGTTTTTCCATTTCAGCTTCAAAACCTTTATGATCAACTGTCATACCAGCTTCTTCTGCATATTCTTCTGTTAATTCAATTGGGAAACCGTATGTGTCGTATAGACGGAACGCATCTACGCCAGAAATAACAGTTGTTTTTTCTTCTTTCGCTTTTGCAATGACTTCAGCTAAAATTGATTCACCATCATGAAGTGTTTCATGGAAACGCTCTTCTTCATTTTTCACAACTTTTGCAATGAAATCTTGCTTTTCAAGTACTTCTGGATAGAAGTCTTTCATTACTTCTCCAACAACCGGTACTAATTCAAACATGAATGGACGGTTGATGTTTAATTTCTTAGAATAACGAACAGCGCGGCGTAATAAACGACGTAATACATAACCACGGCCTTCGTTAGATGGAAGAGCACCGTCACCAACAGCGAATGTTACTGTACGAATATGGTCAGCAATTACTTTAAACGCCATATCTTTTTCTAAGTCGCCATTACGATACTTCTCACCAGAAATTGATTCTGTTGCACCAATCATTGGCATAAATAGGTCTGTATCAAAGTTCGTAGGCACATCTTGAACGATAGATGTCATACGCTCTAGACCCATCCCTGTATCGATGTTTTTCTTAGGAAGTGGCGTATATGAACCGTCTGGATTATGGTTAAATTGAGAGAATACAAGGTTCCATACTTCTAAGTAACGCTCATTTTCTCCGCCTGGATATAATTCTGGGTCACTAAAGTCATTACCGTAAGCTTCCCCGCGATCATAGAAAATCTCTGTATTCGGTCCACTTGGTCCTTCACCGATATCCCAGAAGTTTTCTTCTAAGCGGATGATGCGCTCTTTTGGAACACCCATTTTCTCATTCCAAATTGTGAATGCTTCTTCATCTTCTGGATGGATTGTAACTGATAGTAATTCTTTATCGAATCCGATCCATTTGTCGCTCGTTAAGAATTCCCAAGCCCAAGTAATTGCTTCTTCTTTGAAGTAATCACCGATTGAGAAGTTCCCCAACATTTCAAAGAATGTATGGTGACGAGCTGTTTTCCCTACGTTTTCAATATCGTTTGTACGAATTGATTTTTGAGCATTTGTAATACGTGGATTTTGCGGGATTACGCGTCCATCAAAATATTTTTTTAATGTTGCTACACCACTGTTAATCCATAGAAGAGATGGATCTTCATGTGGAACTAGTGATGCACTAGGTTCTACTGCATGTCCTTTTTCTTGGAAAAAGTCTAAAAACATTTGACGAATTTGTGCGCCTGTTAGTTGTTTCATTGTATTTTCCTCCTTAAATATAAAAAACTCCCGTCCCTATAAAAGGGACGAGAGTTAACTCGCGATACCACCCTAATTATGAATTGACTATTATAACAATCAATTCATCACCTCATGGTGCCGTAACGTGGCAAGACGGCAGTGATTAGCTGCTCTCAGGATTAGCTTTCTGTTACCCTTCATTTAAAGCTTCTTTCAGCCAGTGGAAGCTTCTCTCTACAAATGGACAGTAACGTACTTGTTCCGTCATTGATTTAATGTATTATATGACTAAATATAATAGAATTCTCTTAAGTTTGTCAATGTAGATAATCATTTATATTGTGTCAATTGCTTATTAACCATAATTATTCTACTATTCATTTTTAACAGCCTTTCGATATATTATGCATTTACTACTAAATAGGAATCTCTTCATAAAAAATACCCCTATACAAATTTCTAGATATTACATTATTTGTTATAATTAAATTATTAACAATAAAGGAGCGATTACAATGACAACTTTATTGAATCAAGCTAAAGCAATGTTAGCTACCGACGAAAAAATCCTTTTTTACGCAGCATGTTCATTAGACATATTTATTTATCGTTCCGTCGCAAGGCCAGGCCTATTGATTTTAACGAACAAAAGGCTATTCTTTTATGGACCAGATGTAAGTCAGAACCCAATATTTGAAGAGTACTCTTTCGCAAACATTTCTAATCTAAAAGAACAGAAGCGTCTTTTCAGCAATCAAATTGTATTTATGTATGATACGGAATGGAAAAGAATAAAACATATTCAAACAAATGATGTGAGCTCCCTCATTCAAAAGATACACAAGCAGATTTCTAAATAAATATATAATTAGCCCTCTATTTTTTAAATAGAGGGCTTCATTTTAAACATCTTCTCTTTTCCAAAGGGGTCTCACGTGAACAATTACTGTACGAATAACTGCTAAAATTGGAACCGATACTAGCAACCCCACAATCCCTGCTATCTCTCCTCCAACTAGTAATGCAAGCATAATAATAACAGGGTGCATACGGAGTGACTTACCGACGATGTAAGGTGATAAAATGTTACTTTCCAAAAATTGCAAAATAGCAATTGTAATCCCTGCCTTAATGAGTAAACTCGTTGATACCGTTGCTGCAATCATCAACGTCGGAATCGCCCCTAAAATAGGACCAAAGTACGGGATTATATCCGTTACCCCAATAATAATGCCGAGTAATAATGGATATTTCATACCGATAAACCAAAAAGAAAGAACAGATACTCCCCCTAATACTAAACAAACAAATAACTGTCCTCGAATATAACTTCCGAGTGACTTATCAATTTCTTTCGCAAGCATTTGACCCGTACTACGCCATTTACTCGGGACTAGTTTCCAAAAGATATGATAAAACTCACCGTAATCTTTTAATATGTAAAATACAATGAACGGGATTAAGAAAATAATGAGTAACGAATCGAGTACACCACGAGCTGTACTCATCACTTTATTTAAAAGTGCTTGAATCTTCGTTTCTACACCACCAAAAATTTGTTTCACCTTTTCATGAATAAACGACGGGAAATTCGCCGTTTGTTCTGTGACCCCATCCATCCAAGAATCATACATTTTTGTAAACTGTGGAAATTGTTCATTAATTTCTTGCAACTGCTTAATAACAACGGGCGTTCCTTTATAAATCCCATAACCAATTCCGCCGAAGAAAAGTACGTAAATGAGCAAAATGGCAAGCGTGCGAGGCATTCCTTCTTTATGTATTTTTTCAATTAAAGGATGCAATAAGTACGCAATGAAACACGCGATAAGAAATGGTGTAATTGCCACTTTAAATACAAAAATAATCGGTGCCCATAATGGCTTAATTTTTAAAAAGACAAGCAAACAAAGAAAAATGAGTAACAATAATCCTAAACGATATATCCAAATGATTTTAAGATTCTTCACACGAAAAACCTCCTCCACCTTTATTTTGAAAATAAATAGGTTAGGTTATGTGCAAAAGTTTTAAAATCTTTTTATACAGACCATACTGTTTTTTAAAGACGGACATATATTTAACATAATAAGGACAACCACCCCTGAGAATGCAACATGAAACAATATAATCAGGAGGTCTCATTATGATTTTGTTGATGCTCGTATTATCAGCACTTTTTATGATTCTTGAATGGATTTGTATTGGGTTTGGTATTTGGAAAGGTTTCTTTATTCGTTCCTCGCGAAAAGAACGGGCGAAGCAATTATGGCATTATGGAATGCTTGGCGTTGGGTGCTACGGCCTATCTTATCTCTTCTCTGAAATTGGACTTTTATATTTGCATACGAGTGCATAAAAAAACTCCCTTATCATGAAGGGAGTTTTTTACGTTTATAAATAAGATTTAATCATCTTACGTGCTTTTTTCATATTGCGTTTTGAAAATACATCTTGCTTGCGAGCATATTGATATGCTGCAGCTCCAACACCTAATGCGATTAATGAATTGCGTAGATTCAAAGTAAATCCCCCTTTTCGTTATCCGATCGTTCTTTCGTTCTCATCAAATAAATCATCAAGAGAGCTTAATGAACCATCTTCCTCTACTTGATGCGTATGGATTTTCCCCTTTGAAACCGATAATTCGATATAACAATTCCAGCAATAAAATTGGTTGACACCTATTTTTCCGATGTCTTTCCCTTTGCAATTTGGACAAATAAACATATGGCTTTCATCTCCTTACAGTCTCCCAGATTCTATTCGCCATTATGTCCAAACCGCATTCATTTATACATTGCTGGAGCCTTTCAACGTTATACGTTTGAAAGTTTCACTATATAATTTCACCTTGTTACATGAAATCATACGGTGAAATGTTTTCCACGTCCATTTCCTCGCCATTAACCGTTACCATCTGCACCTCTCCTTGTGATTCTTGCAAGCGACCAGCTAAAGTCGTTTGACGCATTGCATCATCAAGGCGATTTACACCGGATTGAAAAGCCGCTTCCTCCCCACAAATAATAAGGAATTTCTTACTCCTTGTAATGCCCGTGTAAATTAAATTACGACGTAACATACGGTAATAGCTCTTTACAATCGGCATAATAACTATTGGAAATTCACTACCTTGTGATTTATGAATCGAGCAGCAATATGCATGAGTAATTTGATTTAAATCCGGCTTTGTATACGTTACTTCAATTCCATCAAATGAAACGATAATCATGTCCTGTTGCTCGACATTTTCTTTCGCATAAAACACCGAAACAATTTCTCCAATATCACCATTAAACACTTGGCTTTCTGGCTGATTGACAAGTTGCAGTACTTTATCGCCTCTTCGGTATACAACATCACCGTAAGCAATTTCTTTACTCTTTTCCCTTTTCGGATTAAATACTTGTTGCAACGCTTCATTCAGTACATTAATACCTGCTGGTCCGCGGTACATAGGTGCCAATACTTGTACATCTCTGGCACTAAAGCCTTTTGTCTTAGCATTTTCACAAACCTTTTTCACAACCTCAACAATTTGAGCCCCTGCACAGCTAATAAATGAACGATCTTTTTTATTTTGCGCTAAATCTGGCGGAAGCGTCCCGTCTTTTATCGCATGGGCAAGCTGAATAACAGACGAACCTTCTGCCTGACGATAAATTTCTGTGAGTTTTACCGTTGGGATGGCACCTGCATTTAATAAATCTTTCAACACTTGTCCAGGTCCTACTGATGGTAATTGGTCTTCATCACCTACAACGATTACTTGGATGTTCGTTGGCAGTGACTTAAATAGTTGATTTGCAAGCCAAATATCAACCATCGAAAACTCATCAATAATGAGTAACTTCCCTTGAACCGGATCGGTTTCATTGCGCTGGAAAGAACCTTCTGGCGTCCAGCCAAGCAAACGATGAATTGTGCAAGCCGGAAGTCCTGTTGATTCACTCATTCGCTTCGCAGCTCTTCCTGTTGGAGCCGTTAATAATATCGGAAATGGATTATCATCACTATATTCATTCGGATTTAACGATAGTCCATGCAGCGATGCATACATTTCTACAATTCCTTTAATAACAGTTGTTTTCCCTGTTCCTGGTCCACCTGTTAATAACATCATCGGTTTATGAAGTGCCGTTTGAATTGCTTCTTGCTGAAATGGTGCATATTGGACATTCAGCTGCTCTTCAATTTCACCTAACGTCTTTAACACTTCAGCTTCAGGGAATGAAGGTGTTTCTTCTTGATTCATAAGCCTACGAATAGACTTTACAACACCTTTTTCAGAGTAGAACAACGATGCTAAATACACTCGTTCTTCTTCTATGATGACTTTCCCTTCACTTTGCATCATTTCAACGCAACCTATAATGTCTTCTTCCGTCACTCTTCCTTCTTGATTATTTAAAAGTGACATCGTTTCTCTTACAAGTTGATCTTTTCCCATATAAACATGACCGAGTTGCAGTGAAACATTCTCTAATGTGTAAAAACATCCCGCACGTACACGGTCATCGTGATTACCCGATATCCCTAGCGCACGTCCTATATCATCTGCTCGTCCAAAACCAATCCCGTCCACTTCTTCAATAAGTTGATATGGATTTTTACGAATCACTTCTAATGTCATTTCTTTATATTGCTGGTAAATCTTAATGGAAAGTTTCGTTCCAAAACCGTAACCATTTAAAAAGCTCATTACTTTCTCTAATCCTTGATGCTCAACAATCGTCTCATATATTTCTTGCGCTTTTTGTTTATTAACAACACCATTTAACGCCTCAGGGTCATCCATAATTTTAGAAATAGCATGTTCCCCGAGATGGTCCACAATTTTTTCGGCTGTACGCTTTCCGATTCCTTTAAATAAATCACTCGCTAAATATTGCACCATACCTGCTTTTGTTTGCGGCAATTCTTTCTTAAACGTTTCAACTAAATATTGTTTCCCATACTTTGGATGATCTTTAAAATGACCTGTTAATGTAAACACTTCATCTTCATGCATACGGGGAAAATGACCATTTATCATCACTTTTTTTTCGTCGTATGTTTCATTTGTTTCAATGATTTTCATACTAACAACGGAATAGAGGTTTTCTTCGTTGTGGAAAATGGTATGAAGAACTTGCGCTTTTATAAATTTTTTCTCTTCCTCAAACAAATCCATTGCATGTTGATTTCCCATCTTTCCTCTCCTTTCCGAGTTCTTTTCACTTTAATGAGCAGTACATCCCCCACCTCTTTCATACTCTTTAGATGAGGGGTAACTGCGCATTAAACTATAATTTCACTTTATTCAGCTTCTTGCTCTAATAAACGAACGCCATTACCAGCTAAAAAGTGATCTGGCTGAATTTCAGTTGCTTTCTTAAATAAAGCAAGAGCTTTCTCATTATTTTCTTCAAATACGTACGCAACACCTAAATTATAATACGCATCTGCATGCTCTTCATCCATTTCTAATACCTTTTCAAAATAAGGTTTTGCCTCTTGAATATGTTCTAGTCGTGCGAAGCAAAGTCCGCATTGGAAAACAGCTTCTACATCACTTTCATCTAATTCAGTTGCTCTTTGTAAAAATGGCAGTGCAAGACGATCATTTCCAAGTTGCACGTGTGTGATACCTAACATAAACGTTACATCAGCTGATTGTAATCCAGCTTGCATTGCTTGTTCAAATACAGCCTTTGCCTCTGCAAATTGCTCTTGGCCGTAATATACATTTCCTAAGCCATAATAGGCAGCCGCAGATTTATCATCTAATTCTAATGCACGTTTGTAAAATAAAATTGCTCGCTCACTATCACCTAATACATCTAATAAATTCGCAAAGTTAATGTATCCTAGCGAATCTTTCGGATTTTCTTCGATTGCTTCCGTAAAATTTTTAGCTGCTTCTTCCCAGTTTCCTTCTTGCATATATTGAATACCTGTTTCAAGTTTGTTTGACATGTCCTTCACCTCTACAACAAATTATAACAAAGAATGTATTTTCCAAGCGAACGAAAATTCGCTTTATGTAAAAGAAACCTCTAACCGCTAATCGGCAGAGGCTTCTCGTTTATCCTAAATAATCTAATTTCTTACCACTACGGTATACTTCATCGATTGTAGCACCGCCTAAGCACTCATCTCCATCATAGAAAACAACTGCTTGTCCTGGTGTAATCGCACGAATTGGCTCATCACAAAGAATACGCACTGTATTTTCATCAACGATCTGAACCGTTACTTTATTGTCTGCTTGACGATAACGGAATTTCGCTGTGCATGTAAATTCTGTTTCTTTTGCCTTGTTACTTACCCATCCTACATTCGTAGCAATAACTTCATCACCATATAAAAGTTCGTTATGGAATCCTTGATCAACATATAAAATGTTGTCTTTTAAGTTTTTCCCAACAGCGAACCAAGGATCACCGTTACCACCAATACCAAGGCCATGACGTTGTCCAATTGTATAGTACATTAAACCGTCATGTTTTCCTTTCACTTCACCAGATAATGTTTGCATTACACCTGGTTGTGCTGGTAAATAGTTACTTAAGAAATCTTTAAAGTTACGCTCACCGATGAAGCAAATACCCGTACTATCTTTCTTCGCGGCTGTCGCTAAACCAGCTGCTGTCGCCATTTCACGAATTTGCGGTTTCTTTAATTCACCTAATGGGAACATTGTTTTTGATAATTGCTCTTGGCTTAATTGATTTAAGAAGTACGTTTGGTCTTTATTGTCATCAACGCCGCGAAGCATTTTATATTCGCCGTCCATATAAGCAACACGTGCATAATGGCCTGTCGCTACATAATCAGCACCAAGCGCAATTGCATGCTCTAAAAAGGCTTTGAATTTAATTTCTTTGTTACACATTACATCTGGATTTGGTGTACGACCAGCTCGGTACTCATCTAAAAAGTACGTAAATACTTTATCCCAGTATTGTTTTTCAAAGTTTACTGCATAATACGGAATACCGATTTGGTTACACACTTCAATTACATCATTGTAATCTTCAGTTGCTGTGCAGACACCATTCTCATCTGTATCATCCCAGTTTTTCATAAAAATTCCGATTACATCGTAACCTTGCTCTTTTAATAAAAGAGCTGCTACAGATGAATCGACGCCACCGGACATCCCGATGACAACGCGTGTTTCGTGAGGTAGTTTGTTCATCATGTCACCTCCCATGCTAATTTTGTGTTAATCGCTTCACGATTTTCACTGTTTCGTACGCCGCTTTTTCAATTTGCTCTTTCGTATTTCCAAGTCCGAAACTAAAGCGTACGGATGAACGTATTTGATCGGAATCTTTTCCGAACATCGCCACTAATACATGTGATGGATCAATCGAACCCGCTGTACAAGCAGAACCACTTGATACTGCAATGCCAGCTAAGTCTAAGTTCACAAGGAACGGTTCAATGTTCATTCCTGTAAAACTTATATTCAACACGTGTGGTAAGCGATATTCCAAGTTTCCGTTTACCTCGAAAGTAATGTCTTCATTTTTGAAGACAGATACCATTATATCTTTAAACTCTTCATATTGGGCATTTTTTTGCTCACGAGTTTTTTCAGCTATAAGAATTGCATGCTGAAGCCCAGCAATACTAGGTACATTTTCCGTACCAGCACGGCGTTTTCTTTCTTGCTCTCCACCTATTAATAACGGTTCAAATTTCACATTTGCACCTGCGTATAGGAACCCTACACCTTTTGGCCCATTAATTTTGTGAGCTGAAATGGATAATAAATCAATACCAAACTCTTTCACATCAATTTCTACTAAACCGTAAGCTTGTACCGCATCTGTATGGAAATAAGCTTGATGCTCCTTCAGCAGCTTTCCTATTTCCGCGATTGGTTGCATTGTCCCTACTTCATTATTCCCAAACATAACAGATACGAGAATTGTCTCTTCCGTTAACGCCTTTTGTATATCAGAAACTTGAACACGCCCTGTTTCATCAACAGGTACATATGTTACTACAAACCCTTCACGCTCTAACAATTCACACGTATGCAAAATCGCATGGTGTTCCATTTGCGTCGTTATAATGTGGTTTCCTTTATGACGATTCGCGCGTGCTACACCTATAAGCGCTAAATTATCAGCTTCTGTACCACCGCTCGTAAATATAATTTCATTCGGATTTGCGTGAATGCTACGTGCACACGCGCGTCTCGCCTCATCTACCGCATGGCGCGTTTGACGACCATAAAAGTGAATGCTAGACGGGTTTCCGAATGTTTCTGTCATATATGGAATCATCTTTTCGACCACTTCTGGGTGAGTCGGAGATGTCGCAGCATGATCTAAGTAAATGCGTTCCATTAAATCTCCTTCTTTCCAAATCGTTTCACAAGGAATTAAATGTAAAACATATAGCCCCCGTGATTTTCTTCCTCATAACGTACTAAATCTTCTAAAGTTGTACTATCTAATACTTCTTGCACCGCGTCACGAACACGCATCCATAATTGGCGTTGTGCTGGTTCTTCTTCTTCGATCATTTCTACAACACTAATTGGCCCCTCTAATACACGGATTACATCTCCAGCGGTAATATTGGCTGGCTGATCAGATAATACATATCCACCATATGCACCGCGCGTACTCTTTACAAGACGAGCGTTACGAAGTGGTGAAATTAATTGCTCTAAGTAATGTTCAGATAAGTCATGTGCCTGCGCGATTGATTTTAATGAAATTGGACCTTCACCAAACTTTTTTGCAAGGTCGATCATAATTGTTAAGCCGTAGCGGCCTTTCGTTGAAATCTTCATCTATTTGCACCTCATTTCAAATTTTCACTTCTATTGGTTATATCTTATTTATAAAAGAACACAATTTAAAATCCTATGAAATTATAGCATAATATAGTATTATAAGAAATTTCAACTTGTGTATCAAAATGATAACATAAAATCACATTGAAAAACTCGGGAATTATTATAATTGAAAGAAAAATGAAAATATTCATATTCATTTTTCCCACAAAGCAACATCTTATTTCAAATTTCATTAAAAAAAAATGATACGATAGAGTGAGATTATACATTAAGGGAGAAGGTCAAAATGAAACAACCACTCGCACATCGAATGCGCCCTACAAATATTCAAGAAATTATCGGACAACAACATTTAGTTGGTGAAGGAAAGATTTTATGGCGAATGGTCCAAGCGAATCATTTTCAATCTATGATTTTATACGGTCCTCCAGGCACAGGAAAAACATCGATTGCTAGTGCAATTGCAGGAAGTACCGGAACCCCGTTTCGCCTATTAAACGCTGTTACTCACAATAAAAAAGATATGGAAGTTGTCGTACAAGAAGCGAAGATGCATCGACACCTCGTTTTAATTTTAGATGAAGTTCACCGTCTAGATAAAGCAAAGCAAGACTTTTTATTACCTCATTTAGAAAGTGGACTTCTTACTTTAATTGGTGCAACGACAAGCAATCCGTTTCATGCGATAAACTCCGCTATTCGAAGCAGGTGTCAAATTTTCGAATTACACGCACTAACAGAAGATGATATTTTAATTGGGTTAAAAAGAGCTTTAGAAGATAAAGAAAAAGGACTTGGGGAATATACTGTAACGGTAACAGATGAAGCAATGCACCACTTTGCAAACGCCTCTGGTGGTGATATGCGTTCCGCTTATAACGCACTTGAACTTGCTGTATTATCTAGCTTCACTACAGACGATCGAGCGGCTGAAATCACACTCGAGATTGCAGAAGAATGCCTACAAAAAAAAAGCTTCGTTCACGACAAAGGCGGAGATGCTCATTATGACGTATTATCAGCATTTCAAAAATCAGTGCGCGGAAGTGATGTAAATGCAGCGCTCCATTATTTAGCACGCCTTATTGAAGCAGGTGATTTACAAAGTATTGGTAGACGCCTTCTTATTATGGCTTATGAAGATATTGGACTTGCTAGCCCACAAGCTGGACCGCGTACACTAGCCGCAATTGAATCGGCTGAACGAGTTGGATTCCCAGAGGCACGTATACCACTTGCAAATGCGGTTATCGAGCTTTGCCTATCACCAAAATCAAATTCAGCTTATAAAGCACTTGATGCCGCATTACACGATTTACGTAACGGTCAAACAGGTGATATTCCAAGTCATTTAAAAGATAGTCACTATAAAGGTGCCGAATCACTCGGAAGAGGCATTGGATACTTATATCCACACGACCATCCAAATGGCTGGGTACAACAACAATACTTGCCTGATAAAATAAAAAACAAGCAATATTATAAACCGAAAACGACAGGGAAATTTGAACAAGCACTTTCTACTGTTTATGAAAGATTACAAAGTTCGAATAAAACGAAAAATAAAGGGTAACATAAACGAAAACGTCACCATTACGGAGGCTTCGCTTATGAAAACACGTCAAGATGCATGGACAAGAGAAGACGATCTCCTTTTAGCAGAAACTGTTTTACGACATATTCGCAGCGGAAGTACACAAATAAAAGCGTTCGATGAAGTTGGCGATACATTAAACCGTACTTCTGCAGCTTGTGGATTTAGATGGAACGCTGAAGTCAGACCGAATTACGAAGATGCGGTGCAGATTGCAAAAAAACAACGTAAAGAATTAAAACGTTCTGAAGCTAAAATAGAAAAAGAGCAGTTTACACAAACTCGGCAGCTCGTAATCGACGCTGAGTTTTCAGAAGATATTACGCCAAGTAAACAGGAACTTACAATGCAAAATGTCATCTCATTTTTGCAAAACATGGAACATAGTAACCCTTCAATCGCAAAGTTGCAAACTGAAAATGGTGTATTACAAGATCAGCTCACTTCCCTACAAAAAACGAATAATGAACTTGAAGCAAAATTAGCGGTACTCACAAAAAAACAACAAGCAATCGAAGAAGATTACGCAATGCTTGTTAGAATTATGGACCGTGCTCGAAAACTTGTTTCAGTTGAAGAGCACGAGGAACAGATTGCTCCAATCTTCAAGACTGATCAAAACGGAAACTTAGATATTATATATTCCGCAGAGAATTAAAAAACAGGGATGTCACTTTTTGACTAAGTGACATCCCTGTTTTTTTTGATTCACAATTCAACAGTAAATGAAATTATATTAACGGTTTTTCGAATATATCTATCACAACTTAAAATATATCAACGATTCGACAAGGAATATCGATTTAACGACAAAGATTGACAATAACATTTAAGTAAAAAATTGGATATTTTTCACTTAAATGTTATTGTCTATATATACACTTGAAGGGAGATGGTTGCTATTTCATTAATAGTATTCAAAATAACACTCGGTGTTCTAGTCCTAGCGTTAGGTCTTTTTACAATTCATAGTTTAAAAAAGACCTCCGCCTACAAATCAGACAAATACGATTATTATTTATTAGGATTACTTACATTTGAATTATTAGTATTGCAAATATCAACAATTCTTTAAAACATAAAAAAGCATATATCCGAAATGAATATATGCTTTCCTTTTATTCTTGCCCTACACGCTTCACTTCTACGTTTTTAATACGCTCACGTACAACGTGACTTGCCATAATTAAGCCTGCCACAGATGGTACGAACGCATTTGAAGAAGGTGGTAATTTCGCTTTACGAATTTTTGCATTTTCGTCTGGTACGATTTCTTTACGTACTTCTTCACGAATTACGATTGGATTTTCGTCAGAAAAGACAACTTTTACACCTTTTTTAATACCCTCTTTACGAAGCTTCGTACGAATTACTTTCGCAATTGGGTCTGTATGTGTTTTAGAGATGTCCGCAATACGGAAACGAGTTGGGTCCATTTTATTTGCAGCACCCATACATGAGATAATTTTAATTTTACGACGTAAACATTGTTTAATTAAATGAATTTTAAACGTAATCGTATCAGATGCATCCACTACGAAATCCAAGCCGTGTTTGAAGAACTCTTCATATGTTTCATCTGTATAAAACATCTCTAATCCAATTACTTCACACTCTGGATTGATGTCTGCAATACGCTCTTTCATTAATTCTACTTTTGAACGCCCTACAGTAGATACTAAAGCGTGAATTTGACGGTTTACGTTTGTAATATCTACAACATCTTTATCAACTAATACAAGACGTCCTACGCCAGAACGTGCTAACGCTTCTGCCGAAAATGACCCTACGCCGCCAATTCCTAAAATACCGACTGTACTATTTTTTAATATTTCAAGGCCTTCTTTTCCAAAGGCTAATTCATTACGTGAAAATTGATGTAACATTCAGCTCTACACTCCTATTACAAAAATGGTCTACCATGTATTCTAGCGTTTTTCCGACTATTTGTATAGAAAAAGTTATAGAATTCCTAAAAATACATATTTCAAGAAGGAAAACATAGTGTAAACTGTGCTTTCACTTCTTCTCTCAATCATCCATTAAAAAAGTCTAGATGGTATTAGTATAACCATCTAGACCCTATTTTTACTTCTCTTACTTCTCTTCTTTCACGTTCAACTTCAAGTTCAGTTCTTCAAGCTGTGCTTCTGCAACTGGGCTTGGAGCTTCTGTTAATAAGCAGCTTGCGCTTGCTGTTTTCGGGAATGCAATTGTATCACGAAGGTTCGTACGACCTGCAAGTAACATAACAAGACGGTCTAAACCTAATGCAATTCCGCCGTGTGGTGGTGTACCGTATTCGAATGCTTCTAATAAGAATCCGAATTGCTCTTGTGCTTCTTCTTGTGAGAATCCAAGTGCTTTGAACATTTTTTCTTGTACGTCACGCTCGTAAATACGAAGTGATCCACCACCAAGTTCATAACCGTTTAATACAAGGTCATATGCTTGTGCGCGTGCTTTTTCTGGTGCTGTTTCTAATAGCTCAACATCTTCACGGAATGGCATTGTGAATGGGTGGTGAGCTGCGAAGTAACGATCTGCATCTTCATCGTACTCAAGAAGTGGCCAATCCGTTACCCATAGGAAGTTAAATTTACTTTCGTCAATTAACTCAAGCTCTTTACCTAAGCGTAAACGAAGTGCACCTAAGCTATCTGCCACAACGCTCTTCTTATCTGCTACGAATAGTAATAAGTCGCCAGCATTAGCTTCTAATGTACTCATTAACACGTTTGCATCTTCTTCACCGAAGAACTTTGCAATCGGTCCTTTTAGGCCGTCTTCTTCAACTTTCAGCCAAGCTAGACCTTTTGCACCATATACTTTTACAAATTCAGTTAATGCATCGATGTCTTTACGAGAGTATTTGCTCGCAGCACCTTTTGCATTAATTGCTTTTACTTGTCCGCCGTTTTCTACAGCACTTGTAAATACTTTGAAACCACAACCTGCTGCAAATTCAGATAGGTCTGTTAGTTCCATTTCAAAGCGTGTATCTGGCTTATCAGAACCATAGCGAGCCATTGCATCAGCATATTTCATACGAGGGAATGGTGCACTAACTTCTACACCTTTCGCATCTTTCATGACTTTCGTCATCATACGCTCCATCATTTCTAAAATTTCATCTTGTGTTAAGAATGATGCCTCGATATCGATTTGTGTAAATTCTGGTTGACGATCCGCACGTAAATCTTCGTCACGGAAACAACGTGCTACTTGATAGTAACGCTCAAATCCGCCGACCATAAGAAGCTGTTTAAATAACTGCGGAGACTGCGGTAATGCATAGAATTCACCATCATGCACACGACTTGGTACTAAATAGTCACGAGCTCCTTCTGGTGTGCTCTTCGTTAAAATTGGTGTTTCAACTTCTAAGAATTCTTCTGTATCTAAGAAGTTACGAATTGTTTTTGTTACGTCGTGACGCATTTTAAATGTGTTGAACATTACAGGACGACGTAAGTCTAAGTAACGATATTTTAAACGCACATCTTCTGATGCATCCGTGTCATCAGAAATAATAATTGGCGTTGTTTTCGCTGCATTTAATACGTTTACTTTCGTTGCTTGTACTTCAATACGACCAGTTGCCATATTGTCATTAATTGCACCTTCGCCACGTTCAACAACTGTACCTTCTACGTGTAATACGTATTCGCTACGAATTGTTTCTGCTACTTCTAGCGCTTCTTTTGATGTTTCTGGGTTAAATACAACTTGTACGATACCTGTACGGTCACGTAAGTCGATAAAGATTAATCCACCTAAGTCACGACGTTTTTGTACCCAACCTTTTAATTGAACTGTTTGTCCAACAGCTTCTACCGTTACTTTTCCACATGCATGTGTTCTTTCAGCCACTGTAAGTTCCCCCTATATTAATTTCTCTGCTACGTATGAAGCGAATACATCTAACGCTACTTCTTCTTGTCCGCCTGTCGCCATATCTTTCAAGTTAATGATGCCTTTATCTAGCTCATCTTCCCCTAATACAGCTACGTATTTCGCATTTAAACGATCCGCTGATTTAAATTGTGCTTTCATTTTGCGATCTAAATAATCTTTTTCAACTGACAATCCAGCTTTACGAAGATCAAACGCAACTTTCGCAGCGTGGTCTTTCGCTTTTTCACCAAGTGCTACAACGTAACAATCAATACTATGTTCAATTGGTAATTCAATGTTTTCAGCTTTCAGCGCCATAATTAAACGTTCAATACTCATCGCAAAACCGATACCTGGCATTTCTGGTCCACCGATTTCTTGTACAAGTCCGTTATAACGACCACCACCGCTTAATGTAGTGATAGCACCGAAACCTTCTGCCTCACTCATAATTTCAAAAACAGTGTGTTGATAGTAGTCTAAACCACGTACTAAGTTCGGATCTTTTTCAAATGGAACATCCATCATCGTTAATAGTTCTTGAACTTTGTCGTAGTATACTGCTGAATCTTCGTTTAAGTATTCTGTAATAGATGGTGCTGTTCCCATTAATTCATGGTTACGGTCCTTCTTACAGTCTAAAATACGAAGAGGGTTCTTTTCTAAGCGAGATTGACAGTCAGAACAGAACTCACCGATACGTGGCTCAAAATGAGCAATTAACGCATCGCGGTGCGCTTGACGGCTTGCTGCATCACCTAAGCTGTTTAATACAACTTTAATATTTTTTAAGCCCATGCCGCGGTAAAACTCTACAGCAAGTGCAATTACTTCTGCATCAATTGCAGGGTCATTACTACCAATTGCTTCAATACCGAATTGTACGAATTGACGATAGCGACCTGCTTGTGGTCTTTCGTAACGGAACATTTGACCGATATAGTATAATTTCGTTGGTTGTGTTGCATCACCGAACATTTTATTTTCAACGTAAGAACGTACAACAGGTGCAGTACCTTCTGGACGTAATGTTAAACTGCGCTCTCCACGATCTTGGAATGAGTACATTTCTTTTTGTACGATATCTGTCGTATCACCAACACCGCGTAAAAATAGCTCAGTGTGTTCAAAAATTGGTGTGCGAATTTCTTTATAATTGTAACGACGGCAAATTTCGCGTGCTTGCCCTTCGATATATTGCCATAACTCTACACTACCTGGAAGAATATCTTGCGTTCCGCGTGGGATTTGAATAGACATATTCAGTTCCTCCTCAAATTGTTTTAATCTTAATAAAAATAAAAAAACTCCCGCCTCTACTGTTTAAACAGTAGGGACGAGAGTATTATACCCGTGGTGCCACCCTAATTGAAGCACGTATGCTTCCACTTTTTTAATAACGCTTAAATGTGCGTTCATCTCTACTAAGCGTATAAGCCTTTCAAGTTGAAACCTACAGAGTGTCATTCAATCAGTCATCATGTAGAAATGTTTTCAGCCTAGGACATTTCTTCTCTTTCCATGTGTGTCTCATTTACTCTTCTCTATCAACGGTTATATTCATATGTAAATATAAAATTACTATACGTTTGTTGAGTAGGATTGTCAAGTGCTCTAAGAACGTTCAATCTGCTTCTTTAGACGCTTTACATCTTGAAGAGAAATTCCGAACTCAGAAGCAAGCTCCATGGATGTATTGTTTTGTTCTTTTGAAATAAAATCATGAAAACTCACGTTAAACAGTTGATTTGCACCATTTGTAACAGAATGCCCTTTTTCATTCATACGCATACGTATATCCCTCACATTCAATATGGATGTTTTACTTGTTATTGTTCCATATTGATGAGATAGTTATACATAGCCGAAACAGCTATTGATTCCAAATAAACATAAGAATGCGATTAACAATAATAACAGTAGCCAATCCACTCGCAAGTAAAGGGTGCTTTAAATGATATAACGCTGCAACCCCTACTCCAAAAACGCTAATTTCTAACAATACATGCAATATACCACGCACTTCCCACTCTGCGTGTGGAGCTCCAAATAACCCCCATATGACCGCAACAACAATCGGAAGAATAATAGCCAGTATAATTTTCACAACAGGTATTTCTCCTATTCGAAACCCCCAGTACCCAACAATCCCAAGAACACATAACTCTAGCATAAAACGCAAAGCTATATTGAATTCTTGAAGCATGCTACACCTTCTTTTTCTTTTATTCCCCTTCACAATCATCCTATGTTAAAGTGAAATTTTAATCAATGGGGGTTTTGTCCATCTCCCACTGATTATTAGCCTTCACCAATCGGACCTTTACGGGCAGCCCACAAATAGCAGGATAAATGAACAAAACATACAATAATGTATAAAAAAGAGAGGGTCATATAACCCTCTCTTTTTTAACAATGCTATTTACTTTCCACAATTAAGGTCACCGGACCATCATTGATTAAAGAAACGTCCATCATTGCTCCGAACTTCCCTGTTTCTACATGTAATCCTTGTTTACGAACCTCTTCGTTAAAGAAATCATATAAACGCTCTGCATAGTCAGGTTTCGCAGCATCCATAAAGTTTGGACGTCTTCCTTTACGGCAATCTCCGTATAATGTAAATTGCGAAATAGATAGAACTTGTCCTTCTACATCAAGTACAGAGTGGTTCATCTTTCCGCTCTCATCTTCAAAAATGCGTAGGTTTGCAATTTTTTCTGCAATATAAGTTGCATCTTTTTCTGTATCTTCATGCGTAATGCCCACTAGTAATGTTAAGCCGAATGGAATTTGTCCTACAATCTCACCATCTACTGTGACAGACGCTTCCTTTGATCGTTGTAAAACAACTCTCATCTTTTCTACACTCCCTATTAATGCATCATGCGTCGTACTGCATAAATTTCTGGAACACGTTTAATGCGCTCTACTACTTTTTTCAAGTGCTGTAAGTTTCGAATAGAAATCGACATGTTAATCGTTGCCATCTTATTACGATCACTTCTACCAGAAACAGCTGAGATATACGTTTTCGTTTCTGTAACAGCTTGCAATACTTCATTCAATAAACCACGGCGATCATAGCCTGAAATTTCAATATCAACATTGTATTCAATTTCTTTTTCAGGGCTACCTTCCCACTCTACTTCTAGTAAACGCTCTACAGCTTCTTCTGTATGCACATTGACACAATCACGACGATGAATCGATACACCTCGGCCTTTCGTAATATACCCAACGATATCATCACCCGGAACTGGGTTACAGCATTTTGATAAACGAATTAGTAAATTATCAGCACCGCTTACCTTTACACCAGAATCCCATTTTCGAATTTTCATCGGTTTACGAACTTCTTTAACTTCAACGATGTCTTCTTCTTCACGTTGTTTACGGAACTTGTCCGTTAGTCGCGTAACAATTTGCGCCGCTGTAATTCCGTTATATCCAACTGCTGCAAACATATCTTCTTCATTTGCAAAGTTAAACTTCTCAGCAACACGTTTTAAATTGTCAGGAGCTAACACTTCTTTCATCTCATACTCTAGACCACGTACTTCTTTTTCAACAAGTTCACGGCCTTTTTCAATATTTTCGTCTCTACGCTGTTTCTTAAAGAATTGACGTATTTTATTTTTCGCATGAGATGTTTGAGCAAGTTTCACCCAATCTTGGCTTGGGCCATACGAATGTTTCGATGTTAAAATTTCAATGATGTCACCCGTTTTTAATTTATAATCAAGGGTTACCATTTTTCCATTTACTTTTGCACCAATTGTCTTGTTTCCAATTTCCGAATGGACACGATACGAAAAATCAATTGGAACAGAGCCAAGTGGTAATTCCATTACATCGCCTTTTGGTGTAAAGACGAATACCATGTCAGAGAATAAATCAATTTTTAATGACTCCATAAATTCTTCTGCATTAGAAGCTTCATTTTGCCATTCTAATATTTGACGGAACCAAGTTAGTTTCTTCTCTAATGTACCTGTTGTTTCTGCTGTTTTTCCTTCTTTATACGCCCAGTGTGCCGCGATTCCGAATTCTGCAATCTCATGCATTTCTTTCGTACGAATTTGTACTTCTAGCGGATCACCTTTTGGTCCAATTACAGTCGTATGAAGAGATTGATATAAATTTGCTTTCGGCATTGCAATATAATCTTTAAAACGACCTGGCATTGGTTTCCAGCATGTATGAATAATTCCAAGCACCGCATAGCAATCTTTAATACTATTCACAACGACACGTACAGCTAGTAAATCGTAAATTTCATTGAATTGTTTATTTTGCAATGCCATTTTACGATAAATACTGTAAATATGTTTTGGTCTTCCAGAAATCTCAGGTTGAATTGAAACCTCTTTTAATTTCTCGCGAATGCCAGTCATTACTTCATCTAAATATTCTTCACGCTCTGCACGTTTACGCTTCATTAAATTTACAATACGATAATATTGTTGCGGATTTAAATAGCGAAGTGACGTATCCTCTAACTCCCATTTAATAGTACTAATTCCGAGTCTATGTGCTAAAGGTGCAAAGATTTCTAACGTTTCATTCGCAATGCGACGCTGCTTCTCTTGAGGCAAATGTTTCAATGTACGCATGTTATGAAGACGATCAGCTAGTTTAATTAAAATAACTCGAATATCTTGAGCCATTGCGATAAACATTTTGCGATGGTTTTCTGCTTGTTGCTGCTCATGAGATTTATATTTAATCTTTCCGAGCTTTGTAACACCATCGACAAGCATAGCGATTTCTTTATTAAATTCTCGTTCAATATCTTCTAATGTAATCTCTGTATCTTCCACTACATCATGCAAGAAACCTGCCGATACTGTAGCTGGATCCATGTGTAAATCAACTAAAATACCTGCAACTTGAATTGGGTGAATAATATATGGTTCACCCGATTTTCTATATTGCTCGCTATGTGCATCGCGTGCATATTCATAAGCACGTGCCACTAGCTCAATATCTTCATCCGCTAAATATTGACTTGCTTTCTCGAGTACCTGTTCAGCTGTTAGTACTTGCTCATTTGCCATCGAATCACCTTTTATTGAAAATTGACTTTGTATTTATTAAATAGAATAAATTATATTCTATCATTATAACCCAATGATTGTGAATTGTGAAAAGGAAAAGATTTTACTGACATTTCACCTTATTTTTTTGTTCAATTATACAAAAGTACCCGCTCCTCTCCAAGAGATTCACGGGTACTTTTTATCACCGTAGTTTTACCTATATAGTGATTAGTATTTTTCTAATACTAATACATCGTAACCATCTAACATTTTACGACCATCTAAGTAAGTAAGCTCTACTAAGAATGCAATCCCTGCTACAACTCCGCCAAGTTCTTCAACTAGCTTAATTGTTGCTTCAATTGTTCCACCTGTAGCTAATAGATCATCAGTAATTAATACACGTTGACCTGGTTTAATTGCATCTTTATGGATTGTTAAAACATCTGTACCATATTCTTTGCCGTAGTCAACTGTAATTACTTCACGTGGTAATTTTCCTAATTTACGAACTGGCGCAAATCCTACTTCTAATGCATAAGAAACTGGGCAACCGATAATAAAACCACGAGCTTCTGGTCCTACTACAACATCGATATCTCTTTCTTTTGCATACTCAACGATTGCATCTGTTGCTGCTTTGTATGCTTTACCGTCGTTCATTAAAGGTGTAATGTCTTTAAACACAATACCTTCTTTCGGATAATCCGGTACAATTGCGATATGTTGCTTGAAATCCATATTTCTGAATCCTCCTCAGATATAAAAGGTTTGTAGATACAAATCCTTTACCCTAACTGTTCTACTTATTTATGATTACGAATCGTTTCAAACCATGTATATAGTTGCTGATATGTGCTATAAACCAATTCTTTTTCTAATTGTAAGTGGCTCATTTTCTCACGATATGTGTTCGATTCAATTAAATCACGCTTTTGTTTTTGTTCGGCCATAAAAATGACACCGTCTTTTATTGTAACAAATTCTAGCTCAAAAAACACCTGTGTCATGAAATTTACTGTATCTTTTGACCAACCTTTATGGCGACATAGTTGTTCCCCATATTGTCTTAAAGAAAATGGTGATTTTTGATTTAAGAAAGAATAATACCATTTAAAATGTTCCCTCGTTGGGACTGTACTAAATAGATGATTGTTCTCTTGATAAAATAACGTGTAGATTCTAGATGGGAATCCTACTTTAAATAAATCATGCAATTCATCTGTTCCTTTTGGCAAATCGAGCAAAACGATGTATTGATCATCTAAATGAGTTACCTCTGATGCATGCACAAGATGTTCTTTATAGTCTTCTAAAGAAAACTTATTCAATACCTCTTCAGAAAAATACACCATTGTTATTTTTTCTTTCGGAAGTTCTGCTAAATTCGCTTCCACATTACGCATACTACGCCAATCAAATAATTGCCATGCCTCTACAGCAATATCTTGTACCATTAATTGTGGCTTCTTAAAATTATTCCATTCATTAATGGATGCCTCTCCTATTACAGAAACTTTCGCAACTGGAGAAATTTCTTTTGCATACGCACCAAATCCGAATCCAATTGTATCCAGTGTTGCCTGTCCGTCACGAAGTGCCATTTTCAAATGTGAACCATCTGATCCGATTGCACGAATACTTTCTAATTCAGCATCTTTCACCGCAATACGTGGTTTCGGATTTCCAACACCAAATGGCGCTAACTTTTGCATATCCTCAATTGCAGCAAGAGTTACATCCTCCACCTTACAAAAAGCATCAACTGCTGTAATTGGAATAAAATCTTCCTCAGTTAAAATCACATCAGCTTGCCCATTTAACCTACGTCTTAATTCATCTACATCATTCATATGTAGCGTCATTCCGGCTGCCATCGGGTGTCCTCCGAAGTGTGGCAATAACTCTCTACAATCAGACAAGTTAGCAAATAAATCAAACCCTGCAATACTACGCGCTGAACCCTTTGCCGTTTCTTTTATAGGATCAATGCACAATACAATCGTTGGACGATAAAAACGTTCAACCAATTTAGAAGCAACAATCCCAATTACACCTGGATTCCAACCTTCTTTCGCTAGTACTAACACTTTATTTTCTTCAGGCGGAAAATTATTTTCAACTTCGGCGATAGCTTCTTCTGTAATTTGCTTTACAATATCTTTTCGAAGTTTGTTCAGCTCATCAATTTCTTCAGCAAGCTCTTTCGCTTCTTCTGGATCGTCTGATAATAATAAATGAACAGCAGGTGTTGCATCTTCTAAACGTCCCACCGCATTAATACGCGGTGCAATTGAGAAGCCAATACTTTCTTCTGTAATTTCACTTTGCGAAACGTTAGCAACTTTAAATAAAGCTTTCAAACCAATATTTCTTGTCATACGCATATGTTTAAGCCCGCGCTGTACTAACAACCTGTTTTCACCATGTAGCGATACTAAATCAGCTACTGTACCGATTACTGCGATTTCCAATAAATGTTCTGGAACGCGCCCTAAAAGTGCATGTGCAACTTTAAACGCAACACCAACACCCGCTAAATAGTGAAACGGATAAACACCGCCTTCTAATTTCGGATGAATAATTGCAAGTGCTTCTGGTAATTCTGGCGGTGGCTCATGGTGATCTGTAATAATAAGATCTATTCCAAGGTCCTTCGCTACCTTCGCTTCATGTACCGCTGCAATACCAGTATCTACGGTAATAATTAGCGAGAACCCAGCGCTATGCGCCCAACGAAACGCTTCTTCGTTTGGTCCATACCCTTCTGTAAAACGGTTTGGAATATAAAATTCTACCTCTGCACCTAATTCTTGAAGCGCAAGATATAAGACAGTCGTACTACTTACTCCGTCCGCATCGTAATCACCAAATATTAATATTTGCTCTCCATTTTGAATCGCCTTATTTACACGTTCTACCGTTCTATCCATTCCTTCTAATAAAAATGGATCGTGAAATTCTTGATTTTCTGTATTTAAAAAATCTAAAATCTTATCTTCTGTATCTAATCCTCTACCGAGGAATAACGAAACAACAAGAGGTGATAATTGCAATTTACTTGCTAATTCACTCACTCGCTCTTCACTATATTCTTTTTCTTTCCAACGCGTCTTCGGTTGTAACACGAAATCACCCCTTAACCTATCCATTATACAAGACAGATTAAGGGGTGACAATATGATGCAAGCTACGATGCAATATCCATATACTAAAATATTAATGCTATTTAATTTGGTGAATACGGATTTATATGTACAAAAACATTTTGTACGTTATCTTGTTTCATAAGCGTTTCTTTCACATGCTTTCCAATGCGGTGCCCTTCTTCTACAGTAATGTATGGATCTACAGAAACTTTAATATCAACAATAACGTAATGACCATGCTCCCTCGCATATAAAGAACCGATTTTTTTCACACCATCTATTTGAAGTACTGCTTCTCTAAGCGGAATAACATCTTCCTCATGAAGAACATGATCAAGCGTTGCATGAATCGCTTCTGCCCCAATACTCCACGCCATTTTCGCAACAAGAATTGAAACAAATAATCCTGCAATCGGATCGGCATATACAAGCCAATCTAAACCTAATTTACCACCGATGATAGCTGCACAAATGCCGATTAAAGCTGCAATTGAGGAAAACACATCCGAACGGTGCTCATATGCATTTGCAATAATTGCATCACTATTTATCCTTTTCCCTAATCGGAATTTATATTGAAACATTCCTTCTTTCACGACAATAGAAAAAATGACAGCAAAAATTGTAATTCCCTTCGGCGGTTCTAGTTCTTGTGAAAAAGCTTTTATAGACGAAATCGCTATCTCTAGTCCAACAATAAATAATAATACCGCAACAATAATCGCTGAAATCGATTCCGCTTTGCCATGACCGTACGGATGATCTTCATCAGGCGGCTGCTTCGCTGCTCGTAATCCAAAAAGTACAGCTAACGAACCAATTACATCTGACCCAGAATGCACAGCATCCGCCAATAGCGCCTTACTGTTTCCAATATAACCGATTACCGCTTTTATAATCGCTAATATAATATTACCAACGATTCCGACAATAGCACCAAACTCGGCCTGTTTAAAACGTTCATCTTTTTCCATAATTAAAATCCCTTCTTTTCTTAACCTATCTTTTTATCCCGCTATTTGTGGGCAGTAAGCCCCCCACCTCAAAATCCGGCAAATAAGAGGAGTTAGGTGGGAGTCGTGCTGCCCGTAAAAGTCCGATTAGTGAGGGCTAATAATAAGTGGGGATGAACAAAACCCCCACTTATTAAAGTGTCACTTTATTTTAACAAAAACAGCGATAACCTTACCACTTTCTTCCACTTTCTTCTTTCAAAAGTCGCTACCTTATTGTATCCACAAACGAAAAAAGAGATGCCTCATAAAGAGACATCACCTTTTTTATACTTGCGGTTCAGATTCTACTTTCTCAACCTTCTTCTTGTTTTTCCCCTTTTTCAAACGACGGTTTTCAAGTAGTAACCAAATTTGAGAGGCAACGAAAACAGAAGAATACGTACCTACGATTAATCCAACAAGTAAAGCAAACGAGAAGTTACGTAGTGACTCGCTACCGAAGATAAGTAACGCAATTACCGGGAATAACACTGTTAATACGGTGTTAATCGAACGTCCAAGCGTTTGACGAATACTTGCATTTACGATTTCTTCTAGGTCTTTTATATCGCGAACTCGTTTTTTCTGTTTGTATAATTCACGGTTTCTATCAAAGGTAACAATTGAGTCATTAATAGAATAACCGATAATCGTTAATACCGCAGCGATAAACGTTAAGTCTACTTCTATCTGGAAAAGACTAAACATAACAACCATAACGAATGCGTCATGTAGTAATGCAAGTACTGCAGATAATGCATACGTAAATCGGAATCGAATACTTACGTATAAGATAATAACTACCGAAGCAATTAATACTGCGATAAATGCATTTCGTGCGATTTCTTTACCGATTGTTGGTGAAACTGTACTTACGTTTGGCTCTGTACCATATTTATCATGGAAGAATGTTTTTGCTTTCGCAATTTCATCTTTTGATAAAACTCCTAATGTACGAACGGCGAAACCTTTATTGTCGTCCCCAGTCGGTACAATATCTTCTTCCTTCACATCAATTTTCAATTCTTCCAAATCTTTATGAACATCTGACACAGTAAGTGCTTGTTTAGATTGCAAGTCGATACGTGTACCACTTGCAAAGTCAATCCCAAGATTCAGTTTGAAAATTGGTAGTATAATTGCACCTGCAATTACAACTACCATCGAGAAGATAAGGAATTTATGACCGATATTTACGAAATTAATACGATCAAATCTTGTCGGTGGATGTACTACACCTTTTGTTAATGGAATAATATCCTTTTCCTTAACACCAAAGTAAGATGGTTTTTTATCGAAGTAACGGCTCTTTACAAGTAAACCTAGTAAGAAACGCGTACCGAATACGTTCGTAATGAAACCGACTAAAATACTAACAATTAAACTTGTTGCGAATCCTTTTACAGAGCTATTACCATAAACGAATAATACACCAGCTGCTGCAAGTGTTGTAATGTTCGCATCTAAAATTGTCGCTAATGAACGATGGTTACCAGCACGAAATGCTGACATCATCGACTTACCAATTTTCAGCTCTTCTTTCAGTCTCTCATACGTAATAATATTCGCATCAACTGCGATACCTACCCCGAGCACTAACGCTGCAATACCTGGCAACGTAAGAACCGCATGCATCCAGTTAAAGACAAGCAATGTAACGAAAATGTATAACCCTAACATAATAACCGCTACAAGTCCTGGTAAACGGTAGAATACAAGCATAAATAAGAAGATTATAGCAATACCAATCGCACTAGCGAAAATCGTTTGCTCTAATGCTTGTTGCCCAAATTTCGCTCCAACAGATGTTGAATACATTTCTTTTAAATCAACAGGAAGTGCACCTGCATTTAATAAAGATGAAAGTTCTTTCGCGCTTTCCACTGTAAAGTTTCCACCTACGATAGATACTTCAGCTTGGTTAAATACTTGGTTTACTGTTGCTGCTGATAAAAACTTCGGATTCGGTTTTGCAGACTCTGCTTTATACGAATCTTTTCCTTCTTCAAAATCAAGCCAAATTACCATTAAATTCGTTGGTGGTGGCATTTTTGAAATTTTTTCAGTTACTTCACGGAATTTGTCAGCGCTTTTTAGTGTAAGACCTACGCTTGCACGGCCTTGCTCATCAAATGTTTGCTTTGCTCCGCCGCCTTTTAAATCCGCTCCGTCCATAAGAAGGTTGTCATTCACATCACGGAATGTTAATTTTGCTTGTGTTGATAACATGTCACGTGCTTTTTGCTGATCTTGTACACCAGCAAGCTGTACGCGAATTCGATCTTCTCCTTCGATTTGAATGTTCGGCTCACTTACACCGAGTGCATTGACACGATTTTCAAGAGCACCTACTGTACTGACAAGTGCATCACGATCGATTTTATCACCTTTTTTGGCTGGTTTTACTTCATACAGAATTTCAAAACCACCGCGAAGGTCTAGTCCTAGACTAATTCCTTTTGCTATGTCTTTTCCTGCCGCACCAATCACTCCACCAATTAATAAAACGATGAGGAAAAAGGCGGCAATTCTTGTACCACGCTTTGCCATATGTACCCTCTTTCTGCTACTAACACTTTCAATAAATCTCTTACGATTCATTTTTACACGTGTGCATACGCCTAGTTAGTAGACTTACTTTCTATAAAATACATGTATTTCCGCTAGTTCATCACTAGCTGTGTAGGTAAGTTTGTCACCATGCCTACACTTTCATTATTTATTTTTCCTCTTCACTACCTCCTTTATATATAATCTTAGACATAATTAATTCCTCTTTATCAATACCTATCATTATACTGCAAAAGGAAGAACAAACCAATTACAGTCGGTTATTTATTTTCATATTCATCAAACGACCAAAGTGGCGCTTGATATGCTTCAACAGTTAAATAATTCATATATTCATTAGTACTTACTCTTAATACATCATTTACTAATTCATATAACCTAACATCACTGTCTATCTTTTTCCACTTTTTCGCCTTGAGAAACTTCCAAATATCATTATCTGTCACTCGGTCGTAACCGAACATTTGAAACTCTTCTACTTTACTTTCTAAAACGACTTGTAACTGTCCGCGGTATGATTCTACCAAAGCCTCTTTATCCAACATATATAACATCTCCTTCTGATTTCAGCACGAAAAGTCGCTTTTAATCCCGCTCTAATGGACAGCAATAACCACTTTCAAGAGTTCCCTCAATACTGCACTCTCTTAAATGCTTGTCATTCTTGTCTCATACGTGCATATAAATTATTGTAAATCATTCCACTGATTTTGAGAAGGTAGGAGAAGACCATGACGAGACAAAGCTTTTTAAAAGGTGCATTTATTTTAATGATAGCTGGCTTTATTACAAAAATCCTTGGATTTATTAACCGCATTGTAATGGCACGTATTTTAGGAGAAGAAGGCGTTGGCCTTTATATGATGGCTGTTCCCACCTTCATTTTAGCAATTACATTAACACAAATTGGCCTTCCTGTTGCAATTGCAAAATTTGTAGCAGAAGCAGAAGCAGTGAACGATAAACAAAGAGTCAAAAAAATATTAACTGTCTCCCTAGCTGTTACATCCGTTATTAGTATCATTTTAACAATTGGAATTATGCTCCTCACGCCTGTTCTAGCAAAAACATTATTAACCGATGAAAGAACGTACTATCCATTAATGGCTATTTTACCTGTCGTCCCTGTTATTGCAGTTTCTTCTGTTTTACGCGGTTATTTTCAAGGGAAACAAAATATGAAGCCTAGCGCCTATGCTCAAGTTATAGAACAAGTTGTCCGCATTACAATTATCGCTGTATGCATTCGGTTATTTTTACCTTACGGCGTAGAATATGCTGCAGCTGGCGCCATGCTATCAGCCGTTCTTGGCGAAGTTGCATCTTTATTATTTTTACTTACTTTATTCCAGCGCGAAAAACATTTATCTATACGCTCTGGTTTTTTCACTACGGTAAAGGAGAGCAAAAATACATTTTATTCTCTTATGGATATCGCACTTCCAACTACAGGAAGCCGTTTAATCGGTTCCGTTTCCTATTTCTTTGAACCTATCGTCGTTATGCAAAGCTTAGCAATTGCCGGGGTTGCCGCTTCTGTCGCAACACAGCAATACGGTATATTGAACGGTTATGCCTTCCCGCTTCTATCACTACCTGCCTTTATTACATACGCTCTTTCTACAGCACTCGTCCCTTCCATTAGCGAAGCGATGGCAAAGAGACAGCACAAATTAGTGGAACACCGTTTACAACAAGCACTTCGAATTTCCTTAATTACCGGTGGATGGTCAGTCGTTATTTTATATGTATTTGCTTCACCCGTCTTAACGCTTATGTATGGATCGGACAGTGCAACAGCGTTCATCCAACTTCTTGCACCTTGCTTTTTATTTCATTATTTTCAAAGCCCACTTACATCTGTGTTGCAAGCTTTAAACTTAGCAAGAGCTGCTATGATGAACACATTTATTGGCGCTATCGTAAAATTAATCGTTATTTTTGCACTCGCTTCGCGCCCAGAGTTCCAAATGATGGGGGTTGCTCTCGCAATCGCAGCAAATATAGTGACGGTAACATTCCTTCACTATGCTACTGTTTTAAAGAAAATTAAATTTACTATTTATGCAAAAGACTATATTTTTGGAGGACTTGCCATCGGCATTGCAGGTGCCTTCGGTTTTTACCTTCATAAATATATTATTTTCTCTCATTCACTTGGCGTACAAACATTATGGGAAATCACTTTAACAACAATCGTTTATATTTTCCTCCTCTTTGCTTTCAAACTCATTCGAAGAGAAGAGTTGAGTCACCTCCCTATCATTCGGAAACTTTCATTTTTGAAGTAAATAGGCTTACTATTTAATACGGTAAGCCTCTAGTTTTCTTTCAAATCAACAAAAAATTGGCCATTTTGAAAGCTGCAGTATAAAATTTGTGCTATATCGTTATAACCTAAGTTTTTTAATTTCCCAATGAGCCATTCATCTGTGTGTTCAATCATTTGCAAATGATTGAATTGAATTTCTCCATCAATAATTAATGGGAGTGTAAAAATCGGCGTATCATTTTTACTCTTTTTACTTTTTTGCTTTTGAAAAACAGACAACTTCCCTGACGGTTCTAAAATAGCATATTCCACATCCCGCACATCCCCGACCCCTTGCTCCCTTAGTTGCATCATTAAATCGTCTATGTTATAGCGCTGTTTCCGCATCTTTTTTTCATCAATCTTTCCCGCATTTATAAGAATAGCCGGTTCACCTTCTATTAAATGTCGAAAACGTTGAAACTTTAAAGATATAATTGACAAAATGATTTGTATGCACATAAGAAAAATCATCGGAACTAATTGATGCCAAAGTGATTTATCGGTATTTTCAATTGCTACTACGGCCATTTCTCCAAGCATAATGAATACGACTAAATCTAATACACTTAGCTCTCCAATTTCACGTTTACCCATAAGACGGAAAATAATTAAGATAATGATATACAAAAGCATCGTCCGGCCAATTATTGATACCCATTCCATTTCTACATCTCCTTTTTTATTTATAGATTCCCCTACAAAAAAGAAACTAGTCTAACTTGATCAAAATGAAAATATGCTTGTATTAAAAAGGGGGAATTCATAAATGGATGGAACGAAAAAATTATCAACTGCAATCGGCTTCGGTATTATTACCCTACTTATCCTCGCATCTATTACTAGCATGGTTATAGCTCTATTATTAAAGTTTACGAATATGAATGAAGGGACATTAACCGTTACTATTTTGATACTAGCTCTTCTATCTATGCTTATGTCTGGGTTTATTGCTGGAAAAAAGGCGCAAGGGAAAGGTTGGCTAGTAGGTTTCACAACGGGACTTACATTCGCTATGCTTGTTTTTCTAGTTAACTATTTAGGTTTCTCTCAAACTTTATCGAACTCACAGTTACTTTACCAATTGGCATTAATGGGCGCGAGTACACTCGGTGGTATTTTCGGTGTAAATATGTCAAAACAAAATAACTAAAAAAAGGCCCTGCACATTTCATGCAGGGCCTTCCTCATTAGTTTTTCACAACTTCACGAATCGCATTGCGATCGAAAGTTAAGTGTGAACCACCAGATTTAATAACGATTTTCGTTTCATCTACTGATTCGATTGTACCGTGTAAGCCACCAATTGTTATGATAGCATCACCTTTTGCTAATTCGTTTTGCATTTGAGCAACTGCTTTTTGACGCTTTTGTTGCGGGCGAATTAATAAGAAATAGAAAATCGCAAACATCGCAACGATCATAATGATATTCATCATACCTGGATTCATATTTTTTTCCTCCTTTTAAATTATGTATTAGAAGTTTTTAGCATTCGGTTTATTAAAGCCATACTGTTCAAAGAACTCTTCGCGGAAATCGCCAAGACGGTCTTCACGAATAGCTTGTCTCACCTGCTCCATTAAGTTTAACAGAAAATGAAGGTTGTGATAAGACGTTAAACGAATTCCGAACGTTTCATCACATTTCATTAAGTGACGAATGTACGCACGAGAGTAATTTTTACATGTGTAGCAATCACAGTTTGGATCAAGCGGACCGAAGTCTCTAGCGAATTTCGCATTTTTTACAACAAGGCGACCTTCACTTGTCATACATGTACCATTTCGAGCGATACGAGTTGGAAGTACACAATCAAACATATCAACACCACGAATTGCACCATCAATTAACGAGTCAGGAGAACCTACTCCCATTAAGTAACGTGGTTTATCATCAGGAAGAAGTGGTGTTGTAAACTCAAGAACACGATTCATAATATCTTTCGGTTCACCAACAGATAGACCGCCTATAGCATAGCCAGGGAAGTCCATTGAAACAAGATCTCTCGCACTTTGGCGACGAAGCTCTTCAAACTCCCCACCTTGTACAATACCGAATAAACCTTGGTCTTGCGGACGCTCATGCGCCTTTAGGCAACGCTCTGCCCAACGGCTCGTACGCTCTACAGACTTTTTCATGTATTCAAAAGTAGCTGGGAACGGTGGACACTCATCAAATGCCATCATGATATCTGAACCTAATGCATTTTGGATTTCCATCGCTTTTTCTGGTGATAAGAATAATTTATCTCCATTTAAGTGGTTACGGAAGTGAACGCCTTCCTCTTCAATACGGCGGAAGTCACTTAAACTGAATACTTGGAAACCACCAGAATCCGTTAAGATCGCACGGTCCCAGTTCATAAATTTATGCAAACCACCTGCTTCACGAACAATTTCGTGACCTGGACGTAGCCATAAATGATACGTATTACTTAAAATAATGCCAGAATCCATCGCTTTTAATTCTTCTGGTGACATTGTCTTAACTGTTGCAAGTGTCCCCACTGGCATAAATGTTGGTGTATCAAATGAACCGTGCGGCGTATGTACACGACCTAAACGCGCACCCGTTTGTTTACAAGTTTTAATAAATTCATAACGAATTGCTGTCATAATTTACTCCTTTTATTTGTTTCTCATTTTAGCGTGAGATGCAACGAACATTGCGTCACCGAAGCTAAAGAAACGATATTTTTCTTTTACTGCTTCATTATAAGCATGAAGTACATTATCTCTATTTGAAAATGCACTTACAAGCATAATTAGTGTTGATTTCGGCAAATGGAAGTTTGTAATTAAACCATCAATTGCTTTAAATTCATATCCTGGGTACATAAAAATATCTGTCCAGCCAGAAGCTGCGCAAAGCTTACCACTATGATCAGTCGCAATCGTTTCTAACGTACGAGTTGATGTCGTACCTACAGTAATAATACGTCCACCATTCTCTTTCACACGATTTAATAATGCCGCTGTCTCTTCAGACATATGGTAATATTCTGCGTGCATATGGTGCTCTTCAATCGTATCTGCAGAAACCGGTCTAAATGTTCCAAGTCCTACGTGAAGTGTAATAAATGCTAACTGAACGCCTTTTTGCTTTAACTTCTCAAGTAACTCTTCGGTAAAGTGAAGTCCCGCTGTCGGTGCTGCTGCTGAACCGATTTCTTTCGCATATACTGTTTGATAGCGATCGCGATCTTCCAGTGTCTCTTTAATATATGGAGGAAGTGGCATTTCCCCAAGTTCATCTAAAATTTCATAGAAGATGCCGTCATATGAAAATTCAAGCTGACGTCCACCTTGATCTGCAGTTCCTGTGCAAGTTGCTTTTAATTTCCCTTCACCAAAAGAAATTACAGTTCCTTCTTTTACACGTTTCGCTGGCTTAACAAGCGTTTCCCACTTATCGCCTTCCTCTTGTTTCAAAAGAAGCACTTCAATGTGCGCGCCTGTATCTTCTTTCACACCGTGCAAGCGAGCAGGCATAACTTTCGTTTCATTTAAAACTAAGCAATCTCCCTCATGTAAGTAAGAAAGAATGTCTGTAAAATGTTTATGCTCAATATCACCATTTTCACGGTCTAACACCATTAATCTTGATGTTTCACGATCTTCTAACGGGACTTGTGCAATAAGTTCTTCTGGTAAATGAAAATCAAACAGATTAATATCCATAACTGTATCCACCTATTTCTTATTTGAATCGATTTATTATATACATAATAAAAGATAATGCAATACTTAACACAATACATGTAATGATAGGAAAATAAAAGGTAACGTTACCTTTTTTCACAAAAATATCGCCTGGAAGCCTTCCTATGAACTTCCAAGCTAGACCAACAACAATGAGTAAAATACCGGCTGTAATAAGCAGCTTTGGCATCTCCGTCATGCTTTTGGCATCTCCATTCCGAAATGTTCATATGCAAGCGGTGTTACAATCCGGCCTCTTGGAGTTCGTTGTAAAAAGCCAATTTGTAATAAATACGGCTCATACACATCTTCAATCGTATGAGATTCTTCCCCAATCGTCGCCGAAACTGTTTCTAGTCCAACTGGACCACCGCGAAACTTTTCAATAATACCAAGTAATAATTTATGGTCAATATGATCAAGACCTAATTTATCTACTTGCAGTAGTTCTAACGCCATTTGTGTAATTTCCATTGCAATTGTTCCGTCGCTGCGAACTTGTGCGAAATCACGTACACGTCGTAATAAACGATTCGCTATACGAGGTGTGCCACGAGCACGTCTTGCAATTTCTAGTGCAGCTAATGAGTCGATTTCAACTTCAAACACTTCTGCTGTACGTTCAACAATCGCAGAAAGCTGATCCACTGTATAATACTCTAATCTTGAAAGTACACCGAAACGGTCACGGAGCGGCGCTGATAATGCTCCGGCACGTGTTGTCGCTCCAACTAATGTAAATGGAGGTAAATCTAAGCGTACAGACCGTGCTGACGGTCCTTTTCCAATTACGATATCAAGGCAAAAGTCTTCCATCGCAGGATATAGTACTTCTTCGATTGATCTATGCAAACGATGAATTTCATCAATAAACAATACATCTCCAGGCTGAAGTGCTGTTAATACCGCTGCTAAATCTCCTGGTCTTTCAATTGCGGGACCTGACGTCGTTCGAATGTTAACACCCATTTCATTGGCAATAATATTCGCAAGCGTCGTTTTACCAAGTCCAGGTGGCCCATATAAAAGTACGTGATCTAACGTTTCTTCACGCATTTTCGCCGCTTCAATAAACACTTCTAAATTATGTTTCGCTTTATCTTGGCCAATATACTGACGGAGCGTCTGTGGCCGTAATGAATACTCTAAATCCGCATCTTCGTATCCAGATTCCCCTGAAAGGAGACGTTCGTCCATTATACTCACCTCTTACCATTTAGTAAAAGACTAAGTGCCTTTTTAATATATTGATCCGTCGTTAATGATTCTTTTAATAACTCTGGTACAACACGAGAAACTTCCCGTTCTGCATAACCAAGTGCACGCAGTGCCTCCAGTGCTTCATCAAGTTCAACTGAGGAACCTTTCTTCTCATCAAAACTTTCAACATCTGAGAACAAATCAACAAATGCATCTGGTACAACATCTGCTAGTTTTCCTCTTAAATCTAAAATCATTTGGCGCGCTGTTTTCTTTCCGACGCCCGGGAACTTCACTAAAAACTTCTCATCTTCATGTTCAATCGCTTGAACGACCTGTCCTGTTTGACCAGAAGCTAAAATTGCAAGAGCGCCTTTTGGCCCAATGCCAGACACACCTAACAACTTTGTAAATAATAAACGCTCTTCACGTGTTTTAAATCCGTAAAGTGCCATAATATCTTCTCTCACATAATGATATGTATAGACACGAATTTCTTGCTTACTTCTTTGAAATACATACGGATTTGGTGTGAAAATTTGATAACCAATTCCATTATGATCAATTACGACATATTCCGGTCCTACATATTCCACGTAACCTGTAACATATTCAAACAAAATACGATCTCTCCCTCTCAAATCATGTATTCCATTTTAACATATTTAACAATAGAAAAGCGAGAATACCCCAACAAATGTTCTCTATTTGAAACTTCTGTTATTTTCCATTGACAGAAAGTATAAAGCCCCTTAATATACAGAGGTCGATAATGATTATCAATATTAATTAAAGGGGTTACATCAGGATGAAACAAAAGCTATTTATTTTATTTACTATTATGCTAGTTGTTCTTTCTATCGTTGGCTGTTCTTCTCAAAAAGAAGAATCAAAAGCAAAAGAACAACCGAAAACAAAAGTTGTAAAACATGCTAAAGGGGAAGCAACAATTCCAGTTAATCCAAAGAGAATTGTTGATTTATCTGGATCAACAGAGGAATTATTAATCCTTGGACATAAACCTGTTGGCACAGCAAACACGTATAAAGATAAAATCCAAAATCACTTAACGGACAAGCTAGACGGCGTAAAGGCCGTCGGCTGGTACTGGGCGCCTAAAGTTGACCTAGAGGCTGTTACAGCTTTAAAACCAGACTTAATTATTTTAAACAATCGTCAATTGAAAATTTATGATCAACTAGAAAAAGTTGCACCGACAGTTGTTCTAGAAACAAATCTAGAAGACTGGCGTGGTAAGTTTAAAGAAGTAGGTAAACTATTTGACGAAGAAAAGAAAGCTGACAAATGGATTGCAGACTACGATAAAAAAGCAGACTCTTTATCAAAAAAAATTAAAGAAAAAACAAAAGATGAAAACTTTATGTTCGTCGCAGTTACACCTCAAAACTTCCGTGTATACGGTAGCTTCGGATACGGTGACATCATCTTTAACGATTTAAAACTTCCAGCAACAAAAGGTACAGATTTAAAACAAACGATGGCACAAGTATCACTAGAAGGTCTTGTTGCATTCCAGCCTGACCAAATGTTTATCGTAAACTTCGGCGGTGAAGCTGATAAAGTGTACGAAGACTATAAAAACAGTGCCGTTTGGAAAGACAATAAAGCAGTAAAAAGCAATCACGTATACGAAGTATCAAATGAAGTCTTCAATACGAAAGCATTCAATCCAATTGGAAAAGACATGCTAATTGATGAAATTGCAAAAGAAATTTTAGCTAAAAATAAATAAGAAAAAGCAGCTCACCATGAGCTGCTTTTTTTCTTATTTTGCACTGCATAGTGCTTCATTTTTTCAATCGTCTTCACAAAACTCTCTTTTGATTTTATGCGAATACCACGTTTCAATTTTGCACGCTCATAACTCTCAAGCTTTTTCATATCAATTTGAAAGAAGGAGTGAATCGCGTTATCACTTTTCGGTACCCCTTTGAAAATTTGTAATATCCCTTCCTCTGAAACACCAAAATAACCGCTCGTCTTCAATAAAGGAGAAATATCATCAACTTTCTTTTGTAATACGATTTGTACATCATCACGATCAACAAGTTGCCATTCTTTATATTGCTGCAAAAATCTTTCTAAATCCGCTACTTTTTCTGTCAGTATTTCCTCACTTACTTCTCCATCAACATACATGCGCTCTAATAAAATTGTAACTTGAGGTTCTTTTTCTACTACTTCTGCCCTCACATCGGATCCATAAGCTAAGCAAAACATCATAACGAAAGCTTGCAATGCAATTAGTATCCATTTCATTTCCGTTCACCTCTTCTAGGCAAAATCATACTTTCATTTGTAGTTTTTCCGGAAATGGGGGTTTTATCCATATAAACATTAGTATTAAATTTCTAGAGAAAATAAAAAATGCAGATAAGAATTTATCCTATCTGCATATATCATTTACTTTTATATAAAATGAAAGACGCCTGCAAAGCAGGCGTCTTGATGCGTTTACGGCGAGAGACCAGGCGACCACATTCGCGTGTTTAGCACTTAAGCATATCTCTCGTCTTACGTAAATTAGCTCATCGCTTTTCTAATATAACATTAATAAGATAGAAGCGCAACATATTTCTAAATATATTTTTCTTCCTCTTTCACCTAATTGAATTTATGTAAATTATAAATTGATAAATGCAATATATATGTTACAATAAGTATAACAGCGAAATCATAATAAACTGGAGATGGATAGTGTGAAAAAAATAAAAGATGAACGCCTCATACTTCAAACGTTAAAAAACATACGTATTGCCTTCCTTTTTCAATCCCTTGGTATAATCGGAATTTTAGGCTATATCGGGTTCACGGAAGGAATGGATCAAATTACGAAATCTCCATTATGGTTATTATTTATTCTTACAAGTATTGTACTTAGTTATTTACAGTTAAGTATTTCAATCGATGTAGAAGAAAGTGAAAAGGAAATAAAGTTAACTCCTTATTACAAACTTGTTTTACGCTCTCTTATTGTAGGAATTATCATGGCTATTATTTATATCATTTTCAGTCCAGAAAGACCTCTGTTTGAAGCTATCCTTACAGGTAGTATTTTCTTCATATGCTTTTTAACTTCTTATTCCATTAGTTATTTCATAAAAAAACGTCGTTTACAAGATGATGATAAATAAAGAGGAAGGGCTAGCCCTTCCTCTTTGATTTGTTATCGTACTGTACCCGTCAGACCGTAACGAATGTCTCGGAACATATTCACTATGTCACGATTAAAATCGTTTGTAACTGTACCGTTACGTAGACGTGTACTCATTGCATCGACACGAGTAAACATGTCATTTCTTACAGAAACATATACGTTTCTATTTCCAACTTCATTTGCAACAGCTTGACGAATTTCGTTTGCGAGCGCTGTTTCATTCGATACTGGATTACGTGGTTTTACCGCAATCGCTACGTCGTTTCCATATACAACTGTAGACACGCGGTCTACGTTATTCATACGTTTCACACGATTTGTAATTTTTTCTGCAGTTTTACCATCATTGTTAATGTATGAATTGTTCATTGTAATATTACGAGTTGGATGCGGATTAGCAATTTGCCCATTGTAATTTACATCACGGTAATAATTATTATATCCTGTATCGTTACGACCGTTTCTATATGTTACATAATCTGTATAACGATCATTACGCGCTACATTATCACGATACTGGTGTGTATCATTATAAGATGTACGCTCGTAATTGTAGTTACGTCCATCCATCGCATTATTATCTTTTGGTGTACCACATGCAGCTAATGCACTGGTAACTAACAAAGAAGCAGCAATCACTTTTACTTTCGTATTCAATACAAAAACCCCCTCTGTTAGAATGAACTTCTCTTCTGAAAAGCTCCCTCTTATGATGAGTAACAGAGTAGCTTTTTACACTGTTAATATTTCACTAGGAATTTTCTAACACTTGATGAAAAACCTTTATTTTTTTTAATTAACATGAATGCAAAAAAAGGCGGGAATAATCCCACCTTTTTTAAACTTCCTCTTCGTCCTCTTCTTCCGAAACTGGCTCTCCAAATACATTTGGTGGATCTGGTTGATAATACATCGTTCCTGGCTGTGGTGCATATGCCGGCTGAGTTGGTTGATAATATAATGGATTAGCATATTGCGGTCCACCTGGTTGTGGGCTATATAACCTACTTTCTCCTCCGCATCCACAATCTTCTTCACCTTGCACGAGTGGCGGCATATTATTATCCATTGGCATCATATTTGGATTTGGCATAGAAGTATATTGCGGCGCCATTTGTTGATACGGCATTTGATTGTATGGATTTTGTTGCTGATACTGCGGATATGGCGGCATCATTGGCTGTTGATACGGCATTTGATATGGCATCATATTCGGCGGTTGATTGTTATCCATTATCGGCATCATGTTTGGCATTTGGTTGTTATCCATTATTGGCATTATATTCGGCATTTGG